>NZ_CP093397.1:0-1303594 GCF_029027585.1 Sulfurimonas sp.
TATACTTAATAGACTCTCCTGTTGTAAGAGTAGCATACTGATATGTCCTCACTCCTAAAGAGTGAGAACTTAAAAGTGGATTTTCAACCATTGAAATATATCTTTATCTCTAAAATAATCTACGATAAATATTCCTTTCATTTTTATGTCTATCCATTTCAAGAACTACACTATGTTTGTCATATAGTGCTGCATAATTTATTGCTAATGCTGGTACCATTGATGGAATGTTTGTTAACATATTAAATGGCATAGAACCTCCATTAGTAATAAAGAAAGAATCATGTAATTTTGCGAAAGAATTCACTCCTGGAAGCCAACTTAACATTTTCATAAATTCTGATTTATCAGAAGCAATGTGCTCATTAGCAAACTCAACAAGTTTATATTCTGACTTAGTGTCTCCACTTAATCCCATCTGATTAGGGCCATCTTTTCTGAATGTAGTATCTTTACCTACCGAACTATTATAAAGATATCTAGCACTTGCAGTGGCAATACCCATCTTAAATCCATCAGCAAATTTACCACCATTTATCTTAGAGTTTATTCCTCCGACAGCACCTTTAGCTACAACCCTTCCCAATTGAGCCATATTAGACATTTCTCCAGCTTTACTTAGACCAGCATAGTATCCACCAACAGCACCACCTATTGCACCAGTCAAGGCACCGGTCAAGGCACCTTTCCATGTTCCTGTAATTATTGCCCCGGAGGCAAAACCTGCTACTGCCCCTGCAGCCATTGAAGCACCAATCCCTGTACCAAACCAGCCAGCCCAAAGAGCAGCTACCGCTGGAGCAGCTGTGCCTAAAGTAACCACAGTAATTACTATTGCAACAATAACAGCAACTATTACCCTCCAATTTTTCTTAACAAAGTTAACAACCTTCTTAAAAAATTTAGCAATAGACCCAAAGAAAAACCCACTAGGATCAACATACTTAAGCGGATTGTTCTTAACATAAGAGTATCTGTTATAACTCTGCGTATCATATGGTGCTTGTATGTATGGGTCAGCACTTAGAAACTTTCCTATTACTGGGTCATAAACTCTTCCATTCATGTGTATAAGGTTGAACTCGCTTATGTGTTCGTGTCCTGTAAATCCTCTTTTTGTGATGGCGTTAGCATCATCTACTTGATTTATCCAATCACCTACTATTCTCTCGCCAAAAGGTTTGTAAGCCAGTCTTTGTATAACTTCACCTGACTCATTTGTAACTGTGTCTGTAGAATTAAGTGCACCTTTATGTAAGTATCTTACACTTGGTACAAGCAATTCTCCATCATCTTCTTCTACATTTATAGCTACAAGATTACCGCCTGCGTATATGAAGTTTTTGTATCTTACTTTTGCATTTATTATCTCTTTTTCAAAGAGTTTTCCTGCGTAGTATGTTGTATCTCCATCTAAAGTCTTCTTGTATCTTGCTCTGTTTGGAGCGTAGAAGAAGTTTGTCTTGTGGTTTGAGTCTTCTATTTGTGTAGGTTTGTTATAAGAACTGTATGTTATGGTCGTGTCATTTTTTCTAACGGCATTACCATTTGCATCGTACTCATAAGTGTTAGAACCCGCAGCTACAACTTGATGAGCTTTTTGGTAAGCATAAGAGCCTAGGTCTGATTTACTTAACATATTTCCTATAGAGTCATACGCATAAAGTATCTCTGTTGAAAAACTATCTCCTGTTATATTTGCAGAGCTAACTCTGTTTAGAGCATCATAAGTAAACGAAGAAGTAATATTTTGTTTTGCATCTACGCGTGAGAGAACATTATTCATATCATCAAAGGTATATGAGATATCTCTTATATCATTATCACCGTTATAGCCTGTAGTGATATAGTTTAGATGTCCATTCGCTTTGTTGTACTCTTTTTTCGTAATAAGACCATTTCCGATAATATCACTTATAACTCTACCAAACTCATCAGCCTTTAAGACCTTGTAGAAGTAGTTATAGTTTTTATCATCTAACATATCAAAGTATGTTGTGCTTGAAAGTGTCTCTATTTTATTTACGGCATCTATATGTTTAGTCTTATAGTTTACAACCTTTTGAGAAAGACCCTGTGCTGCCACTAAAAGAGACCGTGTTTGAGCAATATGAGAGTTAATCATATCTTTTTCTTGTTGCAGATAAGCAGCTTCTAGTGAGCCATTTACAAGTATTCCATCTACGGAAGTGATGGCGTTGTTTAGATTTACAAGTGCCATATCTATGTAGAAACGGGTTTGTGCTCTAAACTTAGATGCTACAAACTCATAGAAGTTAGCATCTTTAAACTTACTAGCCATTTTGAGAAAGTAATTTACTCTGTTTAGTGCTTTTATGGACTCATCTTGTGCATCATTTGAAGATGTCTTTAAAAGCAGAGCTGTTTGTATGGAGAGAGCTGCTGTCTCTTTTAGCTGTGTTTTTAGACTCTCATCTGTTATATCGTTTGCCAAAGCTAAAAAGAGATTTCCTTTTGCACTCTGTTTCTCTGCTTGATTAGAGTAGTTTACCGCTTCACTTGCAAACTGCATCGAGACATTTAAGCTATCTTCTATAGCATTTTTTATCTCATCGTATGAGTAGAGATTACTAGTAACTTTTGGAGATTTTACAGCTTGTAGGTAACCTTGCTTATTATATTCGTTGATAGAAGTAAAACCATCAGGACTGATAGTCTTCTCTAATTTACCTTCACTATTGTAAACATAAGAAGTATTAAATACATTAGCATCTATAAACTCTTTTATATTTTGTAGTCTTCCAAAGTTATCGTAGTAAAACTCCTTCCTATAGTCAGCGTTTTGGACATAAGAGAGTTTTCCTATACCTTTTACACTTCTGTCATAAGTCCAAGTTGTCTCACCCTCAGCTTCTACTCTTTTTACCATACGACCAAGCAGGTCATAAGTCATAGTAGAGAATTGACCTTTTGCATCTGTCTGTTTTATAAGTTTACCAAGAGCGTTATACTCATAAGACCAGATACCCATATCCGGATCATTCATACCTATTTTATTTCCAAATAAATCATAAGTAAGAGTAATTACATTACCTTTAGAGTCTGTAGTTTGTACTAACTTTCCAAAAGCATCATACTTATAGTCTATAAAAGAATTACCCTCTATGACTTTTAGCTTTTTACCTATGATATTATTTTTAGTAGTTTTTGCTTGAGTATTAGCTTTTGTAGTTGTAACATCAAGACCGCTATAAACTACTGTGTTTTGGATTCTGTTTCCTGTTGCTCCTGGTCTGTCAGTAGATGTAACTCTTCCAAGTGCATCATATGTATTGTAGATGTATACAGAAGCATCTATTTCATAGTGAGGAGTTGTATATTTTACTACTCTGCCTAAAGCATCGTAGAAAGTATCTTCATAGATTTTTGAACCATCAAAGCCTACTTTTATAGTTCTTATCTTTTTACCAGCTTTGTTAAAGTAGGCAATAGACTCAGGTGAACCTGTACTCTTTTTAGTAACTCTAAACATACTGTTTGCTATTGAGTTATCCCAAGCATTGGACCAAATAGTAGATGAGCCATCAGCTCTTAACTCTTGAACTTTTTTACCCATAGCGTCATAACTAAAGCTTGTACTTAAACTATTTGGACCAGTTATTTTTATAAGCTGGTTATTTATATCGTACTCTCTATTTTCACTATGTCCCAAAGAGTTGATAATCTTGATAATATTTTTACCCTGTGCATCATAAAGATACTTTGTACTTCTAGCTTCTATATCTGTACCACTTACTGTCTCTAGTATTTTATTACCTGAAGTGTCATACTGATATGATTTTACAAGTTGTTTCGCACTGGCTGGTTCTATAACCTCTGAGCTAAGAGTTCCTTTCTCTACATCATAGATAAAAGCAGATGTCTTCTCAACAGTTGAGCCATCAGCATGAACATGTGTCACTTTTGCACTAGTCAGACGAGATAGTATCCATTTTGACTCATCGTTTGTGTAGACATTCTGAGTAATGATTGAGTAGTTCTCAGCGTCGTTCTTTGTTGTAGTTTTAATGTTTAGGATATTGCCGTACTTATCAAAGTTTGAGTTTATAGTCTCATGTGTGAGTAGGTAAGCTCCGTTGATATCGTTCTTTATCTGAGTATTTCCTGTTATCTCTAAGTTTAAGATAGCTGGATTACTGAAGTAGCTTTGCTGTTGAATACTACTACTCTCACTAGAGAGTTTTGTGCTTTCTCCTAGATATGACTCACTGTTTTTTGAGATTCCAACAAATGGGAAGGTTTGATGATACTCTGTAATGGTTTTAGTATTTGAAATATCATTAAAAGTTTCTATTTTTGAAAATCCAAGAGAACCTCTCTCTCTATGAACTTTAAATCCTTCATACTTAAATGTAGTAGTATTAAACCCACCAACTGCATCTGCAACTTTAAAAGATTTTACTATACTCATAGGAGATGCTTTAATATCAAGCTCTGGAAGTTCTGCATCTTCTAAAGCTGTATAAATCTCAGCATCTCTAAGAGTTGAATATTCTATTTGCAAGTCTTGGTCTTTTGAGTTGTTTACTGAAATGATTTTTGCTTTTTTGGTTTGGTTTATCTGTACCCAGTATCCATATTGACTTGTTGTATAATTGTAGTGGTGAACTCTATCTGGTAATCCATCTCCATTTACATCTAAAAAAGTACTATATGTTATAAGTCCACCTATCCAGTTTTGTCTATACTCCAAAGGATTACTAGCATTTTGCCCCCAATTCTCCATCTCACCAAAACTACTACCTGTATTTATTTGTACCCAGTATCCATATTGACTTGTTGTATAATTGTAGTGGTGAACTCTATCTGGTAAACCATCTCCATTTACATCTAAAAAGCTACTTAATGTACCTGAAGCATCTGAATAAGTTAGTCTATATTGTTCATTATATGTTGCATTCTGTCCCCAATTCTGCATCTCACCAAAACTACTTCCAGAATTTATCTGTACCCAATATCCACGCTGACCAATTGTATAATTATTGTGGTGTACTCTATCTGGTAAGCCATCTCCATTTACATCTAAAAAGCTACTTAATGTACCTGAAGCATCTGACCATGTTTGGTTATATTGACTAGTATGCGTAGAACCTCCCCAATCTTCCATTGGACCAAAACTATGACCAGTATTTAATTGCACCCAGTATGCATATTTACCTGTAAAATAATTATGATGGTGTACTCTATCTGGTAAACCATCTCCATTTACATCTAAAAAGCTACTTAATGTACCTGAAGCATCTGACCATGTTTGGTTATATTGACTAGTATGCGTAGAACCTCCCCAATCTTCCATTGGACCAAAACTATGACCAGTATTTAATTGCACCCAGTATGCATATTTACCTGTAAAATAATTATGATGGTGTACTCTATCTGGTAAACCATCTCCATTTACATCTAAAAAGCTACTTAATGTACCTGAAGCATCTGACCATGTTTGGTTATATTGACTAGTATGCGTAGAACCTCCCCAATCTTCCATTGGACCAAAACTATGACCAGTATTTAATTGCACCCAGTATGCATATTTACCTGTAAAATAATTATAATGATGTACTCTATCTGGTAAACCATCTCCATTTACATCTAAGAAACTACTGTGTGAACCATTTGTACCAGTCCAAGTTGGTCTATACTGGGCATTGTCTGTCGCATTCTGTCCCCAGTTCTCCATCTCTCCAAAACTATGACCTGTATTTATCTGTACCCAATAACCATATTGACTTGTTGCAGTATTATAATAATGAACTTTATCAGGTAATCCATCTCCATTTAAATCTATGAAGCTACTCATCGCACTACCATCTGATAATGAATATGTTGTTCTATAAAAAAGATTATCAGTAGAATTCTGCCCCCAATTCTCCATCTCACCAAATTTACTTAAAGTTTCTTCCCACCCAAACACAACAGGCTCCAAACACTCACCATTAGCACACTCAGTTATATTTGTTATTCTTGAAAAGTTATTACTGTATTCATAGTTCAGCTCATAAGAAGATACTTCTTTATTTGCTGTGTTGATTGAGATTTTTTTTACTCGTTTATCTATATTTGTCGTAACCCCTCTAGTTGAGAGTTTCTTTTTATCATCTCTATCTTCATATATAAAGTCTATAGTGTTGTTTGAGTACTTTATCTGTTTTATATATCTGTGATTATTACCAGATGCGTAGATAAAGTCTATATCATTATCGTATCTATCAGAGATTTTACTTATCTTGTAAAAAACCTCTCCATCATTTGAGTCTGCTGTATTTCCATACTCATGTATGAGTCCATCTTTAGACCATACCTTCCAAGAAGTTTTAGTTTTAACTATCTTGCTATGGTTGTTTATCTCAGTTTTATATTCACTGTTCTCACTTCCATACTCTTGTGCAGTATCTACTAAAAGTAGCTTTTGTCCATCAAGGCAATAGTTGTAATTTCGTGAACTATCTGCCTTTTCATCAAACAATGATTCATTACACTTAGTAATGCTACTAAGACCTGAAATAGAAAAACCAACACCAAAGATGGAGTTGCCACTGTTTGAAGAGTTGTAGTTTAGTCTCAGTGAGGGTTGAAGACCTGAAACTCCTTTAGGAGTTATGACCTCCACATCGTAAGTAAAACTACCTTGTGCAACATCTGCACTACCTTTAGTCGCTCCAACAATAGCATAAGCATTGATGGATAAAAACAGTAGTGTTAAAAGTATATGTTTAAATTTCATCACTAACTCCTAATTCAAATTATTATTGATTTGTTCTATTACTTTTGTAATATCATTAATTGAGGCTTGATAAGCTACTAATTCTACATCTACTTCTTTCTCAGTTGAAGGAGTTGTCTTTTTACTTTTAGAAGCTGTAGTTTTATTTGTTTGTTGCGAAGCTTCAGTAGATGTTTTATTTGTCTGTGATGAACCACCATAAGAACCTGTAGCACCACCATAATTACTTGTAATACCTTCTTGTGCTAGTTCAAGTCTTTTATTGGTCTCTTTTACTCCTTTTTGAACCTGTTTTGAACTAGGCTGTACTTGAACTGTGTCAAAGTCATAATTACTATCTTGCAGAGCATTAAATTCAAACTCCTGTGTGATTGGATTATTAGGATATTTTTCATTATAATCCTTTATCATCTGCATACTTTTTTGTGTACTATTACGAAGTTCCACAAGAGAAGCATTTAGCTTTACTTTTTCAAAGTTATTTCTTCTTTGCTGTTGCATAAGTAGTTCTTTAGAACTAATATATTGATACTTTGGCTTTATAGCAGCGATATCTACGCCTTTAGCTACATTTGTTGTCACATTAACCGGTGATTCTTTTTTGTAGAGTTGATAAGAAGCAACTGAAACAGCTACTACTAAAACACCTACTACACCTTGATAAATTCGTTCATTCATCTATTTTCCCTTAGCATAAATTTAAAGCTAATTTATTTAATAATATTAGTTTTAGAGTCTAAGGTATGATTTTATTAAAAAAGTATTCAATTAGTCCATTATGAGAATATGTATCAAGTATATTCATATGATATGCTACGAAAAGAAACAAATATTATAAAAAGTTAAAAATAAAGTTTTAGTTTTTAAAAATTATTATCCTCAGTATAAGCTGAGAATAATAAGGGGAAAAAAGTTAATTTATTTTAGTAGAGATTTTGCTATACTTCTAGCAGCTTCCCGTCCATCATAAGCAGCTGTTACAACTAAGTCTGCACCTCTATAACAATCACCGCCAGCATAGATGCCAGAAGTAGTTGTTTCATGAGTTTCTTCATTTATAATCACTCCTCCCCAACTATTTGTTTCGATGCCATTTTCTGCTAAAAAAGCAGGTATTTCTGGATTAAAACCTAAAGACATGATAACTATATCAGCTTGAATTCTTGTTTCACTTCCCTTTAGCTCTTCTATTCTTTGACGACCACTTTCATCTTTTACACCAAGAGTTGTTTTAACTACTTCCACGGCAATTACATTAGATTTTTCATCTAAAACTATCTCTTTTGGAGATACAAAAAAAGTAAAATCAACACCCTCTTCCATAGCATTTTTATACTCTTTTTTACTTCCTGGCATGTTGTGTGCATCTCTACGATATAGACAGTTTACACTTCTTGCTTCTTCTCTTTTAGCAGTTCTAAGACAGTCCATAGCAGTATCTCCACCACCAATAACAACAACATTCAAGTCTTTAAAGTCAAACTTTTTATCATATGAAAGTTTAAAGTTTTTTCTCTGCATAGCAGTTAAATACTCCATAGCATCATATACAGCATCTGCTTTTTCTCCCAATAAAGAAGCACTCTTAGCCTTTGTAGCACCAACACCTATAAACATTGCATCATTAGAATTAGCTAACTCTTCAAAAGCTATATCTTTACCAACTTCACAATTTAAAACAAGCTTTAAACCTGCTTCTTTTAGTAATTTTACGCGTCGCTCTACTATTTTTTTATCAAGTTTAAAATTTGGAATACCATAAGTTAAAAGCCCACCTGCTCTATCACTTCTCTCATACATAGTTACAGCGATGCCAGAACGAAGTAGATATGTTGCAACAGAGAGTCCAGCAGGACCACTTCCTATAACAGCAACACTTTTACTAGTTGTGATTCCTGGAAATTCTGGCTTATACCCAGCCTTAAAACCCTCTTCTGTTATGTGAGTTTCAATAGAACCAATAGTAATAGCACCATGTCCATCATTTAAAGTACAATCTCCTTCACAAAGTTTATCATGAGGACAAACTCTTCCCATTACTTCAGGAAATGGCGAAGGCTCATTAGATAGTTTAAAAGCAAATTCTAAATCTTTTTGGGCAATAGATTTCAACCATTGAGGAATGTAGTTATGAAGTGGACATTTATTTAAACAAAATGGGTCACCACATTGGATACATCTTTCACTTTGAGTAGAAGCATCATCACGGTCAAATACTTCATAAATCTCACCAAAATCTTTTGTTCTTTCTACCACTAATCTTTTAGTTGGATTAAGTCTTTCAGTTGCTAAATATTCTCTCATTATTAATCTCCATTCTCTAAGTTTAAAGGTAATTTCGTTAAATTTTTAGGTTTAACAAGCCAAAAATTTCTTACTTCTACTCTGAAATTATCTATCAAATCTTTTGCTTTTTTACTCTCAGTTTCAACTACATAATCTTTAAGCAGTTTTTTGAGTAGATGTCTAGCATCTGCACCTTCATCTGTATCTATTCGGATAGCATCTACGAGTTCACGGTTTACATTTTCAACAAAACTATGGTCTGCGTCATACACAAAACTAATTCCGCCTGTCATACCAGCACCAAAGTTGATACCAGTACGACCAAGGATAAGTACAATACCGCCAGTCATATATTCACATGCGTTATCGCCTGTTCCTTCTACTATAGCAGTTGCTCCAGAGTTACGAACAGCAAATCTTTCTCCAACACTTCCAGAGATATAAAGTTTACCACCAGTAGCACCATAAAGACAAGTGTTACCACCTGCTCCAAAAATTTCACCCTCATTTTTAGAAGTAATTATGATTTTACCACCATGCATACCTTTACCGATATAGTCATTTGCAACACCCTCTAAGTGAATAGAAACACCAGGGATTAAAAAAGCTCCAAGTGCTTGACCTGCTATACCTTTTAGCTTAATCTTAATCGTATCTGCTTTTAGACCTTTATCACCATAGTATTGAGCAATTTCACCAGAAACTAAAGCTCCAAAACTTCTATGTATATTTTTTATCTCTCTATTTATGCGTATCGGGTGTTCTGGATGTTTTATAGCTGTCATAGCCTCTTTTAAAACATCTTTTTCAAAAGCATTATCATCAAAAGGGTGGTTAAATTTTTGCTGATGAGTATTTACACCTTTTTCTTTATGAAGTATAGAAGAAAAATCAAATTTTTTCACAAATTCATCATCTTTAGGAACTAATATATCAACTTGACCTATCAACTCTTCCATAGTAGAAAAACCTAGCTCAGCCATGATAGAGCGAACATCTTCGGCTAAAAGTGTAAAGTAATTTATAACTTGATCAACATGACCTTTAAAAAACTCTTCACGAAGTTTCTCATTTTGAGTAGCAATTCCTACTGAACATTTATTTACATGACAAATACGAAGCATTTTACAACCAACTATTGTTAAAACACCTGTACCAAAAGCATAAGATTCAGCACCTAAAAGAGCGGCTTTTACAACATCTAAGCCTGACTTTAAACCACCATCTGTTTGAAGCTCAACCAATCCACGCAGGTTATTAGCTTTTAAAGCATTATGCGCCTCACTTAAACCTATTTCCCATGGATTACCTGCAAACTTTATAGATGTGAGTGGAGCGGCACCTGTACCACCATCTCCACCAGAGATGATAATTTTATCTGCATAAGCTTTTGCAACACCAGCGGCAATAGTTCCAACGCCTATTGTTGAAACAAGTTTTACAGCTACTCTAGCCTTAGGATTTACTTGTTTGATGTCAAAAATAAGTTGTGATAAATCTTCAATAGAGTAAATATCATGATGCGGAGGAGGAGAAATAAGAGTAACTCCTGGAACTGTATTACGAAGTTTACCAATAAGTGGCGTTACTTTATGCCCTGGAAGTTGTCCACCTTCACCAGGTTTTGCACCTTGAGCAACTTTTATCTGAATTTCCTCAGCACTTCTAAGATATGCAGGCGTAACACCAAATCTACCAGATGCAACTTGTTTAATTTTTGAAACTCTCTCAGTCCCAAATCTATCTTTATCTTCTCCACCCTCACCAGAGTTTGATTGAGCACCTATTCTATTCATCGCTATTGCGATAGTTTCATGTGCCTCAGGACTTATTGAACCAAGACTCATAGCAGCAGATGCAAATCTTTTAAAGATTTTTTCTTTTGATTCTACTTCACTAATATCAATAGCTTTTTTAGGTGATTTTAAATCAAAAAAGTCACGAATAAATTTAAGCCCTCTGTTATTTATTAAATCAGTTAAAGCTTTAAAGTCTTCTTTTTTACCACTATTTGATACTTTATGAATTGCATGAATTACAGCAGGACCATAATCATGATGTTCTTGTTCATTATAAAATTTATAATAACCACCAATATTTAATGGAAAAATTTTCTTAAAGCCATCTTCTACAAAAGCTTCTTTATGGTATCTTGAAATTCTCTCATCAATATCTTTATAGTTAAGTCCGCCTAACTCTGAGTTTGAACTAAGGAAACAATCAATTACAATCTCATCATTTAAGCCTAATACATCAAAAAGACCAGCATTCCTATATGAAGCTATCGTTGCTATTCCCATTTTTGACATGATTTTTAAAAGACCACTATTAAGGGCTGCGTGAACTGATTTTATACCTTCACTACACTCCATTTTTAGAGCTCTTGAACTTTGAATCCTATCTACAACTGTTGCAAAAAGAAGATTTGGATAAATCGCACTTACACCATAACCAATAAGAACAGCCGCACTATGAGAGTCAATAACTTCACCTGTTACAGCAATCAGAGATGCTAAATGGCGAATTTTTTCTTTAATTAGTGCAAAGTTAATTCGTCCAATAACCATTGCCATAGGCATAACTTTAGTTTTTACATCAAAACCATAATCATCTAAGATGATAATTCTAGTGCCATCATTTTTAACTGAATCTATAACTTTTTTTACTAAAGTATCTAAAGAATCTTTTAAAGAAGTTGTATATGCAGTTGAGAAAACTGTATTGTGATAAAAAACTTGATAACGAGGTGACTTTTTATCTCCAAAAGATTTAAGAACATCTAGCTTTTCTAAGGTTATGATTGGAGAAATAGATTTAAGTCTATGCGCATGAGATGGAATTTCATCTAGCATATTGTGAATTTCACCAAAACCTGTATTTAAACTCATTACAACTTTTTCACGAATTGGGTCTATTGGTGGATTTGTAACTTGAGCAAACTTTTGTTTAAAATAATCTGTAAAATTTCTTTGTTTATTTGAGAATGCTGCAAGTGGAGTATCATCTCCCATACTTCCAACAGCTTCTTTAGAATCTATTATCATAGGTTCGATTACTTGCTCTACAACCTCTTGAGTAACATTAAAAAATCTTTGTCTTTTAATAAAATCATCTTTATCAAATTCACATTGAGTTTCATACTGAACTTCAACATGTTCTTGAAGATAAATCATATGCTCATTTAACCATTTCATATAAGGATTTGAGCTTTTTAAATAATCGTTTATCTCATCATTTTTAAGAAGTTTCCCAAATTTAAGGTCAAGTCCTAGCATCTCTCCTGATTGAAGTCGCCCTCTTTCTTTGATATCTTCTTCTGCGATATCAACAACACCGTACTCACTAGCTATAAGAAGGTTATTGTCTTTTGTAACTATATATTTTGATGGACGGAGTCCATTTCTATCTAATACACAGCCAATATAACGACCATCAGTTACAGAAAAAGCGGCAGGTCCGTCCCATGCTTCAAATACAGTTGAGTGATACTCATAAAAAGCACGAAGTTCTGGGTCCATGTGAGGAGCATTTTGCCAAGCAGATGGGATAACTCCACGAACTGCTTTAAAAAAGTCCATACCATTAACTATCAAAAATTCAAAAAAGTTATCAGCAGATGCACTATCGGATGAGTTTAGTTGTAAAATTGGAAGAATTCTATCTATCTCCTCTGGAGTAAAAACTTCACTTTTAATAGATTCAGATTTTATTTCTACATTTAAGCGATTTCCTTCAACTGAATTGATTTCTCCATTATGTGCAACTGCACGAAACGGTTGAGCCAATCTCCATTCTGGAAGTGTATTTGTTGAAAATCTTTGATGAAAGAGAGAAAAAGAGATTTTAAACTCTTCACTTTGAAGATCAGTATAAAACTCTTTAATATGCGTTGGCATAACAAGACCTTTATATGAAAGAACTTTTGAACTCATTGAAGATATATAAAAATCTCTATCTTTTATGAGTTTATGCTCTGTTTCTTTACGAGAAAGATACAAGAGGGCATCAAATCTATTTGTAGCCATAATAGAGTTTGGAGTGATAAAAAGCTGTATAATATTTGGTAAAGACTCCATAGCTTGAGCACCAAGAGCATCTGTATTTATGGGAACTTCACGAGTTAAAACTACTTTTAAATCATTGTTTGCACAAATATCTTCTAAAGTTTTTAAATGTTTTTTGTTTTTTGTAAAAACAGAAGCAATTGCAAATTGCTTAGGAAGTTCAACATCACTTTGCGATGCTACATTACGAAGAAAATCATATGGCATAGAAAGAAGCAAACCACTTCCATCGCCTGTTTTTCCATCTGCTGCAACCGCACCGCGATGCATCATTCTCTCTAGTGCTGTAACTGCATCATTTAAAACTTTATGAGAAGCTTTATTTTTGATATTGGCTACAAGTCCAAAACCACAGTTATCTTTAAATGATCTTAATAAATCATGATGTTTTGTCATAATCACTCCAAAATTTGTAAATTTACAACTAAATATTCTAAATTTAATCTCTTTTTAAAGATATTTAGTATATTTAGAATAAAGTGTTTGTATTGTATCGTTTAAAGGTTTAAAGAAGCATAATTATGTAAAAATTATCAAAATATAATTACAAATTGTGTATAAAAGAAGCTAAAAATGCAGGGTTACATCATAAATCTTAACAAAGTAAAAGATGAGGACTTAATAGTTACCATAATATCTAAGGGCAACTTAGATACTCTTTATAGGTTCTATGGAGCAAGACATGGAAGCATAAATATTGGATTTAAAATTGATTATGAAAAGGAAGGTTCTGCAAAATCAACTATTTCTAGGTTAAAAGATGTCATTCATATTGGCTTTAAATGGATAAATGACTATAAACTTTTAAAATTATGGCAAGATTTTTTAAAACTTTTTCACAAGCATCTCCAGGACTCAGAAGAAATAGGCGACTTTTACTTTGAACTTTTAGATAATGCTTCAGATATCTGGGGAACTCAAAATCCAAAAAGAGTAGCAATAGAATCTTATGTGAAATTATTAGAACATGAAGGACGACTTCACAAAGAGATGGAATGTTTTTTATGTTCTTTAGAGATACAAGATAATGAAATATCTGTTATTCGTGCTTTTTTACCAACACATACACAATGCTCACATACACTTGGTATAAATAAACTGGCATTACACGAACTATTTTTTAACAAATCATCTCTTTTTTTAAATGATAAAGAAGTTGATAGACTTTGGAATGTTTTGCTAGAGGGTTTATAAAAGGCTACCATCCCTTCCTATTATTACTTCCATGTTGTAGTCTTCTAATTTTTTATCTGTCTTCTTCACATATTGTTTTTTTATTTTTATCTTTTAACACATAAAAGCCAGAGAATTTCTGTAAGTTAATAAGTAATATATCATCTCCCCCATATATAGTCTTCCCACATATAACTATAGAATTTTTATAATTTTGGTTCATTTTTTTTGCACATAGATCACTTGGTGCAAGTGCTGTGCCTCCACTTTGCCATATCATTAAAGTATAATCGGAGCATTTTTTAGGTGCAACATAAACAGGTTTTGGTTTTGGTTTAGGCTTTGGTGCTACAAAAACAGGTTTTGGTTTTGGTTTAGGCTTTGGTGCTACAAAAACAGGCTTTGGTTTAGATTTAGGCTTTGGTTTAGTTGTCTTTTTTTGAAGAGAAGAAGCATATCTCTGTGCATATGGGTCAATAATCTGATATCCACTAGCACTCTTTTTTGGTTGAGTGTTATAGTCATATTGTTTTCTTTGCGAATTATAAAGGTTTGTTTTATTTTGAGCTGCAACTTCTGCGTATCTTTTGTCTTGAGCCCTCTCTTTAGCTCTGATATCATTCATCTGTTGAGATACTTGTTGCAGTGTCTGTTGCATCTCTGCAGCTGCAGCTGCTCGTGCTGCCCACTTTCTTCTTGACTCATCAGATAGTGAACTTACTTTTGAAGAGATTTTACTAGCAGTATATGCTTTTTCTCTTTGCTTATTATTTTCAAGTTGTCTTTTTACATCGTTTACTTTGTTTTGGTCAACATCTGCAAAGAGGTCATTTGACATGTCTGCTGCAAAAGGGTTATCATCTTTTTTTTTCTCTTTAACAACGACCTCTACAGAAGTTTTATTAAGTGCATTTTTTAAAGATATGGCTCTTTGTGAAAACATAGAAGCATCTTCTCGTTTGTTCCATTGTTTTATGTATCTATTGAGTTTGTTGTTAAAATCCTCTTTTGCTTTTTTATTATTCAAGTCAAGACTGCTAGCTTCGTCATATAAAAAACCAAGCTTGTTAGTGTTGTAACTTGCAAGTCTTTGCTCCATTACATCTTTATCATGTAGACTTTTTTCTTCATTTTCAGTTCTTGTCGCTTTTTCTAGATACTTACCAGTATCTGCACCTGTGTCATAAAAACCGGTAACTGTTCCTTTAATAAAAGTGTAACCCATATTAAATAGAGCAATTGACCCATGTTTAGCTAAATTTTTTGCTTGAGTGAAAGTGTCATTTTCTTTGCCAGATGCTTTCATGGCTTTTTTGTAGTTATCCAATGCACTAAAAGTGCTAGATTTTTGAAGATCTGTTAAACCTTTTACTGGTGTAGTGTAGTAAAGAGTTTTAAGATATGTTTTTAAATAAGAGTCTCCCTCTTTTTCTTCCATAACAGCTTGTTCGGCTGCTTTTACTGTTCCAAGTGCCAAGTCAAGATAGCCTATACCTACTTTGAGACCTTTGACAGACTTTGAACTATTTAGTGCAACAATTTTCTTTTTCCCTTTGCTAAAATAACTACTACTTACATCTACAAATTGAGATTTTTTCGCAGTTTTAGTGTTCATATCTCCTGTAATATGCTCTTTTATTTCACTAGATGACATATTTCTTTTTTTATCAACACTATAGTATGAACCATCTGTTTTACGGATAACATCAACTTCTTTTGAAACCATATCTCCTGTTACTTTAGGGTTTATAGTCGCAAGTTCTCCTAAAACTGCTTTATTTTCTTGTAAAAACAGTTTTTCTTTGTATAACTTCTTTTCAACTTTTTTTATCTCTTTAGTCGAAGCCTTTTCTTTTATGAGTTTTTGACGCTTATCTTCGAGGTTATTTAAATTTTTTGTATTTTCTGTTGAAGCTTTATCGTAACTCTCTGCCATAGTATTCTTTGAATTTACTAGTAGTTCTTTTACTCTTTTGTTTTTTTCATTTTTGGAGTGACCAAAAAGGTCTAAAGCTTCTTCTACGCTTTTACCATCTTTTAAATCTTTAAGTTGTTTTTTAAACTTACCATCTACAGAGACCTCTGCAATTTCCATAGATTTGTACGTACTTTTTGCCATTGTTTTAGTATCAATAGAATCAATGTTGTCAATGTTTATATTACTGGGTGTTTTATCTCCATAACTATGTACATACTTAATTTGATTAGATGTTATCGCATTTGCTTTGTTGTAGTTCTTAGCACCACTAGCATATCTTTTACCATCTGTAGTAGGAAAGCTGTCACTATTTTTTTGTGCACCAAATACCATCTCAGAATCATGAGAACTTTGTCCTACTTTGCCCTTTATACCTTTTCCTAAAGAATTCTTCTTCCAAGTAGTAATGTCATGTTTTGTATTTACAAACCTATCAGAGTATTCAACCCAGCTTTTATCATTTTTAATTATCTTTTTAAACTCTTTATCGTTTCGAGAGTTCATATCTAAATCACTCTTTATATCATTTGGAGGACTTCCAACAAATTCAACATTTGCTTTTATAGTTGGAGATTTAAGACCTTTTTTTCCATTTTTAATATCGTATTCAAGCTTTGCATCTCCAAAGGTTTTTTGTATATACTCCTTACGAGATGCATCTCTTAGGTTCATTTCTCTATGTGTTTTATCTAGTTCTGTATTCATTTGGGCTTTAATTTTTTTAAAACTAGGATGATCTCTGTTAAAGCTACCATCAGGATTTTTCTTTAGTCTTGCTTCGTATTTATCAAAAATCTTTTTCTTTTTTTCTTTTAGCTCAGATCTTAGAGCATTTACTCCAGAGTGAGAATCTTTTCCAACAGTTTCTAAAGCTTGGTTATACTTATTTTGAGCTTCTAGTCCAATGATTTCAGATCTTTGTTTATACGCTTTTCTTACCTTTATAACCGCAGGGTGATCAGCCTTTAGTTTTCCATTTTTCTTAAAAGCTTCAGGAGGAAGAGTTGATTTAAGTTCGCTTGCTAAACTCTTTTTTCCTCTTTTTATATCGTTGTACTTTTGCTGCTCAAATTGTACTTTTTGTGTAAAAGATATATCATCCGCACTAAAGAGCGATGTTACAAAAAATAAAATTATAAAAAATATATTTTTCATTACTGAACCTTTTTCATGAGTTTAATAAATTCATTAAGAAAGGCAATATTGGTTTCTTCTTTTAACTCTAGAAAAGACTCTAAACCTTTTTGTGTATTGTTGTCTATAAGATAAATTAGTGCTAATGATTCTGCAAGTTCTCTAGTTAGTAGAGAGTTGTCTCTCTCTATTGCTTCTAGTATCAATTCGCTAGATTTGAAGAACCTCTCTTGGCTGTACATAATAGATGCTAATAATAATCGAGCTTTATTGTTTGAACTATCTAACTCCAGTGCTTCTATCAACGCGCCTTCTGATAGTGTAAGAGCAGCATCTGAATGAAGTGAAGAATATATTTCACCAAGTAGAGTCCAGTACTTACTCTCTTGGGGATTTAATTCTACTGCTGATTCAGCATACATTAGAGGTAACTCAACTGCAAGCAAATTTTCAGTTTTTTTAATGTAAATAAATGATTTTACAGCGTACTTAAATCTAAGTTGCGCAAGTCTGTTTACACAAGAAGTCGAATAATCTCTATGACATTCATCTACCAGCTTTTTCTCACTGGGAAAGTAAGCTTCTTTGGCATATATGTTTTGAGGAGTAGATAATATTAGAAGGCTGAGTAAAAAAAAAGTTTTTAACATCTGTATAACCTTTAGTTCATATTGTATACTTGTGTAACAATTATATTTATATCTAAATTAATATAAGGTTATTTCTAATTATTTTAGCTCTTTTATGTTTTAATTAAGTAAATAACTTTAAAGGAGAGTGTATGAAGTTTTTAAAATTGTTTTCTTTAACAATTATTTCTATGTTAATTCTTGGTGGTTGTATACCGGCTAAACCAGCTCCGTCTGGTAAAGGGGCAGGACCAAGCATGATGTATCAAGCGTCATATGGTTATAAAATGCCTATGAAGTACCCTCTTAAAGTGGGAATTATGACAGCGAGGGACTCAAGACCTTATAAGTTTTTTGATGAGAAGGATGAGTTTTACAAAGAGCCTATTCCAAATGGTTTTTCTAAGATGATGTACCAAGAGTTTAAAAATAGTGGACTCTTTAAAGAGACTGTTTTTATAGATGAAAAGCTTCCTAAAGTCTTAGATGCTAAAGCCTTGAAGTTTTTAGCACTAGAGCATAATGTTGATATGATTTTAGTTAGTGACTTGATAGACTTTAACCTTCTTCGTAAAAAAGAGGGTAAAGATATGATGATATATACTTACAATCTAATTTTCAGTGTCAAAACATTTACACAGCTTATTCACTTAAATAGCGGAACTGTTGTATGGGCAGATGTGGTAAATAGAGAGTCTAAAATATTGACAGATGGAAGTATGAGTAGAGGACAACTCTCAGAGTTAACAGCACCTGGGTTAAAGGGTCTTTTTAGTGACATGCGTCAGTTGATTTCAACTGCCGGCTTAGAGATGAAGTAAAGGAAGATAGATGAGTAAAATATTATTATTTTTATTTGTATCACTGTTAATTGTAGGTTGTGGAGCTAATCCTTCAAACACAGATGAAGCTAAAGCACTAAATCAAAAATTGCCTTTTCGTGATGCTAGTATGATGGAAGACTCTACAACAAAATACAAGATTAGTATAGCAGTAACAGGTGTTAGTGAGGAGATGCAAGAAACTTACTTCTCGGATGAACTTGAACCAAAAGGCTATGTTCCTTTACTTGTTACTATAACAAACAATGCTTCTCAGGATGTATTAGTGCGTTCATTAGAGACTGTTATTGTAGTTGGAAATAAAACAGTTAAGCAGTCTAATGCTGATTTACTAAAGAAGACAATACGCAATAGCGTTACTACTTTTCCTGGAATTAATGAACCTGTAGCAATGGTAGACAATAGACAAATGATGAAAACATCAGCTGTAAATTCTATCTTTTTTAAACAAGCCTTGCGTGAAGATATAGTTCATAGTGGACAATCTATCACAGGTTTTGTATTTTTCGATAAAGTCAAGTACCCTGTTGAAGATAAAAAATTACGCATAGAATTTCAAACTTTACGCAAGTTACAATATTTCAACATCGATGCTAATTTGAATTATAATGTGAAAAAATAATTAGAGTAGGTATGAATCTAAGGCTACTAATATGGCGGAGTTGTTAAAAAATATTTATAATAAATCTTACTTGGAAATACTTTCAAGTGAACTCACTCTAGTCTATGGTGATTTTAATAAAGAGAGTTTTTTCAAGTCAATTTTCAATTATGAATGGGATACTAAAGAATTAAAAGAGAGAATGAGGCATATAAGTACTACTCTTGGTCTATTTTTACCAAAAGATTATGAACGGGCTATAGAAATCTTAAAAAAAAGTTTTTTACAACTAAATCATGCGTACCGCCTTGAGAATATGATATTTCAAGACTTTGTAGAAGTTTATGGACTTGAGAATTTTGAAATATCCATAGATGCTATGGAGTTTTTTACCATAGAGTCATCTAGTGAATTTGCAATAAGAAAGTTTATATTAAAATACCAAGATGCCACAATCGCTCAGATGCTAATCTGGGCTAAATCAGACAACTTTCATGTTAGAAGACTAGCTTCTGAGGGTTGCAGACCTAGACTTCCTTGGGCTATTGCACTTCCTAAGTTTAAAAAAGAGCCTTTTGAAGTTTTACAAATTCTTGATATTTTAAAAGATGATGAGAGTGAGTATGTACGAAAAAGTGTAGCAAATAATATCAACGATATTTCAAAAGACAACCCACAAGTAGTTAAAAAGTTAGCATCTAAGTGGATAGGAGTAAATTCTAATAGAGATGCCCTTTTAAAACATGGATGCAGAACTTTACTAAAGAGTAGTGACAAAGAGATTTTAAATCTTTTTGGTTTTAAGAGTCCAGATGCTGTAATTTTAGGTGAATTTAAACTAAGTAAAGAGCTTAAAATGGGAGAGGAATTAGAGTTTTCATTTATTTTAAATTCTCAAAATAATTTAGGAAAATTAAGAATAGAATATATTTTAGAGTTTATACGAAAAAATAAAAAACATAATGCAAAAGTTTTTAAAATTTCAGAAGGCATCTTTGAAAAAAATGAAAAAAAAGTTTTTAAAAAGCACTCTTTTAAACCCATAAGTACAAGAGTTTATTATAAAGGTTTACACAAACTCTCCATTGTAATCAATGGAGAAATATTTGCAAAAGAAGAGTTTTTTTTAACTTAGTTTTTTTGAGCAACAATAGATGCTACTTTGATTCTCTCGCCTCTAAGATTCGTATCTATTCGCTCTTCATAGTAGATAACATCTAAGCCTATAAATGAGTGCAAAAGCTCATTTTTACGCAAAAGGTAGTCCAAGTTCATCGTTGGGAGTTTAAAGTCGCCATGAGCAACTATAAAGGTTTCAAATATAACAACTCCCCCTTGCTTTAGCCCCTCTTTCATTTGAGAGAGCAAACGACGGTTTAGATAGTTTGTATTTAGTATAAGGTCATACTTATTTGCAGTTATGTTGTACTTATCTAAATCAATTTCTATCTTATTTATGGTTGGTGATTTTTTTACTTTACTTAAAGCATAGTCTGAAATATCAACAGCATCTATATCAAAGCCTTTTGTTGCAAGAAAGTGTGTGTTTCTTCCAATTCCACAAGCAACATCAAGGGCTTTCCCAACATTTACATTATCAATATACTTCTCAAGAACAACACTAACATTATCAGGCATTGGGTTCTCTTGATATCTTTCGTTCCATCTTTGTTTATCTTCTAACATAATTCTTCCTATTATTTTAAGTATTCTAACAAATGCTCTTTTGTAAGTGGCTTAGAGTAGTAATAACCTTGAAATATATCGCAATTAGCTTCTTTTAAGTTTTGTACTTGCTTTTCACTCTCAACACCCTCTGCTAAAGTTTTCATATTGAAGTTTTTACCTATATTTATGATACTTTGAACTAGAGCTTTTTCATTATCATCATATAGTATTTTATCTATAAAACTTTTATCTATCTTTAACTCATCTATTGGTAACTCTCTTAAAATACTCAAAGATGAATATCCAGTTCCAAAATCATCTAAAGATATTTTAATATTATGCTCTTGAAGGTCATAAAGTACATTTAAGACATCATCCATCTTTTCTATCGATACACTCTCTGTGATTTCTAGAGTTACAGACGCTCTGTTAAAATTTGAATTTTCTATCTGCTTTAAAAAAGTTTCTAAAAAATTCACTTCCATTAGCTGAACACCAGAAATATTTATAGCTAGACTAAATTCTAAGTTTAGTTGGGCTTGAATAGTTGCTACTTCACTCAAGGCAGTATTTATTATAAAATCACCAAGTTCTCTTATGATTCCTGTTTCTTCAGCAACTGGTATAAATTTATCAGGTCCTACAAACCCAAGTTTTTCATTTTCCCACCTAACAAGTGCTTCCACTCCATACAAGCTTCCATCCGCTTTTATTTGCGGTTGATAAACCATCCAAAGTTCATCTTTTTCTATTGCGCTACGCAACTCTTGTTCTATATCTGTTTTTACAATATTTTCATGCCTCATAGTTTCTGAGAAAAAGCAGTATGAATTTTTTCGTTTTTTTGCTTCATACATAGCGGTATCAGCGATGCTAAGTAACTCTTCAGTTTCTTTTGCATCTATTGGATATCTTGCTATACCGACACTAACGCCAATTCTAAACTCTTTAGCATCTATGTGGTAAACCTGAGAAATAAGACTAATAAGACTCTCAATATTATCTTCAATATTATTAGCATCTATACACTCTTTTAAAACTATAAATTCATCTCCACCTTGTCTTATAAGCATATCGTCCTCATAAAAGAACATTTCTAATCTATGAGCTACTTCTACAAGTATTTTATCTCCAACAGTATGTCCAAACTTATCATTAATATTTTTAAAATTATCTAAATCCAAATAAAGAACAAAATACTCTGTATCATGTCTTTTTTTCCATTTTTCTATGTGCGCGTACATAAAAGTTCTATTTGGAAGTTTTGTTAAACTATCGTGTTGAGCTTGAAAGATTAGTTCTTCTTGTTGTTTTCTATCAGAGAGAGCAATCTTTTTAAATAAAAAATAAAAAACTATAAAACTTGCGATAAAAAGAGCAAAATATATAAATAAATTATTAAAAAATTCACTTACTATTGTGGAGCCACTAGCTTGTACAAAAATCCATAACTTATAATCTTTATCATAGGTCATACCAGCTATCAAGCTTTTATTAAAAGATGTTGTAATTTTTATACTAACAGTTTGTCCATTTTCTCTTAGTGAATCCAGTGATAAGTCATATCTTATTTTTAATGTTCTTTTTATTGATTCTATCAAGCTATTGGGAATAACTGTATTGTACATAATATCATTAGAAATATCGCCTATTTGACTGACATACTGTCTATACATTTTATGTTCATAGTTATAATCTTTAATAATTGCAATGGATTGATCGTTTGATACTCCTAAACCTTCTATAATATTTCTATTTTTATCATTTCTTAAACCTGTTATCATCACAGCTAAAATATTGCCATTTTCATCCAAGATAGCTTTTCTTAAAGGGATAATCCACTCATCTATATTTTTAAAAAAGTAAGTTCTAGCAACTATCATTTTTTTAGATTTCAACACTCTTTTAAAATCATCTACTGTTTTTTTATTTTTCAAAAAATTATAATCTTTTGAAACCTTTATATTTGAACTTGTAGCCATAAGATTACCATCTATATCTGCAAGACCAAAACCAATATAAGATGGATTTTGTTTTAGTAACTCATCAAAAAGTTTTTGAACTTTTTGTTTATCTTTATAGTTATCATTGTCTAAAAGTTGTTTCCCAATAACTGTTAATATCATCTCATTTTGAAGTAGATCAGAATGTATCGCTCTTGATACAACTTTTGAGTAGTGTTTAAGTTGCGTATAGTGTCTTTTTTTTATATCTATATAATTAAAATATAGTAAAACTAAAATAAGGGCAAAAGAGCCAAAAAACATTAAATAAAATGTCGTCCATATGTTACTGATGTTACTGATTGTTTTCATGTAAGAATTATACCAAAATTATATCAAGAGAGTCTGTCTCTATACTCTTCATATCCAAAATTTCTTATTATATTTACTTTTTTATCTTTACTTAAAATCGCTAAAGCTGGAAGTTTAATGCCATTAAAGGTTGTATTTTTAACAAAGGTATAATGAATTTGATCTAAGAAAACTACTTTATCTCCAATTTCTAAAGGCTTGTCAAAAGAGTAATCTCCCATAATATCCCCAGCTAAACAAGTATTTCCAGCAAGTCTATAAGTATATTTTTTATCATTTGCAAAAGATGCATTCTCAACTTCTGCTCGATATGGCATAGCAAGAGTATCAGGCATATGAGCTTCTGCTGATGTATCTAAAATTGCTATCTTCATTCCATTATCTACTATATCTAAAACACTAGAAATCAAAATACCCGTTTCCCAAGCAACTGCTTCTCCTGGTTCGAGATAAACTTCTACGCCATACTTATCTTTAAATGTTTTTATAAGTCTTATGAGCTTTTTGATATCGTAACCCTCTTTGGTTATATGATGACCTCCACCAAAATTTACATACTTTAAATTTTTTAAATACTTTGCAAACTTACTTTCAAAAGCTTTTAAAACTTCTTCTAACTCATCAGCACCTTGCTCACAAAGAGCATGAAAATTTAGTCCATCTATATGCTCTAAAACTGCCTCATCAAAATTATCAATAGTTGTTCCTAAACGACTATAGATGCCACAAGGGTTATATATCTCTTGTGGAGATGCTGAAAACTCTGGATTTATACGAAGAGATATACTTAATGAATGATTTACCTTTTTTACTCTCTTAGCGTACTTTAAAAGCTGATTTGGAGAGTTAAAAACTATACAATTTGAGATTTTTGCTATTTCATCTATCTCTTCATCTTTAAAAGCGGGAGAATAAGTATGAACTTCTTTTTTAAACTCTTCATAAGCTAGTCTAGCCTCATGCAAACCACTTGCAGTACAACCATGAAGATACTTTGAAACTAAGTCAAATGTACTCCACATAGCAAAACCCTTAAGAGCTAAGATTATTTTTGCTCCACTTTCTTTTTGGACATAATCTAATAGTTTTAAATTCTTTTGTAAAAGTTCCTCCGAGCAAAGATAGCAAGGAGTTCTTATACTATTTAAGATATGATTTTCTAAGTTCAAGGGCAACTTCTTTGAAATGGTTTGTATCTTCTCCAAGCTGATGAACAAGCTTCATACTCTTTTTTATAGCATTATTTGTAAGTATCTCTTTTACATTTATGCTCTCTCTAACAACTTTTATTTTTTGTATATATGCAATAATTTTTTCATCTGTCTTCTTTTCTTTGAGTTCATCTTGTGTAGCATCTAAGAGTTTTAAAATTTCTACATATTTTGACTCTAAATTCCAGTGAGAAAAAAGCATTGCAGTAAGAGCATAAGAAGTTTTACCTATTAAACCTTTTTCATACTTTTGGATATCTTCACACTCGTTAAAACTCTTCCTAAATTCACCACAATAGTCACTCTTAATAACCTCTTTTGCAAGGATTAGCTTTCCTGATTCCATCATCAGGGCTAAAGGAGTTAAAAACTGTGCATCTTTTACATTGATTTTAGAACACCATTTAAGCATTAATCTACCTTGAAGTTGGCAAACATCATTAAACTGAGCATTTGTAAAACCATAGATGCTTGGATCTGCTTTAAGTTTTTGGCTTATCGCATAATGAATAACTAACATATAGATTTCTTGCACACCTAAAAGAGATACCGCTTGAGAAATAGAACTTATCTGCTTAGTCATGCCATAATATGGAGAGTTAATCATCTTTAAAATATTTACAGACAGCATAGCATCTGACTCTATTACTCTTACTAATTTTGAGATATTTATATGCTCAACACCACCAGCATAAAGAGATTGGACTATATGAGCAGCATTAGACAAAGGAGGGAGAGAATCTATATCTTTTATGATTTGCTCAAATGTCATTTTAAACTTCTAACTCTTTAACTTGCCAAGGAAGTCCTTGTTTATTTAATTCATCCATAAATAAATCTGGATCAAATTCTTCCATGTTATAAACTCCATTTGCACTCCACTTACCTTCTAACATAAGTTTTGCACCTATCATAGCGGGAACACCTGTTGTATATGAAACAGCTTGTGAGTTTACTTCTTTAAAACATTTTTCATGGTCACTTACTTGATAAATATAAATTTTTCTTTTTTTACCATCTTTTAAACCTTCGGCTACAATACCTATGTTTGTTTTACCTTTTGTTCTCTCTCCTAATGTTGAAGGATCAGGAAGAAGTGTTGCTAAAAACTCCATAGGAACTATTTTCATACCCTTGTGTTCAACCTCTTTTATACCTAACATTCCAACATTTTGCAAACACTGCATATGCGTTAAATAACTCTCTCCAAAGGTCATAAAAAATCTTATACGCTTAAGTCCTTTAATATGCTTAACTAAACTTTCCATCTCTTCATGGTAAAGCAGATAAGAGTCTTTTTCTCCAACTTCGGGATAATCCCAAACCATTTTTATTTCCATTGGTTTAGTTTCTATCCATTTTCCGCCCTCCCAGTATCTTCCATTTGAAGAAACTTCACGAAGATTTATCTCTGGGTTGAAGTTTGTTGCAAAAGCATAACCATGATCACCATCATTACAATCAAGTATATCAATAGTATGAATCTCATCAAAGTAGTGTTTCTGAGCATAAGCACAAAATACATTTGTAACCCCAGGGTCAAAACCACTTCCAAGAAGTCCCATAATTCCAGCTTTTTTAAACTTTTCATCTCTTTCCCATTGAAGTTTATACTCAAACTTTGCCTCATCTGGATGCTCATAGTTTGCAGTATCAAGATATGGGGTTGAAGTTTTTATACAAGCATCCATAATAGTTAAATCTTGATATGGAAGTGCTACATTTATAACTATATCTGGAGTATATATATTTATGAGTTCTACCAAAGCATCTACATCATCAGCATCTATAGATGCTACTTTTATATTTGCATTTGGGAGTTCATTTTTTATATTTTGACATCTTTTTATAGTTCTACTAGCTAAAATTATGCGTCCAAAAGTATCTGCATTTTGTACACATTTATGCACAACTACTCGACTGACTCCACCTGCACCAATAATTAAAGTTGTTTTCAAAATTTTTCTCCTAAATATAAATAAAATGATTGTTCTCCATCTTGAGCAAAACCAAAGGCAAAATATACTGGTCCTAAAAAAGTATTTGCTGCCGCATATACAGTCCCTGATTTTTTGAAACTACTTAGTGTTTCTTTATCTCCATCATTCCAAGCATCCCCTACTTCTAAACTAAAACCAGCATAAAGTGGTGCATTTAAAGAACCAAAAAATCCACCATCTTTTATGCGGTATCTGTACTTTAAAACTCCTAAGGCCATATGATTTCCAACAAGAGAATATGGTCTATACCCTGACATATTAAACAAACCACCAAGAACAAACTTATCGTTTAACATCAATTTATCACTAACATTATTATTTTTATAAACTGTACCTACTTTTAAGTATGCTGTAAAATTATTGTTGTAGAAGCTAAGAGGTTTTTCTATATCAAAATAAATTTTTTCATGATCATAATCACTACCAAACTCTTTCATCTCTTTTGTCCATTTTATAGTTGATTTCACTCCTGTATTTGGAAAGTTTAAATTGTCTAAGTTATCAACTAAAACTGAAGCATAAATAGGTCGAGCATTGTAGTCTTCACTTGCACCATCAACAAGTGATACTTCTACAAAGTCTTTATATGCAGCAATTCCTATCTCAAACTCATAGTTAGTTGTAACATGAGCACCAGCACTAAAAGAAGCTCCATATCTTTTACTTTCAAGTTCAATGGAAGCAGTTTTATTTGCAGGGACTAATTCAACAATATTTTCATATAAAAGTGCTGGTTTAACATAGTATCTTTGCTTAGTATCAAGGGGTTGAAAAAACTCTGTATAGGCTCTTTGTCTTCTACCAATCTCAAAATCATTTTTCCACTCTGCCCCCAACTCATTTACACCAAATTTTGTATAACCAACTTTAAGAGAATAAGAAGAGTGACCTTTAAAGTCATCTTCTATACCAAAAGCAAAATTTATCTCTCCACGATTGTTCCAACTTGGAGTTATTACAATCACTAATATATTTTTACCATTTACTTTTTTTAAAACATACTCAACACTATCAAAAATAGTCATATTATATATATGCATAAGATTTTGTCTTAAAAGATTTTCATCAAGTTTATCGCCAACTTTTACCTTAAGTCTTCTAAGTATAGACTCATCACTTAAATAAGTTAGATTTTTAATTTCTATGGCATCTATGATTGTGGTTTCAAACTTTTTTATAACTCTATGCTTCTTTTTATATTTTTCATATGCTTCATTACTAATGCTTAAATGCTTTAGTTTAGTTTCATATACTTTGTTTGTTGCTTCTAAACCTTTTTGAATAATTTGAGCATATTTATCAGCATCTAAACCTCCAAAGCTACCTAAATCTGGAGTTATTAAGATATCTGTGTTATGAAGTTTTAGTATTGACTCATCAGCATTTTTTCTCATTAAAATATTTACCATCTGACCTAATACAACAAAGTATGAATTTATATCTATATCATCTTCAAATTTTTCACTAACATCAACCGCTATGATAATATCTGCGCCCATATCTTTAGCAAGCTGGATAGGAAGATTATCACTAACTCCTCCATCTACTAAGTTTATTCCATCTATATTAATAGGCTGAAATCCTCCCGGAATAGCGCTAGAAGCGTAAATAGCTTTTGCCAAAGAACCAGACTTTAAAACTACTGCTTCTCCATTTGCAATATTTGTCGCAACCACGCGAAATGGTATAGATAAATCATCAAAACTTTTCATATGTTGATAATTTTGGGTGAGTTCTAAAAACTTCATCAACATTGGCTGTCTTTTAAGAACCCCTGTTGGAAGAACAATATCATTGTTTTTATTTACTCCTAATCCAAGTCGTCCTTGATAAATGTACTTAACTTCTTTAACTCGCATAGGAGTATCTTTTCTATCAAAATCTGTTCGTATATACTTTCTCCAGTCAGTAGTTATAAGCATCTCTTTTATTTCATCAGCACTCATCCCAGATGCATAAAGTCCACCAACAAAAGAACCCATACTCGTTCCAATAATCAAATCTATTGGTATCTTTTTTTCTTCTAAAACTTTTAATACTCCAACATGAGCACCACCTCTTGCTCCACCACCACTAAGAACTAAGGCTATTTTTACTCTTTTATTTGCATAAGAAAAGCTAAAAACTAAAAATAAAATAAGTAATATTCTCATAAAAATCCTAAACTAACTCAAAAGCAACTACTAAGACACATAACCAAATCAAAGATGTAAGTATTAAGCTCAAAAGAACCATAGTTGCACCTACATCTTTTGCTTGTTTTGCAAGTATGTGGTAATCCGTAGTAACCAAATCCACAACTCTCTCTATCGCACTGTTTGCAACCTCTGCTAAAACAGGAATAAAAAGAGATAAAAAAAGTATGCTTGAATGTGAAAAACTTATAGGTAAGTTCCAAGCTACTATTCCCATAACAAAAAGCATAAGAAGTTGCCATTTAAAAGATGTTTCATTTTTAACTATATCTATAAAGCCCTCAAGTGCGTATCCACCATTACGAAAAAGTGAGTGCTTTGGTTTATTTAGTTTCATATTTATCCTTTAATTCTTGAATTATATTTTTTAGTTCATCAGCTTTTGTATTGTTTGGTATAGGTTCTGAGAAATAAACAGTTATTTGTCTTCGTTTGAAAAAACTTTTTTTCTTTTTTGGTTTGTACTTTGAGAATGAACTTCCAAAAACTCCATCTATAAAATAGGGAACTATAACACCATTATAATCAGTTGGTATGATTTCATAGCCTTTATAAAATTTTCCCAATTCTCCATCTGTGCTTATTCCACCTTCTGGATACATACCAACTATTTTTCCATTTAAAAGTCGTTTATGTGCCTCTTTGAAAGCATCTTTAGATGCTTTAGGAGATACTGGGATAGCTTCTCCTTTTTTAAAAAATGCATGAAAAAATTTCCAGTTGTATATATCTTTATCCATTAAAAAGTTTATGCGTCTAGCAAGTGGAAGCTGAACAATAATCCAATCTAACCAACTCACATGATTTCCTAAAAGAAGTACAGCACCCTCAGGTACATTTTGTAAACCAACATAAGTATATGAATGTCTAAAACTAGAAAACAACTCCATTACTGCCCAAAAACTAAGAACTTGATACCTTTTTAAAAGTAAAAAACTAAGAAGAACTCCAACAATTGCCATCGCATAAATGAGGATTCCACCACTAATAGAGTGGTAAGCAAAAATAGTTGTTAAAACTAAAAATGAAAACATAAAAATATTTTGTATGAAATTATTACCAGCTAAAATAGTTCCTAGATGTACTCGTGGAGAAAGAAACTGAATTTGTGCATTTAAAGGTACCATTAAAAAGCCACTGAAAATTCCAAAAAGCATAAAAATAACTGCTAATTGACCTAATGAAGTTGAAGTTGGAACAAGAAAGACAACTATAGTTAAACCTATCGCACCAATAGCGGATAAACCTGTATTTATAAAATACTTTGAAAATTTTGCCGCCATGATAGAGCCTATAACTATACCAATACCGGCTAATGCCATCACACCTTGAACAAAGATAGTATTTGTTACACCTAGCTTACTCTTTGCATACTCTCCAAAAACTGCTAAAACAACTTGAGAGATAGACCAAAAAAGACTTAGAGCAATTATGGCTTCAAAAATCTCTTTTTTTCTTTTTATAATTTTCATATTTTTATGAAGATAGGCACCTATTAAATAGCGTCTAAGTTTAAAACTTTTTTCACTTCTTACTATCATTTTATTTGGAAGTTTAGATGCTAAAAACCATTCTAGTACAGAACTAATTACAAGAAGCCAACCAAGAGGAGCAACAACTTTTAAAATATCTTCTTTGCTCTCAAAACCATTTCCAAGCATTCCTTCAAATAAGACTGTATAAAAAAGAATTCCACCTAAGATAGCAACCGTTGTAACTGCTTGAATCGCTCCATTTCCAGCACTTATAAACTTTATGCCAACTAACTCTTTTATATAACCGTATTTTGCAGGTCCATAGATGGCACTTTGAAAAGCAAGTACAAAAGTCATACCAAAAGCTACATAAAAATGTCCATGATAGTAAGAATATGTTATCCCTAAAGTAATAAAAATGGCAAAAATAGAAGAATACTCCATAATTTTATTTTTAGGAAATCTATCTGCTAAGAAACCAGAAGGAGAAAACATCAAGATAAAAGGTAAAAGGATAAGAGCATTTATGATAGCTGTTAAAACTATAAGTGTATCGCCATCATAAACTTTAAATATTGTATTTTGTATGATGATTTTATGACCTAAATCTGTAAAGGCGTTTAAAAAGATAACTATAAGATAGTTAATCAGCCCTACGATACCAAAAAGAGTATCTTTTTTTTGCATCTACTCTTCGTCCTCGTTGATTAAAAGTGTACTCCAACCTTCATAATAACCATGATCTATTTTTATTTTTTCAAATAATGTACTTACTATTTTTTGTACTTCTATCTCTGTAACATTATGATTATTTACAAGAGCTACACCATGTTCAAAATCTTCGGTACTTATTTCATCTTTAAAACTAAAACCTTCTAAATCAAGAGTATTTACAAATCTGTTCTTCTGAGTTGGTGTTTCAAAAGAAATATAATGTTCAACATCTCTAGATATTTCTAAATCTTCACCCTCTTCTTGAAGTAAAAAAATGATTTTAGCACTTTGTATATGACATAGTTCAAGTTCTGTTGGTTCGAGCTGTGCCTCATAAAAGCCCCACTTTGTATCTCTCACAATATTACTTTCGTAAACATACTCTGATGGAGCTAAAATATTTTTCACTATTGCATCTAGTCTTTTTGAATCATAAGAATAAAAATAGAACTCACTCCACCCATCAACAACCCTACTTCCAACATATACGGCTCTTTGATTATGTTCTAGTGCGATGATTAAAGATTCTTTAGTTTCTAAAAACTCTTCATAAGATTCTTCATTTGCTTCTAGGGCATCATTTTTCACAAACACACTAAGTAACCAAGGGTTCATCTCTTTTGATTCTAAAGCTTCTAAATTAACTTCTATACTTATTTCATTCTTTTCTTCGACTCTTGTAAATAATTCTCTCATATACTCTCTATATTTTTTTATTTATTATAGCTAATTTATGATTAAGCCCTAAATCTTGATAATGTTGATTGACAAACTAACTTATGGTACAATTGTACCAATGGAGTGAGAGCGAAAGCTCCCACACTTTAATATAACGGTATTGCGAGTACCATTAAAACCATTAGCACAATGAAAAACTTCACTGGCGTATCCTCCTTTTTTGGAGATACCCACTTACTCCACTCCCTATTATCACCCAGTCGCAGAAGAAATCAACACCAGTTGTACAGAAATAAGTATAGTGTTTTTTTAGAATAGAGTGTAAAAGTATGACAAATTGCAATAATTTTCAACTAATCACAATCTGTGAGTAGTTTCCTCTCATGATTAAGAGCTAAGGGTCAGGAACATTTTGATAGTATACAAACAAGATAAAATAGAAACCTTTCAATAATCAATGCATATATAGGTGCTTATTCACAAGTAGAAGTAGCCCAATATTTAGGAGTGTCAAAATCTTTAATATTAAAAATTTTAAAAAGTTGAGATTTGTTTATAGGGGTGATTGTAGTGAGTATAAGTTCTTTCTGTTGAATAACTATAGTGTTTAAATCTAATCTCGAACTAATTCTAATAATTTTCTTTTTACTTCCATATTCCAACCTTTGGCTTAAGTATCATCATGAGTGTTATGTAAGTTTTTGAACAATTAACACTCATTTGAAGCTGTTATTTTTCCATGAGACAATTAACAATCATCTTAGTTTTAAGTATAATAGGTAAAATATTCATTATAATGCAAAAGTATGACAAATAGTCATATTTTATAGAAACTTTATTAATTAACAATCATTAAGCATGATAGTTAATGATTTATTTTAAGCTTACTCTATATATAATGATGTTGAATAAATAGTTATGTATCTAGGAGGAGAAAGTGCTAAATGATTTAGATGGAAAAATGATTGATGGACTTGAATTTTGTTCAAAGGTCTATTGTTTATTCGAAAAGCTTAGAATAAAAGAAGGTGGATGTGAGAAAATCCCTCTTAGAGAGACATCTTTTGGCAAGCTAATGATAGAAGAACTGCTTCCTATTTGCCGGTATGTACAAATGTGCTATCGAGCAGGCCGTTATATATCTGTTAAATGGATTAACGGTAATCAAACCTATGATGCTGTATTAGTTCAAAGAGGGGATTATGTTGAACTTGGATACTACCCTGAGAATGCATTTTTAGAAGTAACATCCGCAATGCATGAGAATGAACATTGGACATGGAAACTTAGTCCCGCTTTTTCTCCTGAAGGTGTAAAAAGGGGAAAAGATGGAACTAGAGTATGTGAGCCTGTGATATTCACAAATATGGAACATGTAGAAAATTTTGTTCCTCTTGTATTGAAAAGTATAGAAGTTAAGTCAAAGAAAAATTACCCAAAAAATACATCATTAATTGTACAGTGTTTTTTAAATACTCTTTACTTAAATAATGAGTGGGAATACTTAATTGATAAAGTGAGAGAGAATGTGAAGGACCACCCGTTTAACGAACTACTCGTTTTTGATGGGCTTAACCAAAAAACGGTAATTATTTAGATGGTATTATAAATTGGAGTAAATACATAACAAATCAGAAAGATGCACCTAAAAACAATATTAAAAAGAAGGAATATAAATGGAAAATTTACCGTTAATACAGAAAATAATGAAAATATCGATAGTAATAGTGATAACAGTAGTGGTACTATTTATATTTTTAGGTAAGACAAGGTTAGATAGTAAAATTATCAATTATATATATCTTAATGAGTTTACTACTGTAGAATACTTAGCAGAAAAGGCAAGTAAATATAATGAAATGCTTCCTATTGATATAAATGACAATCTTAGTATAAACAGTAGTAGTGCCGAGGACTCAAAACTAATTTTTAATTTTACAATAAAAAATATAGATTTTAAACAAGAAGATACATATGTAAAAAGTGTTACAGATTATTTTACAGTTAAAGAAATAAATTTAATTAGAGAACAAAGATGTAAAAGTAAGAATTTTAGGATTTTAATTGATAGTGGCAATGAAATTATAAATGCATACTATACCAAGGATAAAACACATATTTTAAGTGTAGTTGTAAAAAAATCAGATTGTAAGAAGATATAATATACACCCCTGTGAATGAATCTCCACTTTTAGAATTTACTGAAGAAAGAGGCTGAATTTTTCACAGTTTCTCGTACTTGTTATATCTGAACTTACGAGTAATTTCTATTTATAATGGTTTGTAAACATCACTATCTCAACAGTACTTTCATCAATATAAATAAAAATGGCTCTATATTTTCTATCTAATCTAAATGAATAAAGCAACCTATCTTTTGGTTCTAACAATTCAGTATTTAAAGAAGGATAAAAAGGGTCTTGTTCAAAAAACTTTTTAGCTTTTTTATACTTCTTCTCTAAGTTATGCGTTTTGAGGTATTTATCTAAATCATCTCTAATTTGCTTAATTATCATTGTAAACTGAACTCTTTTTTAAACCATCTTCCAAGTCTTTTAAGAAATCATCTGAATAATCTTCTTTTTGAAAATCACTCATTACATTCTCAATTTTATCTTTTTTAAATTTTTTAAAATAAAGTTCTTTTTCTACTATTTTATTTTTAATTTGTTCAATTTCATTTAATGACATTTGAGAAATTAAAGTTAAAATATTTGGTAATGATACATTTACTGCTAGTTGCATAATTTACTCCAATAATACAGGTCTAGATAATTATAACCAAACTCAAGTGAAAATCACTTAAATATACACCCCTGTGAATGAATCTCCACTTTTAAAAAACTAATATAAAAGAAAAGTATTTCAATTTGTCATATATTTAATCATGATAAACAATAGATGCTATTGTTTGAAATCATAGATAAGGATTATAATATGCCTACAAGATTGAGAGTAGATTTAGCTGGTTATCATCATATTATTAACAGAGGTGTAAACAGATGTAATGTGTTCAATCACGATAGTGATAAAGATATGTTTTTACAAATTATAAATAAAGCTGCCACACTAGAAAAAGTAACTTTACATGACTATGTTTTGATGGACAATCACTATCACTTTCTTATAGAAACTACAAAAGAGAATTTATCCATATTTATGAGAAGTGTAAATGCCAACTATGCTAAATATTTTAATAAAAAGTATAGTCGTAGCGGTCATTTATGGCAAGATAGATATAAATCAAAATACATAACTACCCAAAACTATTTATATGTTCTTCTTAGATATATTGAAAACAACCCTATAGAAGCTGGGCTTTGTGAAAATATTGGAGAGTACCCATATACTTTTGCACACTCTATTTATAAGGCAAGAGATATTTTTCCTTGTTCTAATGCATCTATACTTATAAATGAATTTGATATTCACACATTGAGTGAATTTTTAGATAAAAAGATAACTAAAAAAGAGTTAGACTTTTTAAAAGAGAAACAAAAACAAAAAATTATAAAAAAAGCATTTTCAAGAACATTTCGATAGTATACAAACAAGACAAGACAGAAATCTCTCTATAATAAATGCATATCTTGATGGTTATTCACAAGTAGAAATAGCCCAATATTTAGGAGTATCAAAATCTTTAATATCAAAAGTAATAAAAAGTGGTGATTCACTCACAGGGGTGAATGGCATATAGAGGAAAGAGGACTCTACTAATCGATGAAAGGATAAAACTATACACTAAAACTTAAGCGAACTTCACTTAAGTTTTGATATAATGAACTTTCAATAAATGAGAAGGATAGTTTATGCAAACTTTATCAATACAGATACAAGATGCTTATATGCAACAGTTTATGAATTTTGTAAAAGAAAGTCATTCAAATATAACTGTTTCAAAAGATAAAAATCTTGAACTTGACCCATACTTTTATGAAAGACAAAAACAATTACACCAAGACTTAGAAGAAGTAGAAAGTGAAAAAGCTGAAATGGTTTCACATAATGATTTATGGAACAACATAAACAGCCACTTAAAATCTATAGATAGTTAGATGCAAATAATCTATAAGAAAACTTTTGAAAAACAATTGCTTCATATAGTCAATTATATAGCTCAAGATAAAATTAATGCAAGTACAAATTTTGCCAGAGAACTTGAAAAATTAATATTCTTAATTCCTGACAACCCTCTAAAATATAAACCATCAATTTATTTTAAAAATGAAAATGTAAGAGATATGACCTATAAAGGTTATACGATAATTTACAAAGTAAGCTTTCAAAAGAATACAATTGAAGTTTTAAGAATATTTAACCAAAATAAGCCCACTAATTAAAAAACTAGAAAACTAGATATACGCCCCTGTGAATGAATCTCACTTTTAAATATAAACAAATATCAATAGTGTTTCAATGGGTTTTATATTTTAAAAACTTAATAAAGAGGATTGACAAAACATATAAAATTATATACAATCCTCTAAATTTAACAAAAGATTTTTTATGAAAAAAATACTCTTAACACTTTTTATAATTTTAGCACTACCTCTTAGTGCTAAAATACTCATATCTCCCATAGATGCAATGAAACAAAGCTTTGGAAATAGTGCGAAAATAGTTAAAAAAAATATAATACTTAACAGAAAACAAGCAAAAAGTATTCAACAAACTTCAAAAGTAAAACTAAGAACTAAAATATTTAGAACTTTTAAAGCAAGTACAAATGGAAAAATATTAGGTTATGGTGTTCTGATAAATAAAAAAGTTCGTTCTAAAAATGCTGTAATTCTCTACATAATCTCAAAAAATATTTTAAAAAGCATAGAAATAATCGCTTTTAATGAGCCACATGAGTATATTCCATCTAAGAAGTGGATTTCTCAATTTCAAGATATAAAAACAGATAAACAACTTCGTGTAGGAAGACAAATCCCTACTATTACGGGTGCAACTATGAGTGCTAGAAGTATCACCGATGGCTCAAGACTTGCTTTTGCTATTTATAATGAGTTACTAAAAAAGTGAAATTTACTCTTATAAAAAACATACAAAGTGATAAGGCGATGAGCCTTATCTTAAAAGGTTTTTTACTATTTATACTTCTTTATCTTATTTCTGATATTTCAGTAAAGTATTATAGTTTTGGCATAAGCATAGATGCTATCAGCACAACACTTTTTGGAAATGAAGAAGAGTTTATAGACCCCATAACAAAGAGTTCTTTTTTAGAATTTTGGCACACTGAAATCTTTTTTATGATGATGATTTTACTAACTCTAAGTGCTATTTTTATTCGTCTTGCGAACAAGAGTAAAATTGCTATGACAAATATTCTTATGATAAGTGCAATTATCTCACTTGTCTCACTTCCTATGTCCTATTTCGTTTCATCAGACTTTATATATATATATCTTTTAACATTTTTCATCTGGCATCTAAGTGCTATCTATATGATACTTTACTCATTTTGGAAGTTAAATGACAAAAGCATATAAACTCTCTATACTTTACTATCTAGCCTTTTCTTTGCTTCTTATTTTAAGTGCATATATGCTTTTTGAGCATAAAATTGGCTTTAGTTATCAGAGCGTTGTTAATTATTACAGAGGTAATGAAGATAGTTTTATAATAGCAAAAAGTTTTAGTGGCATCTTAAAAATTGTCTTACCACATATCTTTGTCTTTGGACTCTTATCTATGGTTTTGCTTCATTTTTTAGTTTTTACAAAACTTAGATATAAAAAAAGCACTCTTGCACTTATTTACCTAACTTTTTTTACTGCATTTGCTGAGATATTTTCTCCATTTTTAATCATCAGCGGTTTAGAGTTTTTTGCTTATTTAAAACTTTTATCTTTTTTTATCTTTTGTTTTTTGATTATATATATTTCGTGGTTACTTTTTCAAAGCATAATCAGATATATTTGAGCTAATTTTTAAATCGCCATTACTTTGTAAGATAATATAAGCAAGTTCTAAAGAGTCTAAAAACTCATAAGCCTTTTTTATTGGCATAACACTTGAAGCCGTTGCGTAAGCATCTAAAGCGCTACTACTTAACTCTGAAATCAAAGTAATTGATACAAATGTCGTTTGAGATTTTTTTGTTTTTGGATTAATGAGATGGTTGTTGTTTTTTGACTTTACATATCTTACATAGTTTCCACTTGTACTTATGCCTAAATCTTTTTTAGTAGTTGTATAAGAACTTAAAGCACCCTCGCCAAAAGGGTTTTGTATATCAAAACTACAAATACCTAAACACCTTATATCTCCACTCGCAGAGATAGTTGCATCTACGCTATTTCCTCTAAAATAAGAAGATACATAATCTACTCCAAACCCCTTACCCATTCCTCCAAAATCAACTTTTATGCCTTTGGCTAACTTAGCTTCATCTTTTGTGAAAAACACATCATTAAAATCAACTCTTGCCTTTTTAAGTTCATCTCTAGATGCAACTCTTTCATCTGCACCAAAACGATATAAATCTTTAGTAATAGAGCCAATAGCAATGTTAAAGTAAGCATCTGTATCTTTATAAAACTTTTTACTTTGAACAAAAGCTTCATAAGTATAGTTATTTATCTTTGCTTTTTTATTTTTGTTGAGTTTATATATTGGGGATTTTTTGTTAAATGAAGATAGAGAAGCATCTATATCTTTGAAGATTTTAAAAGCATGTTCAACAAAGTATTTATCATTTTTCTCAACTGTGATTGTCACAAAGGTTGACATAATGATTTGTGTTCTTGAGAGAGTCTGAGCCTCTAAAACAAGGCTCAAAAGCAAAAAAAGAGTTAATTTATATATTTATAACCTCATTAATTTCTAAGCCAAAGCCACTAAGACCGACAAAAGAAGTTTGTTTCATAGATGTTATAAGGTTCATTTTTGATACACCTAGATTTTGTAAGATTTGAGCGCCTGTACCTATCTCTTTTATAGCAGCATTATCTTGATGATTTGTTTTGTTTATAAAAACTAAAACACCACTATTTTGCTTTAAGTATTCTATGGAATTTATAAGATTATTGTATTTTTTTTGATTTAAAAGAAGTTCTATATCTGGAACAACATTGTGAACTCTTACATTTGCTATTTCACCAGCATTATAAAATACTATGGCTGTATGCTCAATGGAATCATGGTCTTTAAAAGTATGCTGATTTACTTTTACACCAAAAAAGTCTATCTCTTTAACTTCTATCTCATTTACAAGTCTTTCATTTGCCAAACGATACTCAACTATATCAGAGATAAAAACAGTTTTTAAGTCATGTTCTTTAGCAAAGATGTCTAAGTCATCTCGTCTAGCCATAGTTCCATCTTCTTTAATGATTTCACAAATTACACCTGCCTCACTAAGACCTGCTAAACGACATATATCAACTGAACCTTCTGTATGACCAGTTCTAACAAGCGTTCCACCATCTTTTGCGATAAGAGGAAAGATATGCCCTGGTTTAACAAGTTCTGTTGCATGAGAGATAGGATTTGCTAAGATTTTTATAGTCTCATCTCTCTCCCCTGCCGATATACCTGTTAGAGCGTCTTTAGCATCTACTGAAACAGTAAATGCTGTTTCATAAGAAGATGTGTTTGAGTTTACCATAGGGTTTAACTCTAGTCTAGATGCTATCTGTTTTCCAAGTGCCACGCAGATTAAACCACGAGCATGAGTCGCCATAAAGTTTACATTTTGAGGTGTTGAAAATGCAGCAGCATAAACTAAATCACCCTCATTTTCTCTATCTTCATCATCACACATAATAATCATGCGACCCTTTTTAATCTCTTCAATCGCTTCTAATACTCTTTGTATCGGTGTCATATATTCTCTTTGTAATTTTTTTAGTCTGAAATTATACATAAAAGTTATTTAAATATAAGTTTACAAATTTAACTAAAACTTTTAACATATAAATGAACAAAAGGTTTTGCTCCAAAATACCATAGACTCAAATTAAGTAATTTACTTAAACATTTAAGTAAACATAGGTGAAATAAATATTATAATACGCTTATAATTAATTTAAGGAATAGTTTTGCCAACACAAAAAGAAGTATATGATAAAATAAAAAGTGTTTTAGTTGATGAATTTGAAGTAGAAGCTGATGATATCTCATTAGAATCTAATTTATTCACAGACTTAGAGTTAGATAGCCTTGATGCAATTGACTTAATGGTTACGCTTGATAAAGAACTTGGTGTTGAAATTAAAACAGAAGAGATGCAAGAAATACGTACGATTCAAGATGTTTGCGATTTTATACTAGCTACAGCAGGTAATGAGTAGTTTATTTAGCTTACTTTTCGCTCCATCTTTTTTAATATTGATAAGATATTTTGAATTTAATGCAATTGTTTTACTTTATATACTTTTATCAGTCATTTTTTTTATATATGCCTATAAAAAACAAAAAAAACTTGAGGACTTTATAGTAATTGCTACTTACTTTGTACTACTTTGTATAGCCTACTTCTCGACAAGTTTTAATACAATCAAATTCATACCTATATTTACATCTATGATATTTGTAGCTATTTTTATAGATGCTGCACTACATAAAAAAGAGTTGATACTTAAATTTACAAAAAAATTTTATAAAAAACCAATACCTCCAGCAGAAATAAATTATTTAAAAAATGGTGACTCTTTTTGGGCTGTTGCTCTATCTCTATATATGTTTATTTTAATAGGGATAGTATTTCTTGGAAATGATTTACAATGGGCATTTATGAGTTCTATTGGCTGGTATATTTATTTTGTTTTAACCTTAATTTCACAAATATTATACGGGAAGCTTTATGCAATTAAAATGTATTCTTAGTGTTTATGTTTTTGTACTATTTTTTGGTCTTATTGGTGTAATGGTTTTGCCATCTTTAGCAATCTACTACATCATTTATCCTTTTACAAAATATCCACAAGACACTTTTCAAAAATTAGCCTCGTATATCTACAAGACATTTTACTTTTTAGTACCTAAAATACAAACAGATATAAAAATTCAAAACACTCTTGCTACTGGTGCTATTTATATTTCAACCCATCAATCAAGTCTTGATTATCCACTTCTTGGTATGTTTATACCTAAGTATTTAACCATTACAAATATAAATGTCAAGAATATTCCATTTATAAACTATATTGGTAAATTGATTGGTGTTAGGTATTTAAACAAAAGTAGTATTGATGAAGTTCATAGTATCTTTGAAGAATTTGAAGAAATGTTAAATGCCAATAGAAATGTATTGCTTTTTCCAGAAGGAACTCGTGGAGATGGGAAAAAACTTTCACGCTTTAAGCATGGAGCATTTAGACTCTCATTTAAAACAAATAAACCTGTGATACCTATACTTTTAGATGGTTCTTCGGACATAATTACTAAAGGTGATTTTTGTTTTAATAATCTTGATACACATACTATTAAAGTAACAATACTAGAACCGATATACCCTAATGCTTTTAAAAATGAAAATGAAATGCTAAAATATGTACAAAATTTTATGGAACAAAAACTAAAAGAGAGTAGATGCTAAAAATACTTACCCTGACATTTTTACTTGTCAATATACTTTATGGAGATACTTATAATTTTTCAGAACTAAGATATAGCGATGCGTTAGATACTAACATCGAGTTAAAAGGGGAAATAACTTTTAGAAAAAACTATCTAAATATAAAATATCCTAACAAAAAGAAAGAACTTAGATATATAAATAAGAAATTAAGTTACTTTGATAATGACAATGAAGTTGAACTAAATGAAGACCAAATTCATAAAATAATCAATTATTTTGAAATTTTAACACTTTTGCATAATGGCGATAATAATGAAATGAAAGAGATATTTACTATTAAAAATTTAGATACGAAAACACAACTTACTCCATTAGGCATGCTATCAAATTATATAAAGTATATAGAACTATATAAACAAAAAAATGAGTTATCAAAAATAAAATTATTTTTTCAAAATAATGACTCAATCACAATAAGCATCTATGAAAAAATACGCTAACTTCTTTATACTCTTTTTTTTACTTAGTATAGGTGTTTTATTTAAAGATTATATTAACATTTCTACAAATTTATTATCATTATTTGCGTCTAAAGATGCTATAAGTAAATTAGATATAGCAAATAAACTAGGCTATTCTAAAGACTTACTTATAGCTGTTAAAGGTTTTGATAAAAACTCCAAAACTAAAGTTCAAGAAATTGTAAACAAACTCTCAAATTTACAACAAGTAACATCAATTATATACACACTAGAACCATCAAAAAGCATAAAAAAATATTACAAAAAAAATTATGTTTTATTGGCGACTTTTAATGAAACAAAACAGACCAAATCAAGCATTTATAATAAACTAAAATCACTCTACGACGCACAGTTTAACAGTGTTTTTTATACAGCCATTGATAAGAACGATCCTTTAAGACTTTTTTCATTTAAACATAATAAAAATAAAAATTTTACCAATAAAGGGAAATATCTAACACTTGGCAATTATGGGTACCTTATAAAAGCCTCAACTACAATTTCTCCAGCGCAAATGAATGAAGCAAAAATACTCTACAAAGAGATAAAACATATAACTTCTAGTTACAAAGAAGTTATTGCTTTTGCGCCATTTTTTTACACAGTTGAAAATTCAACTCAAATACAAAAAGATGTTCAATTTATTATAATTATGTCAACTATAGCTCTATTATTTATTTACTATATAGTCATTAAAAATATTAGACTTCTTTCGCAAATAATTATAGTTTTAGCTTCTTCAATGATATTTGCAGGACTAATAAGTACTATATTTTTTGATAATTTCAATATTTTATCACTTGCTTTTGGTATGAGTTTAACCGCTGTTAGTATTGATTATGTTCTACACTACCACTTTCATAATTTTTATCAAAATAAAAAAGTAATAGACAAAAATGTACTTTATGGATTTTTAACAACTACTGTTGCATTTGGTATTTTTTCTTTTATACCCATACCGATAATTTCGCAAATTAGTATTTTTGCTGTTTTTTCACTCTCTTTTGCATACTTTTTATTTACATTTGTTTTTCCATATCTGGAATTAAAAGAGTATAAATCCAATAATATACCACATAAATATAATCAAAAGATTCCTGCTTCTTTAATCTTTATGCTATCGGTTGCAATGCTTATTTATAGTGTTTTAAATTTAAAACTAGATAATAATATTAGAAATTTAGATTATCAAAATCATAATCTTAAAAATATAGAACAAATATTCAAGCGAGCAAGTAAAGTACAGATGCATCCAATTATTGTTCAAGCAAAAACAAAAGAGGAACTCCTAGACAATCTATACAAAATTCATAAAGAACTTCCAGATACTTTTTCTTATGCTTCTCTAATACCGAGTAAAGGTAGTTGCTTAAAGCATAAAAACACTATACAAAACTATGATTTTAATACTCTAAATACTCTTGTAAACATTCAAGCAAATAAAATAGGCTTTAAAAAAGATTATTTTCTTGATGCTTATAAGTTTACAAAAAATATACCAACTTGCGATATAACTAACTTAGATATCTTTAAACAATACGGCTTAAATTTATATAATGATAATCACAACTACTTTAGTATTGCTTTAGTGAGTAATACTGAAAAAATACAAAAATTTAAATTTTTTACAAGTATAGATGCAAAAAAAATATTTGCTAAAATGGCAAATAAAATGTATATAGATTTAACAAAGTATTCATCTTTTGTAATTGTAATCATTTTTATACTTCTTTTACTAAGTGTTAAGAAAAATCATATTTACGCTTTAAACTATATACTTTTTCCACTCAGTTTAACACTAGCTATTATTGTAACTATGTATGATGTAAATATTATGCATCTTTTTTCACTTATAATTTTAATAGCCATAGGAATTGACTATGGCATCTATATGAGTAATACAAATAAAACTACAAACACTCGGTTGGCTATAAGATATTCTCTGCTTAGTACATTTAGTGCTTTTGGTGTACTTATATTTAGTTCCATAACCGCTCTAAACTCCATAGGTGTTGTTATAAGCATAGGCTGTGCATCTATCTTTTTGCTCGTAAAGGTTATGAAATGATTTTAACATATATTCATGCTGATAATACAAAAGAAAATATCAGCATTAAAACAACTACTAAAGTAAAAAAAAGTTGGATTAACATAGACGCTTTAAGTAAAATAGAGTTTATAAAACAATTTTTACCAGCATTTTATAGTGGTCAAAAAATAATTCTTTTTGATAAAAATCATAAACAACTTTTAAAATTTCATCAAGATACAGATATAAACACTTTACAAGACATAGACAAGGTTAATAAAGAAGCTCAATTACTATTTTTCACATCAGGTAGTAGTGGTTTTCCAGTTGGTGCATTTAAAAGTAGAAAGAATCTTCTAGAAGAAGTTAGTGTATTAAAAAACCTACTAAAAGATTACAACATAAAGAGAGTAGTTGTTAGTGTTCCTTTTGTTCATATATATGGAATAATAGCAGGTTTACTACTGCCCTCATCACTAGGTGATATAGAGTTAATTATTAAAGATGATTTTTTACCCTATGATTTATTCGACCAAGCATCTAAAGACGATACACTTATTGTCACAACTCCTGTATTTATAAAAGCATTAGCAAGACTAGATGAGAGTAAAAGACTATCTTCTTGCCTTTTCATATCCTCAACAGGTCCACTTCATAGTGATGATGTAGTAGAGTTAGAGTCTAAATACTCCACAAAAGTATTACAACTATTTGGTTCCACTGAAACAAGCGGTATAGCTTATAAAATTGGAAAGACAAAACTATGGAAAAACCTTGAGCATGTTGAAATTTCATCGATAGACTCTAAGCTATCAGTAAAATCTCCTTTTGTATCAAAATATATATTAAATAAAAAAATAACTAAACTAAATATACCTTTTACAACTGAAGATATAATAGAAATAAATAATAATAAGTTTGAACTCATAGGAAGAAGTAATAAACTTATTAAAATAGCAGGAAAACGAATTTCTGCTTTAGAAATAGAGTCTATGCTAGAAAGTATCGATGATGTTAATAAAGCAATAGTAGAAATTGTATATAAAAAAGATTTACTTAGAAGTGAACAGATAAAAATAACACTAGAATCAAATCAAGATATATCTAAAAGTATAATAAAAAGCATTATAGCCCAGAGATATGGAACTTTAACCATACCCTTTAGTTTGACTTATGTTGATAAAATAAACTACTCTAGTGTTGGCAAAAAAGTTATATTCTCCTAATTTTAGACCCTAAAAGCCCAAGGAAGAACATGCCTAGTCTTTTTAAGTGTGTAAAATTTGCGAAAGACATTTTTATATAGTAGAGTAAAATCTCATTTCTTTTGTAAAAACTTTTAATGATTTCTTTATACTGATAATCAAGTTCTTCTTCTGTGAAACCTTCAGCCTGATATACAAAGTTCATGCCATTTAATTTTTCCCAATCTTCTTCTCTTATGGAAGCACCATATAATTTTCTATAGATTGGAGAACCTGGATAAGGAGTGAACTTAGATAAATTCATAGTAGTTAGAGGTATACTTTTAACAAATTCTTTAGTTTCTTCAATAGTTTGTTGACTCTCACCTGGATAACCCAACATTAGTAAACCTTTTACGCGAATACCTGCATCATGAGTCCAGTTAACAGCCTTTATAGAAGTGGAAACTTTTTGAGATTTTTTCATTTCATCTAACATAAAATCAGAACCACTCTCAAGTCCAAAACTGATTTCCCAACAACCGGCTTTTTTCATAAGTTTTAAAGTTTCAGGTTTAACAGTATTTACTCTTGCTGTACAACTCCAAGTCATATCTATAGGATTTGCGATTAAAAGTTTACTAAACTCAACAACACGACCATTATGTGCTACAAAAAGATCATCTACAAATTGTAAATGTTTGATATCATAGGTTTCACTTAAATGTTTCATAGTGTCATAAACATGCTGTGGAGAGTTATAACGAATCTTTGCTCCAAAGGTTGAAGTGTCACAAAATTCACATTCAAATGGACAACCACGAGAAGCTGAATATGTTGCAACTGGAGCTCTTGGATAGTCATAAATTGCTGGTAAATACGCTTTTGGAAAGTTTGGTAATAAATCCCATGCTGGTCTTGGCAATGAGTCAAGACTTTCTATGCTTGGAGGTGCTAATGTTCTTCGTATGGCACTATTTTTATCTCTATATATAATACCCTTAACATCTTCAAGCGATTTATTATTTTCTATATTATTTAGCAAGTTTTGTAAAATAAGCTCACCTTCATGCACAACGGCTACATCAAAGTCTACAAATTTATTCATAGTTTCATAACCCATTGATGATATATGCGGTCCACCAACTAGTATAATGATGTCTGAATTTTTTTCTTTTAAAATTTTTGCAATAATTCCCGCATTAAATACACCAACTGTAAAAAGAGTTATTCCAACAAACTTAGGGTTGATTTCTAAAATCATTTCAGCCACTTTTTGTGCAGAATAACTTTCTAAATCACTTTCTATTATTTGAGGTTTATAGCCTATCTCTCTAGCTTTAGCGGCTAAGAGCAAAAGACCAATAGATGGACTTCTGTTGGTTATATGCTTTAAATAATCAGTACCTTGTGTTACTTGTTCATAAGGAGGATTTACAAAAACAATATCAATCATATTTTTTAAATATTAACGAAGTATTTATTCCACCAAAAGCAAAATTATTACTCATTACTATATTTAGGTTTTGAGATTTATTTTGAGCAAGTACATTTATCTTTGCACACTCTTTATCTAATGTTTTAAAATTCATAGTTTTTGGTAAAAATGATTTATTTAATGCTATTAAACATATGATACTCTCAACAACACCACAGCCACCCAAAAGATGTCCCATATGCCCTTTTGTACTACTTACCGGTGTTGAACCTCCAAAAAGATTGTATGTTGCGTGTGACTCAGCAATATCTCCTCTAGCAGTTGCAGTTGCATGTGCATTTATATACTCAATATCAGAAGGCTTTAGCTTTGCATCTTCTAAAGAAGTTTGCATAACTTGCTTCATTCCTTCTTCTGAAGGTGTTGTAATATGTGAGCCATCGCAACTAGTTGCATAACCTATAACCTCTCCATATATTTTTGCTCCACGAGCAAGTGCATGTTCTAGCTCTTCTAGTACAACAGCACCACTTCCTTCACTTACGACCAATCCATCTCTTGATTCATCAAAAGGCTTAGAAGACAAGTGTGCTTCATTTGGATATTTTGTAGATGCTGCACCCATTACATCAAATACACCAGCAGATAAATAATGATGTTCTTCTCCGCCACCACAAATCATAATATCACTCATTGCATATTTTATACTTTCATACCCAGAACCGATGCCTTGTGACGATGATGTACATGCTGAACAAGTTGGAATATTGCGACCTTTTATCCCAAACATTTGTGCAATATTAGCAGCGACTGTATGGCTCATCATTTTTAAAAAAGCCATAGAATTTTGACCACGAAAGCTCATATTTTGTTTTACTTCAGGAACATACTCAAACATTGTTTCATTTGCACCCATAGTAGAACCAAAGGACAAACCACATCTTCTCGAGCTTAACATCTCTTGCGTTAAATTTGCATCTGCTATTGCCTGAGTGGTTGATATTGCTGTAAGTTGTGCTACTCTACCCATTGAGCGTCTATATTTCCTTGGGATAGACTTTAAATCTACATCTTTTACAGTACCAGCCACTTTCGTACCTAGATGCTTGATATCTTCCCATTCTGGTACATAATGGATACCAGACACTTCATTCTTTAAATTCTCATATAATTCTTCATAAGAGTTTCCAAGTGGTGAATTAAGACCTACTCCTGTTATTACTACTCTACGCATAATCTAACTCCTTAAAATAATTCATTAAAATTTCTGCACCCAAAAAGGTGCCAATTAAACCAGGTGCAATTATATTTTCACCTGCAAAATAAAGATTGTTAACTCTTGTTCTTGGCATTAAAACTGATAAGCTTTTTTGTTTTGCCGAACACAATATACCATAGATGCTTCCCTCTGCCCCGTTACTGTAATGTTGTTTTGTCATAGGAGTAGAACTATCATATACTGTTATTTCACCAAAATCATAAAGTTTTTTCACTCTATCTAAATGGTACTGACACTCTTTTTCTTTTTCTTTTCTATATTCATCTTTTGAAAGATTTTCATAATTTTTATAATAACTTCCTGCTAAAATTGTTGCAACAGTTTTGCCATCAAAACTTCTTGATGGTAAAACAGATATAAAATCTTTTCCTTCATCTCCATAGAAGTACAAGTTTGACTCTATACTAGCATCTATCAAACAAAATATAGAAAAAAATGACGGTGATTCTTCAAGGTCATTTATATGTTTTTTATATCGTGATAATTTTTTAGTAGATATTTCAAGCATGTCCATAGTTGTTTTAGGATGAACTGTACTTATGATAGAGTCAAAACTTATCTCTTTATTTTTACAAATTAAAGATTTTATTCCTGCATCATCTTGAAGTATTTGTGTTACTTCACTTCTAACTTCTATAGTCGTATGTTTAAGCGAATTTTTTAGTGCTTGTATTATAGCACCACCGCCACCACTCACTTTTCTAGTTCCATCCAGCATATTTATAAATACTTTTGCATAAAAATCAAAAGATGCTTCTTCGTAAAATACAGTAGCATAAAATATTGTAAAATGAAGAAATACTTTTCTAAGAGTTTTATCTTTAATATCTATCATAACATCTTTTAATGAGCGAGAATCAATCTTTACAAATGCTTCAGGATTTGCACTTATAAAGCTTGATTCATAACATTTTTTAAAAAAATCATCAATATTTTCAATCTCATTAGGGAACATATCTTGAAGTTGATGTTTAAAATTTGTTGAGCCTTGTGCTATTTTAATTATCTTATTATCAACATAAATTGTATCAAAAATATCATCATAAGGTAAAAGGTCTAAACTATTTAAAAGATTAAGTTCTTTCATTATTTCATATAAATACTGCTTTGGCGCTAAAGCTCCAGAATAGTGAAATCCAACATCAAATAAAATTTTTTTCCTTTTAAAGGAGTCAAGAACACCGCCCACTTTTGGTAATCGTTCATATATAGTTGGTGAATAACCTTTTTTTTCAAGCATATTTGCACAAATAAGTCCACTTAGACCACCACCTATGATAGCGATTTTCATCTAACCATGCCACCACTTATATTGATAACTTCACCTGTAACATAACCTGCTTTATCTCCTAAAAAGAATACACATTCTGCCACATCATAGGGCTTACCAACTCTTCTAAGTGGAATACTTTTTTTCATCTCTTTTAGAGGCAAATCTTTTGTCATTTCTGATTCTATAAGACCAGGGGCAACCGCATTAACGCGTATTTTATATCTTGCCACTTCTGCTGAGAGTGCTTTAGTAAATGCTATCATTGCACCTTTAGCAGCTGAATAATTTGTTTGTCCAGCATTTCCAACTAAACCAGATACTGAAGCAACATTTATAATAGAACCTTTTTTATTTGATATCATATTTTTAAAATTGCTTTAGTTACATAATATGTTCCATGAACAGAAATATCTATAACATCCTTCCACTCGTCATCACTCATCCAAAAGAAAAGATTATCTTTAGCTATTCCAGCATTATTTACAAGAACATCAATCTCTAAATCTTTTATAGCTTCATTAACTTCTTCTTTATTTGATATATCAAATTTAATACTTTGTGAGTTAATCAACTCCTTATTTAAAGTATTTACTTTTTGCAGATTATTCCTATAGTTTAAATATACAAAATAACCATTATCATGAAAGTATCTAGCACATGCTTCACCAATAGCACCTGTTGAACCTGTAATTAGTACTTTTTTCATGCGAACTTACCAGCTTTTATCATTTTGTTTATATTTTTAATATCACCATCCATGCGTCTATCATTCTCAAGTCTATCAATTTTTTCTCTTATAGTTGTATAACTATTTTGAAGAAAAGCGGAACAATTTTCATAACCCCTCAAATCAACACCTTGAGCCATTCCTAAAAGGGCTATACTTAACATATTTGTTAAATCTGGAAGTTGTTTAGCAAAATGAAGCGCTGCTGTAGTACCCATACTTACTTTGTCTTGATTATATGATTCTGTGGGACGAGAATTTAATGAAGCTGGAATTGTATTCATAATAACATCAGCAGTAAGTGAACTTAGAGTTATTTGCATAGCTTTAAAGCCATGGTGAATTGATTTTTTGTTTAACTTTAAACTTTCTCCAAGACCACGATTAAATTTATGATCTACCATAAGAGCAAACTCTTTATCAAGTATATCAGCTAAATTTCCAACACATATACGCATTGTATCCATAGCATGAGCCACATAACCACCATAAAAATTTCCAGAAGTATATATTTTTTTGCCTATATGATCGATGAGAGGGTTGTCGTTAACACCATTTATCTCAGTTTGTATCCATTTTTTAGCTATTTCTAAATTATCATGAATTACACCTAAAACTTGTGGAGCACAACGGATAGAATATCTATCCTGAATATTTTGCTCTGCTTCTAAATGAAAATTTTCATACCTTGAAAATGCTTCATGCGTAAGTTTTGAATTTTTACACTTATCAAGTATATTCGCAGCTGCTTTTATTTGACCATCAAATGGCTTAGAATCATGTACAAATGGCTCTAAAGGAGTAATGTCGCATAACAAAAGCTCAAATACAGATGCTATAAAACTCTCAGAAGTTTTTAGTAAAATTTCAAATTTTTCAATAGCATCTATCGCTATAGCACTCATAGCAGCAGTACCATTCATTATTGCTAAAGCTTCTTTTGGTTTAAATATATATGGTGTAATTCCAAGCTTATCATAGACTTCCATAGTTGGAAGAACTTCATTATTATAAATTACTTCTCTTTCTCCTGCTATGACTGCGGCTATATATGATAAAGGAGTTAAATCTCCACTAGCACCAACTGACCCTTGCGAAGGAATGAGAGGATAAATATCATTTTTTAATATTAATTCAAATCTTTTTAACAAATCATAACTAACACCACTCTTGCCTTTACTCAAACTAATAAAACGAATCGTAACCATTATGCGAGAAACTTCTGGACTTAAATATTCACCTACTCCACAACCATGAAATCTATAAAGATTTTTCTGTAACTCCTGAGCTTCTTCATATGGAGCATAATTTTGTCCTGCTTCTCCATAACCTGTTGTTACCCCATATATAGGCATACCTGTTTTCATCTGTTGGATTAAATACTCATGACCAGCATCTATAAAATCTATATACTCTTTATTATCACTTAAAGAAATATTTTTATCTTTTAAAAAATTTTTATATTTAACTACTTCATTATCAATTATCACTTATTAATTCCTTGTGTTTTAAAAAAATCATAAAAATTATACCATTGTTTTGGATTGTTTTTTACCATTTTTTCTAATATTTTCATATAATTTTGAGCTATCTCTTCTAATGTTTTATCTTTTGTCTGAACTTCTACAAAATTTACATTATATTTTGCCATCCCTATGTTTATTACAAAAGTTGCTACTATAGGAACATTTAGTCTTTTTGCTATATCAAAAGGATTTTTATTTATCTTAACTTTATCGTTCAAAAACTTTACTTCTATTGTCTTAGACTCATCACTTATCCTATCTACCATCATTGCGACTATTTCTTTACTCATAATGGCATTTGCTATCTGAATATTTGCGGCTATTGCACCTTTGTTTAAATCAATAAAATTCACACTGCTTTCATTTTGTCTTTGAGTTGTTTTTTCTACTTCATTTATCTCTTGTTTTGTATTTTCTCTCATAACAACATGAATTTTGGATTTGTTATCACTTATGGAATGTGAAGCAACTGACCACGCACCAAAATGTGAAAATAGGGCTACACCACCAGTTTCATACATAGCCTCAAATACATATCTATTATCTTGGACAAGAGTTAGTTCATCTGGTTTCATTCTAGATACAAACCTATCAAAAATGGAAAATGAAAAAAGTTTTATATGGCAAAAAAATTGATAATTTGTAAGTTTAATATCTAGATGATCATAATAACTTTGCAATGATTTTTTAGTTGATTGTGAGAAAACTACATAATAAAGCGATACAAAGTTTAAAATAAAAGCAACAAACTTATAGCCAAATAATTTATAAATAAATAAAACTACCTTATGCCCAAAGGCATTTCCTTTTTGTTTTACTTCCACAACCAACCTCTTAAAAACAGATATCTTTGTATAATTAATTTTGTATGCATCACGCTAAGACGAACATTATCATCTAATTTATTAAAATGAGAGATACGCTCATCTGCTGGAGGATAGTAACACTCAACTTCTACATCTATAAATTTACCACCACGAAATGAATGTTTTGCAAGTATTTCTATCTCAAAATCAAATCTTGTGTTGTTAAGAGATAATTCTAATATATCAATAGGGTAAGCTCTAAAACCACTTTGAGTGTCGCCAAGAGTGCATAATGTTTCTAGTTTAACCCAAAAATTTGAAAATTTACGACCAAATTTTGAACTATTTGGAACTGTGCTTGAAGAAAAATCACGATTTCCGATAACTATATGATTGTTTTTATATGCATCTATGAGTTTTTGAATTTCAGATGGAATGTGTTGCTTATCAGCATCTACTGTCACAAAAAAGTCAAAACCTAAATCTTTAGCTCTTTTAGCACCGCTTAATATGGCTGCACCTTTACCTTTGTTTGAAGAATGTCTAATTAAGTTTATGTTTTCATTTTTAAAATCAAATTTAACATCTGAACCATCATCTACAATAATTATAAAATAATTATAGTTTAAAATATCTTCTATAACTTCTTTAATATATGGTGAATTATACACTGGAACAACAACACAAAAATTCATAAAATTATACTTACTACCTCTTCATTATCACAAAATACTTTAAATTTATTGTTATCTCTTTTATAAACTAATGTTTGAGATGGTTTCACCATTTTTGTAAACTTTGTTTTTTTTATATTTGTTATTTCCATATCAAACACATCAGCAATAATTTCAAAATGTATAAAACCTGGAAGTATTGGTTTTATTGGAAAATGAGCCTTAAAAATAGGATGTTTTTTATCGCTTAATTTTACCACTGCTTCATCTGCAGTTTTACTTACTATTTCATATAAACCATCACAAAACATACTATGAAACTTTACTTAAAATTTCATATGTAGTTTTAAGTGCTAGTCTTGATGATGTAACAAAACTATTATTTTTATCCCAAACATAACCACTTAAAATAGAAATAACTTTTTTTGTTATTTCTTCGTTCTTTTTATCTGAAAAAAGTATAGTTTGCAATGAGCCATCATACCAAGCGTTAACATAATCTCTAAATACATTTATGCCTAACATCATATAATCAGCATATTCTACCTGATAATCTATTTCTTCTCCACTAAGTTCCCTTGCTGTGAGTTCTGCCGCTTTTGCTCCAGACTCAAGTGCTAAAGTGACTCCAGATGAAAATACAGGGTCTAAAAATTCTGAAGCATTGCCAGTCAAAATATAATTTTTATCAAATAGTTTTGTTACAGCTGCAGAATATCCAGAGATGGAGCCAACTTCTACAATACGATTTGAGTTTTTATATCTTTTTGCAGAATTCTTATTACTATATATAATATGATTCCAAAATTCTTCATCACTCATTTTAAAACCTGAAAAATATTCTTCAGTACAAACTATACCTACTGAAGTTGTAGCATCAGAAAAAGGAATATTCCAAATCCAGGCTTCGTTATCACCTACCACATCTATAAATATATAACCATTCGTATCACCACTAGGTCTTTCATCACTATCTACTCTTGCAAATGTTGCGCGTCGGATTGCTAAAGAAGAATCTGTTTCTAGGTTTAATAAACTTGGTAAAACTCTTCCATATCCAGAAGCATCTAAAACTTTTTTAGCCTTATACTTAACTTGAGAGCCGTCTTTATTTTCAACTACTATAATGTTGTTTATTTCATCATATGCTACAACACTTACTTCATATTCTACATCAACACCCTTAGACTCTGCATCATCTATAAGAAGTTTATCGAACTCTTCTCTTTTTACTTGAAAAGAACTTCCCCATTTTTGTCCAAGATTTTTTGAAAAATCAAGTGCAATATAATTATGACCTTGGTCTTGAAAAACGGCACCAGGTTTAAGTTCAAATCTTGCATTTACTATTGGTTCAAGCATATTTGCATTTTCTAATAACTCATTACACCGTGGAAGTAAAGACTCTCCAATGACAAATCTTGGAAAAGTACTTTTATCTACTATTTTAACACTAAAACCATCTTGAACAAGTTTAGCCCCTGCAATAGAACCTGCAGGTCCAGCTCCAATAATGAATATATCAACTTCTCTCATAAAACTTCCAAAATAGTTTAAATTTACCTTATCTTAACAAAATAAACATAAAACTTAAGAGCATTTTAGTATAATCCATTCACATTATTAATAAAACAAGGGGTTTTATGTTTGAAGGAAATAATTTAAGTGCGGCAGATGCGCTATTGGAAGCTCAAAAAATTGCATTTGGACCTGTTGTATTTCAAACTGCTAGATTACTTAGAGATTGGGGTGTTTTTAAATTACTTCAAGATAAAAAAACCTCTATTAGCGTAGAAGAAATTTCTAAAACTTTAGGACTATCTATTTATACAGTTGAAATCTTATGTGAATCAGGCTTTAGTATGGGTGCTTTAAAATTAGAAAACGAAAAATATTCTATAACAAAGATAGGTTACTTTTTACTAATTGACGAGATGACAAAAGTAAATATGGACTTTAATCATGATGTAAACTATCAAGGTTTATTTTACCTTGATGAAGCACTAAAAAACAACGAACCTTCTGGTCTTCATCACACTTTTTCTAAAGAAGAAACAATTTATCCTATACTCTCAAAACTACCACCAAAAGTTAAAAAAAGTTGGTTTAATTTTGACCATTTCTACTCAGATGCTGCATTTAAACTACTGATTGATATTATGAGCAAAAAAGGTGTTAAAAAGTTACTAGAACCAGGTGGAAATACTGGAAAATGGGCAGTGTCAATAACTAAGGCTTCTCCTCAAACAAGCGTAACTATACTTGATCATCAAGGTCAAATAGATGTAGCACTAATAAATGCAAAAAAAAATGGAGTTGAAGATAGAGTAGATGCTAGAGCGATTGATTTACTAGACCACAGCATAGATTTTCCAAAAGGATATGATGGTGTTTGGATGAGTCAATTTTTAGACTGTTTTTCACCTTCTGATATTATATCAATACTAAAGCGTTCAAAAGATGCACTAAATGAAGATGGAAAAGTTTTTATTGTTGAACCATTTTGGGATAGACAAAGCCATGAAATTGGTGCTTATTGTCTTATAAACACATCACCCTACTTTACTGCTTTGGCAAACGGCACTAGTAAAATGTATAGAGCCGTAGAGTTTGAATCCTTTGTTGATGAAGCTGGTCTAAAAGTAGTTGAAGAAATTAATGGCTTAGGATTTGGTCATACTCTAATGATTTGTGAGAAAAAATAAAATTATTTCTTCTGCGCATCTATAATTTTAAGCTTTTGCGTATTGTCATGCTTAAGTAGTTCCTCAAATCTACACCCAAGTATTGTTGCTGCGGTATGTACTCCTGAATGACTAGCACCAGCTACGCCATGGGAGAGTATACTAGCACCACAAAGGTAAAGATTTTGTATCTCACTTTTTGGTCTAAATGCAAATGGACCTATCTGTTTTAAATTTTTAGCTGTTCCATAAACATTACCTTTACTTGAATTAATATAATGATTGTTAGTAATAGGGGTTGCTAAGTCTTTATGCACAATATGCTTAGAAATATTTGGTATCACCTCTTCTAAAGAGTTAATCATCTTACTCATTAACTTTTCTTTAAATACTAAATACTCTTTTGAGCGTTTTTTCTTCTCACCTTCAAACTCTTTAAATGATTCATAATTTATATAGGTTATTACTTCTAAAACATGATGTTTACCATCAAAACTATCTGGGTCTTTTAAGGTTGTACAACTTACAAAAAGACCCTTGAATTTATCTGTTGACAATATATCTACACTCATCATATCTGAATACACTTCATCCATATCTTTATTTGGCATTACCCAGATATTACCAGAGTCTAGTCCAGCTTCTCTAACATCAAGATTTACTGTCAAAAACAACATAATAGATGTACAAGAATATTTTGTACTATCTAATTTTTCATTTAGTTTTTTACTTAAATGATTTTGACCTACTAAATCTACATAGGTTTTATGTGGATCAGCATTTGAAAGAATATTATTAGCATAAATTTTTTCACCACTCTGAAGTTCTACACCAACAGCCTTTTTATCTTCTTCACCTTGAATAATAATACTTTTAACCATCTGCTTTACTCTTACTTGTGAACCATGTAAATTTATTTTCTTTATCATAGCATCTACAATAGAAGCACCTCCACCTTTTGGGTAATAACCACCACTAAAGTAGTGTTCCATCACTGCTGCGTGAAGAGGAAAAGATGCAAGGGCTGGAGGTAAACCATGATCGCCACATTGTACATTTAAAATTATCTGCAATAAAGGATCTTTCACATGCCAATCTATTACTCTCTTTAAAGAGAACAATCCATATTTTCCCATATGTCTTGTTCTCCAAGGTATAGTAATCGCATCCAAAAAACCATTCATCTTTGGTATAAGTTGAAGTTCTCTACTTACATCTTTTATGGTGTTTAAATATCTAGTTATACTTTTTTTTTCATGTGGAAAGCGTTTTATCAAAGCGTTTTTAAATTCTTCAAAATTTGCTGGTATATCAAAACGCTCATTACCAATATAACAATGTTCATAAGCATCTTTATTCATTTTAAAGAATGTTAAATCGTTCGCAATCCCTAAACCTTTATAAAGTTCTGAAGTAGATTCTCCATCTTCAAGCAAACCTATATAGTGGATACCAGGAGTAAATTTACTTCCATGAAGTTTAAAGCTATGGCACCAACCGCCAGCTACATAGTGTTGTTCCAATACTAAAACTTTTTGACCTGCTTTTGCTAAACATATTGCGGCTGACAATCCACCAGCACCAGAACCTATTATAATCGTATCAAATTTCATTTTTTAACTTTATAATTTTATATTTATCTTCAAAACAGTCGATAAAAATAATATTTTTTGATTTTGATATAGCATTATTTATAGCCCAACTTGGCATAGTTTCAAAAAATACACTATCTTTATCTACATCTAATTTTGAACATCTAATAGAAGCTACAATTTGATAATTTAAATCATTAATATGATTTTTCACTTCATCTAAAGTATATATTTTTGTATCAAATTCTAGTTTTGCTAATGCATCTTTTGAAGTTAACGAAACATATTGATAATTCACACTACTAACAATTTTTGTTTTTTCTGTAATACCTAAAACTTTTTTTATTATATTTTCTGATTCACTAATCAAATCTATGGAGCCTATTATTGCATCTTTTTTTGAAGTAGATATAGAAGCATACACAGAAACAAGAGAATTTATAAATGTAAAATTATCTGATATTTGGAATATGCTTTTGCCTTTTAGACCAACTGAATCACAAACATAATAACTTGTAGTATTCCCAACCATATTTATAAAATCAAATGGCATTATGCATTGCTTTTGTACTGTTACATACTCATAAACTTTTTGAATTATATCGATATTTCCAACACCACTAGTCATATAAAGTTCAGTATATAAATCAATATCTATCTTATCTTTTAATCTTAAAATACCAAACATTGCTAAATGAATAAAAGCATCTTTTCTTCTTACATCTTGTTTATAATGTTGCTTTAACTGTTTTTTAATATCAACATCTTCTTTATCACTTCTATAAGTACTAAACTCTTTTATATATAAGTTCATATCTTTTCTTTTTTTATAATTAGTGAAGTATTGTTTCCACCAAAACCAAAATAGTTCAACATGAAAACACCCTCATAACACTCTTTATGTTCAAGCAAGGGTACATAATCTTTTAAGATTGATTTTGAATGATTTAAAGTTTTTGGAATAAAACCATTTTCAATAGCATCTATAAATATACAGAGTTCTAAAACTCCAGAACTACCTAAAGTATGCCCTACATAAGGTTTCAATGCTGTAAAAACAACATCTTTATCAAAAACTTTGCTTATTGCATTTATCTCAGATAAATCATTTGTATAAGTTCCCGTAGCATGAGCTTTTAGTGCTGTAATATCTTGAGCTTTAATTTTAGAATTTTTTAAAGAAGCATTCATTACATCTACATACTCAAGCCCATCTTCAGATACTGAAGTTATATTTACTGCATTACAATTACTAAAACCACCTTCTAGCGTCCAAAATGATTTGCCATTTTTACTAAGCAACACAGCCCCGATACCTTCGCCTAAGATTAAGCCATCACGATTTACATCAAAAGGTCTTTGTTTTTGTGCTGAGAGAATTCTCATAGAATTAAAACCATCATTCGTTATTTTTGAAAATATTTCAGCTCCAAGAACAACAACATACTCACAAATATCATTTAGTAAAAAATTTCTAGCTTCAAGAATAGCATTAGCACTTGATGTACAAGCACTACTTATGGTTACTGTAAAATCATTTAATCCAAATTCTGTTGCAAGTTTTTTTGCGTAGCTGTCTATACTACTTTTTACAGATTTATATATTTTATCTTGAGAACTAAGAGAATCTTGAATATTATTTACAATATTTAAATCAGCCAAAGATGTACCTAATATAATGATTGTAGATGACCGTTGTTTATCATCTAAGTCAACTACTGTTTTAGCCACTACATCTCTTAAACCTTTCAAGATAGCGTTTTTTTCTTCTTTAATTTCTTTAGAAAGTAAATAGTAAGGGACATCTATATAGCCATCTATCGTAGATGCCCTTTTATGAAATAATTTTATATTATTCGTTTTAATAGCTTTAATAGTCTGAGATATATTTCCTTGAGCTGAATTTATTTCATACTTAAGTATTTTTATTTTACTCATTTTTGTGATTGAATGTAGCTTGCAAGTTTATCAATAGTTGTCACTATTCTTCTAAAATCTTTAGGGTCAGCTAAACGAATTCCATAGTTATTTTGAATACCCATGGAAATTTGAAGAGCATCTAAAGAGTCAAGTTCTAAACCACTTTTTTTTGAAAAAAGTTCTACATCATTTGCTATATCATCAGGAGTAATATCTTCTTTTTCACACTCTTGTATTATCATCTCTTTAAGTTTATATTTTAACTCTTCTATCTCCATCTAAAGCCCTCTTCTTATTCTTATTTGCAATATTAGCATAGAAATCATTAAGGTAAAGGTACCAAAAGCAACTAAAACTAGTGACTCTCTGGCTATCATAAATGTATCTGCCGAATTTAAAAATATTTTTAAAAAACCATCTAAACCCCATGACATAGGTGAAAAATTTGCTAAAGTTTGCATAGATTCAGGCATAATGAATTTTGGTATCATAACACCACCAATAGCACCTAGTAAAATATTTAAAATACCACCAATTGTTGTAGCCTGCTCCCCTGTTTGTGCACTAACTGCAATAAGGTTGGAAAGACCAATAGCCGCTAAACTAATACTTGTAGATAAAACTACAATAGCCATAATCGAACCATTTATTTCAAGAGCAGGAGCATTAAAAAATGGTACTATAAAAACCCCTACTCCAATCATAATCCAAACTTGAATTTGATTTATAATCATATAAGGAATACTCTTTGATATAGTCATTGATATTAAAGATATATTCATTGAAGTCAGTCGAATAAGTGTGTTTTGTTTTTTTTCATTTATGTATATTGTTGACATTGGAATAATTACAAAAAACATTCCAAAAACTATCCAACTTGGTACACTTTGCTGCGTTGAATTTGGCATTTTGTTAGCTTTAACATATTTTATATCAAAAAGTTCTTCATTCAAAGTATTTTTTACTCGTGACTTTAAAGATTTACTAATACTAGCTAAACGCATTTCAATTATAATCCTACTAAGTTTTGCTTTAAAAACCTCAATTTCAGTACCTTTAACAATACCATCAATTTCTATAATTAATTGCGTATTAACTTTTTCTTTTTTGCTATCTTTAAAATAATTTTTTGGTATTAATATCTTTATATCTGCACTATTTTTAGTTTTAAGTATTACAAAATTTTTATCTTTTTTTATTTTTCTTATAAACTTTTTACTCATTCTTGATTTATCTAAATTTTCTATATTTATTTCAAAGCTAATACTATTTTGAGTAAATTGATCTTTTAAAGAGATAGACATAATAAGTATAAAAATCGCTGGCATTATAAACAAAGCTACTAATGCATGTTTATCTCGTAAAACTAGTAAAAATTCTTTTTTAATCATAGCAAAGAACATAGTTAAGTCACTTCTAAAAAGTACTTCTCAAGATTAGAAGCACCATACTTAATCTGTTTGATATTTATTTTATGTTCATCTAACTTTTCTATGATGGAAAAAAGTTCTTCTTTATTTGTTTCAATCATAGAGTCATTTGTAATATTAAAATTTAGATTATTTACTTTATCGCTATGTATTATTTCTATCAATATCTTATCTGATAATTTATCTGAGAGTAGATTATCAAGCAAATCTTGCTTTATCAATTTTCCTTTATCGATGATAGCAACTTCATCACATATTCTTTCTATTTCAGTCATATAATGGCTAGTATAAACTACGCTTACTCCTAAGTCTTTATATGTTTTAATAGAGTCAAGTATTTCATTTCTACTTTTTGGGTCAAGTCCAACTGTTGGTTCATCAAAATATATAATCTTTGGATTGTTTAGCAAACCTATCGCAATATTTAGTCTTCTTTTTTGTCCACCAGATAATGTGCTTGATTTTTGATTTAAGAGTTCATTTAACCTATTTACTTCAATAGCTTTATCTATATTTTTTTTACTTGCTTTTTGAATTTTTGAAAAAAAATCTAAATTTTCTTTTACACTGAGGTTTTCATAAAAAGCAAGATGCTGAGGGATAATAGAACTCATCTCTTTTATCTCTTTCTTATGATATGCTAAATCAAGCCCAAAAACTTTAACAAAACCACTATCAATTTTAACAAGACCATTTAAAACAGACAAAAGAGTGCTTTTTCCAGCACCATTTACACCAAGTAAACCAAAAACAGTTTTTTCTTTAATTCTAAGTGATAGATTATTTAAAGCTTTTAGCGACCCATATTCTTTTGTGATATTTGATATTTCTATCATTTTTTACTTACCATTAAACTCAAGCATTTTTCTATACATTTGTTCTTCTTCATCAGCAATAGACATTAGTTTTTGAGAAATTGCTATATAATTTATATCATTCTTTGACTTTATAGCTTTTGCAATCATTAGAGCAAATTCTCTCCAACTATCACCTACATTTAATAACATTTTTGAAGCATCTGCTAATATTTCATCGTTATCAAACAATTCACTAGCTTCTTTTAAAAATGAAGCATAAATATATCTAAACCCTGCTCCACCTGTACCTATTTCTTCTTGCATTCTAACTATATGACCTAAAAATAATTTAGCATATCTTTTATCTTTTGACTTTAATTTTAAAATAGTTTTTCCAAGGTATCTAACACCTTTTAACCCAGCAATAGGAACAGGAGTATTTAACATACTTTTTGCAGTTTTTTTAATATTTTTTATGATTATAGGTTTTAAATCTAAATCATCTGGAATATTTTCAATATAATAAAGTAAGCCTTTTGGAGCCATAACACCCTTTACAAATCTAGCTTTTGTTAAAGATTCTTTGTCACACTGTACAGGATGCTCAAATACAGGATCACTAATAAGGTAATCTTCCCCTTTTTTATCATAAGCTATAAGATTATGAGCATTAAAATGAAACCGCATCTCCTCTGGAAAATAAGGAAGCCAATAAACAGAGCTTTGAATACCTACTATTTTTCCTTCAGCCAAAAGAGCATCTAGTTTATCTTCACCTTTTTTCTTATTTGAAAAAGTTTCTAGTTTCATCTTTATTTTTAAATTTTTTTGTAAATTTTTGATAATTGATTTTGGCATACTTCTATACGCTATAAGTGGCATACCTCCAAGTTTTAAAAATGGGAGGTAAGCGAATGTCATGGCATTTGACAAACCAAAAATCATTGGTTCTGAAAGATTTAATCCATGATGTTTAAGCATTGATGACATAACACCACTTTCACAATGTGCTGAATGATTGTGTTTATACTCACTCATTATTTAACTCCGGTAAAATCAAAAGTTCATCTGCTGATTTACCCATTGCATCTGCATAAACATCTAATCTTTTTTTATTTATTTTAGCAAAAGTTACTGGATTAAAATCTTTTTTAATTGTCCATTTAAAAAAACCTGTTGATTCTGACAAAACCTGTAAATCCATTCTGACATTGTACATATGAAAATAAAGAGTTGATTTATCATTACTTTTTACTTCTTTATACGCATCTATAGATGCTTGTTCTAAATCATGTAAGGCTTGTTTAGTAGCTATTTCTTCGACTTCCCAACCACTAGAACGAACTACCTTTATATCACCATTCTCATCTGAGGCATAAATTGCTTTTTTATTGTTTGAATAAGTTGAACTATTGTCTTGAGGAACACTACCTATATTCATTTTACACCGCCTCTAATAATATAAATGCAGTTGAAAATCTACCGCTTTCAGGTATATAACATAAGATATTATCACCTTTGTTAAAACTATTGCTATTAAAAAGTTCTTCTATCATTAAGTATATAGATGCCGATCCAGTATTTCCTTTGTATGCTAGGTTTGTAAACCATTTATCTTGAGATATATCACAAGATGCCTCTTTCATACCAGCATAAACCTTATCTCTAAAATAACCTGAAGAATAGTGTGGCAAGAACCAATCTATTTCATCTGGATTAAATATCTTTTTTTCTAGCATCTCTATTAACGGTTTGGTAACCGTATATTTAATAATATTATCATTTAAAAGTTTTACATCTTGTTTTACTGAAAATATAGACTTGTTACTTAACTCATTTTGGGTGTATTCTCTCCAACCTTTGATACTTCCATCTTCTTGCTTTTCACATCCAGAGTACATGCAAGTATCTAACTCATTTGCATAAGATCTTGAAAATATACTTTTTATTTTAAGTGATAAGGAATCTTTGTTCTTAGTGTTACTTAGATGCATAGCTCCAGCACCATCACTAAGCATCCATCTTAAAAAATCTTTTTCAAAAGCAATTTCTTGATTTTTTTCTAAAGCATCTACTCTTAAAGTTATCTCTTGTTTAAAGTTTTCACTACGCATAGATGCTGATGAATTTTCACTTCCTGTACAAACAGCATTATCTGCTTCTTTTGCTTTTATAGATGTGTATGCATATTTTAAAGCTGTAACACCACTAAGACAAATACCAGCTGTTGAAACAACTTCAAGTGGTTTTATTTTCAATTCGCCATGAACCATTAAAGCATGGTTTGGCATCATCTGATCAGGAATAGTCGTTCCGCATACAAGTAAATCTAATCCATTTAAATTTACCTTATCTAGTTTTTTTATGGCATTAGCTGTCATCTGTGCATTTGTATGTGTTGTTTTTCTCGTTTGTGGGTCTATCGCATAGTATCTTGTTTTGATTTTATTCGATTTCAAAACTATTCTTTTTGCTCTTGATGGTCTTGAACTGACTTGACCCAAAATTTTTTCTATATACTCATTATCTATGGCTTCATTTGGTAAATATGCTGATATTTTGTTAATGTAAACTTCTATAACATACTCCTATCTTCCGCTTGGTAATTCATAATAATTCTCTAGTTCTTTTATTTTTTCTTTTTGAAAAGGACTTAATAATTTTCTAATAAAAATATTTAATGGAACAACCGTTAAAATTAGAGCTATCAAAAATACAGCATAAATTGTTATAACAACTTTTCTATTAAATGAGTATTTATCACCAGCAAATTTTATTAATTTTCCCCATATTTTAAAACTTTTTGTTGCAATCTTTTCAGTCGCTATTAGTTTACCATTTACATTAACAGCACCAATATTTTTAAGTAGTGAATTATACTTTAAACTGTTTAAAGTTTCTATATTATTTTTTATTCTTTCACCAAATCTTGAAGCATTTGTTATCTCTTCTTCGCTTATTCCAGCTGCTGGGAAAAAGGCAAAAGCATTTTTTTTGCCAGTAAGCAACCATCTTGGAGTTGTGAAAAATGTATATATACTCTTACCTTGATCAGTTAAAACTACATTATCTATAAGTTTTGCATCTACATTTTTTAGTAACTGCTTCATCTTTTCTTGAGCCATTACCCACATATCTCTACAAGCTACTAAAGTGATAACTGGTTTGTCTTTAAAGAGCTCTTTTGCTTGTTGTGTTTTTAAAAATCCTGTGATAGGAAGAGAAGGAGAAAGAAACCAAATAGTGTAACCTAGTATGATTAAATCATACTCTGAATCTAAGTTATCAAGCTCATTAACTTCACAACCATCGAGATAAACTGACTCTGGAAACTCATCAAAAAACTCATAAAATGACCATGGGTAAGGATATGCTTTTTTTGGTACTATTTTTTTATAATCAACACATATGTTTTCATTTGCTAACTTAGATGTAAAACTATCAATAACGCGTTTTAATTGACCACTTTGAGAATAATAAATGACTAATATTTTTTTCATTAATGTTGCTTATTTAAAATTTTTCTTATTATACTCTATATTTAAGAGAATTTTAGTATCATTACAAAATTCAGATATAAAGGAAAACTAATGAAAACATTCATTAATATTATATTAATTTCAATCACAACCTTATTTTTCATAGGATGTGGGTCGGCGAAACTAACACCTGAACAACAAGGGTATATCAAAAAAAGAGAAACTTTATATACACAAGTTTCTATGTGGTCATATAAAAATCAGGTAAAGGGAACTAACTACTCAACTGGCATGTTTATTCCAGTCAATAGTAAAGTGACTATAGTAGCTGTATCTTCATCAAAAATAAAATTTACCTATAATGGTAAAAATATTCTAATTATAAATACTAAATACACAAAAGTAGATATAAAAACCCTACTTGATAGAACTTTTTCAAAATCCAAAGTTAATTTATCTAAATTTTCAAAAAAAGAACAGTCCAATATACTTAAAGGAAAACTTGCACTCAACATGAGTAAAGAAGCAACTATTATAGCAAGAGGATACCCACCTACACACACTACTAGCTCTTTAAAGAAAGATAGTTGGAAATACTGGGCAAGTAGATGGGATACAATTATTTATAAATTTAAAAACAATAAAATAAGTTCAATTATTAAATAGATATAGCTCTCTTACAGGAGAGCTATAATAAAAGTTCCATTTGCTAGAACCTTTTCTTTTTCTTCTTTTATAAAAACTTTAAAATTAAAATAGGACAATCCTGCTAGTTGATGTTGCGCAAAGATTTCTACATAGTAATCTAAAGATTTTAACTCTTCAAGCAGTTTTATATTTTTAAGAGAAACTAAAAAACCCATTTTTTTATCATTACCCCCAAATGCAGCTGAACTTTGTGCAGCAGCTTCAACTATCATGGCTAAACTAGGTAACGAGTCAAATTTTACACTAACTACTGCTATGTCTTTATCTAACTCTTTATATATTACTTCTTGAGCAAACCTAACTGGTGCTTTATGTGGTAGATTTAATTTACTCATAACTTTATACTCACTATACATTCATTTTTATTTCCACATAAATCATAAAGGTTTTTCATCCATAACATAGAGTTTGGAACACCTTTTTGCTTTTTAATATTTATAACTATATTCGCTTCTTTATCTGTCTTCTCAATTAAAAATCCAACACCACATTCTAAGTCATAGTCACACTTATTTAACTCATCCACACCATTAAAACCAATAGCTTCTACACAACTTACAAAAACTTTATCTTCTTGAAAAAGCGTTAAAGCAGCTTGTTGCATAGCACAATATGATGTTTCATCTCCACAAGAAAGTGTAATAATCTCACTTTTATTTCCATAAAGTATAGAATGATAAGATGCAGCTGTATTGTAAACAGAGTTTTGAAAAGCACTTGGACTTACAGGTTCTTTATTCTGTATAGAGTTTAAAATATTTACAGTATCAAATACTTCTCCATAAGCACTGCCGTAAATCATATTACCAGTTTTAAACTCGCACTCACTTGCTAATTTTATTAAAATTTTAGAACTTCTACTAAGACGGCGTCTTAAAATCATTTTTTTTACTAATTCTTTTTCATTAAGATTTTCTAATTTTATTTTATCACTTACCCATGCTTTTTTTAATATTTTTATATTAATTTTCATCACAAATTCCAAATATAAGAGAAGTATTGTTTCCACCAAAAGCAAATGAATTACTCAAAGTGTATTTTAAATTAACATTTTTTGCTTCTTTTACAATATTTATAGAACCTTGTAAATTATTTGCATCTAATTGAGGAAGTAATTTTTGTTTTTTTTAATACTTCAACGCATAAAATAGCTTCAATAGCCCCTGCCGCACCGAGAGTATGACCAATGTTTGCCTTTGAAGAACTAACTGGTACACTACTTGTAAATATCTCTAAAATTGCTTTAGCTTCTGTTGAGTCATTTGCTTCAGTACCTGTTCCATGTGCATTTATATAAGCAATATCAATGGCTTTTATTTGAGCGTTATCAATAGCATTTCTTATTGCAGATATAGCTCCTCTTGCTTCGGGATCAGGGTTTGCTATATGATGTGCATCGCTACTTGTTCCAGCTCCTATAAGTTCTATTGAATCTATTTGCTTTGTATTTTGCAATAGTAATATACCTATACCTTCTGCTACATTCATACCCTTTCTTTCTTTTTGAAAAGGTGTACAAATTTCATCAGATAAAATGCCCAAAGCTGAAAACCCAAAAATTGTAGTGTGACATATTTCATCAGCACCTATAACCAAAACATTTTTATATGCTCCAATACTTATCAATTCTTTTGCTGTTTTTAATGCATTTGCACTTGAAGTACATGCTGTTGAGAAAGAGCGTGTAGATAAAAAGTTATATTTATGATTTACTTGAAAGGCTATTGTATCTATTGTATGTTGAGTAGTATCTACATTTTCATAACTATTTTCTTTAAAAAATATTCTTTCAGTTGTTGCCATACCACCTACCGAAGAACCAACCAAAAGCAAAGTGTCTGAGAAATCATGTAAATTTGAAGTATTTAAAACTTCATCAATGCTATCAAACAATATAGAATAAAAATCTTTTGAAGTATTAAATCTACCAATAGCAACACTTTTGTTAGGAACGATGTCCTCATATACTTTTATAGCACTTTGTTTTTTGAAAATAGCTTCTAAAGTTGTACCCGTACCACCAAATGCACTTCTAATAGAAGTTGCATTGATATATGCCTTAAGAGTTTGCTTTTTGATCATTTATATATTTAGTTAAAGATGCTGATGATGCAAAAATAGTTTCTGCTTCAGCCATATTAGTAATTTTAACACCAAATTCTTTTTCCAAAACCAGTGTTAATTCAATAGCATCTACTGAGTCTAGTCCAAGACCATCTTCGCCAAAAAGTGCCATATCATCTTCAATATCATCTGTAGTTATATCTTCTAAATGTAAGCCTTCTATTATTTTATTTTTCAATTCTTGTGATGTTATCATATTAAAAAAATCCCTAGTGTATTAATCTGCGTACATTATATATTCTTTTGCATAAATATGAGTTTAACTATTTAAAATCGCATATAAAACATCAATATTTACAAAAGTTCACTTTTTGTAAAAAAACACTTGACATTCAAAAACTTTTTGTCTATAATTTCGGCTCACAAACACATTTTAGAGTTTGTAAACACCGCGGAATAGAGCAGTTCGGTAGCTCGTCGGGCTCATAACCCGAAGGTCGCAAGTTCAAATCTTGCTTCCGCAACCAATTTTCAAAACTATAAATGATGGGGATTCGCCAAGTGGTAAGGCACTAGCTTTTGGTGCTAGCATTCATAGGTTCGAATCCTATATCCCCATCCACCTTTTTAAATATTTCCAAATAAAGATTTTATCATGAATGACACTTCTGACTTAACAACTTTAACATTCCGTATTGCTATTTTCATTGTAATTGCTGGTATATTTTACTTCATATTAAAAAGTAAGAAAAAGAAATAATAATAGCACCTCTTTATTTTGCCTTATAATATATACCTTTTTTTGGATTACTAATAATTCCTTTGTGACTTAGAAATTGTATAGGAATAGATTTTATACTATTAGCATTAACTACTTTATAAACTTGAAAATGCAAATGTGGTCCACTTGAGTAGCCAGTATTACCAGAGTATCCCACTATATCCCCTCTTTTTATATTATCGCCTACCCTAACATAAGCACCACCTTTTCTTAAGTGATAGTAGGTTGCAAAAGTTCCATCTTTATGCTCTATTGTTACAAAGTTTCCATGTTTTGCAAATTCTTTACTATATCCAACTTTATTTGAATCATCTTTTGTATCAACAACTACACCAGCTCTTGAAGCATATATTTTTGTGCCAATCTCCATAGCAAAATCTATCGCATAAGAATTTATACCTTTATGAGTTGACTTGCCGTGAAATCCTTGTGAAACTACATGTGATGAGCCTCTTGCATAGGGAAGTCTATATATGTAACTATCATCATGAACTGCATCCATAGAGCCCATTATCCAACTATAGGTAAAGTTATATGAGTAAGAACCCTTTTGTTTGTATAATTTAATATATTGTATTGTTGAGTTTGCTGTTATAGAAAAAGTTTGTTTAACATTTCCATAGCTCAAATTTTTATACTTGCCTTTTATGTTTATAGTTACACTAAAAGGATTTCTATTACCAGCAAAAACTATTATATATTTGTCATATTTTTTTACAAATAAATAAACATCTTTAGTAGATGTTTTCTTACTAGTTGAATTGTAATTTGATTTGATAACTTTTGTATGAAATTCACTTTGAGTTATTGCTATTAGCTTTTTATGTCTTATTTTTTCATCTAAGACTTTACTTCTTTTTTTAGCTTTCACGCTATTATAAAATTCTATAGACTTCCTTTGTAAAGCCCTGCCTCTTAGAAGTCCATCAAACTCATAAGATATCAGTCTAAAAAACTTGTCATAATTTTTCTCTTTCATAGATAAATCAATATTTCTATGTAGCTGATGCAAAAACTTATCATACTTTTTTTGTAGTTTTCTTAACTTAAAAAGATATTCTTTCTTTTTGAAATCATTATTTGAAGCGTCTATTAAAAAACCTATAAGCATAGTTGTATTTGCAAATTTAATATAGTCGTCTGATACTACCTTTAAACTATCAATGTCTGATAATCTTGATATAGGTTTAGTTGATTTAAAAAGAGGTGTCCCCATCTTTGCGAAAGTAATGGGATATTTGGAAGCTTCTATATATGTAAATAATAGAAAAAATAAAAATAGATATCTAAGTAGCATCTATATATTTAGGTATTAAACTTTTTATCTTTTCATATATTATCTGGAAATCAGTAGAGTAAACTCTTGTATCTGCGATAGAAGTTATGAAGTTTGTATCTCTTTCCCATCTAGGCACTAGATGCATGTGTATATGCTCTGCTATCCCTGCTCCACCAGCTTTTCCTAGGTTCATACCAATATTTACACCCTGAGCATTTAAAGCCTCTTTTAATAGCTTGACACCTTTTTGTGCTAAAGCACTCATATGTAACCAAGCCTCATTATCTAAATCTTCTAGTTTATCTGTATGAAAATGAGGGATAATCATAAAATGACCTGGAGTATATGGATACTTATTCATAACAATAAAACAATATTTATCTCTATAAAGAACATGCATCTCTTCATCGTTACTTTCATTTGTGCTTATATGACAAAAAGTACATCCCTCTATATTTTTATTTGTTACATATTCATCTCGCCAAGGTGCGTATAAAATATCTTCCATCATAAAGTCCTTCAATAAACTAATTGTAAATTTTATACGCTATGTTATCTAAATTTTATGATTTTTGATTTAGAGTATCTATCATCAGTCTTATACCAGTAGTTATCTCTCTCGTTTTGTTTACATTTAACAGCATATAAAAGATATTTAGTTTTTATCATAATTATATCTGTTAATCATTTATATAAAATTCGGTGCATCATTTGCAAAGAGAATAATATCTCCAGATGCAGTTTGAGATGCTAGAACTTCTGTGATTTTTGATTTATCATGTAGTATAGTTTTATTTTTTACTTTTAAATTTTTATCAAAAAGTGTTGCATTTAAAGCACCTGTAATTATGACTATATCAAAAGTTTCATTTATTGCATCACATAGTTTGAGATTTAACTCATCACTACTCTCAACTAAACCAGGGGTCACTATGACTTTTCTTCCCTCATGTAAAGAACAAAGTCTAACACCCTCAAGCATACCGTCTATGTTACCGTTATAACCATCATCAAGTATGATTTTACCGCCTGCTACTATCTTTTGAAGTCTATGCTCAACAGGTGTTAGTTTTGCAACTGCTTTTGTAATCTCTTCGCTGCTCATATCAAAACTTTTTGCAACATGAACTGCTGCTGCAATATTCATAGTTTGAAAAGAACCTAAAATATTTGTACTTAGATGCATAACTTCACCTAAGATATTTAAATCAAATTTAGTTGACTCTAACGAAGCATCTATATTTGAAATATTATCTCCAAAAAAAGTTACTTTTTCATGTGGTTCATCAGTCACAGAGTCATGAATAAAAGCATGCTCTAATCTTGGTGACTGCATGATTTCAAGTTTTGTAGCGATGATATTTTTTAAGGATTTAAAGTACTCTATATGAGCCTCTCCAACTTTCCCAACAATAACTGTTTGAGGCTCTAAAAAAGTAGTGATATCGTATATATCCCCGCTTTGTCTAGCTCCTGCTTCACAAATATATATCTCGGCATCACTAGGTAATGACTCATTTACATCACGCATTATTCCACCCAAAGTATTTACACTTCTTGGAGTTGCATAGACATTATACTTTTTACTTAGTATCTCATATACAAAATTTTTGATACTTGTTTTTCCATAACTTCCCGTTATACAAACTATTTGTAAATTTTGGATACTTCGAAGTTTTTTCTTTGCTTCTTTTTTAAAGGTTTCAAAAAGAAACTTCTCTACCATTACACTACCAATATATGCAAGAGCTAAAGGCATAAAAACACCGTAAGTTTCACAAACACCTTTTAAAGTACAAAGAACATCTTGAAAAAATACTAAAGAAAGTAAAAGAATTAAAAAACGCTTTACACGCCAAGTAAGAACAAGCTTTTTATCTAACTTTTTGTGCCAAATAAATATAGCTGGTAAAACAGCAAAAAAGAAAAAGATAGGAAAAAATTTGCCCGTTGTATGATACGCGATAAATGGTATAAAAAAGTATAAAACATGCCATTGAGGTTTATGATGTTTTAAAATCACACGAGAAAGTTTATAGTCATACCACTGAAGATTTGTGATTAGGTACCAACCAAGAAGAGTAACAAAAAGTATGTTGGTTACAAAAGCGGTTAATATTTCAAAATCAAACATTATAAATTGCCTCTATCTCTGTGGATACTTCTTTAGCATAGTCTATAAAAAAGTAATGGTCACCATCATAAACTTTTAAAGTAGAGTATTTCATGAGTTTATCAATCTTTTTTGCAGAACTTAAAGGCGTCGCAGTATCTTCTTTTCCCCAACACAGAAGGGCTTTACCTTCATACGAAGCAAATTCATCACTATAATCTTCATCAACAACATTTTTAAAAGTTTCATACATTTGTTCACTCATATTTTTTGCATCTTGGGCTACAAACATAGAACGAAATTTTGTTAGTCCAAAAGTTTTCAAGATTTTAAATAAAGCTATTTTTACTTTTATTTTCAATGGTTTTGGTATAAAAATTCCTGCACTAGCTACTAAAATAATAACTTTGGGTTTGAGTAAAAGAGCTACTTTACCACCAAAAGAGTGTCCAAGTATTATGTCTTTTGAAGCATTAATTTCATTCATGAAAAGTTCAATGATATTTGCATAATCTTTAGTATGTAAAGAACTATCACAATTACTTAAACCAAAACCAGGCAAGTCAATATAAATATGACGAAAAGCATCCATAAATGGAGAAAAAACTTGCTTCATTAAGTTTTTATTTGAACCCCAACCATGTAAAACAACCAAATCGACACTAGCTTGAGGATTTAGTATCTCATAGCTTACATCAAAAGTATGTTGATTATACACAATGGATTTTATTGCCATTATTTACCTTTTGCTTGGCTAATTGAGTGAATATACTCATAATTTACTTTTTTTCTTTTACTACTTGGTAAAGTTTCACAAATAAGTTCTAAAGAGGTCTTAAAATCATTAAAAAGATAGTTTGCCATAGACCCAGGGATAGGATTTATCTCATTTAGTAAAACTTCTCCATCTACTACAAAAAAGTCACATCTAATCAAAGCACCTTCAAACATATTTTTATAAATTTTAGTAAAAGTATTTTTTAGTTTTGATTCTAAAGCATCATCAATATCTGCTTTTACAACTTGCTCAGAGCGTGAAAAATCCATATATTTTTTTTCAAAATCTAAAAACTCATTTTTTTGAGGTTCTTCTACTATGGAAAAGTGCATTTCACCTTTTGCCATAAATCCAGCTAAATTATACTCTTTAACATTGTTTATAAATGGCTCTACTAAAACACTTTTATCATACTCAAAAGCAACATCTAAAGCATAGTCAAGTTCACTCTCATCTTTAACTATACTTACTCCTATCGAACTTCCAAGTCTTGCAGGTTTTATGATAACAGGGTAAGAAGTATTAATATGATGATGTTCATCAGATGATATGGTTTCATAATCTACACACTTTATATTTTTTGCCTCGCAAAGCCACTTTGTATATCTTTTATCATAAGAAAATACACTGGCATCTACTCTCGGTCCAATATATTTTATAGAGAAAAAATCAAGCAGAGCCGAGATAGTTCCATCTTCTCCGTCTGCACCATGAATAAGGTTTAAAACTGTACCACAATACTGGGTTGAACTAAACATAGTTTTTTGAGAAAACCCACCATGTGAGATGCTTAACTCTGGCATCTTCTTGTGCTCACCTTTAGAAAAAGTCACTGCTTTCATCTTAGAGTCTTCTATCAAGTAAAACTTATGGTCTTGGTCACAAAATATATAATTTATATCAATTCCTGATAACTTCTCTTTTAAAGTTATCGCACTTACTATACTTATCTCATGCTCGAAACTAGCTCCACCAAACAATATTATTAATCTCAAATATAATCCTTTATTTTATAAATATTTTTTCGTATTTTTCTTCATCAAAGCCAACTATCACTTGACCTTTATACTCTATGATTGGTCTTTTAAAAAGCATATTTTCTCTACAAAGCCACTCTCTTTTTCCACTTGCATCTAGATTTAACTCTTTTAATTTTAAAATTCTATACTTAGTCCCACGACTGTTAAAAAGTATATCCATTTCAATTTGTTCTAACCACTCATCAACCTTTTTACAATCAACAGAAGTTTTTTTAAAGTCAATAAACTCTAAATCTATCTCATTTTCTTTAAAAAATTTTCTAGCTTTTCTAACGCTGTCACAAGTTGATATTCCGTATAGTTTCATTATATATTTTACCTTTAAATTTAAACACTCTGAAGAAGTTTTAAAGCCTCTTTTACAAGAGAAGCTGTGTCATCACTATTGCAATTACTTAAAGCTTTTATTATTTTATCTTTTTTAAAGCCTAGTGATTCTAATGCTTCAGTTGCTTGTGAAAAAGCTATACTTTTTGGTGCATCTGTTGAACTTACAAGTTCCACATCAAAACCAGCCAACTCTACTAAAATTCGCCCTGCACTCTTAGGTCCAATGCCAGGGACTTTTTTCACACCGTTCATATCTTTGTTATTTATTATTGTTGCAAACTGGCTTGGTGTATAAGTTGAGCAAATTGCCATGGCAACCTTTGGTCCAACTCCATTTATTTTAATGAGTCTTGCAAACATCTTTTTTTCACTCATCTCTAAAAAGCCAAATAGTAGTTGCGCATCTTCGCGGATTATTTGAGTTGTAAAAAGTTTTACCTCATCACTACCAATAGATGCAAAACTTTGCAGAGATATAAAAACCTCATAAACTACACCTTTAACATCAACATGCACAAAACTCGGCTCTTTATAGACTATATGTCCATTTATCCCTACTATCATTTATAAACTACTTTCACTTATTCTTTCACTGCCTCTATTTTAAACTCTCCATCTTCAACCTCAACAACTGCAAAAACCATATCTGTTGAATTTTCCGCTGGTTTATGAAGCAACTCTATGGGCGGGTCAACTAGTTTAAATATTATTTCGTTATATCCTACCCATTTATCTCTGTTAATAATTCTTGCATCAAAAATATTATCTTGAAAAGAGGCTGTTTTTTCTGTAAGAAGTTTTAAGTGGTCAAGCTTTACATCATGTTCTGTTTTTATTGTCTTTAAATGCTCTTGCATTTTCGTAAACTGTTTATATTGTTTTACAAAGGAAGATGGCATTTTTACACCACTTTTTTTATAATGAAGTAAGCGTTTTTTTACATCATTGTGTATAGCTAAATTTCCTTTAATAATTTCACCATATTTATCTATTTCAGATTTTATACTTTTTACATCAGCTTCTAGTTTTTGGATCTCTTCATGATTTTCACCAAGGTCTTCTTGTTTTGATTTTTTAAGTACAGGGTCTATGGTAAAAGTATTTTCACTTCCTTGTAACTTTTTAATCTCTATAAATCTTGAAGCAGTAGCCTTAACATGAGAAGAACATAACTCTATAACTATCTCTTTCGCTCTTATATCTCCACCAATAGCTTGAGAAATTTCAACTATATCTCCATCAACTTCTCCATGTTCAATCCTAGTTATATGGATGTTCTTTCCATACGCCGCACCTCTGTGGACATTTATCTCTAGCTTGTCTGCTTTTATTATAGAATCTTTATGAGTTTGACCAGATACTGTTGCTTTTAATGCTATTACCTTAGCAAAAGCACCTATATTACCATCTATATCTATTTCAGACACTTCAACTTCCATACCAGAGCCTATGGCATCTTTTTGCTCATCTGTTTCTTTGACACTTATGTTTATATCTGAATCCACACCTGCGGTTATATTACCAGTAGATTTAAAACTAATCTCACCTATGTCAACTTCAGACGAAATAGTATAATTTGTTCCTTCTAAAACTATATAACCATTTTCAACTGCACGATATTCAATATTGTCATCAGTCTCAACAACTTTAATAGTATCATCAGTGCTAAAAGTAGGAACATTGGCTTCAACTGGCTCTTTTGGCTCCATATATTCACCACGACAATTTCTACCTGCTTTACCCTCTTTAGGTTTTATATATTCTATGAGTAACTCATCTTTATGAACACTTTGTATAAAATCTCTACTTGAATAATCTATCTTAGAACTTTCTGTAACTTCTTCTTTTTTATCATAATGCAAAACGATTTCATCATCAGTAGTTAATGTTGGCTCATATGCTTCTGCTACAAGATATGTTTGGTTTTTGTTATAAGTTGCTTTTTCTTCCACTCTAACATGTGCAACAATTTTTGAAATCACATCTTCCATCATCTCATCAAAAATATTTATGAGTATATTTGCACGAACTTTACTCTTGTTTATAAGAATCAAAAGTTCTCTTTGTAACCTTGGGCTGTAACTAACGCTAGAACCTTCTTTAATACTTAGATAAACTTTACATTTTGTAGCATTAGCTCCGATAGCTAATGATAAATCAGCATAAGTATCATTTTCAACTTTTGAAAAAATCTCAATCTCATACATCTGTTTTATTTGGAAATCTTTATCTAAAAAAGAGCCCTTATCTTCTAACTCTGTAAGGTCTTCGCTAGACATCTCCTCCCAATCAACCTCTTTTGCACCATCATTCTTACGAGTATATGTCTGAACTTCCAATATATTAAAATCAATCTTATTAACATTGATTTCATAGGATTTAGCTAATTCTACCAACTCTTTTGCAACATTTTGAGTGCGTACAACGGTTGGACGAATTTTTTTTGATGATTTTTTGCTATTTTTATCTGAACCAAAAAGTGCCATATCTTCCTACAATATTTAAATTTTAAAACTAAACCCTCTATTTTAATCAAATATTTGTTAAACTTTCGTAAAACGAACAAAGAAGCCCATGTTTAAAGCTATATTTACCAACAGTTTTGGAATTTTATTTTCAAGAATTTTAGGATTTTTTAGAGATTTACTAACAGCATCTATACTTGGTGCAAATATATATAGCGATATATTTTTCATAGCTTTTAAACTACCCAATCTTTTTCGCCGTATCTTTGCTGAAGGTGCATTTACACAAGTTTTTATACCAGCTTTTGCCAAATCAAGACACAAAGGTGTCTTATCTGCAAATATCTTTTTAATATTTATCTCCATAGTTCTTATAATTACTCTACTTGTAAATTTACTTCCATCTCTCGCCGCACAGGCTATTGCCGTTGGTTTTGATGAAAAAAACATAGAAATAGCGGCACCTTTTGTCGCTATAAACTTTTGGTATTTACCTCTTATATTTGCAATAACTTTCTTAAGTGCTCTGCTTCAGTACAAACATCACTTTGCAACCTCTGCATTTTCAACTGCACTGCTAAATCTTTCACTTATTTTTGCTTTATTATTTTCACAAGACAAATCACAAGTAGAGATAGTTTACTATCTTAGTTGGGGTGTAGTTATTGGTGGTATTTTACAACTTTTAGTACATATCATTGCCATACAAAGATTAGGATTATCCAAACTTATCGTAGGTGGATTTAAGCATCTAGGTACAAAAGCAAAACTTATACAAAAAGAAACAAAAGAGTTTAGAAGTCAGTTTTTTCCTGCAATGTGGGGAAATTCAACTGCGCAAGTCAGCGCTTTTTTAGACACTTTTTTAGCTTCATTTTTACTAACTGGTTCTATCTCTTACCTCTACTATGCAAACAGAATCTTTCAACTCCCTCTAGCACTCTTTGCCATTGCAACTTCCATCGCTCTTTTTCCTCGCGTTGCAAGATACATAAGAAACAAAGATGAAACAAAAGCCCTAGAATTTTTACAAAAAGCTTTTTGGTTTTTAGCATTTTTACTTACAGCTAGTGCTATTGGTGGTTTTATCTTAGCAAATGAGATAACGCATCTACTTTTTGAAAGAGGTGCTTTTGATGCACAAGATACAGCAAACACAACATTAGTTCTTCAAATGTATATGATTGGACTTATCCCATTTGGTCTTCAAAAACTTTTTGTTTTATGGTTATATGCAAAACAGATGCAAGGACAAGCCGCAAAAATCGCTACTTACTCTCTACTTACTTATATCATCATAGCACTATCACTTATATCACCTATGGGAGTAAGTGGTTTAGCTCTGGCATCTACCGTCGGTGGTTTTGTTAGTTTTACTCTAACTATAAAGGTATTTGGAGTTAAAAACTTCTTTGATATTATTCGTTCTAAAAATGCTGTATATCTTCTAGTTGGTGCTGTTGCGTTTACAGGATTACTTTTTGTTTTTAGGGATTTTATACAAGCTTATATATAAAGGAAAACTAAATGAAAAAAACAGTACTAATCACAGGTGGAAACAAGGAAATTGGACTAGAAGTATGAAGATAAAAAAAATTAAACTTTACAAAAGGGATATGGAATGAATATTGTATTGATTATGCTTGTAGCTAGTGTATTAATTATCGCAGGGGAATGGGATGCACCTCCTCCCATAGCAAAGAAAAAAGAGAGTATTAAAATATGGCAAGGAAAAGAAAACAATCCTAATCCAAACTATACCAAAGACAATTCACAATTAAAACAACCGACTCGTAAAGATAAATTAAGAGAAAATGACCCTGAATCTCTAAAAAACTATGAGGCAGGATTTATTTTTGAATAGCACAGTGTTACTGCTATAAGAGTTATCTTTACAAATATACATTTATAATGTATAAAGGGAAAAAAGAAGTTGTTGAAAGACTCTCACAAATTCCAATAGATAATTTGTATATTTCAAGAATAAATTATATTGAGCCTTTCTTGGATAGAATACAAGACCTAGAACTTGAACCAAAGTTATAACCATATATCCGCTCAACATAAATAGGAAGTTATGCATAGTTTAAAAATCAGAGATCTATCTTACAAATACCCCAGCGCAGCCCAACCAATTTTTAATGCTCTAAATTTAGACTTTGAAGAGGGATGGAGTGCAGTGACTGGAGTAAATGGTTCTGGTAAAAGTACACTTTTAAAACTAATTTCAAAAGAACTAAAAACCGAGAAGGGAATGATTCTTGGTAATTCTCTTGTGGTTTATTGCGCGCAAAGTACAGAATTTCCCCCGTTAGAGCTTGAAGAGTTTATGATGACCTATACAAAAGAGGCATATAAGCTCAGAGACCTTTTGCAGGTGAAGGACGAATGGCTAGGCACTTGGGAAGTACTGAGTCATGGAGAACGCAAACAACTACAACTCGCAGTTGCACTATCTAGTGAGAGTGATGTACTAATGGTCGATGAACCAACCAACCATCTTGACTCTCGTTCTCAGATGATTGTAGTTAAAGCACTTAAAAGCTACAAAGGTATTGGCATCTTGGTAAGCCATGACAGAACTTTACTAGATGCTTTAACTCAACAGACTATCATGATAAAAGCGGGTGAAGTTTTAAAATATAGATCAAAATTTTCTTTGGCTCACCTTGCTTATGGACAAACACTCTCTCATAAGAAAAAAGCAATTAGCGAACAAGAAAATGAACTAAAAAAAATCAACCGAGTTGTTCAAGTCCAAAGAGAAAAAGTATCACTTGCTAAAAAGCGTTTTTCTAAAAAAGGTGTTTCTAAACATGACAGCTCAATGAAAGAGAAAATAAACGGCGCTATCTTAACTGGTAAAGACAAGAATGATGGACAGATGCTACAGCGCACCCTTACTAAACAGCGTCACTTAAGTGAAAATATGAATAAACTCTCAAAAGAATACGCAACAGGAATCAGCTTTGAGGGAGAAATTGCCAAGTATAATTTTCCCATAGCTGTTGAGAAAAACTGCATTGAGCTTTTTGAGTCAACACAACTTTGTTTTCCAAGGTTATCAGTAAATATTGGAGATAAGGTAGGTATTTGTGGTGAAAATGGTGCGGGGAAAAGTACATTTATACGCTATTTTGTGAAAGCAATAGATTTTAAACATGACTATCTTTACATACCTCAAGAGATTACAGACAAAGAAGCAGAGCAACTTTTTAATGAGATAAGCGACTTAAACACTGATGCCAAAGGTGAACTTTTCACTCTTATTCAAAGACTAGGCTCAGATGCTAAAGCACTTCTAAATAGTAGCATACCGAGTCCGGGTGAAGTAAGAAAACTACTTATAGCTCAAGGGTTGTTGAAGCGACCTTCTTTGATTATTTTAGATGAGCCGACAAACCATATGGATTTGGAATCTATAGAGTCCTTGGAAGCTTCTCTAAAAGAGTATGCAGGAGTTCTGTTGTTCATTACTCATGACAAGACTTTTTTAGAGAACTTAAGTACGAAGCGATGGGTATTTGAGAAGAATCAAGACCAAGCATATACGCTTCAAGAAATCTTGTGATTTACAAAAGGAATGCACCTAATGAATACTCAAACGAACAATTCTAAAGTACTATTTGCACTCAATAAGCCTAAGGGTTATTTGGTCACACGATCTGATGATCTTGGGCGAAAAACAGTTTATGATATTTTACCTGATTGGGTTTTTGATGATGGATGGATGCCAATCGGACGCCTTGATCTAGAATCTAAGGGACTTTTATTGTTCACAAGAGATGGACAGGTAGGTAATGTATTGACCAAACCTGGAAATTGCGTCAAGATATATGAGATTTGGGTTAGAGGTCATGTAACAGACGAACATATTGCACAGGCTTTAAAAGGAGTGAAAAGTAAAGACGATTTACTCAAAGCCCTTGTAGTTGAAAAAATAGGCACTGGTGGCGCAAAAACAAAACTCAGAATACAAATAGATGAAGGTAAAAATCGGCATATCCGACGACTTTTTGGAGCGATGAAAGATCCAAAATTTGGAACGCCTTTAAAGGTCTTAGACTTAAAGCGAATCAGCATTGGAAGTTTTAAACTCAACATCGATAGCGGTAAGTGGTGTTACCTTACAACAGAAGAAGAGAAGATGCTACTTCAAAATCTTCATCAGAGCAATTTATGATTGCTATTATTGGTGCTGGTCCTGCGGGTCTGATGGCGGCACAAGTCTTATCAGATGCAGGTTATGCACCGACAATATTTGACGCGATGCCTTCTGCCGCGCGTAAATTTTTAATAGCAGGACGAGGTGGTTTAAACCTAACACATTCTGAAAACTTTGAGCTCTTTTGCAGCCGTTATTTTGAAGCCCAAGTTTTTTTACAACCTGCGCTTGATAACTTTAGCCCAAATGACATGCGCTTGTGGGCGAAAAGTCTTGGGTTTGAAACCTTTGTTGGCTCCTCTGGTAAAGTCTATCCCTTGGATAAAAAAGCGGCACCCTTACTACGCACTTGGATACATAAACTCAAAGCAAACGGTACTAAGTTTAAAATGAAACATCGCTTAGTTGGTTGGTCTAAGGATATTTGGCAATTTGAAACACCTGATGGGATAAAAAATTATTCATTTGATGCAGTGATTTTGGCTTTAGGTGGTGCTTCTTTGCCACACTTAGGTTCAACAGGCGCTTGGACAAAGATACTGGGAGATAAAGGGCTAGAAATATCCCCGCTTAAACCTGCGAATATGGGCTTTAATGTGAATTGGTCAGAGATATTTAAAGAGAAGTTTTCAGGCACTCCACTAAAAAATGTAGAACTTAGCTTCAGAGATATTAACGGTAATCTTCAATCCAAACTCGGTGAGTTATTAGTAAGTCAAAATGGGGTTGAAGGCAGTTTAATTTATACCCATTCTAAATTTATAAGAGAGCAGTTAGAACAGAAATCTCCGTTTACAATTTATTTAGACCTCTTCCCCCATCGCACCCAAAGTCAGTTACATGAACAGCTAAGTGGAAAACAAGGTAAAAAGAGTTTGAGTTCCTTTTGGAAGCGCTTAGGATTGGATGGTGTAAAAGCTTCTTTATTAAGGGAGGTGTTAGCAAAGGAGTTGTTAACTGAGCCTGAGTTAGTGACAAAGACGCTTAAAAAGTTTCCCTTAACATTAGAAACTTTTAGACCCCTTGAAGAGGCAATTAGTACAGCTGGAGGATTAGGATTTGAAAATTTAGACGAGCATCTGATGCTAAAAGATTTTCCTAAAGTATTTTGTGTTGGAGAGATGCTAGACTGGGAAGCACCAACTGGAGGCTATCTATTAACTGGTGTTATGGGTCAAGGTAAACAAGCAGCCCTTGGTCTTTTGAAATTATTGTAAACTACATGAAATACTGTGAGTAAATTTAAGGAATAAAACAATGAAACAACTACTAATATATCTTTTTTTAGTGAATATTCTATTTGCCTCTAATGAGCAAATGGATGATAAAATAATAAATTTATTAAATAAAGTCAAACATAATAAAGCCCATGTTATGAAACAGATTGCTTTTAAATGGTCAGATTCATTATACAAGAGACAAGGTAATTCCGTCTTAGATATAGATACAAATGGAAATTTTAAAAACTACTTACCAAGTAAATTAAAAAACTCAGATGGTGGGCTTATTGGGAGTAGAGGTAAGTATTGGGTATATACAAGTATTAAAAAAACTTGTTTAGTTTGGAATGGTATTGTTGAGAAGAATGGTGTTAAACTTAATAAATATTATCCAGATATTTGCAAGAATCCAAAAACTCAAATGATAGGTGCTATTGTTTATGAAACTGCTATTGGAGAAAAAAAACTATCAAAAGGTTTTTGGTCTCTTTCAGCTTTTGAACTTAAAAGTAAAGATATTTTAAAACTTACTAATTTTCAAGGTACTAGAAAATGGTATATACAAAAAGAAAAGCCAAACCAACTTAAACAAGAAAAAGCATTTAGAGACGCAGTATATGAAAATGACATAGCAAAACTACAAAATATTTTAAATCATAATATTACTATTAACATGAATGAGATGTTTTTACTAGCAGTGGAGGTATCAAACTTAAAAACTGTTAAATTTTTGTTAGATAATGGTTCTGATATAAACTATAAAAACAATTATGGAAATGCTCTCTCAAGAGCATCTTCAAATGATGCAAACTTACAAACAATAAAATATATTTTAAAATCTGGATTTAACTTTGATAAAGATTCACTAGGTGATAAATCACCCATATTTGGATCTGCACAAACTAGACAAATAAAATTAATAAATTTTTGGTTAGAAAATGCAATAGATATCAACTTAGAAAAAAGCAATGGAAGAACACCTATTTTTGATGTTTGCCGAAATAGAAAAAACATATTTGCTCGAATCACTTACTATGACACTTTAAAACTATTGAAGTTTATGGTTTCTAAAGGAGCAAACCCTATTCATGTAGATAAAAGAGGAACAACAACTCTTCATCTTATCTCAGAAAAAGGTGAACTTGAACAAGTTAAATATATTTCTAGTTTTTTTAAAGATATAAATATTCAAGACAACTTTCTTCAAACTCCGCTTCATCATGCCGCTAGAAATATTCAATATGACAATAAAAAAAGAATTTATTATGTAATAAAATATTTACTAAATAAAGGTGCAGACAAAAATATAAAAGACAAGATGAAAAGAACACCTTATGATATTGTAAATAAAATGCAGTTTCCAGATAAAAAAATACTTAATTTATTAAAACCATAAGATATTGTCAAGTATATAACAGAATATACTTGCCTTACATTTCTGTGGGAAGGATTTTACACCCAACTTACTCCTATCCTAACCAATGGGAATATCCATAAAAAATAAATAAACTCACTATGCTATAATTACAAATAGAGAAACCTCAATAATTAATTACAATCATAGGAAATCATCAAATGTATATATATGATTCAGTACAAAAAACAAAACGAAAGTTTACGCCGATGAAAGAGGGAAAAGTTTCCCTTTATGTGTGTGGACCAACTGTATATGATGATGCTCACCTAGGTCATGCTAAGAGTGCTTTGGTTTTTGACCTTTTAACTCGTGTTTTAAAAGCTAATGGATTAGATGTTACTTACGCTAGAAATATCACAGATATTGATGACAAAATTATCAAAAAGGCTGTTGAGCTTGGTAAAAATATCAAGGAGATTACAGACTTTTACACAGATGCCTTTCATAAAGAGATGCAAGCCATAGGAGTCGCTCGACCAGATATAGAACCTAAAGCTACACAAAGCCTAGATGCTATGTTTGAACTTATACAAAAACTCATAGATGCCAATCATGCTTATGCAACAGAAGAAGGTGATGTTTACTTTGATACTGTAAGTGATAGTGAGTATTTAAAACTATCTTGTAGAGTTCAAGATGAAGATGACAAACAACAAAGAGTTCAAAGTTCAAAAAGTAAAAAAAATAGTGTAGATTTTGCTCTTTGGAAGAGTATAAAAGATGGAAGCATATCGTTTGACTCTCCTTTTGGTAAAGGTCGTCCAGGGTGGCATCTAGAGTGTTCTGCGATGATAGAAAAACATCTAGCATCTAGTGATGCTCCTTTTGCAGTTGATATTCATGGAGGTGGTGCTGATTTACTTTTCCCTCACCATGAAAACGAAGCTGCTCAGACTAGATGCGCAACAAACCATGAACTTGCTAACTACTGGATGCATAATGGTTTTGTAAATATAAACGGCGAAAAAATGAGCAAATCTTTAGGAAATAGTTTCTTTTTAAAAGATGCCCTAAAAGAATATGATGGCGAGGTTTTACGATTCTACCTTTTAAGCACTCATTATAGAAGTAATTTTAATTTCAATACTGATGATTTAGCAATAGCTAAAAAAAGACTAGACAAAATTTACAGACTAAAAAAACGCCTTTTTGGACTTGCTAACAATACAGACCAAACAACTTTTAAAAATGAACTTCTCAAAGCCTTGAGCGATGATATGAATGTTTCTTCTGCTTTAGCTCTTATTGAAGCGTTTGTTTCAAGCACAAACGAAGCTTTAGACACAGCAGGAAAGCATAAACTACTTAAAAAAGAAACTATTGCAAATCTATCTTTTGTTGAAGAGATTTTAGGTTTTGGTGTTAAAAATCCTTTTGAGTATTTTCAATTTGGCATAGATGAAAAAACTAAACAAAAGATAGATGAACTTATAACTTTAAGAAATGAAGCAAAAAAAGAAAAAAACTTTGAAGCATCTGACAAACTTCGTAATGAGATTTTAGCTTTTGGAGTTAGCATAATGGATACGGCTCAAGGTACTTTTTGGGAAAAAGTATAAATATATAAATGGAATTCTCTGATATCCAAAACCACTTAGAAGAAAACTCGAAAGATTTATCTTCTGAGTTTAAAAGACTCTTTCATGGTCGTGGTGGACTCTATGAAGGCTTTAAGCATCTATGCATAGACTCCATTGACACCGTTTTAAGCGTAGCACTTTATGATGAAGAAAAAGATGAAGCTAAACTTATAGAGATGCTTGAAGAGTTTGTAAAAAATTCAAGACACAAAAGTATAGTTTTACAACGCAGATATTTAAAAGGCTCTCCATCTGAAGTTTTAGCTGGAGAGTTACCACAAGATTTATTTGTTATGGAAAATGGCATAAAAATAAAACTAACCTTCTTACAAATCGTAATAATGGATATTTTGCTGATATGAAAAATGGACGAGAGTTTGTAAGAGAAAATTCTAAAGATAAAAGCGTTTTAAATCTTTTTTCCTACACTTGTGCTTTTAGTCTGTCTGCAATTAAAGGCGGAGCAAAAAAAATATCAAACATCGATATGAATAAAAGTGCTTTAAGTACAGGACGCTCAAATCACCATCTAAACAACATAGATACTAAAAATGTTAGTTTTCACCCTTACAACATCTTAAAATCATTCTCACGCATTAAAAAGAAAGGTCCTTATGATTTAATCATCATAGACCCTCCAAGTTTTCAAAAAGGAAGTTTTGAGGCAACTAAAGACTATAAAAAACTCATCATAAAACTACCACAAATTGCATCCCAAGAATGTCTGCTACTAACTTGTTTAAACTCACCAGACTTAGATGAAGAGTTTATAAAGGTTCTTATAAAAGAATGGGCTCCAAATTTTAAGTTTGTAAAAAGACTCAAAAATGTAAAAGAGTTTGAATCTTTAAATGAAGATAGAAGCCTAAAAAATCTGGTATTTAAAAGAGAATTAAGTAGTTTATAAATCACAGACTAATGTTTTAATTTGTTTTTTTTCACAAATAAGAGTACAATATAACTTATGCAAAAAATCGTTTTTATTATCTTTTTTTTAATTATCTCTATTCTTGCTTTACAAGCAGTATCTCTTACGCAAAAAGAAAAAGCTTTTTTAAAAAAAAACCCTACAATTATATTAGGTACTGACAGTAGTTGGGAACCTTTTGTCATGAAAGACTTTAATGGAAGAATCATTGGTTATAACGATGATATTTTAAGTATAATCAATAAAATAACAGGTGCAAATTTTGCTCAAGTTCTAGGTAACTGGTCGCAAATACAAGAAAAAGCTAAATCTAAAGAAATAGATGGTCTTAGTGTAACAGCTATATTTAAAGAACAGAAGAAATGGTTTAATTTTTCAGATATTTATATTTCTTCGAAAAAAATAGTAATGACTAAACGCGGAAACCCAAAAAATATAAAATCTGATAAAGATTTAGATGGAAAAACTATTGCTATCCTTAAAGGCAATATATCAGATGAAAATATTGTAAAAAAATTTAAAAACTCTAAAATAATTTATGCAGACACAACAAAGCAGATGCTAACTGAAATAATATATGGCGAAGCAGATGTGATTTTTGGACATATATCAATAACTTATCTACTTAGTAAAATGGGACTTCCTTACCTAGACTTTGCTTATCCACTTGAACATAAATTAGACTTGGTCTTTAGTATAAGAAAAGACTGGCCAGAAGCCTTAAGTATTTTAAACAAAGGATTAGCAACAATCTCTAACCATGAAAGAATAAGACTAAAGCAAAAATGGTTTTTTGCAACTGCAAACACAAAACTAAAAGAACTAACTCTAAAAGAGAAAAAATATCTAAAAAATAAAAAACAAATTACTATGTGTATTGATCCCATGTGGATGCCATTTGAAAGTGTAGAGAATGGTAAACATATTGGTATATCTGCTTCTTACTTTAAAATATTTAAAAAAGAAATAGGAATACCCATAAAATTGATTGCTACACATAGTTGGACACAGTCACTAGAATTTGCAAAAAAAAGAAAGTGCGACATCTTATCTTTACTAATGCCAACAAAAAAAAATAGTGAATATTTAAATTTTTCTAAAAAATATTTAGAAGCACCCATAGGACTTGCAACAAATAAAAATATATCATTTATAGATAATTTTAATGGCTTGAAGGGCATGAAAATCGGTATTGTGAAAGATTACGGCATTGCCCAAATCATAAAAATAAAGTATCCAGATATAAATATAATAGAAATACAAAATATCACAGATGGTCTTCAACAAGTAGAGAGAGGAGAAATTTTTGGATGTATAGACACCATACCAGTTATTTCAAATGAACTTCAATCAAACTACTCAAATAATCTCAAAATTAGTGGTAAACTCAATACTACTATAAAGTTAGGAGTCGGTGTTAGAAATGATGATTTGATTCTTTTAAGTATATTTAATAAAATCATAGAAAACTTAACACCTAAAATAGAGCAAGATATTCTAAGCAAGCATATTCCAATAAAATATGAGCAAGAATTTGACTACTCTCTTTTTATTAAATTTTTTGCTATTTTAACGCTTATATCTATATTTTTATTGTACAGATATATAACATTACAAACTTATAATAAAAAAATAGCTAGACAATTAAAAATTATAAATAAAAATGTTCTAATTTCATCAAGTAATGAAAAAGGTATTATTACTGATATCAGTGAAGCACTCTCAAAATTATCAGGATACAAAAAAGAAGAGTTGATAGGTAAACATCATGATATTTTAAGGCATAAAGATACATCTAGCATAACATTTAAAGATATGCTAAATACACTTTTAAAGAAAAAAATATGGCAAGGAGAAATAAAAAACTTAAAAAAAGATGGAAGTTCTTACTGGGTAGCTGTAACAATAACCCCTATTCTAGATAAAAGTTTCAATATCAAATCTTACCATGCAATAAGTCATAATATAACAGATAAAAAAGAACTTGAAAGGCTATCTATTACAGATGCTTTAACAAAGATTCCAAACAGACTTCATCTAGACAATAGTTATGAGAAAGAACTTAAGCGAGTTACTAGACATAAATATGACCTCTCTATTATCATAATAGATATAGACTTTTTCAAGAAAATCAACGACACTTACGGACATAAAATTGGCGATAATATTTTAGTAGAGTTTGCAACTATTTTAAAACAAAACATAAGAAGTAGCGATACTCTTGGGAGATGGGGTGGAGAAGAATTTTTAATAATCTGTCCTGAAACAAACCTAGAAAAAGCAACAATATTAGCACAAAAGATACGCGAAAAAATTCAAAACTTTAATTTTAGTGATATTAATAAGTTGACTTGTAGTGCAGGGGTTTCTAGTTATAGCGAGAACGATAAACAAGAAGAAACCTTCATAAGAGCAGATAAAGCTCTTTATGAAGCTAAAAATAGTGGAAGGAACAAAGTTGTATCTCTGTGTGTATAAGATTTAGTTTTTATGTATAGGAAATTTTTTCATTAGTTTTAATATTAATTTATTGATTTTTTCTTCTTTTTCTTTTGGAGATTTTATCCCTTTTATCTCCATAGTTCCAACAACTCGCCAAACTATTTTTTCATTTTTTGGGTTTAGAGCATCTATGATAAGTGTTCCCTCTACATAGTTATAACTTGTTGTTGTAGTTGTCATTCCTCCACCAAATCTATATCTTCCAAAACCCATAGTATTATAATCAGTTTGAAGTTCCATTTTATCTTTTACAGATGTATGAAAAACGAAAATTAAATCAGCTTCATTTTGAGAAACTTTTTTATAATTCTTTGATTTTAAATCAGCTATAAGAGAGTTGATAATTCTATCATTTGTTAAAGTATCATCTCCTGCTTTATCTTTATGCTTTATAACAAAGCTATTTTTATCTTTAAAAGCAAAAGACTCATCATAATCAACATTTATTTTTAAGGTAGAACACCCAACAAGTAGAAACAATCCAATAAATAACACTGTAATTTTTTTCATTATTTTTTCCTAAATTCCAAATACTTTTTTCAAAAGTGATGTTGTTTGAGCAAGAGGGTCTTTTCTTATCTCTGCCTCTTTTTGAGCTATCATTATAAACAACCCTTCTATCGCTTTTGAAGTTACATACTCATCTAAATTTTCTTCACTCTCTTTTGGTAAGAATGAACTTATCCCATATTCTACTGCCCTGCTCTTTATATCTGACTTATAAAAACTATTTGCCTTCTTATAATAAGCCGTTACATTATTTGCTTCCATAGTTTTTTTGACAATAGGAAGTATTAACTTTGTCAAAGAGTTAGTTGTGTATATTTTAAAATACTCAGTTGCTCCATCTTCATTGCCAGATAAGATTTTTCTTGCATCATCAATTGTCATTTGTTGTATAGCATGTAAAAATATATCTATTGTTTTAGGAGCGGCATCTGTTGCCGCACTATTCATAGACTCTATAAAATCATCCACATACTTATCTCCACCAAAACCACGAATGATATCTTCTGCTTTTTTTATGCTTTTTGGAAGTGGTATTTTCACAGATGCATTACTAAGATAGCCATCTTTCTTACCAAGCTCTTTTACGGCATACTTTGCGCCTATGCTAAGAGCTTCTTTAAGTCCACTAGAGATAGTATCACGACTTAGTGTACTCTTTGAAGAAAAAGATGGAGTTGGTTCTGAAACACTCTTAACGACATCACTCATAAAACTTCCAAAATCAAAACTAAAAAGTACACTTGAGGAAAAAATCAAAACTATTATAAAATTATTTCTCATATAAAATTCCTCTTATCAAATCATTGGTTTAATTCTAGTATAATCTCGAAAAAAATAAAAGGTATATTTAGTATTATGATAAATTATGAAGCAATAAAACCTTGGCTTTTTAAATTAGACCCTGAAGAAGCCACCATTTAGCGGAATGTGTACTAAGACTTACAAATCTTTGTGAAATCCCATTTAAACCATTTTTAAAATCTCATTTTGTGGATAACAGTGTCTTAACTCAAGAACTTTTTGGTCGTACATTTTCTAATCCTGTCGGACTTGGAGCTGGATTTGATAAAAATGCAACTATGATAAAGGGTATAAGAACCTTAGGTTTTGGTTTTACAGAAATCGGTACAGTAACACCAAAGCCCCAAGAAGGAAACCCAAAACCAAGAATGTTCCGTCATATTGAGGAAGAATCTATCCAAAATGCGATGGGTTTTAACAACAATGGTGCGGCTAAAGTTGTAAATATGTTAAAACAAAGATTTCCTTATGTTACTCCTATTGGTGTAAATATTGGAAAGAACAAAACAACTCCTGATGATCAAGCTATAAATGATTATATCTCACTTATAGATACTTTTAACGGTTGGGGAGATTACTTTGTTATAAACATCTCATCTCCAAATACCCCTGGTTTAAGAGATTTACAAAATGAAGAGTTTATATCAGAACTATTTACACAAGCTAAAAAACTTACACAGATGCCAATCCTTTTAAAAATCGCTCCTGATATGGAAATAGAAGATGCTGTAGCACTTACTAAAATGGCGGTTGAAAAAGGTGCAGATGGAATCATTGCGACAAATACAACCGTAGATTACTCACTAGTAAAAGAGCCAAAAGAGATTGGCGGTATAAGTGGTGCTGTTTTAAAAGAAAAAAGTTTTAAAATTTTTGAAGCAATCGCAAAAGAACTTTATGGAAAAACTGTGCTTATTTCAGTTGGTGGAATTGACTCAGCAGAAGAAGCATACAAACGCATAAAGGCAGGTGCATCTCTTATTCAAATCCTTAGCGGACTTGTATTTCATGGTCCAAATATGATTATGAATATAAATAATGAGTTAACAAAACTTATAAAAGCAGATGGCTATAAAAACATAACTGAAGCCATAGGGGCAGATAGAAAAGCATGAAATACTTACTAATACTTACACTAATTATAGGAACAATAATGGCATCTTCATTACCAAAATACGAAACAAAAACTTTAAAAAATGGCTTACAAATAGTTGTAATTCCTTTAAAAAACTCTACGAATGTTATATCTACTGACATCTTTTACAAGGTTGGAAGTAGAAACGAAATCATGGGTAAAACAGGGATTGCTCATATGTTAGAGCATATGAACTTCAAATCTACAAAAAACTTACCAGCTGGAGAGTTTGACAAAGAAGTTAAAAGTATAGGTGGCGTAAACAACGCATCTACGAGTTTTGACTATACTCATTACTACATAAAATCAAGTACAGATAACCTTAACAAGTCACTAACTCTATATGCTGAACTTATGCAAAATCTTAATCTTAAAGATGAAGAGTTTCAACCAGAACGAGATGTGGTTGCAGAAGAGCGACGCTGGAGAACAGAGAATTCTCCATTAGGTTATCTTTACTTTGCACTTTTTAACAACGCTTATGTTTATCATCCTTACCATTGGACGCCTATTGGTTTTATGAATGATATACAAACTTGGACTATTGATGATATAAAAGATTTTCATAAAACTTACTATCAACCAAGCAATGCCATATTAATGGTTACAGGAGATGTTGAGGCAAAAGAAGTTTTCAAGAAAGCGAAAAAAGCTTTTGGAGGCATCAAAAACAAAGCTAAAATACCAGAATTTAAATTTGTAGAGCCTGAACAAGATGGACCAAAAAGAGTAACTATTTATAGAGATAGTGAAGTAGAGATGCTAGCTATTACTTTTCATATTCCTGATTTTAAAGACAAAGACCAAGTAACTCTAAGTGTAATCTCTGAGATTCTTTTTTCTGGAAAAAGCTCAAGACTTTACAAAGAACTAATTGATAAAAAACGCCTTGTGAACTCTATATATGCTTATAATATGGAAAATATTGACCCAGGTCTTTTTATATTTTTAGCAACTTGTAACCCTGGTGTAAAAGCTGAGGATGTTGAAAAAGAGCTAATAGCACAAATAGAACTGATGAAAAATACAAAAGTCACTAAAGCTGAAATAAACAAAGTTAAGATAAATACAAAAGCAGATTTTATCTACTCTCTTGAAAGCTCTACTTCTGTTGCGAATCTATTTGGAAGTTATCTAGTTCGTGGCGATTTAACACCACTTTTAGAATATGAAGATGACATCAAAAAAGTAACAGCTAAAAAAATTCAAGATGCAGCTAAAAAATATTTTAACTTTAACAAATCTACTACCCTTATTTTAAAAAAGGGAGAGTAACTTACTTAGAGCATTTATGCACTAAGTAAAGTATGGAGTTATAATCAATATCGCCATGCTCACTAAGCCCAATCTCACAGGTTATACTTGTTGAGTAGGCAAGTTTAGTTCCTTTAGGAATTTGCTGTTTTAAAGTTCTCAGTGCAGACTTGTTTAACTCAGGAAAGTTAAAACCTCTATCTCCCGCAAAACCACAACATTTTATATCACTAGGAACTATTACCTCATTTGAGCATAATTTTGCAAGTTTTATAAACTTAGAGTGAAGTCCCATTTTTCTTGTACTACAAGTTGAGTGGATTACTATAGGCTCATTAACTTTTGTGATTTTTAGCTTTGGTATCAAAAATTCTAAACTAAACTCTATTGGTTCGTATATTTTTAAATTACCTTCAAAACTCTCTATCATTTTTTTAGTACATGGACTTGTGTCACAAAGTACAGGATATTTTCCGTCTTGAGTAGCAATTTTCAAACTATTTTCTAACTCCCTAGATTTCATCTTTGCTTGAGAACTAAAACCTTTACTAGAAAATGGCATACCACAGCAAAGATTTTCTAGATTTTTTGGCATAATCACTTCATAACCAGCTTTTTCTAGTAAAGAAAATGTAATGTCAAACAAACTACCACCCATTGTTCTACTTACACACGATGGAAAATAAACTACTTTGTTTTGACTTTTAATACTAGACCTATTGGCATCTATGCTTATTGGTTTTGGAAGAGTTGGTATCCATTTTGGAATTTTTCTCATAAGATTTGTACCGATTATAGAGTGAGTGACATCTGCTGCCATTAGCCCTACTTTCATAAACTTTAAAGTAGTGGAAAAATTATTTGTTATTAGATTTGCCATTTTATTATCAAAGCTAGTTATCTGCTTTTCTCTTAAGTACTTTGTAAATGCACCCGTATCTATATCAACAGGACAAAGAGTCGAGCAAAGAGAACAAGTAGCACAAGTGTCTAAACCAGCATATTGGTACTCTTTTTCAAGTTCTAATGCTTCATCACGCTTATTTGCACGATTGAGAACACTTATCTCTCTATTTGACACAATTCTTTGTCTTGGAGTAAAAGTTATAACATTTGATGGACATACACTCTCACAAAAACCACACTCTATACATTTATCTACTAGTTCATGAGTTTGTGGCATCGGTTTTAAGTTTTTGAGATGCGCCTCTGAGTCATCATTTATAATAACACCAGTATTTAAAATATTTAATGGGTCAAAAAGTTTTTTAACCTTTTTCATCATCTCATAAGCTTGGGCGCCCCACTCTAACTCAACAAATGGTGACATGTTTCTACCTGTTCCATGCTCTGCTTTTAAACTTCCATCATAACTAACTACAAGTGCTACAACCTCGTCCATAAACTTTTTATATCTATCTATCTCTTTTTTATTTGAAAAATCTTGAGTAAAAACAAAGTGTAGATTTCCATCTAGTGCATGACCAAATATCAAAGCTTCATCATAGTTATATTTTGAAAACAGATTTTGAAGTTTCAAAGTTGCTTCTGCTAGATGCTCAATATTAAAAGCAATATCTTCTATAATAACCGTAGTACCAATCTCTCTAGCCGCTCCAACAGCAGGAAACAATCCTTTTCTTATCTTCCAAAACAAAGAATATTCTTCCTCTTTATCTGTAAACTCTATATCTTGTATTGTTTTTGCAGTTTTTAGTAACTCTTTTATATCTTGTATTTGAGTTTGCAAATCATCTTTGTTAGATGCTCTTGTTTCTATCAAAAGTGTTGCTACATCTTTATGAAGTGTTTTTAAATAAGTTGGCATTCCTTTTTTGTTCTCAACACTACTTAAAGCTTTTCTATCCATCAACTCAACAGCATCTACTCTTACCTTTGAAGAAAGTTTCAGTAGAGCAACCGCTTTACAAGCTTCATTTATATCTTCAAAAAAGACTAAAGAACTCGCTTTATGTGGATAATCTTGTACAGTTTTATAAGTTATTTCTTTTATAAAAGCTAAAGTTCCTTCACTTCCGATGATTAGATGCTCTAAGATTTCAAAAACATCATCAAAATCTACAAAAGAGTTAAGAGAATATCCACAAGTATTCTTTATTTTAAATTTTTTAATGATTTTTGCTTTTAAAACTTCATCTGCTTTTATCTCCTTAGCGTAAGCATCTAGGCTTTGTAAAAAAACTTTATGGGATAAAGAAAACTCTTGCTTACTCTTTTGAGATGAAGTATCTAAAAGAGTTCCATCATAAAAAACAATCTTCATACTACTAAGAGTATTGTATGAGTTATCAGCTACACCACAACACATTCCACTCGCATTATTAGCAGCTATCCCACCTATCATTGCTGTATTTATACTTGCAGGGTCTGGACCTATTTTTTTCAAAAAAGGAGCTAAAAAAAGGTTTGCATCTGCTCCTATGACTGAAGGTTCTAAACTTACCTCTGATTTATCTTCACTCATACTAATCTTGTTAAAAGTTCGAGCAGTCACAACTAAGATAGAATCACTTATAGCCTGTCCACTAAGAGATGTACCCGCCGCTCTAAAAGTTACACTCAGTTTGTACTTTGTAGCAAGTTTTAAAATACTTACAACATCATCACTATTTTGAGCCTTTATAACTATCTTTGGTATAAGTCTGTAAAAGGAAGCATCTGTACCAAATGCAAGTAGATGTAATTTCTGTGTAAAAACATACTCTTTAGAAATCGTTTTGATAATTTCATCATAAAAAAGTTGATATTTTGTTTCTAACATTTTTTCTCCTTATATCAACTTCTCAAATACTCTAATCTTCTCTTCTTTCACTTTGTAATCTGATAGGTGTTTATGAACCAATTTCCAAAAATCCTTAGAGTGATTTTGATAAGTTATGTGAGCTAATTCGTGTATAACAACATACTCAATTAATGATGAAGATAGTTTTACAAGATGATAGTTAAATGAGATACGATTAGTTGAACTGCAACTTCCCCATCTATTTTTTGAGTATCTAAAACTTATGTGTTCTGGTAGAACTTGCATAGTCTTAGCCCACTTTTTTGTTAGTGGTATTATTTTGTCTATCGCTTTTTGCTTGTAAAAGTTTTCAATAGCATTATGAAGCTCAACATCACTACATTTTAATGGTATTGTTATATGAAACTTGGAGTGAGTGAAATTTATAGTAACAGTGTCGGCATCTTCATCTTTAAGCATATTTACATAGTAGCTCTTACCCATATAGTAAAGCCTTGAACCAGTTGTTATATCTTTATTGACTGCTATTGATTTAAATATATCAAGCTTCTTGCTTATCCAAGCTGATTTATTACTAACCATCTTGTTTATATCTTCTACGGGGGTAGTATCATTTGTTTTGACAAGCACTCCATCAGTATCAACATGAATATATGTATTTTTTAGTTTAGTTTTTCTCTTTATATAAAATACAATATTTTTAGTTCCATACTCTATACTATGCATTTGTTTCTACCAACTTAGCCACTATATCTTTTGAGAGTTTTTTATCCACTTTATACTTAGCAAGTATCGGCTTGATAGAGTTCCTCATCTCTTTTTGAGCATCACTTTGAGTCAGTATTGCTTTTTTATTTAACCACTCATCAAGAGTATCAAATATCTCAAGTGTTAGCTCAGTTGCTTCATCACTTAACTCTGTAACTAAGTCATAAACTACAAGTTGCTTCTCATCACTTAAACCACTATTATTATGTCTATTTTTATGGCGATTGATTATCACTTGCATATCACTAAACAAATCTATAATAGCCTGCTTTCGGTCTACCTTAGCATCTATTAATTTTCTCTCCAATAACTCTGAAAGTTCAAGTGCTAACGCTGGATTTTTTTCTTCATTTGCTTTTATAATTGCTTTTGCTTTATCAAGTGGGTTATGTTTTCCCTCTCTTGTAAGTTCTGCTTGAAACTGTTTATAGTCTGTAATATCAATAGGTGCTTTAAGTAGATATTCTATCCCATTAGCTCTAAGGTGTTCATCTAAAATCATTTGTAACTTTTTAGAATCTTCACGAGTAATCTTCTCTTTAGAATCTCTAACTATCATCTTTATTTCATTAAATAGTTTAAAATCATAATCATATCTTGTTGCAAAAGGGTCTGGAAGAACTATGTTCATTGATTTGTTAAAATCACTTACAAGCTCTTTGAATTTATCTTTTATATCTTGTGGCTTTAAGTGGGTTAGAGCTTGAAGTATAAAATCATCTCTTTCATTTTCTCTATTTTTCTTAACTGACTTGAAATAATCAACCATCTTTGTGTGTCTATTTTCAAGTGTAGTTTTTTCACTCTCTATATCTACCATAACATCACACGGGTTTAAATCTCCACTAAATATTTCAAGAGCATCTACGAGGTATTTAGTTATTCCTACAAAATCAACTACATACCCAGCATTTTTACCTTTACGAGTTCTATTCACTCTTGCTATTGCTTGAAGTAGATTATGCTCACGAAGTATCTTATCAACATAAAGAGTTTGAAGTATTGGAGCATCATATCCCGTTAATAACATATCACTTACTATTAAAAAAGCAGTGTTATCAAATTGTCTTTTACCACCACGGCTTTTATCGTTCTCATCTCCAAATGGTAGTTTGAAATCTTCTATCGCTTTTTTTGTATCTGCTTGGGGCGAGGCTAAATCATAAAACTCTTGTGGGTCTTTCTTTGTATCAAAACTCATTATAACTTTTGATTGAAAATTATTAACACCTCGCTCAGCCAATTTATTAAATGCTTTTTTATAAGCTATTGCTTGGTATCTATTGTGACAAACTATCATCGCCTTGAAACCGTCCAAATAGCTCTTATTTTTATAGTGTTCTACAATGCTTTTTGCTATCTCTTGGACTCTACGAGTAGCATTTTTATCAAGGCTCGTTGCTTTGGTTTTTAGTATCGCTTGTTTTTTAGCACTTTCATTTCCAAACGACTTAGCAAACTCAACATCTAAAAGCTCTTTTTCTATGAAGAACTTACTTAGCCCTGTTTCATATAAAATTGGTAGCGTATTACCATCTGCTACTGATTGTTTTATAGTGTACTTGTCTATGTAATCGCCACCATAAAACTCGTGAAGTGTTGATTTGTTTTCTTTGTCTATTGGTGTTCCCGTAAAGGCTATAAACTTAGCATTTGGAAGTGATTGTCTCATATATGAAGCAGTTAGTCCGTATTGGCTTCTGTGGGCTTCATCTATAAGAACGAATATGTTTTCTTTATCACTCAGAACTTCAACTTCTTTTTTCTCTTCTGCTCTCTCTTGGAACTTCTGTATTGTTGAAGTTAAAGTTTTACCATAGCTATCTTTGAGTAGTGTCTTTAAGTGTGAGATTGAATTTGCTTGATGAACATTTGAGAAACCAACTCTGTTAAAAGTACTTCTGATTTGATTATCTAAATCTGTTCTATCTGTTAGAACTAAAATAGTAGGATTATCAAACCCACTTGTAGCAGCTCTTAACTTAGTAGCAAGGTATATCATAGTAATAGATTTACCACTTCCTTGTGTATGCCATACAACACCACCACGGTTTTCATTTTTAAGCCTATCTACTATTTTATTTACAGCTCTAAGTTGTTGGTATCTTGGTAGCTTTTTGATTGTTCTACCCTCAACAACTTCAAAAATTACAAAGTATTTGATGATGTCAAGAAACTTTCTTTTTTCAAAAAGGTTATAGATTAAAATATCTTGTGGTGTTGGTTCATTCTCAAGAAGTTTTATGAGTTCATCAGATGCAACTTCATTGTATTTTGAGTAGAACTTCATATCTGCTTGGATTGTTCCATATAATCCACTTATACGATTAATAGCACTTATGATTTGGTTGTAATGAAATAGTTTTGGAGAGTTAGCTTGGTAGTAGTCTAAATCAGGAATGTCAGATATATCTACCTTTTGATTTTTTGCTTCTATGACTGCTAATGGTAGTCCATTTATAAACACAACTAAATCAGGGATAGAGTTAGCTCTTTCGCCTTTAAACTTCATTTGATTTACTATCAAATACTCATTGTTTTCAAGATTTTTATAGTCTATAAACTTTACAACTCTTGGTTTTGAATCGGTCGTAGGTTTAAGTGATAGTGCATCCGCACGAGTTATGAGCTTATGAATTTGGGAGTTTATCTCCATAAGTGAGCTACCACTTACAGCTAAAATTTTACGGATTATTTTTTGTAGGTTGTTTTCATTTAGCCAAGGGTTTATTCTTTTTAATGAGTTTGTTAATCTATCTTCAAGAACAACTTCATACATTTCGCCCTTGGCATCAAAGTAATCATATTTTAGCTTTTTAAAAAGCTCTATCGCTGGGAGTTCACTTTGTAGGTATTCGCTCATTTTCCTAAACCATTAAGTTTTAAAAGTACCAATAGTTCACTTTCGCTGATACTTTCTTTTTGTGTTTTAGAGTATATATTCATAAGATAAAGGTTGTTTTGTTCATCTATAAAATAATAGATAATTCTAAAACCTCCACTCTTTCCTGTAGGAGTAGAAGAGTTTGCCATTCTAATTTTATAACAATTATTTTGTAGATAAGTACCTGCTTTGGGTTTTTTTCTTAACTCCAAGATAACTTTTCTAATATCATCTTCTAATTTTTTATATTTTTTTGACAATGTTTTAAAATCTTTTCTAAACCCAGCTACTGGCTTAATATCAAAGCTCATCAAGAAACTCTTCTATGGTTTGTAACTCATCTGCCTTTTTAGGGTCATCTAAAACCTCTCTTAGTTCTTTACAAGATGCATCAAAACTTTTGTAAAACGCTTCTGCCTCTTGTTTTTCTATATATGATTTTATAGATTCAATGATAATATCTGTTCTATTTAAGTTATACTCTTTTGTAAATTCATCTATCTGCTCTACTAAATAAACGGGAAGTCTAAGCCCTACTTGTTGTTTTTGAAGTTGTGCTAGTGAGTGCATAGTAAAATCCTTTTAGTATTTTTATATATTAAATTATATACTATTTATATACATAAGTCAAACAGTCCTAACCTCTCCACTCAAAAGCTTCTGTAATAAACCTTTTTTAAGTGTTTCATACTTTTCTTTTTTAGCTCTAAGCACTTCTAACTTTTCATCAGCAGTTAATAATATGTCGGCTATTTGTTTTTGTTCTTTGAGGGGAGGAAAAGGAACTTTTATCTTTTCCAATCCAGAAGAATAAATATGAACAACTGAGCTACCTTGACCAAGTTTTCTTAATTGAAGTCTTACAAAAGTAGAATTTAATTGATATGCCATAAAAAGAGAATTGTAATCTATACTTTTAGATAAAATAACAGTATCCCCTCCAACATATGCTTCAAAATCATCTATAAAAGCAACAGATTTACCAATATCATCAAGAATTTCACCAGACCCTGCGAATAATATATCTCCATTAATTATTTTTTTGCTATTAAGTGCTGATTTTTTATTGATAAAAGATTTTATATTTTTTAATACAATATCATATTCAGTATATATCTCAGCATATCGCATACAAGGTACTCCATCTTTAATTACTTCGTTTTTAGATATACCTTTACCCTTTGAAAATGAACCAATCATCGATAAGGATTTAACTTCCCAACTCTCAGGAATCTTCCCAAGCTCACTATCCTTAAACTCACTATGTCCTATACCTTCACTTAATAGCTTTTGTAGTAGCCCTTTTTTAAGTGTTTGGGCTTTTTCTATCTGAGTAGCAATAGCATCTATCTTGTCATCAGCAGTTGATAAAATATCAGCTATTTTCTCTTGTTCTTTTAGTGGTGGAAGTGGGATTTTTAACTCTTTTATAATTCCTTGACTAATATTTGGTTGTCCTGCTCCCCGTCCTAAACCAATTAGAGTATCTTTAATAAAATAAAAATATTTCCAATAAAAAAATGGACTTGCTAATTTATTATCAAACATAATTGCACAACAAGCTTGGTTAGTGGCACATTCAGTTTTAAGATAAGCCGTTCTACCAATTGTTGCTCCATACATAGCAATTAATAAAGTGTCTATTGGAAATAATTTTGCTGAAGAATTATTAATAGCATCTTCTGTGATTTTTTCTTTTGTTCCATAGATATAACAATCTCTAAGTTCTCCTGTTTTCAACCAATTGATTGTTCCATTTGTAAAATATTCATTTTTACTTCGAGAGGGTGTTCCTCCACTTGTGATTTTTATTGTAATGTCATCTAAATAAACAACCTCCCACTCAACAGGAATAACTCCTATCTCACTATCCTTATAACCATCTTTTATCTTAGTCATTTTTCAGCTCTTTACTTCTAAAGTACTTTCTGCTATAATATCTATACAATTTTCCTTCGGGATCGTCCCTTCTTTTTTAGAGGGGCAAAAATCTTCTTCAAATATTAAATCATGTAATTTCTTTTTTAAACATCTAAAATCATTCTCATTTATTTTGCCTATTTTTTTGATAAATCTTTTAGAACTAAAAAGTTTATGTTGAACAAGCAATGCCGTACTTATCTTTTCATCTAAAAATTTAAACTGAAAGTAAAAACTCCCCTCTCTTAAAGTTGTTGAAAGTGGGATACCTAAAAACATATCGTTGGTGTATCTTTTTAAAACCAAAACAGGTCTTTGAAACTTATCGCCTTTTCCATTTTGTTCAAAACCAATATTTTCACCAATTTTTAACCAAAAAATATCTCTCTCTTTAAAATATACTTTTTTATCTATTTTTTGAGTATTTTGTTTGACATCATTCCAACTGTTTAATTTTAGAGATTTATCATACATATTAAAAACCCAAACTTTTTAAATAACCATTTAACTTACTATCTATCTCTTGTTCTTTTACTTCTAAATCACTAATATCTAGCATTGTAGATTTGATGTCAATAATAACCTCTTCATCACTTGTATCTATGTATCGTGAAATATTTAAGTTGTAATCGTTCTCTTTTATCTCACTCATATCGACAACTCTCATAAATTTATCTATTTCTGTAAGTCCATCATAGCCATCAACTATTTTTTTAATGTTCTCGTTTGTCAAAGTATTTTGATTTTTGCCACTTTTAAATTGGCTTGAAGCATCTATAAACACAACTCTGTTTTGTAGATTTTGAGCTTTGCTTTTGTTTATGATGATGATAGATGCAGGGATGCCAGTGTTGTAAAACAACTTTTCAGGAAGTCCAACAATAGCTTCTATAATGTCATCTTGAAGTAATCCCTCTCGTATTTTACCCTCAGTTCCACCACGAAATAAAATACCATGTGGCAATACAACACCCATTCGTCCATCATTTTTAAGAACACTTATCATATGCTGAACAAATGCTAAATCTCCATAACCTCTCGGTGGTATGCCATACTTAAATCTACCATACTCATCACAAACAACAGAGTTATACTTTGGTGCTATCTCTTTACCTTTGTCATCAGTTTTTACATCTATCTCAGCCCTTGCCCACCATTTTTTTAAGCTAAATGGCGGATTTGCGATTACACGGTCAAAGTTTCTTAGTTCGCTGTTTTGCTCATGCTTTGGATTTGCTAGAGTGTCACCCTTTTGTATATCAGCATCTTTAAAGCCATGCACAATCATATTTATCTTACAAATAGCCCAAGTTCCAAGGTTCTTCTCTTGACCATAAAGCTTGGCATCTACAAACTTACCAACAGTTCCACCATTAGCTTTAATGTACGAAGCACTTTGTATTAACATGCCGCCACTTCCACAAGTAGGGTCATAAACACTATTCCCAGCTTCTGGTTTTATGAGGCTTACAACAAGTTTCACTACCTCTTTTGGAGTGTAGAACTCTCCACCTTTTTTTCCACCATCATCAGCAAATTCACGGATTAGATACTCATAAGCCGACCCTAAAATATCTGGATTATCAAGATGTTCATTAGCAAGAGAGTATTTGTTGAAGTGTTGTAGTAGTCTTGAAAGTAAACTATCGGGAAGTTTCTCAGTATCTCCAAAATGAACAGCAGTCATAACACCCTCAAGTTGTGAGTTATTCTCTTCTATGAGTGAAAAAGCTTTGTCAAGTGCTTGACCAATGTTTTCAGTCTTTTTAGTTAGCTCAGACCAATAAGCATCACGAGGAATAAAAAATTGGTGATAATCTTCATCAAGGAGAGCAACTTTAAAACTTACACCATCATCTTTAACAGCTTGATTTGCTTCTTCTATAAACTGGTCATTTGCTCTTTTTAAAATAGTAATCCAAAGATATAGTTTTTAAAATCTGAACTATCAATATGCCCTCTCATTAAATCAGCACTATCCCATAGCCATCGTTCAAGTGTTTCAAGTGTGAGTTTGTTCATATTATTTAAATCCTATAAATTACGAGGTACCCCTTGAGGGTATAATTTGTTTATTATACTTCACAAACCTGAATTATTAAACTAATCATCTCTGTTTACCTAATCCAAATATTAGTATAGTATTATTTACAAAAATAATATGGAGAAAAAATGAAAAAAATTATCGTAGGGCTTATGATAGCCTTTTTGTTTATAGGTTGTGGTTCTAAAGGTTCAGAAGAAACAGTAGTGGTAGAGCCTAAACTTGTTGTTGGAAAAAGCTTAGATGCTATAGTAATTAATGACCAATTTGAAAAGCCTCAAACAATAGATGCTAATACAAAAAAAGTTATTTTTGCATTTTCAAAAGATGTTGCTCATACTTGTAATGACTACTTTGTAACACAAAAACCAACTTACTTGAGTGATAATAAAACTCAATTTATTGCAGATGTTAGTGCTGCTCCATCTTTAATTCGTAGTATGTTTATACTTCCCGGATTGAAAGATTTTAAACACACAGTTTTAATCTTAGATGATAAAAAAGCTGCTGCACCTTTTAGAAGCGGTGTTGATGTAGAAAAAATTGTTATAGTATATCTCGAAAATAAAACTATAACATCAATAAAAACAATAAACTCTGCTGATGAGTTAAAAAATATTATTCAAACAAACTAGCAAATTGAGGCATCTAGCCTCAATTTAAACTCTTTTTTTTTACTTTCCTATTTATTCCCTATTAAACTTATATATTTACTTGACATTAAAATAAAATTACCCTATTATTGCACTTAAGATTTAATCTATACTAAATCGATAGATAAACAAATTTGGAGTATTAGATGCATGAAAAGCCTTTTAGAAGTATTGTCAAGACTATCTCATGGAGAGCACTTGGAACAATAGACACTATGGTTATTTCTTACTTTATAACAGGTAATCTTAAAATGGCTGCATCTATTGGAGCGATTGAGCTTTTTACAAAAATGTTTCTTTACTATTTTCATGAAAGAGCTTGGAGTAAGTCATCTTTTGGCTTAATTAAAACTCCTCAAGACTACCAAATATAGGAAAATAAAATGGACACAACTAACTTAAATGAAAGATTTAAAAACTTATCACCTCAAGAGGTTTTAGAGTATTTTTTAAAAAAATACGGAACTAAAGCAGCATTATCAAGTAGTTTTGGTGCTGAAGACCAAGTTATAACAGATATGTTGCTTAAACTTGATAAAAAGGCAAATATATTTACACTAGATACTGGAAGACTTCATCCACAAACATATAGTGTGATGGATGCTACAAACCTAAAATATGGTGTAAAAGTTAATGTTTTTTTTCCTAAAACTGATGAAGTTCAAAAACTATACCAAGAACAAGGGGTAAATGGTTTTTATGAATCTATTGAAAATAGAAAGACATGTTGTTTTGTTAGAAAGATAGAGCCTCTTCAAAGAGCTTTAGGAGAATTATCTATTTGGATAACGGGACTTAGAGCTACTCAGAGTGTAACAAGAGAAGAACTTAAGGTTATTGAGTTTGATAAAGTAAACAAGGTTATAAAAGTAAATCCTCTACTTATGTGGAGTGAAGAAGATGTATGGTCATACATAAAAGAAAACAAAGTTCCATACAACTCACTTCATGACGAGGGCTTTCCAAGTATTGGTTGTGCTCCTTGTACAAGAGCCATTAAAGATGGAGATGATGTAAGAAGCGGTAGATGGTGGTGGGAAAACCCAGAGCATAAAGAGTGTGGACTGCACACAAAATAATAAGGAGAAAAAAATGATAAGCACCGAACGATTAACACATTTAAAACAACTAGAAGCTGAGTCTATGCACATCATGAGAGAAGTTATAGCAGAGTTTGAAAACCCTGCAATGCTTTACTCTGTTGGTAAAGATTCTGCAGTTATGTTGCACTTAGCTCAAAAAGCTTTTTTTCCTGCAAAATTACCATTTCCCCTACTTCATGTAGATACTAGATGGAAATTTAAAGAGATGATAGCTTTTCGTGATGAGATGGCTAAAAAACTCGGGTTTGAACTTTTAGTTCATACAAATCCAGATGGTATAGAACAAGATATAGGACCATTTACTCATGGTAGTGCAGTTCATACTGATATTATGAAAACACAAGGTTTAAAACAAGCACTTAACAAGTATAAGTTTGACGCTGTTTTTGGTGGAGCAAGAAGAGATGAAGAAAAATCTCGTGCAAAAGAGAGAATCTATTCTTTTCGTGATGAAAAACATAGATGGGATCCAAAAAATCAAAGACCAGAACTTTGGAATATATACAATTCAAGAGTAAAAAAAGGTGAAAGTATTCGAGTATTTCCACTTTCAAACTGGACGGAACTTGATATTTGGCAATATATTTATCTTGAAGGGATTCCTATTGTTCCTCTTTACTTAGCTAAAAAAAGACCAGTTGTCGTGAGAGATGGTGTCAAAATTTTAGTTGATGATGATAGATTACCATTAAAAGAAGGTGAAGTACCAACTATGGAGAGTGTAAGATTTAGAACACTTGGTTGTTACCCTCTAACTGGTGCCGTAGAGTCAGAGGCAACAACACTTCCTGAAATCATTCAAGAGATGCTACTAACAAAAACAAGTGAGCGTCAAGGTAGAGTCATAGATAATGACTCTGCAGGCTCAATGGAAAAGAAAAAAATAGAGGGATACTTTTAAGATGTCAATATTAGATAAAAAAATAGCTGATGATATACAGAGTTATTTAAAAGAACATGAAAACAAACAGCTACTAAGATTTATAACTTGTGGTAGTGTTGATGATGGAAAAAGCACTCTTATTGGAAGACTTTTACATGATTCTAAGATGATTTTTGAAGATCAACTTGCAGCTATTAAAAATGATAGTAAAAAAAGTGGTACTACTGGAGAAAAGTTTGACTTATCTCTTTTAGTAGATGGGTTACAAAGTGAAAGAGAGCAAGGGATAACTATTGATGTTGCTTACAGATACTTTGCAACTGATAAAAGAAAGTTTATCATTGCAGATACTCCCGGACATGAGCAGTACACTAGAAATATGGCGACAGGTGCTTCAACAGCAGACTTAGCGATAATACTAATAGATGCTAGATATGGAGTTCAAACACAGACAAAAAGACACTCTTTTATAACAAAAATGTTAGGTATTAAGCACTTAATCATTGCAGTTAATAAAATGGACTTAGTTGATTTTTCACAGCAAAGATACGAAGAGATTACTGCTGAGTATTTAGATTTTGCTAAAGAGTTAGGATTAACTTCTGACCTTACTTTTATACCGCTATCTGCACTAGATGGAGACAATGTTGTAAATAGAAGTTCTAAATCACCTTGGTATAAGGGTGAGACTTTGATGAATACAATAGAGAACATTGAAATTTCATCAGACAGAGATTTAACTCACTTTAGAATGCCTGTTCAGTATGTAAATAGACCAAACCTTGATTTTAGAGGTTTTTGTGGGACTATTTCAGCAGGAATCATAAGTGTTGGAGATTCTATAACTGTTTTACCTTCTGGTAAAAGTTCAACTGTTAAAGAGATTGTAACTTACGATGGAAATTTAGAACATGCTTATGCTCAGCAGGCTATTACTATTACTCTAAATGATGAGATAGATATTTCTCGTGGAGATATTTTAGTAAAAAGTGATGAACAACCTGATATAGCGAGTGACTTTGATGTAAACATAGTTTGGATGGATGAGCAACCTTTAACTAAAGGCAAGCAATACTTTATAAAAAGAGCTTCAACTGTAACAACAGGGACTATAGAATCTTTTTATCATAAAACTGATGTAAATACACTGGAGCAACAAAGTGCAAACCTACTCAACTTAAATGAGATTGGTCATGCAAAACTATCTTTAAATCAAAAGATAGCCTTTGATGCGTATGACCATATAAAAGCGATGGGTTCTTTTATCATCATAGATAGAATCACAAACAATACAGTTGGTGCTGGAATGATTATTAAAAAGTCTGATACTAACACTAAGGCATCTATACATGAGCATTCAGAGTTTGAAGTTGAATTTAACGCTCTTGTTAGAAAGCACTTTCCTCACTGGGAAGCTAAAGAAATTTTGTAGGAAATGAAATGACAAAAATTATGAAAAAAGAGAACCCTGCACAAAGAGTTGAGCGCATAAAAAAAGAAAAAAGTGGGATAGATGTACTTAAAGATATACATGAATATGCCATACATAACAAAGAGATAGACCCAGAAGATATAGATAGGTTTAAGTGGTATGGACTCTATACTCAAAATAAAAACTTACAAGCTGATGATGATGAGACTCTGTACTTTATGTTAAGAGTAAAACTTGTTCTTGGTTCTATAAACATAGAACAGATGCGAGTTTTAGCTGATATTTCAAAAGAGTTTGCGAGAGAAACTGCAAACATTACAACTAGACAAGCTGTACAGTTTCACTTTATACAAGTTCGCGATTTACCTGAAATATTTTTCAGATTAAAAAGTGTTGGACTTAGCACACTTTTTGCAGCAGGTGATGTTCCTAGAAATATCACTACTTGTCCAGTTTCTAGCATCGATAAGAGTGAGATTTATGATGTTAGTGCATTGGCGTTAGAGTTAAATGCATATCTTGATGGAAATAAAGAGTTAGTTAATCTTCCTAGAAAATATAAGGTTGGAATAAGTGGCTGTTCTAAACACTGTATGGGACATGAGATACAAGACTTGTCTTTTACAGCAGTAAAAAGTGCAAATGGTGAAGTTCTTTTTGATGTAAGTGTTGGTGGAGGTTTAGCATCTGCTAAACAGTTTGCTTTGCATCTAGGCTATGTAAAAGATAAACAAATTTTAGATGTTTTAAAAGCTGTTAGCATTATTTATAGAGATGAAGGACTTAGAGAGAGTAGAAGAAAAGCTAGACTTGGTCATCTTATAAATAAATGGGGGATTCATAAGTTTAAAGATGAAGTGCAAAGAAGTCTTGGTTTTAACTTTATAAGTGATTTGATTGGGGAATATACTCCATACAGCAAGAGAGAACATTTTGGCATCCATGAATCTAAGCAAGATGGCAAGTCATATATCGGTTGTGCTGTAAACGGTGGTTTTATTGGTTCTCTTGGACTTTCTTCTTTAGCTGATGTTTTACAAAAGCATGGAGCAACAACTATTAGAACAACAACTACACAAAATATTGTAATAGTTGATGCACCAAGTGAAAATGCAGAGGATTTAGCAAAAGAGTTACTAGACATAAACATAGATGCTAATCCAAACCCATTTAAAGCAAGAACCCTATCTTGTACTGGTTCAAAGTATTGTAAATTTGGAGTGACTGAAACAAAAGATAAGGCTATTGAACTTGCAGAGTATTTAAATAGCGAGTTTCCTGACTTTAACGAGAAAGTATCTCTATCTTTAAACGGTTGTCCAAATTCGTGTGGGCATCCAGACATTGTAGATATCGGTCTAGTTGGAACGAAGTTTAAAAATAAAAATGGAGAAACTATCACAGGATTCGAGTTAGTTTTAGGTGGGAACTTAGAGGGAAATAAATCAACATTAGGAAAGAAGATGAAGTTAAAAATTGCACCACAAGATGTAAATCATACAGTTGCAAATATAATTGATGCATATATAAAAAGTTCTAAAAAATATTTAGGATTGTTTTTAAAAGATTTAATAGAAGGAGATGAGTTCACAGTTTATTCCATAGTAAATCGATAGAGTTACTTGACATTATATTTTTAATTCGATATAATTTTTTCAGTTATTTAAAGATAAAGGTTTAGAAGTGGCAATAGTATCAACCAAAGGCATCTATGGTTTAACAGCGATGGTTATTTTAGCAAAAGAAAATGAACAGAAGTTATTACAAATCAAAGAGATTGCAAGTAAGGGCGATATACCGCAAAACTACCTCGAACAGATACTTGTTACTTTGAAAAAAAGTGGCATAGTTGAGAGTATTCGAGGTGCTAGTGGTGGATATAGACTATCTAAAAATGCCAACAACATATCTGTTTTTGAAATTCTAAACTCATTAGAGAGTAGTTTCGCACAAACAGATACTAAAACTAAAAACTCTCTTCTTCAACCATTTTGGGATGATTCTCAAAAAAAATAGAAGAGATTTTTTTACTTACACTGAATGAACTAGATGAATTTTTACAAAAAAATTCTGAAAATTTCACATATTATATTTAAGGATTTAAAATGAATATTGCAAAAGATGTAACTGAGTTAATTGGAAATACGCCATTAGTTAAAATAAACAAACTATCAGACACAACAGGTGCTACAATCTTGGGTAAATGTGAATTTTTAAACCCATCTTCTTCTGTTAAAGATAGAATTGCCTTAGCCATGATAAATGCAGGTATAGAAAATGGAGATATAAAAGAAGGTACTCTAATCATAGAGCCAACAAGTGGAAATACAGGTATAGGACTAGCTACTGTATGTGCAGCGAAAGGTCTTAAACTTCTTTTAACGATGCCAGAATCTATGAGTCTTGAAAGACGACAACTACTTAGTGCTTTAGGAGCAAACTTAGACTTAACTCCAGCAGCAAAAGGTATGAAAGGCGCGATAGATAGAGCGACAGAGTTAAACGAAACTAAACAAAACACTTTTATGCCCCAACAGTTTAACAATCCAGCAAACCCTAAGATGCATAGAGAAACAACAGCTTTAGAGATTTTAAAAGATACTGATGGAAAAGTTGATATCTTAGTTGCAGCAGTTGGAACTGGTGGATCTATGACAGGTATTGGTGAAGTATTAAAAGAACATAATCCAGAGATTCAAGTTATTGCAGTTGAACCATCAACTTCACCTGTAATATCAGGAGAAAATCCTGGACCACATAAGATACAAGGTATAGGTGCAGGATTTATTCCAAGCATTTTAAATACAGAGATTATTGATGAAATTATAAAAGTAGATGATGACGATGCTTTTAGCACATCAAGAGAACTGGCTAAAACAGATGGATTACTTGTAGGTATCTCATCTGGTGCAAATATTTGGGCTGCTACGCAAGTAGCATCTAGAGCTGAAAACAAAGGAAAAGTAATAGTTACTATTCTTTGTGACACAGGTGAAAGATATTTAAGCACGAGCCTCTATTCATAAAAAGAGAGTTAACACAAGATATGCAAGAAAACAAAGATATATTTAGACCCTTTGTAAATGAGGAAACTTCTTTTGAAGATATTTCAAAAGATATAATTGGAAAAAACAAAGAAAACTATTTTGACTACACAGCCTCAGGTCTTGCATACTCTCCCATAGAGGAGAGAATACAAGAAGTTCTAACAACTTACGCAAATACTCACTCTGAATTTGCAAGTGATGCAAGAACTACATCTTTTTACTACGACATAGCAAGAGAAAATCTTAAAAAACATCTAGCTCTCCAAAATGATTTTGTACTTTTACCTTGTGGAAATGGTGCAACAGGAGCTATTAAAAAGTTTCAAGAACTTCTTGGCATCTATGTGCCACCAGCAACTAAAACAAGATTTAAACTAGACTTCAAGAAGATGCATGCTCCTCTTATAATCGTTGGTCCGTTTGAGCATCACTCTAATGAGATAAGTTATAGAGAAGCTATGTGTGACACGATAAGAATACCACTTGACACAACAGGAAATGTGGATTTAGAATATCTGAAAAAAACTCTAGAAAAAAATTCCCATAGAGAAATTATAGGAGCTTTTTCAACTGCATCTAATGTAACGGGAATAGTTCCACCATATCAAAAAATATCTGCACTTCTTAGAGAGTATAACGCGATTATTGCTTTTGATAGTGCAGCATCTTCACCATGTTTAAATGTTGAGTCTAATCTTTTTGATGCTCTTTTCTTGTCTCCGCATAAACTTCTAGGAGGGCCGGGAACTTGTGGTCTTTTAGCTATACGAAAATCTTTGATAAATGAGAAAGAATCCCCTACTTTTGCAGGTGGTGGAACTGTGGCTTATGTATCAAAAGATGAGCATATTTTTAACAGTGATATAGAGATAAGAGAAGATGCTGGAACTCCAGCAATTTTACAACTCATAAAAGCTTCTTTTGCTTACCAGTTGAGAAATGAGATAGGGATAAAACGCATTCAAATTAGGAAAGTTGAACTATTTGAAATACTTAAAAAAGAACTTTTAAAAATAGAAGGCTGTACTATCTATGGTCAAAATGAGAACCACAGAAGTGTTGGCATCTTAGCTATAAACTTTAAAGGCATAGTCCCTTTTGAGTTATGCGAACTACTATCTCACGACTTTGGCATCCAAACAAGAGCAGGATGTAGCTGTGCGGGTCCATACGGACATGACTTATTTGGCATCTCACCAGAAGATTCAAATAACATAAGACCAAGTTGGTTGAGAATTAGCGTGAACTATACACATTCACAAGAAAGTATAAAGCATCTACTATCTTCTTTGAAAAAAGCCTTAGTTCAACTAAAAAAATAACCTTTTGCTTATGCTACATCTAGACTTAATAGTAAAAATGGGTGCTTACTTTTCTACTTTTTCTTATAATTCACTAAATAATAATCGACTAAATTCAACTTCATACTTTTACTCAATCCACGATGTAAACTAATCATATTTTTCATGTGAGAGAATACTCCACCTTCGAGTATAATGAACCCCTAAAATCAAACCAGTAAACTTGGTTTAATGAAAAATACGGGAGTCTAAAAAGTACTTGAAAGTATGCCATTAAACACCAAACCTAATAAAATATATTTTATTGATTATACTGTTTGAAGCTGAATGTGAAGTCCCCACAAAACATGGGGACTAAAAAGAATAATGTAGTGATTATTTTAGAAGTTTACTCCAAGCTTTTTCTATTTTAGAAATAAGTTTTTTTGTGATGCCTTTTATTTCTGTGAGCATTGAGGTATTTTGATGAAGTACACCAATCACTTCATCAACATCACCACCAAAGTGTTTTACAATACTATCAACTTTTTTCTTTCCAATACCATCAATAGAAGTTAAAAATTCTTTTAACTCTTTTTTAGTTATTTCAAACTCTTCTTGAGTTGATTCTGCTGATTCATCATTGGTTGGAGATGGTGCATTTTTAAAATCTTTTTTCTTTGATTTTGCAGATGGTTTAAGCGCAAGATTGTCTTGATAGTTCCACTTCTCACTTGGCCATTCTTCACTCCATCTTCTTTTTACATCATGCATCTTATATTCACTATCCAAAACATGAAGATAGATTTCATTTTCACCAAATAGTTTTCTCTTTTTACCAAAATATGCACCATCATAACTAGCATTATAATTACCAAAGTGTATGTGTCTAAGCGTTCTAAGTATAGATGCGTCCATTTTACCTAACTCTTCCCAGTTAAACATAGGAGCGTGAGGTTTTCTAAATCTACCTTCACTTAAACTCCACATAATATACTGACCAATCCAATCTCTGATATATGGAAATGCTGCAAAAGCAGTAGCACATTCCAAAATACGAACTTTTCCATCTATGCCATAAGCAACATCAACTGCCCAGTACTCAGCATTAGCAGCTTTTGAAACTTTTACAGCTAAATCAAGAACATTTTTAGGAACATCCATATAGTCCATACTTCCACCTTGAGAAGTATTTGTAAGCCATTCACCCTCAGGAGCACGACGCCAAAATGCACAAACAGGTTTATGACCAATAAGCATTACACGAATATCTGCTTCCATAGGGATAAAGTCTTGGAAGTATTGTGGGTGGTATTGTTTATCATCATAAAGTTCTCTTGCTTCTTTGTAAGAGTCAACTTTATGAACAAAGTAACCACCGTAGTTTGATGGACCATAAGATTTTTTGATGATTTTTGGATACTCACATTTTTTCAAAAATTTGTCCGCATTATCATGCTTGTAGTAGATATAAGTTTTTGGGATTGGAAGGTCATATTTCCAAGCAAATCTAGTTACATTTTCTTTAGACTTGTTTGAAAACTGAGTATCCATAGATGGGATGAAACGAACATAAGGAAGTGCTCTAGCAATCTCTCTAAAAGTTTCATAAGCAGTAGCAGGGATATTACCTATCAAAACATCGATTTTTTTACGCTTTACCTCTTTGATAAATCTATCTTTATCATTTTTCCAATGGTAAGTTACTGTTTCAATCTTGTTTGGCCAACCTTTAAAGTTTGAGTGGTCAAAAAATCTCAATACATAGTCTAAATATAAAAATCCTAGTTTTGGTAGTTGCTTATTTGTTAATCCCATGTTACTTTTTCTCCATTTTTTAAATATAAACGCGATTATACTGTTTTAATCTTAAATTTAAGTTACAATTTAGCTAAATATAGTATTGGATTATTTAATCTTCTCTAAATACTCACAATCAACTGTATTTACCTTAATTAAATCACCTTCAAGCACATGATAAGGAATTTGTACAACAGCACCAGTTTCAAGAGTTGCAGGTTTTTTACTTCCACTTGAAGTATCACCTTTAAAGTTAGGAGGAGTTTCTGTAATAATAAGTTCCATTGTTTCAGGTGCTTGAACTGAGATAGCTTTGTTTCTAAAAAATACAATATCAACATTGATTCCATCTTTAAACCATTTTGAAGCATCTTCACATTGATCATAAGGAAGACCTAGTTGGTCGTAAGTTTCGTTATCCATAAACTGATACATATCTCCATCATCATAAAGATACTGCATTGTTTTAAAATCAATCACAGGAATTTCAAATTTATCCCCAGCATGAACAGTTTTTTCAACAGTTTTTCCATTTAAAAAACTTTTCATCTTCATACGAACAAATGCCGCACCTTTTCCTGGTTTTACATGTTGAAATTCTACAATTTTATATGGTACTTCACCTACAATTAAACGAACATTCTTTTTTATATCACTCATTCCCACTGTTGCCATAAACATTATCCTTAATTTTATTTTATTGTTAATTAATAGAATTTTACACTAAATGGACTTAGAATGTTATAATGTCAAAAATCATATACTTTTTAGGATATTTATACTTATGAACTTTACTCTAAATGCTACCTCTAAAAATGCTCGTGCTTGTACTATAACTACTGCTCACTCAACCATAAAAACACCTGTATTTATGCCTGTTGGAACTTTAGGAAGCGTTAAAGCTCTCGATATGGACGATGTATTAAATCTTCTTGGTGCTGAAATAATTTTAGCAAATACTTACCATACATACTTAAGACCAGGTGATAAAACCATTGCCAAAATGGGTAAACTTCATGGCTTTACAACTTATCCAAAAAGTTTTTTAACGGATAGTGGTGGTTTTCAAGCGTTTAGCCTCTCTGATATTTCTAAGCCAAAAGAAAATGGTATAGAATTTCGTTCTCATATAGATGGAAGTAAACACTTTTTTACACCAACAAAAGTTATAGATATTCAACACAATCTTGGAAGCGATATTATGATGATTTTAGATGATTTAGTTGCATTACCTGCTACACAAGAGCGTATAAAAACTTCTATTGAAAGAACTACTGCTTGGGCAAAAGAATCTATTGAGTATTTTCGTGCTAAACAAAAAGAAGGCGTTGGTGTTGAGCAAAATATTTTTGCAATTATTCAAGGTGGTACAGATAAGGCATTTCGTACAAAAAGTGCCACTGAGTTATGTGCTATGGACTATGATGGTTTTGCTATTGGAGGGCTTAGTGTTGGAGAGTTAAACAACGAAATGTACGATACAGTTGAACATACAGTACAATATATGCCAGAGGATAAACCTCGTTACCTTATGGGTGTTGGAACTCCTGAAGACCTCATAGAAAACATTGAGCGAGGCATCGATATGTTTGACTGTGTTATGCCAACTAGAAATGCTCGAAATGGTACACTTTTCACTTCATTTGGTCGCATAAATATAAAAGGTGCAAAGTTTAAAGAAGACGCCACACCAATAGATGCTGAGTGTAAATGTCTAACATGTCAAAGATATACTCGTTCTTACCTAAATCATCTTTTTCGCGCTCGTGAAATAAGCTACTTTAGACTTGCCACTATTCACAACTTACACTATTATTTAAATCTTATGAGAGAAGTTAGAGAAGCGATTTTAGAAGATAAATTTGATGAGTATAAAAAAGAATTTTATAAAAAAAGAGCCTAAACTTTAAGACGGTGCTTAGATATTTCTGGAGATACAAAGTGTCTAAAATACTCAGCACTTATAGGTTTTTTTAAAATCTATAAACACCATTATCTTTCATCTTCATAAAACTTTCACGATTTTCATCGCCACTTATTGCAAAAAAAGCTTTTTTTAAACTTGGCTGTATTTTAAAAACTTCAGATGCAAACTCATAACCATCCATTTTAGGCATATTTATATCACTAAAAACAATATCTGCACCATTTTGTTCTATAAATTCTAGTGCTTCATTGCCATTTTCGTATGAGTATATTTCACTATCATCTACATCTAAATCTTCTAAAAAAGATTCGAGTATCATTCTAATAGTTAAGGAATCATCTAAAATTACAATTTTCATATTTGGACTATAACTAATTGTCGCTTAATTATTGCAAAAATCTAGAATCTAGTTACATTCTCATTCATAAATGTCATTATAACTTTTCCGTTTAAAGTTTGTCCATTGTACAAAGATTGTTCATTATTAACCACATTTTTTACATTTTTATCAAATAACATAGCATTTACTTTCTGTCCAACTTCTATGTTTACATACTTTTCTTTAATACTGTTTGCACTATTTTTTGTTGTAAGTTTTACCAACTCACTCATACTAATCATCTTTGATTTGACAAGTTTTGTGTAGTAGAGTGGCATCGCGTCACTTATTGCTTCACAACCATAAGCAGCATTGAAAAATGCAACTTCTTTATTTAAAGGAGAATTTGGTTGATGAAGTGTTGTTAGTATGTCTATTTGCTTGTTTTTTAAGGCATCTTGGAGTAACTTCATATCACTTTTAGATGCCAATGGTGGGTCTAGCTTTGCCGTTGTGTTAAAGTCTTCACAAGCTTCATCACAAAACATAAGATGATGAATAGAAACTTCACAACTAACCTCTACCCCATCTTTTTTAGCCTGATTTATCAAGTAAATAGAACGAGGAGATGCTACTGACTTAAAAAGGATTTTTATCTTAAAATGTCTTGCTATCTCTATCATTCGTGAAACATGTAAAACTTCACTCAAATCAGGAATACCCGCAAGTCCTAACTTTGAATTTACTCTTGCTTCTAGCATTACACCACTTTTTATAAGCGAGTTATCTTCCGCCTTACAGAAGATAGTGACATCATACATCAAAGCGTATTCTGCTATTTTGATAGCTACATCATTTTTTGCGATTGTACTCATAAAAGGAACTTTTGCTCCACTTTTTAAAAGTATGGCGATATTGCTAAGTGTGCTATCTTCTTTTAGGCTATTTAACATAAGGTCAATTTTTGAACCATCTAAATCACGAAGTCCATTTTGTGCAAATTCCAAAACTACTTCGTTATCTATGACAGGCTCGCTATCAGCATTTAAGACTAGATGTCCTACTCCACCCTTTAGTGCTTCATCTGAAAGATTTTTAAGATTTTTTGAGTTTAAGGTAGAGTCAAGAAGTCTAACATTTGTATCTATCATAAGTGGCATAAAGTATGCGCCTTTAGCATCTATGCTTTGAGTGTCTTTTAAATCTTTTGCTATCTCCGATATAACTCCATTTTCAATGCGAATATCTGCTTCATACTCTTTCTCAGCGTCACATACTATTGTATTTAATATAACCACTTTTACTCCTTACTCAAAATACTGCAACAAGGCATCTCTATTTATCTTTTTTGTTTTTATATCTATAATATCATGGTCTTTAAAGAACTTCAAAATTCTTGAAAGTGTTTCTGGTGATACACTTAAAATTTCGGCAATTATTATGTTTTTAGTTGTAAAAAAACTATCTGAATGCTGATAAATATATTTTGCTACTCTCTCTTTTGAGTCTAATACAAGATTTGTAGATATGATAGCTTCAAGATTTTTAATCTTTTTTATTAAAGAAGTTTGAATCAAAAAAGAAAGTTCAGGATTTGAATATATAATTTTTTTGAACTTTTTAAAGTCAATTTTCATGATTTCAACTTCAGTATATGCCTTGGCAGTCGCAGGATAAGGAATCTGTTCAAAATTTGCAACTTCACCTATTAACTCATTTTCGTGAAAGTATTTTAGAACTATCTCTTTATGATTTGATGAAGTTTTATAAAGTTTTATGACGCCTTTTGCTAAAAGATAGAGATACTTTGTCTCATCTCCTTCATAAAAAACTATATTATCTTTAGGAATGGTAAACTTTGTTGTAAAAGATTCAATACTATCGATTGTTGCTTCATCTAAATCACTAAACATATCAATATTTTTTAATTTTAATTTCATTAAAAGATATCCTTATTCACTAAGTATTTTGGAGATAACTTCATCATAACTTAAGATATCTTTTTCATCTGGTATAGTATCTTTTGTTTTATGTGCCCAAAAACCAAAACTCATAGGTGTAATGTTGTCTGTATCGTAAAAAGCACTTCTAGCATCTATAAACTTTTGTGTAGATGCATCTGTAATCCAAATAACGGCTTTATCTTTCCATGAGATTTGTTCTTCTTTAAACCAAAGTGCCACACAACCAATATCATCAAACATATATGACTTTCCAGTTTGTGGGTCTTTTACTTGAACGGCATGTTTTCTATCACTTACAACCATAACGCATCTACTACACATATCTCTGTCCCAATGAACAGTTGATAAATCTGTTTGTACCTTTTTTTCACAAGCTAAAAACATCATAGAAATCACTAAAAGTAGTAAAATATTTATATATTTTCTCATCACAGCCAAACTCCATTTTTTATATAATACATCATTACAAATGAAGTAAGTAATATAACATAAAGAGTGTTAATTATGATAGATTTTTGATAACTTATCTTTCTTATACTTTCATTTACATCTAAAAAAGCAACTACAAAACCATAAAAAGTTCCTAAAAATAAAAGTATATAAATTGGGTAACCTATAAAATAATATTCACTCTGTAAAAAACAAAATGGACAATGATGAGAGGGAAGTTCATAAATATATGTTCCAAAGAACACAATCAAAGAAACTAAAGAAATCAGTACAAAGAAGAGGTTACTTAGTGCAAACAGATACTTGTTTTTTAAAAAATAAAATACAAGTAACAGTAAAAAATTTGCATAAAAAAGAGTTAAAAGTGTAGTCGTGTTAAGAGTAAAAATAGAAGAAATCGCAGATGCTGATGTACTTGAGTAAAGCGTGCCACAACAACTAACCATTTTATCTATTTCAATAGAACTAAACATAACTCCTTCTAAAATCAACTCAGCCATAAAAAGAAAAAAAGCAACTAAGTAAAGAGCGAATTTTTGTTTTACAAAGGGTTGATTTTCATGCTTTATATCTTCATTGTGTAAAACTATCCAATAAGCAAATATATATAGATTTATGATTTTTAAGATAAAAAGAGGTGTTCCATAGACAGTAGCATCTACGACTCCCGCCCCACACATTGCACCTGTCAAGACATTAGATATTTTATCTAGTGTAAAGACAAAAAACAGAAATAATGGTACTTTTATGATAAAAATAAATTTTATAATAGTTGAAGCAAGGTAACTTTGTTTTTCTAGTTTGTACTGCAACTGACTTACAGAATTTCTATCCCATTTTCTATAAATATTTATACTTAAAATAAAAACAATAATTCCAAAAAATGCAAAAAGTGCATTAAGAATAAAAATAGTTAAAACTTCTGGTGTGAGTATCAAACTAAAGAGCCATTATGCATCTGTATCTCTTTATCAACAAAATCAAGGTTGAAAAAAAGTGGGTCATGAGTTGCTACAACTATGGTCTTTCCAAGAGCTTTTAACTCACGAAGCATCTCTATAAAATGAAGTGAAAGTTTTTCATCAAGATTTGCTGTTGGCTCATCTGCTAAGATAATTTTAGGCTCATTTACATTTGCTCTTGCAATTGCTACTCGTTGTTGCTCTCCACCAGATAGATTTTTAACAATCGCATCTTTTTTATGCTCTATATGAAACATTTTCATAACTCTTTGCAACTTTGCATCTACTACTTTTGCATCTGGATTTAAAGGAACTAAAGGAAGTAAAATATTTTCTTTTACACTAAGACTTGGGATAAGGTTGTATTTTTGAAAGATAAAACCTATGTTATCCCGTCTATACTCAGATGCAAAGCTATCAGGCAGTTTTGAGATTTGTTTAGCATCTACTATAACTTCCCCACTTGTTGGTTTAGATAAGGCAGCAATGAGCGATAAAACACTACTCTTACCACTACCACTAGCCCCCTTCAAAACAATCAACTCACCCTCATTAATTTTAAGGTTTATATCTTTAAGTGCTACAACAATATTGTTTTTATTTATCTCGTATGTTTTTGTTACATTTTTTAGTTCTATCATATTTACTTTACCTTTACCAAAGGAAATCCTTGTCCCAACGGAGATATAAACGGGTACTGTGCACGCTTAAACTCACGCTCTGCAATCTCTGGAACCATGTCTTCTACGAAGTTTGCGATCTCTAATGTTTTTATATATCCATCTCTATCACTATCTGCTTTACCATTTAGTCCATCTGTTAATACATAAGTAAGAAGACCATGACCTTTATAACCTTCTAGTGCTTCTTGGCTTGATGAAGATGCAGAAATGATAGTAGAACCTACTGCTCTACTTAAAACCTTCATAGCAGTTGTTTCAGTTAGTCCTCTTGTAAGTAATGCAACTTCTATAGCTTGACCTAATGCTCCTGAATTACAAGTATCTAGTATGATAAATTTTTTAGTTGTTGGAATATTTGCTATCATATCTCTAAGTGCATTTTGGCCTATAGCTTCTCTTTTTATTCCTCTACTTGATAATGCTCCAACATTTGAAGTAATCATATGATACTTAGCATCTTCTATCATCCCATGACTTGCTACAAAAAATATAAACAAATCATTTGAAGATATATTTTCTAAATTTTTTAAAGTTTTAGTGATGTGTTCTTTTGAAGTTTGCTCTTTTGATATTAGTAATTTTATGTTTACATCACCATATAACCCTTTAGTTCTTTTCTTTATAGTTTTTGCGAAAAGCTTTGCATCTGCTACTGCGTATTTTAAAGCTATTGTTGGATTCTTATATTCATTTATTCCAACTATTACTGCATAGATGTTTGGTTTAACTATTGGGTTATAAGTTGATGTTACAGCTAAAGTGTCTTCTCTAGATGCCATAGTGTTAGCTTCATTGTAAACTATAGCTTTTAATGTGTGTTTTCCTTTTGGAAGTTTGATGGTGTATGTTTTAAGAACTATATTTTTATTCTGTTTCTTTTTAAGTCCTCTATCTCCATCTGTCTTAATAAGAACTCCATCAAGATAAAGTCTTATTTGTCCTATACCACCTGAACTTGGAGTAATGCGAAGAGTTACTTTTAACTCTTCTTTTTTTATAGATGTTTTAGTATCTATTATAGCTACTTGTGGGGCTGGCTTTACATCTGATAGTTTTAGAGTTGGTATAACTATTATTTTTTTAACTTTTTTTATTTTATGGACTTTCTTCTTAACTATTTTTAGTTCTGTATTAACAATTTTATCTTGTCCTGCTAAAAAGTTTGACGGTTTTACATCAGACAAAGATAATTTCATAATATCAGGACGATAAAAGGTTTCAAAGTATTGATCTATACTTGATACATCCATTGGAGTTGTTAAAACATTAAGATATTTTGGAGCTTTTGCTGACGAATTAAAATACCCCTCGGATGTAATAGATAACCATTCATTATCATCAAAAGCTACAATATCTAAAAGATTTTTATTATTTTTATTGTCCCAAAGGTTAATACTATATCTACCAACTTTATAACTATAATCTCCATCTATTGATAATAATTCTTTGCCATTATTTATTAATTTCTTATTCTCATTTTGCGTTATTTTTATAAATTTAGTTGATGTTTCTATATCTAATTTATAATAATCCTTTTTTAAATAATTTTGATATTCTGATATAGAAATAAGCAGTGATTTATTATCTTTAGAAAAAGTAAATACATTAAAATCTATATAGTTATTATACTTTATACTTTTAACTTCCTTATTTGATTTTAAATCAAACAATATTATATTTTCATTCTTATGATACGCTATATATCTACCATCTGAACTATAAATAAATTCTTCAAGTTTTAAACTATCAGGTATTTTCATTATTTTGTTTTTCACTGTTTTAAGACTAAATGTTTTATCATCTAAAAACAAATCCATAATAACTATTGATTTGTCATCTATATCAAAACTTGATAATGTTTTTTTACTTTTAAAATCTAAAAATAGTAATTTCTTTTTTGTCTTTAAAACTATATATTTTTTATTATTAGTTATCCGAAAATCTATTATTTTTTTCTTTACTATTTACAGTAAAAATATCCCTCCTTGTTCCTGAATTAATTTCATAAGTACTTATTATATTTTTTTCATACAAAACTGCAAAGTTTTTTTTATCTGGACAAGCAATAATTTTTTTTGGAGAAATAAAATGCTTTCTAAAATCTTTGATATTTTTCCAAGATTTCATATCCCAAAGTTTAATCCCTTGTCTATCAGCTGAAGCTAAATATTTTCCAGTAGGACTAAAGGCTGAATAAAATGTCCAAAATTTATGCCCTTGCAATGTTTTATATAGAGTCATATCGTCCATCTTCCATATTTTAACAGTTTTATCAATACTGTTAGAAGCTAAATATTTACCATCAGGACTATAGCTAACACTATAAACCCAATCTTTATGTCCATGAAGAGTTTTTAACTCTTTTTTATCATCTATATTCCATATTTTTATTACATGTTCTTTGATGTCTTCATAAGAACCTGAAGAAGAAGCTATATTTTGTCCATCTGGACTAAAAGCAACAGAATATACCCCATCTTTATGTCCGCTAAATACATATACCTCTTCAGCACTCTTTGCATCCCAAAGTCTAACCATTTGATCTCTACCACCAGATACAATCAACTTACTATCAGGACTAAATGCGACAGAGTAAGCATAACCTCCATCATGCCCTTTAAAAGTTTTTATAGACTTGTCTTTATTTATATCCCAAAGCTTTAGCGTTCCATCATAACTTGCCGTTACAAATCTATTGCTATTGGTATCTATTGCCAATGATGACACCCCCAGAGTATGACCTTTAAAAGTTTTCACATGCTCTCCTGTTACTAAATTCCATAACATAATTGTCTTATCCATGCTTGCCGACAATACAAATTTACCGTCATTTGTTAGTGCCACTGAGTGAACTTCACCTGTATGACCACTAAAGGTTCTAATCTCTTTTCCATTATTTATTTGCCATAGTTTAACAGTTTTATCACCTGAACTTGAAAGTAAATGTTTACCATCTTTTGTAAAAACAAGTTTGCTCACTCCTCGATCATGACCGTACTCAACAAAAGGTTTAGTCATCTTAAAGTTTTTATCTGTATATATAATATTTTCAGGTTTTGCAACTTTAATTTTACTACTTGATGAACCACAACCAACTAACAAAAATACAATTAAAACTAAATGTCTATACATTTTTATCTCCCTTAAGAATAAACTCATCCAAACTAATTATCTCTACATCATCAACACTAGCATTTTTACTATATGTTATCAATCTACAAATATCACCATCTTTTTTAAACTGCTTAAAACTTCTAAATTCTCTCTTTTTAGTGCTTTCCTCTTCTATATCAAAAGCTACTTGGTACAGTATATTATTTGAGTAAAAATCAACCTCATACTTATCTTTTAAGTATGTCAGTTTTTCATCATTTTTATATAAAATATTAAAAACTAGATTTTCCAAAGCTATGCCTTTATTTTTAGTTCTGTTTATTCCTAAATTTAAAAAACCATTGTCACTGATGTAAAGTTTTTTTACTGACTTTATTTGCTGTGTAAATTTTGAATGAAAAGCAGGTATGGTATTTACTAAAAAATTATCTTCAAAGTAAGTTATATATTCTTTTATCATCTTTGCATCTATACTTATCTTTTTTGCCAAACTTGAGTAGTTAAGTTCTGTTGTGGCATTTGAAATCACATAGTAAAAAAGGTCTTTTATAGCTTGGCTATTTTTTATCTTGTATCTTGGAACAATATCTTTAAGTATTATATCTTCTGCAATATTTTTCAACTGCTCTTTTTTTATCATTTCATTTTCGTTTGAAATAACAGAATAATATCCACCCCATTTAAGATATTCATCTTTTGCTCTACTTATTTCTATCTTATTTGCTGTTCTTTGTAGAACACTTGTGTAAGATATATTTTTAAACTGCAAAAACTCTTGGAAACTAAAGCTATATATTTGAAGTTTTAAAACTCTACCTGTTAGTACAGTTGCATAATTTGATGTAAGTAGTGATGAATTTGAGCCTGTAATAATAAACTTTATATTACTATTTTCATACTTTGATTTTACAAATACTTCCCAGTTTTCAAATATTTGAACTTCATCTATAAAAAAGTATATTTTTTCATCTTTATTAGGATTGGCAATTTTCATGTATTCATCAAAAATAGTATTTAAATAACTAGCATCATTTTTATAAGGTATAAATTCTGGTTTTTCAAGATTTATAAAAAATATATTTTTTGCTTCAACATTCTTCAAAAGTTCTTTTATAAGTAATTTGGCAATAGTACTCTTACCAACTCTTCTGGCTCCAATAAGGGCTAAGACCTCTTTTGTATCAATATATGCAAGAGCTTTTTCCAAAACATCTCTACTTATAAAATGATTATAAGCCTCACTATTTATCCAATGATTATTATCTTCCAAAAGAATTGATTTCATTTTTTATATACCTTTAAAGGAATGTATTCCTGATTATAACATAAAATTATCTAACAACCTCATCAGCATCTAAAGTCGCTATCTTCCATGATGGGATGATAGTCGCTGATATATAGATAGGTACACTTAGAAAAAAGACTAAAAAAAGTGTTTGAGTATCAAATATAAAAGGAAGTTCAAAAGATGTTTTTAGTTGTGAGTAACCTGTAAATATATTTTGCAAAAGTGGTGCTTGTAAAATATACACAAAAAGAAATGCCAAAATAACACCAAAAAGATAAGCGATAAAAGAGATGATAAAACCTTCATAAAACTTCTCTTTAAGAACATCATCCACCCTCCAACCTATGGCTTTAAGTATTCCTATTTCTCTTTTTTCTTCACTACTAAGTCCACTTGCCTTGTCATAGATGATTATAAAAAATGTAAATAGTGAGATGATGAAAAGTGCTAAAAATATCCCACTTTTGTAATCAAATATATTCTGATAACTAATCTTTAAATCATTTTTTGTTATCACTCTGGCATCTGGAAAAAGAAGCTTTATCTTAGATGCAACAGTTACAACCTCATCAAGATTTGAAACCTTTACAACTATGTCCGTAGCCTTTGACTCATCTATGTCAAAAATCTCTCTCGCACTTGCCTTTGTCATAACTATCATATCATTTGATTCTAGTTGAGTATCTCCATCAAACACACCTTTTAAATATATTTTTTTTAGTTCTCCATTTGGTTTTATGAAGTTAAAATACTCTTTGTAGTAGTTTTTTAACATCGTTTTTTTTACTCCACTTCCAACCAACATAGATGCATTATCGTTAAAGTCAAGTTTTGCATTATCAACTATAATAGAGAGTGACTTTTTATATTGCTCTTCAAACTCATCAATTCCAACAACACTAAAGTTTACTCCAGCATTCTCAAAATAGTAGTATCCCCAAACACGAGCAGTGGCATCTACAACTCCTGTGATTTCTAAGATAGCATCTGAACTACTCACATCTATGTCATAGTGTCTTCCTGCTTTTATCTTTTGAACGATTATTTGAGGAAGAGCATCTACGGTTGAGTTTAACTCTGATTTGATGGAGTTAGTTATAAAAAAAACGCTTGTTAAAAGAAAAATCAAAAGAGTCAACACTGTTGTAATAAAAAAGCTTTTATACTTTTGTCTTAGTATGGAGTTTATGGCGTACTCTATAAGGTAAAAATTTATTTTATTCATTATCTAGCCTATTGATTATGTGCGAGTGAGAGTAGGTGAAAGTTGAAGGGAAGTACTCTCTTAAACTTCCATCATCTTTGTAGATGCTAAACACATTACTCAGACTTCTATGTCTAATATAAGTTGCTTCTGTTGAGATAGCTAAATCTCCAAGACCAACAAGTGCTACAAAATTTTTTTTCTTAACTAGCATCTCTTTAGAGTCAGATTTATACATACTTAGATAATAAGCTTCAAGTACAAACACAAGCATAATAATACCTACAAATAAAATCAGTTTAGGTGTTTTTGGAGTGTATCTATTTTCATTCATCAAGTTTATTAACTTCTTCTTTTTTTATATCTTCAAACTTCATAACTTTTATACCCTTATGATCCATACTAAATGTCTTAGCCTCATCGTATTTCTCAAATGAGATAAGTTCATCACCCATAGGTCCATATACATCACTGCCTATTACGAAGTAAGCATCTCTAGCATCTAATACTTTTAGAGAGTAATAATCTCTCACTAAAATTTTAGATATACCTTTTTGATGTTTATAATAATACTTCATCATATCTTTAACTCCATCAAAAGAGAACCGTTTATCATCATAAAAAATTTGTGTAATCCACTTTGGGTACTTATACACATACATTCCACAGATAGGGCACTTTTCATCTTTGGTTACTTTTATCTCTAAAATTACTTCGCTGTTATCTTCAAGTCGTTTTACTTCAAAAAGGTATAGGCAAAGGGCATTGAAGTATTTTGGATTTAGCGGTTTACAAAGTTTGTTTTCTTTTATATCTTTACTCAAAGCATCTATACTTTTGTACTGACTTAAGTCTATCTCTAAATCACACTTTTTTAAAAATATTTTTTTACCCATAGGATAAATCTTCTTCTCTTTTTGTGCTAAAGAGATAGATGCATCTGCAAATAATGTTGTTATAAAAAACAGTGAGATAAGAAAGAAAAGGTTTAGGTAAGTTTTCATAATAAAAATATACCTTAAGAAGTATTACAAAATCGTTAAGTTGTTCTAAGTAACATCAATCTTCGTACAAATAAGACAATTAATCCAACAGCTAAAATTTTAAAGTCTAACTCACTTGCTGTGTGAATATTTTCAAAGGTTGTGCTTTGGGTTGCTTCTACGCCCATAGCCTGCATCGCTAAAATCTTAGGTGCATAAACATTACTAAACATCAAAGAAGAAAAGACAACTGTAACGCTACTAGCTAAAACTATAGAGTCTCGTTTTGATGTCTTATACATATATGTTTCATACAGCATAACAGCACCAGCAAGAAAGTAAACCCAGTAACTAAACCTATGAAAGATTTCACCCATCAAAATACCAGCATTATAGTGATCTAGAGTTATATCTACTAAGTGTTTGTTTGGGTTAAAAATAACAGGAGCAACTACTGCACCTAGAACTATTACTGCTCCAAATGAAGCTGCTAAAATGATTAGATAACTAAAGTCTATATAAATTCTTTTACTAATGGGTTTGCCTTATAGCTTAAGCGTAAAACCTCTATCAAAATTACTATAATCTTTGTAGAAGTCTAACTGCTCAAATGCTTGATTTGATAAATATGTTTGTATCTTACCTTTTTGCTCATAACCCATCTCACATGTAAAAAAGTTAATCTTTCGCTTTAAGACTTCAACAAGGAGTTCTTTAATGATTTCATCTCCGACAACTCCTCCAAAAAGTGCATTTTGAGGTTCATAAGAAAGGTTTGACTCTAGTGGTGTTTTATCTGCAATATATGGAGGATTTGATACAAGATAATCTATATCTTCATCTATTGGCTCTAAAAGTGAACCTAGTCGTAATTCTATCCTATCTCCCATACCAAACTTTTGTATATTCACTTTTGCAATACAGAGAGCTTCTTGAGATATATCAACAGCTATAAATTTAGCATTTTTAAAATGCTGTGCTAAAACTATAGAGATTATCCCACTACCAACACCAACTTCTACAAAAGTCATCTTAGCATCTAGACTTTTTACATTTTTTAAAACTTCATCTATAAGAAGTTCTGTTTCAGGACGAGGAATCAAAGCACCCTCGGCTATATAAAATTCTTGGCTATAAAAACTTACACTATTAGTTATATACTCTAAAGGTACATTTTTTACTCTAGCATCTACCCATTTAAAAAGCTTTTGTATATCTGTTATCTCACTGCGTTGATTTGTAAGAAGCCAAAGCTCATCAACCTTTAAAAATGCCATAAGCATAAGTTGAGCCTCTTTTGCTGGTCGTTCTATGAAAGGTTTAAGAGTCTTTGTTATTTCTACTAAAACATCTTTTACTATATATGTGTCTTTCATGTAGTTTTTATATCAACACCTAACTCTTTTAGTCGTTCTAATACAGGTGGATGCGTGTAATGAAAGAAAATATATAAAGGGTGAGAGAGTGGAAAACTTTTGTTCTCTGTCACTAACTTAGTAAGTGCATTGGCAAGTTCTACCGCGCCACCTGCTCCGCCTAACTCACTTCCCATCTTATCTGCTTCATACTCATTATGACGACTTACTATACCCATGATTGGCATCATTACAAAACCTAAAATCGGCATAAATAACATTAAAAGTATCATCAGTAAATAAGGCTCTTGACTTATACTCATCTCTAAGTAAAGTGAATCAGGTAAATTTCCAAAGATACCAAACATTGCAAATAGCATAGCACCAACTAAAGCTATATTTTTATATATATCGCCATGTGCAAAGTGACCTAGTTCATGTCCTAAAACTGCTAGAAGTTCTTTTGTTGTTAGTTTTTCTATGAGTGTATCAAAAAGCACAACTCTTTTTGCTTTTCCAAAACCACCAAAGTAAGCATTTAGTCTTGCATCTCTTTTACTTGCATCACTTATGAAAACACCAGAACTTACAAAACCTGTTTTGTCCATAAGAGTTTTTATCTCACCATCTAACTCTTCATCTTTAAGTGGTGTAAGTTTGTCAAAAAACATCGCACGAAAGGCTGGATAAAGCATGTTAATAAGAATAACTACTGCGAAGATAAATACAAAACTCCATAACCACCAAAGAGAAAAGTTAGTGATGATTAGATAGATGCCCCAAATAACTAAAGAGCCAAGAACTAGAGTCATCGCAAAAGAGATAAGAGTATCTTTTATCCATTGACCCATGCTTGATTTGTTAAAGCCATATTTTTCATCCAATACAAACTTTTCATAGTATCCAAACGGTAATGATAAAATAGAGTTTATTACTACAAAACTAAGAACAACTGCTATGTTTAAAAAAGCTTCATTTTCAAAAAATACATTATTTGCTAAATAAGAAATACCAAATCCCATCCAAGCTATAAACATAAAATAATCAACAAAAGAACTTACAATAGAAAGTTTTTCTTTAGCAACTGTATAATTTCCCGCTTTTAAAAAGTCTGCTGCACCAAGAAGTACAGCCTCTTTTCTTTTTGCATCATTTACAAAGCCGATTTGCATTACACTTGTATAGATTGAAACTAGAACAAATAGTGTATAAATAGTGATAACTGTCATTAACATTTAAAGACCTTAAATTTTTTCGCAATTGTAGCAAAATAATCTGTTATACTTACATAAATTTCAGGAGTAAATATGAAAAAAACAGTACTATTAAGCTTACTGCTGATACGAAGTTTACAATAAGAAATAAAAAGGAAAATATCATTGAAATGTTTAGTAGTATTAGCTCACCCACTTAATAATAGTTTATCTTGCCATTTAGCAGAAGAAACAATAAAGCACATGGAAAATAAAGGTTATCAAGTAATCATTAAAGATCTTTACAAAGAAAATTTTAATCCTGTATTAACAAAAGAGGAAAGAAATAGTTACTATGAAAAACGATTTGATTTATCTAAATTAAAAGATGATATTATTCAATTACAAGAAGCCCAATCATTAGTATTGATATTTCCTACTTGGTGGTTTAGTTTTCCAGCAATATTGAAAGGTTGGTTTGATAGAGTATGGGCACCAGGATATGCATATAATCATGCTTCGGATTTAGGTGCAATTACGCCATGCCTTTTAAATCTAAAAGAAGTAAAAGTAGTAACAACACTTGGAGCACCTTGGTGGGTTGATTTTTTTGTACTTAGAAAACCTGTTAATAAAGTTTTAAAATTTGCTTTACTTGGTGCATGTACAAAAAATTGTAAGTTTCAAATGCTCTCACTTTATAATAGTGAAAGTCTTACCAAAGAAAAAGTTAATAATTTTGTTAAAAAAATTAAAATTACTTTTTAATAAACTTTGATTTTAAAGGAAAAACTTGAAACAAAAAATATTTGAATATCAAATTTGGCATATATTTGCCATTATTATGTCCCTGTTCTTTTTTAATTACTTAGCTACAAGTATTTCGGATCTTACACAAGGTTCATTATTTGGTGTGAAAACTTCCATATGGTTATGGATATCTATTTTAGCGCCTATTGTCCACCAGTTATATGTAGCTATTGTTTGGAGATACGAACTATATGAAAAAACTTTTACTACAAAGTATGGCTTTGAAAAAGCTTTTAAAACATACTCTGCTGGTTTTTCTATACTTTTTATGTTTAGACTTCTTTCTATCATATTTTTAGCTTTTAGTAATAGTTATACGATAGATATAGATCCACTTTATACATATGCAATAGTTTGTTTTATTGCCCCATTTATTATATATCTTTTTTATTCTGTAAAAAAATATTTTACTATTGAGAGAGCTTATGGCATTGATCATTTTGATAAAAACTATAATGAGCCTTATGTTAAACAAGGCATCTTCAAATATACCAACAACGGAATGTATGTTATTGGACTAACAGTATTATATATACCAGGGTTATTATTACTATCAGAAGCTGCATTACTTGTTGCTTTTTTTAATCACGCTTATATTTGGGTACATTACTACACTACTGAACAACCAGACATGGAAACTATATATGGGAAACTTCAATCATGAATCAAATAAACATACAATACTACAAAACAAAATATGCTCATTTTATTTTAGGATCATTTGAGGACAAACTTTGCTTATTGGATTTTAGATATAGAAAAATGCGAACAAGTGTTGATAACAGATTGAAAAAAGGTCTAGATGCTGTATTTGTAGAACAAGATGATGAGATATTAAGACAAACAAGGAAACAACTTGATGAGTATTTTAATATGACAAGAAAAGAGTTTGATATACCTACTATAACAGTTGGTACAGACTTTCAAAAATCTGTTTGGGAAGCTTTACTTAAAGTGCCTTACGGTACTACATCAACATATCTACAACTAGCTAAAGATATTGATAATGAAAAAGCTGTAAGAGCAGTAGCTAATGCTAATGGTGCAAACTCACTAGGGATAATAATACCTTGCCATCGCATAATTGGAACAAACGGAGAACTTACAGGGTATGGTGGTGGATTACCTCTTAAAAAAAGATTATTAAAATTAGAACAAAATTTGTTTTTATGCTAAGAAAAAGTTTCGATATAATCACACAATGCGAATAATAATTTTAACCTTTTTGATTTTCTCATCTCTTTTATCCTCGACTTCCTATGAAATGGGGAAGAAGCTTTATATGCAAAAGGCTTGTTTTTCTTGTCATGGTATGAAGGCAGAGGGCTTGCATCTGTACCCTCGACTTGCAAATCGTGCAAAAGGTTTTTTAACTTATAAGCTTAAAAAATTCCGTGATAAACTCTCAGATAACCAACAACAAGAGATGATGATAGCTTATGCTATTGGTTTAAGTGATGAAGACATAGAAAATCTAACAACTTTTATGAGTGAGTTTAAAGATGAAGCGAGTGGAGAGAGTTATGATGATAGTTATCAAACACACGGAGATGGTGGTTCATGAAACTTTTAGTTAGCGCGTTAGAGCATTCGGCAAATGTGCATCTACACTCTTTAAAAAAAGAGTTAAGTGATGATGTTGAGTTTATTGGTATTTTTGATTCTGACTTAGGTAACTCCATAGTTGATTTGAGAAGTTTAGCAATCATGGGATTTGTAGATGCTCTAAAAAAACTTCGTTACTTTTTTAAACTAAATGCTCAAATGGTAGATTTAGCCGAAGAAGCAGACAAAGTTTTACTCATAGACTCTTCTGGTTTCAACCTTCCACTAGCTAAAAAAATTAAAAAGCGATACCCACAAAAAGAGATAATTTACTATATTTTACCTCAAGCGTGGGCATGGAAAAAAAAGCGTATTCCTGTCTTAGAAAAGACCATAACTCACTTAGCATCTATACTTCCTTTTGAAAAAGATTACTACTCAAAAAATGCTCCCATAACTTATGTTGGGCATCCACTTCTTGACATCATAAAAGAGTTTAAGCAAGAGCTAAACACAGAGGTGAAAGAAGTTGCTTTTATGCCCGGAAGTAGAAAAGGCGAGATTAAAAAACTTATGCCTGTATTTGAAGAACTTATAGTTAAACTGAAACTAAATGCAACTATTATCATCCCAAAACACTTCACTAAAGAAGAGATAAAAGAGCTTTATGGTAACCTATCGGGTTTTAAAATAGCTCATGATGCGCACAAGACTCTTTATGAGGCAGATTTTGCTTTTATATGTAGTGGAACGGCAACACTTGAAGCAGCACTTATAGGAACTCCTTTTGTGTTAAGCTACATCGCTAAACCGCTTGATTATTTCATAGCATCTAGGCTTGTAAAGTTAAGGCATATTGGTCTTAGTAACATTATGTTTACTCAGTTTAATAAAAGAGATTTACATCCAGAGTTTATTCAAGAAGATGTAACAGTCAAAAACCTTTTAAAAGCGTTTAAAGAGTATGATAGAAGTACATTTTTAGATGATTCAAAACATCTAAGAGCTTACTTAAAACACGGTAGTTCAAAAACAGTAGCAAAAATTATACAAAAAATCTAAATAGGAAAAACATGAAAATCAATTTTATAGACTTAAAAGCGCAGTATGCAGATTACAAAGCAGAGATAGATAGCGAAGTAGCCCAAGTATTTAGTACGGCTCAGTTTATTGGTGGAGAAAAGTTAAACTCTTTGGAGAAAAATTTAGCAGACTACACAGGTGTTGATCATGTTATTGGATGTAGTAGTGGGACAGATGCTCTTTTACTTTCTCTTATGGCTTTGGATATTGGTCGTGGTGATGAAGTTATTACAACTCCTTTTACATTTATTGCAACTGCTGAAGTTATTGCTTTTTTAGGTGCTAAGTCTGTTTTTGTTGACATCGAAGAAAATAGCTACAACATAGACCCAACTAAAATAGAAGCTGTTATTACTGAAAAAACTAAAGCTATCATGCCTGTTTCTCTATATGGACAATGTGCAAACATGGATGCTATAAATGAAATCGCTAAAAAACATGACCTTCCTGTAATCGAAGATGCTTGTCAGAGTTTTGGTGCTACTTATAATGGTAAAAAATCGTGTAACCTTTCAACTATTGGTTGCACAAGTTTTTTTCCATCTAAACCTCTTGGAGCGTATGGAGATGGAGGAGCAGTTTTTACTAATGACAAAGAGCTAGAAGAAAAAATAAGAATGCTTTTAAATCATGGTCAAAATGAAAGATATAAACATAAGTTTATTGGTATAAATGGTCGTTTAGATGCTGTTCAAGCCGCTATACTTGGTGTTAAACTAAAACACTTTGAAAAAGAAGTAAAAACTCGTGATGAAATAGGTACAAGATATAATGACCTTCTTGAAGATGCAAATGTTATAACTCCAAAAATATCCCAAGGAAATACAAGTGTATTTGCACAGTACTCAATAAGAGTAGAAGATAGAGAAGCGATGGTTGCAAAACTTAGTGCTAAAGAGATTCCTACTGCTGTTCACTACCCAGTGCCGCTTCATCTTCAAGAATGTTTTTCAAACCTTGGCTATAAAGAGGGAGATTTTCCTATAAGTGAAAAAATATCTACTCAAATCATGTCACTTCCAATGAGTTCATATTTAACACAAGAAGAACAAGATTATATAGTCGAAGCGATTAAAGGGTAACTAATGAAAAACATAGCAATTACTGGTTTAGGTAGCATGGGTAAAAACCACTACAATACTCTTAAAAACATCAAAGAAGCCAATATTGTTGGTCTTTGTGATGTAAATAAAAAAGACGATTATGAAGAGCCTTTTTTTACGGACTTGGAACAGATGCTTCTGGAAGTAAAACCAGATGCACTTATAATCGTTACTCCAACATCTCTTCATAAAGAAGCAACACTTTTATGTGCCAAACATGGTGTAAATGTTTTTATAGAAAAACCTGCTGCTTCGAGTGTAGCAGATGCAAAAGAGATGGCAGAAGCTATAAAAGCTAAAAATCTTAAAAGTTGCATAGGTCACATAGAAAGATATAACCCTGTTGTTAAAGCACTTATAAGTGAGATTGAAGATCATGAAATATTATCTATCTCCATAACTCGTAGTGGTGCTTTTCCTGAACGCATCGCAGATGTTGGGATTTTAACTGATTTATCAGTTCATGATAGTGATTTAATAAGATTTATCACTAAGAAAAACATAGTTAAAAGCGCTGTTTTTAAATCTCAAAGATTCATAAAACACATGAAGACAATGCTATCTTAGCTTTTGAGCTAGAAGGTGAAGTTGTTGGAGATATAACTACAAACTGGCTAACTCCATATAGAAAAAGAAGTATAGCCGTTGCTTGTAGAGTAGATGCTGAGTCAAAAATAAAATATTTTGAAGCTGATTTACTATCTCAAACTTTAAAAGAAAGAGTAAATATAAATCCATCTTCACACATTACAAGAAACTGTTTTGTTGGTAGAAGTAATGCACTTGCTGATGAACTTATAGCTTTTTTAAACTACCTTGAAACAGGTGAGAAAGGTTCTCTTTCTAGTGTTGAAGATAGCATCATTACCTTGGAGATTGCAAATGATTCATGAGAGTGTAGTCATTGAAGATGGCGCTAAAATAGCTGATGGAGTTAAGATAGGTCCATTTTGTAACATTGGTAAAGATGTTGAGATAGCATCTGGAGTTATCTTGGAGTCAAACATTGTTTTGATGGGCAAAATAAAGATTGCTAATGATGTGAGAATTTTCAGTTATACCGCTATGGGAAACAAAAATTCAAATATAGAAGTAGGTGAAAAAACTCACATAAGAGAATTTACACAAATCGGAACTCAAGAGCCTTTAGAAGAAAAAAATTATAAAAAAATAACTATTGGTGCTCATAGTTTTTTAATGGCTTATGTTCAGATTTTAAATGGTGTTAATATGGGAGATTACTGCATCTTAACAAATGCTGTAAGACTTTATGAAGATGTAATTTGTGAGCAAAGAGTTATCATCGGTGGACTTACTACTGTTGAATCTGGCATAACTATTGGTACTGGCGTAATGATAGGTGGTGCTTCTTGTGTTGATCATGATATACCTCCATTTACTCTCACAGAAGGCAATAGAGCTTCTGTAAAAGGTCTAAATGTAGTTGGTTTGAGAAGAAGACTAGAAAATAAAGCAGATATAGAAAAAATAAAATCTATTTTTAAAAGAATTCTAGGAGATGGTGTTGACAAAGAGTTAGCATCTAAACTAGCGACAGAGCATGAAAATGAATATGCTAAACAATTCGCCTCATTTATAGCAAATAATAATATAAAAGTTAAAGCGAGTTAAGATGAGTTAAAAACTCATCTGGTCCCATAAAACCGATGATAGTTTTAGCTCTTTTTACTTTTGAATCTTCACTAAAAAATAAAATTGCTGGCGGACCAAAAACTCCATACTTTTTACTAAGTTCTTTATTTTCTTGGCTATTTTGTGTAATATCTGCTTTTATCAAAACAAACTCTGCCATTTTAGCCTTTACTCTAACATCTACAAAAGTAACCTCTTCAAGTTCTTTACATGAAGTACACCAATCAGCATAAAAATCAAGCATAATTTTTTTACCTTTGTTTTTCGCAAGTACTTCATCTAACTCATCAATGGAAGTAATTTTTATAAATTTAGCATGAGCAATCTCGGTTTTAATCAAAGAGTTTACAACTTGAGGTTTAAAAAACTCCAATGGTCTAGCCATACTTGTTGAACCTCCTAAAACACCCATCAAAAGTGCTAAAGAATAAACAAACATCAAAATAGCGATAGTTCTTTTAAGTAAATGTCCACCTTTTTCTAATGCACCTAGATAAATTCCAAAAGCAATTCCTAATATTGCATATAAAAGCATAGTTATATAAGCATCTACTATACGCTCTAACATCCAAATAGCAACACTTAACATCACTACACCAAAAGTGGCACTAACAAGCGTCATCCATTCACCAGGTTTTGGCATAAATTTACCAGCACTAACACCAACTGCGATAAGAGGAATACCCATACCAATACTCATAGAAAAAAGAGCCATTCCACCTAGAAGAGCATCTCCAGTTTGACCGATATAAACTAAAGCACCCGCAAGAGGAGCAGCAACACAAGGACCAACAATCAAAGCCGATAAAAAGCCCATAATTGCAACACCTATATAACCGCCACCCTCACCTTTTGAGCTTACTTTTGCTACTAAAGCATCTGGAAGTTTTAGTTCATAAAAACCAAACATGCTAAAAGCTAAAGCAACAAAAACTGCTGAAAATGAGTAGATAACCCAAGGTGTTTGAAGTGCTGCTTGAAGATTTGCTCCAAACAGACCTGCCAAGATACCTGCGATGGTGTATGCAACTGCCATAGCAAGAACATAAACAATAGACAAGGCAAAAGCTTTTTTCGTACTTAAACCTTCACCCTGAGAGATGATGACACCTGAAATAATAGGAATCATAGGAAACACACAAGGAGTCATAGCCAAAAGAAGTCCAAAGCCTAAAAATGTTAAAAGAATTACAAAAATATTTCCTGATTTAATAGTGTCTGCAATAGCATCACTCTGTGATACTTCCTCTTTTTGTTCTACTTTTTTTTCTATTTTAATTATTTTTTTTACTTTTAACTCTAATCTTTTTAGGGAATCTTGAAGTTTTGAAGTATCTACCTCTAAAGAGTAAGACTCACTCATCGGCTCATAACACAAACCTTGTTCTGAACAACCCTGATAATGCAAGATAAACTCAATAGTTTTCATACCACTAAGTTCTGAGTTTTTTTGCAAAGTCACTATAACAGTTGGAGATTTCAGATAAACCATCTCTTCATCATGTTTAACACTTTTAGGCTTATCAATATTTAAAATACTTACACCATCGCCATCTTTAACTTCTACTTTTAACTTATCTGCATAAAGATAAATATCTTTAGCTATTTTAACACTAGCCTCTATTTGCATCTTAGAGTTGAACTTAGCTTCAGGTTTAAAAGCCTCATCTGGCATCAAAAATTTGGAAGCTCCATTTAACATTAAAATAGTAGAAAGTAAAAGTAAAACAATTTTTTTCATAAGACTCTTTTTATATAGATTTGTTTTTCGCTATTATACAAATAAACATTTAACATACAGAAACTATAACAAATTTTATTCTTTATGTCTGTGACTGAGGTTACATAAAACTAAATTGAAACTTATTTTTTTAGGTATGGTTTCATAGCCGCAGTCGTATATTTTATAACCTTTTGAACTGACTCAGCATTTACCTCTTGACCTTTTGTATGCAAAAATGAACTGTAAAACTGCCACGATAGAGAGATTGAATCTACAATAAAGTCTATATCCTCCTCATCGGCAATAACGAGTTCTTCATTTAGTATAAGGTTGTTTATAACTTGTGTTATGCGCCTACGGTGTGCAATATTGTCTTTTATGTATAAATCTTCTAACTCAGAGTCTCGTGAAAAAAGTGAAAGAATCTCTTTAAAGAAAAAGCGATATTTCCACTGTATTTCTGTAAGTAACTTCTCATGTTTGTGTAAAGTAGCAATGCATTTTGGAAGCTCATCGACAGATAGTGTCATCTCTTTGCGCATCTTTATATACAGCAACCGTACTATTTCCTCACGGTTATTATAGTGATAGTGCAAATTACCAGGGCTCATTCTCATCGCTTTTGCAATATGATTTGTTGTAGAAGATTGTGTACCTGTTTCGTTAAAAAGTATACGAGCCATCTCTAATATATCTTCTTTTCTTGACATATTTGTTCCTTATATTGAAATTATAGTGTAATCACTCTAATAGGTCAATTAAATTTACACTATACATAAATAGCCTTGCTTGCTATGATTATCTACTATTTTATGGATGTAATTGTAGCTATTAGAGTAATTGCACTTGACATTGTATTTTTATTAACATATAATTTTAGTGTAATTACACTATATCTTAAAAGTGTAGAAAAAAACAAAAGGAAAGAAAAAATGAAATTACTTCAAAGTTTAGCGCTTAGCGCTGTAGTAGGGTTAAGTCTTTTAAATGCAGCAAATTATAATGTTGATGTAAGCCATTCAAATGTAGGATTTAAAGTAAAGCATATGATGATTAGTAATGTTAAAGGAAGCTTTGAAAAGTTTAGCGGTACCTTCAGCATAGATGAGAAAACAAAACACTTATCTGCTGTAAATGGTACTCTTGAAGTTTCAAGTTTAACTACAAAAGATGCTAAAAGAGACAAGCATCTTAAAAGTGCAGACTTTTTCGATGCAGTAAAATACCCACAAATGCACTTAAAACTTCTTAAGCATAGTGCTAACAAGGCAACATTTGAACTTACTATAAAAGATGTAACAAAAGTGGTAACTCTTGATGTTGAAGAGATTAGCGGTACTATAAAAGATCCATGGGGCAACACAAGACTAGCCTTTGAACTTCACGGAAAGATAAATCGTAAAGATTTTAATATTAACTTTAATCAACTACTAGAAACTGGTGGTCTGATTGTTGGTGATACAGTAAAATTTGATATTATTTTAGAAGGAATTCAAACTAAGTAATTGAAGAAAAGTAAGAGTCGTTTTCACTTAGCAATTAAATTTGATGTTATTTTGAGATAAAATATCAGCACTAACTGAGCTCTTAAGCAATTTATCATCATTATTTCTCTACTCTACAGCTATTAAATCAAAAGTAAAGAATATTATTATGTCAAACAGATTAGAAAAAGAAGATTCTCCTTACTTACAACAACACAAAAACAACCCTGTTGATTGGTTTCCTTGGGGTGAAGAAGCATTTGCTAAGGCAGAAGCTGAAAACAAAGCAATTTTTATAAGTATAGGTTACTCATCTTGTCATTGGTGTCATGTTATGGAAGAAACTGTTTTTGAAAATAGAGAGTGTGCAGATATTTTAAATGAAAGTTTTGTTTGTATAAAGGTAGATAGAGAAGAACGCCCTGACATTGACAAGCATTACCAAGAAGTGCACAGCTTATTAAATCGTCGCTCAGGTGGTTGGCCAACTTCTATTTTTTGTACTCCACAAAATAAGCCATTTTTTGCAGGAACTTACATACCGCCAGAGTCAAGAGAAGGCTCCATAGAAGGTATGGGTTTCATAGAGCTTACAAAACTTATAGGCTCTAAGGTTTCACAAAATAATGAGCAATTATATAAAAATGCTACTGAGATTCAAGATTTTTTAAACAAACAAGAACACCCAAAAGAAGCAACAGTTTTAAGTGAAGACTTTAGAAAAAACTTTATACTTCAAGTAAAAAATAACTATGAAACAAAAAATGGCGGTTTTTCCACTTCTCCAAAATTTCCTCAGGCATCTACACTATCTACTCTTTTAGTTTTAGATAAACTCTATGATGACAAAGCTGCAAAAGCTATGTTAACTCATACTCTAAACTCTATGAAAAAAGGTGGCATCTATGATTTAGTAGATGGTGGCTTTTCTCGTTACTCGGTTGACAGCGAATGGAAAGTACCTCATTTTGAAAAAGATGCTTTATGATAACGCCCTACTTTGCGAACTTTATGCAAGAACATATCTAGCTTATAATGATGAAAATTATCTCCATATTGCAAAAGAAATTGCAGATTTTTGGCATAACTTTATGAGTGAAGACAGTCTTTTATATAGCGCTAGTGATGCTGATAGTGAAGGTGAAGAAGGAACTTATTTTATATATACTTATGATGAAATTTACGACATTTTAGAGCAAAATAACTATGAAGATATAGAGTCTATTTTACAACAAATGGATGTAACAAAAACTGGAAATTTTGAAGGTAAAAATATTATTCGTTTTGAAATGGCAAGGCACCTAAAAACTTTGCAGATATTAAAATTTTACTACAACAACGAAGAGCTTCAAGAGAGTACCCTTTCATAGACAAAAAAATTCAAACTTCATGGTCAGCTATGATGATAAAAGCACTTTTTATTCTTGGAGATATAGATACTAAGTACAAACAAAGAGCCATCTTATACACAGATGCTTTACTAAAAACAATGTATATTGATGGCAAACTTTATCATACAACACTCATACATAAGCAAGTAAAAATAGAAGCTTTTTTAGAAGACTATGCTTTTTTAGCACAAGCACTCATAAGTGGATACAACGCAACAGGCGATGAACTTTACCTCATTCAAGCACAACGCTTTGCTAACATCGCACTTGAAAGATTTTTTCGTAAAGGGAGTTGGAATTTTAGTGATGGAGAGTTCCAAACAAAAGCAGACATAGCGGACAACACCTATACAAGTTCAGTAAGCATAATGGTTGATGTTCTTAACTCTTTAGCTATTTTACTTGAAGATGAAAAATATTCACATTTTGCTTTTTTAACACTAGAGTATAACTCTCACGAACTAGGAAGAAGACCTATCATTTATCCATGTATGCTTAAAGAGATGTTAAGACATTTAAAAGGGGATAGAATTATAAAGTCAAATGCATATAATCTAAGCAATAATGCCCTTGAACTAAGCAAATTACAGTATCCTTTTATACATAAAAAAGTCACAAAAAACACAGACTATTTAGTATGTGGAGATACGAGTTGTTTTGCTAATACTGATAAAATCATAGTAATAGATGATATAATAAAGAATAGTTTTTAATACAAAGGTCGATTAATGAAAAAAATAATATTAAGTATTGTCCTTGCTCTTGGAATTATGAGCATGTTTAGTGCTTGTGAAAGAAATGATTATCAACATCCACTTCATCGTTCAAGATAAGCATTAATGTTTAAAGAATTAGGCAAAATTATATTTATGGCTGAACTTGGCTATAAATATATAAAGATATTTAAAAAGACATATTTTCATCCCTTTATAACTTTTAGACCAGCTTACAAACAACTCTCCGATGATAGACAAACCTACTCAAACGCTGTCTTAAAATTTTTAAATATAGAAATTGAACTTGTTGGTGAGTTACCAAAACAAAACAAAGTATTGTACGCAATAAACCACCGCTCTTTACTTGATATCATAGTAATGGAAAGTGTCTTTTCAAAAGGCAATAAAAATGGAACTTGGATAGCAAAAAAAGAACTTTTTGACGCATTTTATGGTAACTTTTTTAAATATAGTGGTTGCATAAGTGTTGATTTAGAAACAGGCAAAGGTCTTTTAAAATTTTTCAAAGAAGTAAAAAAAACATTAACTAAAATAGATGATTTCAACATTTACATATTTCCAGAAGGTGAAAGGAGCAAAGAAGGCGGAATCCTGAAGTTTCAAAGTGGAGCTCAAAAAATTGCAAAATCTAATAAATTAGCAGTTGCTCCAGTTTTTATAGATGACAATCTTGAAAATATATTTAAAAATGCTCCCTATAAAGAAACAAAAATAGTTAAAGTCCATGTTGGGAACTTAACAAAACATGATAATTTAGAAAATGATTATATAGCTTTTATGAACGAAGCAAAAGGATAAAACTTGAGTATGAAGTTAGGCGTAAATATAGACCATGTAGCAGTTTTAAGAGAAGCCAGAAAAGTCAATGACCCAGATATACTAAATGCTCTTTATGTAGCATGTGCCAATGGTGCTGACCAAATAACTATCCACCTAAGAGAAGATAGAAGACACATAAAAGATATAGATGCTAAAAATATAATGCAACTCTCACAACTTCCAGTAAACTTAGAATGTTCAATAAATAGAGAGATTTTAGACATAATAAGTGAGTTAAAACCACATCGTGCAACACTAGTTCCTGAAAAAAGAGAAGAGGTGACAACAGAAGGCGGTTTAGATGTTTTTACATATAAAGATGAGATAGCTTATGCTATCGAGCAACTTCATGATTCTATCATTCCTGTTTCACTTTTTGTTGATCCTACGATAGAAGCAATGGAAGCCTCAAAAGATTTAGGTGCTGAGATGGTAGAGCTTCATACTGGTTCATTTGCAAATATATTTGCGATGTTAAACTCTTCATTACCTCACTCAAACCACTCTATAAAAGAACTTGAACTTCCAAGATATGAGCTACAAAGCAGACTAGAAAAATCCATACAAGAGCTTAAAGATGCTGCCACTCATGCTAAAAAACTAGGTCTTGGAGTAGCTGCTGGACATGGACTAAACTACCATAATGTTTCATATATGATGGATATAAAAGAAATCATAGAACTAAACATCGGGCAAAGTATCATAGCAAGAAGTATTTTTAGCGGTTTAGCAGATGCTGTAAAAGAAATGAAAAAACTTACTACTAGAAAATAATAAAAATGGCTATATTTCAAAAATCTGTTTTACTGAGTGCCCTTGAGGTAAATCAAGATGAAAGTTTAGTTGCTCTAAGATGGGCAGAATATCAAAAGTATTTATCTAAGATAGATTTTATAAAAACTGTTAAAGAAGAAAAATATCAAGATGGATTTTTAAAAGATGTTTTTGAGAACTGTTTAGGTTACAGACTTGACAGCACCAACCCTGATAATTTTAACCTTGAAAGAGAAAAGAAGAACGAAACAGACGCCAAAAAAGCAGATGCCGTCATATATGTAAATAATGAAGTTATCGGCATAATAGAACTTAAAGCACAAGATACTAAAAACCTTGACAAGATAGAATCACAAGCATTTAACTATCATAACTCACATTCAAACTCAAAATATATAATTATCTCTAACTTTGATGAATTAAGATTATATATTGATAAGAAAACAGCTTATGAAAAGTTTTCACTTTTTAATCTTAACTATAAAGAATTTAAAAAACTTCACTTACTATTATCATATGAAAGCATCAAAGATAATATTCCACAAAAACTAAAAGATAAATCAGCTTCATTTGAGCAAGATATATCTAAAAGTCTATACAAAGATTTTTCAGCATTTAGAACACACCTTTTTGAGAACTTAGTAAAAAATAACTCCTTAGATAAAGCCTTACTTCTTAGACTTACTCAAAAGTTATGCGATAGAATTATATTTATACTATTTGCAGAGGATAGAGGGCTATTAACAGCTAATACAATCAAAGAGATACGCCAAAGACATCAAAGTGATGGTTTTGGCGATAGAAGTATGTATGATTACTTTAAACTCTATTTTGATGCTATAAATAAAGGGAACGAGAGATTAAATATTCCTAAATATAATGGTGGTTTATTTGCAGTAGATGAAACTCTTGATAGTTTAATCATAGATGATAATATACTTGACTTAGAAGCACAAGCATTAAGCAACTATGACTTTATGAGTGATATATCTGTTAATATTTTAGGACATATATTTGAGCAGTCTTTGACTGACTTAGAAGAAATCAATGCTTCAATCAATGATGTAGAATTTGATAGTAAAAAATCAAAAAGAAAAAAAGATGGTGTATTTTATACACCTGAATACATCACAAAATATATAGTAGACAATACTCTAGGAAAACTCTGTAATGACAAAAGAGAAGAACTAAGCATCGGAAGTGAGACTTTAGTCTCGCCAAAAAATCCTAAAAAACCAACAAAAAAAGAACAGATACTAAAAGATAATTTAGAAGAGTATAGAGGTTGGTTATTGAACTTAAAAATTTTAGACCCAGCTTGTGGAAGTGGGGCATTTTTAAATCAAGCCTTAGATTTTTTAATATCTGAACACAACTCTTTACAAAGAGACTTAGTAGTTATGGGAGATATAACAGCATACTATGAGATAGAAAAAAGCATACTAGAAAATAATCTTTATGGTGTAGATATAAATGAAGATGCAATTGAGATAGCTAAACTTTCTTTGTGGTTGAGGACGGCATCTAAGGGTAGAGAACTTACTAAGTTGGCGGATAAAATAAAATGCGGGAATAGTCTTATAGATGATAAAAGTGTAGTTGATAATGCTTTTGTATGGGAAGAAGAGTTTTCAGAAGTTTTTGAGCAACATAAAATCATGTTGGATACAAATATTATAATTCATGGATATGATACTAATGACAAAACTCAGAGTAAAGAAATACTTAAATTATTAGATAATGGTAATTTAAAATTCTGTATATCCTCAAGAACAATACCTGAAATACCAGATAATAAATATAATAACGAAAAATTAAGATATCTAGATATTTTAGATGTAAAAGGATCATTATTTCGTTGGGATGTTTCAAGTTGGGATGCTAATGATATTTTTGCTAGTGAAAAAGATATAGACTATTCTAATAAGATTTATAATATTATAACTCGTAAAAATCCAATTAATGATACTGATATTTTACAATCTGCTATGAAAAATAATATTAAATTTTTTATTACAAACAATACAAAAGATTTTATAAAAAAAGATGACACTAGGCAAAGGTTGGAACAGTTAACTGGAGTTAAAATACTAACCCCGAAAGAATTTATGGAATATTATAAAAAAGATTATTTTTCGGTTGGTTTTGATATTATTATTGGAAACCCTCCTTATGGAGCAAAATTATCAAAATCAGATAAAGACTATTTTAATGAGAATTTTAAAACAGTTGAATATCAATTAGATACTTATACTTTGTTTATGGAGAAAGCTTATAAACTTTTACATTCAAATGGAAAGTTGGGTTATATTGTTCCATCTACTTGGCTAACAATGTTTTATTTTAAAAATTTACGAAAATATCTAATTGAAAATAGTTGTTTTGAAAATGTATTACTGTTTAGGTATCAAGTTTTTGAAGATGTAACTGCTGAAACTTCTATAATTACTCTATCAAAAAATAAAATACTAAATGAAAATATACTAATAAATTATTTTGATAATACAGATGAGTTGGAAACTAAGCAAAACAAAACTATTTCACAAAATGACTGGTTAAATAGTTATGAATTAGGTTTTAATTTACTTTTTGGTGGAAATAAATTAAAAATAATAAATAAAATAATTGAAGATACAGTTGAATTAGAAAATATTGCTAATGTAACCGTTGGAATAAAGCCTTATCAAACAAATAAAGGAACTCCAAAACAAACAAAGGACAATGTTAAAAATAGAATATATGATGCGGACTACAAAATAGACCAAACATATAAAAACTATATTGTAGGCGGTAGTATAAGTAAATTTAGTATTAATCCCTCATCTACTAATTGGTTAAAGTATGGGAAATTTTTAGCTGAACCAAGACAAAGTTTAAATTTTTTTCAGACTAAAATAATGGTTAGACAAACAAGTGATAGGATAATATCAGCAGTTGATTATCAAGGATTATTATCTTTAAATAATGTTCATAATATCGTGATTAAAAATGATATTTTAAAGTATGAAACTCTTACTTGTATATTAAATTCAAAGCTTATGGACTTTTATTATAAATTTTTAGTTCCAGAAGAGGGAAGAGTATTTGCAGAGGTAAAAGCAGTTAATTTAAAAAGACTTCCAATTAAAAATATAGATAAAGATTTTAAGCAAGAACCATTTATACAAAAAGCTGATTTAATGCTTCAATTAAATAAAAACCTACAAGAAGCAAAACAAAACTTCATCAACGAACTAGAACTTGAAAAGATACCAAAAAAGCTACAAAACTTTGAAGACTTAACTTTTGATGATTTTGTAAAAGAGTACAAAAAAGCAAAAAAACTAAAATTTGCCGATAAACTCGAAGAGAGAAATTTTAAAAACGATTGGAAAGCACTCTTTGAAAACGATGCTAAAATAGCATTAGATTTAAAATCACAAATAAATGCAACAGATAAAGATATAGATGTCATGGTCTATAAACTTTACGGGCTTAGTGATGATGAAATAAAAATTGTAGAGAAAATCTAAAAATAATATTTCAATTTGTCATATTTTTACAAGAACCTTTTAAATTTTGTTACAATAATCAGAAATACAAGGAGTATAAGATGGACTTTGAAAAGTTAGCTTATCCAGAGATAGTGACCATTGCAGGAATAGAGTACAAAGGTAAAAGGAATATGTTAAAGGGACAATTATTTATTCCTTATACAAAAGAACCAGATGTTAGTATTGGTGACATAATCATACAAAAATCAGGAAAAAGAAAAATTCAATTAAAAGTTCTTGATACTTCTTTTCTAAAGGATGGTTCTTTGGAAGTGAGTACTAATCATCCTCATAAACTTACATTAATAGTGGAAAATATTACTGCAAAACCTCATATAGTTACTAACAATAATCCAAGTATCAGTATTGGATCAATAAATGGAGAACAAATTCAAGTTGGGAATGATAACTCTCAAATTGTAAATATTAATATGCAACAACTTGTTGAACATATTGCAAAGAGTAATGATGATGAAGCAAAATCTATATTAAAATCATTACTAAAGAATAATACAGTTGCTAGTTTAGTGGGAGCAAGTGCAACTGCTTTATTTGGACTACTTTAATTTTTTACTCGTTACATCTTTTAAAGGTGTAGTGGGATAAGTTAATTTGATTAAATTATATGACAAAATGTCATGCTTTTAAGAAAAATAGAAAAAAATAATAGACTTCTTGCATAACTTAGATTACTTCGTCATACTTCCTCGCAATGACCGTCATTACGAACGAAGTGAAGTAATCTAAAATATGGTTATGCAAGAAGTTTAATAAAATAATCCTGTTCAGTTGGGACATAAAAATGCTATTAGGACACAAAAAATGAAATCACAAGATGCTATAAAAATATTTGAAGAAAAACAGGTACGAACTTTGTGGGATGAGGATAAAGAGGAATGGTATATTTCTATTGTTGATGTGATTGAGATTTTAACTAATAGTAAAAATCCTCAAGCTTATTGGAGAAAACTTAAACAAAGACTAAAAGAGGAAGGAAATGAAACCGTGACAAATTGTCACGGTTTGAAAATGAAAGCATCTGATGGAAAGATGAGGCTTACAGATGTAGCTAGTACAGAACAACTTTTTAGACTTATACAGTCTATTCCATCGCCAAAAGCAGAGCCGTTTAAACTTTGGTTAGCAACTTTAGCAAAAGATAGACTTGATGAGATGCAAGACCCTGAAATTAGCATCGACAGAGCATTAAAACAATATTTAGAGTTAGGATATTCACAAAACTGGATAAACCAAAGACTAAAAAGTATTGAGATAAGAAAAGAACTTACAGATGAGTGGAAAGACAAAGGTTTAAAAGAAGGCTTTGAGTTTGCAACTTTAACTGATATTATTACAAAAACATGGGCAGATAAAACAACTAAAGAATATAAAATATTAAAAGGTCTAAAAAAAGAAAACTTACGAGATAATATGACAAATACAGAACTAATTTTAAATATGTTAGCAGAAGCATCTACGAAAGATATATCACAAGCAACTAATCCTAAAGATTTAAATGAAAGCAAAATAGTGGCAAGGCAAGGTGGAGATGTTGCAAAAGTAGCAAAGGAATCACTAGAAGCAAAAACTGGCAAAAAGGTTGTGACTAATTTTAATGCTAAAAAAATATTGGAAAATAAAAGATGACAAGAACTCAAAGTGAAAAGTGCCAATGGTTAGCACTTCTAAAAGTTCAGTACAGAGAGGCACTAAATGCCGAGTCGTAAACAAAATATTGCGATTAGCATAGGTGATTTAAACGGGGTTGGTATTGAGATAGCTTTGATAGCTCATGAAGAGGTTAGTAAACTTTGTAATCCTTTGTACTGTATAAACACTTCTATGCTAAGGCAAGCTACAACACTTCTAAATTTAAAATTTCCAAAAAACATGCAACTTCATCAAGTTGATGGAGAGTTTAATATAGAAATAGGTAAAACAACAAAAGAATCTGGGCTTTATTCTTATAACTCTTTTATGAGTGCTATAGAACTTTGTGAGGATTCAAAAGCAGATGCAGTTGTGACAATGCCTATTCATAAAGAAGCGTGGATGATGGCAGGACTAGACTACAAAGGTCATACCGACCTACTCCGAAAACATTTTAACCAAGATGCTATTATGATGCTTGGATGCGAAGAAATGTTTGTAGCTCTTTTTACTGAACATATTCCACTTAAAGAAGTAGCTGCGTCTATACAGTATGTAAAACTAAAACAATTTTTTATAGACTTACATAACTCGATAGGAGATGCTAAAGTAGCAGTTCTTGGTCTAAACCCACATGCTGGGGATAATGGAGTCTTAGGAAATGAAGAGCTTAGAATATCTAAAGCCATAAAAAGTGCAAATAAAAAAATAGGCTTTGAGCAGTTTGCAGGTCCAATAGTTCCAGATGTAGCTTTTACTCCACACTTTAGAAAGAACTACAACTACTTTGTAGCAATGTATCATGACCAAGGTTTAGCACCTCTAAAAGCACTTTATTTTGATGAGAGTATAAACATATCTTTAAACTTACCAATCATTAGAACATCTGTTGACCATGGAACTGCCTTTGACATCGCATATAAAGGCGAAGCAAAAACTTTAAGTTATATCAATGCTGTTAAGAGTGCTATTTCATTTATAACTCCCAATCAACATTAATAAGTTTAAACGATAATAATTTTCCTTTAAGATAATAATGGCTAAACTTATGTTTATAAAAGATAAATATTATCTTTTAATAAATTTTATTAAGGTAAACCATGAAAAACATAATCATAGCTACTATAGCTACTTCATCCATTCTTATGTCTGCATCTCTTCAAACAGATGCTAAAAATGCTGGTCTCCAAGCTATTCCTACTTCTACATTAGAGCTAATGAAAATCATAGACAACCCTAAAAACCCAATAACAAATGCGAAAGTTGAACTTGGTAAAAAACTATTTTTTGACCCAAGACTCTCTAAGAGTGGTATTATCAGCTGTAACTTTTGTCATAATTTAGGCGAAGGTGGGGATGACGGTGTTGAAGCTTCTATAGGTCATAAATGGACAGCAAACCCGCACCATGTAAACGCTCCAACTGTTTATAATGCTGTATTTAACGATATTCAGTTTTGGGATGGTCGTGCAAAAGATTTAGAAGAACAAGCACAAGGTCCAATGCAAGCTCACCCTGAGATGGCTTCTACAACAGAGCATGTTGAGCGTGTTATAAACTCAATGCCTGCTTATGTAACTGAGTTTAAAAAGGCTTATGGTGAAAATGTAAAAATATCTTTTGAAAAGATTACTGATACCATCGGTCTTTATGAGAGAACTTTAGTTACTCCATCTGTATTTGATGACTTTTTAAATGGCGATAAAGATGCCCTTACTTCTAAACAAAAAACTGGTCTTAAAACTTTTATAAAAGTTGGTTGTGCATCTTGTCATACAGGTATTGGTCTTGGTGGAGCAATGAACGCTTTTAATGTAACAGGAACATATAAATATCAAAATGTAGGTGATTTTAAAGGTGATAAAAACGGTATGGTTAGAGTTCCAACACTTAGAAACATCACTCAAACTGCACCTTATTACCACAATGGTAAAATCTGGAGTTTAAAAGAGGCTATCAAAGAGATGGGTAAAATCCAACTTGGAACAAATCTATCAACAAAACAGATAAACTCTATTGAAGAGTTTTTAAAAGCACTTGAAGGTAGAAAAGCTCCACTTATTTACCCAATGCTTCCAGCTTCAACAGCTACTACACCTAAACCGAATATGAACTAAATATATAGCAACTTTTTGTTGCTATATATAAACATTACTTAGTGTTGCAAAGTTCAAACTTAATATTAGTTTGAAAACCAATAGTTACATCACTCCAAGTCTTACCTTTGTGAAGATCAAAACAGGCCTTATTGATAGAACTAAGAGCTTTAGAGGCACTAAAGTCTAAAAGGTCAATACTACCTATTGCATTGAAATCACCATTATTAAAGACATACTTCATAGGTACATTTTTAGTCACACCATTCATAGTTACCGCAACACTCATAACACCAGTTTTTGGTTTACCACGGATGCGTTTGTCTGATTTAATATTTACTATTTTAGCTGTTATATTTTTAGACTTCATCTTTTCAAAGAAGAATTTAACTAACTTAACATCTCTACCGCTATTTTTAGAATTTACACTTGCTGTGTCAATGACTACGCTTGAACCTACAAGTATTTCACGAAAGTTATTTCCTTTTGGAGCATTTGCTGTATATTTTACACTATCAAAAGTTCCACCAACACCTAACTTTGCTGGAGTTTTATAAGCTTTCCAACTTACACTTACCGGTCCATCTTGACTCAAGATGCAAGAGCCACCTTTTGTCCCCATTTCTTCTGCACTAGCCAATGTGGCAACTAAAAACAGAGATATAAAAAATTTAATCATAATGATTCTCCTTTTGAATTACTAAAAGTATAGCTTCGTAAGGTAAATCCTAATTAAACTTAAGGGTTTAGTTTTCTTAGTTATACTCTTTAGATGAATCCCATATTATTTTTCGCAGCCTTCTGTGGTGTTTTTATTTTACTAAATATGTACATTTCAAAAAGACTTATCACTAAGCTCGACATCAAACCAACTTACAAACGATACCTCCGTATCTTTTTGATTGTAAACTTTTTTGGCATCGTTGCTTATATGCTCGGACGCTACTATATAGACTTTCCAAATTGGCTCTATTTTCTTGTTTCACTTCCTATTGGCATACTTTTTTTACTTTTTTGTACGGCTATTATTTATGATATTTCTTGCGTATTTTTACACCACTCTCCCATTTCACAAAAAAGAAGAAATTTTTTTAAACGCTCTTTGGATATTTCATCATTTGTTGTAGCAACTTCACTTAGTGCAAGGTCTATTTATGAGGCTAAACATGTAAACCTTGAACGAGTAAATATAAAGATAAAAAATCTAAAAAAACCATATAAGATAGTTCAACTTAGTGACATTCATATAGGTGGACTTATAGATAAAGAATTTGTAAAAAATATAGTTAATAGAGTAAATATACTAGACCCTGATTTAGTTGTAATAACAGGTGATTTAGTAGATATAAATATAAAACATGCACAAACTACCCTAGATGAATTAAAATCACTAAACTCAAAATATGGAACCTTTTTCATAGTTGGAAACCATGAATATTTTCACAATATAACAGAAATCATAAAAGTTGTAAAAGCCTTAGGGATAAGAGTACTTGAAAATGAAAATGTATATATAGGAAATGAAAATGAAGGTTTTAACCTTGCTGGAGTTTATGATATTTTTGGTTATAAAGTTAAAACCCATATACCAGATATTAACAAAGCACTAAAACATCTTAAAGATTCTCCAACCATACTTTTAGCGCATCAACCTAGATATATAGAAGAAGTAAACGATAGCGTGGATTTAATCTTAAGCGGTCACACTCATGGAGGACAACTCTACCCGTTTAAATTTTTAGTAAAAATTATTCAGCCCTATATTAGCGGTCTTCATCAACATAACAAAGAACTACAAATTTATGTAAACAAAGGAACAGGTTTTTGGGGTCCACCTATGCGATTAGGTGCTAGTAGTGAAATAACTCTGATTAATTTATCTTAAAAATAATGGTATTTTTATCATTTGCTCTCACCATTTTCAAATTAAATTCAGCTGCTATAAATTCAAATGTTTTTTTACTAAAAAAACCTATATGTGTAATGTCTTTTATATAAAACCATTTCAAAAACTTCTCATCATCACTTGGGTGAAAGTATGTCATAAAAAGTAAATATCCATTTTTATTTAAATGCAAAAGCAATTCTTTTATAATATCTAACGGATTAGCTAGATGCTCTAAAACTTCAGTAGAACATATAAGGTCATATTTTTTATTTTTATATACTTTCTCTGGAAAATAAAACAGGTCATATCTATCACATTTTATATTGTTTCGCTCCAGTAGTATGGGTAAAACTGCACCCTCTCCACAACCAAAATCAAGTGCTGTATTTATATCTTTTGCATCTGGGGTAATAAACTCTTCTATAAGTTTTTCAAACATCTCTACATAACCAAGTGATTCTAAATTGTTGTCATGATTATCATAATGCTTCTTTTGAGATTGAGCATCTAAGTAGTACTTTTCATCCACAAATATATAATCACATTCTAAGCATCTATAATAATCTTTATTTGTATTAACATCACAAATTATAGTTGTATCGCAATTACATAATTTACATTTTTTCATAAGCTAATTTTATCTTCTTTTGTTATAATTTAACATCAAAAAAAGGATTTTTTTTTATGAAAGAGTTACTAATATTGCTCTTTTTTCTTTCTGGAAATCTCTATGCACTGCGACCTGCTGTAGTAGCTGGGTCATTTTATTCAGATAACAAAAATGAACTTCAAACAGAAATAAAAACATATCTAAAAAATGCTAAAGAATTTGATGAAAAAAGCATAAACGCTCTCATAGTCCCTCATGCTGGTTATGTTTTCTCGGCAAATGTAGCATCTATCGGCTACAAAACTCTAAATAAAAAATATAAAAATATCTTTTTGATTGGTTCTAGTCACTATGTCAGTTTTAACGGTGCATCTACATACAACATTGGAGATTATCAAACACCACTTGGAAATGTAAGAGTAAATAAGACTCTGGCATCTAAGCTCATTAAAAATTCTAAATACTTTACTTTTAATTCAGATGCACATAAAAAAGAGCATTCACTTGAAGTTCAACTTCCTTTTTTACAAACTATCTATGGTGACAATATAAACATAATCCCTATCATCTTAGCAACTTCAAACATTAAAACCATTAAGTCAATAGCAAAGAGTTTATCGCCCTACTTTAATGATGAGAACCTTTTTATAATCAGCACAGACTTATCTCACTACCCTACTTTTAAAGATGCAAATATCGTAGATAAGAACATACTGGATTCACTTACAAAAAATAACCCACAGAAGTTTATAGATGCTTTAGCTAAAAATGAAGATGCAAAAATAGAAGAACTGCAAACCTCAGCGTGTGGATGGAGTTCACTTTTAACACTTCTATATATGACACAAGACAAACCTTATCAGTATGAGATACTAGATTATAAAAACTCAGCACATAGTAAATATGGAGATAAAAAAAGAGTTGTCGGTTATGGAGCTATGAGAGTTTATAAAAATAATGAGTTTTTTCTCACTTCTAAAGAAAAACAAGAACTACTAAATATTGCTAACCTATCTCTTTATCAAGCTATAAAAAACAATAAACGCTTAGTCATTGATGAAAGTAAAATATCTCCTAAACTAAAGAAGCCTTTAGGGGCTTTTGTGACTCTACATAAAGACAACAAACTGAGAGGTTGCATCGGTACATTTGAACCTGATAAACCACTTTACAAGGTCATTGTTGATATGACTATTGCATCTGCACTAAGTGACAGCAGGTTTAAAAAGGTCAGTCCCGATGAACTTAAAAATATTGACATTGAGATATCAGTTTCTTACACCAAGAAAAAAAATATCTTCACTAAAAGAGATAGTCATAGGTAAACATGGCATCTACATAAAAAAAGGCTCTAAAACAGGTACATTTCTGCCTCATGTTGCTACACAAATGAAGTGGAATGTAGAAGAGTTTGTAGGTAACTGTTCAGAAGAAAAAGTAGGTATTGGTTTTAATGGCTACAAAGATGCAGAGCTTTTTATATATAAAGCTATTGTTTTTGATGAAAAAAAACTCCAATAATAAAAAGTATGTTCAAGCTTATAGTCATAATTTAATCCATATACATCAAGATTTGTAACAGACATTTTAGATACACTTTCTCAAATGACAGAAGAAAAATTCATACATGACTGTAAAACTGTTTTAAAGTTTATTCAACTCTACTGCGAAAGTGAGCATATTAAAACTAAAAAAAGTAAAAACTCTATCCAACTCAACTACAATGATAAAAATCTAAACAAAAAGATAGATTATCTCTTGTGTAAAAAGTGTAAAAAAACTCTTAATTACTCATATGTTAAACTTCAAGAATGCATTCACGATGACAAACCAAGCTGTAGAAAATGTCCAAAACCATGTTATGACAAAGCAGAGTGGAAACATTTAGCAAAAATCATGAGGTATAGCGGACTCAGACTAGGTATCTTAAAAATTAAAAATAAATTATTTCGTCGTTTTAAAAAGAGTGCTTAATATTAAATTAATAAACCATTAAGACACTATTTTGTATTATCTTATAATAAGTATAAGGATAAACAAATGAATATCAAAAGAATTATTTTTATTATTACTCTAATCTCAACTCTATTATCTGCCCAAGAAAATTCAAAATTTTATGCTTCTTTAGAATTAGGCTTAGCAAATATAGCATTTGCAAAAAATCATTTTTTTGCTCTCCGTGGAGAGAATCTACCATTTAAAAGAAAAAAAAACTTAGATACTGATTCTAATAATGCAAAAGGAAACTCTGTAGCTATTACCTTTGGAACTCATCTTCCTATTACTTTTGCAGGTGCCAATAGCATAAAAATTTATTCTAAAGTATGGCATATAACTGCCCAAGCATCAAATACTAAAAATTTTAAGGACAATGGAGTAGGAAAAAAATATGGATGGGTAGAGCTTGATAACTCAAATGGTTTTAGGACAAATACAGGAAATACATTAAACACTAATATTGAGCAAAAACTTAGACATTGGGGTGCTGACATATTATTATCTTTTGAGTATGCACTAGGAGATGATGCTTCATTGAGTATATTTACGGGGCCATCATATAGATCAAACAATCAAGATACTGATATTAAGGGTAATATCATAGGTGGAAGTATAACTGTTCACTTAAAAGATAAAATATCTGAAAACTTGTTTGGAGCTAAACTTGGTATAAATTATAATCTTAAATTTAAAAATAAATGGTTACTAAATATGGATTTTGCAATTTCTCAATATCGTAAATTTGCAACATACACAGGGGCATACACACGCTACTCTTTTCCATTTTCTACTTCTGTTAATAGAAAATTGAGTGATACACAAAATTCGAAAGGGGTTGATTTAGATATACAGCTAGGCTATAAGTTTGCTAAGCAGACTTATGTATCTATATATGCAGACTATAACTATCTTTCCAATGTCACTCAAGTAAGCTATGGTTCTGGCCCAACTGACCCAGCTGGTGGTGTACTATCACTCTCAAATGATGAGCAATCTAGTTTAGTATATGGATTAAGGCTTAATTATATGTTTTAATATTTCTTGATGAAATTCTTTCTTTAAATTAGAGTCTCAATATCAACTAATTCCACACGACTACAATCTTTTTTAAATAACTTTCTTGAAGTTGCATCTTCCTCAGCTAAAACAAGTATATCTGCGAAATCATCTTTAAATACTTCAAAAGTATATAACTCTTTAGTAGTTTCTACTCTAAGGGATGCTTCTTTAGCATCTGTATTTAGTTCAATATTTCTAAGACCTTTTGCAAATTCACTTTTAATTGCTTTAGATACTTTCTCATTCAAAAGTAGTTTTTGAAGTGTAACATTCATGTTCAAATCTGAATCACACAGTATTTTATAGGTTACGACTATATTGCCATTCATAACAAGTTCCTTTTTATCTATTATTATTTCTTTTTAAAAATAAGAAGTGTCTTATCCTCAGTATCATAAAGAGAAAATATTTGCTTATCTATTAGTTTTAAAGATGCAAGTTTTTGAAAAGTTTTTATTTTATGGAAATACTGAACAATAGTATCTTGATACTTTTTATATTCAAAATCATTCTTCTCAAATAGGGTAAATTTTGTGTGAAGTTCATCATTTGTAAACTTGGCATCTACAACTAAAAATTCACTCTCATTTTCACTACTCATAGTTCCTTCTGCAACATCACTAAAACCATACAAAGTATTTATATCAGCTATAAAAACTCCATCATCATTTAGTCTATTTGAAATAGCATCTAAGAACTCTAGTAAAGAATTTTTGTTCATAAAGTTTAACACATCAAATATACAAACAATAGCATCATATTTTCCACTTGCATCTTTAGCATCTATACACTTAGCATCTAAGCCTTGTGCTTTACACTCATCAACCATAACCAAACTTAAGTCAATACCTTTGCACTCAACTCCATCGCTAATCATTCGTTTCATAAAACCACCACGACCACAGCCAACATCTAAAAGAGTCTTAACTTTATACTCATCAAGTTCTGAGCGATAAAGGTCATATAGTGCTTCTGTTGCCTCTTCTATACCTAGTAGATGCTCAGCTTTTGCATAGAGGTCTAAGTTAGTCATTTTCTGCTTTAATAACTTCGTTTATTTTTTCATAAATATCTAAAACTTCATCTTTTTTAGCGATGTAACTATTTTTATTTGCAATCAAATATGTTGAAGAAGTCATAATATCCTCAACTACTTCTAAACCATTTTGCTTCATAGTTGCACCTGTTTCAACAACATCAACTATCATATCAGCAAGACCAATAATAGGAGCAAGTTCAATAGAACCATAAAGTTTAATAATATCAACAGAAACTGCTCTATCTTCAAAGTAGCGTTTAGTAATGTTTACCATCTTTGAAGCAACTTTTATATCTGGCTTATTCAGGTCAAGTTTTTCACCCTTTTTCATACCAATAGAAACTTTACAAATCCCACGCTTTAAATCAAGAAGACGAATAACATCTAAGCCTTGTTCTTCTAAAGTATCAAGCCCAACTACACCAATATCAGCAGCTTGATGAAAAACATAAGTCGCTACATCTTGATTTCTAACAAGTAAAAAACGAAACTCTGGAGTATCTAAGATAAGCTTTCTGTCATCAAATTTAAAACTATCACCAAAAATAGTTTCAAAAATTTCTAAAGTTTCTTTGGCTATACGACCTTTTGGAAGTGCTACTGTAAGCATTTATAACGACCTTATATATATTTATATTTTTAGTATTTTACCTAAATATTGCTCAAAGTTTTATGATAAGGTATAATCTATTCTATGAAAAAAGAATCTTTTACTTTACTTATCACAACATTTATAACTTTCATATTTTTTAGTGGATGTTCTACAATGGTGCAAGACCAAGCTACACAACAGAACAAAAACTTAGAGATGTCAATGCATCCTACTAGATATAACAAAGTTAAATCCACTGAAAAAGCTGACTATTACAGCAATATATGGGCAGGGAAAAAAGGTAAAAGTATCGCTTTTGAAAAAGGAAACTATAAGTACATTTTAAATGTATTTAAAAAACATTGTAATTTTAATGAAAAAGACTTACTTGAAACTCGTTTAGTTTCCCATGAAGATAATGTTTATTATGAAGTTTGGGTTTTTAAAGATGTACTTTCAAAAAGAAAACCTAAAGAGTCCGCCATCTCTGTTATTTTTACAGAGCCAAAAAATAAATATAAAGATGGTGTTATTTTAAAGTTTATAGGAAGTTGCCACACCCCACCTTTTAATATGACTTTTAAAAAGATTAAAAAGTAAGCAATTCCTAAATTCTTTATTTTCCAAATATTTTTGGTTTAAATGAAGTCAATATTATCTCTAAGACTAATGGTATAGCATTTGACATACCTATCAAACCTTCTGTATGTGACCTATCTAAAAATGTTTGTGTAAACTCTCCAGCTTCTACCGACTCTTTAGCTAAAGTAACAAGTTCTGGCATCATTGGTACTAAAAAGAAAAAAGCATTTATACTTAAAAATGTAATCAACACAAACTTTACTTTCATATAATTGGGTTTTACATCATAGCTGTAGTACAAGTATATATCTGAAAATATTTTTAAACCTAAGCCTGGCAATATTAATATATATGCACTAATCTCCTTATACATCGCAACTGTATATGCAGTTTGTGGGTCTAAATGACCGAAATTTGCCCCTATAATTATGTGGGAGAGAATTCCCCCAACATACATAATGCTACCTATTTCTTGTAAAAAGTTCATAAATGATTTCATTTTATTTCCTTATTTACTAAAATATAGTTTTGCACCAATGGTTAAATCTTCATGTGCACTCAATATAAAGTTTGATGGAGTTTCTACATTAAAATCTGTATATTTAATAGTAATATTTCCATCAATTGCTAAGCTACTATCATCCTCTTTTATATTTACAGGAAAAACCATCTCCTTACTTACACCATTAATGGTCATAGTCCCCATTGCTTGATTGTTGTTAATTTCATAGATGAAAGTCATTAACTTATGCTTTTTAGCATTCAAATACTCTTCTACATTTTTGTCTCTTCTTTCATCATCACTATCAAATGAGAGAACATCTATACTAAGTTCACCTTTATACCCATAATCTGCTTTTTCCAAAGTTCCTTTAAGACCTTTATTTGTTCCAAGTATAGTATAAGTACTAAAGAACTGATCTTTTTTTGCTTCATAATACACCTGTGATTTTGATGTATCTAAACTAAATTCTCCCGCCAAAAGTAGCATGCTACTTAATATAACAAATGTTATTTTTTTTAACATTTTAAATCCTTTTTATTTAGAACTAGTAGCTCCAATTAGTTGTCATTTACAAGTATATATAATTTAAACTTAAATACTTGTTAAGGACAAGTAAATTTAATATATGTTAAAATTCCTCTATGGAAGCAAAAAATTATAATTTAAATGACTCACTTGGATATCTCATAAATGTTTTAAGCCTTGAGATGAAACAAAAACTAGACGCTGCACTAAAAGACAAAAAGGTAACAGTTCATCAATTTGGAATACTACTAATAATATTTAAGAAAAAGAACTTAACCCAAAAAGATATTGCAAATCAAACGAATGGTGATGAACCTGCTACTGCAAGATTAATGAATAGGCTTGAAGAAAAAGGTTGTATAAAAAGAGTAGTCGATAAAAAAGATAAAAGAAAACGCCTAGTATCACTTACAAATAGTGGAGAAAAACTTTTAAATGAACTATTACCCTTTGCAAAAGCAATTAATGAAAGTTTAACATCTGCTCTAAACCAAGAAGAAAAAACTACTCTTTTTAGCTTACTTACAAAGCTAGTTTCTTCTCAAACAAAGTGATAATATTTTTCATCCCACAAAAAATCAAGTTTTCATCCACTCTAGCATCTATAAAAATCTTTTGAAATTCTTTTGCATCTCCGCCTGTTAAGACTATTGGCATATTGTAAGATATAACTTCATTGTGTAGTGTTTTTAAAAAACCATAACTTATAGCATCTATGGAATTTTTTGGTAAAGTATTTAAGTCTATATCAAAGTTAAACTCATAATCCAGAGCAGGAGATATATCTTTATAAGTTTTACTCATCGCTCTTTGTCCAGGATAGATAAAACCACCAATAAACTTGCCATTTTTAACTACATCAACAGTTATTGCACTACCTGCATCTACGATAACTCCATCTGTCACAGCCCTAGATGCTACTATCCTGTCTATGCCCATTGTTTCATAATATTTGCTCATATCTATTTTTTTTGAGAGGTCTATCCAGTTTTCTAAGTCTTTTAAAATATATTTGATTTTTTTATTTACACAAATATAGTAAATTTTTTCTTTTATTAGTGCTGGGTCAAATGAGCTGACATCTTCTTTAAAATCTTTTTCATCTCTTAAAAAATGATATGAAGTATTTCCTATATCACAAAGAAACATTACTGAATTTTCCAGCCTTGTGTTTTAAAAGCTTCTTTTGCTTTAGAACAAAGTGGTGCATCTATAAAGATAAGTTTATGTTTAAAGTCATGCCCAAAATAAACAACAAGTTTTGCAAAAATTTCTTCAAACTTATGAACATCTTTCATAAGAAGTCTGCTCTTTTGACTTATTGCAAAAATCGCCCAAAAATAACCTCTTGTATCTGTTGCTTTATATATTTTTATTTTATTACGAATAGCCAACTCTTTAGGGCTAACCTCTTGCATTTTTTTATAAATTTTCCCTTTTTGTCTAAGAGAGTCCACCATCATTTGCATATCTATTTGTGCACCTTTATATTGTATGCCTGTATTTTATCTTTTATTTCATAAAAGTTTGATGTAGATGCGAAACAACTTCTAAGAGTGCAAACCAAATATTTTCCCTCATTGTGATTTATGTCAGCGTCACTTGCACTATAAAGAAATATGGAGATGTTTCTTTTGACAAACTATTTTGATGTTGACTTGCATCTAGATATATAAAAAAAATTAATAGTATAATAACTAGTTTCATACAAATAATTATATCTAAAATATTATAATGTGATTTTAATGTGATAAAAGGTATAATCTCAACTTAATTTAAATATAAATAAAAAAACAAAGGAGAATTAATGAAAAGACTAGTTAGCATACTTCTTTTTTCTGCTTTAGTGCTAAATGCTTCTAATGCAATTTATTCAAAATCTCTTACATTAGATGAAGCACTAGAAATTCTAAAATCAAAAAATCTAGAAATAAAGACAGCTTCTTTAGATGTAGATGCTGCAAAAGCTCAAGCTGATAGTGTGAGTGGTGCGCACTGGGGTAAACTAGATTTTATTCAAGAGTTTGCAAACTCTGATGACGCTGGAAATGTTTTTGGTTTTAAACTAACTTCAAGAGAAGCAACATTTAATGACTTTGGTTTTGCTGACTTTGGTAAGATTTCAAACGATACTCCACCACAAGATTTAAACTATCCAGATGCTAGAAACTTTTTTCAAAGTAAACTTAAGTATGAAGTTCCTCTTTTTACAGGATTTCAAATATCTAGCTATGTTGACATTATGGATTCTATGACAAAAATGAAAAAACTTGAAAAAACTCAAGTTATAAATGAAAAAACATATCAGATGAGAAAAAGCTTTTATGATATGGCTCTTCTTCGTGCCTCTACTAAACACTTAAATACAATACTTACAAATATCGCTACGCTAGAAGATATGACACAACAGATGATAGAAGTTGGTTATGCTAAAAAAGTTGACCTTTTAGAAGTTCAAGCTAAAAAAGGAAATGTTAAAAGATTAGTTCTTCAAATGGAGTCAAATCAAAAACTACTTTATCACTATATAAGTTTTTTACTAAATGAAAAAGTAACAAGTATCTCAACTCCAGATACTGATGTTGTTATGCCAACTTTTAGTGATGAAGAAGTTTTAAGTAACAACCTTGATATACAAAAAGCAACAACAGGTTTAGAAGTTCGAAAAAGTATGCTTGATGTTTCAAAATCATCTTATTATCCTATGATAGGAGCATTTGGAGAAGTTTCTACTGCTGATGATAGTTTTTTAGGAAATGCAAACGATCACAAAGCCTACACTGTTGGAGCAAGACTAACTTGGAATATCTTTAACGGTGGCATCGACGGTGCTAAAGTAGAGAAATCAAGAATAGAGCAAATGAAAACAAAAACTCAAGTTCTTCTGGCAAAAAAAGGCATCGCTCTTAAAATATCTAAAATAAGAACAGAGATTAAAACTTATAACTCTCAAATAAGTTCTTTAGAAAAAGAGTTAAAACTAGCAGATACTATTTATAAAAACTATGAAGGTAGATATAGAGAAAAATTATCTTCTATGAGTGATGTAATCATAAAACAATCGCAACAAATTCAAAAAATACTAGAACTACAGATGGTACAAAACAAAAGAAATGAGCGAATATTTGCTCTTGAAAAACTAGCAAACGGAGAAAATAAATGATAAAAAAAGTCTTAATATTAATCGCACTTGGAGCTTCACTACTAGCTGAAACTATCACTCTCTCAGGAAGTGTAATTTCAGATAACCAGAAGATGATTACAAGTCGTTTTATGGGTTTTGTTACACAGGTAAATGTTAGCGAGGGTGAAAAAGTAAGTAAAAATCAAATCCTTTATAGTATCGATTCGAGAGAGATAGATTCTGCAAAAAGACAATCAGAACTGAGCCTTCAAATGTATCAAAATCAATACACAAATATAAAACTAAACCTAGATAGATACAAAAGACTACTTGCAAAAGATATGGTTTCTAAATATGAAGTTGAAAACCTAGAACTTGCTTCTTTAAATCTTCAAGATATGATTTCAATCGCTAAGGCAAGACTTCAAGAAGTTCTTAACCAGTACAGATACTTAAATGTAAAAGCTCCAAATGATGGCGTTGTAGTTGCTAAAAATATCAAAGTTGGAGAGATGGCAATGCCAGGAATGCCAGCTATCATTCTTTCTGATTTAAGTGATTTAAAAATAAGTGCTGAAATAGCTGAGAGTAATTTAAATCGTATAAAACATGGAACAAAAGTTATTGTAAAAATTCCTTCATTAAACTTAAAAAGCATCGGTAAAGTAAGTGCCATTATACCTAGTTCAAACCCAATGACACACACTTTCAAAATAAAAATATCTTTTAAAACAAATAACAAATCAGTCTATCCTGGTATGTATGCAACAATAGATATAAACTAAGGCGAAAATATGAATAAAGATATAAAACCTTATATACCAACTGACTCGGCAGGTAAATTAGCCAAAGCATTTTTAAGAAATCCTTTAACTGTTGTACTTGGTATCTTTTTACTAGCTATCGGTTATCTCTCACTTATGATTATGCCTCGTGAAGAAAATCCACAAATGGTAGTTAGTGGCTCAACGGTAATCGTTGCTCTTCCAGGAGCAAGTGCTGCTGAGATACAAAGAGTTATAGTTAAACCTCTTGAGAGAAAAATGAAAGAGATAAAAGGTGTTGAACATATTTATGGAACTGCAATGGATAATGTAGGAATCGTAAATGCTGCCTTTTTTATAGGTGAAGCTAAAGAAGATTCAAACCTAAAAGTATATGATAAAATTATGCAAAATTATGATATTTTTCCCAAAGGTGCTATGAATCCTATTGTAAAACCTTTGGATATAGATATTGATATTCCTATTGTTTCTGTTGCATTTTTCTCAAATAATCCAAATATGAGCAAAACTGAACTTTATGACAAAGTAAAAAAAGTACAACATCATTTAAATGGTTTAAATAATGTTGCTGTAACAGAAATCAAAGGTGGAAATAAAACTCAGTTTAATATAGAAGTAGATTTACATAAACTCTCCGGTTTTAACCTTTCAATGGGACAAATCGTTAAAGCAGTTCAATCACTTTCATATAGTGTTCCTTCAGTTAAGAACAGAACTAAAGACAACAAAATCGTTATGGTTGGAGTAAAAAATGCTATTGAGAATGAAAAAGATATTGGCAGTATCATAGTTGCACAATATATGGGTTCTCCAATCTACCTCAATCAAGTTGCTAAAGTAGAAAAATCTTATGACATTCAAAATTTTAAATCAGTTCAAATAAGTGTTAAAGATGAAAACGGCAAGTTTTCTCCTCTTCAAGACCAGGTGACCCTTACAGTTTCAAAACTTCAAGGTACAAATGCTGTTTTAATCGCAGATGCGGTTAGAGATGAGCTAGAAAATTTTAAAGCATTTTTACATGAAAATGGTATAAGTTTTGTTATAACAAGAAATGATGGGCAAAGAGCAAATGAAGCAGTTAATGAACTTGTATATCACTTAGTTTTATCTATCGTCATTATCGCTATTTTACTTGCTCTTGTTCTTGGCTGGAGAGAATCACTTATAGTGACATTTACAGTTCCTGCCATCTTAGCGATAACACTTTTTGTAGCCTACTTAACAGGTCAAACTATAAATCGAATCACCCTTTTTGCATTTTTACTCTCTCTTGGACTATTAGTAGATGCCGCAATTATTGTTATAGAAAATATACATAGACATTATCACGATGAGGCTTCTGCACATTGTAATAAAGATGATTTAATGATTAGAGCAACTGATGAAATTGGACCTCCAACAAATATTGCAACCTTAGCAATCATAATGACAATGGTACCGATGGCATTTGTTGGTCAAATGATGGGTCAATTTATGCAACCTATCCCTGCAAATGTTCCTGTTTCTCTTATAGCTTCTTTATTTATAGCTTATATATTTACACCTTACTTAGCTGTACGGATGTTAAAGCGTCCAGATTTTAGCAAAAAAGGAGCTCACTAATGTTTGATAAATTTGAAAAAATCATCTTAAGTATTATTCAAAGTGCATCTAAAAGAAAAATTGTTTTAATTGTAACTCTTGTTGCTTTTATACTTTCTATTTTAATGATTGCTCCATCTAAAATGGTTTTAGCAAAAATGCTACCTGGAAAAAATAATGACACTTTTAATATCTATGCAACACTTGCTACTGGAAGTTCAATACAACAAACAAAAGAAGTAACAGACTGTATAGTTGCTTATGTTCAAAAAGAACATGAAGTTGTTGATATAGAAGTATTTTTAGGTATGGGTTCTCCTCTTGATTTTGCTGGTCTTATCAAAGGCTCTCACTTTAAAAACTCTGAAAATGTTGCAGAGGTTGTTTTAAACTTAACAAAAAAACATCATAGAGATGAACCTTCATTTTTAATGGTTCAACGCATGCGTCCTGTTATCGTAAAAAACTGCGAAAAAATTTATGAAGATACTATTATCTCTTTTGTAGAGCCACCTGCTGGACCTCCTGTACTTGCTGCTATAGTTGCTGAAATATATGGAAGCGATGCTAAAGGAATTAGAAAAACTAGCTTTAAAGGTATCTGATGTTTTTAAAAATACTGCTACCTTAGTAGATATTGATATCATGCAAGATGAGATTTATGATACTTATGAAGTGCAAGTAAATAGCACTAAAATTGCTCGTTCTGGTGTAAGTATAAAACAGTTAAATGAAATCCTTTACCTTGCATTTGAAGGTATGCAAATAGCTGTTAAAAACTCTGATGTTTATAATGACCAGATTCCTATCTATTTATCATTATCTCAAGAGTCTAAAAAATTCACTTCTAAAGATATTAACTCAGTAAAAGCAAAACTAGGTTCATTAAAACTAATGAATAAAATGGGCATGATGATACCTCTAATAGAGATTGTGACAATCGTGCCTAAAAAGTCTAACCCGTTTATAATGAGTAAAAATCTTCACCAAATGACGAATGTAGTGGCTGAAACAGATATGGTATCTCAAGTTTATCCTTTAATGGAAGCAAGAAACACTATACTAGACACATTTAAAGATGAATATGAAATCCAAAAGATTGGAATATTCAACCTTCAACTTACAGATAAAAAAACAAAAAGTGTTTATAAATTATTATGGGATGGAGAGATGGAAGTAACACTAGATACTTTTGTTGAGCTTGGTGCTGCTTTTATCGCCGCACTTATACTAATCTTTTTACTTATGGTAATTTACTATAAAAGTTATGCTATTAGTGGGATCATTCTTTTAGGATCTTTTCTCTCCATTATTGGAGTAATTGTAGGTCACTGGATTATGGATGTATTTACGCCAGATACTTTTTTCCTAACTGCAACTTCACTTATAGGCTTTATTGCTCTTATTGGTATTAGTTCAAGAAACTCTCTTCTTCTTATAGACTTTACTAAGTCACTTATGAGAGATAAAAATATGAAAAAAGATGAAGCTATAGCTCACGCTGCATCTACTCGTGCTAAGCCTATTTTCTTAACAGCTGCAGCAATTATCTTAGCATCTACGCTTTTAGCTGGAGATGCTGTATTTGGCGGTCTTGGAGTTGCTCTAATCTTTGGAACAATAGCAGCAGTTGTAGCTTCACTTCTTGTTGTTCCTGTGTTGATGTTTAACACTGATTTAAAGAAGCATTTTAATATATAAATATATATCTAGTTGTAAGTTTTTACAACTAGATAACCTCAAAAACTCTTTTATTGCCCTCTTTTTTTATCTGTGAAAAATTATCTAAATACTCTAAATAAGTAATGATATACTTTCTACTAAGAGGGTGTGCTTTTTTAAAATTTGCTATATCTATATAACCCTCTTTTTTTATAATTTCTTTCATATCAAAGACAAGCTTACTTAAAGAGCTTGCATGGATAAACAAATTGTGTTGAAGTCTTATGATTTGTTTTTTTGAAGTTAATGATTTTAGTATTGTATCACCCATTTTTCTATCTAAATCTAACTCATCATAGATATTATACGGAGCAGTAGGAGCAAAGCCCTCTTCTTCTAAGCGTTTTAAAACAACACCTTCTAGTGAACTTTTAAAATCTTCTTTTATGTTTGCATTTTGATATAAGTTGCCATCTTTAACTAAAAACTCTTCTTCTAAAAGTTCTTTTAACACAACTTCTATAAAAGCTTCACTTGCCCACTTTAATCTAAGTTTTATAGATGAGTTAGATAAAAGTGCATATTGATTTTTTGTATATATATCTTTTATATTTTGATAGATAATTTCTTGTGTTGTACTAGGATAGATTATTAACTCTTTTTCATCTACAAAACAACTTTCCAATTTTTTAGCATAATTTAAGGCCTCTTGATGAGAGAGCGAAAATCTTTGAGCAGAGGAGATTAAACCTAAACCTTTTTTATGTGCCTTTAAAAGTATGGAGTAGGCTTTTTGAATATCTTTAGCTTCTAGTGCCTTTAGTAAGTCTAATTTTTGAGTTTTTTTCATAGGCTCACTTACAGGGTTTAGTATAACTCCACCAGCCACACTTACTCCGCTATCTCTGATAATTATTTTTTCATTATAGATGCTAAATATATCTTCATTACTTTTTATAGTTGCAAAACCTTGCGTCAGAGATGATTCAGAATTAAAAAGTAAAATTTTTGCATCAATCTTTTTTGAACCTATATATATAGAGTAGTTTCTGTTGTGATGTAAATACTTTTTACTGAGTGTTTTAAAAGATATATCAACCGAATGAAACCCTCTAATATATCCTTTTTTACTAAGGAGAAAACCTCTTTTTATGCTCTTAGCATCTATGTTCGCTAAGTTTATTGCAACTCTATTTGAAATATTTGCTACATCTACATCTATGTCGTGTACTTGAATATTTTTAACCTTACTCTCTTTTTTCATATCACAGATAAAAACTTTGTCATTATTATGTAAAGCTTGACCTAAAACAGTTCCAGTTACAACAGTTCCAGCCCCTTTAATACTAAAAGCTCTATCAACATAGCATCTAAAGAAATTTTCTTCTACTCTTGAACTAGCATCTAGACAAAATAATTTCTCTTTTAAATCTTCAATGCTTTTCTCATCATAAATAGAAACACCCATGCAAAACTTAACATCAAAATCATAAGCAGATATAAACAGTTGTATATCTCTGAGTTTTGTTTTTAACTCATCTTCACTCACTAAGTCTTTTTTGCTAATCACTAATACTGCATTTTTAACACCTAAGAGATTTAAAATGTCTAGATGCTCTATGGTTTGTGGTTTGATACCTTCAACCGCACTAACGACTATAAGAACACAGTCAAAAGAAAATGCTCCAGCTATCATGTTTTTTACAAGTTTTTCATGCCCAGGGACATCAATGAAAGCTATGTTTTTATCATCTTTTTTTATGTTTGAGAAACTAAGGTCTATGGTTATACCACGCTCTTGTTCTTCTTTTGTACTATCACCTTCAAAACCATTCAAAGCTTTAATGAGTGCTGTTTTTCCATGGTCTATATGACCACAAGTACCTATGATAAAGTTAGTCATTTACTATCTCTTTTGTTGCATTTATAAGCTCTTGAATTTCTTTTTCTTGTATTGCTCTAAAATCTATTAAAAATCTTTCATTTTCTATGCGACCTATAATTCTTTTGGCTCTAAATAATTTTTCCATCTTATTTGGTTTAAAATTTTTAACTTTTATACTCAAAGCGATGGTTGGTATAGTTCTGTTTGGCGTAGTTCCACCACCTATAACAGTTTTAGTTTCAATGATTTGACACTCTGCTATATCAGAGATTCCATTTTGGAATTTTTTGGCATTTTGTTTTAACTCATCAACGCTACTAAAAAGCATTTTAAGTGTTGGAATATCTTCTAACTTACCAAGTAAAACCGAAGTTATATTTTCTTCTAAAATTGCTAAAGTAATCTTATCAACTCTTAACATTCTTAGTAACTGATTTTTCTTTAACTTTGATATATACTCTTTTTTTCCAACGATGATTCCTGCTTGAACACTACCTAAAAGCTTATCTCCTGAAAAACTAAGTAAAGATGGGTTTAGTTTCATATACTCCAAAACTGATGGTTCATAAGCATCTAGACCGTAAGGCAAGTCAAACAGATGTCCACTTCCCATGTCATAGTAGTCAATTACATCATGCCTAGATGCTAACTCAACTAACTCTTTAAACTTTACTTCACTACTAAACCCTTCTATGGAATAGTTTGATTTATGTACTTTCATAAGCATTGATGTTTTTTGAGTTATGGCATCTTCATAATCGTGTAGATGTGTTTTATTTGTAGCACCAACTTCAACAAGTTTAGCACCACTATCTCTCATAACATCAGGGATTCTAAAACTTCCACCAATTTCTACAAGTTCTCCACGACTTACTATTACTTCTTTTCTTTTAGCAAAAGTATTAAGTATCAAAAAAACAGCACTTGCATTATTGTTCACTATTAAAACATCTTCACAACCAAGAACTCTACATATTACATCTGAAATATGAGAGTATCTCTCCCCTCTTTTACCTTTGTCTAAATCATATTCTAAGTTGTTGTAACTAGAAGCCAGAGTTTTGATTTTCTCAAACACCTTCTCATCTATCAGACTTCTACCTAAATTTGTATGAACTATAACACCCGTTGCATTGATAAGTTTTTTTAAAGATGGTGTTGTTATCTTTTTATATTTTTGTAAAACTTCTAAGATTAAATCTTCTTTTTTAAACTCTGTTATATTTTCATTTAAAATATTTTCTCTTAAATTTTGTAAAACTTCTTTCGTTAAACTTGTTATTAACGCAGTTGAATATTCTTTAAAATCTTCATGTAAAACAAACTTATCAACTTTAGGAATTGATTTTAGTAAAAACATTTTTACCCTTTTAGATGTTTTTTATATACTCTATTGTAAACTTTCGTTGTACAAGATTTGGGGGCATGTGACCCTGGTGGGCACCACAGGTTTCAACCCTGACTGGAGGTTTTGCTGACAAACCCTCGGGAGGTTCGATTCCTTCGCCTTCTCGCCAAACTCTAATACACTATTAACGGTCTATCTTCACGAGGAATAATATTTCCTATAATACACGCATAACCATAAGTAAAATTTTCTACTCTTTTTATATACTCTTTGGCATCACTTTCTTTCATAGAAATCAAAAGTCCTCCCGATGTTTGTGCATCACAAAACATAAGTTTATATTTTGAAGCCTCTCCGACATAAGTAACCTTGTCTTCTAAGTACTTCATATTTCTTTTACTTCCACCTGGAACTACATCTTTGTCCGCTAACTCAAATGCATCTACCATTACAGGAACACTACTAGCATCTATGGATAGTGTTACGCTCTCGTTTGTTGATTCTAGTGCATGACCTAAAAGACCAAAACCTGTTACATCAGTACAAGCACTTACTTCATACTCAGCTAATAACTTAGATGGAAGATAGTTAAGAGTTTCTAAGATTTTAATAGTTTCTAGCATTGTTTGTTCACTTAACATATCTCTTTTAATCGCTGTCGTTAAAATACCCATACCAATGGGCTTAGTTAAGACTAAAACATGCCCAATCTTTGGAGTATTGTTTCTTAAAACCTTACTTGGATGTATCATTCCTGTAACGCTTAAGCCATAGTACATTTCAGGTGTTTCGATAGTATGACCACCAACTAAAATACCACCACACTCTTTTATCTTTTCATTTCCACCTTTAAGTATCTCACTTAAAACTTCATAGTTATGATTTATCTTGTCAAACCCCACGATATTTAAAGCAGTTCTCACCTCTGCTCCCATCGCAAATATATCTGAAAGTGAGTTTGCAGCAGCAATCTTCCCATATATAAAAGGGTCATCAACAACAGGTGTAATAAAGTCAACTGTTTGAACTAAAGCTTCATTTTCATTTATTTTATAAACTGAAGCATCTTCAGAATTTTCAAATCCTACAAGCAAGTTTTCGTCATCTGGAACAAGTGAGCAAATTGTATGTTTTAGATCTCCCGGACCCATCTTTGCTGCTCAACCAGCTGCTTGAACGAACTTTGTTAACTTAGCTTCGTTATTCATATATTAGCCTTAAATGATTTTATTATATGGGGGGAGTGTAAAAGTGCAGTAAAAGAATCACATTTATGTACACCCAATCCATAGGTAATGTTTTGTATTTTACTGATTTTAAAATTAAAGTATCATTAACATAGTAAAAAATATTTTACTTTTTAAGTTGTATTTAAAAAATATTTTCTTAATACACAAATGATATTTAAGGTTATTTTATACAAAATGTATTTAATAATGAAAGACCTTGCTTGCATGACAAACATGCCCTTTTATAAAAATAGACCTAAAAAAGTAAAGATAACAAAAGATGAAGACAAACTATTAACTAATTACAAAAGCAGTATGCCTGATAGATGGGACTGGAAAGATGAAAATGTTGACCCACTTGCAAGACATACAATAGTTGGCATTATTCACGAAGAATGATTACTATCTCGTTCCATCTCTCCCGAGACTGTGAAATAACAACAGTTTATTTTACGGTCTCCAATGGGATGATTTTTTATCTTAAAATTACAGCTTTTCTACTTTTAAATTTAAGCATAAAGTAAATTCTAAAAAAACAAACTACATATAATAAAGAGTTAGCTATATATTGAGCTATTTCTTCTTTTATGGAACTTATATCTCTATCTTTTAAAGCTATCATCAGTTTTTGAAATAGATTTATACCTATCAAATTTAAAAGTCTTTTAAAGTTATAGCTAAACATGATAAGTGCATTTTCACCTGATACTTTTTCTTTGCCACGAACAAGATAATGATCCCAACCTAAAGTTCTTTTAATTGTTCCAAATGGATGTTCAACTATTGAACCTCTTTTTTTGACTATTACTTTAGATTCTTCAGTTTGCATCTTTTTATTATGTGCTTCTGTTATATACTCATGTTCCCATCTATATATTTGTTTATATGGTGCTTTTGTAGGTATACATTTATCTTTGAGAGGACAAGCTTTACATATTGCACTTGTACCTGTATAAATGAAATTAACTTTATCATTCTTTATTTGTGGTGCAATTCTTTTTTTTAGTTGATAATTATTAGGACATATATAGCAATCATTGTTATCATTGTAAATAAATTCATCTCTTGTAAATTTACCTTTGTCTTTTTGAACTTGTCTCATATTTGCTAAAGGAACAATAGCATTAATATTATCTTCACTACATTTTTTAAATTCTTTAGCACTATAATATCCTGTATCAGCTACTATCTTTAGTTTATCTACTCCTAGATTTTCTTTGGTCTCTTTCGCCATCTTATGCAGTTGTGCTCTATCGCTACCTACTGTTGAAATATCAGTAGCTACTATGAATTTAAATGAATCATCTACAACTATCTGTGAATTATATGCCATAAGGTTATGTGCAGGTTTTTTCATAAGAGAAGCATCTGAATCTGTTTTATTATATTGAGTTTTACCCATCTCTTCTAAAAGTTTTAAGTTTTTAGATAACTCTTCTTGTTGATATTTTAGTTTTCTTAAATCTTTTGGTAGTTTATTAATGATACTTGATGGTTGTTTCTCTTTATCTGCATACTCTAGTGATTTGAGATACTCTTCTATTTCAGTTTCAATTTTAGTTAAATCTTTATCCAGTGTCTTTTTCAATATTAGTTGATTTTTAGAGGCATTCGCTCTTAAAAATGCTCCATCAACAGCTTTTAATCCATCCCCTATTAAATCTATATTTTTACATAAAACTACAAACTCTTTAAATACTTGTTTTAGTGCTTTTGGATTCCTTGCTCTAAACTCTGATATAGTCCTATATGTTGGTTTTAAGTCTTGTGCTAGCCATATTAGTTCTAGGTTTCTTTTACACTCTTTTTCTAATGCTCTTGAACTTCTTATCTTATTGAGGTAGCCATAGATATATATTTTTAGAAGCATTTTAGGACTATATGCTTTCTGTCCATCTGCTCTATCACTTTTTCTTGTATTTGAAAACTGCAGTTTAGTTAAGTCTAATAATTCTACATAAGAATCTATTGCTCTTACATTGTTATCTTCATCTACATAATCATCAATACTTGGTGGAAATAATAATTGCTGATTTCTATTTAAACCTTGTTTATATAGTTCACTCATTAGTTGCCTTAAAAGCCTAAATACAGGGCTTTGTTTGGTGTTATTATACTGAAAAATTGATTTTAAATTGCTTGATTGGATGTGTTTATATGAATGAGACTGGAAATAGTAGTTATTTCACAGTCTCTCCCGAGATGGAATGTTTATACACAAAATATTACATCAATTAATTAAAATTTTTGACAAAAGGAATATATTATAAAAACAGTTACAATGAGAATTGACGATTCTGTCTATGATATGATTAAGCTCGCAGCCCAAGGTCAAAGAAGAAATCTTTCAAATTTCATAGAGTTTGCAACAATGCAGTACTTAACTTCATCGCAATTTGTAGAAAAAGATGAAATGACTGAAATTTTAGAAGATAAAGAGCTTGTTGAAAATCTAATGAATGGATTAGAAGATTTCAAAAAAGGCGACTATACAATTGTTTAGGTATCAAATTGCTGAAACTAAAACTTTTGAAAAAGTTAAAAAAAAGATAGATAAAAAATTATATTCTAAGATAAAAAACTTTGTTTATCCTCAACTTAGAGAAAACTCATTATAGCCGTTGTAGATTTTAAACACATAACAAATTAACTCAGTTCAACCGTTAGATTCCCCTATTTTTATTTTACTTAGCTAATTGCTTAAACAATTTATCAAGCCATTTTTGTGCATCTTTTACTTTTTCAAATCTTTGAGATTTGGCAACTTGGATTTGACCTTCATAAAATCTAACTCTAATCCCATCTTCTACATGGTCTATTTTTGTTCTTGTAATTTTAGTTAGGTTTAAAGAAACTCTCTCATTTAGTTTTACAAACATTTATATCTCCTTATGTTTTTATACTTTTATTGTATCACTTAAATCTTATCCAATTCTTTCTCATTAAATTTATATGTTTTATGTGCTGATTTTACTAAAATCTTTTTTTCTGAAAGCTCTTTAAACAGTTTTATAAGAGTTGGTTTTGAAATAGAAACTTCTTGCATTATATCTGTATAAGAGGCTACTAACTCGTTTTTATCGTTTAATCTATCTAGTATATATCTAATCACTTCTACTTGTTTAGAATCAGTTATTGCTGAAATTGTTTTTATTATATTTGAATTTTTACTTATCTCTTTTTCTTGAATGAGTGGTAATACAATATCATGAATAGTATTTAGTAACTCTTTTAAATTAATCGGCTTTATGATGTAGTTTTCAACTTTCAACTTTATAGCGTCTAGAAGATACTTTGTATCTGTATGTGCTGTTGTTAAAATAGTAGGTACTTTTATACCTTCATCTTTTAAAGCTTTTAAAAAGTCTATGCCATTTTCATTTTCAAGTAATATATCTGAAATTATAATATCTACTTTTTTAGATTTTAAAATTATCATCGCTTCTTGTGATGATTTTACTGCGAAAACATTTTGAACAAAATCACTAAGCATATCTCTTGTTTGTTTTAACAAAGAATCATCATCTTCAAGATAGAGTATATTAAATTCATTTATTATGTTTAAGTTTCTTTCTACCATTTATGTATCCTCATGAGTATTATTTATAGGTATAGTTATCGTAAACAAAGTACAATGTTCAAAGTCTTGATTGTGCATTTTATAGTTGATATTTTTACAACTGATAGTACCGTGCATATGTTTTTGTATAATCTGTTGTGACATGTATAGTCCTATTCCTGTTCCAGCACTTTTGTACTTAGTTGTATAGTAAGGCTCAAAAATATGAGGTAAAATATCTTCCTCTATTCCGCTCCCATTATCAACTATATTAATTCTAATCTTATTTTTAGATGAAGTCGCCACTACTTCTATGAGCTTTTTATCACTCTGTGAACTTAGTGCGTCTTGAGCGTTTGATATTATATTTAAAAAAACCTGAGAAAACTCATTGTAAAAACCATATATAAAAATATCCTCATTAATATCTAAACTAAATTCTATCTTCTCTTTATCTAGTATATATTTTGATAAATCAAATGAGTACTCTATGCATTGCTTTAAACAAAATCTCTCTTTTGCTCTATTTGGATTAAAGAAATCTTGAAAATCTTGTAAAGTTTTAGACATGCTGTTTCCAAGTTGCATAGCATCTTCTACCTTTTCATCAACTACCTCTTTACTTAACTTTCCTAATTCCATCTTTGTTTGAAAACCTTGAACTATCATCATTATAGAGCCTAGAGGTTGGCGCCATTGATGTGCAATATTTGCTATCATCTCACCTAAACTTGCTAGTCTCGCCTGCTGAAGCATAATTAAATCTTTTTTTCTTGAGTTCGCAACTTCTATTTTAATTTTTTGCTCTAGTGATTCATTTAAAACTTGTAAAGCTTTTGTTTTTTCATCTACTACATCTTCTAAATTAAAGTGCAAGTCTTTAAAGTGTCTAATTATTACTATTGATAACAAGATAGAAAAAAGGAAAACAAAAACTACTGCTATATTTAAAATCATTGAAAGTGTATTAAAAACATTTTGAGTATCATTTTTTTCACTCACAGCCATATCTAAATCATAGCTAGTTAGATTGGTAATATATACTGACATAGCATTTATCTCAAAATATACATCTTTTAGAAGTATAGATGCCTCCTCAAAATTTTCTTGTTTTAACTCTTGTAAAATCTTAGAAACAATTTTTTTAATTTTTATATGCTTTATATTTATATTTGTAACAACGCTATTTTGTAAGATTGTATTTCTTTTTTCTTTTGCTAAAAAATGGTTTATGATATTTGTAATTAGAGAAGTTTCATACTCAGTTGAAAAGGTTATTTCTAGATATTTTTCCCAGTTCTTCTCTATAAGATGTTCACCTAATTCTATAACGTCTAAAGATTGTTCAAGAGAGATATACCCATTTTGTAAATCAACTAGTGTTTCGTGAATATTTATAACATAAGCGTCTTTTATTGTTTCAAGCTTTATAATTGATTTTGTTCTCTTTTCAAACAAAACATCAAAATCATGCTTTAATGTATATATAGATACTTGAGATAAAAATATTATAGATACCATTCCACCTGTAATAATAAATAGTAATATTGAAGTTTTATAACTAAACGGTATCTTACTAATAATTAAAAATAGTTTTTGAAATTTCATTGTTTAACTTCTATAAACTTAGAATTTTTATATTCAAACAGATAAACTTCATTATGCAGTTCAGAATTTTTAAAATCTATCATAATTCCATCTAAGCTATTCTTAGGTAAATTTTTAATCTCTTTTAAGAACTTATCTCTACTAACTCTTCCTTTAATATTGTTCAATGCCATTGTTAGAGTTTTTGCAGCTAAGAATGCTTCTAATGATACAAATCCTAACTCTTGTTTTGGATAGTACTTATTCATCATTTTTTTATACTCTAAAATTACAGCTTTTGAATCATCATTAAAATATGGCACTACTTGAGAAAAAAGAAGGTTATTTGTTTCATAGTTTAACTCTTTTATCATCTCATCAGCATCTCCAAAAGAGAGATTACAAAAAATTGTATCTTTAAAAACAGGATTTGATTTTGCAGTTTTAATAAATAAAGCATTTGCTTTATAAGCACCTACCATTAAAACAGCTTGTGGTTTTACACTTTTTATCTCATAAAAAGCATGTCGAATAGAAAGTGTATTTCTTTTATATGCACCTTCCCCTGCTAGTGTTAAGCCTTCATTATCTAATGCATGAAGAAGTGACACGAAACCAACTTCACCATAATCATCATTTTGATAAAAAACAGCAAATTTTGTAATTTTTTTCTTTTTATGTAAATATTTAACAATATGGCTTATCTCTTCTTGATAAGAACTTCTAAAATTAACATAATTTTTCTCATTTGTTTTTCTTAAAAATGGAGCTCCCGTAAAAGGTGCAATAAAAGGTATGTCATGTGACTCAAGTATAGGTAATATTTTTTTTACTGTTGGTGTTCCAACAAAACCAAAAAAAGCAAATATATCTTCTTTTATGAGCTTTTTTGTATTTTCTATTGTAAGTTCAGGTTCATATTTATCATCATATACTATTAATTGTATTTTTGTATCTTTTAATAAACTATTTTTATTTACTTCTAGGAAATGCGCATTTGCACCACTATATACAGCTTTCCCCATGCTTTCATGATTCCACTCTTAGGAATTGAAATACCTAATTTTAGGACTTTTTCATCAAAATACTCATCTTTAAAGTTATAATATATTGTAAAAATTAAAATAATTATAAGTACAATATACTTAACCATATAAGCTCTTTTTATTTAATTATAGCATAAATACACACCTGAGTTAATGAAAATTGGTAAAAAAAATTTAACCTTTTAAGTATTGTATAAGTTTATTGTAGTTAATATATTGTTATTGAATTTTTATAAAAAAGGTTTAGAATGCAAGAATTTGTGTACTATAGCACCAAAGGACTCGACTTTCCTCTAAGTCAAAACATCAAAATAACTTCACAACTATCTACTAGCCCAAGTCAAAGCTTTATTGTTTCTAACTCAAAAAATGTATATGCACAAATTACCGCAGATGAAATAGACTTCTATATAAATAACTCAAAAGACTCTTTAGCAAGCAAAATTAAAAATGTTGAAAAACTTTATGAAGTAAACGCTATTCGTTTTGATATGGCACAAGATATTAGTTACTCTCAAAAAGTTTCAAATGAAGTTTTACTTGTTGCTACAAATGAGCAAAAAGAACTCTTTTTAAAATCTAGCCTTCCTGATGAGTTTAATCTTTTTCATGTACTCCCAGATGTTGTAAAATCAATCTCTGGTCATATTGGGAACTTAAGTGTTCTTGTAAACAACAACTTTAAAGATACCTCGTTAAATGTTTCCCAAATAGTATGGTTTGATGAAGAAGAGATTGCCAAAACACAAAGTGGTTCATTTGATCCAAATGAAAGTTCTATCGATGATGTTATAGCAACTATTAGAAATAACATAGCAAACTATGAATATAAAAAGTTTACTGTATATGACAAAAATATCTGTCAGTACCATGAAAGAAGAGAAGAAATATGTTCAAAATGTGAAGAAGTTTGTCCAACTGTTGCCATCATCAAACATGATGAACAAAAACACTTAGAATTTTCTCAAATCGATTGTCATGGCTGTGGGGGCTGTATCTCAGTTTGTCCGTCAGGCGCACTTGATTATGCACCACTAAACAGAGAAGCTTTTTTTGATATGGCAAGATACTACAAGGGACATATTCCTTTAGTTATTCCACAAAAAATGAATATAAAAAATCTTGATATTGAGATAAAAGAAGATGTATTACCCTTTGCAATTGAAGGTGAGAAATTCTTACATGAAGGAACTTTGCTTACACTCTTACAAGAATCGGGCTCTCAGGTTATTTTTTATTCTGACTTTTTATCAAAAGGAACAAAAGATTCTATCTCTATACTAAATCAAGTATATCAAAAGAAGTACGGCATAGATGCTATCATCATTGCAATGACAAAAGAAGAGTTAGAACTAGCCTTAAAAGAAGTTAGTTTTGTACAAGATTCTAGCTTTACTACAAATGAAATCAACATGAGAAAAAGAGAGATTTTTTCAAATAGACTTAAAAACATTGTAGGTGATAATGACTTAGGTGAAGTTATAACAGGAGAGCATCTACACTATGCAAAAGTTAATGTCAAAGAAGTCAACTGTACCTTATGTTTAGTATGCGTTGGTGCATGTAATGTAGATGCTCTTGTAGCAAATATAGATGACAATACTCTCAGAATAAATCCTAGTCTTTGTACAGCTTGTGGGTACTGTGAAATATCCTGTCCTGAAAAAGATTGTTTAACAATCGAGCAAGATGTGATTAAACTAACTCCTTCTTGGTTTAAAGAAGAAGTTCTTGCAAAAGATACTCTTTTTGCTTGTGTAGAGTGTGGAAAAGAATATGCAACTACCAAAGCGGTAGAAAAAATCGCTTCTATGATGGCACCTCTATTTTCTAAAGACCCAATTAAAGAGCGAACTCTTTACTGCTGTGAAGATTGCAAACCTAAAATAATGATGCAAAGTTATATGCAAAATAAAGAAGCTTACAACACACAAGGAAAAACTATATGAATGAAGAAAATTTAAATAAAGCTAGAGCTTTATACTATGGGATGTTTTCAAGATGTTTTGTTTTTACAACAGATAATTCTAGATATTTTGAGCTAACTGGTTACTTAGACACACTTAGTCAAAATCCTTTAGACAAGCCTTCAGCAGAAGCTTTTGCAACTCTAAAAGAACTTGTTAAATCTGATTCAAATGTTGACTTTATGCTTGAGTTTGATGAAATATTTCACTCTCCTGAGACTCAAACTGTAAGGGTTACTGCTTCATACTATGATGAAAACATAGAAAGCGGTAAAAAAAGAATAGAGATGCAAAACTTTTTAGCTAAAACAAAAATAAGAAGAGATGAAAAAACTTATAGCGATTATGAAGACCATATAGGTTTTATCTTTGCAGTTATGAGTGAACTATCAAATTTAATTGCAGATGGACAAACTGAATATAAAAATACAGCCCACTGTATTTTTGAACAAATTTTAAATGAATTTATTGATGAATTTTCAAGAGAACTATACGAACATGAAAGTGCAAAAATATTTAAAAATATAGTTATTTTACTAAAATCTTTTATAGAATTTGAAAGAGTTTATTTAGAAGTTAATACACCAGTTTTAAAAGCTAAACCAGTTTTATCAGAAATAAAAGAAGAACTTTCAGACGAAGAAAGAGAGCGAAGAGCGAAAAACAAACTACTTCGTGCACAAGGTCCGAAAAAACAAGAAAGTGGCTCTTGTGAATTAAACCCTAGTTATGAAGTAGAAGAAGACTTTTAGTTCTTTCATCTGATACGAGATTCAAATAAAATAAATATGTTTATTTTATTTGAGTCTCATATCGTTGGGGACTAATCACAAAACAAGGAGACAACTATGCAAGAATCAAGAAGAAATTTTCTGAGAAAAAGTGCGATAGTTGTTGGTACTGCTGCTGTAAGTGCCACAGCGTTAGCTGCTAGTCAAGGGTCATCTACTGAGGTTGATTCGAATGGAGTTGTTGTAGGAAACTCAAATAAAAAAGAGATTCTATACAAAAAAACACAAGCTTGGGAAGAATTTTATAAACAAGCTTTATAGCATTAAAGGAGTAAAGTATGTTTAAAGATACATACGAAACACTTAAAGCACAAATCGGTAGACGCTCATTTATGAAAATGGCTGCTGTTGCAACTGCCGCAAGTGTTACTAGTGCCTTTGCTAATGATGGAGTAACAAGAGCTGCGACAAAAGAGGAAGTTAAAAACCCTTTTCCTGGTTCTAAAAATGTTAAAACTATCTGTACTGCATGTTCTGTTGGATGCGGTATTATAGCGGAAGTACAAAACGGTGTTTGGGTAAGACAAGAGGTTGCACAAGACCATCCTATTTCATTAGGTGGACATTGCTGTAAGGGTGCTGATATGATTGATATGGTTAGGTCTGAAGTTAGACTTAAACATCCAATGGTAAAAGAAGGTGGAAAGTGGAAAAGATTATCTTGGGATGATGCATTAGACAGAATCGCAAATAAACTTAAAACTGCACACGAAAAAGTTGGGGCAGATTCAGCAATGTTTTTAGGCTCAGCAAAAATGAGTACAGAACAAGCATATTATTTTAGAAAATTTGCTGCAATGTATGGGACAAACAATATAGATCACCAAGCTAGAATTTGACATAGTGCAACAGTCGCCGGTGTGGCGAATACATGGGGTTATGGCGCTATGACCAATTCACTTGGAGATATACAAAATGCAAAAGCAATTATTATTTTTGGAGCTAATCCTGCGGTTAATCACCCAGTTGGATTTGGGCATTTCCTTAAAGCAAAAGAAAGAAATAATGCAAAAATTATTGTAGTTGATCCTGTATTTACTAAAACTGCTGCTAAAGCAGACCACTATTGTAGAGTAAGACCAGGTACAGATATTCCATTTATGTATGGAATGTTACACCTAATATTCAAAAATGGTTGGCATGATAAAAAATTTATCAGTGACAGAGTCTATGGAATGGACCTTGTAATAGAAGAAGCTAAAAAATGGAATCCGAAAAAAGTTGAAGATGTTACAGGTGTACCTGCAGATCAACTAATTCAGATTACACGACTGTATGCTAAATCAACACCAGGTACTTTAATCTGGGCAATGGGTTTAACACAACATTCAATTGGTTCTTCAAATACAAGACTTGCTCCAATCTTACAACTTGCTCTTGGAAACATGGGTGTTGAAGGTGGTGGAACTAATATTCTTAGAGGTCATGATAATGTTCAGGGTGCTACTGATATGTGTTGTTTATCGCATACATTACCAGGGTACTATGGTTTAAGTGATGGTTCATGGAAATACTTCGCAAAAAGCTGGGGTGTTGATTATGAATGGTTAAAAGGAAGATTTAACGAAAAAGAATGGATGAATAAAAAAGGTTTCACGCTATCTCGTTGGTGGGCTGGTGTATTAGATGGTAAAAACGGTAATGATAAAATTCATAACGGTGGAACTAATCTTAAAAATCTTATTGTTATGGGTAATGGAATCACTTCTATCGCGCAACAAGCTAAAGTTAAAGAAGGGCTAGATAATTTAGAAATGCTAGTTTTATGTGACCCATTTGTTAATGAAGCTGCTATTCTTACTGACAAGCAAGATGATGTATTTATTTTACCAGCTGCTACTCAATTTGAAACTTCAGGATCTGTAACGGCTACAAATCGTTCAGCTCAGTGGAGAAATAAAGTTGTTGAACCAATGTACGAGTCAAAAACTGACCATGATATTATGTTTGAGTTAGCAAAAAGACTTGGGTTTTATGATGAGCTTACTGCTGGAATGAAGATAAAAGAAAATAAAAAAGATTTCCAATGGCCAGAAGATGCAACTGATGAAATTGCAAGAATCATTAAAACTATCGGTTTAACTGGTTGGACGGCTAAAAGACTTAAAAAGCATAGTGAAAACTGGCATATGTTCGACCAGATATCTGGAAGAGGATATGGTGAGATGAAAGGTGAATACTACGGTCTACCATGGCCTGTATGGACTGAAACTCACTCTGGTTCACCTATTCTTTACAACATCAACAGAAGTGTTTCTGAAGGTGGTATGGGATTTAGAAATAGATTTGGTTTAGAACATGAAGGCGTTGATTTACTTGCAGGTAAAGGAAGCGCACCTAAAGGTTCTGCAAATAAAGATGGATATCCTGAAATAACTGCTAAAAATATTGAAGAAGTTCTTGGTATTAAACTTACAGCTGATGAGAAAAAACGCATTGGTAAAAACTGGAAAGTTGATACTTCAAATATTATTGCTGAGAAATGTATGGAAAGAGGAATGGCTCCTTATGGAAATGCAAAAGCAAGAGCTAATGTTTGGACATTCCCAGATAAAATTCCTATGCATAGAGAGCCTTTACACTCTCCAAGAGCAGATTTAGTTAAGGAGTATCCTTCTTATGCTGATAAAGCTAATCATTATAGAGTTGATACTAAGTATATTAGTAAACAGACTGAAGAGAACTGGTCTAAAGAGTTCCCTATTAACTTAGTTACAGGAAGACTTGTAAATCTAAATGGTGCAGGAATGGAAAATAGAGCTAGTAAATACCTAGCTGCATTATCGCCTGAAATGTTTTGTTCTATCAACCCAGATTTAGCTGGAAAACATGGGATTAGAGATGGTTCAATGATGTGGATTCATTCACCAGAAGGTACTAAGATTAAAGTGAAAGCTAAGTATTCTTATTCTGTTACTGAAGATAGAATTTTCATTCCATTCCATTTCGCAGGTCATTTCCAAGGTGAGGATTTATCTCACAAATATCCAAGCGGTACAAAACCTTATGCTACGGGAGAAAGTGCTAATACTGTTACTAACTACGGTTATGACATTATTACTCAAATTCCTGAAACTAAAGGCGGACTTTGCCGCATAGAATTTGCGTAGGAGTGGGTTATGAGTGAAAATGCAAGATTAAAATTTTATTGTGATGAGCATAGATGTATACACTGTGATGGCTGTTCTGTAGCTTGTGCTGAAGCACATGAGTTACCAGCAGGAATCAACAGAAGAAAAGTAATTACATTAAACGAAGGTGTTCAAGGTTTAGAATACTCTTTATCTATCTCATGTATGCATTGTACAGATGCACCTTGTGAGCAAGTATGTCCAACTGATTGTTTTTACATCAGAGAAGATGGAATTGTTTTACATGACAAGAAAAAATGTATAGGGTGTGCATATTGTTTATATGCTTGTCCTTTTGGCGCTCCACAATTCCCACAAGACGGGGCTTTTGGAACAAAAGGTGTTATGGACAAATGTACTATGTGTGCAGGTGGACCAGAAGAAACTAACTCACATAAAGAAAGAGAACTTTATGGACAAAATAGAATCGCAGAAGGTAAAGTTCCTGTTTGTGCTGCTATGTGTTCAACTAAGGCACTTCTAGTTGGTGACTCAAGTGAAGTTTCAGACATCTTTAGACAAAGAGTATTATCTGCTGGTCATGGAGTTCAATCATCTCCTTATGGCTGGAGTACAGCATATAACTCTAAAGTATAGGTAGAGTTATGAAAAGTAAATATATTTTATTTGCTCTTTTATTACTCTCTTCACTAGCTTATGGTGCTAGTGATAGTGCTATTTGGGGCAAAGATTTAATTACTAATATCTTAGGCTACGATAAAGAAGGCTCTTTGCATCTAGGTAAAACATTTACTGTTTTACAAAGTACCTACTTTAAACCTTTGTTTTTTGGGGTTTTAGTAGGAGTGCCTTTTGTATTTATTCTTCACTACATGGTTATAGGACCTATGGTCTTCTCTCATGATAGAAAGAAAATATATATATTTACATTGTTCAACAGAGTTGTTCATGCTATTGCCGCTATTTCATTCATTTTAATTATTCCAACAGGATTAATTATGATGTTTGCTAGTACTTTTGGTGGTGGAGAATTTGTAAGAACAATGAGAGAAATTCATGCTATCTCAACACTACTATTTATAGTTAGTATTGTTCCTATGTTTCTAATGTGGGTAAGATGGATGATTATCAGCTTTGACGATATAAAGTGGTTAATGATTGTTGGTGGATATTTAAACAAAGACAAAAAACCTGTTCCTGCTGGTAGATTTAATGCAGGTCAGAAGACTTGGTTTTGGTTAGCAACTTTGGGTGGATTTGTTATGATAGCAACTGGGGCAGCAATGTACTTTCAAGACTTTAGACTTGAAATCATCGCTTCATTTATGTCACAAATTGACTTTTTAAGAGCTAGTGCTATTATTCATAATGGTTTAGGTGTAGCTATATTAGCTTTATTTATAACTCATATCTATATGTCAGTATTTGCCATTAAAGGTGCAATGAACAGTATGATAGATGGTTATAAAGAAGAGGAAGAAGTTGAAATTTTACATAGCACTTTTTACAAAGAGCTAAAAGACAACAACGAAATATAGTAAACTACTAGTAGCCTCACTATTTTGTGAGGCTACTTTTTAAAATAATATAATATGCAAAAATTGCATATTAAAAAAGAGGTAAAATGCCTAATTCTAAGTATTTAAAAACTATTATCATTGACAGAGTAAATGGCGATGAAATTACAGAAGTAGAAGATGTAACCATCGAAGAAGCTAGACTTACTGTTTACTTAAATGATGAAAAAATCATCTCTATGATGTGTATACCAAAAGACCAAATAGCACATACTATTGGTTTTTTAATGAGCGAAAATGTAATCTCTAATGTTGATGACATTCAAGATATAAAGCTAAGTGAAGATGGGTTAAGAGTTGATATTCAAGCAGCAGTTGATACAGACTCTTTACAAAACCTATATAAAGAAAAAACTCTAGTAAGTGGTTGTGGTGGAGGAATTACTGGCAATGTTGCTGGAGATTTAGAAATACCATTTAACCAGACTAGTTTTGTGATTAGTCCTCAAACTATCAGTAGTGAGGTAAAAAAGTTTTATGCAGATAGTGAACTATACAAACTCACAGGTTGTGTTCATAAAGCGATGTTATTTTTAGAAGATAAAAGTGTTGTGACGGCAGAAGATATAGGAAGACATAATGCTATCGACAAAGTAGTTGGTAAGTGTAAAATATGTAAACTTGATACTACAAAATCTGTTTTATTTGTAAGTGGAAGACTTAGTTCTGAAATGGTTGTAAAAGCTGTAATGCATAGAATTCCTATTATAGTATCAAGAACTGCTCCAACATATCTTGGAGTTCAAACTGCAAATATTCATGGTATAACTCTTATAGGTTTTGCAAGAGGTAAAAGGATGAATATATATACTCATCAAGGTAGAATCCATGGCTAACTCATCTATAAGTTGCTTAGATGGGTTTAAATTGGCAAAAAAGCTAAATGTAAACCCTATGGAGATAGCCGATATTTGTAAAAAAGAAAATATCAAAATTGACAATTGTGAATTGGGTGTATTTGGCACTCATAAATTCAGTGAAAAAAATGAAGAAATTTATAATCAACTTTTAAATATAGCAGATGATAAAAATAGAGTTCCTTGCTTAGATGCTTGGAAACTCGCACAAAATTATTCTCTAAATAAGGTTGGTTCAACAACAAAAAAAGTGATATAGAAATTATCGATTGTCAACTTGGATGTTTTAGGAAAAGGGTACATCATGGTAGTAAAAGTTAAAACTTGGATAGAAAATGATAATAAAGATTTAATATTTGGTGGTGGTAAAACACAAATCTTAGAACTTATAGATGAAACAGGTTCTATATCAGAAGCTTCTAAAAGAGTTGGTATGAACTATAAAAAAGCTTGGACACACATAAAAATACTTCAAGAATTTATAGAAGATGAACTTGTCATAGTAAACAAAGGTAGAGGCTCTGGGGGAACAACACTTACACCAAAAGCAAAAGAACTTATAGCTAATTATAAACTTTTGCAAAATGATGTAAAAAATTATTCACAACAGAGATTTAAAGAAATCTTTAAATCACAAGGTTATATCGTAAACTGTACAAATGAGGAACAAAATGTATAAGCTAAATTCTTTAAATTATGCACAAGCAAGTTCGTTAAATATTTCTAAAGACCTTAGCATCCAAACTTTAAGCTCAAATATTGAGTTAGATAAACTTAAAACAGAACTAAAAAATAGATTTAATTTTTCTAGTATTCATAGTTTTTCTTTTTGTAAAAGTGGTTTTTTAGGTTTAATGCTTGAGATACGAGAAGATATAGCTGTTAGTTTGGGAGAAAGTGAAGCTATCATAGAAGCAGCAAAAGAGTATGAAAAACTTGGTTTTGGGGTAAGTTATATAGATATTTTAAAAGATGGGAATATAAACTATGATACTATAAAATCTTGCTCAAATGCATATATGTTTATCTCTGCATATATTATAGATACTTTTGTAAAAATAGATTTAAAAAAGGTAAAAAATAATTTTAATGGAAAAATAATTTCTAATATTTCCCCAACCCTAGATGCCTCATTTTGTAACATAGCTTACTTTGATATTTATAAACTAAGTGGTTATTTTACACATTCAGTTTTACTTCATAACGATGTATTTGAAGAGCAAAACATCTCAAGTATAGATGCTATCGGCTTAAAAATCATCTGCAATGAAACAGCTAAAGAAAAAGAAACTATTACTTATAAAAATAGCTTTATAAAAGAGTTAAGAAAATCTTTAAAAGATGATATTTTCTTTTTTGTTGATAATAACTTAACTCTAACAAATGTTGTCCATTTTGGACTTAAAGGCATAAAAGCAAGACAAGTTATAAGAAATTTAAGTCTTGCTAATATTTTTGTTACAAATGGAGAAGGTTGTTCTCTTGGATTATCAAAACCTTCTCGCATACTTCAAGAGATGGGGTATTGTGAAATAGACAGCAGACAAGCCTTTTCTTTATCTTTTTGTCAAAACTTCAATGAAGAACAAACATCTTTTATAGTTTCAAAAATTTCAAAATCATATAGACAAATAAAGGCTTTAAATGGATAAGTATTTAGATTTTAAAGAAGCGGTATCTATCTCACTAGAAATTGCTCAACCAACAAAGCTTCAAGAGATTTGTAATTTAGAAGGTTCTCTTGGAGCTGTTTTAGCTCAAGATATTTTTTGTGTTAAAAACCTTCCTTCTTTTAACAACTCTGCTATGGATGGTTTTGCCATTAGAGCCATAGATGCTGGGGAAAAACTAAAGGTAATAAAAACTATTTTAGCAGGGCAAACAAGTGAGTCATGCTTAAAAGATAATGAATGTTATAAAATAATGACAGGTGCTAAAGTACCTGATGATGCAGACACTATCATACCCATAGAAAATGTACTTAATTATAAAAACGATGAAGTGACTATAAAACAAAATGTTATCAAGAACTCATCATTGCGTTTTAAAGGTGAAGAAAAAGTACAAGGAGATAAACTCTTTAACAAAGGTAATGTTGTTACTTCAGGAATGATTGCTATCTTAGCATCTCAAGGAATTACAATGATTAGTGTATTTAAAAAACTTCAAATCGCTGTTGTTTCAACGGGTAATGAACTCAAAGAACCATGGGAAGTTGCAAATGAAGATGAGATTTATAACTGTAACTCTTATGCAATCATCTCACTTCTTAATGAAAAAAGATATGAGGCAACTTACATAGGTGTAGTTCCTGATTCCCTAGATGCATCTATGAGTTTTGTAAATGGACTTAAAAACTATGATGTCATCATAACAACTGGTGGCATCTCTATGGGAGATGCTGACTTTATGGCAGAAGCATTTGAAGCAAATGGTTTAGATATCGCTTTTCATGGAGTAAACATAAAACCTGGTCGCCCTATTATGATGGGAAAAATGGACAATACTTTTGTTATGTGTTTACCCGGAAATCCACTAACTGCAATAGTAAATATGCATCTATTTGTCCTACCTGTTTTACAAAAACTACAAGGTAATAATGCCATTTATCACGATATAGATATAGCAACAAATATCCAAAACTTTAAAACAAAATCTGGTCGAGTAAATGTTGTACTTGGGAACTATAAAAAAGGTGAATACACCGTAATTAGAGATAATAGATATGGTTCGGGAATGATAAGTATGTTAAATGAAAGTAACTGTATTTTAGTTACAGCAGATGATTGTTCACAAATACAAGAACACTCAAGCGTTAAAATAGTTAAGTTTAATTGTCTTTATACAAATAATAAAATAGATTTATTTAATTAACAAGGAAAGAAATGAAGAAGAATATATTAATAATAGGGCTAAGTGTAATTTTAACTTCTAGTTTAATGGCAAAAGAAAAAATAGTAGTGTTTCATGCAGGAAGTTTGGCAGTTCCTTTTGCACAAATTGAAAAAGAGTTTGAGAAAAAATATCCACAGTATGATGTGCAAAGAGAAGCGAGTGGTAGTAGAGCAGCAGCTAGAAAAATCTCTGATATTCACCGTAAAGCTGATGTTATGGCGAGTGCTGACTACAAGGTTATAGATAACTTACTTATACCGCGTCATGCAAAATTTAATGCACAATTTGCAACAAATGAAATGGTACTAGCCTACACTTCAAAGGCAAAATATTCTGATGAAATCAACTCCAACAACTGGACTGAAATTTTTTTAAGAGATGGAGTAAAAGTTGGTCACTCAAATCCAAATATGGACCCTTGCGGATATAGATCAATGCTCGTAACTAAACTAGCTGAAAAATACTACAAAAGTGAAAACTTATTTGAAAAATTATTCGGTTATGGTGAATCGTATAAAGTAGGAGAAGAAAATCATAAAAAAGTAATAATTAGACCAAAAGAAACTGATTTACTTGGTTTAATAGAGGTTAATGCTTATGATTATCTATATATCTATAAGTCTGTTGCACAGCAACATGGTTTAAAATATATCTCACTACCAAAAGAAATATCCCTTAAAGATAACGAATTTAAGGATTTTTACAAAACAGTAAGTTTTAAAATAAATGGCAAAAAACCTGGAGAGTTTATAACTAAAAAAGGTGCCCCTATGGTTTATGGAATCACAATTGCACAAAATAAAAAATCACCTGTAAATGAAAAAGGTGCTGTAACATTTGTAAACTTTGTACTCTCAGCTCAAGGTCAAAAAATCATGACTCAAAATGGTCAGGGAGTAATAAATCCTACTATAATTTCTGGAGATGCTTCCATAATTGGAAGATAATATGAATGGCTTGAAAATAGAAAACTTATCTAGTAATTTTAATAATTTTACTCTTGATAATATCAATTTAAACATTGAAAAAAATGAATACTTTGTTTTGTTAGGACAGAGTGGAAGTGGAAAGACAATGCTTTTAGAAACTATCGCTGGACTTAACCCTTGTGAAGGTAAAATCTATTATAAAGATAAAGATATTTCTATTTTAGCTACACAAAAAAGAGATATAGGTTTTGTATATCAAGACTTTGCACTTTTTCCAAACCTTAATGTTGAGCAAAATATTAGATTTTCTTCAAGATATAAAAAAATCACAGATGCAGATGTTTTATTTGCTGATATTGTGAAATTTTTACAATTAAAAGAGCTTTTAACTAGAGATACAACTACATTAAGTGGTGGAGAAAAGCAGCGTGTTGCAATAGCAAGAGCTATCTTTTCTAAACCAAAAATCTTACTTTTAGATGAACCTTTAAGTGCCATCGACCCGACTTTAAGAAACTCAATTATGAAAAGTTTAAAAGAGATTCACAGACGATATGATGTGATAACTATTCATGTGACTCATAACTTTAGAGAAGCTTCTTATCTCGCGGATAAAATAGCTATCATCATGAACGGTAAGATTCAACAAGTTGGAGTTGCGAAAGAAGTACTAAACCATCCAACTAACATAAAGGTTGCAAAGTTTTTAGGATTTAAAAATATATTTCCAACAACTTTCCTTGGATATACCTCTTCTAACAAAGTTTTTTCAGTTGATCCAAATATTATTAAAGTTTGTACCGATGGTGATTTGAATACTGATTATATTTTTGAAGGAAAAGTAGAAGAGTGTATGGGCATAGTTGATCATTACAAATTATTTGTAAAAGTTAACCAATACAGCTTTTTTATAAAAATCCTAAAAAGAGATTATGAGGGTTGCTATATGGATAGAGAAAAAATTATAAAAATAGGATTTAATAAAAATGATGTAAGTTTTATATAAAAAGTCCAAACAATTGGGGCATCTAATGTCTTAGAAAAAATAAGGGAAAAAATTGAATAATAAATTAATAAAAATAAGTATAATTACAACTGCACTAATAGCAATATCAACAAATACTTATGCCGAGGAAGAACTTTCAAAGCGTACTATAAAATCTAACTATCAAGAAGTATATAATACCCTCCCAAGTTCTGTACAAAATTTATCAGAGCTGTTTAGTGAAGGTAAATTTTATGGAAGAATTCGCTCAAATACTTTTTACTTTAGATGGGAAAATGAAAGTACAACAAAAAAAACACACTTAGCAAGCGGTATAGGTGGTTCAGTTGTATATAAAAGTGCAACTTATAAAAACTTTGATTTTACAGCTGGACTATACTATTCAAAATCTTTTTTTGAAGAATCAAATGACCCAATAAATGCTATCAAACCAGGAAAAGATACTTTAAGTCGTTTCCACTATGTAAATACTGGTGACAAATCTATGGGTGTATTGGGACAAGCTTATTTAAGATATAAAGGAATTACAAAAACTGAAATTTTACTAGGTCGCCAAATGGTAGAAACATTTTATACTAAATCTAATGACACAAAAATGATTCCAAATACTTTTGATGGTCTTGTAGTAGGAACTAAAGCTCTTGATAAAACAGCAATTAAATTAGCTTATCTATATAAACAAAAACTTCGTGACCACACACAAGAGCATTCTGTATTAATGTATGGAGATTCAAATTCATCATCATCAATTTTACCTCAATGGAGTCAAAATGATGACACAGCGATGCATAAAGGTTTAACATATACAGCTTTAAAAATGCAGGTAAACCAACAGATGCCGCTTTAATTGTAGGTGATATTCACAATAAATCTATTAAAAATTTAAAACTTGACGCTTCTTTTTATATAGTACCTGAACTCTTATCTCAGGTTATGGGAGAAGTAAACTATACTTTTAAGCTTGGAAATAAATTTTCTATTACTCCAGGAGCTCGTTATATTAAGCAGATTGATAGTGGTGCTGGTGAAGTAGGTGGTGCTTCATATCAAAACAACACAACTGGATACAAAAATCCAAATTCACTAGATTCACAAATGATTGCAGCTAGAGTTGTCACAAAAATTGATAACTATAAAATAAATTTAGGCTATTCAAAAATATATGATGAAGCAGATTTAATAACTCCGTGGAGAGCTTTCCCTACTTCAGGATATACTCGTTCAATGGCAAGATACAACTGGAGAGCTAATACACAAAGTTATCGAATAGAGATGATTAGAAATGGAAATTCAAAAGGCATCTACAAAGATATATATATTCAAGCATCTATACTTTACACAGATGCTGATGAGCAAAAAAAAGGTGCACATGTGCTTGATGAGATGTACTATTATATTGGTTTTGTACAAAATGTACCAAGTATTGTAAATTTACAATGGAGATTAAGACTTGGCTATACTCAATATCTTGATTCTGATGAAAGTAAGTACAATAATCTTGATGGTCGTTTTGAGTTAAACTACCTATTTTAAAAAAAGAGTAATATGAAAACAATAAATAAAAATGACCCTTTTACAATTACACTAATTGTTTTAGCACTAATTTTAGTGTTTTTTCTTAGTGTTCCTATTATAAAAATATTTATAGGTGTAGGAAGTGAAAAAATATTTGAAACTATAAAAGATGGTGAAGCTATTGACTCTATCATCTTAACTATGAAAGTTTCAGCATGGGCAATGATATTTGTTCTATTTACAGGCTTACCACTTGCTTATGTTATTGCAAGATATGATTTTTATGGTAAAAGTGCAGTTGAAACACTTATAGATATTCCTGTTATGATTCCGCATACTGCAGCTGGAATCGCACTTCTTACAACTTTTGGAGATACTGAGATTGGAGATTTTTTTAGAATTTTTGGTATAGAATTTATAGGAACTGAGTACGGAATCATGATAGCAATGATGTTTTTATCTGCTCCATTTTTGATAAATAGTGCCAAAGATGGGTTTAGAAAAGTTGATGTTAAACTTGAAAAAACAGCTAGAACTCTAGGAGCAAGTCCTGTAAATGTATTTTTTAGGATTACTCTTCCTAATGCAAAAAAAGATATTATTAACGGTGCTTTAATGATGTGGAGTCGTGGTCTTGGAGAATTTGGTGCTATTATTATATTAGTTTATCATCCAATGACAACACCTATTTTAATCTTTGATAGATTTAATAGTTATGGACTTAGCTATAGTGCGCCATTAGCCGCAGTAATCATAGGATTTAGTATGTTTGTATTTTTGATTGTGAGGTTTATTACAAATCGTTTATAAACCTCAATTATTACTAAAGTCTTGCGTAATTTACACTTAAACAAGCATCTAGAGATGCTAACTCTTCAATCGTTTCATCGTTAACTGTATTATCTACAAGTATTACAGCTAAAGCTTCTGCGTTATCATTTCTTGCAAGAGAAAAATCTGCGATATTTACATTGTGCTTTGCTAAAGTAGAGCCTATACTTCCTATAACACCAGGAACATCACTATTTTTAAATAAAATCATATCTCCTTTAAGTGCAACTTCTATATCAAAACCATCTATTGCAACGATTCTCTGGACTCCATCATCAAAGATAGTAGAACTAATCGTAGTTGTACCTTCTGCTGTTGTAAGTTTTATAGTAATTAAATTTTTATATACTGAAGAATCGCCAAGAGCCTCTGACTCTATTTTAATGCCTTTTTCTTTTGCAACAAACTCAGCATTTACATAGTTGATAGTATCTCCACTATTTTGACTCATCGCTCCAACTGCTACAAATGTAGAAAGGGATTCAACAAAATTTGCAATCTCTCCTTGTCCACTAACTTTTATCGCAATTATTTGAGATTTGTTCATTTGTGATTCAAGAAAACCTATTTTTTGTCCCATTTCTAAAAATGGTTTTACAAAAGAAGGTATTTTACTCTCATCTATTGGTAAATTCATCGCATGAGCGAAAGAGATACCTTTAGCAGCCTCTATCGCATTAGCTGCTGCTTGAGTTCCAATGTTATACTGAGATTCAAATGTATTTGCACCTAGGTGAGGAGAAACACAGATGTTATCAAGTTCTAAAAGTGGGTGGTCTGTTGCTGGTTCTTTGCTAAACACATCTATACCCGCAAAACGAATCTTTTTAGATTTCAAACCATTATATAATGCTTTTTCATTATAAAGACCACCTCTAGCACAGTTGATTAAAACTACACCATCTTTCATTTTAGCAATCTCTTTTTCATCAATCATATTTAAAGTTTCTTGATTTTTAGGAGTATGAATTGTAATCATATCACAGGCTAAAATATCTTCAAAGTTTTTAGTATATGTCATATCACAATCAGTAACTTTTGATGGGTGAATGTATGGATCATAGGCGATAATATCCATCTCAAAAGAAGCAGCTCGTTTTGCAACACGAGAACCGATATTACCAAAACCGATAACACCTAGTTTTTTACCTTTCATCTCATGCCCATACCATTTTTCTCTTTTCCAAACTCTTTGGTTTTTAAGATGGTCATGTGAGTATGGGAACATTCTCATACATGAAAGCATATGTGTCATGGTAAGTTCCACCGCTGCGATTGTATTTGCTGTTGGAACATTCATTACGATTATTCCTTCTTTAGAACAACCTTCAATATCTACATTATCAACACCAACACCTGCACGAACAATCGCTTTCATATTTGTAGCAGCTGCTATAAAAGCCGCATCTACATCTGTTGAACTTCTTGTTATTGCTACATCAGCAGTTGGAATAATCTTTTGAACTAATTCTTTTTTATCAACATCTGCGGCCATAACAAAGTTTATATTTTTATCATCTTGAAGCATTTTTAATCCAGCTTCATGTATATGGTCACAAACTACAACAGTATATTTTTTACGAGTCGGCATTTAGTGCCTCCCTGCATTGAATTTTAATTCTCATCATTTTATATATCCTCTTTGTACAGCTCAACTTTGGCTGAAATTTGATAGTTTTTCAATACTCTAACTAAAGAGTTTAATTTTTCAATATTTTTTGAGTAGATAAGTAATTCTACACTATTTTTATCTTTTTTTAGATAGTACTTTAATTCATGCTGCTTTAACTCTTCTCTTAAACAGAACAATTGATAAGGGTCTAATAAAGAAGCAGATAATTTATAAATTGTTTTACTAATTATTTTTTCTACTAAATCTATCTCTATAAAAGCTTCATTAACAGGATAAAAATATCCTAATCTTTGAGATGCAGAAAAATGATTTAGCCATACTTTTTGAGATTTTTTTTGAGTTACTTCACTTTTATGCTCTAGCGGCTCAACATAACCTTGTTCTTGTGAAGGGTTTATAGAAATTAGAAAAAAGATAATAAAGACGGCTACTCCAAGTGCTAAGACTGGAGTAAACCACTTTAAAATTTTTTGCATTTTATTGGAATTTATCTTTTATCAAATCACCTAAAGAGTTTGATGTGTTATCATTAATCTCTTCTAAAAGTGCTTGATTTTTAATATAGTCTAATTTTTTAACAGATAAACGGATACGATCTCTACGAGTATCAATAACAGCGATAGCAGCTTCTATCTCTTGACCAGCTTCTAACTCTTCTTTTATAAGTGGAGATAAATCTTCATCACGAATCAAAGCGTCAACACCATCTTCTAAAGATACAAAAACACCAAAGTCTTTAATATCCCGGATAGTTCCACTAATAGGTGTATTTACTTTATGTGTTGTAGCAAATTTATCTATTGGTGATTCTAAAAGAGTTTTACGGTTTAAAGATATTTTTTGATCTTCATTGTTGATTTTAGCAATTTTAACTTCAACTTCTTCACCTGATTTTAAAACATCTTTGCATTTAGTGTTTTTATCCCAAGAGATATCTTGATTATGAAGTAAACCTTCAACTGAACCGATACGAACAAATGCACCAAAATCAGTTAAAGATGTAACAATCCCAGTTACAACATCACCTTCATTATAGTTTCTTACAAACTCATCAAATGGTTTTGGTAAAAGTCTTTTTAGAGATACTCTTAGTTTATGCGTATCTGGATTAATCTCAATAACTTCAACATCAATCTCTTCACCAACTGTTAAATAATCGTTAGGATTTTTAACATTTTTGCTCCAAGTAATTTCTGAAATATGTAAGAAACCTTCTATATCATTTCCTAAATCAACAAAAACACCATAAGCTTCAATATTTGAAACAGTTACTGTAATAGTATCTCCTTCATCTAATTCACTTTCAACTTCAGCCCAAGGGTCTGGTAAAACAGCTTTAATAGATAGAGAAAGATGTCTTTTATCTTTGTCATAAGAGATAGCTTTAACAGTTACTTCATCACCCTCTTTATAAAGTTTAGATGGGTTAACTGGACCTTTGTAGCTGATTTCATTATAGTGAACTAAACCATCAACACCACCAACATCTACAAACATTCCGTAGCTAGTAATTTTTTTGATTATACCTGCAACGATAACATCATCTTCCATTAACTTGTCAATGATTTCTTTTTTCTTCTTACGCTCTTCGTTAAAAAGTTTACGACGAGAAACTACAATAGAGTTTTGCTCAGCATCAACTTTAACAACTTGAGCTTTGATTTTACGACCAACAACATCATCACCTTCTTTAAAAGCTGCTAATGAACGAGGCATAAAGAAAGAAACATCATCAGCTTCTACTACGAAACCACCACGATTTTTCTTAGTGATAATACCTTCAATAACTACTTCTTCAAAGTCTTCTTTGTGTGCATCAATAAAGTCAATAGTCTTTTGTTGCTCTAAAACTTTTTTATAAGAAATTTTAGGACGCTCATTGTAGTATCCCATAACCATTACTTTAATCTTATCGCCAGTACTAAACATCAACTCACCATCTTCACCACGGATTTCATCAAGATTTACAATACCTTCTAGCTTATCGCCAACACCAACTAATGCTCTGTTTTCATCTGCTTGAATCTCAACAATCTCACCTTCTACGATGCGACTTGACTCTTGCTTTTTTTCACTTGCAGCAAACATCTCTGCAAAATTTTCTTCTTCTTCAACTAATTCGTTATCGAACGCCATTACCTATCCTCTGTTACATAAAAATTGCGTGATTATATCTAAATAATGATTACTTTGCTATTAATTTAAAATGAATTATAAATTATTTATATGTTTTTGAATAGAATTGACTACATTTTGAATAATCCAATCTGGTGTAGATGCCCCTGCACTTATGCCACAAAACTTTTTATTTTTAAACCAAGAGTAGTCTAAATCATTTTCATCTTCTATATGGTAGCTGTCTTTTGTTTCATCATGTGAAATGCTAAATAACTGCTTTGTATTTGATGAATTTTTACCACCAATCACTATCATAACATCAGCTCTTTTAGATATCTTTTTTACAGCTTCTTGATTTTCAAAAGTTGCGTTACAGATTGTGTTAAAAACTCTAACTTCTTTATGTCTTGGTATGAGATAGTTAGCTACCTCCATATAATCTTCAACTTTTCTAGTTGTTTGTGCAACAAGTGCTACTTTTTCTTTAAGTTTTAAATCATGTAAATCTGCAGAACAAGTTACAACAATGGCACCATGTGTTGCGTAACTTTTAACGCCTTTTATCTCTGGATGGGCTTCATCACCAAAGATAACTATGTCATAACCCTCTTCACTCATCTCTTGGCAAATTTGTTGTGGTTTAGTTACATAAGGACAAGTTGCATCTACAACATCCACTTTTGTATCTTTTAATTCTTGAAGTTCATTTTTTGGGATTCCATGAGTACGGACTATTGCTGTTTCACCAGCTTTAAAACTTTTATGATCATCTGTTAGACCAACTTTAAAGTCTTTTTCAAGTCGCTCAATTTCTTTAGAATTATGAATCAAAGCACCATAAGTAGATGCTTCTTTATTTTCTTCAGCAATTTTAATAGCTCTTTTTACACCAAAACAAAATCCATAATTCTCAGCCAACTCAATCTTCATTTTATATATCTCCGAGAATTTATTTAAATTCTACTTGTGTAATTTTTTGTAGTAATTCAAAAAAGTTTGGAAATGAAGTATTTATACAATCTAAATCTATTACTTCCATACCGCATCTAAGACCTGCAATTATAAAACTCATAGCAATTCTATGATCTCCATCACTATCAACCTTAGCACTCTTAAGTTCTCCACCAATAACTTTGTATCCATCTTTATACTCATGTACTTCAATACCACTTGCACGAAGACCTTCAACAACAGTTGAAATTCTATCGCTCTCTTTTACGCGAAGTTCCTCTGCATTTTTTACAATACTTTCACCTTTAGCACAAGCAAAGGCGATTGAAAGTGCTGGAAGTTCATCTATGAGCCACGAAATATTATCTTCTACAAGGATGCCATGAAGAGGAGCGTATTTGACATGTATGTTACCAATGGGCTCATATTTATTGTCAGTTATCTCATAACTTATATCTGCACCCATTCTCTCTAAAGCTTTAAAAGCTTCTATACGAGTTGGATTAAGAGTAACACCTTCTAACAAAACATTGGAATCTGGTGTAATTGCGGCAGCAACACCAAAGAAAAATGAACTTGAAGGATCAGATGGAACACGAATAATAAGAGGAGAAAGAAGTTTTTTCATAGGTGTTATTGTAGTTTTTAGTCCATCTACAACTACATCAGCACCCATACCTTTTAACATTCTTTCTGTATGGTCACGAGATAGTTCAGGCTCAGTATATGTACACACACCATCAGCACGAAGAGCTGCTAATATCATACAACTTTTTACTTGTGCAGATGCTATTTTACTCTCATAGTTAAAAGCTTTAAGTGAACTTCCTCTAATACTAAGAGGTGCTAAATTACTATCATCTCGACCATCAAGAACAGCTCCAATATCGCGAAGAGGAGAAGTTACTCTTTTCATAGGGCGACGACGCAAATATTCATCTCCAGTTAAAACAAAATGACCATTTGCAGAACTTAAAAGCCCACAAAAAAGTCTGATACCTGTTCCTGAATTACCACAATCAAGTATCTCAAAACTCTCTTTTATGCCATCTGAAGATATATAAATAGTAGTCCCGTCATCACTAACTTTAGCACCAAGATTTTTTACAATCTCTAAAGAGTTTAATGTATCTTCTGCTCTTAAAAAGTTTGTTATTTCACTTGTTCCCTCTGCAAGCATTGCAAACATTGCACTACGATGAGAGATAGACTTATCTGATGCGATAGAGTCTAGCTTTAAAGAGAATTTTTGTGCTTTTTGAACTACTACGCTACTCATCTAAGTCCAATATTCAGTTCATCTTTTAATGCTAATAAAATTGAATCCATTGCTAGAGTTATATCGTCTTCTTCTAAAGTTTTTTCATCTGATTGAAGTACAAATCTTAGTGACAGGCTCATATTTGAACCTAATTCTTCATCACTATATTTATCAACAGGATAAAATCTAATAAGTTCTTTTGTTGCTGATTTTTCTATAACATTTTTAACTTTTTCATAATTCAAATCTTTAGGCATGATAATGCTTAAATCTCTAAAAGAAGCTTGATATTTTGATATTTTTTTAGCAATTTTCAAACCATATGATAGTTTTGTAAAGTCTAACTCACACATAAATGTTGCTTCTAACCCGTAGCTATCTTCTACATTAGGGTGAACACGAAATAACTCTCCAATCACTTCGCCATTTTGCAAAATTTGAGCACTTTGGTAAGTGTGTGAAAGTTTATGTTTTGTTTTATACTCACGAAGTTCAAACTCACCAATAATATCAGTGATTTTTTGAGTAAAAAGAGCAAAGTCAATTTTTTGCGATTTTCCAGTATTGACAAGACTTTCTTGTCTAGCATCTCCACTAAATAGCATTGACATTTTTAAAGATTCTTCTCTTTTAGAGTTAAAAATAGAACCTACTTCAAAAAGTCTAACAGAAGAAACCCCATTTTTAACATTTAATGAAGCCGCTTTTAAAAGCCCTGTCATTAGCGTTGTTCTTAAAGTATCTAGTGTATTAACTATCGGGTTTAAGACTTCTAGTTTGTCATCTATTGTTTGGAAATCAAAAGATTCTAAAACTTTTTTTTCATCAAAAACAAAAGATATTGTTTCAAAAAAACCACTCCCAGCTGCTTTGTGTCTATATATACTTCTTTTTTTATAAGCAAAATAATCATCTTGTAGTTTAGATTCTTCTGCAAAAATAAAAGGCTTTGATGCTATATTATCAATACCTACCATTCGCACTATCTCTTCTACTATATCTTGCTTATGGCTTATATCATGACGGTATCTAGGGACAGAAATAACAAAATTGTCTGATGATGATTTTGATGTATTAAAACCTAAGTTTCTTAAAATTTTTGTTATAACAACTTTATCTATATTTGCACCAATAAAATTATCTATCTCTTGTTTTGAAATACTAACGATTTTATCTTCATAACTATCGCAAAGGTCAATACTTCCACCATACACACTTGAAGAAGAATTAGCCTCTATCAGATTTAAACAAAAATTTAAACCTTGATTTAATTCTGGTTCACTTCCTCTTGAAGTTCTATAGTACATTGGACCTGCATCCATCTTAGACTCTTGCATTTTTTTAGAAATAATATCGGGTGGAACATAACTAGCTTCTATTAAAACAGTCCCTTCATCAAAGCTAACTTTAGAAATATCTTCTTGTATTATTCCAACAGTAGAAGCTTTGTTTTTAGACATTATAGATGCATAGCCTTTTTTATCTTTTTTTAGCTCTATTTTTGCCATTGTTTCATCTTTTTTAGAGAAAAAACCATGCTCATACGCTCTTAAAATTACACCACTACTTTGAGTTACATAAAGCATAAGAGATTCTATATCCGTTTCTCTTGTTTCTTCTATTTGAGCCAATCTAAGTTTAACTATAAATGGTAACTTTAAGTCTTTTAAATCAACCGCCTTATAACGAAGATTTACATTTAAATTACCATCATGTGAAAGATTTAAAATACGCCCTATTCCAACTCTTTTATCTTCATCTTCATTAATATCAGATTCTCTTAAAGACCTGTCATAGGCAGCACTTAAATCTCTAGCAACACCTCTAATACTTAAACAATCTCCACGATTTGCAGTAAGTTCTATCTCAATTAAATCATCATTTAGTGTTAAAATTGTTCTAAGTTCTTGTCCAAGTTTATATTTACCAATGCTCTCATCTAACTCAATAATTCCATCTTGACAATCTTCTAGTCCTATTTCAGTAGCACTACAAATCATTCCCTCAGATTCAACACCACGAAGCTTTACAGGTTTGATTACCATTTCATTTGGCATCACAGCGCCAATGGTCGCTACTGCTACATCTAGTCCAACTCTAACATTTGAAGCACCACAAACTATCTGCCTGATACTTGTTCCAATATCTACCTTACAAACATTTAGTTTATCAGCATCTGGATGTTTTTCACACTCTAAAACTTTTCCTACGATTATCTTTTTAGGAATTTCATAACTTTTTATGCGATCAACTTCCAAACCAATAGCATTAAATGTTTTTGCTAAATCCTCAGTAGTAATACCATCTAAGTCAATCCACTCATTTATCCAACTTCTAGTTACTATCACTGAAACTGCTCCAACAATTTAATATCCCCTTCAAATAAAGAACGAAGATCTCCTATATGATGAATCAACATCGCAAATCTTTCAACACCTAAACCAAAAGCATAACCACTTACATTTTCATACTTTACAGCTTCAAAAACATTTGGATCAACTATACCACAGCCTAAAACTTCAAGCCAACCTGTTTTTGAACAAACTCTACAACCTTTACCTTTACAAAAAACACAAGATATATCTACCTCTGCTGATGGTTCTGTAAAAGGGAAAAATGAAGGTCGAAAACGAACTTCTACCTCACCAAACATATACTTTAAAAAATCTTCTAAAATATACTTTAAATTAGCAAAAGAAACTTTACCTTCGGAGTCTACGAGTAAGCCTTCAACTTGATGAAACATTGGTGTATGAGTCAAATCATAATCACGACGAAAAACAGCCCCCGGTGCTATCATACGAATAGGAGGCTTTGTATTCATCATAGTTCTTATCTGAACAGGAGAAGTATGAGTACGAAGAAGCATCTCATCTTTAAAGTAAAAAGTATCTTGCATATCTCTTGCAGGATGATACTTTGGAAGGTTTAGAGCTTCAAAGTTATTAAAGTCATCTTCTACCATATTTCCAGTCTTAACAGCAAAATTCATAGCAGAAAAATACTCTACAATTTTGTCCATTGTTTCCATTACTGGGTGTAAAGCTCCAGCCTCAGAGCCAACACTAAACATAGAAACATCAATAGCCTCTGCTTTCATTGCAGCTTGAAGTTCTAATGTTTGAAGAGTAATCTTTCTTGCTGTAAGCTCATTCATAAGTGAACTTTTATGTGTATTTAACTCTTTAGCTATTTTTGATTTTTCTTCATTTGGTGCTGTTTTCATTTTAGCAAACTCAACTGCTAAAACACCTTTTTTTCCAAACACAGAGATGCGAATATCTTCAAGATTTTCTACGCTTTGTGCTTCTTTTATTTTGTCATACCATTCTTTCAATAGAATCACCCATAATTGCGAGGTTAGAACCTCTTAAATTTTAAAAGAGATTATAGTCAAATATAATTTACATATAGCTTCATTTATCAATTTATGTGCTATAATTTAGGTACAAAGCTCAACATAAAAGGAAAAAACAATGTGCCTATTTTGTAAAATTATAAATAAAGAAATACCAGCAAATGTTATATTAGAAGATGATGATTTTATCGCTTTTCACGATATAAATCCAAAAGCTCCTGTACATATTTTAGCTATTCCAAAAAACCATGTAGATAGCTTTAATAAAGTAACTTCTGAAACTATGGCTGGGATGACTAGCTTTATTCAAAAAGTTGCTACTGAAGTCAACATACAAGAGAGTGGTTACAGAATTATTACGAATATTGGCTCAGATGGAGGACAAGAAGTTGGGCATCTACACTTTCATATATTAGGTGGAGCAAAACTAAAGTGGGGACATTTAAGTGATGCTGATCCAAAAGGTCACTTTTAATGTATAAAAAAATATTATTTATTGCATGTTTAACCTCTTCTCTTCTGGCACAAACTGCACAAAAGTTTAAAGACCAACAGATGCAAGGTTTTAACCAAGAAAAAAAACAGTTTGGCGTTTATAAAAAAACTCAAGAACAAGAGTTTGATGCTTATCAAAAAGCACAAAATAAAGCCTATAAAGCTTATAAAAAAGAACTTGGTATTTTTTGGGAAGAACCAAAACTCTCAACCAATACAGAATGGGTTTCTTACACAAAAGATAAAAAAACAAAAACTGATATAGATTTTAAAAATCAAACTATCACTTTACAAACAATAGCAACTTCCCAAAAAGAAGCTAAAAAAAATCTTCGCTTAGCACTTGCACGAGCAGTAACCATAGATACCAAAACTGTTCAAGAAACGGACCCTTTAGAAATAAAACTTTCTAAAATTAAAAAGCCATTTAATGTAAAAGATGCGAAAGTAAAAGCAGATCCAATTTTATCAACCATAATATTTGAAAATAAACCAACAAGAGATGATGTAAAGACTTATGTAGGAAGCTATGTAAAGATGCAAAACATTAAAATTGTTAATTCTAAAAAAGTAAGACATGCAAAAATTTACAGTTTAAATGTAAAATTGCCAGAAGACACAATGATTAAACGCTCAAAAATCTACTACAAACAAGTTAGAAAACATGCAGATAAACAACGACTTCCAATGGCTCTTATCTTTGCTATTATGCATACAGAAAGTAGTTTTAATCCAAGGGCTAGATCACATATTCCTGCTTTCGGTTTAATGCAAATTGTACCAAGGACAGCTGGAATTGATACCTATAAATATCTTTACAAAAAGAAAAAGTTAGTTTCTGGAAGTTATCTATATAATAGTACAAATAATATTAGAATGGGAAGTGCCTATTTGCATATACTATTTTATAGATATCTAAAAGACATTAAAAACCTAGATGCTAGACTTTACTGTACTATTGCAGCTTACAATACAGGTGCAGGTAATATAGCTTGGGCATTTACAAAAACGCACAACATGAAAATAGCATCTCCATATATAAATACTAAATCACCTAAAGAGGTTTATAACAAGTTGTTAAAAGATTTAAAATATGAAGAACCTAAACACTATTTAAAAAAGGTTACTAAAAGAATGAGTTCTTATTATAAACTTTATGGAAGCTGAGTGATTTTGTCAGAGAAAACTCTAAAAAAGATTTTTAGTGTTTTCTCCCCACTCTTTTTTTTGCATCGCAAATGAAAACTCATATGCTATAATCATTAATATTCCTGTTGCTACTAAAACTGTTGCCATTTCCAACATAATGTACTCCTTATTTTTTATAAAAGAAGTATAGAGTTAAAAAATGTGAATAAAATGTCGTTTATCTATTTACGAAGGGCATCCTTGAATATCTCCCATATCAATTTTAGAACCTCCACCAGATATCATCTGTTCATTTTCTTTGATAAGATTTCCATTATGAGTAATTGAGTATGAGATAGCCGTTGTATCTCTAATAGTATTTATAGTTGAACAATATGTTTCAAGAGAAGCCATTACCCAACGAGCAGCAACGGTATCCTCTGCATCTGAATTAAAGTCATAAGTAAGATGAAGAGTATTAAATTTACATGGATGATCTTCATTTCTAACAACTTCACCATCTACCCTTAAGTCTGTTACCTTGTTACCTTGATTTTTTGGTATTAAAATAATATCTGTTGCACTACATGTAATAATCCCAGATAAAAAATACTCAATAGGAGAGATTACAGGACAATCAATTATAAAACTACTTTTTGAAGTTTTTGCCTCAAATTTCATAGCTTCCTTATGTGTTATACTTACTTTCATTTTTATTAGCCTTCTAAAAAGTTTTTAAACTCTTCTAGTTGTTCTTGTGTTCTTATGGTCGCTGTTCCACCTGCTGAAGTTCTTGCATTCATAGAATTTTTTAAAACTAAATATTCTAATACATCTTCAGCAATTCTATCGTCTATCTTTTGAAGTTCACAGAGTTCTATATCACTCAAATCTATCTTTAGCTCTTCACTTTTTGCAACTGCATGACCTGTAATAAAGTGTGCCTCACGAAATGGTATATCACACTTCTCAACTAGATAATCAGCTAAATCTGTTGCGGCTAGATGCCCTACACTACAAGCACTTCGCATATTATGAGCTTTTACTTCCATAGTTTTTATAGCTTCTTTTAAAATTTCTAAAGATATTAAAGCTGTTTCAACCGAATCAAAAACACCTTCTTTATCTTCTTGAGTATCTTTATTATAAGCAAGAGGAAGACCTTTCATAACAGTTAAAAGTCCCATAAGCGAACCATAAACTCTACCTGTTTTACCGCGTAAAAGTTCAGGAACATCTGGATTTTTCTTTTGTGGCATGATTGAACTACCTGTTGAGTATTCATCACTAAGCTCAACAAAACCAAACTCATAACTTGACCACATTACAAGTTCTTCAGAAAGTCTTGAAATATGCATCATCATGGTAGATATGTTAAACAAAATTTCTAGTGCAAAATCTCTATCACTTACTGTATCTAAACAATTTACACTAACACTATCAAATCCTAAAAGTTGAGCTGTCATATCTCTATCTATATTATGAGGAGTCCCCGCAAGTGCTGCACAACCTAGAGGAGATACATTGTTTCTTTTATACGAGTCTTCAAACCTTGCAATATCTCTTTTAAACATTGAGAGATATGCTCCAAGATGAAAACCAAAGTTAGTAGGTTGAGCATGTTGAAGATGAGTCATACCAGGGATAAGTGTAGTTGTGTGTAGCTGGGCTACAACTAAAATCTCTTTCATTAAAAGTTTAAGTGCATCTACTACATCAATATTTCTTTTTAAAACCCATCTACGAAAGTCAACAGCAACTTGGTCATTTCTACTTCTTGCAGTATGAAGTTTTTTACCAGCGTCACCTATTAAAACTGTCAATCGCTTCTCTATTGCCATATGTAAATCTTCATCAGAAATATTCCATTCAAATTTATCTGACTCTATCTCAGCCATAACTTGATTTAGTCCATCTGTAATTTGACGAAGTTCCTCTGTTGTTAAAATCTCTTGTTTTGCAAGCATCGCTGCATGAGCAAGAGAGCCTTCTATATCTTCTTTATAAAGCTTTCTATCATACATTATAGATGCATTAAACTCATCTAAAAGAGAAGATGCACTAGCCGAAAAACGACCTGACCACATTTTATCCATATTATTTCCTCATATTTTTATAATTGATATTTTTTGTATATTTCTTCATCTAGATCCCATAAACCTTTTTCTTTTAAAGCATCTACTATTTCTTTAGTGCAATCAACATCATCAGGCCACTCACGAGTAAAGCCATCTACGCTGCTTTTATTTGTTCCGTCTATTCCAACCATTAAACCAGATATGAAAATATCTCTTAGAGCATCCATATTATTTGTAACACGCCAAATAAGCATATATGGATTTAGCAAATCATTTTTAGCTTCATCAACAAAAACAACTATTCTAATATTTGTACTAAGACTTACAAGTGCTTCAAAATACTCTTTTGCATTTTTACTCTTATCTACACTAATCACAGTTACAGGATTTTTTGTATGTCTCATATACTGATGTACGCCAGTAGCATCTGGAACAATCTCTTGAATCTTCTCTAATAGTTCTTCGTCACCTAAAAGCTGAGGAGCTTCTACATTATGTGCAGCTGTTGCATCTATACCTAACTTTCCTCCAACTAATGTTTCTGGAGAAGAGTGATCAAGTGCGTCTAAAATTCCTTCAGAAATAAACAATGTTTTAGGCGTAAATCTATTTAAAATATAAGTACTTAAAGATTCATAATTATTCAGTTTTGGAGAGTTTTCATCTAAAAATATTGCATGTTTAACAAAACTCATCTGCCCTGCACCCCAAAAAGCGTGCATAAACTGCTTAGCATGTCCCTTATAATGTGGTTGCATCTTTGCTAATATTAGATTATGAAAACCCGCATTTTCTGGCATGTGATAATCAAGCAAATCAGGAACAGTAGTTTTTAAAAGTGGAAAAAAAATCTTACCAGTAGCCCAACCCATGTACTTATCTTCTAGAGGTGGTTTTCCTACAACTGTTGCTAAAAATGTTGGTGTATTTTTTGTAGTTATTGCACTTACTTGCATAACTGGGTATGGTTCTTCTAAGGTGTAATAACCTGTATGGTCACCAAAAGGACCTTCAATTCGCATCTCTTGTGTATCAACCCATCCTTCTATCACATAATCAACATCTTTAGGAATATAAAGAGGTGTTGTTAATGATTTAACTAGCTGAACCGGTTTTTTTGTAATTAACCCATACATAAGAAGTTCATTTACACCATAAGGAAGAGGTGCTGTTGCGCACCAAGTATAAAGTGGGTCACCACCAATAGCAACAGTTACAGGCATCTTTTTACCAGCTTTTTGGTACTGGTCAAAAAAGTGAGAACTATCTTTATGAATCTGCCAATGCATTCCTAAATGCTCTTTATCATAAACTTGAAGTCTATACATTCCAAGATTTACAAGTTCTCCATCAAGAGATTGAGTATAAACTTGTCCCATTGTAATAAATGGACCGCCATCTTGCTCCCATGTTGTTAATACTGGAAGTTTATAAAGGTCAATATCTTCATTCAAATATATTTTATCTTGACAAGCACCTCTGCCTTTTAAGCGTTTTGGAAAAATATTTTTTAATGAAAAAAGCTCTTTAGCCATTGATATTTTATTCATAAATCCTTCTGGTGGTTTCATATGAAGAAGGTTTGTTATCTCATCGGCAACAGACTCAATAGTGCGACCAAAAAGTAGTTCACATCGTTTATATGAACCAAAAACATTCATAAAAACATCTTCACTAAATTTTGTGCCACTTTTGTTATCTACAACATTTGTAAAAAGTAGAGCCTTCCCACCATCTTTTTTCTTTACTTCTGCATATGCTAGATGCGGGATTTCAAGATATATATCTAGCTGGGCATCTATAACTGTTAATTCATTATTTTGTTTTAGGAGTTCTATTGTTTTTTTCATATATTTTATTTTCCTATAATTACTTTATATTGCTTAATTCATGTAAAATAAAATTTAAATGTTTATTTTCATCTTTTAGTGAAGTTAATAACTCGTTTTTTAAATTATTCTCAATATTTTGTATTTTTAAAATTATAAGATTTTTATAAATAAGTAAATCGTTCTTTATTACATTCCATATTTCTTCAGAATCTATACCAAAATAATGATGTATTAGTAAATTTCTAAAATCTACAATTATTTGATTTTCTTTAGATAAAACTTCATTCTTGATAAGAGTGCTAGTTGCTTCACCAACTATTTCAAACTCTCGTATCACACTATCCCATGACACAAAATCATGTTTTAGTGATTCCGAATCAGAAAATTTAGAACTTACATGTTCTATCTTTAATATCGCGATATAAATATCAAATAAAAAAAGTTCATAAACTCTATTTGACATAAATCATTTCATTTTGTACTCTATTTTTTATAAAAGGTCTAAGTGAATCAAAAAGACCTATATCCACTTCTTTGTCAAACAAGTCTGATAAAAATCTTTTAGCTTTTAAAAGTGTAAGCATATTTTTTTGTTCCATTTTAACAACTAAAATATCTATATCACTATTTTCAGTTTGTTCATTCTTAGCATAACTACCAAATAATGCTAACTGTTTAATGCCAAATTTCTCACTTAATACTGGAGTATTTTTCTTTAATGATACTAATATTTCTTGCTTTGTCATAGAGATATTATATCATAACATGTTTAATTACTAAGCTTTAAACTTATGATACAGATTCTTGAACACTACCTAAAAGTTTAGAAGTGACCTTATCTAACACCTTCTTCATTTAATATTCCATGTATTTTACAATCTTTGTGGCATCTCTTCTTTAAATGCTACTTTTTGTGCATTTTTCAACAAATCTAAAGCACCATTATCTATCATTTTTTTAGCGAGTTTAGAGCCTAAATCTTTTGACTCACTAACATTTACAACTACTTTTTCTTGCATTATATTTGTTCCATCTGAGAAACCTAACATTATTCTAAATGTAATAACATCATCTTTCATTACAGCATTACAAGCAACAGGAGCGGAACACCCTGCTCCAATTTTAGATATAAAATCTCTTTCTATTTGTGTACAAATAAAAGTGTTTTCATCTTTTAAACTCTCGGCAATCTTTCTTACTTTTTCATTATCACAAACTATCTCTATACCAAGTGCAGCTTGTCCCATTGGAGGTATCATCATATCAAGAGAGAGTTTTTGTGTAAAAGGTATATCTTTTAGTAAGTCTAATCTTTTAAGACCTATCCATGCTAAGATAATTGCATCATATTGACCTTCTTCTAACTTTCTAAGCCTAGTATTTACATTTCCTCTTAAGTCTTTTACTCTTAAATCTGGACGCTTTTGTAAAAGTTGCATTCTTCTTCTAAGGCTAGTTGTTCCAACTGTTGCACCTTTTGGTAAATCTTCAAGAGTTGCAAAGTTGTGTGAAAGAAAAACATCACTTTGGTCTTGTCTTTGTGTAACAGCAACCAACTCTAAGCCTTCAGGTATATATGTAGGAACATCTTTTAAACTATGAACTGCCATATCAGCATTTCCTGCCAACATTTCATCTTCAAGCTCTTTTGTAAAATGCCCTTTCCCACCAATCAAAGCTAAAGGTTTATCTAAAACTTTATCGCCATTACTTACAATCTCATTTAGTTGGACTTTTATCTCTGGAAACGATGCTTCAACTCTCTCTTTTATGTGATATGCTTGCCAAAGTGCTAACTGAGAAACTCTTGTTGCAATGACTAACTTCTCCATCTATCTAACCTCTCGAAATTTTCTCTTTGTTTTATCTAACTTTCCATCAAAAAATATAGTAGGTGTTCCCCCAACCATAACTGCATCTGCAACAGTTAAATCATGTAAAATATATTTTTTTACAGCATCTGAATTTAAATCTAATGGTTTAATATTTGTTTTCATCTCTTTGTTAAAAGCGGCTAGTATTTTTTTAACATCTCTTTCTTTCGCATCTACATTCACTTTGTAAAGTTTTAAAATAACATCTTTTTTACCTTGAAGCTCGGCAACTATTGCTGCTTTAACTAACTCAACTGCGGCAGGGTGTAAAGATGGAAGTGGAAAATGATAGTAATAAATAGCAAATTTAGTTGGTTGCTTTTTCATATAGTTTATAGCTTCTGGTACATAGTTTCTACAAAATGGACATAAAGGGTCTGAAAATATAGCTACTTTATGTTTTGCATTTTCATTACCATAGATAAGATTTGCTTTTTTATAATACTCTGGCTTAAAAGATGGAGAAACTAATTCTTTTAAACTAATACCTGATTTCATATCTACAAAATCTTGTGTCATTATTTCACCGTTACTAAACCAAATCATCTTTTGCTTTACATTTCTATTTTTAGGTTTTGCTTTTAAAGTAGCATCTACACTTACAACAAAAGCTTCCCAGCCTTTTAATTTTTCCACAGGAACTCTATGCTCAACTTTTACCTTTAGTGCAACAATATTTGGATTGCCTTTAAACGATTTTTTTAGAAAATTTTCTATATCTTTATTTAATATAGTCGCATTTAATAAACTACTTAGTAGAAGTGTCGTCGCTAATAATTTCAACATCAATGACATCTGAATCCTTTTTTATATTTTTTTGTATATGTTCTTCTTGCTTTTGTGCTTCATAATTACCAGCATTAACATTGTATCTTGTTACCAACATGCTCGTAAAAACGCTAAACTGCATTAAAGCACCTATGGCATCTGTTAAAAAACCTGGTATTATAAGTAATATTGCTCCTATAATTGTAAACAGATTTAACCTTTTAAACTCTCGTAAGTCAATAGCATGATAAGAAACCGCAGTTATGTTTTGAAGTAATGTTTCTCTAAAGTTCATAAGAAGATAGATTCCTATTGTAGCCGTTAGTATAATTTCAAAAAATGTAACCAGTCCACCTATGGCAGATGATACATTAACCGAAATCAATACTTCTAAAAAGAGATAAATTACAAAATATTTCATCTTATATAAGTTCCATTATTTTATCAAAAATTTCATCTTTATTTACAGAGGTTTTCTCTTTTGTTTTTCTATCATAAATTTGCACGAGACCGTTAGCTAACTCTTTGCCTATTATAACTGTGAAAGGAAAACCAATGAGTTCAGCATCTTTCATTTTAAAACCAAATCTCTCTTTTCTATCATCAATCATAGTTTCGACTCCAGACTCTACGAGTCTGGAGTATAACTCTTCGCCCAACTCCATTTGGGGTGCTTCTTTAATATTTGATACCATTACATTCACCATATATGGTGCTGTTGATTTTGTCCAGATGCAACCATTTTCATCATGATTTTGCTCTATCACAGATGCTATTAGGCGACTTACCCCTATGCCAAAAGTTGCCATTTCAAATGGTCTTGGTTTTCCATTTTCATCATTAAAAGTAGCCTCTAGTGCCGTAGAGTATTTAGTTCCAAGTTGAAAAATATGTCCAACTTCTATGCCCTTTTTAAAACTAAGCCCTCCACCACAAGAACATTTTTCTTCTATGTTTTTTGTTTGTAGTTCTTCATAAGTAAATTCATTATATTCATCATCTATGCTGTCAATTGTTTCAATATTTGCACCATAAGCACAACTGTCACAGATGACAATAGTATCTTCACCACTATCTGCTAAAACATGAAACTCTTTACTTCCGCTTCCACCAATAGCACCACTGTCAGCTTGAACTACTCTAAAATCAAGACCAAGTCTAGTAAAAATGTTTTTGTAAGTTTGTTCCATCAGGTCAAACTCTCTAACCATATCCTTTGTAGATGCATGAAAAGAGTAACCATCTTTCATCAAAAATTCACGACCTCTTAACAAGCCATATCTAGGTCTAGCTTCATCACGAAATTTTGTATTAATTTGGTATAAGTTTAGAGGTAAATCTTTATAACTTTTTACTCTATTTTTAACCAACTCAACCATAGCTTCTTCATTTGTAGGACTTAAGACAAACGAGTTTTGATGTCTGTCTTGTATGCGAAGCATCTCTTTGCCCATAGCATCTGCTCGACCACTTTTATCCCATAAAGCCATAGGAGTAACAAAACTAAGTTGAACTTCTATGCAACCTGATTTATCTAACTCTTCTTTTACAATAGTTCTAATCTTGTCTAAAACTATTTTACCAAGTGGCATATAGTTATAAAGTCCAGCACCTTGTTGGTTTATAAAACCACCACGAACTAAAAACTGGTGAGATGGGAGTGAGGCATCTGATGGTACCTCTTTTGTTGTTGGTATAAAGGCTTTACTTCTTCTCATTTACTTGATCCTTGAATTACATTTAATGCATGTCCACATTTGTATTTATCTGGCATCTCTACTTCTTTATCTTTATTTATCAAAAATTGTAAAGCTCCTGTTATCATATCTGACTTTGACTCCTCAGATACACTTCTCATCTTTGAAGTCATATCATGTAAAAAGCGTTTAACAACTTGCTGTGCCATTTTATGAACTTCTTCTTCATACTCTTTTGGAATATATCCATTGTTTAAAACTCGCTCACTCTCTAACTTTGCGGCTTCAAATGCTTTTGCATATATTTCTTTTATCATTGGTTCTATGTTTAGAGTATCAAGCCACTCAAAAAATGCAACTGTACTTCTTCCAATAATCGTATGTGCTTTTCTAGCTTCTTCTTCTCTTAAACCTTTGTTTTCATCAACAATAGTTTTTAAATCATCTACCTGGTAAAGATTAATTCGTTCACCTTTATGATAGTTAATATCTCTAGGAAGTGCTAAGTCAAACCAATACCTATCAAAATCACACGGTTTTATAATTTCATCTGTAATAATAGGAACTGGTGAAGAAGTAGCTGTAAAAATTATTTCATACTCATTTACAACAGTATGAAGTTGATCAAAGTCTAAAACTTTTGCTCCACATTCTTCTGCTAAAACAAATGCTTTTTCTTTTGTTCTATTCATAATATAAACATCAGCACCATTAGAAATCATGTGTTTAGCTGTGATTTGTGACATCTCACCAACACCAATGATAAGAGTTTTTTTACCCTCTACGCTATCTAAAACAGATTTTAATTTTGCTACTGCTACACTCGCGATGGAAACAGGCTTTGAAGAAATCTCTGTTGCATTTCTAACTTTTGCAGCACATTTAAAAGCATTATGCATAGCACGAGCTAATTTTTGACCACAAAAACCATTATCATAAGAAAATCTAAAAGCATCTTTGAGTTGTCCTGCGATTTGTGTTTCGCCAACAACCATAGAATCAAGTGAAGATGCAACCATAAATAGATGATGAATAGCACTACTATCATCATAAATATCAGCACGACCTTCTAACTCTTCTATACTTATACCAACTCTTGCGGTTAACTTCTCAAAGATATGTTGTGTAGCAGCAACTATATCATTACAGCTACAAAATATTTCCATTCTGTTACAGGTTGAAATTAAGATGCTTTCATTTATTGCTGGACTTTCATTTAGTTTGGTTAAACATCCGTTTAGATGTTCTTTATCTGGGTAAGATAACTTTTCTCGTATCTCTTGAGGAGAATTTTTGTGTGAAAAACTTATATTTAAATAATGCATTAATAACTTCTTTTTATCATTGTTTTAAGGATTTCTATCAACTCTACATCATCTTTTACAGCAAGCATCGCTTCATTTGATAGTGTTTGAGCAAGTTCATATGATTTTTCAATACTTTTATGCTCTTTCATTTTTGCTTTTATCCAAAGAACCTCTTCTTCACTTATGCTTTTAGCATGTGAATTTTTCAACCTTTGCTTATCTTCTTTATTTAATTCTTTATATAAATGGATGTAAGGAAGAGTACACTTTCCCTCTACAAAGTCATTCATAGCAGGTTTTCCAAGTGTTGTGGAGTCTGAAGTAATATCTAAAATATCATCAATTATCTGAAAAGATAGACCAAGATTTTTACCATAGATGCCATAAGAGTGTGCATTTTTCCCTGCTAAAAGTGCAGATGCGTAAGCTGCTGCTTCTATAAGCGTAGCAGTTTTAAGATAAAGCATTTTAAGATATTTATCTTCATCTTCATTAAACTCTTCTGCCATTTTTACATCTTGCATCTCTCCACAAGAAAGAGAAGTAACAGAAGAAGCGATACTCTTAGCTATCTCTTTATCAAACTGTACTAACTCACTAAAAGCTTTTGAGTAAAGAACATCTCCTAGCATTACAGCAGTTTTACTTCCATCTGTTGCATTTACAGATGCTACACCTCTTCTTGTAAGTGCTTCATCTATCACATCATCATGAAGCAAACTTGCACCATGAATAAGCTCAACTATTGCAGCTAAGAGAGGAGCATTTTTTTGCTCTGGTGCAATTTTTAAAATAAGTTTTGCTCGTAATCTTTTACCACCACTAAGCATATCAAAAAGACGAGTAACCTCGTCATAATCAATCTCTTTTATCAATCTTTGTATTTCATGCTCTACTCTTTGCATCACACCTCTTTAGTTGTTATTCAAATGTTTTAAATTTACTGACATACTTTTATCAGATAATAATAACTCAAATATTGCTTCATTTTTTTCAAAATCAAATTTTTTAAACTGTACTAATAAATAAGGAACTTTGTAATAATCAGCACCTTTAGGTTTTAATACAACTCTAAAACTTTCATTTTTATATCTAAGATAAAGAATATTTTGTGCTACTACTCTGTCGTAAGAACGATGAATAATCAAACCATCATTTTTATATAGTGTCCATCTGAACTTAAATAGTTTAGAAACTGAACCATATTTTACAAGAATTTTCTTTACTTCATCCTTTTTCAAAGATACACTAGAAATATCTCTAAACTCATCTGCATGAAGAGCACTTAAACTAAGTGCTAAAAAAAGAAAAATCCTTAAAAAAAACTTCACCCTATCTACTCACTTTTTGAAACTATTTCACCCATCAATTCTATACATAAACTTTTCATTTTAGTTTCAACTTCATCACGATCACTTCCCATAAATCTTGAGATTTTATCATCGTAATCTTCACCAAGTTGCTTTTCTAGAACAAGTTCCATAGCAGCTCTTCTTCTTATAAAATTTGTTAAATCAAACCTAACAACATCATTGTTCGCATTGAACATTATGTCCATCAACTTACTCTCAGGAGAACCCATAAATATATCATTTTCATCTTCAAATAATCCGTACATTTCAAACCTTAATTATATTATTTATTTGCGATTATATCATCACAATGATAATAACAGCTTAACTTTTTTTAGTTAGAACTTTTATAGGCTCAATCTAATTTTATTTCTTACCCATAGCACTTGCTTCTGGAATAGTACATATAATTAATATTAAGTCTAACTATAGTAAAATGTACTCTAAAATTATTTCAAAAAGGTGTTAAAGAATGGAATGTCCATATTGTAAAGAAGATATCAAAGAAGGTGCAATAAAATGTAAACATTGTGGAAGTATGCTTAATGAAACAGAATTGAAAGAAATAAAGATAGATAAAGAAAAAGTTTTTTGTACTGCTGATGGAATAAAAGTTACAAGTAATAGATTTATTGTCGAAAATAGTACTTATTCTATATCTAATATAAGCTCTGTTAAAATAGGTTCTGAAAGTTCTATTGGTATTATAGTTTCAATAATAATTTTCATTGGAGGACTCTTTTCTTTATCTTTTATTACGGAACTTGGAATAGGACTAATCATTCTAGCAATTATTATATTTATAAGTTCATCTAAAAAATATACAGTTATAGTTTCAACAAATAGTGGAGAAGTAAAAGCTCTTACAGACAAGAATAAGGAAGCTATTGTTGGTATAGTTGAAGCTATCAATAAAGCAATAGAATATAAAAATTAATAGTTAACTAATTCCTAGTTCCACCTTTCTCAAGGTGGAATGCCTATATAGAAATACGATACATTCTCATTTATAACATTTCATTGACATAAAGGCTTTAGACTTTTAATATACTTCTTTTCTGTGAGCTATTCTGATAAGTGTTATTACTAAAATATCATTTTCTTTTAAATAAATTATTCTGTAGTTTCCAGCCCTTTTTCTAAATTTACCTTTGTGTTTCCCTTTTAAGGCTTTATCTGATGCGAAAATACCTAATTCTAAGTCTTTAATTTTGTAAAATACAAGTTTTTGATTCTCTGCATCTATCTTTTGTAATTCTTTAAAAGTAGCTTTTGGAATGATTACTTTAAACATTAATTAAGACCTAAACGCTTAGCTACCTCTTTGAGAGAATAAACTTCAGTTTTTCCTGCTTTTAGTTCGTCTATTCTTTTGTCTGAAATCATTTCATCTAAAGTATCAAAGTACATGCTAACTGCTTTTTCAATGATGAAAGTTCTTGAACGCTCTAACTCATGAGCATAAGCGTCTAAGTCCGTAAGTAGTGTTTCGTCCATACGAATATTAATTGCTTTTTTCATAATGTATCCTTCTGTATCTACATTATACTACAATTGTTTATCTATTTCAATAAAAGTTTTACTGAACTATCTCAGTTCCAACACCCTCAGATGTAAAAAGTTCCAGTATCATCGAATGCTCTAATCTTCCATCAATTATGTGAGCTTTTTTTACTCCTCCATTTATGGCTTCTAAACAAGCATCTACCTTTGGTACCATTCCACCATTTATAGTTCCATCTGCTTTAAGTGCTTCTACCTCAGCTTTTGTTAGAGTAGCTATGAGTTCTTTGTCTTTGTTTAAAACACCTGCTGTATCTGTTAAAAAGATGATTTTATTTGCTCCTATTGCTTTTGCTACATGAGATGCACAAAGGTCTGCATTTATGTTAAAGCCAGGGTGTCCCATCTCTTCTCCTGCTGCTATTGGAGCGATTACAGGTACAAACTTATCAGCGATGAGTTTTGAGAGAACTATTGGTTTAACAGCGTTGATATTTCCAGTTAGTCCCCACTTAGCAAAATCTTTTGCTTTAGCAGTTATAAAGTGAGCATCTTTACCACTTATACCTATGGCTTTTGCTCCATGAGAGTTTAGAAGTGAAACTATCTCTTTATTTATCTCACCACTTAAAATCATCTCTGCTATTCTCATAACTTCTTTAGTTGTAACTCTTTGTCCATCTATAAACTTTGTTTCAATATTTAGTGCATCTAGCATCTCAGTAATTTTACTTCCACCACCATGAACTATAACAGGCTTAATCCCAACAAGATACATAAGTAAAATATCTTCAGCAAATTTTTCTTTTAATTTTGCAGATGTTTGTGCTGAACCACCATACTTAATAACAACTATCTCATTTCTAAACTCTTTTATAAAAGGCAATGCCTCAAGTAGGGTTTTTACTGTTTCTATCTTTTTTTGCACTATTTCTTCCTATATTGGTCTATTATATCAAATATTTCTTGTTCGACTTTTACTTCCAAATCAAGTAAAGATATTGGTAATTCAAAAGCTTGAATCTTTACATAATCTTTGTAAGTTACTAAAAGGCTGTCTGACTTATCTTTTTTCAAAATCTCTTCTAACTCTTCTTTTTTGTAACTGTAATGGTCCTCAAAATAATTCTTACTTACAACTTCAGGCAAAAACTCATCCAATCGTGATGGTCTTGCTATGGCTGTTACTAGTGACATTTTAGCACTTTTATTTTTAAGTTCTACTAGCCTTGTAAAATCTTTATTTTCTTTTAGTACAAAAGCCTCTTTTTCATTCCAAAGTTTCTCTCTAAAAGCACCTGAAGGAAGGCAACTTTTGTTATCTGTCTTTACATCAATAATAAAGTCTAGTTTTTTTATATCATGCTTTGAGTAGGCATCATCTAAAAAAACTATCTTTGCTCCCATCTCTTTAGCTTTAAGTATCGCTTTTTTTCTATCTTCACTAACTATAACTATTGCACTTGGAAGTTTATGTGCGTATATCATAGCTTCATCGCCACTAACACTTACCTCACACAAGATTTTATCTCTATCTTTGACAACTTGCAGACCTTCACTATCTCTTCCATATCCACGAAGAATAACACAAACATTTTCATATTTTAAAGCAAGAGCAGTTACGAGTGGAGTTTTTCCACTTCCTCCAACACTTAAGTTTCCAATACTAACAATATCTATACCAAAATCTATTTGTTTTGAAGTTTTAAATCGGATAAACATACCAAAACAGTAAATCCAACTTAGGGGAAGTAGTAAAGTAGAGAGTAGCTTTTGGAGTAAAGTAGGATTATAAAAATACTGCTCAACCCAAAAAACTAAACTTTTTTTCAAACCTTTTAAACTCTAGTTTTAGCTATTTGTTTTATTTTATCACAAACATATTTTACCTCTTTATCGCTCATACTTCCATATATGGGAATAGATAAAACTTGCTGATAACTTTGTAGGGCTTTTGGAAAATTGTTAATTTTTAATGAATACTTTGCTTTATAGTAAGTTAAAAGATGAAGTGGAATATAGTGAAGTCCACACTCAATACCAACTTTTTTAAGCTCTAGTGCAAAAGAGTCACGATTTTTATCAACTTTTATAATGTACAAAGAAAAAGGATGTTCGTCATTTGACATATCTGGTAAAGTGATATGAGGAGTTCCTTCAAGTGCTTTAGCATACATACTTGCTATCTCTTGTTGTCTTTGTATATTTTTATCTTGTTTTTTTATTTGCGCTCTTATATATGCTGCTTCTAACTCACTCATTGAGTAGTTATTACCAATATCTACAACATCATAAATATACTCCAATGAATCCTCGTCACGCTCTATGGCATGGTTTCTTAAAAGTTTTGCTCGCTCCATTATCTCATCATCATTAGTTACAAGCATACCGCCATTACATATGTTTTTCTTTAAATGTGAAGAAAAATTAAAACAGGTAATATCTGCACCAGTAGAACCAATCTTTTTACCATTACAAGTTGCACCTAAGGCTTCACTAGCATCTTCAACTATCTTTACATTATAAATTTTAGCTATTGAGTAAAGTCTCTCCAAATCAACACTCAACCCACCAACATGAGTAACAATCACAGCTTTTAGTTTTTTAGATTGGTTATCTTCTAGGTAAGTTTCTAAAGAGTCTAGATTAATATTATAACTTTGTGGCTCTATGTCTATAAAAATAGGTTCTGCATCAAAATGACGAACAACCTCAGGTAAACTTGGATGTGCATTTACACTACAAACAACTTTATCCCCTCGTTTTAAATCAAGTGCTAACATAGCAAGATGCAAGGCTGATGTTCCATGAGATGTAGCAAGAGCATATTCAACTCCAACATAAGAAGCAAACTCATCTTCAAGTTGAACTACTTGGTTTAAATCTTCTGCTTCTAAAACATCTGCTACATTACCATGTTCTTCTCGTCCGCTTTCATATCTATTAAATGGTATTCTCATCTTAATCTTCCTTAATTTTATAAAGTTATATCTCTTGGATAGTTAAAGTCATGGTTTATCGTTCTTGATGTTAGTTTTGCGATTATTGGCATCTTTCTCTTAAAGTGATTACCGAAAATTCTTCGGATTATCATATCTAGCATCTTGGCATCTATACCTTTTTTAACTATCTCTTCTTTTGTTAATCTGTCTTCAACATAAAGCTTCATCGCTTCATCTAACTGAGCATAAGTGTAACCCAAGTCTTCTTCATCACTCTGTCCGTCCCATAAATCAGCAGAAGGAGCTTTTTCAATTATGCTTTGTGTTACACCTAAATATTTTGCTAGTTCATAAACTTCACTTTTATAAAGGTCGCCGATGGGGTTTATGGCACTTGACAAGTCACCAAAAAGTGTCCCGTAACCTAACATAAGCTCACTCTTGTTACTAGTTCCTAAAACTAAAGCATTTTCTCTTGCCGAAATATCAAAAATTGTTGACATTCTCATACGAGATGAAAAGTTACCTTTTCTTAAATTGTCCATATTTGGATTTAACTCTTCATATGCTTTTAACATAGGTTCAATAGATGCTTCTTCACTTCTCATACCAAAATCTTTACAAAGAGCATCTGCATCATCTAAAGAGTTTTTAGAGGAGTAATGAGAAGGCATTTTCACGCAAAGTAAATCATCTTTAAAAGCTTTATGTGCTAAAACTGCCACAACAGCAGAATCCAACCCACCACTAAGACCAATCACAACTTTATTTATTGAAGTTTTACGAACTTCATTGTCTAAAAACCGTTCTAAATAATCTGAAATTTGCGAATATTTACTCATGTTTTTTTGAAACCTTTAAATTTCTTTAAGAAAGAACATTATATCTAAATTTAGTAACATTTTAGTTCTACTGTTTGTATAATTTTGTTACAATCACAAAAAATTTAGGAAAACTTATGCAGATAAAAGTCCAAGCAATGGGTATTTACCAAACAAACTGTTACATTATCACAGTAGATGAGAAAGATTTTATAATTGACCCAGGAGTAAATGCGACTGAGTGGGTTGTAAAAAATGTGACAAATCCTGTTGCTATTTTAAATACTCATGGACATTTTGATCATGTTTGGTCAAATGACGAGTTGCAAAAAAAACTAAATGTAAAACTTTACACTCCAAAGGGTGATGTAATGTTACTTAAAGAGAGTAGCTGGATGCCAGACCTACCCCCCTCTACTCCAGATGTTGAAGTTGAGCCAAATGAAGAGTTAAACTTGCAAGGAGTTAAGATTAAGTTTCATCATTTTCCAGGGCATTGCCCAGGCTGTTCTATGATAGAGATAGGAGATGCTATGTTTAGTGGAGATTTTCTTTTTGAGCGTTCAATCGGGCGAACTGATTTTCCTTACTCTTCTACTTCTGATATGAAAGATAGTTTACAAAGATTTAAAAAGTTTGACTTTGACAAAACTCTCTACCCTGGACATGGTGGTACAACAACCATAAAACAAGAACAACAATTAGCAGACTACTGGATAGGACAACTTTAATGATCAAAGACCATTTTGAAAATAGAGCGAGTGATTGGGACCAAGAAACAAGAAGAACAAATGGTGCAAAAAAAATCGCAGATGCTATTTCTAAAAATATGAACTTAACATCTAATATGGATATCTTAGATTTTGGAGTAGGAACAGGACTCCTTGGTTTTGAAATCGCAAAGAATGTAAGACAAGTTTATGGAGTAGATACTTCTGCAAGTATGCTTGAAAAACTAAAAGCTAAAAATACTCCTGAGTTAAACATACAAACTTTTTGCCAAGACATTGTAAAAGAGCCACTAAATCAAAAATTTGATGGTTTAGTTAGTTCTATGACTCTTCATCATGTTAAAAATTTAGAACTATTTTTTAAAACTATTTACAAAAATTTAAAAGATAATGGTTTCATAGCTATCGCTGACTTACAAAGTGAAGATGGAAGTTTTCACTCTGATAATGCAGGTGTTTTTCACTTTGGTTTTAATGAAAAAGAACTGTCAGATATTATAGAAAAAGCGGGTTTTACTCAGGTAAAGTTTGAAGATATCAACACCATAAGTAAACCGCATAAAGATTTCGGAGTATTTTTATTAACTGCTAAAAAAAAACTAAAAATTTACTCGTCTTCATTATCTAGAAGCTTTAATTTTAAAACATGTCTTTCAGTTATAACAGTTTTAAATTCTCCCTCGAAAACTTTTATATCTAAGACATGAGCTTCCACATGAACATTTCTCTTTCTACCCTCTTTATGTCTAACTCTTGCTACAAAATTCACTTCATCATTAAACTTTACAGGAGATAAAAACTGACATTCACTTCCAACTAAAACTACATTTCTCTCATTTACAGCAAGCATTGCTGCATAATCAGCAGCACTAAATACAAAACCTCCATGAATCAAACCTTCATCATCAGCAACCATCTCAGAAATTGTTGTAAGTCTTGTTTCTACATAACCTTTTTCTAGTCTTATAACTTCACCTGTCAAGTCACGATTTATAGATTCATGTGTGTGTATTTCAACTAAGTTTTCTTCATCTTCTCTATAATCATCAAGCTCTAACTCATCATCATTTACTACTTCTTTTTTATTATCACTCATTTTTTATCCTTAATCAGTTTTACATATACTCTTTTTGGAGCTGGATAGCCTTCTACCGTTTTTGATTTATCATTCGCATCTAAAAAGTCTTCTAAAGACTGCCCCTCTATCCAAGATGTTTTTCTCTGCTCCGAAGCATCTGTAGTGGAAGTTTCTAAAACTTCAAAACTACTAAAACCTGCTCTTAAACACCAGTTTTGCAGGGCTGGTATAGTAGGTACAAAATATATATTTGGTATTTTTGAGTAAGATGACTCTGGGCATAAGCACATCTCTTCTTTTGCATCTATATAAAAAGTATCTAATATAACTTCACCTTTATTTTCTAAACCCTTAAAAAGTGATTTTAACATCGCTACGGGGTCACTTCTATGATAAAGAACTCCCAAACAAAAGATAATATCAAACTTCTCATCATAAAGCTCTAGATGCTCAACACCAAGCAACTCATAAACTATCTCGCTTTTTACAAAATGGTTTATAAAATCAAACTGCGTTTTATACAAAGGAGATGGGTCAAAACCAACTAAAAGTTTTGGTTTGTCTTCTTGCATACGAAAAAGATAGTAACCATTATTACACCCTATATCGGCAACTTTTTTATCTTTTAAATTAAAATGTTTTCTCAAGAGCTTATATTTTATATTACTTTTCCATTCTGCATCTATATAAGTATCAAAAATCTCAAATGGTCCTTTTCTCCAAGGCATCATCATTTTTGCGATATTTTTCACTTCATATTCATTTGCACCGCTTATCTTTATAACATCACCAAGCTCAACTTTAAATGAGCCATCGCATAATGATTCCAATGCTTCACGAAGTGGTTTTATATTTTTCCAAGTCATCCATTTTTCTCTGTCTATTCTTAAATCTTTTAAGTTCATTTTATTCTTTATCTAAGTAAATTTTTGTATAATTATAGCTAAAAGATACAGACCATAATTACTCATAGGAATTTTAATGCGTTTAGAAAAAAAAGCCACCCTTGTATCAACCTCTGTTGCTGGAGTTCTTGTCTTGATGAAAATGACAGTTGGCATCTTAAGTGGTTCTATCGCTGTATTAGCATCTGCAATTGATAGTTTACTTGACCTTACTATTTCACTATTTAACTATTTTGCTCTTAATACTGCAGAAAAAAATGCTGATGAGCAGTTTAACTTTGGAAGAAATAAGATTGAACCACTTGCCGCTGTAATAGAGGGAACAGTTATCTCTCTATCTGCTCTTTTCATACTTTATGAAGCTCTCGTTAAAATATTTCATCCAAGAGAAATGACATTTATGCAAAGTAGCATCTGGGTAATGTTAGTTTCACTTATCATTACTTTCTTTTTAGTAATGTTTTTAAACTATGTTGCAAAAAAAACAAAAAATATGGTTATAAAAGCAGACGCACTACATTACAAAATTGACCTTTTCTCAAACGGTGCAGTTCTAATGGCATTAGCTCTTATTTCAATGACAGGAGAACAATTAATAGACCCTATTTTAGGTATTGGTATCGCGATATTTATGATTTACTCTTCTATTCCTATCATTAAAGAAGGAATTTTAATGCTCTTAGATGCTGCCCTACCTCAAGAAGACATAGAAAAAATAGAGAATATATTAGCAAAGCAAACAGATATTAATGATTATCATTTTCTCCAAACAAGGGAGTCTGGTTCACATATTTTCATCTCTGTTCACGCTGTTTTTAATGTTAGCATCTCTTTATATGATGCACATACAATCGCAGACAAAATAGAGTTAAAAATTAAAAATCTTTTTGAAGATAAAATGGTTCATACTATCATTCATATGGACCCGTACGATGATTCAGAAATAAATGAGATGGAAGATGAGTATTAATTTTTACGCTCTGATCATCGGTACTGAAATTTTAAATGCTAGACGAGAAGACAAGCATTTTAAATTTGTTCGTGATGAACTACAAAAATATGATGAAGAACTTTTTGCCTCGTTTATTGTAAAAGATGATAAAGAGCTTATGAAAAAAAGTTTTTCTCTTATAAAGTCTGATGAGAACTCTGTACTTTTTTCGTTTGGTGGTATCGGCTCAACTCCTGATGATTTAACAAGAGAGATAGCATCTGAAATATTTACACAAAAGCCTTTAGTGCGCCATAAAAAGTTTGAACAAGATATTATAGATAGGTTTAAAAAAAAAGCATATCCAAATAGAATTCATATGTCAGATTTACCTCAAGATGCCAAGTTACTTTTTAATGAAGTGAACAATATGTCAGGATTTTGTTTAGAAGATAGATTTTTCTTCACTCCTGGATTTCCAGAAATGGCACATCCAATGATAAAAGATGTCATCAAAAGTTTATGTTCACAAAGTAAAAAAAAGTTTAGGTTTACCCTACTTGCTAACACAAGTGAAGATACACTCATTGAGCAAATGAAACTTTTACCACCAAGTGTTGAGTTGTCATCTCTACCTATTTTTATAAATAAAAAACCTCAAGTTGAACTATCCCTTAGTGGTTATGAAGAAAAAGAAGTTAGAGAATATTTTGAACTGTTTAAAAATGAACTTCAAAAACTCAAAGTAGGCTACAAACTACTTTGAATCTTCCTCTCTCTTATACATAAAACTAAAAGGAATTCTTACTATTTTTGGCTTGTAGCCTGTAAAACCACCCCAAATGGCAACTATACCTAAGCTTAACCAAGTTGGAGCACCTAAAAGATTTGCACCGTAAAAAAGTGTTAAACTAACTCCTACAATAATCATAAAATCGACCATAGTATCTACAGATTTTGTGCTTTTTTTTGGTTTTTCGACATTATTTGCTGGTTTTCTTTTTGACAATTTATTTCCTTGTTTTTGGCATTATACCAAAGATTTAAAACTATTTAGCGTACTCAACTGCTCTGCTCTCGCGTATTACATTTACTTTTATTTCACCTGGGTACTGAACTTTATCTTCTATCTCTTTTGCTATCTCTCTTGACATTAAAACTGACTCATCATCATTGATTAGAGTAGCATTAACAATAACTCTTACTTCTCTGCCTGCATTTATAGCGTAAGCTTGTCTAACTCCACTATGTCCAGATGCTATCTCTTCTATTTGAGTTACTCTTTTTAAGAAACTCTCTAAAACTTCTCGTCTTGCTCCTGGTCTTGCAGCAGAAAGTGCATCTGCAGCACAAACAGCCGCACACTCAATAGAGTGTATATCTTCATGCCCATGATGAGCGTATATAGCATTTATAACAATCTCGTTTTCATTGTAACGGTTGCATAAGTCTGCACCTAAATCTACATGATTCCCATCATGGTCATGTGTTAAAGACTTTCCTATATCATGGAGTAAACCTGCTCTTTTAGCCAACCTCGTATCTCCGCCCATTTCTGCTGCCATCAATCCAGCCAAATGCGCTACTTCAAGTGTATGAGCCAAAGCATTTTGACCATAACTTGCGCGGTATCTAAGTTTTCCTATAAGCTTCATTAGCTCTGGATTCATTACTCCGATATCCATGCTTGCAACTATCTCTTCACCTTCATTAAGTATGCCAGCTTCAAACTCATCATTTACTTTAGAAAAAATATCTTCTATTCTAGCAGGTTGGATTCGACCATCTTCTATTAGAAGTTCTAGAGTCTTAGTCGCTATTGCCCGTCTATACAGGTTAAAACTACTTACTAGTATGGCATTTGGAGTGTCATCTATGATAATATCAACACCCATCAAGGTTTCAAGGGCTTTAATATTTCTACCCTCTTTACCAATGATTCTACCTTTTAACTCATCATTGTCTAGATGCACAAGTGAAGTTAATCTCTCAGATGCAAAATCTCCAGCAAAACGACTTGTCGCAACTGCGAGTATATAGTTTGCTTTTTTCTTTGCTTCTTTTTTTGCTTCATTTTCATATCGTCTAACTATATGAGCTATATCAGCGCGTGATTTTTCTTCTATCTTCTTAAGTAAAACATCTTTCGCTTCATCTTGTGTCATTCCTGCACTATGCTCTATCGTATGCAGTGCTTCATCGATTTTTATCTCATATTTATCTTTTAAAGATTTTACTGATTTCTCATTTCTTTGTAAATCAATTTTTCTCGTTTCTATCGCTCTTGCATCGTTATTTATTCTTCTATCTTCATTTTGTTTATAGCGTTTAAAACTATTTTCTTTTCTGATTACATCATCTTCTCGTTGATGTAAATCTGCCTTTGCTCTATCTTTCGCACTCTCATAATGTTTTGTAGCTTCAAGCTCTATTTCTTTTGATTTGAGGCTTGCTTTATGCAAAAGATGCTGTGCCTCATTTTCTATTGCACTTGCTTTTGCTTTTGCTTTATCTACATAAATATCAAAATTAGCATTAGTAATTTTTTTAGAGATGAAAAATCCAACAAGCCCACTTACTGTGGATATTGCACCACTTAGTAGAACTTCATTTATCATTTTTTTTCCTATTCTCTAACCAACATACCTTCTGGGCCTTATAGCAATTTTGGGTGTCAATAGTAAATCACACGCGATATCATATGAATCGCAAATATCTTCTTTAGTAAAACAAATTTCTGGTTGTATAAAAATTGTGTATGGTCTTTTTTTTAACTTTGCAAAGAAACGATCATACATTCCTTTTCCAAATCCTACTCTTTGTAATCTACCATCTATCCCAGTTGCTATTCCAACCGCAGGTACTATGGCTATATCAATTTTATTTATATTTCTTATAGTATTTCCCGCTTCATAAATTCCAAAATTCTTTCTTTTGAGCGGTAATCTAAATGGTACTATCTTAAAACTTGAATCTTGCATAAATGGTATCAATATTTCACAATTTTTACGCATTTTGTTAAGTGTTTTTCTTATGTCTGCTTCAAATGAAAGAGGATAGTAAAACAGTATTTTTGCATTTTTAACATTTTTAAGTTCAGACATCAGTCGTCTGTTTATCATTGCGTTACGATAATATCTACTCTCTTTAGGAGCATTTTTTATTTTTTTTATACAATTTTTTCTAAATATCGATTTTGTAAGAGGCATATAAAAACTTTCCGTTATAATTTCACATATTTTACAATAAAAAATAAAACAAAGGTCTTTTATGTTTAAAAAAATTACACTTACACTTATTTTAACCTCCACATTACTATTTTTAGGTTGTAGTAGCGATGATAATAAAAATGCGAACAATATGGTTTCAGCAAATGAATATGTTCTTACAGCACTTGATAAAAAACAATATATTGTAAAAAAAGAGGGTTCTGGATTTTTACTAAAAGGTGCTGAAGGAAAAGTTATTATATTTGATATTTTTGCAACTTGGTGTCCTCCTTGTCGTGGAGCAGCAACTCATCTTAGCTCTCTTCAAGAAAAATACAAAGACGATTTAATTATTATCGGTATTAGCATCGAAGATAAAATATTAGACTCAAAACTACAAGACTTTAGAGAAAAATATAACGCTACTTATACTCTTGTAAACTCTGAAACAAATCGTCGTTTAGCAGACACAATAGTAAATGAGTTAAAACTGGGAGAGAGATATCCTATTCCTATCATGGCGTTATATAAAGATGGAAAATATATAAATCATTTTATAGGTGCTATCGAAGAAGAACTTATAGAAAATGATATAAAACTAGCTTTAGAAAAGTAGGTTTTAAAATATGTTTGGTTTTATAAAAAAATCTTTATCTAAAACAGCAGAGGCTATAAAAAGTGTTGCACCTAAAAAGAAAATCTCTTTTACAAAAGATGAGCTTGAAGATATTTTACTAGAAGCTGATGTTGAATATGACTTAGTTGAAATCATCATTGAGCAAACTTATCAGAGCAAAATCACTAGAGATGTTTTACGCTCTAAGCTTTTAGCAACTCTAGCTTACACAACTTACAAAGAACCAAAATATCAAGCTCCTTTTGTAGAACTCATTGTTGGTGTAAATGGAGCAGGAAAAACAACAACCATTTCTAAACTTGCTCAAAGATATAAAAATGAAGGCAAAAAAGTAATACTTGGGGCAGGAGACACCTTTCGAGCAGCAGCCATAGAACAACTCACACTTTGGTCAAAAAAACTTGATATTCCCATAGTTGCTTCTTCTCAAGGACATGACTCATCAGCCGTTGCTTATGATACTATAAACTCCGCAAAGTCAAAAGGTTTTGACAATGTTATCATAGATACAGCAGGAAGACTTCACACTCAAACAAACCTCACAAATGAGCTCAAAAAAATAAACCGCATCTGTGATAAAGCACATAAGGGAGCACCACATAGAACTATTCTAATCATCGATGGAACACAAGGAAACTCAGCAATAGCTCAGGCAAAAGCTTTTAATGAGATGATAGGTATAGATGGAATTATCATCACAAAACTAGATGGAACTGCAAAAGGTGGTTCTGTATTTTCTATCGCTTATGCTCTTGAACTTCCTATCCTTTATGTAGGAACAGGAGAACAACCTGAGGATTTAGTTCCATTTGACAAGTATGAGTTTGTAGATGGTTTACTTGATGCTATTTTTGAAGAAGTATCTTAGGTAATCTCAAAAAGGTCTTGATTTTTTTTCATAAAGATATTATATCAAATTGTAGCCTTTCTTTGTGAATATAATTTAGTTATAATTTAATCATGTTAAATGAAGTTGGAAAATTAAAAATACCAGGTGCAATTTTAAGTATAGAAATAATAAATAATAATATCTGTATTCTCGATAATAAATATAGGCTATTTATCTACTCCATCGAAACCTATACCCTAGTGGACAACTATGTTTTACTTGACTCCCAAGAAGACAAACACATCTATGAAAAATCACTTTGTATTTCTAAAAATCTAGATGTATATGAATCTTTTTTTAAAAGCAGTAGTGGTTCTATTTTTACCATTAACAACCATGAATTATCACAAAGTTTACCTATTGAACTAAACAAGAGAAATGTTTCTTATGCTAAATTTTCTCCAGACGCAAAAACACTCCTTATAGGTGGAGAAGATGGAATTGTCTATTTTTATGACCCAGACTCAAAAAGATCTCAGTTTTCACTAGAGCCAAGAGCTGACTTTATTAGCTGTGCAACTTTTTCACATAACACAAAACTTGTATGTATCGGTGCGTATGATAAAGCCATAGAGATTCAAAACATTGATAAACACACACTTATTTCAAAAGTTGAAGTAAGTGATACGGTTGAAGATATTATCTTTTTTGATGATGACAGCGGTGTGGTAGGGATAACAAGAGATAGAAGGATATTTTCTTACTCCATAAAAAATGACGAACTTATCTTTGGCGACACAGTATTTAATGAGTGGCCAACTTCAATGGTTAGAGTTGGTTTTAATCATGTTTTAGTTGGTACAAAAGGAGATATCTTATATATCTTCAAGATTGATGATTTAATACTTTTAAGAAAATTCAGAGTTGATAACTTTGGTGTTACAACATTGAAAGTTAACTGTAGAACTTTATATATCGGATATTCAAATGGTGAACTAAAAATCGTAGATATGGATTTTTTATATAAAGAGTTTGAACTAAACCTAAAAAGCAATAAATTTGCAAAAGCAACATCTTTGATGAAATCTAATATATTTTTAATGACAAGTGAAATCGTTAAAAACTATGACAAAGTCTGGCCTCAAGTTTTAGATATGGCAAAAGATATTATTGCGGCAAAAGATTTAGAGAGAGCAGAAAAATTAGCTAAACCATTTTTCTGGGATACTAAGAAAAAAGAGGAGTTTATATTTTTAAATGCCAATGTTGCAAACTATAAACACTTTGAAGATTTAGTACAAAGAGGTAGCAAGATAGTAGCACTTAAGTTTGCTGATGAAAAAGAGTACCTAAAAACTACAAAAAGTTACAAAGAACTAGATAAGGATTTTTATAAAGTTTTTCAACTTGCAAAAGGGATGTTTGCAAAAGACACACCAGAAGCTATACAACATGCTAAAGAAACTATCTCTCCATATTTAGCAGTAGAATCAAAAAAAAGCATGATCAACAATCTTTTACAACACCATAAAGTATTTGTTCGTTCTTCAAAACTCATAAAAGTTAGAAATTTTAAAGTATATTTTAATCTTGTACAGAAAAATCAATTTTTAACCGAAGAGGCACTATATACAAAAGTTGTAGAAATTGGAAATCAAACATACTCACAACTTTTAAAAATAGAACACGAAGGTCATTACGATAAAGCCCTACAAGTAGCAGACTACCTTATAGATTTTACTCCATTTTATGACAAAGTTATTGAAGTTGAAGATACTATAGATGCTAAACTAGAACTCCAAGAGTTAATTGAAGAAGATAATATTCACGCCGTTTATGAAATCATTTCAGAGCTAGACTTTTTAGAACTCTCTAGTATATTTAGTGATTACCACAAAAAATTTGAGATGCAAAAAGAACAAGCTACTAAATATGCGAATGAAGGGAATACTCCTAAGGTTCAAGAAATATTTACTCCTTACCTAGGTATAGACTACCTCCTAAATACTATAACTGCAACTTTTAAACTATCGTATCTTGTTGAAATAGAATTGGCGATACAAAACAACCCTGATAATATTGACATTAGATTGACTCTTGAACGATATGCTCTTATATTTGGTGTAGATGCTGAACTACAAAAACTCTCTGAAAAACTGCAATTTACACAACTTCTTCCAGATGTAAAAGAAGATAGAACAAGCTTTAACATAAAAGACTTTTTTGATAGAGTTGTTATCCTCAACTAAATATATGACAAATTGTCATACTTTTTCTATTTTTATTTTTAAAATACTATAATCTACTAATTTAAAAATTAAGGTTTATCATGGCTAAGAAAAAAGTTCTTTTTGAGTGTCAGCATTGTGGATTTACTACTCCAAAATGGATGGGCAAATGTACAAACTGTGGTGGTTGGGACTCTTTTATAGAACTAAATGAGCATCAACAAGAAGTAGTAAAACAAACAAAAACTTCATCAAAAATAAGTTCAAAAGCCATAAGTATAAATGATATACAAGAAAGTGAAGTTTATAGATTTAGCTCACTTGATAAAGAACTAGATGGTGTTCTTGGTGGTGGAATCGTTCCTGGTTCACTAACCTTAATCGGGGGAAGCCCTGGAGTTGGTAAATCAACTCTGCTTTTAAAAGTAGCTTCAAACATTGCATCTACTGATAAAAATGTTTTGTATATAACGGGAGAAGAATCAAGTGGACAGATTAAACTTAGAGCAAATCGACTTAACTCAAATGTTGATAATTTATACCTTTTAAGCGAAATCAGACTAGAACAAATTTTAGTAGAGTTAGAACACAGAGATTATAAATTTTTAATCATAGATTCTATTCAAACTATGTACACAGAAAATATCACATCAGCACCTGGTTCAGTCACTCAAGTTAGACAGATAACTTTTGAGCTTATGCGTTTAGCAAAAGAGAAAAATATTGCAATCTTTATAATCGGTCACATCACAAAAGAAGGTTCAATCGCTGGTCCAAGGGTACTAGAGCACATGGTAGATACTGTTTTATATTTTGAAGGGGATAGTTCTCAAGAATTACGAATACTAAGAGGTTTTAAAAATCGTTTTGGACCGACTAGTGAGATAGGTGTTTTTGAGATGAGAAGTGAAGGTTTAGTATCTGCTACAAATATAGCATCCCGTTTTTTTAACAGAGATTCTACACAAGCTGGTTCTGCACTAACAGTCATAATGGAAGGCTCTCGCCCTATAATTCTAGAAGTTCAAGCACTTGTTTCAGAATCACATACTCCAAACTCTAAAAGACAAGCTACTGGGTTTGATAACAATAGACTAAATATGCTTCTTGCTTTACTAGAAAGAAAACTAGAAATTCCACTCTCTGGATATGATGTATTTATAAATATAACTGGTGGTATTAAAATCACAGAAACAAGTGCAGACTTAGCAGTTTTAGCTGCAATACTCAGTAGTTTTAGAAATCGTGCCATTTCAAAAAAAACTATTTTTATAGGGGAAGTTTCGTTAGTTGGCGATGTAAGGGAAGTTTTTGGACTTGATGTAAGACTAAAAGAAGCTAAGATGCAAAATATCACAAAAGTACTTTTGTCAAAAAAACCATTGGTAAAAACAACTTTAAAGACCTACTTAGTTGATGAAGTTTCAAAGCTTTTAGAGTGGTATTAAACAGGTCTTTAATATAACCTTTACTATAAAAAATGTATAATCGTCAAATATAACAAAGGAAGGATATCAAGTTGATAGATGCTGAGTTTAGAAGTGAAGAAAGATTTTCAAGATTATCACTAGCTTATGAAGGTGAAGAAGAAAAACAACAAGTAGTAAAATGTATAGATAAAATTATTTCTAAACATTCAATCAAACCTGAAACATACACAACAAGCATCTCTAAAGGTAGAGAAGTTTTAGTGATTGAATACCATGATGATATAGATAGAAAAGCTGGTGATATTTTTGAAAAAATATTAAAAGTTTTAGAAATTAAAGAGTGTTGTTAAGGCTTTGTTTTGAATTTAAAAGCATATGCCAAGGGCAACAAACTATTTAGAACTTATTTCAAAGAAAACAAAGAAGCTCTATTAGAACTTGTAAGTAGTGGGCAAAGTCCAAAATCATTATTTATTGGGTGTTCTGACTCTCGAGTTATTCCAGATTTGATGATTCAATCTGACCCAGGGGATTTGTTTGTTATACGAAATGTAGGAAATTTTGTTCCTCCATATAAACCAGATGAAGACTTTCATGCAACAGCATCTGGAATTGAGTATGCAGTTAGTATCTTAAAGATTAAAGAGATAATAATTTGCGGACATACTCACTGTGGTGCTTGTAAATCTTTATATGAAGATATAAATGACTCATCACTCATTCACACAAAAAAGTGGCTAGAACTTGGTAAAAGTGCAAAAACATCGGCTATTCTTAGTCTTGGTGCAAATGCTCCAATGGAAGATCTACTAAGATTAACAGAAAAACTATCTGTAATGAAACAAATAGACAATATATTAACTTACCCTGTCGTAAAAAAACGATTTGAAGATGGTGATTTATCTATTCATGGTTGGTATTATGATATCGAAACTGGAAATATTGACTACTATAACGCACAAAGTTATGAGTTTTTACCATTAACAGACTTAAGCAAATCAACAACATAATTTATAAAAATTTTATAAATTCCGATATAATATAAAATAATTTAAGAATTACTAAGGGAATCTAACATGGCAAAAGAAGAAAATAAAAAAGAAACAACAGAGGAAGACGCTTCAACCGAAAAAAAATCTAGCAAGATGCTAATGATAATAATCATTGTTGTATTGTTACTAATTATTGTTGGTGGTGGAATAGTTACTTTTTTACTAATGGGTGATGATGAAGAAATAATGGCGCAAACTTCCGCACCACAAGCAAATGAAAGAAGTGCTAAAAAGACAAGAAAAAGTTCTGGAGATTACAGTAACTCAAGAAAATTAAGTGAAATTGGTATTTTATACCCACTTGATACATTTACAGTAAACTTAAAAAGTGATGCTGGTCGTCGCTACTTAAAAGTTACTATGTCTTTAGAATTACAAGGTGAGGAATTAAGTCTAGAACTAGACAGTAAAGCTCCCGTACTAAGAGATAGAATCATTAGAATTTTAACATCTAAATCACTAGAAGAAATTTCTTCTAAAAAAGGAAAGCAAAAAGTTAGTGATCAAATAATGGACACACTAAATGCTATGATTTCAGATGGAACTATTCAAGGTATCTACTTTACGGAATTTGTTATTCAGTAGGCTAATTTAAGCAAATCTCATAAAACCTCTTCAAGCCCCTTTACATAGGGGTTTCTTCATGATACACTATAATCAAATTTAAGCTAAAATACCCCCATTTGAGCAAAATGAGCGGACTTATAGCGGACTTGAGAGGTAGTTATATGACACTTTTAAACAAAAAAATCCCCACTTCTACAACTGGAATTTTCTATAAAGAGATAATAAATAATGACAAAATAGTAGTTGATAAAGTATTTCTTATTAGATATAAAGATGAGATAGGAAGAGATAAACTCAAAACAATAGGTAAGTATTCTCAAGGTATTAGAATTGGATATTGTAAAACAATACGAGACCAAACAATGGTAAAGTTAAGACTTGGGGAAAACCTACCAAAAGTCACTGCAAAAAAATCTAAATATACAGTTCATGACTTGGCTATAAAATGGCTAGACCTAAAAAAAGCGAATAAAACTTATGAGGGAGAACTGCAAAGATATAATGCAACTCTTAAAAAACTTATAGGCTCTGAGATAGCTGAACATCTCAAAAAACAAGACATTATAAACCTACAAGCTACACTTCAAGATATGGGTTATGCACCCTCCACTACTCAGCACTTCATAACTATGGTTTCTGGTATTTATCAGTTCGCTATACAAGATAAACTTATTAAGTCTGAAAATCCTTGTGCAGGTCTTAAGTCTATCAAATTTAACAATGAACGAGACAGGTATTTAACTACCGAAGAAGTAAAGCAACTTATAGAGGCTGTTTCACATGAACTAGAGTTACTTTTGTTTATAGAGATAGGACTTAGTACAGGTGCTAGACTTGGTTCAATTATGGAAATGACAAAATCAGATATTGATTTTAGAAACGAGAGTATTAAGATTAAAAACTTCAAAACAAGTGATAAATATACTGGATATTTAAATAGTAGCACACTAGAGATTTTAAACTTACATTGTAAATCATTAAAACGAGGACAAAAATTATTTTCGGTAGGTCGAAGCTATGTATCATACAAGATACGAGGATTGATGAAGAAGCTCTTTAACGAAGATGTAATAGATGATTACCAAAAAGTGGTTATACACACTCTAAGACATACCTTTGCAAGTCATTTAGCTATAAATGGCTGTCCTATATATACAATTAAGGAACTAATGAACCATAAAACTATTGAAATGACGGAAAGATATGCGAAACTTGCTCCTAATCAGGGACAAGTTCAGGTTAAAGGGTTATATAGATAACAAGAGACTGTTAATCACTTGGTCGCTGGTTCGAATCCAGCATCCAGAGCCATCTTTAAACCCCTAAAATACGAACTTTCAAGCACTTTTTAGAATCACTTTAAGTTTAGAGAAAAATCGCTTTAGTAACCTATTAGTAACCATAATTTAGATTATGATTTATAAATTTCAAAATTCTTTTTTACTTTTCCAAAATTGCCCCTTTCAAAAGTTAAAAAAATTAACATTATTAAGAATATTTTTTTTAAACTTAAACTAAACAATATTCACTTAGTTTATATAAAATTGAAATAAATAGCTATTAGTTATTTAATCCTTTCTCCAATTCTAATGTTCCAAATACTGCTTTATACCAATGAAAATCAGCATTCCATGTACGAGATGGAGTTACAAAAAAGCCTAATGGTCCATTAGGTTTTAAAAATTCTACTAATTCATGATAATACATAAATACAACTATGTTTCCACACATTCCTGAACTAACTTCATATTCACTAAAGATAAATTCTATACCGTCATTTTTGATAAAAAACCTTGGTATAAAACTTGCCTTATCAAACCTCTCAAAAAAATCACAATCACTTCTTCTTTTGATAATCACTTTTATCTCTTCAAGTGCATTTCTTTTTGCATCAAATATATCAAAAAAATCATAGTCTTCATTAGTTATAGGGTTTATATTTATTGCGAAACTTGAGTTGTTTCCATTTAGTGATGGCATGTGAAATGTGTATTGATTCATTTTTAAACTTACTAAATAAGGAGATATAATTCCTTCTTCTAATTCAGAATTGTACTGAACCAAATTTTCATTCATTTCATCTAATACATTAGATTTCAATGTTTCATTAATATATTCTAAAAAATTATTTTCAAATAAAGGATAACTAATTGGGGGGGTAGAATATCTTGTCGATTTCTCTTTCGTGACCATCATATTTTTTAGTCAAATTATTTTCATAATATTTCTTCTCAATAGATAGTGAAGAAAATATATAATCATCAATATATTTTTCAACTCCTAGAAGTGAAGATGAAATAATACCTATTGAAAAACTTATAAGACCTACAACACCACTTATATAAGTTACTTTATTCGGTAAGTTCCATTTTGAAAATTGACGTGTATTAGGTATAAAACGTTTAAGCATAGTTAGCTCCTTTTTTTAAACTATATTGAAAATATTGAAAATCAATAAAAAGTATGACATATTGTCATGCTTTCTAAACATCTTTTTTTAAATTTTCTAGAATTGTATTATACTTCCATCACATACCACCAACAATATCAGCTTCTAAAAATTTACCTTTTAAGAAATTGGGGTCAGCTACAGAGGTTCAACTAGAAATACCATCGACTGATAAAGGCTCTTTTATACTTCAAGTTAACATCTTATTCATAAACTTTAAAATGTTCCTTTTTGATTGAATATTTATTCAAGCTTCTTTATCAATAAAAGCTCCACTCTCTCAAAAGTTTCAGTTTTTTATATCTATGTTCTTTACACTTAAATCAAGTCACGGAATAGTTAAAGTATCGCTCTTATGTAGCAAACTAACCCACTCGAAACCCTTAAAATAGCCACTTTAAAGATATAATTACACTATCAAATCAACAAGGTAGGTATATTATGAGTAAGCATACACTCTACAACACAACAGGACTTCAAAAAAACAATAAATCTCATGTTCTTTATGCACTAGCTGATAAACAGATGGAACTTAAACAGCTTCAAAAAGAATATAGTAAAAAAATCTCAAAAATTAAACTTGACTTACTATCTCTGAAATCTACTATTTGCCTTTTTGATGATGATTGTGAAGAAACAATTAGTAAAATAAACAATAAAACTTCTCATAGTGGTGTAAAAAAGCGAAATAGCTACTTTGAGAGGAGCGAAGTAAGAAAACTTATTTTAACAGCTCTTAGAACTGCTGATTCACCTTTACAAACAAGTGAAGTATCCTTATTATGTCAAAGTGCTAAGAATCTAGCTAGTGATGATATTGTCACAAATAAAGCTATCCAGAAGATAGTTGTTTTAACTTTACGAGAACTTGAAAAGAAAAATTTAGTTAAAGCAGTTGGAAAAGATGGTTTAGCTATTCTTTGGAAAATAAGAGACTAAGCTACTAATCTCTCGGCAACTCGTTTATTGCCTTGCCAATAACCTGTCCATTCACTATGAGTTGGTGTACTCATACACTTTTCTACAATATCAAGCATTATAATGCCCCTAAAATCTAAGACACAAATTCAGTAAGATTTATTTTCAAAAAAGCTAAAATAAGTAAGAAATATGGAGATAAATTATGAGTAGAAAAAAAGGGCAAACTTATACTGCCGAACAAAAAACAAAAATAGTCTTAGAAATGTTAAAAGAAGAGATGACAACAAGTCAGATTGCAACTAAGTATAAAATCACTTCTCAGTCTTTGGGGAAATGGAAAACTCAATTTTTAGAAAATGCATCTTTAGCATTTGATGTAGCTGGAGCAACTAAAGCATATAGAGATGAGATAGAAGAACTGAAAACTGAAAATGATGGACTAGCTAAAGCACTTGGAAAAGCAACTATCAAAGCGGAGTGGGCAACGGGAAAGTTAAAGAGCTTGGACTTTGATAATAAAAAGTCTCTAATAGAGTCTAAGCATAATAAAATATCTGTGTTAGAGCAGTGTGAAAGTCTTGGTATCAGTAGAAGTAGTTACTACTATCAACCAGTGCCAATGAGTCAAGAGAAGATAAAGTTACTTCATAGGATTGATGAAGTAGCTACTGAGAATTCTGAGTATGGTTATAGATTTATTTATGAATAACTGAAAGAAGATGGCTATGCCATCGGTAGAAATAGAGTGTTAAAATATATGGGTATCCTTGGCATACAGGCGATATATCCAATGAAGAGGAAACTCACTAGCCTCAAAAATCAAGCACATCCAATTTATGCATATCTACTCAAACAATATTGGACTAAAATTGGAAGACGAAAAACTGTATATGTACCAACTCCAAACGAAGTGTGGAGTGGCGATATTACTTATATTCGTATCAATGGTGGCTTCATGTACTTAGCTGCTGTTATAGACTGGCACTCTAAAGCTATCTTGTCCTATAAAATTTCAAACTCTATGGATACGACATTAGCAACTGATGTTCTTGAAGATGCACTTGCTAAATATCCTAAACCAAAAATATTTAACACCGATCAAGGGAGTCAATATACAAGTTATGAGCATACTCAGGTACTTAAGAATCATGACATAAAAATATCTATGAATGGCAAAGGCAGAAGTATAGATAATATTGTAATTGAAAGATTTTTTAGAACTCTCAAGCATGGCAATATTTACATCAACGATTATGAGACAATTCGAGATTTAAAAGAAGGAGTAAAATCATATATTTACAAATACAATTTTAAGAGATTTCATTCAAGTTTAGATTATAGAAAACCTATGAATGTCTATCTTGATTATTTAAAAAGTGTAGGATAAAGTAGCAGTTGCTTATGAAATTAAATCTTTAGAAATGTTGTCTTGATTTTTAGGGGCATTATAATTTAAGTATTGAAAATTATTTCAAAAATCTCAAAAAAGAAACTAGTTTAATACACGAAGTTTATAATGGCCTGAATATTTAAGACATAAATTCAGCGAAGTTAATTTCTAAAACAGTTAAAATATTATGAAATTAATGGAGCAAGATATGAGTCGAAAAAAAGGTCAAACTTACAGTGCCCAACAGAAGACTAAAATAGTGCTAGAATTACTCAAAGAAGAAGAGACTATTGCACAAATAGCAACTAGATATAAAATTACTTCCCAATCCATTACAAAGTGGAAAAAGCAATTTCTAGAGAATGCTTCACTTGCATTTGAACCAGCTAAAGCAGTGCAAGAATTCAAGAATGAGATAAAGTCAAAAGATGAAGAGATAGAAGAACTTCAAAAACAACTTGGTAAATCTGTTGTTGAAAAGGAATGGCTAGCAAAAAAGCTAGAGAGCTCGGTCTCATCTAAAGAGAGAAAAACTCTCATCGAGAACGGGCTTAAACTAACCAAATCAGCACAATGCAAATTATTAGGTATCAGTCGTGCAGCGCACTACTATAAGCCAGTGCCAATGAGTAAACTAAATTTGAGGATAATGCACACTATCGACGAGATAGCAACAGACAATTCAGAATACGGATACAGATTCATCCATCAACAACTGCTTGAAGATGGATACAGTATAGGTAAAGACAGAGTCCTTAAATATATGCAGTTTATGGGTATTCAAGCGATTTATCCAACTAAAAAGCGACTGACAAGTATCGGCAATCCAGAGCATAAAATTTATGAGTATATGCTAAAAGAGTACTGGACACGCACTGGTAGAACTAAGCATATATATGTTCCAACTCCAAACGAAGTTTGGAGTGGTGATATCACATATATCAGAACTAACGGTGGATTTATGTATTTAGCTGCAGTCATAGACTGGCATAGTAAAGCTATCTTGGCATATAAAATATCCAATTCTATGGATGCAACACTCGCAACTGATGTACTAAAAGAAGCGCTTTCTAAATATCCAAAACCAAAGATATTTAACTCAGACCAAGGCAGCCAGTACACAAGCTATGAACATACTCAAACTTTAAAACAACATGATATTCAAATTTCCATGAATGGAAAAGGTAGATCAATTGATAATATTGTAATTGAGAGATTTTTTAGAACTCTTAAACATGGCAATATTTATATCAGCGATTATCAATCAATTAAGGAGCTCAAAGAAGGTGTAAAAGCTTACATGCATAAATATAATTTTAAGAGATTTCATTCAGCTATCGGTTATCAAAAACCAATGAATATGTATCTTGAATATTTAAAAAATGTAGGGTAAAGTAACATGTAGAGGTTGAAATTAACCAAGCTGAAAAGTTGTCTTGATTTTTCAGGCCATTATAATACGCATTTTACTAATGCAAATAAATTAGTTTTACTACCAAATATAGATATAAATATCAAGCAAGGTAACTCACTAATATCTGATTACAAAATAGATTATAAATTTGATAATTTATTCGAACATGATATTTTTGATAGGTATAAAAGCTTAATATCTAAATATAAAAATCCAAATAACAATAGAATTGAATTATCATACCAAATAGATGAGATTAAATGTCAATTCAACTCAAAATTTGATAATGTAAATAAATTTGAGTGGAGATATGAGTTTCCAGAGGTATTAGATGAAGATGGTAATTTTTTGGGTTTTGATGTAGTGATTGGAAATCCTCCATATATCTCGCTGTCAAATATCAAAGAAGTAGATTACAGTCAATATGAATTTAGTACCTATGAAAAAAATACTGATATTTATGTGTTGTTTTTTGAGAAGATGTTACCGATGATTAAAACAAATGGATATTTATCTTTTATTGTTTCAAATAGTTGGGTTCAAGCTAAATACGGAAATACTTTAAGAGAATTACTTAACTCTATGAATACAAAGGTTTTAAACTTTAAAAGTATGCAATTGTTTGAAGGTGCTACGGTAGAAACTTGTATAGTTGAAGTTTCAAAGAAAAAAGATTCTCCTATCTCTATTATAGATATTGATAAATTTAATACAAAAAAAATAAAATACTCTAAATTTCTTGACATGCTCCATGATCAACAAAACAATTATAAAGAAGAAAATCGTTTACAAAACAAGATACTCAACAATGGAACGCTACTTGAAAATTGTGATATTGAAATATTTAGAGGTATTTTAACAGGATGTAATGATGCATTTATAATAGACGGAATTAAGGAAGATGAATTAATTGAACAACATGCTAAATCATCTGAAGTAATAATACCACTTCTTAGAGGTAAAGATATCCAAAAATATCAAGTAAACTTTAATGGAAAATTCCTAATTAACACTTTCAACGGTACATTAAATAAAAAAACTAAAGAAAGGGAGAATAGAGTTAATATTGATCATTATCCAGCTATAAAAAAGCATCTCAATCAATATGTAGATAGAATTGAAAAGAGAACGGATAAAGGTATCACTCCATATAATTTAAGAAATTGTGCATATGAAGATAACTTCAAGAAACCAAAAATCATATGGGGTGAGATATCAGACAAACCTAAATTTGCTTATGATGAAAGTGGGATGTATGTAGAAGCAACTGCTTTTTGTATGACTGGAAAAAATCTAAAGTACATACTTGCAATTTTAAACTCTAACCTATCAAAGTGGTATTTTAGTAAAATAGCTACTACAACTGGTATGGGTACTAATCGATGGAAAAAATACAAATTGCTTCAACTGCCTATCGCTGAAACAAGTAATGAAAAGTTCAAAATACTAACAGTTTTAGTGGACAAACTATTAAATGCAGGGCAAAAAGATATTGAGATAGAAAATGAGATAAATCAAATAGTTTACGATCTATATAGTTTAACGGAAGTAGAAAAAAATATAATAGAAAGTTCATCTTTTATTACAGAAGAATTAAAAAAGAGCAAACTTCGTAGTAAAAAGCCCAAACAACAAAAGCTTGAAATATGAAAACTATAATGGTTCCCTTTTTCAAGACCAGTAAAACAAGTTTTCTTATTTTACCTCTTTACGATACCAGTGGTAACAGTTTTGCTCCTTTAGGATCTAAATTATTGACAGCTTTATAATAAACTTCATTTGGAGTTTTATATCCAATCGCCGAATGTAATCTTTTTTTGTTGTAAGAGTTCATATATATTTTTATTGCTCGATTGAGAGATTTTATATTCTTATATTCATTCAGATAAATTTCTTCATACTTAATACTTCGCCAGAATCTTTCGATGCAAATATTATCAGTAGCTCTACCTTTTCCATCCATTGAAATTTTAATGTTGTGTTTTTTGAGAATATCAACATGAACTTTTGAAGTATATTGACTTCCCTGGTCTGTGTTAAATATCTCTGGTTTAGGATAAAATGCGAGTGCTTCATTTAACACACTTTTAACTAAGGAAATATCCATTGTGTTAGAAAGTTTCCATGAGAGTATTTTTTTACTATGCCAATCTATTATTGCGGCTAAATATACAAAGCCTTTTTCCAGTTTGATATAAGTAATATCTGTACTCCAGACTTGATTAGTTTTTTCAATTACAACACGTCCAGCATAATCTCTAAAATCTTTTAGGAGATATGGATACTTATAATGTTCTTTGTTTGCTGTAGTGGTCTTAGGCTTAGGATACAAGGCTTCTATACCCATATACTTCATAGCTTTCTTAACGAACTTTTTCCCTATGCTATACCCATCTCTTAAAAGTTGAGCATGAATTCTTCTACTTCCATATGATGGAAAGTCTGAATATATATTATTTATAGCATCTAATATTTTCAAGTCTTTACCTCTACTAAACGGTTTAGTTGGAGTATAGTACAAACTCGACTTACTTACCTGTAGCAATTGACACTGCTTATTCTGTGATAATTTATGCTTAGCATCAAGTAGAGTTTTTCTCTCTTTAGATGAGGCCAAGCTTTTTAGCTTTTCCACAAGAAAATCCTTCTCAACAATTGTCTCTCCAAGTTTTTTTGCAATTGCATCTTTTTCATATTTAAGAGTATCAATTTCATCTTTGTATTCTTTTACAACAGTACTTTTATCAAATGCTAATGACATATTCTCAAGAAACTGTTTTTTCCAATTTCTTAAACTTAGAGGTAGGACTTCATATCCACTAGCTATTTCATTAACAGTTTTTTCACCCTCTAAAACTTCCAGTACTACTTTTGCTTTAAAATTTGCACTATAACTTTTTCTTTTTGCACTCATATTTAATTCCTATATTCTCTATTTCAATTTTATCATTTTTGAAATAAGAAAACAAATTTTACTGGTTCAGTTTTAGGGGTTCATTATAATATCTGTAGTATTCAAAATTTAGATTAAAAACAAACAAACAGATATTACTATTTATATTTCACATGTGTATTAATATAAGAGAGAATATTTGATCTATTGTCAGTTGTATTGCTAGTATCATTTAATGTTTTACTATGAAAGGATGCGTAGGTATCAATATCTTGAAATATTTTCTCGACCACATCTATATCATCCCTAATCCTAATATTGGGAATATATTTTAAAATTGTTGGAATAATATCTTTGTAATATTTATTGCTAGATTTAATTTCAAAGACTGCGTATTGTATGCTATCTATTGTTTCCATTATATTAGTATTATGCCAACCGCTAAAATATGGTGCTCTCTTGATATATTCAACAAGCCATTTTACAACTAAAACTTCAATTGTTTTAGTTTTTTCACCAACACTAAAAAAAGCATTCATAGCATTTTTTAATTCATCTTCTGTTTCAGTAAAGTCATATTTAAATGATTCCTTGAGTATTTCTAAATCCCTTATTTTATCAATAGTATACGTTTTGATTTTTTTAGTTTCTCTGTTGTTGTATTCAGAGTACTCCTCATAACCTAATAAGTACCAATAATATTCAAGGTTAATAATTTTATATGGATAAAAAATTCTATGCGTTCCATAAAATGTAAATTTAATTTTCTTTTTTTTCTCTATGGCATACTTTAATTGAGCAAAAATTATTTCAAAATTCTCATCAATCCTTTCCAAAATATCTTGCTTAAATATTGATGTTTTAGTTCGTTTCACATAGTTATGTACTACTTTTTCTACAGATGAAACTAGTTTATCTCCAAATTTACTTTTATTTCTTAAAATTCCAGTTAAAACAACTGCTTCTTCTGGACTTAATAAAGATTTTTTTAGAAACTCTGGTTCTGTACGAATCCATTTATAAGTACTATCATCATATTTGAAGTCATTTTCATAAAATTGTTCACGAACTTCTTTGATGTGATCTGTAAGAGTTGATTTTTTCAGATTAAAACGCTTAACAATATCCTTAGTTGATATTGCTTCACCGTTAGAGATTTTTCGTATTATATATGGAAGAACCTCTTCCGCTCGATATTTTTTATTCATTCAAACTACTTTGTATAAAAACTTTGCATATTGTAATACTTTTTAACTTATATAAATATCTATGTCATTATAAATTGCTTTATTTTATACTGAAGGATAGTGACCGAAAATATTCGGCTATGCATGATATAAGATTTTAAGTGTGAAATAGTAAGTTCACAAAGTATAGAAGTACACAAAAAAGTGTAAATAATAATGTTCAATTTAAAAGGAGTCAAAATGACTGAGAACAAAAACAATGGGTATTACGTCCTAACAAAAAACGTAGAGGCTAAACAACCATATCATTTCGTGCTTAAGGCATCAAACCATGAAACTATTTTAAATAGTGAAAATTATACAACAAAAGATTCTGCTCTCAATGGAATTGAATCTGTAAAAGTTAATTCTCAAGATAAAGAGAATTTTGAAATTAGAGAGGCTAAGAATGATGAACCATATTTTGTTCTGATTGCACAAAATAATAAAATTATTGCTACATCTGAAACTTACTCCTCAATGGAAATGTGTAAGCATGGAATTGATGCAGTAATTAAATATGCATCAGATGCAATTGTGAAAGGAGTATAGTATGCAAAAAGATTTTCACCATACCGTAACATATGTGCTTTCAAGACTTGCAGGATTTGAGCATAATGACTCTAATACAATAGCATACTCTGCCCAATATGTAGATGATGCAACAAATTCGGGAACGGTACAATTTAAGAATGGAGCAATGTATTCTCGTATTAGCTCAGCTCATGGAACATATGATTTGCATCATCATGTTAATCAACATGAAAATCACCTAGTTTGGGTTCCTTTTCATTTTTTACCTGGTAATGACGGAAAAACATCCGAAGAAGCTACAACGGGCAAATTTATAAACAAATTAGTTTGCAGACCAGATAGCCCTGTAGCTAGAGAAATGTTAGATATGTGTGTAAGAGATGCATATAAGAATTATGCACTACATAGACTAGGAATTACAATGCATGTATATGCAGATACTTTTGCACACAAAGGATTTGCTGGAAAAATTCATGAAGTAAATAAAGTATATGACCTAAAGTTAGAAAATGAAGATTTGTCTTATCTAGATGAGAAAAAATCTAAAGGATTAACAGAGAGATTTCCTATGGGGCATGGAGCAGCTTTAGAGTGTCCTGATAAACCGTACTTAAGATGGTCTTATAAAAATGCTTTAGGAGAGATAATATCAAGGGATAATACAGAAGATTTTATGCATGCTGTTAATACCTTACATGCTGAATTATGTCGATACCGATATGAATTAGATGATTCAATTGATGTACCTGCATTACTAGATGAAGACTTGAAGCAAATTGAATCTAACTTTAAAACCTTTACTGATCCAAAGGGTGATAATAGACATGAAATGTGGATAGAATCAATTGCAAAGGGTGAATTTAGTTTTGGTGAGCAAGAGTTATCATATGTTGCCAAGGGTGAAGGTTCATGGAAATATGATGCAATTGAGCAGAAATCATTTTTTGATAGTTTTAATGATAGATTTAATTATCGGGATAGTTTTTTAGATAGTGATTGGAAATTATTTCACGATGCTTTACAAGAGCATAGACTTACAATCATTCATGATGTATTGCCAAAATATGGCATTTGTGTTTCATAAGGAAGATTAGTATGATATATATTAAAACATTACTCATTACATGGGTATTAATATTCGGATTTACTGGCTGTGTCTCCAAGGATACTAAACAATTACTTTCTAAGTATGCGATAGCTTCAACAGAAGCTCAAAGAAACATCATCTTTACATATGAAGATACTTTAGAGAACTCACAAAAAGCAAAGTATTATAAAGCAGTTAGAGATGGTGCTACAGTTAAAGATTTGCAGTCAGTTAAGATTGATTATTCTGGTCAGATAAAAACATTAAATGATCTTGTTTCATTCTCTGAATCTATGATAGCTATAACAGGGGATAGTTTCAATAATAAGATAGATGAAAACTCTGCAAAATTATATGAGAGTGCTAAAAATCTTTCTGAAAACAAAGCTGTCTCTCATAATGTGTCAAATGAAGATCTTCAACTGTTTGCAACATTAGTGAATGGTGCATTTAGGGGCTACAGTGAATATATCAGGGCAAAGAAGCTTAAAGAACTTATATTAGTCGCTGATAAATGGGTACAACCATCAATTAATAGTCTAGATAAAGATTTAAACCACTGGAAAAAGATTCTTAAGCGTTCTCTTTATAAGCAGAAGAATATCAAGATTATGATTCTTAATAAACCGCATACATATTGCCAAATAAAAGATGCGACAAAGAAATGTATTCCTTTAGCTGAGACTTTTAAAACAAAAGTAGATATGTACGAAGATATTGCATTATTACAAAAACGTCTTGACAATCTTGATAAAGAGTTTGAATCATTATCAAATTCGATAATCACAATGTCAAAGCTACATAAGAATGTAATCATATCGCTCAAACGAGATGAGATTAACAAAGAAGAGTTGAGTAAGATATTTTATGATTTAAAAGAGCATGTAGATTCTATAAAAGAGTTTAGAGATAGTATAAAGAAGGAGCAGTAAATGCCTACAGATAATACAGTATATGATTCAGTAGAGAATGCATATAACAAAATACAAGAGTTTTTTGATAATAATCAATTTGGAGCAGAACACTCTGCTATGATATTAAAACATGAAGAACTAGCTGATATATTAGATAGATTGGATATTCAAGCGATTGAAGAGCAGTCAAATAATTTAAATGAGTTACATGAAAAATTTAAAGACATTAAAGAAGCTGCTGATAAAGTAGTTGAAGAATTAAATGATGTAATAGATTATATTGCTACTGCTGCTAAAGTTGTTAGTGGATTAGATAAAATATTGTCTAAAATCACTGATATACTCGTATAAAGGGAGTGGTGATGTTATTTAATAAAATTAATTTTTCAGAGATTATTCTAAACCAATATATACAAAGTTGGTTTATATGGATTGGACTTTTTATAGTTGGTGTTTTATTGCTTAAATACGCTCATTTTATAGGTACTACAAATAGAGAAATAAATAAAATGGAATCTTCTGGTGCAGGACTGGTCTCTCTATCAGTAGTAATACACTTTGGTGTTATATGGGCGTTAATATAACCTGATATAAAATACTTATTTAAAGTATAAATTCTAAATAATGTGTTACTGTATATCAATAAAACGAAAGCTTGAGGTACATGATAGTGAAACAAACAAAATTAAAAAGAAGAAAAAAACATTTTAATAATGCAGTACCTCTTAATGCTGTTGGGATAAAACTAGATAAAAGTGTTTTTGAGTTTGATTTGTTCTGGAGTGTTAGAGATGGAAAAAAGCTTCCAATTGATTCAATAATATTCATCTACTCCCAATATTTAAGTACTAAAAATATGAAAGCCCTTGTTATGCTATTTGGGAAGAAAAGAGTCCTTAAGATACTTAGAAGAAGTACAAACGAACATGAGAGAGCATGTAAAATAAATATTGCAATCGTTAATAACACCATAAAAAGAAAATATACTGCATACGATTTTGCACCATGTATTATTTAAAATGAGAGAATCATAGATGAATGATATTAACAATAATGGTATATGGGTTATAGGTGATGTTCATGGAGAGTCTGATAAATTAATCTCTCTAGCAAATAAACTTCCAAAAAATGCTAATATTTGTCTTACTGGTGATCTCGTAGATCGAGGAGACAACTCTTCTAAAGTAATCGAATTAGTTTTAAATAAAAATTGGCTCAGTGTACTCGGAAATCATGAGCTTATGATGCTTAAATCTATGAATGAAGATAGTGACAATATTTTATGGCAACAATATGGTGGTAACAAAACACTAATATCATACGAAGAGCTAAGTGACGAAGTTTGGGCTTCACATATTGAGTACTTAAGTTCACTTCCATACTTTTTATATTTCGAATTTGATGGTTATAAGCCCTTAGTTGTGTCACACTCCTATATTCATCATGTTTGGATTAATAAAGATCATCCATACTGCGAATATGATGGACACGATATACTATGGCGACACATGTATGATAAAAAGCTATTTCAAGCAGATAAAGAGCTTCAAAACAATATTTTTAATGTGTTCGGTCATTCTCCAGTAAAAGAGCCTTTAATAACTGAAACACTTGCTATGATTGATACTGGAGCCACTTATATTAATAACAAAGACTTAGGACGATTGAGTGCTATTCATTACCCTAGTTTGGACGTTGTGAGTATTTATGAATAAAATTTATCTAAGCCAAAATCAATAAGAGAGATGCAATGAACTTTAAACAAGCCTATGAAAATTCAAATATAAATGATGTAAAATTTGAGTTAAGGAATAACAACTATGAAGAATTGCTAAGTCTTTGTACTGTTGCACATTTTGAAAAACAAAAACTTGAAAAAGAAGTTGAAAGGTTAACAGCTGAGAATGAAAATTTAAAATTATCAATAATGGTAAAAAATTGAAGTGGGTAGTGTAATTATATACAAAACTATCGTATTTTAGGAGTTCTGAACAGAGTTTTTATTTTGTGCGTTTGCTACATAATATCGCTGAATTATGCATAAACTCATTTTCTAAATCATTAGAGTTCTCTCTATCAGCATACATATTCCACGAATGCCTATCAAGGGTCTCTTCTTTTTCAAGATAGTCTAGTAGTTGATTAAAACTACTATCAGACCTACTCATAGATTTCATAATCATAGTTAGTTTTTAGAAATAAACTTTTTAAACTCAACTTCAAGTCGTTGAAGAGAATTTAGAAGAATATTTGTATCAATATATTCTCCAATATTGGTTTTATGAGCTATTTGGTTTATGTTTGTAGCTATACCTCTAGAGATTCTAATATATTGATTTATATACTCTGTTTCTTCTTTAGTAAAAACTAATATTCTCTCTGTACTAAGAAAGTTTGTTACTATAGTTTTTGCATAAGCATTTACGCTTAAATCATGCAAAAAGCTTCTTTTACGCAGTTCTTCATAGAAGATATTTTTTACTGGAAAGGTTACAAATTTATTTATCTGTTTGTAACCTTGTTTATAAGTCTTTTGATAATCATTTTTATTCATAACAAATTCACTTAAAATATAAATTACAATGTTTTTATTGTTGTTTGACAATAATATTTAGCGAGTTCAATTAATGTATAAAATACATCTCCTTGACCTTGCTTTAAATAGGAACATCCTAAACCACTTCTTCTTAGTCTATCAAGACTAGAAATACTAACACCAGTCTCACGACTCATCTCTTTTTTTGAGAGTGCTACCTTTTTATGTTTACTATAAAAGGTATCAAATAAAACTTTTTCTTCATCAGACATAATAACTCCTTCGTATGATTTAAGTAAGTTTAAACTAAATTAACTTAAAATAATATAATAATACTAAGTATTAATTAGAATATATAGAGAAAAAGTGACTTGATTAGATATGAATAGCTATACTTTCAATAAAGATTAATACTTAGTAATATATAATAAAAGTAATTAACATAAGAAAAGGGTTTACTATGTCAGATAGAAAAGCAGGTCGTCCACCATTAAAAGATGATTCAGAGAAACAAGATAAAAAAGTGATGTTGTCCTTTACAACTAAGAGATATGAAGAATTAAAGAAAATGCAGGTGCTTCTAAATCAAGCTACTCTTACAGCTACTATTTTATTTTTTATGGATAGAGGTATGCAGAATGTTAGAGAAGAGTTTGCAAATGTTAGATAATTAATAGACTATTAATATAATCTCACTTTTATATACTTAGGAAAGATAAAGATGATAAAACTACTAAAAGAAAATAATTTTTTAATATTAAAGTATACACCTGATAGGAGTGATGTTGAATTTGTTCATGAATATTTAAAGGATGGTCAGTTCAAACTAAAAAAGAGCTTTTATTTTGTAAAAAACAATGTATATCAAAGTCTAACTACTACAGAAAGTATAAGTTTTCATATAGCGACATTAGATAATGGATAATGGATATTATAAGTTTGATAGTGATATTCTTGATATAGATTTTACATTATTCATTCATGAAACTATAGAAATAGATCAATACTTTTTTGTTGCAAAGGGTTCATATAATATCTCAATTTTTAAAGGATTTTATGATATAACATCATCAAATCAAGATGTGTATATAGGCGGTAATAAAAAAGAAAATATACCGCTTGAAGATTTTCAAAAACTACAGAGCCAATTTCCAACTTCTACAGAATTAGCAAAATATAAAAATTTCAGAATTGAATTAATTATTAAAGAATATATTGATACAAAACAAAATTTTGAAGAAAAATATATTCAATATATGAATAAGAAAATAAGTAAAAAAGGTCTTAATCTAGATGTTTATAATGCCCCTAAAAATCAAGACAACATTTCTAAAGATTTAATTTCATAAGCAACTGCTACTTTATCCTACACTTTTTAAATAATCAAGATAGACATTCATAGGTTTTCTATAATCTAAACTTGAATGAAATCTCTTAAAATTGTATTTGTAAATATATGATTTTACTCCTTCTTTTAAATCTCGAATTGTCTCATAATCGTTGATGTAAATATTGCCATGCTTGAGAGTTCTAAAAAATCTTTCAATTACAATATTATCTATACTTCTGCCTTTGCCATTCATAGATATTTTTATGTCATGATTCTTAAGTACCTGAGTATGCTCATAACTTGTATATTGACTCCCTTGATCGGTGTTAAATATTTTTGGTTTAGGATATTTAGCAAGTGCATCTTCAAGAACATCAGTTGCTAATGTCGTATCCATAGAGTTTGAAATTTTATAGGACAAGATAGCTTTAGAGTGCCAGTCTATAACAGCAGCTAAGTACATGAAGCCACCATTGATACGAATATAAGTAATATCGCCACTCCACACTTCGTTTGGAGTTGGTACATATACAGTTTTTCGTCTTCCAATTTTAGTCCAATATTGTTTGAGTAGATATGCATAAATTGGATGTGCTTGATTTTTGAGGCTAGTGAGTTTCCTCTTCATTGGATATATCGCCTGTATGCCAAGGATACCCATATATTTTAACACTCTATTTCTACCGATGGCATAGCCATCTTCTTTCAGTTATTCATAAATAAATCTATAACCATACTCAGAATTCTCAGTAGCTACTTCATCAATCCTATGAAGTAACTTTATCTTCTCTTGACTCATTGGCACTGGTTGATAGTAGTAACTACTTCTACTGATACCAAGACTTTCACACTGCTCTAACACAGATATTTTATTATGCTTAGACTCTATTAGAGACTTTTTATTATCAAAGTCCAAGCTCTTTAACTTTCCCGTTGCCCACTCCGCTTTGATAGTTGCTTTTCCAAGTGCTTTAGCTAGTCCATCATTTTCAGTTTTCAGTTCTTCTATCTCATCTCTATATGCTTTAGTTGCTCCAGCTACATCAAATGCTAAAGATGCATTTTCTAAAAATTGAGTTTTCCATTTCCCCAAAGACTGAGAAGTGATTTTATACTTAGTTGCAATCTGACTTGTTGTCATCTCTTCTTTTAACATTTCTAAGACTATTTTTGTTTTTTGTTCGGCAGTATAAGTTTGCCCTTTTTTTCTACTCATAATTTATCTCCATATTTCTTACTTATTTTAGCTTTTTTGAAAATAAATCTTACTGAATTTGTGTCTTAGATTTTAGGGGCATTATATTTCTCCTAATTGTATTTTAGACTTAATTTAAAATACGAGGCTTACATATCCTATGTAGTAGAATATTAGAACCTACCGCACTTCGTTTGCTGACTCATCCACGACTTACTTCATTGCATTTCGTAAGCTTTCGCAGTGAGTAATAAATATGATATAATAATGCTATTTATAAAGAAGGAGAAGCTATGATTAATCGTGATGAAATACTGAATATACTTAAAAACAATATCAAAAAATATGATATTGTGGAACTTGGTTTATTTGGGTCAGTTGCTAGAAATCAAGCTTCTTCAAATAGTGATGTTGATATTTGTATTAAAACAAAAACTCCTGATATGTTTGCTCTAGTGCATATTAAAGATGAACTCCAAAAACTTTTTTCTAATTCTATAGATATAGTAAGGATAAGAGAGAGAATGAACCCTTATTTAAAAAGTAGAATTGAGAAAGAATCAATATATTTATAAAAAAACTACTAAGGATTCTTCCTATGACTAAAAATATTATTCTAAATTATTTAAAAAACAAAAAAGAAGAACTACATAAAAAATATGGAATTGTGTCTTTGGGCTTATATGGAAGTTATGCTAGAGATGAAGCGACTGATAAAAGTGACATAGATATATTTTATGAAAGAGATAGTAATTTTGAACTAGATAGTGGGCTTGAATTTATGAATATTAATAAGCAACTTGCAGATGATTTGCATGTGTCGAAAGTTGATTTTGTTTCTCTTGCATTTATGAACCCTATTATAAAGCACTATGCAAAAAAAGACTTTATATATGTATAGTGAAAAAAATTTAATTTATATTTTCACTATGCTTGAATGTATTGAAAAAACTTGGATTTACACCAAAAGCTTTAGTAATCCTAGTGACTTAATATGGTCAAATGAACAAATCGAATTAAATGCTACTATTTCACTTTTTATAGCTATTGGGGAAGAGTCAAAAAAAATTGAACAATCACTAAAAGAGTCAGTTAAATGTGATTTTTCATGGAATGATATAGCAGGAATACGAGATAAAATCTCACATGATTACAGAGGTGTTGACGCAGATATTTTATGGATTGTGATACATAAAGATTTAAAAAAGTTAAAAAACTGCATTAGTAGAAATGGTAGATAAAATAAATCCATCAAAAGAACTTCTTAAAGAATTTTTATCAACTAAATATTATCAGCATATCAAGTACCTAAATTAAGCGGACTTTTAGCGGACTTGGTGTTTTTTTGATGAAGATAAAAAACACTCAAAACAATGTACTACAGGATAGGAGAGCAAGTTTATGTTACCAAAATACTCAGAATTTGTTATTCAGTAAATGATTGGTATAGACCTTATAAAAATCTCTCGAATGAGTCGCTTAATTGAGAGATTTGGAGAGAAGGCACTTCTTAGATTTCTTTCTCCACTAGAAATAATGCTCGTTAAAAATCCTAAAACAGCATCTGGATTTTGGGCAGCCAAAGAAGCCACTTCTAAAGCTCTTGGAGTGGGTATAGGAAAAGATTGCTCTTTTGAAGATATAACCATATACAAAACCGATAAAGGTGCTCCAAAACTAAAACTATCTGAAAAATTAAACACAAACTTTCATATTAAAGATATATCTTTATCTATAACTCACGATGGTGATTATGCTATCGCAGTTGTTGCAATAGAACTTCATATTACTTAAAATCAACCACCACCAACAAAATCAAGTAATTCTAACTTATCAGAATTTTGAAGAATATATGTGTTCCATTCACTCTGCTTTACAATATCCATATTTACAGCGGCAGCCATTACCTTACCTTCTAAAGACAACTCTTGCAATACTCTGTTTAAAGTTATATTTTCATCAAATTGTTTTATTTCACCATTTATAATTATATTCATTTTAGCTCTTTTTAAAAAAATTTATGTATTGTACCGATTTTAATTGAAATAACTATAAATTATTGATATACTAATCCCCTTATAAATAAACTTTAAAAAGAAAAATAAATGCTAAACTCTAAAGAAATATTACAATACACAAAAAATCTTTCAATTTTATTTGTTGAAGATCATGCTGAACTAAGAGAAAACACCACAGAAATATTAAAAAGTTTTTTTAATGTAGTTGATTCAGCTGAAGATGGAATAATTGCACTTAAAAAAATATAAAAATTATTATAATGACAACTCTAGCCACTATGATATAGTTTTAAGTGATATTCAAATGCCTAATCTGAATGGAGTTGAATTAACATCAAAACTTTATAATATAAATCCATCTCAACTTCTTATAATTTTGTCTGCTCATGATGATTCAAAATATCTAATGCCACTTATAAATTTAGGTATTGAACAATTTATAAAAAAACCAATAGACTACCAAGAACTACTTAGAGCATTACTTAATAGTTCTAAAAAGATTATATCCAACTCAACTCAACAAGTCCGCACCACATCAAATAAACTTTATTTCAGTGAAAGCATCTTTTTTGATAAGGCTAATAGTTCTCTTTTTAATAATTCCCAGATGATTTACTTGACAAAAATATGAAATCATTTTTATACAACTGCTAAGCAATAATGTTGGAAAGATATACTCAAATGAAGCTATATCGGAACATTTTGATTCATTAGATGAACATCTTGATATTCAAAATATTAGAAAACTTGTTTCAAAATTTAGGAAAAAATTACCAGAAAATGCTCTTGAGAGTATTTATGGAATAGGTTACAGAATAATACCCTCAATAGAAGTCTAATATTACGGGGAAGACTTACAGTCATTATCATAATGATAACTTATAAATACTTTATGTCTTTTAGTCATTCTTATCCTTCGTATAATCTATAGAGTACATATATAAAGTGAACTTATTTAGCTTCATAAAACTTTCCCTTAATAGGCTTATTAAATACACCTATAGAACTCATAAACTTAACAGGAAATGATTTTCTACTTTTTCCATCAACAGCTTTGTAAACTATAAAGTGTAAGTGTGCCCCTCTAGTAAAACCTGTTTTAACCACTGTAGCCAATAAGTTTTCCTTTTTTTAACCATCTCTCCAACTTTTACAACTACACCGTTTGTTTTAAATGCGCATAAGAACCAAGTGTTCCATCACTATGTTCAATAATAATAAAATTTGCATGTTTTTCAAATGTACGACTTGCTCCACCAAGATTAGAATCAGACTTTGTTTTTTTACGACTATTCCTTCTCTCGCGGCATAAATGCCAGTGCCATCTTTCATATTAAAATCAACAGCATATTGACTTTTTCCGTAATGACTAAATTTACCGTTTAAAACCTTGAGACACCATCTGTTTCGTACCTAGTTTATATGGCAGTCTATAGATATAATTTTTATTTATGTTTTGCATCTTTCGAGCCAAGGGTCCAAATCATAATGAGCTTTAAATGAAAAGTTTTTTCTCTCTATATGAAGTCGTAACACTTCTTGTTTACTATATGCTTTTAAAACAAAGAGTATTGGTAATTTTTTTTCACTTTTTAAGTTTGTATAGTTTGCATTGTAAGCTACTGTTACACTAAATGGATTATTATTCTCATCCCATCTACTAGAACATACTCTCCAGATTTTCTGGCTTTAACTGTTACGCCATCATCAGATGCAACTAAAGAACTAATAATAAAAATAAAATAAGAACTGCTATTCTCATCGTACACTCATTCCTTCATCTAAATATTTAATCAATGGATAAATAAAGAACTCAATAACACGCCGTTTTCCAACTTTAAGCTCTGCTGTTACACTCATACCTGAGGTCAAATATACTTTTTTCACCCTTAACTACAAGAAATTCTTTTTTTGGTTCTAAGTAAATCTCATAATACTGGACCTAGTTTTTTCATCATCTATAGAATCATCTGAGACATGGCTAACTATGGCAGGAATAAGCCCATACTTTGAAAGTTAAATGTATCCACCTTAATAACGGCATCCATTCCTTTTTTTATAAACCCTATATCTTGATTAAGTACAGTTGCTTTATCACTAGGGGGACAATTACTTGGAACAATATAAATTAATTTTTCTGCTGGTGTAACTACACCACCAATAGTATGAACCATGAGTTTAGAAACAAACCATCAACAGGAGAAGTAATTCTTTGTTTTGCTTTTCTAAACTCTATTGAGTCTATTTCTACTTTAAGTAGTGTAGCCTCTTTGCGTTTTTGAGTAAGTTCTTCAAGTAGTTTGTTTTGGTAATCTTGAGTTACTAAAATTTTCTGTTCAGTCAATCCATTTAGTTTTTCATTAAGTTGAATAACATCATGGTCTTTCATTCTAACCTGTTTTTCGTATTCTATAACTTCTTTATGTATATCGTCATATTCACTTCTTGCAATAATATCTATCACTTCTTGTAAGCGTGCTTCTTGATTTTTAACATTTTCTAAATGCTGCATTAAACGACTTTTATCAGTATATACTGATTCTATTTGTTGCTGTATTTGTAAAATCTGTTTTTTCAATCAACAAATGTTGTTGTTCATATCCTAGTTTACTTGTCTTATAAATAAGTACTTGGGTTGCTAGAACAGCTGAATCTTTGCATATTGAAGGAGGAATAAATTTTTTATTCTCAATAAGAGCCATTAATCGTGTTGTCTCTATTTCTAATAACTCTAGATTTTTTTCTTTAGACTTTAAATTTGTCTCAGTTACTGATGGATCTATTTCAACTAAAACTTGTCCTTTATGAACTAACTCCCCCTCTTTTACTAAAAGCTTACTTATCACACCTGTTTTCTATTGGCTGAAGTACTTTAATCTCACCAAGAGGAATTATTTTTCCTCTAGCACTTACAACTATATCTATCTTTCCTATGTATAACCACAAACTGCCCAGAGTCATAAAGGCTATGATAGTCCAAAGAAGCATTCGTCCTAGTGGATTTAATGGACGATCTTCTATCTCAACAAGTAGTGGTTTAAACTCATGTTTGTCTTTTGTATGAAAAAGTCCCATTATTAATCCTGTTGTGTATAAAGTCTATGATAATAGCCTTTGAGTTCCATGAGCTCATCATGTGTTCCTCTCTCAACTATACTACCTCTATCTAGCACTAAAATAATGTCACACTTCTTAACTGTTGTTAATCTATGTGCCACTATAAACATTGTTCTTCCATCTTTAATTGTATTCATATTATCCTGAATAATCTTTTCAGATTCATAATCTAGTGCTGATGTTGCCTCGTCAAATATCAAGATTCTCGGATTTATAATAAGGGCTCTTGCGATAGCAACTCTTTGTTTCTGACCCCCAGAGAGTGCTCCACCTCTCTCTCCCACTTGAGTATCATACCCCTCTGGCAATTCTGATATAAACTCATGTGCTCCTGCCATTTTAGCAGCTTGAATGATTTGTTCCATTGGAGCATCTGGACGAGAAAGAGATATGTTATCTTGAATAGTTCCACTAAATAGATAGTTCTCTTGCAGAACAACACCTATATTATTACGAAGCCATTTAGGGTTCATATGTCTAATATCTACCCCATCAATATATATAGTTCCGCTATTTGGGATATAGAGTCTTTGAATCAGTTTAGTAATTGTACTCTTGCCACTACCACTTCTTCCAACTAAACCTATACTCTGTCCGGCTTTAAACTCAGCACTTACCCCATTGATGACATTAGGCATATCTGGTGAATATGAGAAGCCTATATTATCAAACTTTACACTTCCTTCAATTCTTGGTAGTGTAATCGCTTTATCGTTCGTCTGCTCTGTCGGAGTATTTAGAATATCACCTATTCTATCAACTGAAAGAAGTGTTTGCTGGAACTCATTCCAGAGATTTACCAGACGCAGCACCGGTCCGCTAAACTGATTTGCAAACATCTGAAATGCTATGAGTTGTCCAACACTCAGTTTACCCTCGAGTACTAATGTTACTCCTACGTACAGCATTGAAATAGTCATTAGTTTTGTAGCATACCAGAGAGTCCACCCAATATGTTAGAGAGATTATTCAAATGAAAACTAGCGTTAACATACTTAGCCAAATAGTCTTCCCATTTGCGTTGCATCGAACCCTCTAGCGCCAAAGACTTAACAGTTTGCACTCCTGTAACTGACTCAACCAAGTAAGCATTTGATTGTGCGCCCATCTGAAACTTATCTTCTAGACGCTTACGCAACTGTGGAGTTATAAAAAAGTATATAAGTCCTATCACTGTTACAAATGCAAGTACAAGCATAGTTAACTTAACACTATAAAGAAGCATCACTGCCACAAACACAAATGAAAAAAGTACATCTAGTATTACACTTATTGATTTATTTGCTATAAATTCACGGATGGTATCGAGCTCACGAACTCTAGCGATTATATTTCCGACTTTTCGTTTTTTCAAAGTAAGCAATAGGCAAATCTAAAAGATGCTTAAAAAGTTTAGCTCCTAACTTGGCGTCTATCTTAGATGTAGTATGAACAAACATATAGTTTCGTATAAGATTAATTATAAAATCAAATAAAGCCACTGCAACAAATGCTACAGCTAACACATCTAGAGTAGTCATTGATCTGTGAACTAAAACCTTATCTAAAATAACTTGTGTAAAGAGTGGAGTGACCAGTCCAAAAAGTTGTAAAATAAAAGAAGCTATCAGTACCTCGCCTATAATCTTTTTATAGTTAAGCATCTGGGCATAAAACCAGCCAAATCCAAATTTTACTTGCTGAGAGAGCATCTTATGTTTTAAGACTATAGTTCTCCCGCTACTAATGTTTTCACACTCCTCATTACTCATAATATATGGCTCTTTAGAAGTTGTATCAAATACTAAAATCTCTTTTTTCTCTTCGTTAACTTGTATAATACTCATAAAAGTACCATCTTCTTTTAAGACTATAGCAGCAATGGATAGTTCTTTAAAATTTTCTCAATTGGAAGTTTTTTAATACTGCTGCGAAAGCCTTGATGTTTTGCGATGCGGGTTAGCTCTTCTATGGAGGGTTCACTCTCACTTAGTGCGTACTCTTTTATAATGACTCTTGTATCTATCGGGATACGATTAAGCTTTCCGGCGATTTCCAGAGCTGTTAATGCGGACTGCATTCATTAGTTCCTCTATGTAGTATATTTAATGAAGCACTCTCAAATGCAGCATCAATATCTCTTGTCTCAATATTTAAAGTTCTCTCTAAAAGTTCATACTCTGCATTTATTTTAGTAATACTATCTATTTTTTTAAGTTTATGCAATCTTTTTAACATATCTCTCTTTTATAATTTTCATTTAACAAATGTTGTTCATGCTCTTTTAACATGCTTAGTTCATCTATTCTTGTCGTTTTTGATTTTGATCATAAGCATAATTATGCCTAGCATCTTCTAGTTCTTGTTTTAACCTATGTAGTTCTAGCTTCAACCTTTGTTCATGTGAACTGTGTTTAAAACCTTCAAAAATATTGTACTTTAGCGCAAGTCCAACATTCCAACTCTTTTTATTTATATGTGTAATTGTATAATCATACTCTGTTGGATGTGAGCCGTAATAGTAATAACTACTATAAAATCCAACTGATGGAAGTTGCTCACGAATTGTAAGGAAATTTCATCTTTTTTCTGAGATATCTTCTTATTTAATATTACACCTTCTGTAGTTTTGTCATATACTTCAATAGAACTATTTTCTAAATGTATATTAAGAGGAAGAAGTGTTACATCTTTGTTAAGATTTTTATGACTTAACTGAGATAGTCTTATAATATCTTCTTGGTACTGCATTGATATATTTTCAATATCTCTTTGAATAGTCATGATATATATAGCTTCATCTCCTAAATCAACTTTGGAGTATTTACCAGCTCTGTATAACCTTGATTTCATATCATATAACTTCTTACGCAGGTCTAGCATCTTGGTTCTGTAGTCTATCTCTGTAGTTCTTTTACATGCACTAGCGTAATACTGAAGAATCTGCTGATGAAGTTGCTTCTCTTGCGAACACCACTCCATCTTTTTTATATCTAACTCACTAGATGCTATATCAACTCTCATACTAGTTGTTCCAAAGTGATATAGGTCATGATTTAGCTGAAAAGCTAAAGAACTTTGGTATCTAGTCCCATTAGTGATAGTAACTCCTCCAACAGACTCACTACCAAAAGGAATACCATCTTGTGCTTGATTATATTCAGCATTGTAAGAGACATTCAAACTTGGATAATAAGCAGCCTCTGCACTTTGAACATTCTTTGATTCAATCAAAACATCTGTTTGTTTTATTTTCAAGATAACTGAATTCTCTGTCGTATAATTTAATAGCTCTTGTAGACTTATAGACTCAGCCCATAAAGATGGGCTAAGAAGTAGAGAGAAGAGAGTATATATTTTTAAGTATTCCAAGCACTACTCACTATATTCATAAGGTCAGCATTGTTTTGAATATCATTGTTGTTTATATGGTGCATTCCATTGTCCTGACCATAAGAGTTTATCTGTTGGATAACTAAGTCTATATCATCATTTGTAAGGTAGTTACCATCTGAAAGTTCTATTAGTTCTATTTGGTTTCTTGTACTATCTTGGTCTTTAACTTTTATAGTATCATTGTCACCGTATTGGATAAGGAGGTCTCCTCTTTTCATAATAAAGCTAATATCATCTTTAGTGGTATCTTCACCAAATACTATTTTATCTATATCATCGCTATATTTTTTAGAGTAGTCAGTTATAGTATCATTACCATCACCTTGATTAAAGATGTAAGTATCACTTCCTTTATAACCATCCAGTTTATCATCTCCCTCTCCGCCTACAAGAGTATCATCACCCTGAGCACCGTAGAGTTTGTCTTACCTGAACCACCACTTAAGAAGTCATCTCCTTCATATCCATAAAGTCTGTCTTTTCCTCCAAATGCATATATTATGTCATCTAAGCTATCTAAACCTTTAAGAGTATTATTACCATCTGTTCCTTCTAGTACAATCATAGATTTTACATCATCAATTGAAAGTGTTGTATGATCTGCAAACTCTATTTGTTCTATCTTATTTCTATTATCACTTCCAAACCAATATTTAACTTTTATAGAATCACTCTCATTTACTTGAAGAATTAAGTCATATTTATCTCTTGTCATACTTATGTTTTCTAGAGTTATATCTTTACCAAAGATAATTTTATCTACATCTGTGCTATCTTTTTTAGAGTAATCATCTATAGTATCTTGACCATCACCTATATTGAAGTAGTAAGTATCACTTCCTGTTTCACCTTCTAAGATATCATTACCGTCTCCACCAAAGAGAAGGTCATCACCTTTACCGCCATATAGTCTATCATTACCTGTAGCACCGATTAGAGCATCATTACCTCTACCACCAAATAGACGGTCATTACCTGAGTCACCATAGAGATTATCATCACCTCTACCACCAAAGAGATAATCTCTTTCACTTCCACCAACAAGAAGGTCATTACCATCTCTACCTGAGATATAGTCATATCTAGAGTTACCAAAGATTATGTCATCTCCGCTATTACCTCTTATGTAATCACTAGACTCAGTTCCACTGATAAGATTATCTTGTGTATCTCTTACTATAAAGCTACTACACCACCATCCACTTGTTACATCATTTATGACATCTCTTGATAGGTTGATATCTCCTTGTGCCGTTTGAAGAGATTCAACACCTGCTTGTGTATTAATGAAGTAATTCTTTATAGTAATTATTCCTTCATCTATAACAGTGATTTGCAAATCATCTGAGGTTCGAGTAAAGCTGAGAGAATCTTTATTGATATTACTCATTGAGAGAGTATCATTACCGCTTGCTTCATCTATAACTAAATCTCCACCTTTATAGATATAGCCATCTACTGTGAAGTTAAGTATTGAAGTGACACTTCCACCATTTCCATCATCAACTAAGATAGTAGCGTGTCATTACCGTTAAAAGAAGCATCTGCTTTATAGTGCCAGTTACCGTTTTCATCCACGGTTACTATTCCGTTTTGTGCATCTGTTAATACACTATAGTTTAGAGTATCTCCATCTATATCACTTGCCTCTACTTGTCCATCTATGTTACGGATGTTTTGAAGTGTGAATGATTCGTTTGCATTTAGTACTGTTGGTGCATCGTTAGTACCAACAACTCTAATAACTAAATCTTTAGTATCTGTTGCATCTTTATCATCTGTAACTGTTACAGCAATTGTAATCTCTTGGATTTCATCTTTTGCAAGTGATTGATATGCTTCATCTGCTGGGTTAAAACTGTAGCTTCCATCAATGTTTAATATAAATCCTGCTACTGAATCTGTAATGCTATAAGTAGCTGTTGAATTATCATCTACATCTGTTGATGTGATATTTCCTGTAACTAGGCTTGCATCTTCAGCTGTGTTTATAGCTGTAATATCTGCTATCAGAGGTTTATCATTTGTGCCTGTAATTTCAAATACTATATCTGTTGTTACAGAAGCACTATGCTCATCTGTGATTGTTACTGGGATTGTAACTGTTTCTAGTGCACCATCTGCTAAGTGTTGATATGCTTCATTACTTGCGTCAAAGCTATAGCTTCCATCATCATTTAGTGTAAAGCCTGCAATTGTTGCTGCTGTATAACTAAGTACAGAATTATTATCTACATCATTCGCATTGATTTGACCAGTGATTAATATGCTGTCTTCTAGTAGATTAGTTGTATCTATGCTTTGTACTGTTGGTGCGTCATTTACTGCTTCTATATCAAATGTCAGTGTACTTGTTGTACTTAAGCCATACTGATTTGTAACTTTGATTGTTACTGCATCTGTACCGTTGTAGTCTTGGCTTGGGTTGTAGTTGTATGTGCCATCAGATTCAACACTAAATGCTCCATTTGTTGTTTGGTTTACTACTTCATAAGTAAGTACTCCTCCAACTGGATTAACTACATTAAATATTCCATTTGAACTGTTATCTTCTAGTAATTCATTTGTAGAATCTGAGAGTGTTGGAGTTGATACTTTAGAGTCAAAGTTTAATGTTTTAGTAACACTTCCACCATTGCCATCATCTACTGTAATGATTGCTGTGTCTTCTCCCATATAAGTACCTTCAACATTATATGTCCAAGTGCCATTCTCATCTATGCTAAGAGTTCCGTGTTGTACATCTGTTGATACTGTATAAGTAAGAGTATCTCCATCTTCATCTGTAGCACCAATATCTCCACTTTGCTCTCTTACATCTTGAAGAAGTACATTAGATTCTGCTTCTATTACTATAGGAACTTGATTAATAATGACCTCTGATTGAATAAAATCTACTTTATTGAGATTAACATCATATCTTTGAGCTAAAACTTTATCATTAGCAATATATATTTCTATATTACTTCCATCATCAAAAGTAATTGATTTTTGAATTGTATTAAAAGTAGCTTTTTCTTCTAAAAAATATTCAACATCATCTCCGAACTGATCGCATAAAATTTCTTCCTCTCCAATCTTTTCCCCATTTGAATTGAATCTTTGTTGTCCAATAAATTCTCCAGCTCCACCCTCTACAAAATACTTAACAATAAAACTCACCATTACTTAGAGGAATAACATATGATTTTAAATCATAAAAAGCATCTTTAGTGGTATTAGCAATAAAAGGTTCTCCTATCTTCTCTCCTTGTCCATTAAAAAGTTGTACTTTCACGGCTTCTTCTGAATATGATGACCAAGTGGTGACAAATAAATTATCATTAACTCTTGAAATTGATGGATTAATAAAACTTCCTTCAGATGAATCTATTACAGCAGCTGCTAAAGAATTATTAACAATAATAGCCACCGTTGCTTCATTTGAAACACCTTCTTTATCATCTAAAGCAATATAAGAAAAGCTATCTTCTCCGAAATAATTATCATATGGTGTGTAAACAACCTGATTGTCTTTTGTAACTGTAACTGTTCCATATCTAGGAGAAGATGTAATAGAGATACTTAATTGATCTCCATCTTGATCTGTATCATTTGCGAGTACATCTATTATTACAGCTTTATTACTAGAAGTGGCTATATTATCATCAGATGTTATTGGTGCAGCATTATCTATATGATCTAATGTTATTGTGCCTGTATCTTCTCTACCATCAAGATTTGTCGCTACATAAATGATAGTATCAACACCAAATTGATTTTCATTTGGAATATATGTCAATGTATTATCATCATTAACAATCACTTGTCCATACATTGGTTCCGATGTTATTTTAATAGAAAAACCATCTCCATATGAGCCAGCTCCATCAATATCATTTGACAAAGGGTTAAGAATTGTTGAATTATTTCTATAAACAACAATATTATCATCCTTTGCAGTTACTGTAGCAAATGCTCTAGTAGCAATTTCATAACCTACGCTACTTAAACCTTGTTCTAATTGATTTCCTGTAGATAAGAAAAGAGAAGCTCCATGTCCAGGTTCTGTAGTAGAATAATCATAAGAAAGTGTATTACTTAGCTCAGAAAACTCCTTTCCTTCTTCACGTAAACCTATCATAAACTTTCTATCTGTAGCTTTTGAACAATTAAATCTTTTGTTGTTAATCCTTGAAATACAATACGGTTAAAACCGGTATGGTCTACAACCGTATCTTTACCGTCACCAACACCATAATATAAATAATTATAACTATTGTTATAACTTCAACAGCTGTAGAATCTAAAAATTCTATTGTATCATTACCAGCACCAGCATAGATGACATTTGAAGTATTTCTAACACTTATCGTATCATCTCCTGCTCCTGCATGTAAAATACCGTAGATTGAATCAAATACTATAGTATCATTACCTGCTCCTGTATCTGTGACATCTCTTTCATCAACTGGGACATAGCTACGCATTTTATCATTGAATAATTTGACATGAAGTATGTCATTTTCCAGAACCAGTAATAATTTTATTTCCAGAAGTTTTATTAAAACCTAATGTAACATTATTATTCCCATCTCCAAAATTAAAATAGTTATTTTTACTACTATCATTTATATGTGTTACACTGCTATTACCAAGATTCACAACATCATCCCCAGAACCTGTTATAAAACTATTATTATTAAAAGCTGTTGTAGAACTAGAGATGATTGTATTATTTCCATCTCCGAGGTTTACAATATTACTACTAAAAGAGTGGATAGAATAAGTGTTTATCTCAAAAGTATCATCAGATGCCCCTGTCTGTATATTATTACTATTTGCAGCATAAGCTGAAACATAGACTTGTGTAGTACCACTAGCAGTTATCTTATTATTTGAAGAAGCGTAACCATTACTTAACTCTGCAACATTAGACCCACCAGATAATAAAAGCTCATTGCTTGAACCTATACTTATATTATTATCACCAGAATCAACCACTATAGTATTATGATCTTTTGCAATAACTGTATCGTTACCACCACCAAGGTTCTCAAGTAAAGAAAAGTTTGCTACTTCTATTGATTCGCTCCAGTCACTACCTATAAATGTTGTATAGTCTCCAGCTTTAATAATATCATTCCCACTTATATTAATGATTGTTGCATTATCACCTGCTATTACATTATCTGAACCGCTCCCTGAGTTTATATTAGCATTATTCCCTGCTGTTATATTATCTCTATGTGCTCCTGCATCTATAACTGCATCATTACCAGCGACTATAGTATCTGCACCATCTCCAGCATCTACTGTTGAGTTGTTAAGTACAGTTATATGGTCAGCACCACTTCCACCAAAAAACTGTTGAATTATTACCTGTAGATATAGTATCACTATGTGCTCCACCATCTATGTAGTTATTATTACCTGCTACTTTTATAATGTCTTTACCATCTTCACCATAAAAATAGTCATTTCCATCAGTAGAACTAAAGAAGTCATCTCCAGCTCCACCATAGGCTGTATCATTACCTACCCCAACATTGATAGAATCATCTCTGTCTGTAGCATTAAATGTATTATCACCGCTCCATTTAACTTCATAACCTAATGCTATATACTTGTCATAATCCTCTTGTGTACTTACTTCTTTATACTTTTTACCAATCTCATTTACTGTATCATCTTCTAGGGTTATACCTATAGCTGAGTAACTACTTTCATCTTGTTTTCCATTTAACAAAAAGTTTTTAATAATAAACTCTTTATTAATTGTCTCATCTACTACTATAAGATCATCTCCTGATTTTGTGAAAGTGTAGTTAACTGATTTATATACATTTGGATTTTCTGTAGTGTTTGTAGCTATTATATCTTTTAGGCTTTCATTGTGAAAATATATCTCTCCTGTAGCATCGCTATCTTCTATGATATCACCGTTTCCTGCGTAGTAAGTGTCATCTCCTTCTCCGCCTATTAATATATCTGTTTCATCATCACTTGATTCCTTATCTATTCCTCCTATTAGGGTGTCGTTGCCTGTTCCAGCGTCAAGGATATCATTACCTTCCTTCCCAACTAACTCATCATCTCCCCCTAGTCCATAGATGCGGTCATTTCCTATATCACCACTCATTTGAATATCATTATTATAATTGTCAGTTCCAAAGATGACTTGGTTTCCTGTTTTACCACTTAAGCTTGTACCATACGAGTCAAAAGCTTTATAGCTGTCTTTACCACTACCATCTCCATATCTTGCATCTTTATCTAAAATGTAATAAAGGTAATCTGCTCTATCACTCATATACATATCTGAGTAGTCTGATGGGTTTATATCTGTATAGGCTGGGAGATTTCCTTGGATTGCGAATGGGTTTGAGTTAAGAAGAGCGTAGAGGTTTGATTTTTCTCTTGAGTTTAACTCTGATGCTGATTTATTAGTAAGATTTGTTAAACCTGTTGCTTTTCCTTGATTGTTATCTGTTAGAGCTATTGCTTGGTCGATGATACCAAGAGCACTTTGTTGGTCAAGAAACACATCATCAACTATTTGTATTACTCTTTCATTGCTTACTTTTTCTAAGATTGATGTTAATGAGTTAAGGTTTTGTTCTCCTGTTATTTCTGAGAGCATGTTATGCATGTATAGTGATTCTGTTAAATGTCCCATTCTATGATTACCTAGTGCCCAATCTTCATCTATAGAGACTGGTACTACAGAACCTAGCATTGTTCCTAATCCTGCTGTTGCTTCTGGACCCTCTTTTGCGTAAATATTTGTAATATTTAGAAATAAAGCATTTTGAGGGTCAATTCCTAAAATATTATATGCATCTGTTGTCAATCCTCCAATGCCTGGAGCATTATAAGAATATGTATTTTCCACTCCATTTGGATGAATAGCACTAAACATTTGAGCTAATGCACCACCGAGAGAGTGACCTGTTACATCTAGTTTGGCTCCGATTGGTATAGTTCCATCTAACACCCATTCACTATAAAAATCATTGAGAGCCATGAGCTGTCCATAAGCAACACCTGTTGTTGCCAAAATGACATCAGATACATAATCTGCATAAGAAGTGCTTCCACGGATTGATAGTACATATTTACTATCAATTGTATCATAAAACAACACTGCATCTAGCCCTGTCACTAAAGAGTCAGCCACTGCTTTTACTTCATAGCGATCTGCAAAATTTTCAGCTTGTTTTAGTGAAAATTCATCTTCTTTAACAAAAATATTTTTTACCATCAACAACATAGCCACTACCAAACATCCCAACTTTTAATCCATCAACATAACTTGCTTGTGCTAACTCCGCATAATCTAAATACTCTTTAATCATTGCCATCTTATCTTTCCTCTTTTTAATTTTTAATGTTTCATTTAACATACTTTTTTTTCCACCACATGATGCCCACTTTCCTTTTGAAATTGTTATATTTCTTAGAAATCCTAAAAACCAATTATTACTTAGTCTATAGCTTATATTTTTAGCAATAATTTTATTATTTATTTTATCTTTAATAACAACTATATACATGCTTATACCAACTATCGGAACAACATTTTTATTAATATTTTTACTTAAATCATATTCCCATTGACTAAGTTCACTCACACTAATCTCTTTTTTAACAATACACTTACCACTCTTAAAAGCTTTTGTGTATTTTCTATTAGGACTATCTGGATACCTTGGTTTTACACAATCTTTAGAGGTATTACTATTTATCCAATAACTTCTATAATATTTTCCTGTTGGTTTATAATGATTCATCTCTTTATAATCTATATATTTATATCCTTCATAAGGTTCATGTGGTTCAAATTTACTATCTCTCTTTCCAACATAAAACCCTTCAACATCATCAACAGTTTTATATATATGCACTCCTGCATTTGTCCAACATAGAACTTTATATATTGGATAACCAATTATTATGTCCCATGTAGGAATTAATAAAAATATAGCAAGTGCTATATTCCTAACAATCTTTTCTCCTGTGTATTCATATATTTTAGTTACAGCAAACTTTACTAAAAATATATAACCAATGATTACTCCAAAAAATAAAATTCCTATCATCTTAAGCCACCTCTCTTTTAATTATTTCATTATGTTTAATTTGTGTCACACTACCAACTATCAGCGTGTCATCTAGTTGGTCTTTCTTTCTTGTGATTGTATAAGTTGCTTGTTCCTCAGCAACCAGTATTACTGTTTTTATAATCTTTTTCATTTATCTTACCTCTTTTATATCTATCTTAAAATTCAAACTACTAAGTATTTTTAAATATTTATTAATATTATCTTTTTTAATCTTTTAAGTAAATGATTTCTTATAAAAAAAGGCATATCGTATAAAAATGTGTCTTTTGGTGTGGTTTTGTTGGTTTTTTTAAGTATTCCAAGCACTACTCACTATATTCATAAGGTCTTGGTTGTTCTGAATGTCATTGTTGTTTATATGGTACATTCCATTGTCCTGACCATAAGAGTTTATCTGTTGGATAACTAAGTCTATATCATCATTTGTAAGGTAGTTTCCATCTGAGAGTTCTATTAGTTCTATTTGGTTTCTTGTACTATCTTGGTCTTTAACTTTTATAGTATCATTGTCACCGTATTGGATAAGGAGGTCTCCTCTTTTCATAATAAAGCTAATATCATCTTTAGTGATATCTTCACCAAATACTATTTTATCTATATCATCGCTATATTTTTTAGAGTAGTCAGTTATAGTATCATTACCATCACCTTGATTAAAGATGTAAGTATCACTTCCTTTATAACCATCCAGTTTATCATCTCCCTCTCCGCCTACAAGAGTATCATCACCCTGAGCACCGTAGAGTTTGTCTTTACCTGAACCACCACTTAAGAAGTCATCTCCTTCATATCCATAAAGTCTGTCTTTTCCTCCAAATGCATATATTATGTCATCTAAGCTATCTAAACCTTTAAGAGTATTATTACCATCTGTTCCTTCTAGTACAATCATAGATTTTACATCATCAATTGAAAGTGTTGTATGATCTGCAAACTCTATTTGTTCTATCTTATTTCTATTATCACTTCCAAACCAATATTTAACTTTTATAGAATCACTCTCATTTACTTGAAGAATTAAGTCATATTTATCTCTTGTCATACTTATGTTTTCTAGAGTTATATCTTTACCAAAGATAATTTTATCTACATCTGTGCTATCTTTTTTAGAGTAATCATCTATAGTATCTTGACCATCACCTATATTGAAGTAGTAAGTATCACTTCCTGTTTCACCTTCTAAGATATCATTACCTTCTCCACCAAAGAGAAGGTCATCACCTTTACCGCCATATAGTCTATCATTACCTGTAGCACCGATTAGAGCATCATTACCTCTACCACCAAATAGACGGTCATTACCTGAGTCACCATAGAGATTATCATCACCTCTACCACCAAAGAGATAATCTCTTTCACTTCCACCAACAAGAAGGTCATTACCATCTCTACCTGAGATATAGTCATATCTAGAGTTACCAAAGATTATGTCATCTCCGCTATTACCTCTTATGTAATCACTAGACTCAGTTCCACTGATAAGATTATCTTGTGTATCTCTTACTATAAAGCTACTACACCACCATCCACTTGTTACATCATTTATGACATCTCTTGATAGGTTGATATCTCCTTGTGCCGTTTGAAGAGATTCAACACCTGCTTGTGTATTAATGAAGTAATTCTTTATAGTAATTATTCCTTCATCTATAACAGTGATTTGCAAATCATCTGAGGTTCGAGTAAAGCTGAGAGAATCTTTATTGATATTACTCATTGAGAGAGTATCATTACCGCTTGCTTCATCTATAACTAAATCTCCACCTTTATAGATATAGCCATCTACTGTGAAGTTAAGTATTGAAGTGACACTTCCACCATTTCCATCATCAACTAAGATAGTAGCAGTGTCATTACCGTTAAAAGAAGCATCTGCTTTATAGTGCCAGTTACCGTTTTCATCCACGGTTACTATTCCGTTTTGTGCATCTGTTAATACACTATAGTTTAGAGTATCTCCATCTATATCACTTGCCTCTACTTGTCCATCTATGTTACGGATGTTTTGAAGTGTGAATGATTCGTTTGCATTTAGTACTGTTGGTGCATCGTTAGTACCAACAACTCTAATAACTAAATCTTTAGTATCTGTTGCATCTTTATCATCTGTAACTGTTACAGCAATTGTAATCTCTTGGATTTCATCTTTTGCAAGTGATTGATATGCTTCATCTGCTGGGTTAAAACTGTAGCTTCCATCAATGTTTAATATAAATCCTGCTACTGAATCTGTAATGCTATAAGTAGCTGTTGAATTATCATCTACATCTGTTGATGTGATATTTCCTGTAACTAGGCTTGCATCTTCAGCTGTGTTTATAGCTGTAATATCTGCTATCAGAGGTTTATCATTTGTGCCTGTAATTTCAAATACTATATCTGTTGTTACAGAAGCACTATGCTCATCTGTGATTGTTACTGGGATTGTAACTGTTTCTAGTGCACCATCTGCTAAGTGTTGATATGCTTCATTACTTGCGTCAAAGCTATAGCTTCCATCATCATTTAGTGTAAAGCCTGCAATTGTTGCTGCTGTATAACTAAGTACAGAATTATTATCTACATCATTCGCATTGATTTGACCAGTGATTAATATGCTGTCTTCTAGTAGATTAGTTGTATCTATGCTTTGTACTGTTGGTGCGTCATTTACTGCTTCTATATCAAATGTCAGTGTACTTGTTGTACTTAAGCCATACTGATTTGTAACTTTGATTGTTACTGCATCTGTACCGTTGTAGTCTTGGCTTGGGTTGTAGTTGTATGTGCCATCAGATTCAACACTAAATGCTCCATTTGTTGTTTGGTTTACTACTTCATAAGTAAGTACTCCTCCAACTGGATTAACTACATTAAATATTCCATTTGAACTGTTATCTTCTAGTAATTCATTTGTAGAATCTGAGAGTGTTGGAGTTGATACTTTAGAGTCAAAGTTTAATGTTTTAGTAACACTTCCACCATTGCCATCATCTACTGTAATGATTGCTGTGTCTTCTCCCATATAAGTACCTTCAACATTATATGTCCAAGTGCCATTCTCATCTATGCTAAGAGTTCCGTGTTGTACATCTGTTGATACTGTATAAGTAAGAGTATCTCCATCTTCATCTGTAGCACCAATATCTCCACTTTGCTCTCTTACATCTTGAAGAAGTACATTAGATTCTGCTTCTATTACTATTGGGTCAACATTTGTAACTACTACTTCAAAGTTTAATATTTTAGTAGTTGAAAGTCCATTACCATCATCTATTGTAATTGTTGCACTATCTAAGCCTCTGTATTTATCATTGGTTTTATATGTCCATATACCAAATGTATTTATACTTACTTCCCCATGTTCTGGTGAAGTAGAAACAGTATAGTTTAATGTATCACCATCAATATCTCTAGCTAAGACTATTCCTGTTTGTAAACTCACATCACTTAAAGTGTAAGATGACTCTGCAAATAAAGTTGTAGGGGCATGGTTTGTATTTTTCTCTATAAGTTCAGCGATACTATAACTCTCTCCACTAGAAAATTCAAGATTCTCTATCTCAAATTCTGATTGTTCAAAGTTTGTGATTAAGATGCTGTCTCTATCTTCCTCTGCTAAATCAGAATCATATTCAAATGTAAGAATCATATCATCACCACTCACTCTAAATAATACATCTTTTCTAGATATTCCTTCTCCAAATACGATTGAGTCTACACCATTAGAGTCTATAACAGTGTCTCTACCATCACCTTTTTCATAAATATAGAAATCATCTCCACTCTCACCAACAAGAGTATCGTCTCCACTACCACCATTTATAGTGTCATCACCTTTTCCACCATTTAGTAAGTCATCACCCTCTTGTCCTTTTAGGTAGTCATCTCCATTTTTACCAGATAACGACTCATCCCCAGATGCACCATATAGTACATCATTGTAGTCTGCACCGTTTAGTTCATTTCCTTCATCTAATACTCTTAAAGTCAGTTCACCGTTTTCACGAGCTGATAGTAATTGATTGTATATTGCATCTCTATCTAGAGTTGTTCCATCTGATAACTCGATAGTTTCTATTAAACCACTATCTTTGAACCAGTCTTTAATGCGGATTTGATCATCTAATGAATTTAGTGCTATGTTGTCTTCTGAATGTTCACGAATACCAATGATAAGGTCATCTGTACCTCTATCCCATTTCATAAGAACTTGCTCTGCAACAATCCCAGAACCTAAGATAAGTTTATCTACACCTGCACCGCTTAAATCATTATCATCAATAATATTTTTACCATCACCTAGGTTAAAGCGATATATATCATCATTACCAGATACTGAATCATTGCTGTCATACTTAAACCATACATCTCTTACTGTACCAGTTGTACTGTGTCCATCAAATGTTGTTTCATTAGTTATAATATTTCCGTTCTCTGTAAACTCTTCAAATGTGATACCATTCTCACGACTAAGGTGAATAGCAGTGACTGAACTTAACTGCAAACTAATTAGTTCATCTTTAGTGCTTTTTCCATCTCCATTAGAGTCTTTCCAAAGAAGTAAATCATTAAACTTACTGTCATTTTTATCTATAATATTATCACCATTACTATCATACTGAGCAAGTGCTTCGTAGCCATCTTTTGCTAAAGTTCCGTCTGCTAATTTAGTGAAATCACCAAATAGTTCACTACCATTGCTTATGGCTCCATCATTGTTTATATCCATTGCTAGAATTCCATCACCTGATTCCATCCAAGCTGTATGTTCTCTATCTCCATCTCCATCATAATCGAAATATGCGTTTGAGGTTTCTAATGAAGTTGATGTTGAATCATTGTGGTTTAGGTCTAAGACTAGTGGAGCTGAGAACTCTCCACTATTTGCAGCAGCATCTGCTATTTGGGTAGAAGTCATACTTGAACCATCTCTAAACTTAAAGTTCTCTATTTTATTGTTTGTGTTGTACCAGTTTGTAATTGTGATTCTATCTGTAAGGTCTGCCCATGATGTTACACCCTCTTCTCTAATTCCTACTATCAGGTCATTTCCATTTGAGATTAGAATTAAATCATCTGCACTAATCCCTTCTCCAAACTGAAGTGTGTCATTTCCTGCGTTGTAGCTTGTAGTAGTAGAACGATATGAATCATAATCATGAATCGTATCTACTCCATCTCCTCTGTTAAAGATGTAGGTATCATCTCCTGCTCCGCCTTGGAGTGTGTCGTTTCCTGTTCCACCTTCTAAGATATCGTTGTATGGAGCGTTGGTACCATATGGATTTGTTTCTGAATCTGCAATAATTGTATCATCTCCTGCTCCACCTTTTATGGTGTCTGCTCCTGCGTTGCCATAAAGTGTATCATTTCCTGTACCACCATCTATTATGTCATTTCCGCCACTACCTGTGATTATGTCATTACCAGCTTCTCCTGTCATAACATTATCATTACCTACTCCAGTAATAGTATCATCACCATCTGTTCCATAAAAAACAACATCATTAAATCCATCTTCAGGATAATCAATAAATTTAAAGTTCTCTATTTTATTGTTTGTGTTGTACCAGTTTGTAATTGTGATTCTATCTGTAAGGTCTGCCCATGATGTTACACCCTCTTCTCTAATTCCTACTATCAGGTCATTTCCATTTGAGATTAGAATTAAATCATCTGCACTAATCCCTTCTCCAAACTGAAGTGTGTCATTTCCTGCGTTGTAGCTTGTAGAGACTGTGAAATAACAACAGTTTATTTTACGGTCTCCAATGGGATGATTTTTATCTTAAAATTATAGCTTTTCTACTTTTAAATTTAAGCATAAAGTAAATTCTAAAAAAACAAACTACATATAATAAAGAGTTAGCTATATATTGAGCTATTTCTTCTTTTATGGAACTTATATCTCTATCTTTTAAAGCTATCATCAGTTTTTGAAATAGATTTATACCTATCAAATTTAAAAGTCTTTTAAAGTTATAGCTAAACATGATAAGTGCATTTTCACCTGATACTTTTTCTTTGCCACGAACAAGATAATGATCCCAACCTAAAGTTCTTTTAATTGTTCCAAATGGATGTTCAACTATTGAACCTCTTTTTTTGACTATTACTTTAGATTCTTCAGTTTGCATCTTTTTATTATGTGCTTCTGTTATATACTCATGTTCCCATCTATATATTTGTTTATATGGTGCTTTTGTAGGTATACATTTATCTTTGAGAGGACAAGCTTTACATATTGCACTTGTACCTGTATAAATGAAATTAACTTTATCATTCTTTATTTGTGGTGCAATTCTTTTTTTTAGTTGATAATTATTAGGACATATATAGCAATCATTGTTATCATTGTAAATAAATTCATCTCTTGTAAATTTACCTTTGTCTTTTTGAACTTGTCTCATATTTGCTAAAGGAACAATAGCATTAATATTATCTTCACTACATTTTTTAAATTCTTTAGCACTATAATATCCTGTATCAGCTACTATCTTTAGTTTATCTACTCCTAAATTTTCTTTAGTCTCTTTTGCCATCTTATGCAGTTGTGCTCTATCGCTACCTACTGTTGAAATATCAGTAGCTACTATGAATTTAAATGAATCATCTACAACTATCTGTGAATTATATGCCATAAGGTTATGTGCAGGTTTTTTCATAAGAGAAGCATCTGAATCTGTTTTATTATATTGAGTTTTACCCATCTCTTCTAAAAGTTTTAAGTTTTTAGATAACTCTTCTTGTTGATATTTTAGTTTTCTTAAATCTTTTGGTAGTTTATTAATGATACTTGATGGTTGTTTCTCTTTATCTGCATACTCTAGTGATTTGAGATACTCTTCTATTTCAGTTTCAATTTTAGTTAAATCTTTATCCAGTGTCTTTTTCAATATTAGTTGATTTTTAGAGGCATTCGCTCTTAAAAATGCTCCATCAACAGCTTTTAATCCATCCCCTATTAAATCTATATTTTTACATAAAACTACAAACTCTTTAAATACTTGTTTTAGTGCTTTTGGATTCCTTGCTCTAAACTCTGATATAGTTCTATATGTTGGTTTTAAGTCTTGTGCTAGCCATATTAGTTCTAGGTTTCTTTTACACTCTTTTTCTAATGCTCTTGAACTTCTTATCTTATTTAGATAACCATAAATATATATTTTTAACAGTAGTTTAGGACTATAAGCTTTTTGTCCATCTGCTCTATCACTTTTTCTTGTATTTGAAAACTGCAGTTTAGTTAAGTCTAATAATTCTACATAAGAATCTATTGCTCTTACATTGTTATCTTCATCTACATAATCATCAATACTTGGTGGAAATAATAATTGCTGATTTCTATTTAAACCTTGTTTATATAGTTCACTCATTAGTTGCCTTAAAAGCCTAAATACAGGGCTTTGTTTGGTGTTATTATACTGAAAAATTGATTTTAAATTGCTTGATTGGATGTGTTTATATGAATGAGACTGGAAATAGTAGTTATTTCACAGTCTCGTAGTAGTAGAACGATATGAATCATAATCATGAATCGTATCTACTCCATCTCCTCTGTTAAAGATGTAGGTATCATCTCCTGCTCCGCCTTGGAGTGTGTCGTTTCCTGTTCCACCTTCTAAGATATCGTTGTATGGAGCGTTGGTACCATATGGATTTGTTTCTGAATCTGCAATAATTGTATCATCTCCTGCTCCACCTTTTATGGTGTCTGCTCCTGCGTTGCCATAAAGTGTATCATTTCCTGTACCACCATCTATTATGTCATTTCCGCCATTACCACTGATTGTGTCATTATCTGCACCACCATAAATAATATCATTATTAGCACTTCCTGAAACTGTATCATTACCAGCTCCTGCAGTAATAGTATTATCTCCATAATTAATTCCAGTAATTGAGTCATCACCTTGTGAACCAAGCATAATAATATTCTCTGTACCTAACTCTGTCCCATCTCTAAACTTAAAGTTCTCTATTTTATTGTTTGTGTTGTACCAGTTTGTGATAGTTATCTTGTCTGCTAAATCTGAAAATGCAACACCTTCTTCTTTTATTCCAACTATAAGATTATTACCTTCCGTTGTAAATACTAAGTCTGTTGCACTAATCCCTTCTCCAAACTGAAGTGTGTCATTTCCTGCGTTGTAGCTTGTAGTAGTAGAACGATATGAATCATAATCATGAATCGTATCTACTCCATCTCCTCTGTTAAAGATGTAGGTATCATCTCCTGCTCCGCCTTGGAGTGTGTCGTTTCCTGTTCCACCTTCTAAGATATCGTTGTATGGAGCGTTGGTACCATATGGATTTGTTTCTGAATCTGCAATAATTGTATCATCTCCTGCTCCACCTTTTATGGTGTCTGCTCCTGCGTTGCCGTAGATGGTGTCATCTCCACCATTTCCTTCTATTAGATTATCATTTGAGTTTCCACTTAGTGTATCACCGTCATCACCATCTAGCAGGTAGTTTCCTTTTATCCAGCTATCACTGAAGTTTATTGGTTCAAACGCTTCATCTTTATTGATTTTTAGTTCTTCACCATCACTAAAGATGATTGTCTCTATTCCTCTTTTTTCATTTTTCCAATCTCTTATAACTACATAATCTTTTAACTCATCATAAGTATTGTGTTCACCTTCTATCTTTATGATTAAATCATTTCCGTGTGTTCCAAATGTAACATCAGTTCTATTTATACCACCGCTTAGTTGCAAGGTATCATTTCCTGCTTGTAGTTCTATATCTCCTTGGAAGTAACTATCATTTATTGCAACTGCGTAATCACCTTTATTATAAACATAAGTATCATCACCGGAGCCACCACTCATGATGGCACCAAGTCTACTATAGAGAACTCCAGGCAGTCCCTCTTCTACAAACATCTCTGCTATTTCACTCTTTGACCAGGTAGAGTTATCACTAAACTCAAATGTTTCTATATTATTACTTGATTTAAACCAATCATTTAAAGTTATTTTATCACTATCATTTATCGCTACGATTAGATCTAGCCCATCTCTTCTGGCTGATATATCATCCTTAGTCACTCCTTCTCCAAACCTAAGTACATCACTTCCACCTATATCTGTGATAGTGTCTACTCCATCTCCGATGTTGAAGATATAAGTATCATCTCCAAGTCCACCTTTTAGAGTATCTGCACCTGTACCACCTGTGATAGTGTCATTACCAAGTCCTGCATCTACACTATCTGCTCCATCTCCTGCATCTATGATGTCATGTCCGTTTCCGCTATTTACTATATCATCTCCGCTACCTGCATTTAAAGTGTCATTTCCACCGTTAGAGTTGATAGTATCATTACCTGTTCCACCGTCTATTGTGTCATTACCGCTTCCACTTATAACTATGTCATCACCATCTAAAAGAGTAACATTTACTCCCTCATCTCCAAATATAAGGTAATCATCTGCATTTGTACCTTTTTGGATATCTGCTAGGTTTATTGCTGTGCCATCATTTAGTAGTATATTTTCAACTCTAGTGTTTAGACTTAACCAATTAGTTAAAGTTATTTTATCACTGAGGTCATTGAAGTCTACTCCATCTTCTTTTAGGGCTACTACAAGATCATTACCTTGTGCTTTTATGATAAGGTCTGTTTGAGATAAGCCATCACCAAGTTGTAGAGTATCGTTTCCACTAGTATCTATTACGCTATCTAGTCCATCTCCTCTACCAAACACATATGTATCATTACCACTTGATCCTTCTAGTCTGTCAACTCCACTGCCACCACTTAGAGTATCATCTCCAGCACCAGCTTTTAGTGTGTCATTTCCTGCATCTCCATATAGTGTGTCATTACCAGCTCCACTGTTTAAAGTGTCGTTTCCTTCACCACCATTTATAGTGTCATTTCCTGCATTTGAAGTTATAGAGTCATTTCCGCTTCCAGCATTTATTGTATCTGCTCCGCTTCCTGTGATTACAACATCATCTCCACCAAGTGCATCTACACTTACACCTTCATCGCCAAATGTTAGGTAGTCATTTGCATCTGTAGCACCTTGTATCTCTGTAAAACTTACAGATGAACCATCGCTTAGTTGTATGTTTTCAACTCTGTTGTTTACATTTAACCAATTTTTCACAGTGACTTTATCACTAAGTTCACTAAATGTTTTACCATCTTCTCTTAGGGCTATTATCATATCATTGCCACTTGCAACTGCTATAAGGTCATCTTTACTTATGCCTTCTCCAAATTTCAGAGTGTCATTACCTGCACTTCCATAACGGTAACTATCCGTAATAGTATCTTGTCCATCTCCACGGTTAAAAACATAAGTGTCATTTCCAAGCCCACCTTGAAGATTATCATTACCCTTTCCTCCTGTTAAAGTATCATTACCTCTACCAGCTATAAGAGTATCCGCGTCAAGACCACCAAGTATGTTATCATCACCATCTCCACTGCTGATAACATCATTTCCACTACCACCATCTATAGTATCATCTCCACTACCTGTAGTAATATTATCATCTCCACCTAAAGCATCTAGTGTTATATCAGAGTTACCAAACACTAAAGAATCATTACCCTCTGTAGCTTCTTGCATATCTTCTATTTTTAAGATTGTTCCATCTGAGAGTTGTATATTTTCAACTGCGAAGTTTGAGTGAGTAGCATTTTTTATAGTTATTGAATCATTCTCATTTATAGAAACAACTATATCTGAGCCTACTAGTGTTACCTTGATATCTTCTTTAGTTATTCCATCTCCAAAGATAATTGTATCATTACCTGCATCTTTAGAAGATGAGTTTTTATAACCGTAAGTGTAAGAGTCTATAATTGTATCTTTACCATCTCCTAGATTAAAGATATAAGTATCATTTCCTAAACCACCAACAAGTGTATCTGCTCCAGTTGCTCCAGTTATAGTATCATTACCACTACCTGCATTTACATAGTCATCTCCAGCACCTGCATCTATAGTGTCATCCCCTGCTCCAGAGTTTAAAATATCATTACCTTCTCCACCAGCTATATTATCGGCTCCACTTCCTGTTGTTACGGTGTCATTACCCGCGCCTGCATCTACAGTTACTCCATTATCTCCATATACTAAAACATCATCCCCTGCCGTTGTAGCTTGTATGGAGTCTAGATTTACTATGTCTCCATTAGCTAAAGATATTATTTCTATTTTATTATTGTTATTTGTATAGTTGTTAATAGTTATTTTATCTGTTAGTTCATCAAATGTTTTTCCATCTTCTTTTATAGCTATAATTAGATTTGTACCATCTATTTTTGCTGCTAAATTATCGCTTGTTATTCCATTACCAAATTTTAGAGTATCATTACCTGATGAGTCTAGTATAGTATCAGTTCCATCACCAAGATTAAAGATATAAGTATCATTACCACTTCCACCATAAAGTGTGTCATCTCCTATAGAACCTATAAGAGTATCATTACCGCTTCCTGCGTTGATAGTGTCATTACCTGCTCCTGCATCTATAGTGTCATCACCAGCTAGAGCGCTAACTATATCATCACCACTAAGCATATTTACTGTGTCATTTGAGTTTGTAAGGTCTATGTTGTCATTAGCTTCACTGATAAAGTGAGTGTTTATAATCTCCGAGAAGTTTGGAGTTGCACCATCTGCAAATGTAATATTTTCTATACGGTTATCTGCATCTATCCAGTTAGAGATTGTTACCTTGTTAGTAAGTTCATCAAATGTTTTTCCATCTTCTTTCACTGCGATTATCAGGTCATTACCATCTGATTTTATGATTACCTCATTTAGTGAGATATCACTAAAGTTCAGAGTATCATTACCACCTCTATCTGCTATGGTATCTGCTCCATCTCCTGCTCTATAAATATAAGTATCATTACTAGTAGAACCTATTATCTTATCATCACCTTTACCTGCTAAGATTGTAGAGTTTGAAGAGTTTACTTCTATAACTTCATCTGTATCATTACCAAGTATCAGTGAGTTATTTGAGTAGTTGCCATCAGTGTTATATATATCTACATTAAGAGTATCGTTATATATAGCAGCTACTAAATTTTTAACAAGTGTGTCAGTTATATTTGAAGTTATAGCATCTGCATTAAAGTCTAAGAATGTTTCTTGGAGTGTATTCATCTGAGAAACAAGATATAGTTTTTCTTCTAGTGAGTTATCTGGGTTATTTATATATTCTGATATTTTAGTATTTAGTGAATCTTGGTCTGTTATAACATACTCATCTACTCCTCTTTGGTACTGTGCATCTGAGAGTACATCAGGGTAGAAAGCTTTTAGTGAGAAAAATGCTTTATTACGGTTTGTGAAGTCTGCATATACACTATTTACTACTGCTCCGTTATATCTTCCAGATGCAGCTGTCTCTGAACCTCCTGACATCATAGCTTTTGCTGTAGCTTCTAAACGGTCTTCGATTCCTGCGCTAAACTGACCTGTTCCCATGAAGTGTTCATAAGTCCATACTTTTCTGTCTAGGTCTGAGAGTTTAGGTGTATCACTTAGTTCATATTTCTCTTGTAAGTCTGAAAGCATCTGAGTGTAACCTGACCAGCCATCCATATACTCTTGGAAGTTATTTGCAACTTTAGTGACATCTGCTTTCATTTCTAAAGCTAATGCTCTAAAGTTATCATTTAAGTTATAAGCTACATTTTTATTTTTGGAATTTAAGTTTTTGTTTATAGTATTATTCTTCAGAAAATAATTATTTCTTACAACTATTTCTTTATTTTTAAAAATGGAAATATTATATCTCATCTCTATATTTTCAGTAAACTGTTCAAAGTTCTTTTCCATCATTTTTTTCATTTGTCTTACCTCTTTTTATATCTATCTTAAAATTCAAACTACTAAGTATTTTTAAATATTTATTAATATTATCTTTTTTAATCTTTTAAGTAAATGATTTCTTATAAAAAAAGGCACATCGTATAAAAATGTGTCTTTTAGTGTGGTTTTGTAGTTTTGTTGGTTTTTTAAGTATTCCAAGCGGAGCTAACTATATTCATAAAGTCAGCATTATTTTGAATATCATTGTTGTTGGCTTAATGAAAAATACGGGGAGGTCTAAAAGTACTTAAAAGTATGCTATATTGGTACTAAACAAAGGTTAATTTATAAATGGCTGTACCCCAAGGGCAGGCTTCGCGCTCTTTTTACTTACAAGAATGAGAAAAATATTAAGATTCACAACACTACAAATGCTATAGATGGTAGAGCATTTTCTCCGATGAAAAAGCTACTTAAAATACATAATGGATTTACTAAAAGTTTGAAGTTGAAAATGGTTGATGACTATCTAGTCAGTTATAAGAAAAAATGATTATTTAGACCCCCGTATTTTTCATTAAGCCTTGTTTTTTTATTTATACAATCTTAATTACGAAATATAATAAATAATTTAAGATAGGTGTTTATTGTTTAAAAAAAATTAATACTAAATGTCTGTGTTTAGTTAAGTAACATTATGAAATATGATTAGTTTACATCGTGGTCTTAGTAAAAGTTTGAAGTTGCATTTAGTAGAAAAATAGATGTAAGGTGGTCACCCAAGTGGTTACCTAATGAAAACTTAAACAATAAATTGATTTTTAAAATTCTTTGAAGTATCGGTGTTTATGAGGTTTGTGGGTGGTGGGTCCTATGTGACTCGAACACATGACCACTCCGTTATGAGCGGAGGGCTCTAACCAACTGAGCTAAAGACCCACTATTTCTAAATAAGCAAATGCTTTGTAGGGCGAAATTATAGTCAAAATTTCCTTATGTTTTTCTTTTATATGACTCTGTCTTTTATTTTAAAAACAACTGCGTAAAGTAGTGGTACATAAATCAAGTTAAGAACTGTTGCCCAAGCTATCCCAAAGCCCAGAGAAATTGCCATTGGTTGAAGTATCATAGCTTGTCCAGATGCGAAGAAAATCAGCGTAGAGAGTCCAAGAACTGTTGTTAATGATGTAAGCAAGATAGGTCTTAGTCTTGTGCCAGCTTTTTTCATCAACTCTTCTGTGTCTTTTGCATCTTTTATAAAGTTAACAACTATCAGCCCGTCATTAACAACAACACCAGCAAGACCTACTATTCCTATCATTCCAGGCATAGTAATATTTATACCCATTACCATATGACCGAAATATACGCCAAGCAAAACCAAGGGAATTGTACTTATCACAATCAAAGGTTTTTTTATAGAGTCAAAAAGCCAAACTAAAGTTATAAAAATAAGAAATATTGCAATAACCGCTGATTGCATCATCTCTCTTTTATTTTTAGCATTTTCTTGTTCTTCACCTTTTATGTCTATCTTATAACCTTCACTTTTAAGTTTATCAAATGCGGGGGATAGCTTTTTCATAGCTTCTGCAGAAGTTATAATCTTTTTATTTAAAGTTGCTAAAACTGTTCTTATTCTAACTCCATCTTCTTTTTTAAGTGCTACAAAACCTTGTATCATTATAAAATCACAAACATCACTTAAAGCTACAAATCTATTACTTGATGGAACTTGAACTTCGATTCTATCTATAGATTCAATTTTTTTATTTATGCCACTCTCTATTCTTATACGAACAAGACCTTCATCATTAAACATTTTTGCATATTCACCTTTTAAGTAATATGATCTCAGTTCATTAGATATAAGTTCTTCATTGAAGCCCAATTGCTGTCCATATTCATTTACACGGAGTTTTAACTCTTTTTCCCCTGGGTTAGCATCGTCTGAAACATTACTTACTCCTTCTATCGCTTCTAGTGCACCTCTTAAGTACTTCACTCCTTGTAAAATATCCTCTTCACTTTTTCCACTAAGACTTATCTCAATATCAGATGCCACAACACCTGCCCCTGGAACTTTAACAACAAGTTCTTCATAAACCAAGTTTTTATTTTCTTTTAAAACTCTAAATGGTTCTATAAGTTTCTCTATTTCTGTTGCTATTTTTTCTGCATCATTAAGCCTGCTTAATACACTCGCATCATACTCTATGGATAAATAAGGACTTATATATGTATCAAATAAATTAGTGGGTGCTCTCTCTTTTAAATCTATGAAAATATGAAAAAGATTATCCCCTGTTTCTACCATATTTTTAGCATCCATCTTAAAGCCAATTACAGAAGTTATGGAAGAAAAATCATTTTCATTAGTATTTGCAAGAAGTACTTTTTCCAAAACAGTTACTATTTTTTCTGTATCTTCAAGTTCACTATTTATATTCACTTTTCCATAAACATATATTTGAGTATTATCAAAATCAGGGAAAAGTTGAAATTTTGAGTTTTTGATTAAGACAAAGGTCAAAAGGAGTATTGTTGTTACCATTACTATGAGAGATACCCATTTACGCTTAAACACAAAATGCAGAGCTTTACTATGTATTGAACCTAGCTTTTTCCAAATTCTTTTAGTAAAACTGTCATCATGTGAAACTTTTAAAAAGTCATGTGCGTGAAGTGGTAAAAAATAGAATGCTTCAAATAAAGATGAGAGTAAAAGTACAGTTATCATAATAGGAATGATTTTTATAAACATTCCCATCTCCCCTGTTAGTAGTAGCATCGGTAAAAAGGCAAAAACTGTTGTAAGAGTAGCAGTTAAAACGGCAGGAAACATTTCAGATGCACCAACTATGGCCGCCTCTCTTTTCTCCATACCCTCTTCTAGATGCCTGTAAATATTTTCAGCGACCACAATCGCCTCATCTACCAACATACCAAGAGCTATTAAAGCACCAAGCAAAGAGAGCATATTTAAACTATCACCCATTAACTCTGTAACGATTAAACCTATCATAAAACTAACAGGAATACCGATAGCTACAACCATAGCAATTCCACGATTTATGAAAATCAACATTGCAATAAATACAAGCATAAGACCAAAGCTTATATTTGCAAAAACAGTATTTAAACGGTTTTTAATCCAAATCGAAGTATCTGTGTAAATCTCATACTTTACCATTTCATCTTTAACGGAATACTTTTTTAACAACTCTCGTATCTGTTTTACAAGAGCAATAGCATTACCATCTTTAGATTTTGTAACATTAATAGAAACATTTCTTGCTCCGTTATAGTGCGATAACTCAGATTCATCACTTAGTTTGAACTCAACATCTGCTATATCACCAACACGAACTCTAACATCACCAACACTTATGATAGTACTTTCTATGGCATGTTTTGATTTTTCTCCATTAAAAGTAGATATGTATAGATGCTTACCCTTTTCTTTAATGGTTCCTATAGGAAATATTGAACTTATGTTTCTTAATGATGCAACAGCTTGAGATGGTTTTAAACCAAATGCCATAAGTTTTTGCTCATTTAAAGTTATAACAACTTCATCATCAGCATCTCCACGAATTGTTATGTCGCTAAGGTCTTTAAATCTACTTAAATCACTCTTTAAGTCTTCGGCTAAGAGAAGTAACTCTTTTTTGCTTTTATTTCCCGCTAAGGCTATTAAAACAAGCGGAAAACTGTGTAGTTTTATCTTGGCAATTGGTTCAGCCATATCTGCGGGTAAATCTTTTCTAACTCCATTAACTATATCTTTTACATCACTTAAAACTGTTGTATTATCTGAGCCACTCTTTATATCACTTACTATTGAAAAAAAGCCATTTTTTATAGTTGTTTTTATACTATCTAACTCATCAATATTTTGAAGGTCATCTTCTATGTTTTTTACGACCATCTTATCAAGAATATCAGCGGATGTTCCAGCATAACCACCGCTAATAGTTATTTTATCCATATTCATAGGAGGGAAAATTTCTTTTGGTATATTTATATAAGCAAAAATAGAAAGTAACATTATAAATGTTAAAAGTATATGGTTTAAAAGTGGTTTATCAATGGCAAATTCTAAAAAGCGACGAATCATTATTAACCTTTAAAAAAGTGTATCTAGTATTTGGTTTTTATATCTTATGGACTCAACAGATGTATTTATGAGTTTATTTTCTTCTATCAAAGTATCATACTCACTTTTTAGCTTATAAATATCTCTACTTTTAAAGTAGATTCTTTGTTGAATATATATTTTTGGAAAAAGGGCAAGACTTACAAAACTCATCATTAACAAAATAAAAACAAGATATCCAAAATCAACTCTTTTTTTCGCATTTAAAACTAAATCAACTTCTTCTAAGAGTTCATTCTTCTCACTCATTTTTTACCCATTTTAAAAATCCGTAACTTTGCACTTCTACTTCTAACATTATTTTTAAGTTCATCTTCTTGTGCTGTTAAAGGTTTTTTTGTTAAAATTTTTCCAAGAGCGTTATCTTTAGAACAACTGCATCGCATAGCTTCTGCTGGACAGATGCAGTTCTTACTCCACCTAGTATATGTTTGTTTAACTATTCTGTCTTCTAAAGAATGAAAAGAGATTATCGCTATGACCGCATCAGTAAAACTAGCTTCTTCTAAACTCTGTAAAAGAGATTTCAACTCTCCTAACTCATCATTTACTTCTATACGAATTGCTTGCATTAAAAGTGTAGCAGGATGTATTTTTTTACCTCGTGGCAGTAGATGCAAAGTTGCATCGCTTAGTTCTTTTGCACAAGTAAACGGTCTAGCATCTACGATTGCCGAAGCTATTTTTTTGCAGTTTCTAAGTTCTCCATACTCCAATAGTACCTTTTGTAATTCTTTAAATGAGTATTCATTTACAACATTTAAAGCACTCAAAGGAGCATCGATATCCATTCTCATATCAAGTGTTTTACTATCAAAAGAAAAACCTCTATCTTTTTCATCAAGTTGAAGAGAAGACACACCAATATCAGCTAAAATACCTCTAATATTTTGGATTCCCACTTCTTTTATGATTTCTTTTATGACTAATGAGAAACGACCTTTTCTTATGCTTACTCTATCTCCAAAAGATTTTAGTCGTTTTTGTGAAAAATCTATAGCTGTTTGGTCTTGGTCTATTGCTATTAGTTTTATATTTGGATTTGCTTCAAGTATCATTGAAGAATGTCCACCATAACCCATGGTACAATCTATTATTACACCATCTTGTATAGATTCAAAAGTAGTAATTATTTCTCTATATAAAACTGGAATATGTGGAATATTTTGCAAAAATACCTCTAATTTATTTTTAAGTAATTATACAGTATTTTTATTAATTCACTTCCTATTTAAAGGAAAAAAAAGATATAGTATCAATTATAAATTATTAAAAATGTCAAGGGAATAAAGAATGTTGGAAACTTACTTCAATGAAATAATTGCAACTATCGCAATTTTACTAATAACAGTTATATATATAATCATTAAAAAATCACAACAAAAGAAAAAGCAACAAGTTGAAATTATAGAAGATTATTTTATTGTAGATGATTTTAATATGCAAAGTGCAGATGCTAATGAAGAAGAAGTCAATGAAGAAATGCAAGAGATTCAAGACTCTCTCGATGGAGAAGAAGAAGGAAGCTTTGAAGAGCAAAATAAAGAAGAATTTTTAGATGAACCAGAAGTTATAGATGCTAAAAAGGACACTTCATCAAATACACTAAACAGAGAAAAAAGAGCTGTTCGAAATATTGGCAAAATTACTAAAGAAAATTTCAAAGAGTTTGCAGGTCAAAGAATTTTAGTCGCTGAAGATAATATAATAAATCAAAAAGTAATTACAGGACTTTTTGCTGACTCTGGAATAGAGATCACCATAGCTGATGATGGACAATTTGCACTTGATATTTTAGAAAAAGACTCCAATTATAACTTTATCTTAATGGATGTACATATGCCTAGGGTAAGTGGTTTTGAAGCGAGTAAAAAAATAAGAAAAGATTCAAAATACAACCATATCATAATTATATCTCTAAGTGGAGATGTAGCAACAGATGATATAAGAAAAATGACAGATGCTGGAATGGAAGAGCACCTAGAAAAACCATTGAGAATTGAAGCACTTTACAAAATACTATATACTTATACAAAAGACTCTTCAAAGCAAACAAAAATGCAAGAACTTGATACACAAAGTGGTTTAAATATTTGCGGTGAAGATAAAGATTTTTACTTTGAAATTTTAAATGAATTTATTAATACTTATGCAAAATCCACAGAAAAACTTCAAACTCTTTTAAACAATAAAAAGATGAATGAAGCAGATAAATATTTACTAGATTTAAGTGGTATAACTGCAAATATTGGAGCAAATAATATTAGTAAAATAGTCCTAGATTTAAAACTAGCTATAACTACTCCAAAAGATGGAAGATATGTTGAACTATTTAAAAATTATGTTCAATCTCTTAATATTCTTTTACAAGAAATTGAAACATATAAGTCTTAGGCTCCACCACCTAGAGCTTTTTTTACATTATCATCAGCCATTGTAATATTCCATACTGGCTCCCAAACAACTTCTACAACAACCTCATTAATATTTGCCATTTTTTCAACAGATTCTTTTACCCACTGTTGTATCATTTGATGCATAGGACAAGCTTTTGTAGAGAGAGTCATCGTTACATTTGCATTTCCCTCATCATCACACTGGGCATCATATATAAGTCCCATCTCAACAAGGTTAAACCCAACCTCTGGATCAATTACTGTTGAGATAGCTAAAAATAATTCTTCTTTTGAATACATCATATTTTTTTGTTCCTTCATCTTTTTTATACGGCATCGGAAGTATACCCTCAAGGGGCACCTCGATTCCGATACCTACGCTAACGCTTTATTTTCTTCGGCAGAAAGCCCAAAACACTAGTGCTTTACTTATAGTTTATCATATAGAAAACATTTCTAACAAGTGCCATTGCACCAACGACTAAAAATGAAGCACCTGCTTTAATTAGTGTATCATCTTTCATTAAAATTGCTAAGGTTATTATAGTTACTCCGATAGCACAAAAGACAAACTGTGCATGAGAGCTTCTTTTTGGTAACATATCTGCTAACATTGGTACTTTTTGCTTTCCAACAAGAGGAGAAAAACGCTCAAACCAAACAAGGAATGGAACTATTTTATATATATGTCCAGTAATTGCAAAACCAAAAAAACCAAAGAACAAAAGCCAAGCACTAGCAAGTAACAAAACTTCATGTGACAAGAATAGATATGCAACACCAAAAATTAAAGACACTATCATAGAAAAATAAGCATACATAAGTGACATCACATAAATATCTATCTCTTTTCTTGCCCTTGTTTTAAAAATAGTGTAAGCTAAATAAAAGTAAATAAGCATAGATGCTACTGCCAGAGTATATGCAATATATTCTATTATGATATATTCTAAAAAAGATGAAACTACAACCAGTATAACTGAAACACTCATCAAAGTGATAGATATATGGAGAGGTTTCATTGAAAAGCCATGAGATAGCCCAAACATTGGTAACAAGACAACAGATAGTCCCATAAGGGTTATAGTTATGTAGCCACCAATTACCAAATAAACATGAGAACGAAGTAAAGCTATAATATCAATTTCTATGCTTCCAGAATAACCAAGAGCCATGACAAGACCAAAAATGATACCAAAAAATAAAAATGTATTTGAGATTAAAATACTACTCATAACTACATTTAACTCTTTTACTTTTCTCGTTGTTGCAAATATTTCCATGACAAATATCATCATTGATATCAAAACAACTGTTCCACCATAAGGCAAAAGCGCAGGAAAGGCTATAAATCCTAAAACCATCAAAATAACACCGATGCCAAGAAGAGGCCATATCGCATAAAAAAGTTCAATTGCCGCGTGACCAACTTCAAGAACAACAGGTACCAACTGCGCCATAGCTCCAAAAATAACCATAATTATAAAACCTAGTAAATACAGATGTACTAAACTTAAAACTTTTGTATCTAACATAAAAAGATTATCTGATGAAAAAGAAAATATATACAAAGAAGTTAATAAATAAAATAGACTCCCCAGAATAAAAAATGGGGAGATAAGTTTAAATGGAGGTGCAAAATCTTGCGAAATAGAGAACATTTTACTCTTTTAGTGACAAGCTATTTGAGTTAAATCAGAATCAACACCTGCGTTTACACTTGAAAAAGTAATTTTCATAAAACCATTTACCTCTTCAACACTGTGAGCTATATCAGCTTCAAGTTTAGCAAAAAGTCCACCTGGAGCTTTATGATTAATCATTACTAAAGTATTATTAGTATTTTTTATAAGTCTTAAACCACTCATTGCATTTACCATTGGGTCTGGTGGTCCACATTTTGATGTATCAAAATAGTAAGTACTAACACCATCTTTTGTTAATTCAAAGAAATCAACAGTTGCTCCATTTACTTCTATTTTAACGGCTTCATTTGGAATTAATGACATAAAATTATCCTTTTTTTTGTTATGCTAATTTTAGTCAAGATTTATTTATTTTGCATTGATTTGTATCAACTTTATCTAATTTGTCCACTTCCATAAATTTTAAATTTATAAGTTGTAAGTCCCTCTATTCCCATTGGTCCACGAGCATGAAGTTTATTTGTACTTATACCTACTTCTGCTCCAAAACCAAAAGCTCCTCCATCTGTAAAACGAGTAGATGCATTAAGATAAACAGCGGCAGCATCTATTGCATTTAAAAACTTCTCTGCAGTTGTTAAGTCTTGTGTTATTATAGCCTCAGAATGACCAGAACCAAATCTAACTATATGTTCAATCGCACCCTCAACTCCATCTACGACTTTTATATTTAAAATATTATCTAAATATTCAGTATTATAATCTTTATCAGTTGCATTTTGCACTTCTATAATTGCTTGAGTATTTACACAACCTTTTAGTTGTGTTCCTTCTTTATCAAATGCTTTTTTTAACTCTATCAGTGCTGTGTTTGCAATTACCTTATCAACTAACAGCGTTTCCATTGCATTACAAACTCCAGGTCGTTGAACTTTTGCGTTTAATGATATCGCAATTGCATCATCTAGTTTTGCATCTTTATCTATGTAAGTATGACACTGCCCTTTATCATGCTTAACAACACTTACCGTTGCATTTGCACTTACATATTTGATAAGCCCTGCTCCGCCACGAGGAATAATTAAATCAACATACTTATCCATCTTTATAAGTTTAGCAACTCCCTCTCTTGAAGAATCTTCTAAAAGAGAGATTAATGCAGTTGGTAAATCATTTTTACCTAAAACATCTTGAAGAACTTTTGCTATTGCTCTGTTTGAATGTTCGGCTTCTTTACCACCTTTTAAAACACAAACATTAGAACTTTTAAAACATAAAGCTGCTGTATCACTGGTTACATTAGGGCGTGACTCATATATGATTCCAATAACACCAATAGGAATAGTTACTTTTTCTATTTTAAGTCCATCATCTGTAACCCAACCATCTAAAATTCTTCCAACAGGCTCTTTAAGTGCAGAAATCTCTTCTATTGCCACAGCCATAGCATCTATACGACCTTCATCTAAAAAAAGTCTATCCATTAAAGCGGGAGATAGATTATTCTTTTTTCCATCTTCCATATCAAGAGCATTTGCCACAAGTAGATTTTTTGTATTTTCTCTTATGGCTGTTGCCATTTCATTTAAAATTATCTTCTTTTGAGCTCCACTAATTCCAGATAATATTCTACTTGCATTTTTTGCTTCTTGTAAAAACTGTTCCATTTTTTTGCCTTAATTTTTATAATGCTATACTACCATAAAAATTCAAGGAACATTATGAAAACTATCACTTTTATTGGAAATGGAAATATGGCGTTAAGTATTGCAAAAGGCTTAAAAGCAAACTACCAAATCCAAGTAGTTGGAAGAAGTTTTGAAAAACTTGATAAGTTTGAAGATAAACTTGGAGTTAAAATTCAAAAAGCTTTACTTGATGATTTTGATATGAATGATAAAACTATACTTTTATGTGTTAAACCTGCCAATGTTGAAGAAATTTCTACAAGACTAAAAGGTAAGGCAAGAGTGATTTTTTCAGTTTTAGCAGGAACAACATTAGCAAAAATCAGACAAAACTTAAATCCATTAGCTGTAGTAAGAACTATGCCAAACCTAGCAGCAAGTGTAAACAAATCTATGACAACACTTACTGGTGATGAAGAGTTTAAAGAAGAAGCTTTAGAACTCTTAGGAACCATTGGAACTACAAGATGGTTACAAAGTGAAAAAGAAATAGACATCGCAACTGCTTTAGCTGGAAGTGGTCCAGCATATCTAGCTTTAATCGCTGAAGCTCTAGCCGATGGAGCCGTACAGCAAGGACTAAAAAGAGATGACGCTATGGCTATTATGAGAGGTTTATTTAGTGGTTTTGGTGATTTGATACAAGATATTCACCCTGCTATATTAAAAGATGGAGTAATGAGCCCAGGAGGAACAACAGCTGCAGGTTATGGAGCTTTAGAAGATGCTAAAGTTAGAAGTGCATGTATGAACGCAGTAAAAGAAGCATATAAAAAAACTAAAGAGTTATAAAACTCTTTAACTTTTGTTTGGTAAGTAACCTATTCTAAATCCACCCCAATGTTTTCCATTGATATATATTGGAACAGATAAATCATGCATCGTTTCACCTGTATCTCTTAAATAAGTTTGTAGAAGAAGTCGTTTAGTATGACTTCCACATCTTGAACCTGTTCTATCATCATAAATTCTTTTACTTCTGTTTCCGATTAAATCTTTATCGTAATTTCCAGTTAGAGGCTGAGCAAATTTATTGTTATGTGTTGGAACATAACCTTTTATATCTGTTAAAATCGCATAGCCAACAGTTTTATCTAAAAGTATTTTTTCTTGTATTGCAGGTAGATTTGTATCACAAAACTTATCATAAGCAGTTGAGAACTTTTGAGGGCTAGTATTTTCTATCTGTTTATAATTTTTATCAAACAAACTACTTTCACTTAGCTCTCCTTTGTTGATAGCATTTTCAAATAGTTTTTCTATCTGAGTAGCAGCTTTTGAACCTAGCTTATAAATATTTTCATGGTATTTATCAAGAGCAAATTCACTAACAGACTCATAAGAACTTTCTGCTGCATAAATCAACTCATGCGTAGACTCAGAAATTTTCTTCATCTCAACAGTGCCTTCTTGCAGACCTACACTAAACTCTTTTATAGATGTTGCTATCTCATTTAAATCAGCATTATTAGATGAAGCATTACTTGCAATTTCATTTATCTTTTCTTCTATGTATTTTGATTGTTCTAAAAATTCATTTATCTGTAAAGCAACCTCTTCTATTCTACCAACTCCTATACCGATTTGCTCTGAAAGTATTTTTATCTCTTTTGTTACATCTTCTGTATCTGCTTGCATCTGACTTATAGACATATCAACTTCACGAGTTGCATCTACAGTTTTTTCAGCCAAGTTTCTAACTTCTTCGGCAACAACAGCAAATCCGCGACCATGCTCACCAGCTCGAGCAGCTTCAATAGCAGCATTTAATGCTAAAAGGTTTGTTCCTTCTGCAATATCATCAATAACATCCGTAACTCTTTTAATATCAACAGATTTTTTACTTAACTCTGAAACTTTCTCCGAAGCACTTAAAACAACTTCATTTATATTTTGCATACTGTCTATAATATCTTTTAAATCTTTTTGACTTTGAATACTTCCTTTCATAGTCTTAGTTGTGAAAGTTGCAGCTTCTTCGGCATTTTTAGTAACATTTGAAATATTTAACATAACTTTGTTTGTAGTATTTGAGATAATTTCTACTGTTTGAGCTTGTTCATCTAATTTGCCTGAAAGTTTATCTATTGAGCCTGAGAGGTCTGCTGTATAGATAGAGTTTTTACCAGCATCTACTGATAATATCTCTGCCATATTCATAAGTAGGTCTAAAGTTTGATATATTTTATTGTAAAAGGCACGAACAAATACTGTTTTGCCTTCTAGTCTTACAAATTCTTTTTTATATGCTTTTTGTTTTTCAAAATCTCTTGTATTAAACTTATCTAAAACATCAGCACTTTCTATAATGGGTCGAAACATGAGTATATGAAAACCAGCGACAGTAATAAGTGAACCAAAAAATGAAAATATTAAAATTGACGGTAATCCAATACTAAAACCAAAAACAAGAGTCATAGCATATGCAACTCCGGACATAATAACAGTAGGTCCTATAATAGCCTTTGCATAAAATGGTACAAGTACAGTTTTCATGTATTCTCCTCTATTAGTTGTTATTATATCTATTTTTAATTAAATTACAAGAAAAAATTTAATTTTTACAAGAAGTCTAATATTTCTTTTTCTATTGTATTTTTTTCTACAACATCCTCATGAATTATTGTTTTGCTAAATAATTCTTTAATCATAAAAGGAATCTCTACCTTTGCTTCTTTTGAGATAGTTTCTAAGGCTACTATATCTTGAGCATTTTTTTCACCCGTTAAAGCACTTGCTATAACAGGAGAAAATTTTGTCCATTCTGCTGTTGAGTAAATAATAGTATCTATATTTTTACTAGCACATGTTTTGTAAGCTTTAAAACAAGTTGCAGTATGTGGATCCATCAAATATCCATCTTTAAAATTATTTTTTATATACTCTTTACCTTCTTCATCACTTGAATAATCAGCCACAAATATTTCTTGAAGTTTTAAAAGTTCTTGAGAAGTCAATTTATATACTTTTTTTGTATCTAAATCATGCATTAGCTCTTTTGTTCTTCTGGCTCCATATAAATCAAAAAGTATTCTTTCAACATTTGATGATTTTAAAATATCCATAGCTGGAGAAGTTGTTAAAATCAACTCTGTTTTACGCATATCATAGATGCCTGTTTGTATCAAGCGTGTTAAAATATTATTTTCATTTGATGCTATTATTAATTTTTCAACAGGAAGTCCCATTTTCATAGCATAATAAGCACCCAAGACATTTCCAAAGTTTCCACTTGGCACATTTATATAAGCATTATCACCCATTTTTGTCGAACCTTGTCTAACAAGTTCAAGATAATTATGAATATGATAAATGATTTGAAAAATAATTCGTCCAAAATTTACTGAGTTTGCAGCTGAGAGTGAAATATTTTTTTCTTTTAAGGTTTTCTCAAAACTCTTTGATGATAAAAGATTTTTAAGTGCAGACTGAGCATCATCAAAATTACCTTTTATTCCTATTACTTTTAAATTAGGCGCGTCTTCTGTAACCATTTGAAGTCTTTGAACATCAGAAGTTCCATTTGCAGGGTACATACAAACTACTTGAATATTCTTTTTATTTTTAAAAGTTTCAAGAGCAGCTGGTCCTGTATCACCACTCGTTGCTACTAAGATAAGATAATTTTCATCTCTTTTTTGAGCAATACTAGACAAAATATGCCCAAAAGGTTGAAGTGCCATATCTTTAAAAGCACGAGTAGGACCATGGTATAACTCACTTACAAATAAATTCTCTTTTATTTTTATAACAGGAACAGGGTTTTTAGAATCATCAAAATTATCATAAAGAGATAATGCTTCATCAACTACACTTTTTTCAATATCTATCTCAAATCTACTTAACATATCAGATGCTAATTCTTTATATGATGAGTTTAGATGCTTATTTAAAAAGCCTATACCAAGTTTTGGTAAATTTTGCGGTATATATAAACCACCAAAAGAAGCTATTGGGCTTAAAATTGCTTGTGAAAATGTTACACTTTGAGGTCTGTTTTCATCGCATCCGCGAGTCTGAATAAATTTCATTTTTTTTTCTCTATTTGATTTTTATAAAATTATATCTAATCGTCCTCGTCATCATACTTAAGAAACATTATAAGTATTCCTATTAACATAATAGTTGCTACTATCTCATAACCAATTATCCAGACTATAAAAAATGCTGCCATATTAAGTAACTTAAAGTTTGCAAAATCAGCACCAGCAATAGTTAAAAAAAGAAAAACTGCCCCTGTAACATAGGGTATTAGCACAAAATATACAGTATATAAGATAGGTTCCCAACCATTTGGGATATAAAGATAATCTTTAAAATTCACCTCTTGCTTGGCAAAACTTTGAGCTTTTTTCTTCTTTTTAATCTTCTTTTTTTTATCTGAACGAAGGATTTGGTTGTAGTAAACCATATTATGTTCTTCTCTATCAAATTCCATAAACATATCCCCTTCACTAAATTATTTCTACAATAATAACAAAAAAATAATTAAAGTGTATTTAATTTGTTATTTTATATTTTTATTTAAAAAGTCTGATAGGATTAATATGAAAAGATTTTTGTGTAACTTCAAAAATCAACTCTTCACTAACACGACCAATAGTATAGCCTTTTTTAATCTTTTTACCTTTTTTTATATTTGGTGAAATTTGGGAAAGGTTTGCATAAATTGTGTGTAAACCATTTTTGTGCTCAATAATAACTATATTGTTTAACACAGATGTTTTATCAGCATATATAACTTTTCCATTAAATACTGTTTTAACTTTTGTATTTTTTTTACTTGGTTTTAACGATATTGATTCATTAAATACTTTTATACCATATATTGGATCAGTATAAGTTCCATATCTTTTAGTTATTTTATATGGAGAAAAAGGTGCTATGGTTTTGTTCCCATAATATTTTTTTGTTTTTATTTTTTGATAACTACTGCCATGTTTTTTAACAGTTGGAAGGTTGTTATTTGATAATATTCGCTTAGATTCAAAAGCTTTTTTTCTATCTTTTTCTTCTCTAGCCTTTTTGATTTCATCTACTTTAATGATATTTAATTTTGCTAATGTTTTCTTTAGTAAATCTTGTTTATTTAGAAGTTTTTTCAACTCTTTTTTATATGATGATTTTGAAATCCTAAGCTTTTTTAATGACTTTTTATTCTTTTTCTGAATGGATAATAATCTTTTCCTTTTTGTATCAATACTAGCTATTGCTACCTCTAAAGAACTTGCATGAATATTTAAAGTATCTATATTTTTTGAGTTTGTATAAAACTTTTTATTTAAAAGTTTTACCTTTTTCTTAGAGTTTTTGAGCATAACTTTTAAAACTTCAAACTCTATTAACGACTCTTTAGAAGCACTTACTTCTTCTTCAAGTATAACAGATAAAGAAACACTCTGAGCGATGGTAAACAAAAGTTTTTCTTCTAGTTTTCCTTGAGAAGTTTTTAAATTTGTTTGAGCTTTTTTCATAGTTTTTAGCTCTTTTGTATTTACCTTATAACTACTCTCTTTTTCTTTTAACTCTTTTTTTAGAGCATCTAAATCTCTTTGTTGTCTTAATATTTCTCTTTTTTGTTTTAAAATAGCCTTTGCAGTTTTTGCCATTTTATTGTTAATAATAGAGTAGTTTTTAGAAAAAGAGCTAAGTTTGGTATTTGTTTTTTTTATATTTGCATCTATACTTGTATTTGAAAACAAGAACAATGGTAATAATGTAAAAATGATTAATAAACGAATCATACCTCTTCTTTATGACCTAAAACTATAAGTGAAGCTAAAATAACAGAAAGCGTAATAGCAGATGCAAATAATAAAGCACCGTCATTAACTATGTCAAATACAACTACATTAATACCTATATTTAAAAAGTGCTCCTTTACTAGTGAAAGAGAGGATATATAGGTAAAAAGTCCAAATGATAAAACACTTGCTATTATGGCATCTACGATAGCTAAACGAAACAAAACAGCAGAACGAAGCCATACAGGAGCACCAAACAGTCGCATAATACTCATTCGTTCACTATGTTTAAACTGCCAAATACGAAGCTCTTTAAAAATAAGAAGTGAAGTAACTATGAAAACAACAACTGAAAACAAAAACACAACATTTTTAAAAAGTAACAAAAGTTTATATGTTGTATCATGACTATGAGAGAAATCTTCAACCTTAGTTATATTTTTATTTTTATACAAATCTTTTTTTAGTTTTTGAATCTGTTTTGGATCAGGGTACTGAGATAAATTTAATTTATAAAATTTTGGAAGAGTTAACTTTAAAAGTTTTATATTTTTTTCATTCATGCCTGTGTTTAATCTTTTTATAACATTATCAGCAGATATTTTTTTACTACTTGAAATCATATTGTTTATACTTAAAATTGTCTTTGCATCTAGGTTTTTTTGACTGACAATTATTACAGAGTACTTATTTGCTAAATTTACTTTATACGCTTCTATTGACCTATCAACAACTATAAATATTTGCATTGAAAAGAGTATGCTGAGTAATGCTATAACTAAAGAAAGGTGATTTTTAAAGGACTTCATTAATACTCCCATATTCTATATGATAATGCTTATAGTCAATATTCATAGTTGGAGGTATATGGTGAGTAACCACAATAACAGTAGTTTTTAATTGCTCATTTGCACCTTCTAAAAGATTCCAAATAAGCTGTGATGAATAATCATCAAGATTACCTGTTGGCTCATCCGCAAGTATTAAGATAGGGTTATGTGCTAAAGCTCTCGCCATTGCTACTCTTTGTTGTTCTCCACCACTAAGTTCTAATGGATATTTTCCAGCTTGATGCTTAAGCCTAACATGCTTTAAAAGAGAATCTACTTGATTTTGTGTAACATCTTTTTCATAACCATTTATCAGTAGAGGCAACATTATATTTTTCTCAATAGTCCACTCTTTTACAAGCTTATAATCTTGAAAAACTATACCAATATGTTTTCTTAAAAAGTTTAGTTTTGAACTACTAACTCCACTAAGTTCTACTCCACCAACAACAAGACTTCCCTGCATTGGTTTTAAAGCTCCATAAAGTGACTTTAGTAGAGTTGATTTTCCACTACCACTAGCACCAGTTATAAAAATAAAAGCACCTGAGTTTATAGATAAATTTGCTTTATTTATAATTGTTTCATTGTTTGAATATGCAAGTGAAATATTTTGAGCAATTATTACCTTATCCATGAAAAACTCCATCTAAAAATTTATGTGCACTTAAGTTACTTTTTGATTTTAGAGGAAGGTTTGGATGATAAGAAATTGACGAAGTATCTACTATCACATATAGATGCTCAGGTCTATCAAAACTTCCCATAGATATGCGTAACATAACTCCATCTACAAGTTCATAAACTCTCTCAAAGTGAATAAATCCACCTTCAAATTTTTTAGTTACTCCATGTAATTCAATCAACTCTAAAAAAGTAAGTTTAGGTTTGTCAAAATCAAAAGTTCCATCTATACTTAAAGTTGGAGAATTTTCTTCATTTATCATAGTTACATCATAAATATTTTTCTCCATTTTTTTCCATCTATCTTCATACTTTGAACTTATAGCAATATCTTTATTTTTATTTATATGTAGTACTGTTTTGTTGAAATTTATAAAGGTTTCGTATGAGTAAGCATAATAATTTTCACTATCGGTTCTTAGTTCTAGTTTTCCTTCAACTTTTAAAATCCTTCTTGATTCTTTTATGAAAGAAGTTGAAATAACTCTACGATGTGGTTTTTTGTCCCAAGGAACAGGAAAGTGTACATAAATCTTTGAAACAAGATTAGATGGGACTAACTCCATAAAAAGTCTTGCATCATAATCAAGTAAGAGTAAGTTATCTAACTTTTGGATACTAATCTGTTTTAAAACTTGTTCTATGGAAGCCCTATGAATCTCAATACCTACAAATAAAATCTCTGGATTTTCTTTAGCTTGATGAAGAAGATGTCGACCTGAGCCAAAACCAACTTCTATCCTTATCTCAGATACATTAGGAAAGTTATCAACAAAATAACTTATCGGTTTTAAAGCAGTTGATTGTACAAGATGTTCATTTTTTTCTTTTTGTGGAACATTTGAAGATATGATATTTAACTTTGCTAAACTTGCATAAGCTAAGAGTGCCTTATGCACGCTATGTATAGATGCTGGTCTTGTTAATTTATCTGATTTTAGTAGATTTTTATTTTCTTCTTGTTTTACAAGTAAGAAAAAATCATCTCCCTCAACACTAACACTGATAAGAATTTCATCTTTGTGTTTAGCGTTCTTTGCCATGAAGTTAAATGAAATATCTTCATGGCTTTGAGGGAAGTCAATCTCTTTAAACTCTGCTATATGTAAGTGTGGCATTTTTCCCCGTTTAACTAAAATCTTTATTTGGTACGATTAACTCTTTATCTTTGATTTTAGAGTTTTCTTTTTGCTCTACTTTTTCTTTTTTTCTATTGTCTTGTATAGTATTTGGTGTTTTTAAAATTATCTCAATACTTGGTTCTGATTTTATCAAAAACTCATCAACTGAGAAAACTTGATAATAGTAACTAACATTTGGACCAATTTCACCATCTACAAATTTGTTGCCTTTTATATCAACAAACTCTTCCTCTTTTGCATCAAACCAACCAGCTTTAGCCTTTTTTATTACTATAAAACTTTTTACTCTTGAATCTTTTAATCTCCATTTAATTTGGATTTTATTATTAACTAATGTTGCTTCTAAAAGAGAAGGTGTCGTCGGCTTTGAGAGTGTAATCCCTTGAATAGAAAGTTTATCATGAATACTTTCTAAGTCATTTTTCTCAACTGCACTAACTCTATAAAAAAATTCTTTTCCATCTTCTTCAACCGCATCTATAAATGTGTTATTGTAAAGTTTTGCTATTAGTTCATAAGAACCGTCTGATTCCTCAGATTTGTATAAATAATAACGAGCAAAATCTTCAGTTGTTGATTTCTCCCAATCGATTTGTATCTTTTTTGGTAAGTTTGTAGTAGTTATGATATTTTTTATGCTTATCGGTAATGCTTTTGTAACTACTTGAACTATCTCACTAGGAGATGAAATGATATCATCATAAGTTACAACACGAACTCTATATTTATACACAAAATCATCTTTTAGTTCTTTATCTATAAACTCTGCATTTAACCTACCCTCTATCGTAGCTATATTTCCCCATTTTTCATCTTCTAAAGTTCTTCTTTGAATGATATAAGATTTAACTTTTTGATTTGTATGAGGTCGCCAAATAATTTTTGCAGTTCTTGGCATGTTTTGAACGCTTTTTATCCATGAAACAGACTGTAAAACTGGTAAAGAATTAAGAATTTTTGCCTCACTCATTCTAGATTCAGCTTCTTTTGAAAAAGTTTTAAAACTATAAGTATATGCTGAATCTGGCTTAATATTTTTATCTAAAAAGTGTGTTGTAAAACGATTATCAATTGTTTTATAATGATTAAGCTCTCCAGCATCTTCACCCATACTTTGCTTGAAAATATAGATGCCTTTTACTCTTTCATCTTTAATAGCCTTCCATTCAAATGCTATTGCATTCATATCTACAAAAGTTCCTCTTTGTGTTAATTCTATAACAGGAAGTGTTGCATCTATTTTAAACTCAGATGCTGGTTTTGGTGATGAACCACAACCACTAAGTATTAGCAGAAAAACTGCTGATGATGTTATCAGTGTCCATAACTTCATTTATTTGCTCCATATCAAATTTTTTATCTATATAAGTTTTCATCACATCATCTAATGGTGCGACAAAAGATACTTTTTCTTTACTAGTTGGATGATAAAAATATATCATATAAGCGTGAAGCAAAATTCGTTCCGATTTCTCTATTTTAGGGCTTAAAGCGTAAATATGGTCACCAATAATATGACGATTTAAACTCTCTAGATGCACACGAATCTGATGCGTACGACCTGTAAAAAGTTTACACGCGATAAACTGATATTTTTCATCATTTGAGAGAGATAAAACTTTAAATGTTGTTTTTGCATATTTTGATTTAGAACCTTGAGCACATGCCATTTTTAGTCTGTTATGTGAACTTCTACTTATATTTTGTTCAATAGTAGTAAAATCATCTTTTAAAGGCGGATTTATTACTGCTAAATAGTATCTTCCCATACTTTTATCTTGAAGTTGAGATGATAAAAATTCATGTGCTTCATTGTTTTTTGCAACAACCATCGTTCCACTTGTACCTTTGTCTAGTCTGTGAACTATTCCATGACGCTCTTCACCACTAATAGTTGAGAGTCTAATACCTTTATGTTTAAGCCAATCAACTAAAGTTGCTTCTTTTACACTTGGAGCAGGATGCACCGTAAGACCACTTGGTTTATTGATAACCAAGACATCTTCATCCTCATATAAAATCTCTACATCAAAATCAATATCTAATGCTGGTGTTTCTTTTGCTTGTGGAAACTCAACTCTTATTTGTTGATCAAGTTTTAACTTAACACCTGGACGAGTCACTTTTTTATCTTCAATAAAGACAGCTCCATTCTTTACAAGCATCGCTACTTGTGAACGAGTCTGTCCTATTTTTGATGTTAAAAAAGCATCTAACCTTTGTTCATTATCACATATATAATTTTTTATATCACTCATTACGCCCCTTTTGTGCTACAATTTTAAAAAAATTTGGAGTTATTAACCTTGTGGAAATTTGATAAGCGTATTTTAGCACAATTTGATTTTTTTTCTATTATCTTAATTATCCCTTTAGTGGTAACTTCAAACTGGCTTATTAGCGAAGCTGTTCCTGTTTTAGCTCAAAAACAAACTGCTTATGTTGGCGTTGCCGCAATTACTTTTCTTTTTGTTTTTTTACTCCCTATTCGTAGAATGAATTGGTTGATTCCAATAATATACTGGGCAAATATCGGTCTTTTGTTTGCCGTAGAGTTTTTTGGACATTCACGACTTGGAGCTCAAAGATGGATTGATATTCCTTTTATCAATGCAACTATACAACCTTCTGAATTTGTAAAACCTGCTTTAATATTGATGTTGGCTTATCTTATTCAAAGAAAACCACCACCTGAAAATGGCTATAGAGTAAAAGACTTTTTAACAATTAGTTTTTACATACTTTTACCATTTATTCTCATAGCTAAAGAACCTGATTTAGGGACAGCTCTTGTTTTACTTCTTCTTGGATATGGAGTTTTATTTTTCATAGGTGTTCATTGGAAAATATGGGCAGCTATTTTTGTTACTATTTTATTAGCATCTCCACTTGTTTATAAATTTGGTTTACATGAATACCAAAAAGTAAGAATAATAGATTTTTTAAGTGAAAAACCTTCTTATCATGTACAACAATCCATCATTGCCATAGGTTCTGGAGGTTTAACAGGAAAGTCCAAAGAAGAAGCCACACAAACTCAAATGAAGTTTCTACCTATCGCTACAAGTGATTTTATCTTTGCTTTTTTAGTTGAAAGAAGTGGTTTTTTAGGAGCTTTAGCAATTATTTTAGTTTATGTTACACTCATTTTGCATCTAATGAGTTTAAGCATCTACAATACTGATTATTACATAAAAGTAGTCACTATCTCCATCTCTTTTATGATTTTTATCTATATGGGTGTAAATATTTCTATGACTATTGGATATGCACCAGTTGTTGGCGTTCCGCTACCCATGTTTAGTTATGGAGGAAGTAGTTTTTTAAACTTTATGATTCTTTTTGCGATTATGCAAAATCTGATTACATTTAGATATAAAGATATGTATGATGTTAGAGGAACTAAGAGTTTTATGTAAAAAAGAAAGATTGATGTTGTGCTGAAGTTTTTAGCGAAGTGTACTTTAAGTACATGAGCTAAACACTGAAGTGCAAATAAACAAAAAAATGGCGCGGTGGACGAGATTCGAACTCGCGACCCTCTGCGTGACAGGCAGATATTCTAACCAGCTGAACTACCACCGCACTCTAAAATTATTATGGTGGGCATTACAAGACTCGAACTTGTGACATCTACCTTGTAAGGGTAGCGCTCTACCAACTGAGCTAAACGCCCTCTAGTATACACCAAAATGGCGACCCCTAAAGGATTTGAACCTCTGTCCCTACCATGAAGTGATAGTGTCCTTGGCCACTAGACGAAAGGGTCACTTTCATAAACAAAAGGTTTATTAATGGTGGGCATTACAAGACTCGAACTTGTGACATCTACCTTGTAAGGGTAGCGCTCTACCAACTGAGCTAAACGCCCTCTGCTTTTTAGTTTATACTTCGTTGTTCCCTCTTTCGGATAGTAAACTATTCCTCAATCAGTCTCGCCTTGTCTAAACAAAAAATTAAATAAACTTGTTTTTTTGAATTAGTTGTGCTGAAGTTTTTAGCGAAGTGTACTTTAAGTACATGAGCTAAACACTGAAGTGCAAATAAACAAAAAAAATGGCGCGGTGGACGAGATTCGAACTCGCGACCCCCTGCGTGACAGGCAGGTATTCTAACCAACTGAACTACCACCGCAACCGTAAATAAAATGGTGTCCTGTGATGGATTCGAACCATCGGCCACATCATTAAAAGTGACGTGCTCTACCAGCTGAGCTAACAAGACATTTTCTCCTAAATCATTAAGAGGACGAAATTATAGGCAAATAGGTTTTATATGTCAATGAATTTTCGCTTAAATTTAAAAAAACATCTCTTTATCAATTAAAATAAGCATTTTTACAGCAAATAGCACGCTTTGTCGTTGCACATAGTTTCTATCTCCATCTAAGTTTAGATGCAAATTGGCATGATGAGTTGAACTACTAACTCCAATATATGCAGTACCAACAGGTTTTAATTCAGTTCCGCCTCCATCTCCAGCAATTCCACTAATAGATAACGCATAATCAGCATTACTCACATTTAAAGCACCTTCGCACATTTCTCCTACAACTTCTTCACTTACTGCTCCATACTTTTCTAAAGTATCATGTCCAACTGCCAACCAATTTTCTTTTAGTTCGTTTGAGTATGTAACAAGTGCTCCATCTAAAATTTTAGAAGCTCCATTTTCTTTTGTAAAGTAGTAACTTAACAAACCACCACTACAACTTTCTGCAAAAGTTATTTTTTTATTTGCATTTGATAGTTTTTCTATAATAAAAGCAACGATATTTGAAGAAGGAATAAGATTTTGAGGTAATGATTCTTTTGCTGCTTTTATGAACTCTGATATATTTCCATATTTTTTACTTATTATGTCAATTCTCAACCATCCATCTATGATAAGAATAATATTGATATTAACATCAAAAGTTTGTGCTATTTGAGCAATGGATTCTGCTACTTCTTCTTTAGTTTTTTCAAATATATGAATCACTGCTTTACTTTCTTCTAAGTGCAGAAGTATTTCTGGCATCTTTTGCATCTCGTCAATATGAAGTACATTTGTTATAGAATCTCTATATTCTAGGAGATAACTAGCATCTTCAAAAATGGAAGAATTTGATGGAATCAACATATTTTCATTTACAATTTGATTATCACTAGTAACTGTACATATAAGTTTTCCAATAGTAGAGAAATGTTTTTTTGAAGTAATAATCATAAGTTTATTAGATGAGTTCAACTCTTCTTCTAAGTATAAAAAAAGTGAATTATCACTCTCTTTAAAGTAAGTTATGGAATCAATAAAATCAACTTTTTCTTTGATTTTTCGCATTATATATTCATGTAAAGATGCATTATATATAAATTTGTTTCCTATAAATAAAAGGTGTAATTTCATGTTTATGCCTACCCAAAAAGTAAATTTATCAAAAGTATTATAGCACTATAAAACTACTTTAAAGAAGCTTTTAAACACATTATAAGTATAATCCAAAAATTTTAAACACTTTTGAGGTACAGATGGACTACAAAGATACACTACTTTTACCTACTACAAATTTTGCCATGAGAGGCAATCTAATAAACAATGAACCAAAGCGTTATGCTGCTTGGGATAAAGATAAAATATACGACAAGATGAAAACAAATCGTAAAGATGCTCCAAGTTTTACTCTTCACGATGGACCTCCTTATGCAAATGGTCATATTCATATAGGTCATGCTCTCAACAAGGTCTTAAAAGATATTATTGTTAAACATAATTATTTTGATGGAAAGTCTGTTCGTTTTACTCCAGGTTGGGATTGTCATGGACTACCAATCGAACAACAAGTTGAGAAAAAACTTGGTGGAAAAAAGAAAAAAGAGCTTTTAGAAGTTTCAAAAGTAAGAGAACTTTGTCGTGCTCACGCTGCGAAGTTTGTTGACATTCAAAAAGAAGAATTTAAAACACTTGGTATTTTAGCTGACTGGGAAAATCCTTATGTAACAATGGACTATAAATTTGAAGCAAATATTTATAGAACTCTTTGTGGTGTTGCTAAAAAAGGTCTTCTTATCGAGCGTAGTAAACCTGTTTACTGGTCATGGGCGGAAAGAACTGCACTAGCAGAAGCTGAAGTAGAGTATGAAGACAAAGAGTCCCATTCAATTTATGTGGCATTTGAGCTAAGTGACGAGGCAAAAGCTAAAGCACAGATAGCTACAAAAGCATCTCTTGTTATTTGGACTACAACTCCATGGACACTTCCATCAAACACAGGTATTTCTTTGCATCCAGAAGAAAAATATGTTCTTACAACAGATGGATACATAGTTGCTAAAGCTCTTTTTGAGTCTTTACTTGAACTAGGTGTTGTAAAAGGCGAAATCCAACAAGAGATAGATTCTAAACTATTTGAAAATGAAGTTGCAATAAACCCACTAAATGGTAGAACTTCAAAAATTGTTTTAGGTGATCATGTACTTATGGACAGTGGTACAGGTGGCGTTCATACAGCTCCAGGTCATGGTGAAGACGATTACCGTGTTGGACTTAAGTATGATTTAGAAGTTATCATGCCTGTTGATGAGACTGGTTGTTTTGATGAGACTATTGTTAAAGAAAAACTACTTCCAAACCCAGAAGAGTTTCTTGGTAAACTTATCTTCAAATGTAACGACAGAATCTTAGAGCTTTTAGGTGATGCACTTCTTAATGAGTCTAAATTCACTCACTCATATCCACACTGTTGGAGAAGTCATACTCCTCTTATCTTTAGAGCGACAAGACAGTGGTTTATCTCTGTTGATCAAAAACCAGAGGGACAAGATAAAACTCTTAGAAATATCGCTTTAGATGAAATTGAAAAAACTCTTTTTATACCTGAAGGTGGTAAAAAGAGACTAACTTCTATGGTTGAAAATCGTCCTGATTGGTGTATAAGTCGTCAAAGAGATTGGGGTGTTCCAATCGCATTTTTTAGAGTTAAAGCAACTGGTGAAGTAATTTTTGATGAAAAAGTTTTAAACTATGTAGCTATGATTTTTGAGATGCAAGGAAGTGACGCTTGGTACTCAATGGACATAGCGAGTCTTTTATATCCAGGAAGTGGCTATAAAGCTGATGAACTAGAAAAAGTAACTGATATTTTAGATGTTTGGTTTGATAGTGGTTCAACTTGGAATAGTGTTTTAAAATCTCGTAATTATGACGCTGGTAAATATCAAGCAGATTTATATGTAGAAGGTTCAGACCAACATCGTGGTTGGTTCCAATCATCTCTATTTTTATCTTGTGCGGTTGAGCATAGAGCACCATATAAAGGTGTTGTAACTCACGGTTTTACTGTTGATGACAAGGGCGAAAAAAATGTCTAAGTCAAAAGGTAATGTTATCGCTCCGGAGAAAGTTTTAAAAGAATACGGAAGTGAAATCCTTCGCCTTTGGGTAGCATCTAGTGACTACCAAAGTGACTTAAAAATTTCTCAAGGAATTTTAAAACAGACTTCTGAAAACTATAGAAAACTTAGAAATACTTTTAGAATTATGCTTGCAAACATAAATGACTTAGAAAATCTTACAAGTTATGAAGATATGGGTGAATTAGATAAGTGGATACTTGATGTTGCACAAAGTGTACTTGGAGATGTTCATAAGTCTTTTGCAGAGTATAACTTTGTTAATGGTATGAGTATCTTAAATAATTTTGTTGTAAATGAACTAAGTGGTATGTACATTGATATGACAAAAGATTCTCTTTACTGTAACGCTAAAAATGACCAAAGAAGAATGGCAAGTCAAAGTGCTATGGCTATCATCACAAAATCACTTCTTCTTATCATGGCTCCTATTTTAACTTACACTGCTGATGAGATTGTAGAAAATGCTCCAGCTATTGTAAGAGGCGATGCCCAGACTATTTTTGATATGACTTATGAAGCTATCCAAACTGGTGAGTCTAGCTTTAATGCTGAGTATATGACTAAAGCGAGAGTTGGTTTTGGAACTATAGTTGACTCTCTTAAAAAAGAAAAAATCATTAAAAATACTTTAGAGTTAGCCATTTCAACTGATTCTACTATTGCCCTTAAAATGGACTCTATAGATGCTGAGGATTGGTTTGTTGTTTCTGCACTAACAGATACAAAAGCTAAAGAAGAACTAGGTAGTTTTAAAGTAGAAGATGATACTTTTGTTATATATAAAGCAACTCAAGCAAAATGCCCGAGATGCTGGAAATATCAAGCACAAAGTGAAGATACAACTTGTCAAAGATGTACAAGAGTTGTAAGTGCTTAATTTTTCAGAACCAACCTCTTTAACATTTATAGGCATTAGTATTATTCTAATCTTTGTTATGGTTGGTATTGGCATCTATGCTGTTAAAAAATTCAAATAAGGCAATCTAGTGATTACATTAAAAGAAGCTCTAAAATTAGATAAAGATGCATTAAATAAATTTAAAAAAGATTTAAAAATAAAGATAAAAGAAAATTCTGAATTAAATGCTTATATAGATGTAAATGAAAAAGGTGATGGTATTCCTATCGCTATAAAAGACAATATTCAAGTAAAAGACTGGACTGTTACTTCTGGGTCTAATATTCTTCAAGGTTACATCTCTCCATATAATGCTACTGTAATTGAAAAAATGGCAGAGGCTGGATTGTCACCATTTGGTAGAACAAACATGGATGAATTTGCTATGGGCTCAACTACTGAATCAAGTTTTTATGGAAAAACTTTAAATCCTCATAACTCTGATTGTGTTCCAGGTGGAAGTTCTGGTGGAAGTGCGGCTGCTGTTGGTGCTGGTTTGGCTATAGCAGCTTTAGGAAGTGATACAGGTGGTTCTATCCGTCAACCTGCTGCTTTTTGTGGGATTGTAGGAATGAAACCAACTTATGGAAGAGTTAGTCGTTATGGTCTTGGTGCTTATGCATCTAGCCTTGACCAGATAGGTCCTATGACACAAAATGTTGAAGATGCGGCAATTCTTTACGACATCATAAGTGGCTCTGATGACAAAGACTCAACTAATGCAAAGATGGACGATAAAGTAACTCCAAATTTAAATCCAAATAGAAAACTAAGAATTGCAATACTTCCAAAATATTTAGCTCAAGCAAGTCAAGATGTTAAAGATGCTTATGAAAAAGCCATAGATGCTTTAAAATCTGCTGGACATGAAATAGTTGAAAAAGAGATGATGGATGCTAAGTTTGATATATCTGCTTACTACATCACAGCAACTGCAGAAGCTACAACAAACTTAGCTAGATATGATGGTATCCGTTATGGAAATCGTATAACAGGCTCAAACCTTGAAGATACTTTTATAAAAACTCGTAGCAATGGTTTTGGAGATGAAGTTAAGCGTCGTATCTTACTTGGTAACTTTGTACTTTCTAGTGGATACTATGAAGCTTATTATGTAAAAGCACAAAAAACAAGACATATTATAAAAGATAACTATGCAAAAATATTTGAAGAAGTTGATTTGATTTTATCTCCTGTTGCACCTACAACTGCTAACAAATTTGGAGAATTAAAAAATCCTATGGATATGTACCTAAGTGATATTTACACAATCTCTGTAAATCTTGCTGGACTACCTGCTCTTGCACTTCCAATATCTAAAAATGCAGATGGTATGCCTGTTGGACTTCAACTAATTGCTAAAGCTTATGATGAGCAAACACTTTTTGATGGCTCTCTTTCTTTAGAGAAACAAATAAACTATAACTCTTAATAATTTTCAGAAGTCTAAAAAGTGACTATTTTAGACTTCTTCCACCTTCTTCATACCTTCAAAAATCAAAAACTATAATTCCAAATTTATTAAAATATCTCATATTGACATAAAAGTTTCATATACTCTATTTCTTGTGTATAATCTTAACAAAATAATTATTATATAGAAGAAGGCAAGGTCATGGATAAAGTTGTTAAATTTCTAATTTTTATTGTTGTAATTACTTTAATAGTAGCTATGGCAAATATATTTGGGCTTATTCCAGAGGACTGTATTGATCCAGAAAAAATGAGAACTTTACCAGCAATAGCTATTAGTTCAGGTGTTTTAATCGCTTCAATAACATATATAAGCAACAACAAAAATCAGTTATCTGATAGGCAAAAAGAAAGTGATGAAATTAATTTGTTGATTGCTAAAGATGGATTTGATGAGACTTATACTCTTTTAAAAGACTTAAATAACGATAGAGTAACTTGGATTCGTGCTGCAAGGATACTATATAAATCGTTAGAACTAAAAAAAGATATAAAACTTCCTCAATTTCTAAAATCATTTGAAGTTTCAGAAGAAAGATTAAGAAATCAACTTTATAGACTATTACAAACTGATCCTGAAAATCCAGACCAATCTGATAAAGTTTCACTACCTCCTCAATTTTTTTATGGTATTGATAATTGGCGTGATTGTAAAATGTCTTTAAATGAAGCAGCAATTGATTCAAAATCTCCAATTATTGCTTATTCAGTTGAAATAGACAAAGTGTTACCAGAACCAAAAGCAGGTGGACTTTCTGAAAGTTCTGTAATAGCTATTTATGATTTTTTAGAATATCCTGATGATTATTCTGACCCATTATCAAAGATAAAGCCTTGGCCTAATAATTATAATGGTATATATGGAATAGAACAAGGGGCAAGAAGATATATTTCTCATAAAATGACATATTCTGTTATAGATAAAAAAATACACTCCAGAGAATGAATCTCCACTCCAAACTTTTAAAATCTAAGCAAATAAATAACACAGCCTATTCTCAGATTATGTAGATAATATTTAAAACTAACATTATTTATCAGTGAGTAGTACAAACAGAACAAACATCAAAAGTTTTAAAAACCAATTCTGCTACTTTTACATCACTTAAGCCTATCATTGCTTTTTGTGATACTCCTTGTTTTTTTTTAGTTCCACCACTCAAGTTCCACTGTGTTGGAGTAATTATCTCATAATTTTTAATAATTCCATTTTCTAACTCTACTTTGTGTATTAAAGAGCCTCTCGCTGCTTCTACACTTCCTTGACCTATTCCATTTATTTTTGATATATCAACTGATGGTTTTATATAAGAAGGCTCACTTAAATCTAACTCTTTTAAAAGTTTTTTAGAGTGTGCTAAGAGTTGTGCAGTTTCACAAACTCTAGCTAAAATTCTTGTAAATATACTATCAGCATATTTTCTATGTGCATCTTTAATGAGAGGAACCTTATTTACCATAGCACGAGCCAATGGTCCAACTTCGAAGTATTTATCTTTATAACTTACATTTTTTGCAAAAGAGTTATTACTTTGCTCCTCTTTTACATAGCTATATGATAGATTTTGCATTAGTCTAGTTTTTACTGATTTACCGCTATTAAAGTAACTATTTTGCCCAAAAACTATAAATCTGTCATAACTCTTTCCAAGATTCATCCATTCTCTTTTTTTTATCTCTTTTAAAATATCTGCGAGATCACCTTTTTTATTTAAAACTTTATCAACATTTGTACATGCTAAAAGATTATCATCTTCCCCATCTATAACATTGTCTTTAAAAAACTTTACAGTTTCATCTAAATAATGAGTGATTTTTATAATATCCATCTCTGTTATATCACAAACTACTCCACCAATAATAGCATAAGAGGTATGAGGGTATTGTCCTCCAAAAATAGCAATAGCTTTCGCCATAAGTTGTGCTGGATAGGTAGCTTTTAAAAGTTCTTGTTTTTCTCCAAAAAGAGGTCGCATAGTTAAGTAGAACCATTTAAAATGATTTTGAATTAACTCAAAGTTTAGTGTTAATTCTCTTAAAATTTCAGCTTTTTTTGAAATTTTTAAATCATCATAGCAAGCTTCAAGAGCCTTAACCGTAGCTATTAAGTGAGCATGTCCACAGATGCCACAAACTCTAGGGTTTATAACAAGAGCATCTTGGGCAGGTTTCCCTTCTAAAATTTTCTCTATACTTCTTGTTGACATAAACTCGATATCTATAAAGTCAATCTTTTTATTTTTAAATTTAAAGTTTAGTTTCGCTTCACCTTCTATTTTTTCTATTAATTTAATCATCAAATAACTTCTTCTGTAATCTATTTATTTTAAAAGCTTTACTTATTCCAGCTAATGTTAAGTAGGCTCTTTTACTAACTCCTAAAGGAAGGTTTTCAGGAATTCCCATATTTTTTTTTGTTTTAAAAAGGTTTTGTTTTGGAAAGGTAGGTTCTGTACAACCCATGCATGGAAGTCCTGCTCTTGTTTTTGAGTTTACTTCATTCCATAGTATTTTGTTACAACTTCCATGAGTAAATGGAGCTTGACATCCATGGTCATAAAACATACAACCTTCTAACTCCCAAATTTATGTTCATCAATTTTATACTCAAAGTATTCATTTCTAACACAGCCATTATGAACTGTATATGCAAAATACTCTTTTGGTCTAAAATAAGCATCTAGTTGTAACTCAACATCTTTTTTTATGGAGTACAAAGTATTTACCAAAACTTCTGGGTGGATTGGACAACCTGAAATTGAGATACTTTTAGAGCGTAGATGCTTAAATCTATCACTTAATTTTTCTTCATCAAAATGCAAACCTGACACATCTTTATACTCACTATCTTTAAAAATTCCACCAAAGGTTGCACAGGTTCCAACTGTTACGATTTTTTTAACAATTTTTGAATATTTTTGAATTATTTTAGTAACTGGAACATCTGCCCGTTTAAACTCAGAAGTGATAGAGCCTTCAATAAGTAAAATATCACAAGCTATATCATTTTTAACAATCTCTTGGAGTGAATACTCTGAATCAATTACAGGATGATATATAAACTCAAAATCATTTAAAAATTGTTCTAAAAAGGGGTAGTTTAAAAAAGAGTGAGTATTACCATTACATGCTATTGCACTTAGCCATAATACTCTTGTTTTACTCATAGCATCTATACTTTTAAGGCTCTGTAAATATTTAAAGATATATCATCTACATACTCATTTAGTTCTCTAGGTAAAATATCTTCACCTTTTAAAAACACCATTCCACCGAGATAACCCATAAAAAGACCAAAGGCACTGAAAAAATCTTGATCTCTCAAATCTCCACATTTAACGCCCTCTTCAAAGTAAATCATTATCTCTGTAACAAACTCATTTACACAAAGCATACCTTCACATCCATCTTTAAAAACTTCACGATTTGAAAGATAAATTCTTAAAAAATAATCAATCATTTCAGGTCTAAGAGAAGCTGTTTTAAAGTAAACTTCTATGATTTTTCTTGTCTTTTGCTCTGTTGAAATATCAAGTTCATTTACTTCTCTAATTTTTCCACCAAGATAAACAGATATATATCTAATAATTTCTTTTGCTAAAACATCTTTTGATTTAAAATAGTTGTACATATTTCCAACACTCATCTTCAATGAAGATGCAATATCAGGAATAGTTGTATTGTAAAAACCTTTTAAGGCAAAAAGTTCCAATGCACTTTGCATAATCTGCTCTCTTCTTTGCTCTTTTTTAGTTGACAAATACTTTCTCCTAGTAGTAGTTTTTTTGATAACCACTATTGAAAGTATACTATAAACTTGCTAAGTGTTATTACTTAAAATTGGTAGGAGTACATAAATCCACCAAATGTATCAGGGCTACCTTGTTTGTATGTATATGCTGATTGAGATTGGTAAAAATATGTAATTTTATGAACATTGTATAATAAATCTATACCGATATATAAAGAGGCATTAAAAACTCTTTTACTAGTTTCATATCCTTCATCTTTTGCTTTATCTAAAATATATGAATATGCTAATAGTTCTCCATTTAGTCCTGCACTTAATGCCCATCCAAAACCACGATTCTGCTTTGCAAGTTGAAGAAGAGATGCTTCTTCTCTTAAGTATGGATAATGTACATTAAAATTTTCTACATAGTTCTCGCCTACACGAAACATAGTTCCAACAAAAACATCTGCTATAAAATTACCAATATTAAGACCATAGTGGTTAAACCAGTCCATACTTAAGCCTTCATTTTTATGTGATTTCCAACTTATATCACCATGTCTAAATAAAGCATTTACTGTATATTGTGTCCCTAGTTGTGTATCCCAACCCTTTAATTTTTCATTTCCAATAAGAGTATGGAATCCATTTTGGACTTGCTCTCCAAGAGCTTCTTCTCCGACAACACCAACCTCAATTCTAAACTCGTTAAAACTATTTGTATTCCACTCAAAGAGATAAGCAGAGAGTGCTAAATATCCAGCATAAGGAATATCATCATATTGAGGGATCGAGATTGTTGTATCCATAGGTGTTATTATTATCTGAGAAATACTTATACCAAGATTATAATGAGAATTTATCTCACTAATTTTAAGAGGATTTTTATCAGCGATACTTAGTATTAAAGATAAATAATTTTCTTCAGTACAATTATCATCTCGATTAAATGTATCATCAAGCCAGCTTATCGCCACCCCATTTGTAAAGTGTTGATCAGTTCCTGCAAAAAAATCATTGTTAAATTGAAATGAAAACTGATCAGCATTTAGTGTAGATACAAGCACTAAGAGCAATAATTTTTTTATATATTTCATAAGATTATTCTTATTATTTAATTTTTTTTACTTCATAAAACTTTTTCAAAAATCTATCTACGGGATTTATAAGTTTATACATTACAGGGACAACAAGCAAAGTTAAAACCATAGAACTGATTAATCCTCCAATGATAGAAATAGACATTGGTGCTTTAGTTTCACTTCCAAGACCATCTCCAATAGCTAGTGGAAGCATTGCAAATACCATAGCTACAGTTGTCATTAGTATCGGTCTTAATCTCTTCTCACCAGCTTCTATGAGTGCCTCATCCGCATTTTTTCCTCTAGCCATAGCGCCATTTGCAAAATCCACAAGAAGTACTGCATTTTTCCCAACCATTCCCATAAGCAACATAAACCCAATCATAACAAAAAGACTAAATTGTAAGCCTGAAATATAAAGAGCCAACAAAACACCTATAATACTAAGAGGAAGTGCCATCATAATTATAATAGGCTGAATAAGGGACTCATATAAAATAGCTAAAATAATATACATTAAAATCACAGAAAGACCGATAGCGACACCAAAAGCTTTACCTGTTTTTTCCATCTCTTCTGCAAAGCCTGTAAATCTATAAGTAACACCTTCTGGTAATAATTCATCAATTTTAGCTCTAGTATATGAAACTGCTCCACCTAAATCAAGACCAAAGAGGTCAGAGAATACTGTAATTTGTCTTTGTCTATCAAAGTGATTTATAGATGCCATAGCCTCACTTGAAGTTAAGGTAACAAGCCCGTCTAAATATATCATTTCTCCATTTACTCCACGAAGCTGAATCTTTTTAATATCCTCAATTCCAACTCTATTTTCATCATTAAACCTCAGCGTAATGTTATACTGTTTTCCATATTCTTCAAAGTAAGAAATCTCTATATCACTTGAAAATGCTGTCGATATTGCTTGAGCAATCTTAGATGCAGAGATACCATATCTATTTGCATTGTGTCTAAGTATATTTATATCTATTTGAGGTTTCATATCATCAAGATTAGTATCTATATCAACAAAACCTTCTTTTTGTGCCATATACTCAGTTAAGTTCTTTTTTGCTATTTTCAATTTATCAAAAGAGTCAGATTTTAAAACTATCTGATAAGGGACAGATGCACCAGCACCTTTTATATTTGGAATAGCAGCAGCTGTTATAAACATCTTTTCTGAAAACTGTTTTAACATCTTTCTAAAATTTTGAGTTATCTCTTCTTGAGTCAATACTCTAGTGTCTTTTTCTAGCAACTTAACATATATAATGGCTTTATGTTTTTCTTGTGCAGTTGTATATCCAATATTAAGAGTTGTATAAACTACATTTTTATTCTCTTTAACTGCATTTTCAACTATTTTTGATTGTCTAATCATCTCTTTTAAAGATATATCTGAAACAGCCTTTATCTTTATCTCCAACTCTGATTTATCCTCTTTTGGTATAAAGTCCATGCCTATTTTTGGAAATAAACTCAGAGATGCAAAGAAAACAATAAAAACAAAAATAAGTGTACTTACTTTAAATCTCAACACAAACTTTAGAATTTTTTCATAAATCTTCTCTATCGCAACAAAGATAACTTCAGTTTTATCATAAAACTTACTCTCACCCTTTTTTAAAACTCTCGCACTAATACTAGGTATGAAGCTAAGAGCAATTGTGTAAGAAATAATAATCGCAAAACTAACTGTCATGGCAAATGACTCAAAAAACTTTCCAACTATACCACTCATCATAGACACAGGAATAAAAACAGCTAAAAGCATCGCTGAGATTGCTAAAATGGTAAAAGCCATCTCTTTTGTTCCTTCAACTGCTGCTTCGAGTTTTCCCATGCCTTCTTCCATCTTTTTATAAACATTCTCAATCACAACAATAGCATCATCAATTATAATACCAATAGCTAAAGTCAACCCAATTAAAGTCATCTTATTTAAATCAAATCCCATATAATCCATCAAAGCAAAAGTACCCATGATAGATGCTGGAATAGAAAGAGCTGACACAAGAGTTATAGTTAAGTTTCTTAAAAATACAAAGACTATAATTGCAGCTAAAATCGCCCCATAAATAAGGTCAAACTCAACATCCTTTAATGAGTTAACAATAAATGGTGCTGTATCGTTTAAAACTTTGACTTCATACTTTTCACCAGATAATATTTGCAACTCAGGGACAACTGCTCTTACGCGCTTTACTATATCTATAGTATTTGTACCTGATATTTTTTGTACTTCAAGCATTACACCCTCAACACCATCATAAGAGGCATAACTTTTAGCATCACTAAGAGTATCTTCAACTACTGCTATATCTTTTAATTTAATGTCATCTTTAATTTTAATATTTTCAAGTTCTTCCACACTTAAAGCATCTGACTTTGTTTTTAAAATAAACTCTTGCGTTGAAGTTATTAGTTTTCCACCACCAATTTTTACATTTTCATTTTTTACAATTTCATTTAATTCACGAATAGTTATACCAAACTTGTTTAATAGTCTAGGATTTGGAAATATTTTAATCTCTCTTTCTTGATAACCTATAATATTTACACCACCAACTCCATTAATTTTTTGCAGTTTTGGTTTTACTTTTTCATCTGCAAAAACCATTAGGTTTTCAACTGTATTAGATTTAGCAGTAACAAAAATATTTACTATAGATGCCCCACCAATATCAAGCTTACTTACAAGTGGAGTTTTCGCATCTCTAGGAAGAATAACTGCTGAAACTTTATCTCTAACATCATTTGTAGCTTCATTTATCTCTCTTTCAAGAAAGAACTTAATAGTAACTACACTTATACCTTCACTACTGCTTGATATAATACTATCAACCCCACCGATGCTAGATACTGCTTCTTCTATCTTATCTGTAACTTGAGATTCAATAGTACTAGCTTCAGCTCCTGGGTAAATCGTTTTGATTGTAACGATAGGGAAGTCAACATTTGGAAATAAAGATGAAGGCATAGATTTATAACTCATCATTCCAAATATAACTAAGGTAATAACATACATGAGAGTTGTTATTGGTTTATTAATTGCATATTTATACATAAAAATTACTTATCATCAGGTACTAAAATATACCCATCTCCAAACAAACCAACTATAAAATTTTTAACTTTTACTTCTGCTTTGATTTTTCTGTTTTCTGAGTTAGCATATGGATAAACTTTCGATATTTTTCCAGTATATACTTTTTTATCCCCATTAACGGTGTATTTTACACTGTTGCCAATTCTAACCTTTTTCCAATACTTCTGATCAAACTCTAAAATCAATTTTCTATCTATTTGACTTTGAATCTTAAAAACAGTACGGAGCATCATCCCACTTACAACATCACCAACTTCTACACTTTTTTCAAATATCACACCATCAAAAGGAGCTTTTATAAGTGTTCTATCTAAGAGTGATTGCTGATAAGCAAGATTTGCTTCAGCTCGTACAATAGCAACTTTTGCTTTTTCATATGTTAATAGATATTTATCAAATTTTGCTTCATCTATTAAGTCTTTTATTAAAAGCTGTCTTTCATAGTCTTTTTTAGCATATTTTAGTGTAACCTCAGCATCTTTAAGTGAAGCTTTTGCTATTTGAAGAGAAGCTTTTAGATCATCATTTTGCAACTCTACTAATTTTTGACCTTTTTTTACTCTACTTGAAACATCAACAAAAACTTTATTTACAATTCCACTAGAGTAAAAAGCTAAATTTGCACTTTTTTTTGCCTCTATGCTAAATGTTGCATATATTTCTGCGGCATTTAAACTCGCCATTAACACCATTAAACTTAAAATTATTCTTGTCATCTTATAAACTCCTCTATATTTTTTCCTGCATAGTAATAGTAAGTTGCAAAAGCGACTTCCAAGTCATTTAACGATGTTTCATATAAGGCTTTAGCAGTTGTTTGAGAGCTTAAAGCATCTAGGTAAACAACATTATCAACTATCCCTGCATCATATTTTTTACTAATTGTTAAAAAATGCACTATTCGCAGATTTTAAAGCACTTTTTGCACTTTTTATTTTAATATTACTTATATTTATTCTTATAATTGCCAATTCATATTGCATCTGCTGTTCTTTATGTGCGTATGCTACTTGCGTACTTACAACTTGAGAGTTAATCATTAACGCCTCTTTGTTTTTAGATACTGTCCCCATATCAAAAAGTCGCATATTTAAAGAGAGCATGATTTTATTTTGATTGTCCAAACCTTTTGGATGAAGAGCATCTGTATTATTGTACCCATAAGCACTATAAGTATCTTCTACTTTTATATTTGGATAGTAAACACTGTCTATTGATTTTGCTCCATCAACTAGTGCATCCTTTTGAGCCATTAAAGATTTTGTACTATCTATTAGTTGCATATCTGACTGGGCATATTCTTTAAAACTAGATTTATCTAAAGATATGATTTTTTTGCCAACATTAAGTTCTAGTGCTTTATGAATTGTAAGTATTTGCAAACGAATCGATTCCATCTCAAAAATATTTGTATCATAAGCTGCTTGTAGTCTATCTACATCATCACTTGTTGCGAGTTTTGCAGTGAAAAATCTTTTCATTCTAGTTAACTGTTCTTGTAAAGATTTTTTAGCTTCATCTCTAGATGCTAAGGTCGCTTGTAAACTTTTTATATTAAAAAAATTCTCTGTTATTTTTAAACCTAAACTCTTTTTCGTAGATGCTAAATCAAACTCTGAAGCTTTATGTTCATTTTTACTTTGAGAAAGTAAGTTAGATTTGTTTCCACCATCATATATATCAAACGAGAGTTTCGCATATCCACTGTATATGTCACCTGCTTGCATAGGTGTTCTTTCATTTAAATTTTGATAAAATGCACCAACATCTAAGGTTGGATAGTAAGCACTTTTTCTTGCATCTACTAAACTCTTTTTTGACTCTTTAGAGTAAGTTTTCGACACAACTAAATCACTGTTTGTACTAGCAAATTCTAAAAGTGATTTTAAACTATCTCCATATAAAAAAATTGGGACTAAAAATATTAAAAATCTTAGCATTGTTTCACCTCTATTAACTCAAATATAGCATCTATGTAATTTTCTAACTCTTCTTGAAGATTATTTATAGAGTTTGTTGCAGCATCTGAAATAAATAAACCTTCTGATGTTACAAATATCCCTTTTACTAGTTTTCTAGCTTGAGGAATTAACTCACCATTTTCTATACCATCTTCAATAATTTTTTCAAACCACGCATAATACCCATCAAAACATTGAGTTTGAAACTCAATCATTTTTTCATCAGGAGAACTCAAAGAGATAGAAATAAACTCTTTATATAGTCCTCTAAGTTCCATATCTTCCTCACTATAAAAAAATGTATTAAAGAGTTTAATTTTTTCTTTTGTTATTGTCGTTTGCGAGATTCTTTTTTCTACCAAAATATTTCGCTCATGTATCATTATGTTTACAATTTCAAAAACAATATCTTCTTTATTTTTAAAATAATCATAAAGAGTGCCTTTACCAACACCTGCTGTTTTAGCAATTTGAGAAATTGTTAGATTTTTAATACCCTGAGTGAAAAAAAGTTCTTTACAAGAAAGTGCTATATCTCTTCGTTTTTGTACTTTGTCTACTATAATTGCCATACTTGTCCTTAAATATAAATGACTGACTGTCGGTCATTGAAAAGAATTGTATATTTTTAATGCTTAAATAATAATAAAATCTACAGTATTTTTATTCACTTTTGGATATAGGAATTGATTGTATAGAATCAGGTAAAGATATAGAGGCTCTTATAGCACTAAAAAGAGAACCTTTGTTTATCCATACTTCTTTTTCATTCTCTATAGCAGTAGCTACTGCTGTAAACTTTATTGGTAAATTTTCAATATCATTATCACCAATCATCTCTTCTAGCGTACCCATAAGTTTATCGCCTGAAACAAGTCCACCAGAACCTTTAAAATCTAAAAGCTTTAACATATCAAAGGTATCGATATTCTCAAGTCATTATATATATATATCTAATTTCCCAGCGGCATAAAAACCACCTATTAAAGCCCCTATTGAACAGCCTGAAATTGACTCTATTTTATACAAGTATTAATGATACTGATTTTTGCTTCATTGTATTAGTTATTTATTAGTGCTACTGCATCTATCTCAACAAGAGCATTTTTTGGGAGTGTTTTTACAGCAACTGTTGCGCGAGCTGGTTTATGTGAACCAAATGCTTCTTCATATATTTCATTTATAACACTGAAGTCATCCATAGATGCTATAAAGATAGTAGTTTTTACTACCTGACTCATAGAACTACCAGCTTCTTCTAAAACAGCTTGTAAATTATTTAAAACTTGTTTAGTTTGAATCACCACATCATCTTCTAGCATAACACCCTCTGGAGTAAGTGCGATTTGACCAGAAGTATAAACCATGCCATTTGCTACAACTGCTTGTGAGTATGGTCCTATGGCTGATGGTGCTTTTTTAGTTTGAACAAATTTCATCTAGTAATCCTTGATTAATTTTTTAAATACTTCATAAAGTTCTACAACTTCTTTTGATGTCGTTCTTTCATTTACAGCATGAATGGTGTCATTTATAACTCCAAACTCTATAACATCTATGCCAAGTGGTGCCATAAATCTAGCATCTGAAGTACCACCTGCTGTTGAGTGTTTAGGTTTTATACCTGTTACACTTTCTATGGCTGCATCTATGTGTTTAACTATTTTCGTATCTGTATCTGTTTTGAAAGGGTATGAGCCTTGTGTGAGTTTTAACTCAAAGTCTAAACCTTCTAAGTTTTTTTCTACAAATGCTCTAACTTCTTTCCCCGTTGTAAGAGTTGTGTTTCTGACATTAAACATCATGTCGAGATGATTTGGTGTTACATTTGTTACTTGCATACCTGAACGAATATCTGTTATAACAAATTTACTAGGAGAGAAAAACTCATCTCCATCATCTAAATTAATCCCTGCCATATCAAAAAGTCTAGATGCTATATTGTGTATAGGGTTTATAGCTTTTTCTGGGTAAGCTGCGTGACCTTGTTTCCCTTTTAAAGTTATATAACCATTTATAGAACCTCTTCTTCCTACCTTTATAGCATCTCCAAATCGTTCTTCACAAGTTGGTTCAGCAACAACAACAACATCTGGGAGCATAGAATTTTTTTCTAAATACTCTAGCATTTTCACAGTTCCATAAGTAGCATCGCCCTCTTCATCAGAAGTTAAAAGAAGTGAAAGAGTTCCATTAAAATCTTTTACCTCTTTTACAGCCTGAGTAAATGCAGCCACACCACTTTTCATATCTTGAGTGCCACGACCATAGATATATCCATCTAGTTGTGTAGCTTCATAAGGATTTGTATTCCACCCTTCTCCAGCAGGAACAACATCAACATGTCCCGCAAAGCACAGATGCTCACCTTCTGAGAACTTCTTATAAATAAAAAGATTTTTCACATCTTCTATATCTACTCGTATGGCTTTAAAATCTGGTAAATATATTTGAATAAACTCTAAAAGTCCACCATCATCAGGTGTTTCACTTTTTTTTGAAACCATATATTTGAAAAGTTCTAAGGTGTTCATGTATTATTTTGCTTGTGGATTTTCATAAAATATATAAGAAGTTGCATAATCACTTATCTCAAAATAAAGCTTTTTCTCACCTGCATCTGCTTTAAGATTTTGGTTTTCATCTAAGATGCCATAACCATATCTGTAAGTTCTAGATGCTCCACCTTGTGTTGCTTCTGCGGTTGATAATTTATCTATGTTTATAAATCTTTTCACAAGTTTTTCACCCATATAAATATCCAAGACTCCATTAGTTCCTGTCCAATTTTGGATACTTCTGCCTATCTTATTTTGTGTTTCTTGTGTACATCCACTAAACATAAGTGCCAATGCAACTGTTGATAATAGTATTAATTTTTTCATATTTTATTCCTTATCTTAAAAAAAGTAATTATACACTTTTTTGGTTAAAAATGCTTTTTCTTATATTTATAGGTGATGTATTATGACTATCTTGTCTCAGATTTTTTCAAGAGTGAGGAGCTACTTTCTAGCGACCTATAGTTTTTGAAAAAGCTTCTAAAGCAGTGTCTGAGTATCTTGCCACTTGTCCTTTCATTAAAGCTTTCATGGGACCACCATATGTTCCACTCTTATAACCTTTTAAAGCTATTGCAATATTTCTACTGCTCATATTTGCTACTATCGCAGATTTACCCAGAGCATGTCTTTCAAAGTGTTGACCGTGACAAGCAAGACACTTACGAATATTAACAGGGCCAGTAGTATAATTATTTGGTCTTGAGTATTGCTGTCTTTTTTGCTGAGCTTGTTGTTTTACTAAATATTTCTGTCTTTTTTGTTGAGCTTGTTCTTTTTTTCTAATAATAACAAGTTTATTTTTCGCCTGCACTTTTTTGTTTAGCTTTTCAAGTCTTCCTACAGCATTTTCATAGCCACTTTCTATGGCTAGTTGATACCAATAGCGAGCTTTAGTATAACTGACATGCGTTCCCCAACCAAACTCATAACAAGAACCCATTATGCCCTGTGCTACACCCAGTCCACGTTGGGCAGCTTCTTTACACCACTTGAGAGCTAACTTGTCATCTTTTTTTACACCATGACCCGCACGATACAATTTACTCACACGGTAATATGCCAATGCTTCTCCATGTTCTGCAGCTTTTTTATACCAATAAAGTGCAGAATAATAATCTCTGGGAATCTGCTCACTGCGTTCATAAAGCTGAGCTAATCTAAACTCTGCATCTACATTGCCAAGTTTTGCCGATATCATATAATGTTCAAGTGCCCTCTTGTGGTTTTTTTGTCTTGTGCTACCTTTTTCATATTGATATCCCAAACTATACTCTTGTGCACCTTTTTGATGCAAAGATAGTTCAGCTAACTTTTTTATTTCTTTTTCTAACTTAACAAACTCTTGTTTGGAATATGTGTCGTTTCTATCAATCCCTTTTTTAAACCAACCAAGTGCTTTTGTCAGATCTTTTGCAACTCCATGTCCAGATCCGTACATCCATCCGATAGCTCCACATGAGTATGCGTCACCCTGCTCTTGAGCTTTTTTGGACCAGTACATAGCTTGTCTATAATCTTGTGGTGCACCTTCCCCCTCCATATAGCTATAAGCAAGTATTTTTTGCGCATAAAGATTACCTGTCCTTGCCAATTGTGAAAGAATTTCCAAAGCTGCTTTATCATCTTTAACCAACTCAACATTTTTATATATATTTGCCAAACTTAACTGTGAATCAACATCAGCTTGTTTTGCAGCTTTTTTATACCAAACTATCGCCTCTTTCATATCTACATCAACATAATAACCTTTTTCATACATTTGTCCCAATGCACTTTGTCCTTTCACATTGCCAAAGTACGCAACAAGATGATATCGTATAGAATCAAACCAAGTTAATTTTTTAGCATCAACATCTGCTTGAGTAAATATATGATATATAAAAATAACTGTAAAGATAATACTTGCTAGACTAAGATATGATGAAAATTTACTCTCTATTTTTTCTTCTCCAATTGGTTCAGATAGTGATGAAGTAACTTGGTAACTTTGTAATAAAGTTTGCAACTCTTGAAATGTTTTAAAAGATTTAGATGAATTATCCAAAATAATACGATTAACCAATCCACATAATCCTGCTGAATAAACTTTATTTGGTTTCAACGGTTGTAAAAGTTCACTATTTGTAAAATTTTCTTTGTCAATCATCTCATATAGTAACCTTCCAAGCTCATAAATTGAACTCTGTATCGTCTGCTCATCAAAATTAATGTATTCTGCATAAGCTACTATGGGTTCTTGTGTTTTATTATCAATCAGAAAAGTCTCTGGATTTAATAAACACACCTGCAATTTGCGTTGTTGTAAAAGAACAAAAGCTCTACTGATACTAAGTGCAAGAGTACCAATCTCTTGTTCTAAAAATATTTTTGCAGAATTGTTTAAGTGGTGCCGAAGTGTTGTTGTATTTGCATTATATTTTGTTGATACATATATTGTCCCATTAGATTCTAAGAGTTCATGGACAGCTGGAATAGAAGGATGATTCACCATTTTCAGGTTATTATATAGATTTTGAAATTCTATCTTTCCTATATGAAATAATTCACTCTGTGTCGGATGAACATATACTGTAGATTGTCCATTACTTTTATGATAACGTTTCGCTATAGACTCTGGGAAATACTCGTGTAACCATACTTCAAGATTAGATTTCATATCTTCAGCAAGATAAATAATGACATTCCTGCCAATGTGTTTTACATCTAAAATATAATAATTTTCTATATACATGCGTGCTTTCAATACATTTTGTTTATCTATCATCATACTACTTTTCATTATTTAAAACACATTTTATCATAATTTATATCATTTCTGGTTTCTTTTTAATAACTATTTTTTAATCCCTTAATATACACCTCAGAGCATACACTTACAGCCCAGTAATTGAATCCCCATTTTTTTGCTTAACTTGTTCACCATCATAAAAATATCTATAAAAATTGTTTATCATTAAGCATTTATACTATATACTCTTAGTAATATTAAATCAAGGATAATAATGGCAGAAGTAAATGAGTTGATTAGTAAAAAGATGAAATCGTTTAGAATTGTACATTTAATGTTAGTAATGGGAGATATTATATATGGTTTACTTATTATCTATATATATGAGTATTCTCCTATTACACCAATTTTAACAGATTTAGACATGCTAACTACAATTGAATACTCATCAATAGCTGTTCTGGCAGTTTTAATTATTATTGTGAATATAACTCGTAATAAAATACTTGCATCTAATTCTATTTTCAAGAAAAAAGAAACTACTGAAGAAAAAACAGATGAGCCTGCATTTATAAGTAATTACCTTTCGTCACTTTTTATTATATGGTCTTTGATTGAAGTCATTACTGTTGGTGGGATTGTACTTTTTTTAGTAAGTGGAAAGATCATGATTCCTTTAGTTATTATTTCTATTAGCGTGTTTATAAAACTTATAAATGGTCCTCGTTTACAAGAACTAAATCAGCTTTCTCTAAAACATGCTTCTACTTTTATACAAGGATAAAGAATGTCATACTATATATGGTTAATATTGAGCATTTTAGCGTTTATTGTCGAAATGAACATTCCCACTTTTTTTGCTCTTTTTGCGGGAATAGGTTTTTTATTCTCTGCACTTGTGGCATACTTATCACCTGAATCTCTCTTTTGGCAATTTATTGTTGCATCTATCTTTATGTTTATTGGTGTTGTGATTTTTAAAAAAAATCGCATAGCAGATTCCCCCTCTTCTCGTGTTGGTACACATAATGAATTTATTGGTAACTACGGGGTCATCATTACATCTCTTTGTGATAATAAAGAGGGAGAAGTTGAATTATTAGAACCTATTCTTGGAACTCGTAGTTGGCCAGCAGTTTGTATCAATGGTGCAATGGAAGCTGGTAGTGAAATTAAAATTGTTGAACTCCGTGGAAATACCCTCGTTGTTGAAAAAAAATAAAAGGAAGTTATAATGTATGAACCTGTAGATATTAGTGTTATTTTTTCACTTGTACTAGTTGTCGGAGTAATATTTACCCTATCTAAAATGGTGCGTATTGTGCCACAAGGTGAAGAATGGGTTATTGAAAGATTAGGAAAATACAGCAAAATTTTATTGCCTGGATTAAGCTTACTTATTCCTATTGTTGATAGTGTAGCTTATAAAATCATAACAAAAGAGCTTATTCAACAAACTAGAGACCAAGAAGTAATCACAAAAGACAATGCTGTAGTAATCATTAGTGCCGTAGTTTTTTATCGTGTTACAGACCCAGGAAAAGCGTCTTATTCTATAAGTAATTTTGAGAAAGCTGTAGCTAATATGACAACAACAACACTCCGTGCAGTAATTGGTGGTATGACATTAAATGAATCACTTTCTCAACGCGACCAAATTAAAGCACAAGTTGCAGAAAAAATTAGAGATTCACTAACGGGATGGGGTCTTACACTTGGAAACTTAGAAGTTCAAGATATCCGCCCTAGTGATAACCTACAAGAGGCGATGGAAAGACAAGCAGCAGCTGATAGAGATAGAGAAGCTACAATATTAATAGCAGATGGAGATAGACAAGCATCAATTGCTAAAGCCCAAGGTCAAAAAGAAGCTACAATTTTAGAAGCACAAGGAAGACTAGCAGCTGCAAAACTTGAAGCACAAGCAAAAGTTGAACTAGCAGATGGAGACCGTAAAGCTATGTTAATTGTAAATCAAGGATTAGCTTCAGGAGAAATGGCACCAAACTATTTACTAGCACAACGATATATTGACGGTGTGAAAGAACTATCAGAATCTGATAATTCTAAAGTCGTATTTATGCCAGCAGACTGGCAAAAAAGTCTAGCTGGTGTAGTTGGTTCTCTTGGATATTTGGGATCAGCAATTAGTGACAAAGAATAAACTAAAATAAAAAGAAGAAATATTAATATAGCTATTTTAGGTTCGTCATTAATGAAATATATTTATAACAACATCTGAAAAACCTAAAGCATCTCTTTGAATAATATCAGTATGGCTTACAGTTGCATAGTATGGGTCATACATAAGAAGTTTAGTAAGTTTTACTTTTTGCTCGCTACTTATTGGTTCACTTATCTTTTTTGGCCAAGTGACATCTGAAGATATTTCCATGTGTTTGAGCATTAAATTATTTTCTCTAACTGTTGGAACTTCCATAGTAGATGCTAAACCTTCTTTTAAAATACTACAGCCACTTATAAAAAATGACATTAATAATAAACTAATACTTATATATATTTTCATCCTTTTACCAGTCATCTAATACAAACTCTTTTGGCTCATCATCTTTTTTTTCATTTATTTCAGGTTCTATAACTTCTACTTTTGCAGGTTTACGCATCTGTTCTTCAAACTGAAGTTCAAGACCATTAGATGTCATCATAAAACCATCTACTTTAAGTTTACCGCTATGTATGTCATTGTGATGTTCTTTACAAAGCGGAACAAGATTATGCTTATTATCTTTATGAAAATGTCCTATAAAACCAGCCTTATCAGCCAGAGAACGCTGAGATATATGGTGAACATCTTCTGCCATCGCTCCACAAATTACACATTTTGTCACATATAGTTCTTTATTGTACTTGCTCTTTTTCTTTTTAACTAAAAGTTCTAACTCATCAAAATCATTTGCAAGTCTTTTTCTTATCTTATTTGCTATTTCTAAAAATTCACTATCCATATGAAGTGATTTTGCAAACTCTAAACCATAGATGCTACTACCACTTCCACCTTGTAAAATTCTATTAAAAAGTAGTAAATCTTTACTCTCATCATACTCAACGCTCAAATGTAAATTAACAACATTATCAAGCATTGTAATTTCTTTCATTGTAGAGAGTTGGTGAAGGTGGGTTGCAAAAAGAAAAAGTGAGCGTAATTTTGCAAGTTTAATAATCGCACTAGAAACTATGGCAACACCAGAGAGTGTTTCTGTTCCATGACTTATCTCATCACCCAAAACAAGAGAGCGAACTGTTGCACGATTGAAAATATTTTTAAGTTCAAGCATCTCTACTGCAAAAGTCGAAAGACCCTTGGCAAGATTATCTTTTGAAACTATTCTAGTAAAAAGAGAATCAAAAATAGAAAATTTCATAACAGCAGCACTCACAAAAAACCCAGACTGAGCCATAAGAGTTGCGATACCAATACTCTTCATCAAAGAACTTTTTCCACTTGAGTTTATGCCATATAAAAGAACACCATTTATGTCATGTCCATCATGAACATCAACTTCAAGCATAACTGTTTTTGGGTGTGGTAAATCCATATAATTACGATTTCCCATAACTACATCATTTGGAACATAGATGCCACCTCTCTCTTGAATCTCGATGAGAGGATGTCTAAGTTGCATGATTTGCATAAAATTTTCATCACCTTCTACATCAACTATCATAGGTCTTGAGTGTTTGTACTGCTGTGCTACTTTTGATGAACTAACACCAACATCTAAGTCTGATACATAAGAGATGACTCTATCAAAGAGTAAAGAGTATCGTCTTTCATAGATGCCCTGAAGATTAACAAATCTATCTTTTACTAAAACAACGATTTTTCTACGGTTTTTCATGATTTTATCAGACAGTACATCTGTAAAAGAAGATGTAATTTTTACACTATTTGTAAGTTTTTTTACTACAAAATCTTTAAAATCCTCATGAGCGTTAAACTCTTTTTCTATCATAGAAAAGCGGTTTTTACTTAGAGATATATAATAACCCTCTTTTTCTAAGATGCCAAGAGAAACTAAACCTTTTGAGCTGTTTGAGTTTACAGATTCTAGCATCTGTTGAATCTTTTCCATTATGTCTTCAAAGGCAATTAAAATTGTAGAGTTTTCTTCAACCAAAATATCTACTGATTCATCGACACCACTCTTTAAAAAATTCTCATCAATAGTATTTGAAGTAAAGCGTCTTGATACATCAAGGTCTATACTTTTAGATATATCTCTTAAGAACTCATCAACTTCACTTTCATTAAAGGGAGTGCGTTGAATTTTATACTTTTTAACATAGTTCATTAAGTCTTTAACGCTTATCATAGACTCATAAACATGGTTCATCTCAAAAGGATGAAGTCGCCCTAGGTTTAATCTACGAGATAGTCTTTCAAGGTCATAGATGCCACGCATTGTTTCATCTAAAAATCTTGTATGTGAAGATACTTTTTCTATGAGGTTATATCTTCTTTCAAGTTCATCTTTTTCCATTATTGGGTTAAGCAGTCTCTCTTTTAATAGTCTGCGACCAATAGCAGTAGAACTTTTGTCCATAAGTTTTAAAAGTGTAAACTCGTTCCTATCTTTAGAGATTATGCCAACTTGTTCAAGCGCATTATTTCCTAAATACATAAAACGACGATTGTCTATAAGGCGTGGCATATTTAGCTTCTGAACTATATGCATATCATGTTCTATGACAAAGTGGATTAAAACCGCTAAAGATTCACTAATCATAGGAGAGCGTTCTAGGTCTAGATGCTCTATTGGAGAAAGAAGAGATTGGATTTGGTAAACTTCTTTAAATAACTTGTTTTGAAAATCAATCTTAGGTCTTTGGTTATTTACAGAGTAGTGATAATGTTCAGGAATTTCAAGGTATTGCAAGACATGTCGTTGATCATCAACACCATCTAAAAAACTCAAAACCACTTCTGCAGTTCTATATATGTTTAAAAGATTAAAAACTTCATCTAAAGCATAAGATGGATCTTCACTTGTTCCATGAGTTTCATAAAGCCAAGTCTTACCAGTAGTCACATCTATGGCAGAATAACCTACAGTGTAGATGCCTTTGTGTTTATCAACTAAAATAGAAACTATATAATTGTCATCATTATCTACAATATGCTCAAAGTTTGTACCAGGGGAAATTATTTGTGCTATGTGTCTAGTTATTTTTGGTGGATTACCTTTTTGTTTTACAACAACTATGGTATATTTTTGCTCACCTATTAAACGACTTAAGTATCGTTCAAAAGAAACAGCAGGAACACCTGCTAAAAGAGGGTTTTTATCTGAATTTTCTATAATGCTTTTATTTTTTTTAGTTAGTTGAATGTTCAAAAGCTCTGCTATCTCTTTGGCTTTTCCAACTTGCTCTTCATCATTGTTTACTTCATATACTTCAAAAAAAGTTCCTATCTCCATAAATACTACGGTATTGGTTCCATATTTTTCTTCAAAATATTTTTGCAAATCAAAATAAGTTTGAGTCAATAGTCTATCTTTGTTATTTAAAATAGAACTTACATCTGATGAGAGCATATATCATTTTCCACTGTCTTGAATTGATTTAGATTATAACATAGTTAAGATTTTTTTGATACTTATGTTCTTTTTTTATTTAGATAGTGTACAATTGTTCTTATAAAATATCATTAATAAGGCAATTTAATATGAAATTAAAACTACTTTTAAGCACCTTACTCATCTGCTCACTTAATGCACAAGACTTAAAAACAACTATAAATGAAGTTTTATCCACTAACCCTATCATCTTAGAAAGACTAAAAAACTATAACTCCACAAAAGAAGATATTACAAGTGCAAAGTCTGGTTACTATCCAAAACTAGAGTTATCTCTCGGCGGAGGGATAGAGAAAAATGAGAAAAAAGATGTAAATGCAATCACAACACTTAGAGATAAAAACAACAATCCTGTTGATTCTTTAAGCCTAAGTGTTTATCAAAATTCCTTAACTTACACACAAAATCTTTTTAAAGGATTTGAAACTTCATACCAAGTAAAAGCACAAGAACAAAGAACTTTATCAGCAGCATATAGTATAATGGTTCCCTTTTTCAAGACCAGTAAAACAAGTTTTCTTATTTTACCTCTTTACGATACCAGTGGTAACAGTTTTGCTCCTTTAGGATCTAAATTATTGACAGCTTTATAATAAACTTCATTTGGAGTTTTATATCCAATCGCCGAATGTAATCTTTTTTTGTTGTAAGAGTTCATATATATTTTTATTGCTCGATTGAGAGATTTTATATTCTTATATTCATTCAGATAAATTTCTTCATACTTAATACTTCGCCAGAATCTTTCGATGCAAATATTATCAGTAGCTCTACCTTTTCCATCCATTGAAATTTTAATGTTGTGTTTTTTGAGAATATCAACATGAACTTTTGAAGTATATTGACTTCCCTGGTCTGTGTTAAATATCTCTGGTTTAGGATAAAATGCGAGTGCTTCATTTAACACACTTTTAACTAAGGAAATATCCATTGTGTTAGAAAGTTTCCATGAGAGTATTTTTTTACTATGCCAATCTATTATTGCGGCTAAATATACAAAGCCTTTTTCCAGTTTGATATAAGTAATATCTGTACTCCAGACTTGATTAGTTTTTTCAATTACAACACGTCCAGCATAATCTCTAAAATCTTTTAGGAGATATGGATACTTATAATGTTCTTTGTTTGCTGTAGTGGTCTTAGGCTTAGGATACAAGGCTTCTATACCCATATACTTCATAGCTTTCTTAACGAACTTTTTCCCTATGCTATACCCATCTCTTAAAAGTTGAGCATGAATTCTTCTACTTCCATATGATGGAAAGTCTGAATATATATTATTTATAGCATCTAATATTTTCAAGTCTTTACCTCTACTAAACGGTTTAGTTGGAGTATAGTACAAACTCGACTTACTTACCTGTAGCAATTGACACTGCTTATTCTGTGATAATTTATGCTTAGCATCAAGTAGAGTTTTTCTCTCTTTAGATGAGGCCAAGCTTTTTAGCTTTTCCACAAGAAAATCCTTCTCAACAATTGTCTCTCCAAGTTTTTTTGCAATTGCATCTTTTTCATATTTAAGAGTATCAATTTCATCTTTGTATTCTTTTACAACAGTACTTTTATCAAATGCTAATGACATATTCTCAAGAAACTGTTTTTTCCAATTTCTTAAACTTAGAGGTAGGACTTCATATCCACTAGCTATTTCATTAACAGTTTTTTCACCCTCTAAAACTTCCAGTACTACTTTTGCTTTAAAATTTGCACTATAACTTTTTCTTTTTGCATTCATATTTAATTCCTATATTCTCTATTTCAATTTTATCATTTTTGAAATAAGAAAACAAATTTTACTGGTTCAGTTTTAGGGGTTCATTATACTAAAGAGTTTGCACTTCAAAACAACCCATCTCTTTTAGTTAGTAAATATAATATAGAGTTTGCAAAAGCAACTTACAAAGAAAAAAAAGCACCTTTTTATCCATCAATCGATATAGAAGTATCTCAATCAATGAATAAAAACTTAAGTGGAATTCAAGGTGAAAATGACAAGTTTCGTGCGATGGCATATCTAAAATATAACTTTTTTAATGGTTTTGCAGATCACGCCTCTTTACAAAAAAGCTTAAGTAATATGTACCAAGAACAAGAAAGTAAAAATATTTTAAAAAGACAAGTAGTTGAAGGCTTAAATCTTTCATGGGCAGCAAATAAAAAATTGGACGAACAACTAGTTCATCTAAAAGATTACAAAAAATTTTCACTTAAAACTCTCACTCTTTACTCAAAAGAATATGATTTAGGGCGCCGTTCACTTTTAGACCTTTTATCTGCTCAAAATGACTTTATAGGTTCTAAAGCACAACTTATAAATACAGAGTACAGTATGCTTTTTGCAAAGTACAGAATCTTAGATGCCATGGGAACTTTAGTTGGTGCTGTTGTTGATGATAACAGTATTGTTTATTCAAATGTTGATTTATCAAAATAACTTAAAGGTTATATATGCTAATTACTAATGCTGACAACTTAAGAATGGACGCCTTGCTTGATTGTTTGGTTCTTTTTACAAAACTTTATCACAAGCCGTTTTCTGCTGAGGCTCTAACAGCTGGTCTTCCAATAGAACCAGGAGCAGAAGCACCTGAACTTTTCTCTATTAACAACGCTAAAGGGCTTTTTTCTCGCGCTGCAGGAAAAGCAGGTTTAAAATCAAGTCTTATTAAAAGACCTCTATCTCAGATATCTCCATTACAACTACCTATGATTATACTTCTTTCAAATCAGAGTGCTTGTATATTAGATAGATTTAGCGATGATTCAAAACAGATAAAAATAATTATGCCTGCAGAAGAAGCAATAGAACAATGGGTAGATGCTGATGTACTTGAAGATGAGTATATTGGTTTTGGTTTTATGGTTAAAAAAGCTTTTGAATATGCTGATGAAAATTCTAGAACACTTAACTTAAATCAAAAACATTGGTTTTGGAGTACTATTAAACTATCTTCTGGCATCTATAAAGATGTTTTATATGCTTCACTTCTTATAAACCTTTTTGTTTTAGCATCTCCACTTTTTACTATGAATGTTTATGACAGAGTTGTACCAAATAACGCTATTGAAACTCTTTGGGTTTTTGCTCTTGGGGTAAGTGTTATCTATATACTAGATACCTTTTTAAAGTTTACAAGAACTTACTTACTTGAAAATGCCGCAAAAAAGAGTGATATAATCATGTCTTCTATCATCTTTGAAAAAGTACTAAATCTCAAAATGGCAAATCACCCAGCATCTGTTGGTTCATTTTCTAGCAATCTCAAAGATTTTGATTCTATACGAAGTTTTTTAACAAATGCTACTATGGCTGCTATTATTGATCTTCCTTTTGCTGTAATATTTTTAGCTGTTATTGCTTATATTGGAGGAAGTATTGTTATAATTCCTATGCTTACTATGCTTTTAATTTTATCTTATGCCATCATAATTAAAAAACCTTTACGACAAAGTATCCAAAGCACACATGAAGCAAGTGCGAAAAAAAGCTCTATACTTATAGAAACTCTCAACAATATAGAAACCTTAAAAACATTAGGAACTCTAAATCAAGTACAATATAAATGGGAAGAATCAACGGGAGAAATAGCTAGTAAAAGTTTAAAATCTCGTTTACTCTCAGCATCTATACCAACTATAACTCAGCTTCTCATACAGTTAAATACTGTAATGATTATAGTATATGGAGTTTATCTAATTCAGGGTTTTGAACTTTCTATGGGTGGTTTAATCGCTATTGTAATTCTTACTTCAAGAACTCTAGCGCCGATGGGACAAGTTGCTGCACTTCTTACAAACTATGAAGATACAAAAACTTCCTATGAAACACTAAATGATATTATCTCTCAACCAAGTGAAAGACCTGATGGTAAAAAGTTTGTTGAACGACCTAACTTTACTGGGCATATTGAGTTTGTTAATGTAACATTTACATATCCAAATACTGAAGTTCCAGCTTTAAGAAATGTATCGTTTGAAATAAAATCAGGAGAGCATGTAGCTATCATAGGTCGCATAGGTTCTGGTAAAAGTACTGTTCAAAAATTAATTTTGGGTCTTTATGAGGCTGATTCTGGTCAGATACTAATAGATGGCATAGATATACAACAAATCGATCCAGCAGATTTGAGAAAAAACATGGGTTATGTTTCTCAAGATATTATGCTATTTCGTGGAACTGTAAAAGAAAACATTATTTATAGAGCAACTCATGTAAATGACTCAGCAATGATTAGAGCAGCAAATGTTAGTGGTGCTTCAGAGTTTATTAAAAAGCATCCTAAGGGTTATGAGATGCCTATTGGTGAAAGAGGTCAAGGTCTATCTGGTGGACAAAGACAAAGCATAGGAATTGCTAGAGCATTTTTACTAAGTGCTCCTATAATGCTTATGGATGAACCAAGTAATGCTATGGATCAAATTACAGAAGCAAATCTACTCAAAAATTTACAAAAGAGTCTAAAAGGAACTACATCTTTACTTGTAACACAGAAGATGACTCTTTTAAAAATAGTAGAGAGAGTTATAGTTATAAATGATGGTAAAGTTTTTATAGACGCTCCAAAACAAGAAGCACTAAAACAACTCCAAGGTGGAGGTAAATAAAATGAAACAAAATAAAAATTTAGAATTTACAGAAAAAGATTATGATTTTATGAATAGTTTAAGTTCGGCTATTTTAGTTCAATCTCCAACCAAGGTTAGCAGAGTTATAAAAATCTGGTTATTAACAATTTTCTTTTTATTATCTGGGCATCGCTAGCTGAGATAGATGAAATAACAAGAGGTAGTGGTGATGTAATACCCTATGGTCAAAATCAAATTATACAAAACTTAGAAGGTGGTATAGTTGAAGAAATTTTAATCTCTGAAGGACAACTTGTAAAAAAAGGAGAGGTGATTTTAAAAATAAATAATGCAAAATCACTTTCATCTTCAAAAACAAATAAAATGAAATTTCAAGAACTAGAGGCAAAAAAACTAAGGCTATTTGCAGAAGCAAATCAACTTAATTTTCAAAACTTAGAAACAACAGACTTAGAGTTAAAAAAACAAATAATATTGGCAAAAAATCTTTATGAATCTGATAAACTAGAATTTAATGCAAAAGACAATGCTTTAATAGAACAAATTCAACAAAGAAAACAAGAATATAAAGAAGCAAAAGCTAGAGTTACATCTTTTGAAAAATCCCTTAGATATGTTAGCGAAGAGATTAAAATGACAGTACCAATGGTAAGAGAAGGTATAAAATCTAAAGTAGATTTTTTAAAATTAAAAAGAGAAGCAAATGAAATAGAGAACAATATTATAGCTGCTAAACTTTCTCTACCTCGTCTTTCTTCTGCTATATCAGAGTATAGACATAAGCGACTAGAATCAAAACAAATTTTTATAAACAGTGCAAAAAAAGAGTTAAATGAAGTAACAGCAGAAATATCAAGACTAAAAACTCAACAAATCGCTTTTAGTGACCAAGTGGAGAGAACTATGGTTAGATCTCCTGTTGATGGCATCGTTCAAAAACTTTTTATTCATACTGTAGGTGGAGTGGTAAAGCCAGGGGCCGATTTAGTTGAGATAGTTCCAACAAATGAAAAACTGTATTTAGAGATTAAAATAAAACCAAGTGATATAGCATTTTTGCATCCAGGAGCAGCTGCTAAAGTAAAAATATCCGCTTATGATTTTGCTATCCATGGTGGGCTTGAAGGAAAAGTTTTAAATATATCTCCTGATACTATAACAGATAAAAAGGAAAATACTTTTTATATAATTCATGTTGTAACAACTAAGAATCATTTAGGTACAGATGATAATCCACTTCAAATCATACCAGGTATGACTGCTAGCGTTGATATTGTAACAGGGCAAAAAACCATAATGCAGTATATTTTAAAACCTATTTTAAAGTCTAAACAATATGTATTTTCGGAGAGATAAGATGCATATCATACTTTTTAGTTCTGATTTAAACCTCATAGATGAATGGAAGAAAAAAAGTGAAACAAAACCTTTAGTATTTGATAATATAAACTTACTAAAAAGTATGATAGAAGAAACAAATCTAAGCTCTTTTGTTTTAATAACTGACTATGACAGCTTGGCAAATGAAGTAAATAAACTTATTTCATCAAACACTCTGCCAAAAAATGTAGTAGTTTTAGAAAGAGTACCAGAAATTACAACTGGCAAAATGCTTATATCTCATGGTGTTAAAGCTTATGGAAATTCAAGAATGTTAAAACATCACTATATGCAAATGATACAAACTCTTAAAAAGAATCTAATTTGGACTTATCCAGAATTAACAGCATCTTTAGCAAAAAAGGAAAACAGACCTTTAAGTGAAGAAGTAAGAGGTTTTTTAGAAAAAAGACTTACACAAAAAGAGATAGAAACTCTCTACCATATCTTAGAAGGTTTAACAAATGATGCTATTGCCAAAATAATGTCAATAACACCAAGAACGGTAAAAGCTCACACAAGTTCAATCTTTTCCAAACTTCATGTAAATGATAAAGTAGCCTTAGTTTTACTTTTAAATAATTAACTCTCTATAATTTCTATGTCTGTACTTATTTCTAGTGAAACTGTACTATCACCTTCTCCACTTGTATATTCTTGAAAAGTTGCACCTGTTTCAGTATCTGTTTTAAAATCACCCAATTTCCACTCGGCATCTGCACCTGATATATCAAGATTTATACTATCAGAAGTATCTCCATCTATACGAAGAATATTATTATCATCTGTCATTGTTAAAACATCATCAACACTTAATGAAGTTATATTTTGCTCACCTATTCCTAAATCAATAGTCTCAAAATTTGAGATATTATCAGATAATCCTCTAAAGTCAATATTCATATCTCCTTGCATAACTAAAGTGTCAAGTCCTTCTCCTCCATCTAATTCAGCATTTGTTCCAGATAAGTTATCTTCAATTGTTAGTGTATCATTTCCACTTCCTAGCTTAACACTTCCATCATCAAAAGTAGAACTTACATCATGAAGGGTTACACTATCATCTCCAGCACCAGTATCAATAGTAGAATCAACTTTTATTTTTCCTACCTCTATGGTATCATCTCCATCACCTGTATTAATATGTCCAACTTCTCCACTATAATCACCTAAATCACCATGAATATTTACAGTATCATTACCACTACCAGTATTTAATGAACCTTCATCTAAATCATCACCCAGAATAAATATATCATCTCCTGCTCCAGTATTAATAACTTTACCATCTTCCACATCATCATCTACTCTAATTATATCATTACCATTACCTGTTGTGAGCGTATCCCCTGTATAATCATTACGACTTTCATGTCCATCATTAATATTTCTATATTGTAAATCTTGACCTTCATCTGTACCTGTTACATTCACAGTTACGCTTCCCATGTTAGTTCCACCATTTCCATCACTAACTGTATATTCAAATACAACATCCAGTATAACTCTTTGAATAACTATCTGTTATCCCATTAGCATCTGTATTTGTGATGGTTACATTCTCTCCATCGTAACTAAAGGTAATATTATTTATCTCATTTGGAGTATATTCTACATCAGTTTTATGCCATACCCATGCTTCATCATCAGTTCTCATTGCAAACTGTAAGTGTCCATCATTTGTAAATGCAAGCTCTACTGTATTTTCTTTATTGAAAATAATATCGTAGTTTCCTTGTTCTCCATCAGGGGTTACAGATATATCTAATTGAAAATTCTCTTTTCCTTTTAAGCTTATACTATCTGAGTTATCTATTGTAATATTTGAAGTTATTGTGTCTGTAAGTATGATAGAACTGCTTGAACCATCATCAACTGCATCTGGTGAATCTTCTAGTGCATTTATATTTACAGATACATTTTTAGTTTTCATGGCGCCATTACTGTCTACTGCTTGTAAAGTAATATTTGCATCACCATTATAGTTGTCATTTGGTGTAAAAGTCAAAGTCCCATTATCATTAATATGTACCTCCCCATGATCAGAAGAAGCTGTCACTTCCAGACTAACACTATCTATGTCTGAAGCATTGTAAGAAATAGTTATACTTCCATCTTCATCCATCGAAGCGGTTGACTGTACATCTAATGTTGGCATATCATTAACACTGTTTACATTAAGGGTAACTATTGCTGTATCAGTACCACCTTGTCCATCACTGATAGTGTAACTGAATGAAGCCTCGCCATTGTAATTTGGCTCTGGAGTAAAGAGTACATTTCCTTGGGCATCTAAGCTTATAGTACCATGAGTATCTACATTAGCATCAACATTAATTATACTGAGTCTATCACCATCTATATCTGTATCATTTGTCAATATTTCAGATGAATAAATAGTTATAGAAGTATCTTCATTTGTTTCTATACTATTATTTACAACTAAACCAGCTCCGGAACTAAGAGTTGCGTCATTTCCATTTCCAGAACTATCTGTTAATGGGTTTATACCTTCAAAATCTAAATGTACTACTTCTACTCCATCTATACTCATTGAGATATCATCCACTTCACCATCCATGGAGTATCTACCTCCACCGTATGGACGATTACCTATCATCATATCGTTACCATAATCAACTATACCACCAGTATAACTCTTTGAATAACTATCTGTTATCCCATTAGCATCTGTATTTGTGATGGTTACATTCTCTCCATCGTAACTAAAGGTAATATTATTTATCTCATTTGGAGTATATTCTACATCAGTTTTATGCCATACCCATGCTTCATCATCAGTTCTCATTGCAAACTGTAAGTGTCCATCATTTGTAAATGCAAGCTCTACTGTATTTTCTTTATTGAAAATAATATCGTAGTTTCCTTGTTCTCCATCAGGGGTTACAGATATATCTAATTGAAAATTCTCTTTTCCTTTTAAGCTTATACTATCTGAGTTATCTATTGTAATATTTGAAGTTATTGTGTCTGTTAAAGTAACTGTATAATCCGAGTTATTATCATCAATAGCCACAGGAGCATCATTTACATTTTCTACAATAGAGTTTGATTTATCATCATTATAAACTTGAACTACTTCATCATCTACTTTATTGCTATCATTTGTCTTTTCTAAAATATCTTGTTTACTTTTGGCCACTTCTACATTAATATTAACACTATCATTATTAGCTTCAGCAAATACAGCTTCCCCACCCTCCGATGAGGCAATAGATTCAACACCAGATGCTGTATCAATTTCATCTATATTAACATCATTGTATAAATCTTCCCTAATTGATTCTATTGTCTCTTTTTCTGTCACAGTATCATGCTCAGAGTATTCTTGTGAAACTAAAGATGAATCAAACAATTGAGAGTGATTACTCATAACTATAACATCTTCATATCCATCTGCCATACTTACACTTAAACTATCAATATTCTTATTAGAAGAATCTCCAATAATAATATCACCTTCATGTATTTTAGAGTCTTTTAAAATTTTATTGAGCTCACCATTAGCTTGTTTAACATAAAATACACCATCTATACTATCTATTTTTCCAATTATTTTTGACATTTTAATCTCCATAAATATAGTTAATTTATGTAATGATATACTATATTTAAAAAGTTGTATATTGTACAATTGTACAATACTAAAAAAGGAAAAAGTAAAAAGTAAAAAGTAAAAAAAGTAGAAGGTATCAGAATAAATAAAGGTATTAGTAAAAATAGTTGAAGAAGTAAGTAAGAAATGATCAACTAGGCAGCGACCTACATTCCCACAGATGCAATCTGCAGTATTATCAGCGATGAGAGGCTTAGCTTCTGGGTTCGGAATGGGACCAGGCGTTTCCCTCTCTCTATAGCCACCTAGACAATCACATATAAAGATACCTAAGTATTTTTATATGTGACTGTATGAGTCAATATGAGTGAGTACTCATTAAATATTAATTGCTAAAGTCTGGCTCTAAAAGCCGATACTCCCGTCGCTAAAGCGTAAGTGGGGTACAACATCATCTTAGTAGATAATCGGGGTCATTGGTTGAATATTTTGTTGCAAAGCAATTAAATATTAAAGCTGTGACCTCTGTAAGGCTAAACAAACAGTTAAAACTGCCTATTAAGTTTACATCTTCAAAGAACTAAATAACTTCTGCGCTTTAGCGCTAATACACTAAACAAGGTAGTGAACGAATTGTATTTCTAATTAAAGAAATGTATAAAAAAGACAAACGATCTATTAGTACTGGTCAGCTAAACAGATTGCTCTGCGTACACATCCAGCCTATCAAGCAGTTAGTCTTACTGCGATCTTCAGGGAGAGTTCATCTTAGAGTTGGCTTCCCGCTTAGATGCTTTCAGCGGTTATCTCATCCGTACGTAGCTACCCAGCGATGCTCTTGGCAGAACAACTGGTGCACCAGTGGTACGTCCAACCCGGTCCTCTCGTACTAGGGTCAGCTCTCTTCAACTCTCCTACGCCCACGGAAGATAGGGACCGAACTGTCTCACGACGTTCTGAACCCAGCTCGCGTACCGCTTTAAATGGCGAACAGCCATACCCTTGGGACCTGCTCCAGCCCCAGGATGCGATGAGCCGACATCGAGGTGCCAAACCTCCCCGTCGATGTGAGCTCTTGGGGGAGATCAGCCTGTTATCCCCGGCGTACCTTTTATCCTTTGAGCGATGGCCCTTCCACACAGAACCACCGGATCACTATGACCGTCTTTCGACTCTGCTCGACTTGTATGTCTTACAGTCAGGCTAGCTTATGCCATTATACTCTACGAGGGATTTCCAACCCCTCTGAGCTAACCTTTGTAAGCCTCCGTTACTCTTTAGGAGGCGACCGCCCCAGTCAAACTACCCACCAGACATTGTCCTCGCACGAGATAATCGTACCGAGTTAGCTATCAGAATATTCAAGGGTGGTATCTCAAGATTGCCTCATCATAATCTGGCGACTATGAATCAATGGCTCCCACCTATCCTGCACATGAATATCCCAATAGCAGTGTCAAGCTATAGTAAAGGTGCACGGGGTCTTTCCGTCTTTCCGCGGGTAGGAGGAATTTTCACCTCCACTACAATTTCACTGGATCCATTGTTGAGACAGCTCCCATCTCGTTACGCCATTCATGCAGGTCGGTATTTAACCGACAAGGAATTTCGCTACCTTAGGACCGTTATAGTTACGGCCGCCGTTTACTTGTGCTTCAATTCATGCCTTCGCAAAGCTAAGCAATCCTTTTAACATTCAAGCACCGGGCAGGCGTCACACCCTATACATCCTCTTACGAGTTAGCAGAGTGCTGTGTTTTTGGTAAACAGTCGGGAGGGACACTTTGCTGCGACCTTGTAATGCTTTGGGAAGTAAATTCCCTAACACTTAAGGCACACCTTATACCGAAGATACGGTGCTAGTTTGCAGAGTTCCTTAACAATGGTTCTTCCACGCGCCTTAGAATACTCATCTCACCCACCTGTGTTGGTTTACGGTACGGGCAACATTACATCTCGTTTAGAGGCTTTTCTCGGCACGACAGTATCAACGATTCAGTTCGCTCTCCGAAGAGATTGAACTGCCTGTAAGATCTCGGTTGCATGAGAAGCGGATTTTCCTACTTCTCAACCTACTTCCTTCGAGCCACTATTCCATCAGTGACCTCGTTTAACTCTATGCGTCCCCCCATCACTCAAATGATGTAATGTCGGTATAGGAATATTAACCTATTTGCCATCGTCTACCCCTTTCGGACTCGACTTAGGTCCCGACTAACCCTACGATGACGAGCATCGCGTAGGAAACCTTGGGTTTACGGCGAAGGAAATTCTCATTCCTTTTCTCGCTACTCATGCCTGCATGCTCACTTCCATCCGCTCCAGTACTCCTTACCGGTATACCTTCAGCGCTGAATGGAACGCTCTCCTACCACTTGGTAGTTATACCAAATCTAAAGCTTCGGTGTTTATCTTAGCCCCGTTATATTTTCGGCGCAGAATCGCTAGACCAGTGAGCTGTTACGCTTTCTTTAAAGGATGGCTGCTTCTAAGCCAACCTCCTGGTTGTCACAGCAACTCCACATCCTTTTCCACTTAGATAAAACTTTGGGACCTTAGCTGTTAGTCTGGGTTGTTCCCCTCTCGACATAGGATTTTATCACCCTACGCCTGACTCCCGAGGTTACACATACAGTATTCGGAGTTTGATAGGGTTTGGTACCGCGGTAAGCAGCCCTAGCCCTGTCAGTGCTCTACCCCTGTATGCTAATGCTCGAGGCTATACCTAAATATATTTCGGAGAGAACCAGCTATCACTAAGTTTGATTGGCCTTTCACCCCTATCCACAAGTCATCCCAACAGTTTTCAACCTGTACGGGTTCGGTCCTCCACTGGCTCTTACACCAGCTTCAACCTGCTCATGGATAGATCACTTAGTTTCGGGTCTGCAGCATCTAACTATGTCGCCCTATTAAGACTCGCTTTCGCTACGGCTCCCCGTTAGGTTAACCTTGCTAGATACCACAACTCGCAGGCTCATTATGCAAAAGGCAGTCCGTCACACTTGTATTACCGAAGTAATACAATAGTGCTCCGAATGATTGTAAGCCATAGGTTTCAGGTTCTATTTCACTCCGCTCACCGCGGTCCTTTTCACCTTTCCCTCACGGTACTTGTTCGCTATCGGTCTAGTAGTAGTATTTAGGGTTGGAGGGTGGTCCCCCCATATTCAGTCAAGATAACACGTGTCCCGACCTACTCGTTCCTTAGTCTAGTATCATATAAATGCTTTCGCTTACGGGAGTATCACCCTCTATGCTCACTCTTTCCAAAGTGTTCTGCTAACATCTATATTATCACTAAGTGCCCTAATCCAATTTCGCTCGCCGCTACTCTCGGAATCTCGTTTGATTTCTTTTCCTTCAGGTACTGAGATGTTTCACTTCCCTGAGTTCGCCTCTATATAAATATAGATAACATGAATCGCTCCATGCTGGGTCGCCCCATTCAGAAATCCCCGGATCAAAGCTCTTTGGCAGCTCCCCGAGGCTTTTCGCAGCCTAATACGTCTTTCATCGCCTCTACTAGCCAAGGCATCCACCTATGGCCCTTAATATCTTTTTTAATTAATATTAAAATGTTTGAATAAGATTTAACTCTTACTCTTTGTTATTCTAATTTGCGTTCACTACCTTGGTTAATGTATCATTTATATTCCCATTAAGAAATGCTTATGCCCTTGTGGTACAAGTTCCTTAATTTCGCTTGGACCGCTGTGGTCACTAAAGCTAAATATATATTCAACAAATAATCAAGTTAGTAATTTGTTTATTGTAGTTATTTAGTTTATAATTAATAATTGACTTATCTTATAATTTAATATACGATTCGTTTCTTATTATTATATGTTGACTTTAACAATTATAATTTAATGAACTTTTTGGTTTAAAAACCAAATCCAAATACTTATTTTAAGTATTTGGATTTGATTTCTTACAAAAATGGTGGGCCTACCAGGACTTGAACCTGGGACCTCACCCTTATCAGGGGTGCACTCTAACCAGCTGAGCTATAGGCCCTAAAGTGTCTACTGATATTCCGACAAAGGAACTAGTCCCTTTCTCTCGCTTGGACCGCTGTGGTCACTAAAGCTAAACTCTTTCGAGTTAGAGTATCAATTCATAATTCAAATGAATTCTGATCACTGAAAACTAAGCAAGTAAAGACTAATAATAACTAATATCTTCGACAGAAAAGAATTTAGTTCTTTTCTGCATTGGCTTTTACGCCTTATGAGATTTTCTTTGTAAGATAAACAAATGAATGTTTACTCTTTACTCTAGAAAGGAGGTGATCCAACCGCAGGTTCTCCTACGGTTACCTTGTTACGACTTCACCCCAGTCGCTAATTCCACCGTAAGTGGTAGCCTCCCGAAGGTTAGCTTCCCAATTTCGGGTGAAATCAACTCCCATGGTGTGACGGGCGGTGAGTACAAGACCCGGGAACGTATTCACCGTAGCATTGCTGATCTACGATTACTAGTGATTCCAGCTTCATGGAGTCGAGTTGCAGACTCCAATCCGAACTGAGAGACGCTTTAAGAGATTAGCTCCACCTCGCGGTATCGCAACTCTCTGTACGCCCCATTGTAGCACGTGTGTAGCCCTAGCCGTAAGGGCCATGATGACTTGACGTCGTCCTCACCTTCCTCCTCCTTGCGAAGGCAGTCTCTTTAGAGTGCCCAGCTTAACCTGCTGGCAACTAAAGACGAGGGTTGCGCTCGTTGCGGGACTTAACCCAACATCTCACGACACGAGCTGACGACAGCCGTGCAGCACCTGTTTTCATGCTCCCCGAAGGGCACCTCTGTATCTCTACTGAGTTCAATCAATGTCAAGGCTAGGTAAGGTTCTTCGCGTATCTTCGAATTAAACCACATGCTCCACCACTTGTGCGGGTCCCCGTCTATTCCTTTGAGTTTTAATCTTGCGACCGTACTCCCCAGGCGGAACACTTAATCTGTTAAGTGCATCACCGAGATGACAAGCATCCCGACGACTAGTGTTCATCGTTTAGGGCGTGGACTACCGGGGTATCTAATCCCGTTTGCTCCCCACGCTTTCACGCCTTAGCGTCAGTAATGTTCCAGGAGATCGCCTTCGCTTTCGGTATTCCTAGTGATATCTACGGATTTTACCCCTACACCACTAATTCCATCTCCCCCTCCCATACTCTAGGTTAGTAGTTTCAAATGCAGTTCTACAGTTAAGCTGTAGGATTTCACATCTGACTTACCAACCCGCCTACGCGTCCTTTACGCCCAGTGATTCCGAGTAACGCTTGCACCCTCCGTATTACCGCGGCTGCTGGCACGGAGTTAGCCGGTGCTTATTCATATGCTACCGTCATTTTCTTGACATATAAAAGGAGTTTACACACCGAAATGCGTCATCCTCCACGCGGCGTTGCTGCATCAGGGTTTCCCCCATTGTGCAATATTCCTCACTGCTGCCTCCCGTAGGAGTCTGGTCCGTGTCTCAGTACCAGTGTGGCGGATCATCCTCTCAAACCCGCTACCCGTCATTGTCTTGGTAGTCTCTTACACTACCAACTAACTGATGGGATATAGTCTCATCTCGAAGCGAAAAAACATTTACCAACTCTACTTATGTAGAGAAGGACTATTTGGTATTAATCATCGTTTCCAATGGCTATCCCAATCTTCGAGGCAGATTAACTATATATTACTCACCCGTGCGCCACTCGTCAGCAACTAGCAAGCTAGTTCTGTTACCGTTCGACTTGCATGTGTTAAGCACGCCGCCAGCGTTCACTCTGAGCCAGGATCAAACTCTCCATAATTATCTGTTTCCTTGAAACGGAACAAGTCCCGTTTCAATTCCTTGCACTAAAGCTACAAACTAACAAGTAGTTTGAGAATTGATGTTTGGAGTTTAGAAACTTTTATCATGTAAAGTACTTATTGCTAAGTATTACTGATCTTTTGCCCAAGAATTAAAATTCATTGGCTTTGATTGTTTTATAGTCTAAACTAACTACTGCTTAAAGTATTAGTTACGACTTTTTGTATAGTATCTATTACTATTTGGGAACCAAACATAACCTAAGTTATATCTGGTAACTAATAGAATAGACGGTTGTTGTTATATTAGTTATTTCTAAGTAACATTTCCAACTTAATAGTTATTATTAAGTCTATTACTTGCTTAGTTTTCAATGATCTCAAACATCTCTGAACCTCTTATGGCTCTTGACTCCTAAACTTTAGGTGTCTGTGTTTGTGGACGGGAATTATAGACAAGTGTTGCTTAGTCTGTTCTTAATGTTTCGAAATTGTTTTGGGATTTATTATTTTTTGATTTTTTGCAATGTTTGGATTGTACTTAAACAGCACAAATCCAACCACCACCGATTAGTTTATCATCATCATAAAAAACAGCTGCTTGACCCGTTGCAACACCAAATACACTCTCTTTTAGTGTTACAATTGCTTTATCATTTTCTATGATTTTCACATGACAAGCTACAGCTTGTGTTCTGTACCTAACTTTTATTGTAGTATCAAATTCTTTTGAATCGTTAAACATATTAAGATGTTCTAGTTTAATATCAAAACATGATAGTTCTTCTTTTTTCCTACCGTTATAGTATTATTTCCAGCATCTATACTCAATACATAGTGAGGTTCATGCGCACCTTTAACTGTAAAGCCTTTTCTTTTTCCTATTGTATAATGCATATAACCTTTATGCTCACCAACTATATCACCATTTTTATTCAAAACATCACCAACATTATCCACATCTACATAGTCTTTTAATAAATCTGTATAAGTTGTTTCAACAAAACAAATTTCACTTGATTCAGCTTGACTTGCATAAGATTCTAAACCTTTTATAGAAGCAGCCATTTTTTTAATATCAACTTTTTTTCTTCTGCCTAAAGGGAAAATAAGTTTTGGTAAAATGTCTTTTTGCACATAAAAAAGAAAATAACTTTGATCTTTTGTATCATCATCTGCTTGATAAAAATACTTTCCATCTGTTTTTATATAATGACCTGTTGCTACAAAATCTGCACCAACACTCTCTGCAAACTTTACCATTTCTCCAAATTTCAAGTTTCTATTGCATAAAGCACATGGATTTGGTGTTTTTCCTTCAGCATAAGTATCTATAAATGGTTGAAAAACTTTTTCATTAAATGTTTCTTGTAAGTCTAGGACATGTAATTTTATACCTACATAGTCAGCAGCTTTTTGCGCTCTTACTTGATGAATTTCATGATAACCAGGTTTTGAATGAAGCTTCATGTATATGCCTTCACACTCGTAACCTTCTTCTTTAAGCAATAAAGCTGATACTGTTGAGTCAACTCCTCCACTCATTCCTATTAAAACTTTCTTTTTTGTACCCATATTATCTACTTTTTAAATTTTTATTTAAAGAGAACTCTAAAAGTCCCTTATAATATTTTGTATCTTCTAAACCAACTTCTTTTAATATTTTAATTTGTTCTAAAAGTGATTCTTCAATTTCATTTACAACTAACTTCAAGTCATCTGTTAAAGTAATCATATGAAAATCATCTTCATCAATCATGCCATCTTTTACTAGTTTATCTTTTATAAATCCAATTAAAGGACTATAAAAATCAACACCAACTACAAAAACCTTAACACCTATAATTTTTCTTGTTTGAATAAGAGTTAAAGCTTCAAACAGTTCATCTAAAGTTCCATATCCACCTGGAAAGATGACATAAGCAATAGAGTATTTAACTAACATTACTTTTCTTGAAAAAAAGTAATCAAAACTTAATTCTTTTGTTGTGTAGGGATTTACGGCTTGTTCAAATGGCAAATCAATATTTAAACCAATAGACTCTATATCTTTATGCTCATGCGCGCCTCTGTTAGCTGCTTCCATAACTCCTGGTCCACCACCAGTCATAACATTAAAACCAATTTTACCTAGCATTGATGATAATTTATGAGCCTTTTTGTAGTAAGGGTTACTCTTTTTAGTTCTAGCACTTCCAAAAATTGTAACTGTTGGACCTAAATCACCGAGTTCATCAAAACCTTTTACAAAATCTGCCAATATTTTAAAAACACTCCAAACATCAGCAGACTTTATATCTTTTATATATTTTTTAACTATTTCATCTTTTTTTGCATTCATAGCTATGTCTTTAACTGTGTTAATCTTTCTCTTTTAGTTCCGATTGAAGTAATTTGAACACCAAAGTTTCCATCAACAATAACAACTTCACCTTGAGCAATAACATGATTATCTACTAATATTTCTAAAGGGTCATTTGCTAATTGATTTAACTCGATAACTGAACCTATATCCATATTTAGTACATCTTTTAAAAGCATTTTTTTCTTACCTATCCTAACTCTTACAGGAAGTTTAACATCCATAATAAGAGAGATATTATTCATTTCATCATTATTTAATTTTACATTTGCTACTGATGATGATTCAGACATAGCTTCAACACCAGATTCTGAATTTTGAGTAGGAGCTTCTACTTTTTCTTCGCCATTAATCATATTACTTAGTTTATCATCTATGATAAACATAAACAACGAACTTAACTCTCCAATCTTAAATGTATAAACAAACATTTTAGAGTAATCTTCAAGCGTAACTTCTGCGTCATCGCCAACTAACTCTATCGTGTCTATTTTAAAGGAAAGCACAGGTATAGTTTTTTGTGCTGAGAGAGAATTTCCAATAGCTCCAAAAATATTGGATATTATCTCTTTAGTAGCATCTATATCATCTTCGCTAACATCTTCTCGGTCACTAGCTTCTTCACCCATCATCATATCAGACAAAGATGCAGAAAGATTAGGAGTAAGAGCAATCATCGCCGTTGCATCTACTGCACCACTTACAGTTACTTTAGCAAGAACGATAGGAGGTATTATATTTGATATTATTGTTAAAACTTGTTCTTCTTTTAACTCTAAAGTCGGTGCTTGTCCTATAAGAGCCTCAATGGTTCCTGTCGTTTCATCTTGAAATAACTTCATAAAATCATTCATCTATTTACTCCTTCTCTGCTTTATTAATATCTTCATCATTTATTATCTTTCTTACTCCAGATATTTTATCATGTCTTATATCTTCAAAATTTTCCAATGCTCTTTTAACTGCATCTTTTTCTGTATCTATTACTTGTGTTATTTGTATTGATTTTCTAAATCTTCTAAGTCCTATCTTTCCATTAAATCTAGCTTTACCATCTATACTCAAACTTACAATATCATCAGCAGCATTTGAAAGTTTAACAACATCACCAATTTGCAACTCAAGTACATCTTTCATAGTAAACTCTGCATTTCCAAGATTAGCTTCTACTGTAACTTTTGCGCCACCAAGCAAAACTTGTAGTTCTGTATTTCTACTTTTTTTAGAGCTTGTTTCATTTAGCATCAAATCTCTACTTGCTAATTTTGGTAATATTGGTTCAAGTGAAATAACAGGGTAGCATATATTCATCATGCCTGAACTATGTCCAATTATAATCTCCATGACAACCATAACAACAATTTCGTTTTGTGCAACAATTTGAACAACATTTGGACTTGACTCTTTAGACTCAACATTAGGATAAACTTCCATTACTGGTCCCCAAGCCTCTTTTAGTGTACTCATCATAACGCGTAAAATAGTTTCAAAAAGACTTAATTCTATATCTGAAAACTCTCTACTAGCGTCAAAAGGTTCACCTTTTCCACCTAAAAGACGATCGAGCATCGGAAATGCTATGGAAGGGTTAATCTCAATAACACCACTACCTTCTAGCGGTTTAACCGAAAACACATTAAAACTTGTAGGGTTTGGAAGTGACATTAAAAATTCACCATAAGTCATTTGATCAACTGAATGAAGTTGAATCTCAACAATAGAGCGCATTATAGATGATATTTGAGAGGCTAAACTTCTTGCCATTTTATCATGAACACCACGAAAAGCACGGAGCTGTTCTTTTGATACTCTATTTGGTCTTTTAAAGTCATATAGAGTTACTTGTCTTTGAGGAAGAAGGCTATCTTCTCCACTTTCAAAGACATCTTCACCTTCATCTTCTACAACATCGAGTAATGCGTCAATCTCTTCTTGGGAAAGTATATCTGCCATTTTACGCCTCTACACTTTCTTTGATTTTATGAATAACTGACTTATGAATTTGGGAGATTCTTGACTCTGTTATATCTAATATTTCACTAATCTCTCTAAGCGTCAACTCTTCAAAATAATAAAACTGAATGATTAATTGTTCTCTTTGAGGATATTTAATCAAAATATTTTTAATTACAGCTACCAACTCTTCTTTTTCAATAAGAGCTAAAGCAGCCCCTTCATCCCCAACTTGAAGTTGGTCATGCAGTGGCATGACTGTATAAATCGTAGATGCTATCCTAGCATCATGAACTTTTTCTTCACTCTCTTCTAAGATAACAGCAAGCTGGGCATCTGTTGGCTCATCTTCATTGGTAAGTCTATATTCTTCAACAGCATAGTCAATCGCTTTTACAAGTTTTCTACTAGCACGAGATAAAATATCTAAACTTCTTAGATAGTCAAGCATCGCACCGTAAACTCTTTTTTTAGCATATCCCCAAAAAGAATCATTTAACTTTTCATCATATCTTCTTGCCAATTTTATAAGTTCTTCAGTCCCAATAGCTGATAAATCCATATAGTCTATAGAACTAGGAAGTCGTTCTTTTAACCTAAACGCCATTGCTTTTACTGCAGGTAAATATTGTAAAGCCAACTCATCTTCTTTATGTTTTATATCTTGAGTATAAGCCGCTATCATGATTTTTGTCCTGGCATTTCTTGTGCATTAATTTTTACAGCAGCCTTTGTTATTTTACATACTGAATCGATTAACTTTTCTCTTTTGTTTATCTCTTTTACAAATATATCCAAGTCTAATTCATGCTCATCTTTTGGGAAAAAATATGCTTTTGCTGTGATTGTTCTAAAATAAAAGGCAACTATAATATGAGCAAAAAGATAGAAAAAAGTTGTTATAAAAAAAGTATATACGAGTAGACCTTCAGCATCAAATGATTTTAATATGCCAAATATTATTCCGACAAAAAAGCCTTGAACTGTAAAAAAATATACAAAGTTTTCACCTAACATCCATGTACCCCAAAATATAACTATTCACAATTATTAAAAATGCTCCATTAGGCGTTTAAAAAGCCCTGTCAACCCACTTTCATTAGGAGTTACTAGCACATTTCGTTCCAATTTACTTATTATCTTATTTGCAATCTTTGTTATGTCTGTAAAAGAAATCGACGAAGGATGCGTAACACAAAAAAGTTCTCGTCGCTTGACTGATGATGATATTTTAACATCACTATTTATTTTACCAATGAGTTGAAGGTTTAAATTTTCTCCAATATTTGCCAAAGCGACCTTACTTATTTTATCAAAAACTGCATTTGCTTCTTTCTCATTTTTGACTTGATTCATTATTAAACCAATATCATTTCTAAGTGTTGCAACTGTTTTTATAGTTGCATAAGCATCTGTGATGGCTGCTGGGTCTGGTACTGTAACAACTATAACATCATCAGCAGCATTTAAAAACATCTGAATATGCTCACCTATTCCTGCTCCTGTATCTATTATCATAACATCAAGCTTATCAAGAACTTGTGCTTCTTCCATAAACCTTTTAAAAAGTGCAGCATCTGCATATTTAATGATTTCATCACCACTCTCACCTGGTATGAGAATAAGATTTCTTGTTATAGGAATCAATATGTCTGATACTGTTGCTTCGCCTTTAAGAACATGTAAAATATTTTTTTTGATTTTAACATTAAACATTACATCTAAATTTGCTAAACCAATATCGGCATCAAAGATTCCAACATTTAGTCCACTTTGAGCCAAGACATAAGCAAGATTAGAACTAATTGTACTTTTCCCAACCCCACCTTTGCCACTAGTTATAGCAATAAATCTAGTTTTTTTTGCTTTTTTATTTACCTTTTTAGCCTTAGATGCTACAAGTTCTTCGAGTTTTTCGGCTTGATGTCCCATTATGCTTTGCTCCTGTTAAAACCATTTAGAAGACAATCCACTAAAAAATCGCTACTTGCATTTACTAAATCTTCTGGTACTTCTTGTCCAACTGAAAAATAACTTATCGGTTTTCTTGTTTCATACACAAGTGAAAAAATATTTCCAAAACCTGTTGTTTCATCAAGCTTAGTAAATATAATAGTATCGATATTTAAACTAGAAAAGTTTTCATATGTGACTTTTAAATCTTCATATTTAATGGAACTCGGCATTACTAAAACTACATCAACTTCATACTCTGTGTCATTGGCATCTAGACATTCATATATTTTTTCTATTTTGCCTTTATCATAAGGACTTGAACCCATAGTATCTATGAGAATGTAATCACAATATCTAAGAGAATTTAGAGCAGTTGAAAATTCTGGAGGATCAACAACTGTTTCAATTCCTAGCTTCATCATTCTTGCATACTGCATTAACTGTTCAACCGCACCAATACGATAAGTATCTAATACAACAAGTCCAACCTTGTAGTTTTTTTCCAACAAGTACGAATATCTCGCTGCCAATTTTGCGATAGAAGTTGTTTTCCCAACTCCTGTCGGTCCAACTAGCATGATTACCTTTTTAGAGCCAACGCTTGGCGTACTCTCTCTTCTTATTGGTATCATTTTTCTAAGAAGTGTTTGAAAATATCTCTTAACTGTACTAGAATTTTCTCTCATTTTTAATGGCATATGCTCTAATGTTATTTTCATTATATCGTCTAGATGTTCTCTGTCCATACCACTCTTAGATGCCAATCTATATATCTCAGCAAACTCTGAAGGTATTTGACTCTCTAAATCTGGTGATTTTTCATCCCAAAACATATTTTGAATGATTTTTACTTTATCGCCTAGTTTATTTATTTCAGCTTTTATCTCTTTAAGTTCTTTTGGTTCACTTAATCTCGGAGTTGGTTTAACAGGATTATATTCATAAAGAGGGTCAGTTACATTTGCTATTTTTGATATTTGAGTTGCAGCATTAGATATATCAAACAAAATATCTTCACTCTCTTGCTTTAGTGGTCTTTGTTCTTGTAGAGGTTTGGCTCTGTTTGTATATGTAGCCTTTATATCATTTCCATCTATACCAATTACGATCTCAAATAGAGCTGGTTTTCCTAAGGCCTTTTTTCTGATTTCTCGTGTTTCTATTAGTAAACCTTCATCCCCTATCTCCAATTTTGCTTTTTTTAAAGCTTCGGAGGGAGAAGAACCAGTAAATGTAAGTATTTTCATTTTAAACCTTCTAGGGGAATAACTACGCTATCTCTTTTTGCCCATTGTGCATGAGGAATTACCAATCTATTGGTTTTAACAATTCTGTTGTCAAAAAATATAATATCCAAATCTAAAGTCCTTGGAGCATTAGCAAAACTTCTTTTGCGAGCAAATTTATTCTCTATACTATGCAAATATCTTAAAAAAACTAAAGGTTGCATATTAACTTGTAACACAATTATTGAATTAAAAAAATCATCTTGGGCTTCAAAACCAAAAGGAGGATTTTTCAAAATCAATGATGTTTGTAAGAGTTCAATTCTTTTATCTTTTTTTAAATTTACAAAAAGATGTTCAAACCTTCGTTTAACATCTCCAACATTACCACCTATTCCAACAGTCACTTTATATCTGTTAAAACTTTTCTTCTTACATTTAAATGGAAAACGCAAACTTTTAAAAATTGTTAAATTTTCATTTAGCCTACGCTTTATATCCATACTACGCAGATTACTCTGCTGTTTGTGGAGTTTGTGATTGCATCTCTTGAGCAGCTTTCATCTCACTCATAATTTGCAACATTCCCATCATTGCTAGGTGATAACCAAAAGGACCAAAACCTATGATTGATGATGTACAAACAGGTGCAATCATATTTTCTTTTCTAAAATCTTCACGACGGTGAATATTACTGATATGCACTTCAATCGCTGGAATTCCAACAGCAGAAATAGCATCTCTTATTGCGATAGAAGTATGTGTATATGCAGCTGCATTGATAATTATACCATCTACCTCACCATAACATTCTTGAATTCTATCTACTATTTCACCTTCAAGATTACTTTGAAAAAATTCTACTTCCAAATTATTTTGACCAGCAAAATCTTTCATTTGTGAATGAATTTGTTCCAATTTCATTGGACCATAAATTTGTTGCTCACGAACACCTAACATATTTAAGTTTGGACCTTGTATAACAGCTATTTTCATTTATTACCTTTTTTAAATCTTTTAAGGAGTTATTTTATCTAAAAATAGCATAATCTATTTTAAATTTCAGATAAAAGATTACAATATGCAAATTATAACTCCAAACTACATATTAAGCCCAGATGCTTTACTTCAAAATCTCTCAGTAGCTTTTGACAAAACAATACATAGAATTGCTCCACTTGATCAGTTAAAAAAAGAATATCCAGATGCAAAAGTAACAACTTTAAAAAAGAACTCTCTTTTAATGCCAGGGCTTATAAATGCTCATGTGCATCTAGAGTTTAGTGCCAATAGAACTAACCTTAGATATGGTGATTTTATGACTTGGCTTTATAGCGTTATTGAAAATAGAGAAGAGCTTGTAAATAACTGTGATACAAAGTGTATGACAAAAGCAATAGATGCTATGCTTAACTCAGGAATCACAACTTTTGGAGCGATAAGTTCTTATGGAATGGACTTACAAGGTTGTATAGACGCTAAGCAAAATGTTATCTTTTTTAATGAACTTATAGGCTCTCAAGCAAACATGGCAGATGCACTTTTTACAGATTTCAGCACTAGATTAGATGCTTCTAAGGCTGTAAATAAAGATGGTTTTTATCCTGCTATTGCCATTCATTCTCCTTACTCTGTTCACCCTATTTTAATACAAAAAGCTCTTAAAATTGCAAAAGAAGAAAACCTAAAATTAACTGCTCATTTTATGGAAAGTGACGCTGAGAGAAATTGGCTTGATAAGAGTGATGGCGACTTTAAAAAGTTTTTTAAAGAACTTCTAAATCAGCATAATTCTGTCAGTGATTCAAAAGAATTTTTAGAATACTTCAACTCAAAAAATACTTTGTTCACTCATGTTATAAAAGCAAATGAAGAAGAGTTAAATAGTATCGCTTCAAATGGACATACAATTATTCACTGTCCAATCTCTAATAGACTTTTAGGTAATGGCACTTTAAATATAAAAGAATTAAACGATAAAAAAATTAGATGGATTGTTGCAACTGATGGACTGAGTTCAAACTATAAACTAGACCTTTTTGAAGAGATGAAAATATCTCTTTTTATGCATAGTGATGCGCCTCTTTTAAGTTTTGCAAAGGCACTAATAAACGGAGTAACAAAAGATGCAGCAGATGCTCTTGGATTAAACACAGGTGAGATAAAAGAGGGGAAAAATGCTGATATGCTTATAGTTGACTTAGAAGAAAAACCAACTGACGAGTTAGCCATTCATTTAATACTTAATAGTTATAATATCTCAAAAGTTTTCATAAATGGAAAACTAGAAAAAGGCAACTAATGCAATTTATTAAAAAATTATTCTCACCAATAACAGCAACAATGAGTTTTATTCAAAATCATTTCAAGGCTATGATATTTATACTCATACTATTTTTAATCTTTGCTCCTTCAAGTGATGAAAATTTTACAACACATAACTTACAGCAAATCAATCTAGTTGGTCCAATAATGGAAGTTTCAGAGGTTTTACAACAGATAGATGACGCAACTATAAACAAAGATATAAAAGGGGTTTTACTTGTAGTAGATTCTCCTGGTGGAGCAGTTGCGCCTTCTATTGAAATCGCATACGCCATAAAAAGATTAAAAGAGAAAAAACCTGTTGTTGTTTATGCTGCGGGAACTATTGCAAGTGGGAGTTACTATGCTAGCATCTGGGCAGATGAAATTGTTGTAAATCCAGGGTCTATGGTTGGGAGCATCGGTGTCATTATGCAAGGTGCTGATGTTAGTGAACTAATGAGAAAGATTGGTATATCTTCCCAAAGTGTTCAAGCTGGAAAATATAAACAAATAGGAACTCCAAACAGAGAGTGGAAACCTTATGAAGTAAACGAATTAAACAAAGTTATTCAAGGAACTTATGACATGTTTACAAAAGATGTTGCAGATGCAAGAGGACTTGACATCAAAAAAAGAGAACAGTTTGCAAACGCTCATATTTTTACAGCATCTCAAGCCAAAGAAGTAGGTTTAATTGATGCACTAGGTGTAAAGTATGACGCAAAGATAAAACTTATAAATCTTAGTGGAGTAACAAATCCAATTTGGAACAAAGAAGATAAGTTTGATAAAATAATGAAGAAACTATCTGCTCAAACAGCAGTGACACTTCATACTTATTTTCCTAGTTTAATCTTAAAATAGTAGAGATTATAACTCTACTATTTTTATAACATTATTTGTATTTTTAAAAATTCTCGCAACTCTATCTTGCCATAATTCTCCAAACTCTTTTATCTCTAAAGGATTAGCATTCCCCGACATCATTTTTTGCATTAAGGGTTGCATATCTGGGCTTGGCATTACAGAAGATGGGTCATAAAAAACATCTACGCTTTTACCATTATCTATTCTTGTAAATCTAGCACTAGAGCTAATATTTGATTTAAAGTCCATCAAAGAGTGTCTAGCAAATTTTCCTGCTAATCCTTTAAAACCACTTTTATCAGTTGCTCCTGTGATTTGAGAAACAACATTACTAATTACACCAGCAACACCATCTTCTAAGTCCTCTTTAAACTCTACTTTGATATTTCCACGGATTACAGTTTCTCCGCTATAAAGTGTCTTTAATGCCTCAGCAGTGATAAGATAAGCACCTGCAACAGTCGGGCAACTATGTCCAGCTGATTTTACAGCATCTATATAATTAAACTCATATTCTCCACCTGAAAATGCACCTAAAACCGCTGACAGAGGGTCTTTAACTTTGATACTTTGAACTTCATCATAAAACTTTGGGTAACTCATATCTTTTCCTTTTTTATTACTTTTGCACTTAAAAATATTTCATCACTCTGAACTTCAAAATCATCTCCAAGTTCAAGAGTAGCTATATCAATAATTTTTGAATTTTTTGATACTTGTGCAAAACCTTTTTTATTTTTGAATTTTGGATGGTTGGATTTTAACATAGTTTCAAGACTCTTTAGTTGATTTTGAGCAATATTTATTCTCATATCAATAGCATGAGAAAAAGAGTTTTTTAAGACTTTTATTTCTTGCATCTTATACTCTAGTTTTTTTTCCATTGAATGTCCAGCATATAACTCAAATAGATGTGAAATTTCAGCTTTTGAATTTGATATTTTTTGAGAAATCACTTGTGAATATTGAGATGAAATAGAATCTAAATTTTGTAGAAGTTCATTTGTATCTGGCAAACACATCTGCATGGCAGCACTAGGGGTAGGCGCTCTTAAATCTGCAACATCATCACTTATAAGATTATCTATTTCATGTCCAACTGCTGAAACTATTGGTGTTGTGGCTTTAAAAATTGCATCTGCTACAATCTCTTCATTAAATGCCCACAAATCCTCTATGCTCCCACCACCACGACCTATAACGATAAAATCATATTTTTTAGTATCAGCAATAATAATAGCATCTGATATTGCTTTACAAGCACCATCTCCTTGAACTAATACATCATAAATATCTATCTCCAAAGCTCGATATCTTTGATTTGCTATTCGTAACATATCTTGAAGTGCTGCTCCAGATGCTGATGTTATAAGTGCTATTTTTGAAGGAAATTTTGGAATTTGTTTTTTTATGCTTTGCTCAAAATAACCTTGGGCAAAAAGTTTTTTCTTTAACTGCTCATAGGCTAAGGCTAAAGCACCTTGACCTGAGGGCTGTATATCAAAACAATTGATTTGGTAAGTTCCACGAGGCTTATAAAGTGTTATAGCTCCATCAAGTACAACTTTCATACCCTCTTCTAAGTTAAACTTGAGCTTAGAAGCATTTCCTCTAAACATTACCCCACTTAGAGATGATGAAGAATCTTTTAAAGTAAAATATATATGTCCGCTACTGTGAAAAGTTATACGAGATAATTCCCCCTCAACATAAACACGAGTAAAACTACTCTCTAAAAGTGCTTTAATCTGCTCATTTAAAGAAGATACACTAAGTGTGTACAAAGTCTTAGTTCCTATTTTTTTCTAGCAATAAGAAGAGTTGAGATATCCATAGAAAAACTTTTTGTATAAAGCATCTCAAAACCTGTATTTTCTAGTTCTTTTTGCATATTTTCTACTGTTGAAAAATCTTCTATTGAATTTGGTAAGTATTCATAAGCTTCTAAATTTTTACTTATTGCCCCACCTACTTTTGGTAAAACTTTATTCATATAAAAATCTCTAACTTTGCCAAGTGTTGAAGGATTTTCATTTTTCATAAATTCTAATATTACTACAAGTCCATCTTTCTTTAAAACTCTGTTAAACTCTATTAAAGCTTCTTCTCTTTGAACCACATTTCTTATACCGTAAGTTATGCTTAAAATATCTGCACTAGCATCTTGGAGTGGAATTTTAGTGGCTTGTGCAATATGGTAATTAAATTTAGGATATTTTTTCTTTGCTACATCAAGCATACCAACAGATGGGTCAACACCAATAATTTCACCAATTGCGATGCCATTTACTTCAGCTCTACTTCTCCAAAAATCCATCATATCACCAGTTCCACAAGCGATATCTACAATTTTATCAAGTGAATCTTTTGCATAAAATTCATATGATAAATCACATGCTTTTCTTCTCCAAGACTTATCTACTCCCATGCTCATTACACGATTTGCCCTGTCATAAGTTGGGGCGATGTCATCAAACATCGATACAATTTTACTTTGTTTTTCTTCTTTTTGCATATTTTATGATTCCCTTTTCATCCACATAATTATATCTTTCTCAACTTGACATAGATTTAAAATTTTAAATTTATACTCATTACTATTAAAGCTTGAATTACTACTCATAGTGGGAGATATATAACATAAATGATAATCAACCTCTTCTTTACATAGTTCAAGCATATTTGAGCTACCTTCTATCATAATATTTTTGTATTGTTTTAAAAGTGAAAAGTTATCTGCTATTGTTACTTTTCTTTTTCCTACATCAAATAAAGGAATAGTTTTATCAAATTCTTTTTCTCTTGAAATTATTAATATATCTGGTGCTTTTCCATTTACGAGTCTAGCATCTAAACGAGGTCTATCCATCCTAACAGTATTACCGCCAATAACAAGTAAATCACATACATTTCTCATCGCATGTACATTAATTCTAGATTTTTCACAACTAATTTGACCGCCATCCATTGAAGCATCTAGTCTTTGTGCCCATTTAAAAAATACAAAATTTTCTTTTTGCCATTTATTAAAAGGTTGAATCAATTCTTCACATTCTTTTTGCATTATAGAAGTTACGACTTCAACTCCATTTTTTTGCAAAATATCATTACCACCAGATGCTTCTTTGTTAATATCGTTAAAGCCTACATATACTTTCTTTATACCAAGACTAGAAATTAAAGATGCACAAGATGGTGTTTTTCCAATATGGGAGCATGGCTCTAGGGTAGTATATAAACTTATATTTTTAAAGCAGTTTTTATGATTACTTAAAAGATAAGTATGGATTTCTTTTGATGAAGTAATATTTGAAATTTTATCATCATTAGTTAGATTTATATAGGCATCTCTTAAAGCCATAACTTCAGCATGTGGGAAACCTGATTTTTGGTGTGCTTGTATTGCTAAAAGTTCGTTATTTTTCCCAACTATCGTACAACCAACAGCAGGATTAGGATAAGTTAAACCTTGATATTTCCAAGCCTCTTTAAGAGCAAGACTCATAAAAAAGTTAGAGTCTATTACCATTCAAAGTAAGTTTTAGCTTTAGAGATATCGTTAAACTCTAACTCTACTGTTTCATTTTCTACTTCAACAAATATTTTAGAGCTTTCAACCTTAGCTAAAAGACCTCTTACTTTTTCTTTTTTCGTAGTATAAATTGATACTTTCTCACCAATAGATTTTTTAAAATTGTTTAATGAAGAGAGTTTTCTTTCAATCCCAGCAGTCCCTACTTCAAGTCTATAATCACCAGAAACTGGAGGAGTAACATCAAGTAGTGGAGAGATAAGATGCGTAAGTTCTACACAAGTATCTAAACTTACCCCTACTCTTTTACCATCTGTTATTTCACTAGACATCACGCTTACACGAAAAATAGTTTCATCATTTTCACTAACTACTGCAGTATCATATAGTTCTAAATCTACTGAAATAACTAACGATTTAATATCACTTTCTAAACTCATTATGAATCCTTTGCAATTTTTTTAAATAATTCTTCTATATTTTGTGACTTTGCAAACTGTTTATCAAACTCAAAAGTCAGTTTTGGGCATCTATACCAACCTTGATCTTTTAAACAAAAATTTTCAACTATTGGAGAAGCTTTTCTAAGTTGTCTAAGGTAAGTATTTTTATCAGATTCACTATATGAAGACGGATTTATATAAACTTTTGCATCACTTCTACCACGAGAACATTTTACTTCAACTATATCTAAGTCATGAAGCCTATTGTCATTTAACTGACCTAGTGCTTCTGGAATCAACTCTAAAAGAATAGACTCTGTTCTTTTTATTTTTATTTCAGCTTCGTTATTCAATGAATTTCTCCCTTATAACGATACTGTTTGTTCAACTTTTCTGAATGTTTCAAGAATATCGCCTGGTATAACATCATCATATCCACTAATAACAACACCACATTCATAACCATTACCAATCTCTTCAACATCATCTTTAAAGCGTTTAAGTGAAGTAAGTTCACCTTCATAATGAACAACACCATCACGAATAACACGAACCATTCCACCACGGATAAGTCTTCCATCAACAACAACAGAACCAGCGACAACACCTTTAGGAATTTTAAATACTTCTCTAACTTCAGCTTGACCTGTATTTTCTTCAGTATATTTTGGAGCCATCATTCCTGTAAGCATTCCAGTAATATCATCAATCAGTTGATAAATAATTGAGTAAGTCTTAATCTCAACACTTTTTTGTTTTGCAGATGCTTTTACAACACCTGTTGGACGAACATTAAAACCAAGAAGAACACAGTTTTCAGAATTATTAACTAATTCAACATCATTTTCTGTAATTCCACCAACTCCTGCAGAGATAATATTAACCTTAACTTCATCATTTCTAAGTTCCGTTAAAGATGATTTAATAGCTTCAAGTGTACCATGAACATCAGTTTTAAGAACAATTTTAAGTGACTTAAGTTTGCCCTCTGCAATCATTGCTGTCATATCTTCTAGTGAAGATTTAGTGCTTATTGAAAGTTCTTTATGTCTATCATACTCATGTCTTTTTAATGCATATGCTTTAGCTTCTTTTTCAGACTCCATTGCAGTCATAATCTCTCCAGCAGCTGGAACAATATTTAGTCCAGCAACAACAGCAGTATGACTTGGTTTAAGAGTTTTGATTTGTTTGTTATTTTCATCAATAAGTGCTTTTATACGACCATACGCAGCACCACAGACAACATAATCACCAACTTTAAGTGTACCATTTTGAACGATTACCGTTGCAACTGGACCACGACCTTTTTCTAACGAAGATTCAACAACAGCAGCTTTTGCTAGTGCATTTTCATTTGCTTTTAACTCTAAAATTTCAGCAGTTGTAATAATGTTTTCAAGTAAATCATTTATACCTAAACCACTTTTAGCAGATACAGGAATAAACTCAACATCTCCACCCCAGTCAACAGGGTTGATGCCATGTTCAGCCATCTGACCTTTGACCATATCTGGTTGAGCTGTTTCTTTATCCATCTTATTTAGTGCAACTATAATCGGAGAACCTGAATCTTGAGCCAATTTAATAACTTCAAGAGTTTGTGGTTTAACACCATCATCAGCTGCAACAACTATAACAATAATATCTGTAATCGCTGTACCTCTTTTACGCATAGAACCAAAAGCTGCGTGACCTGGGGTATCTATAAATGTTATTGCTTGACCTTTTTGATGAACAGTATAAGCACCAATATGCTGAGTTATTCCACCAGCTTCGCCCTCTGTTACTTTTGCTTCACGAATAGCATCTAGGAGTGAAGTTTTACCATGATCAACATGACCCATGATTGTAATGATTGGAGCTCTTGGAGTTGCATCTGGATCATTCTCAATATCTTCAACTTCTTGAGTAAACTCATCTTTAGGATCAATGATTGTCACTTCAACTTCAAACTCTTCACTTAAAATTTCAATTTCATCATTTCCTAAAAAATTATTTTTAGTCATCATCATACCAAGGTCAAAAAGAACTTTTATGATGTCTGATATTGGTCTATTTAAAGCTTCTGCAAATTCATAAACACGAATATCTTCAGGAATTTCCACATGAGTTACAACTTCATCTACTTGTGTTACTTTTGCATATTTTTTTCTTTTATCACGAGAAACTCTTCTACCACGAGGAGCTTGCTTTTTGTTAGCATTTCTACCAGCTGGTCTTGGTTGTCTAGGTCTTCTTGGTTCTTCTACAGGAAGAGGTGCTCTTTCAGTTGAGTTTAAATCAAGAAGAGTTACTTGATCATCCATATCCATAGATACATCATTCATTGCACCACCAAAGATATCCATTCTTCTACCTTGTTCTTGCTTTTTAGCATTAGAACTTGAACCCTGTCTTGATTTTTTCTTTTGAGCTAATTCTTTTAAAACTTCATCACTCATTTTTCCATAAGAAGATACTGTTGTTTGTTTTTGAGGAAGATTATAGTTTTCTTCTACCTTAGGTCTTTTCTTTTTTACAATCTTTAATCCAGATCGTTTAATCTTACCATGAGCCAATGGAGAGATTATTCTAATAGAGCTTTTTTTCTCTACTACTTCTTTTTTAACTTCTACTTTAACATCTTTGTCTGTAGCTTCAGGCTCTTTAGTTTCTTCTTTTTTTGAAACTTCTTGAGTAACTTTTTCTTCCTTAACAACTTCTTCTTTTTCTTTAACAGGTTTCTCTTGGACAGTTTCCTGTATCACCTCTTCTTGCTTAGGTTCTTCTTTTTTAGGAGTATCACTTTTGACTTTTGCAGCAGGCTTTGTTGGCGCAGAAGGCACTTCACCATTCATAATAAAGTTTGCCAATCCTTCAGCTTGTTCCATAGTAACTGTACTTTGTGCAGATTTTACTTCAAGACCCATATCTGTGGCTTTTTTTAGAACATCTTTAGAAGCTATACCTAGCTCTTTTGCAATTTCGTGTACTTTAACTTTTTCTATCATCAGTGATGATCTCCTTTAGTTTGGTCGTAAATTTATTTCTATCTCCACTTTTGCATTGACGCATAAGTGCTTTTAAAACTTTTTTTTCATTCAAAATGCAGTTTTCGCATAAATAAAAACTTCTTCCAATGCCAGAATGTAACTCTAATGAACCTTCAATACATTGAAGTCTTAGTAGCTTACTTTGTTCTTCTCTCTCTCTACAAGAAATACACATTCGAAGAGGTTGTTTAAAATTTTTCGCCATTATATCTAAAACTTACTTGATTTAATAGAGCTTAGCGCTCTATAATTAACCCATTATTATCAAAGTCTAAAATTTTCACTTCAAAATCTGGAAATTTTTGCTTTAATTTGTTTGCAATTGCTGCTGAATCTTCATCATAACTCATGGAAAAAAAGGTTGAACCACTCCCTGAAAGCGTACTCATTAAAGCTCCCGCCTCATATGCAATTTTTTGAACTGAAAATAGTTCTGGTAAAACTTTCATTCTTGCTTTTTGGTGAAATCTATCTTGAGCGGCCAACTTTAACATCTCCCAATCTTCATTGAAAAAAGTTCCAACAGTTAAAGCGGTGTGAGATAAATTGTAAATTGCATTTTCTTTAGAATATGATTTAGGTAAAAGAGTCCTTGCTTTTGAAGTGTTTATTGGCTTATTTGGTATCGCAACTATCGCCTTTAAATATGATGGAAGGTGTTTTCTTTGTGAAAATACTTTATTTTTCTCAACCGTTGCAGCATTAAAACCACCCATAACAGCTGGAGTTATATTATCAGGATGCGATTCATAAACTAATGCATGGTTTAAAATTCTTCTTTTACTAACTCTAATACCAGCCGCTTCATGAGCACTTGCTATAGCACTTACTATTACCGCAGATGAACTTCCAAGTCCTCTTGAGATTGGAATTTGGTTATAAAAAGTAAACTTAAAATTTTGTTTTTTTTGAGTCAATCTTGCATAATGGTCATTGAAGATACTTACAAAAAGGTTATTGCCCTTAAGTCTTGGGTTATTTTCACCCTCACCTTTAATATTTACACTAAAAAATTTCGATGGATGAAATTCAACTTTATTTCTCATATCTACTGCTAAACCTAAAGAATCAAAACCCGGACCTAGATTTGCGCTTGTTGCTGGTACACTTATTGTCAATTATATTCCTATCCAACAGCTCCTATATTGTAAGCAGGAGTGCTTGTTGTGCTAAACTCATTATAATCAAGCACATCAGGAAGCTTAAATTCCATACTTGGTGCCATTTCTAATTTTAAAGTTTTTATTTCTGAAGAAATTTTAACAAAAAATAGCTTTCCAATCGCTTTTATTGGTTGATTATTATTAAAATAAAAAGCATCTGTTGCGAAAAGTGGTATATTTTTTAAAATACTAAGTGATTTTAAAAATATATATGAAATTTTTATTGCCATAAAACTACCTGGTCCATTAGCATAAAAAAGAGTTTTCACATTATAACTATTAAACATTTCTCTATATAGTGTTGGTAAAACTTCTGAACTTTTTTCATCACTTTTGATTAGTTTGATAAGTTTAGAGTTTTCATATATGCCTATTTGTATCGGTGAAGATAAAGCAACTAAAACAACTTCTACTTCTTTAAGCATATGCTTTTTCTAACTCCTGAGTTTTTTCACCAACAAGCTCTACTACTTCGTAATTCTCAGGACTTTTTAAAAGTTCAAGAGTTAGTTTATGGTTTAAATCATGACTTCCTGCCATGGCTTCATAATTTCCTACAAAATTCATACCTATTAAAGACATATCACCAATAGCATCTAGGATTTTATGTCTTACAAATTCATCAGGAAACCTAAGTCCTTCAGGATTTAAAATCTTTTTATCATCAAGGACTATTGCATTTTCTAAAGAGCCACCAAGAGCTAAACCTTTTGAACGCAAATATTGAACTTCATGTAAAAAACCAAAAGTTCTTGCTCTTGCGATTTCATTTTTATAATTTTCTTTTGTTAAATGTAACGCATACTCTTGTTTATTTATTACAGGGTGAGGAAATTTAATAGTAAATCTATAGTTTAAATCAGGAGAAGGAGAAAGTTTCACATACTTTTCTCCCTCTTGAACGATAACTTCTTTTTTAATTTTCATCACTTTTTTAGGTTTATCTAACTCTGCGATTCCAGCTTCATCTAAAAGCATACAGTAACTAGCACTGCTTCCATCCATAACAGGAACCTCATCAGCGTCTACAATTACTTTTAAATTATCAATTCCATAAGCATATACTGCTGATAAAAGATGCTCAATAGTAGAGATGACTGTACCATTTTTACCAATTACTGTTGCCATTTTTGTATCTACAACATTTTGGGGTATTAAAGGTATAGCAACATCAATATCACTTCTATAAAAAACTATACCACTATTTGATTCTAATGGTTCAAGTCTTAAACGAACAGGAATACCTTTATGTAATCCAATACCCACTAATTCAACAGCTTTTTTTATAGTAGTTTGATACATATTATTATTCTCCTGAATCTATAATATTTTTTGCATTTTTTATAATGTCATTTATATTTAACTGCATCCATGTTTCATCCATCCACTCTGCTGGACGAACTTCAATGCCTTGTATTAAAACACCAAAATGCAAATGATCTCCCATAGCGTAACCACTTTTACCTGTATTTGCTATATGTTCTTCATCAATCACTTCATCACCTAATGTAATTTGAACAGCTGAACAATGTCCATATAAAGTATAAAGTCCTAATCCATGATCTATTATAGGCATATTCCCATAGATTCCATTATAATCAGAATACACAACTTCTCCACCATTTTGTGGTTTTATTTGCGCCTGAGCATTACTTGCCATATCCAAACCTAGGTGGTATGATTCACTAACATAAGATCCATTATAAGAATACTTTCTGTGATCTCCAAATGAAGCAACTATTGCTGCATTTTTTAGTGGATACATTTTATTTATTTTAAAATTACTTATCATGTCATCAGAAACTTTAGAAGTAATGTCATGGATTAGTTTTTCATTTTTAGCTCTAATTTGTTCATTTATAATCTTAAATTGTTCTAAAAGATTTTCTACTCCTTGAGTTTCGGAAAACTCCTCTCCAAGTTCAGCAATTTTGCCTTTTAAAAAACTATCACTAAGTTTAATCTTCGATACTTTATACTTTTTCTGTTTTAGAAAAAGTGGTATATACATTTTCGCATTGTTATTCGCATAATCATTTGCTATGATAGTTGCTTTAAAGTTTTTACTAGTTACTGGCCACGCTAAAAGGGAGATATAATATCCATCTTTGTAAAATGGTTGTGCCTTAAACTTTTTACCAAAATTTGTTTTAATATAAAATTCTTTTAAATTATCATCACTTACTTTAAAAATAACAAGTGCCGCTCCACCTTTTTTAATTTTATAAGAATGAGAAATTATTTCTAATTTTGGTCTTTTTTTATCTATTTTAAGAGTAAACTCTTTTGTTACAGTATTACCTTTTAAAAAGTTCCATTTACTTGCATCTGTTACTTTAACTATAATTTTTATAGTTTTATCTTTCATAGCATAAGCACTTCTTGGTGGATTTATGTTTACTAAGAGTGAAGACTTAATATCAATAAACTTCTCGTTATGCAATATATTTTCACCACTCGTACTTTTTAAAACTATACTATAAGACTTAATACCACTTAAATCACTAATATCAACTTGAAGCGGTTTTTTAAGATTCCAATATCCATTAGAATTTAAACTTATTTTTGGAACTTCTCTCTCAAACATCTCAGATGTATAAACAAATACTGCACCTACTATCAACAACACTAGTATCGCAATACTTGATACTGATGAATTACCTTTTTTTCTTCTCAAACTATATTTCCTTACTTATTATTTTTATCATTTCATACTTGTTATCTATATCTAAAAGAACAGCCATCTCAACAGTTGGAAGTTTTAAAGACTCTTTTAAAACCTCATCACAATCCTGAACTCTTGCTCCACTTGCTTTTAAATCTTCACTACTTAAACTAAATACAGCTACTTTTGCTTCATCTTCTAAAAGAAACTCTCCTAGCATTTTAGACTTTAATCTAAGAGAAGATAAGGTGCTTGTTTTTAGCATGTATTTACTGCATATTTCTATCTGGGCACCACACTCTATCAACTCTTTAGCCATAGCAAAAATTGTGCCATTTACTATCTTGTTTGTAAAGCTCTCACTCTCTTGTAAAAGCCCTGAGTAAAGGGCTGTCGCCATTTTAGAGTTTATCTTCATATTACTTTTTTGAAAATACTCATACAAGGACACACAACTATTATCAAACTCGATTACACAATCAGCAGATGCTGGTTTAAAATCTTTTATTTTATCAAACCAAGGTAAAAATGAGTACTTTAAATTAAACTCTTTATTACAATTTTTCTCTCTACAAACAAGTGATACTTTTTTGTGTAGTCTTATTATATGCGTATATAAAGCACTAGCACCAGCAATATTATCTATATTTGATAAAATGACTATATGTTTAGCTTCAACTATTTTTTTTAATATATCATTCATTATTTTGTGATTGTACACTATTTTTGATTCATCTTATAAACATAAGCCAATACTTCTGCTACTGCCGCGAATAACTCTTCAGGAATTGGTTTATCTATATCTACCTCAGAGTATAAACTTCTTGCTAATGGAGGATTTTGAACTATATGAACACCATTCTCTCTTGCAACTTTTTTTATCTGTTGTGCTATATTGTCCATACCTTTGGCTACAACAGTTGGAGCCCGTTTACTTTCCTCATATTTTAAAGCCACTGCATAGTGAGTTGGATTTGTTATAATAACATCAGCATTAGGAACTTCTGCCATCATTCTTTGTCTTGAAAGTTCCATCTGTTTTTGTCGAATTTTACCTTTTATTAATGGATCTCCTTCCATATTTTTCATCTCATCTTTTATTTCTTGTTTACTCATTTTCAAACCATCAAAATACTGTTTTCTAACAATAATAATGTCAATTAATGCAAAGATGAAAATGATAAAGAGCATCACAAATGCTAAAATAATTGCCTTATCTTTTAACCAGTCCAACTGATCACCTAGACTAAAAAGAGCAACAGTAGGAAGTTCCATAATAAAGATAAAGAAAAATAAAAAACCAATTCCCAAAGTTGTAAAAGATTTAAAGGTAATTTTTATTCCTTCTATCATTTTTTTCATAGAAACTAAGTTTTTCATACCTTTAATCGGATCTAATTTACTAAATTTTGGTTGTATTGCATCTGGAGAAAACAGAAAACCAAACTGAGCCACAGCGGCTATAATACCAGCAACAGCTACTGAAATAGCTAAAGGCATAATTATAAGCAATAGCTCACTAACTGTTACTATTGCTATATCAATCATAAAAAGCTTATCTAATGGAGTTCCAATGAGTGAAAAATAATATTTAAATAATTGCAAAACACGATTAGCCATATATGGAAATAGCATTAAAACAGCTAAAATAGCTATAAAAAGAGTAATAACTCCAGATGCATCTTGTGATTTTGGAACATTCCCTTCTTTTCTGGCATCCTCTATCTTTTTGGGGGTGGGTTCTTCTGTCTTTTCTTGATCATCAGCCATTTAAATATCCTAGATTAACACACAAAAATCTATTTTAGATTTTTCTTTAGTACCATAGCGGTTAGCGTAGGAAAAGGGACTTGTTCCTTTTTCGTTCAAAAAGTCTAGTCCATCTTCATAGACAAATCTATCCAATTTGCTTGATGAATTAGTGAACCACTACTTATGGCATCTACTCCACTTTTTGCATAAGACTCTATTGTATCTAGTGATATATTTCCACTCGCTTCTAAAAGTATATGAGAAAAATTTTCATCTCTAAACTTAACTACTTCTTTTATTAACTCTGGTGTCATATTATCACACATCACTATATCTGCTTTTGCGTCCATCGCTTCTTTTGCTAATTCTAAAGTTTCTGCTTCTACTTCTACTGTTGTTGTAAATGGTATCTGTTTTTTTGCTTTACTTATATAGCTTTTTAAATCTTTTATTGTTTTTAGATGAGTGTCTTTTATCATTAAAGAATCATCTAAACCCATACGATGATTAATGCATCCACCAACTTTTGTAGCATACTTTTCAAAAACTCTAAGTTGTGGTCTTGTTTTTCTAGTATCTAAAAGTTTAACATCATACGGCTTTAAAATATCTACATATTTTCTTGTCAGAGTTGCTATGGAACTTGCGTGTAAAAGCATATTTAAAAGCGTTCTTTCAACTTTTAAAAGAGTATGCGAATTTCCAACAAGTGTTGCAATAACCTCACCTTTTTCAAAAATATCAGAATCATTTTTAAGCCAATTTATCTCAAAATTTTCCACTTTTGCTAAAACATCTATATATTTGACTCCAGCAATAACCCCGCTACTTTTTGCGATGATTTTAGCACTAGCATCTATACTTGGCTCCACCAAAGCATATAAATCTCCACGACCAACATCTTCTGCTAAAGTCGCTTTTACAAATTTTTCTATCATAATGCTAACATTCTCTCTAAAGCTATTTTTGCCCATTTTTGAGTTTTTGCATCTACAAATATCTCATTTAAAGGCTCACCATCATCGATAGACTTTAAAGTTAAATAAACATCTTCTAAAGTTGTTTCATTCATAGTTGGACACTCTGGTTTTGTAGAAGAAAGTACGAAAGTATTTTTATCTCTTAAACGATTTACCATATTAAACTCTGTTCCAACTGCAACTTTTTGGTCTTCAGGAAGCTCTGTTATGTATTTTATTAGCTGAGAAGTTGAACCAACAAAATCAGAAGCATCACAGATGCTAGGATCACATTCAGGGTGAACTGCTATCAAAATTCCTGGATATTTTTTACGATAAAAAACTATATCATCGAGGGTAAAGAGCTGATGAACAGAACAAAAACCATTGTAACAAACGATATCTACTTCACTAGGATTTGTTCCATCTCCAATCACACAAGATTTTAATCCCATCTGATTAGCTATATTTTGTCCTAAGCATCTATCTGGAACAAAAAGGATTTTTTTACCTTCTTTTAGTGCTGTTGTTATTATAGTTTTTGCATTTGAACTTGTACAAACCATACCGCCCATCTCGCCAACTTGCGCTTTCACTTCAGCATTAGAGTTTATATATGTAATAGGTAAAATATTTTCTTTGCTTATTCCATTATCTTGCATAAACTTAACAGACTCATCATAGTAGATGCTATCTATCATTTTAGCCATTGCACAACAAGCTGCTTTTGGCATGACAACTCTTTTATGTGGAGATAAAACTTTTACACTTTGTCCCATAAAACCAACACCACTAAAAACAACAAATTCTGCGTCATCATCTCTAGTTCTTATAGCTAACTCTAACGAATCACCAGTTATGTCCGCAACATCAAAAACTTCATCTCTTTGGTAAAAATGCGCCACAAGAGTTACGCTCAGTTTTTCTTTTAATTTATTAATTTTTTCTTTTAATTCTTCATTTGTAAACTGCAACAACGAACCTTTAATTTATAGTTTCGCCATTATATCAAATTTTATTTATTTATAACTATTTTATAGTAAAATGTCGTAATTATTTTTTAGGATATATATGGATTTTTTATTTAACACAAATGTACAATTTTTTATCGCAGCATATCTAGTTGGTGGTATTCCTTTTGGTCTATTACTTGCTAAAAAATTTGCTGGAGTTGATGTAAAGAAAAGTGGTAGCGGAAGTATTGGTGCTACAAATGTTCTCAGAGTTGTAAAAGAGCAAAACCCAGCTTTGGCGAAAAAACTAGGTGCAATTACCTTAGCTCTTGACGCTTTTAAAGGTATTTTTATTTTACTTATTGCTACTTTTATTTTTAATCTTAGTGACTCAACACTTTGGGGTATCGCAACTTTAGCAGTAATCGGTCACTGTTTTAGTCCATATCTTGGATTTGAAGGCGGGAAAGGCATAGCAACAGGAATGGGAGTAATGGCTTTTATGCTACCAATTGAAACTGCTATTGCTCTCGTTGTTTGGGTGGTTTTAGCTAAAACTATTAAGATATCTTCTATCTCTTCACTAAGCGGTGTTTTAGTTTTAGCAATTTCAAGCTTTTTTATCCACCCTCAAATGGCTCATGCTCCTGTAATTTTCATCTGTTTTATTCTTTTTTATAAGCATATTCCAAATATTATCCGTTTATTTAATGGTGAAGAAAAAAGAGTATGACTATACACATCCAAGATTTAAAATTTCAATGTATCCTTGGAATTTTAAATTTTGAAAGAGTAACTCCACAAGATATTATTATCAATCTAAAAATCAAGTATAAATATAAAAAGAATTTCATAAATTACGCCCAAATTGTTAAAATAACTAAGAAATTTATGATAAAAAATGAGTTTTTACTCATCGAAGACGCTATAAAAGAGCTAAATTTAAAGTTAGTTAAAGAATTTTCTTCTATAAAAAGGCTCAAAATAAAGATAACAAAACCATCAATTTTGCCCGAGTGTAAGGTCAGTGTGAGCAATATCTATAAATACAAATCTTAAAGTTAAGTTAAAAACATATTAAAAAGAATTGAATTTTTCTTTAAAGTAAGCTAAAATTATGTTATCATTCCGCCAAAATATTCACATATAGGACAAAATTAATGCGTATTCTTATTATAGAAGATGAAGTAACATTAAACAAAATGCTTGCTGAGGGACTAAAAGAATTTGGTTACCAAAGTGATGTTGTAGAAACTCTTAAAGATGGAGAATACTACTTAGACATTCGTAACTATGATTTAGTTCTAATGGATTGGATGCTTCCAGATGGAAACTCTATTGATATTATTGGTGATATTAAAACAAATACACCAAAAACAGTTGTTGTTGTTTTATCAGCAAGAGATGATAATGAAAGCGAAATAGAAGCTCTTAGAAGTGGTGCTGATGACTATATCAGAAAACCTTTTGACTTTGATGTTTTAATAGCTCGTATTGAAGCTCGTCTTCGTTTTGGTGGAAGCAACATCATTGAAATTGAAGATTTAGTTATCAACCCTGAAGAAGAAAAAATCACTTACAAAGAGCAAGACATTGAACTTAAAGGTAAACCTTTTGAAGTTCTTACTCACTTAGCTCGTCATCGTGACCAAATCGTTTCAAAAGAACAACTTCTAGATGCTATCTGGGAAGAACCAGAGTTAGTTACTCCAAATGTAATCGAAGTTGCTATTAATCAAATTCGACAAAAGATGGATAAACCATTAGGAATCACAACTATCGAAACTGTTCGTCGTCGTGGTTACCGTTTCTGCTTTCCAAAAGAGATTAGTTAGTTTAAATCAGCCTTCTTGGGCTGACTAGCTAAGCAAAAAATGCTCACAAAAAAAAGTATCAGAAGAAATTTTCTTTTTCAACTCATCATCGCTTCTGCTTCACTTATCTTTATCTTTTCTTCATTTTTATACTACTATATCGAAAACTCTATCTATGATGAAAAACATCAAGAACTCCTTGAGTTAGCTAAAAATATTACAACAAACCAATCTTTACTTCATGTAGATGCTGACTCTTCAGATGCTTTACTGGGTATAGAAATAGAGATAATTCAAATCAAAAAACTAAACCTTGATATTGATTTATATGAAAGCAATAGAAATGGTCGTACATTTTTAACGCTTGTTTATCCTTTTAATTTTGAAGAACTAAGCTATCTTAAAATCACAAAAGAAGTAACACATACAAAAAAACTACTCGACAAAATACTTCGCTATATATTTATCATAAACATTGTTGGTTTTGTACTTGTTATACTTTACGCTATCACTCTTTCAAAAATGTTAATTGTACCAATTCAAACTATTAGTGCAAGACTTTCAAATATGAATGAGCATCTAATGAAACCTATAAAAGTTGAAGAGTTACCAGAAGAATTTGAACCACTTGGTAGCACTATAAATCATCTAATCGCAAGAATCCAAAATTTTGTAAAATACCAAAAAGAGCTTTTCATAGGAACTGCTCATGAGCTTAAAACTCCTCTTGCTGTTATAAAACTAAAAAGTCAAGTTACTTTACTTAAAAAAAGAGAGCCCCAAGAATATATAGATGCTCTAAAAGTTACTATAAAGACTATTGATGAGATGAATATAATTGTTTCAAATATTTTAAATATTGGTCGTCAAGAAGGTGCACAACTTGAAAAACCAACAGAAGTTGACCTCATAAACATACTAAAAACTAAAGCTAATGACTTTAAACTTTTAGCAGAACATGAAGGTAAAACTCTAGAAATGGATTTTAAACCAGATAGTTTTATGACAACACTTCAAGTTTCCCTTTTAAACCAAATAGTACAAAACTTTTTGCAAAATGCTCTTAAATTTACTCCAAAAGAAAAATCAGTTAAACTAAAGAGCTCAATATGTGAAACTGGCATACTTATAGAAGTTATTGATGAAGGTTGCGGAATTGATGATAGTGTTGACCTTTTTGCACCATTCAAAAGACAAGGAAATAAATCTGGTGTTGGATTAGGACTATTTTTAGCTAAAAGTGCTGCAGATGCTTTAGGAGCTGATATAAAAATTAAAAATAGAGAAGATGGGGTTTATGGAACTATTGCTTCACTAGAAATAAAATCAAAACCCTCTTGTAAAATAGCAAAGAGTTTTAATGCAAAATCCATTTGAATCAGGTCATATAAGAAATTATATACTTTTTTATGTTGGTATAGTTGTTATCATGATTTTATTTTTCATTACAGCTACACTATTTAGAGAGGCAAAAGATATAGAAAAAAAAGTTTTTAAAGCAGAAAAAGCTTCTACTTTAACAAATAAAAAAAAAGTTAAAAAAGAGGTAAAGTTTAAACTTCTTAATAAAGCCTATTAGTTACTCTTTTGTTACTATATAAAGTTGCTCATGTTTTAAGCGTTTAAGAATATCCATAACTGTTACAAAATCTTGAAATTTTGAATCTTTATCACTTCTAAGAACAACTGTTTGCTCTTTTGGTATTTGAGATAGTTTTGCTTCAAGTTCTTGCGCTGTAACTTTATCTTTTTCATAAAAGAGTTCACCTTTTACATTTACATAGATGCTTATCTCTTTTTTTAAGTCCTCTTTTTTTGTAGCTTTTGCAGTTGGAAGTTCTACTGGAATAACACCCTGCTTTATAAAAGTAGCTGTTGTTAAAACCATAACTAAAAGAACAAGCATGATATCTATAAACGGAATTACATTTATTTGATCAAACTTTTTTGGTACTTTTTTACATCTTCTCATTTTATTAATTATCTTTAGAGTCTTGTATTACATCATAAGCTGTTAAGATTTTCTCAACTTTACGCAAAGTGATTGTGTAAGCAACAATGGCTGGCATTGCTACTATAAGTCCCATTGCCGTTGCTTTTAATGCCAAAGCTAAACCCATCATGATTTTTTTAGCATCTACTGCACCAACATCACCCATAGTATAAAAAGTTATCATAATACCTACAACTGTTCCAAGAAGTCCAACATAAGGAGCATTAGTACCAATAGCACTAATGACTCCAAGATTGTCAGTTAAGTCCATCTCTAATACATCTCTATGATTATAATCATCAAATCGTACGCTTTTGTAAAACATCATTCTTTCTATAAATAACCATAGCGTTACTATACTCATAAGTATTAAAATACCCATTACACCATAGTCAAGTGCTTCTTCTGCGTAAGCTAAAAAACTTCCTTCCATTAATTATCCTTAAATTTTAATAATACTGTTGTTCCATACTCTGGTTTAGACTTGAAGTTTAGTTCTATATCTTGTGTGTCACAAAATCTTTTAACCATACTTAAACCTATTCCAAAACCTTGCATATTTTTATCAGATTGGTAATAATTATCAAAAATCTGTATAAGTTCTAACTCATCCATCCCACAACCATAATCTTGGAAATGAAGAGTGTTATCTTTTAATTTTATATCATATTTATTACTATTTGGCGCGTATTTTACACCATTATCTATAATATTGTCAATGACTTTTGACAAACCTTTAGAATCGTTAAAAATTTGTGTTTTTTCAAGTTCTAAAACAAACTCAATTTGCGGATATATACTTTTTAAAAAATTAACTCTTTTTTGTACTAAATCATCAAGTGAAAAACTTTCTTTTATCTTTGATGAAGTCTGTTTTTTTATCATATAGTCTAGTTCATTATAACGCTCACTAAGCATACCACAAGCACTTTGTATTCGTGAGAGTCTTTTTAAATCTTTTTCATTTTGTATATTTTTTTGTAGCATTTGTGAATTTGTTATGATTGTAGATATTGGAAGATTTAACTCATGCAAGGTTTCTTTTGAAAGGTTCTGTAAAGATTCTATATACTCTTGTAAAGGGTCAATGGCAAGTTTAGAAATCATAACTCCACCGAGAATACTAAAACATATCAAAACAACAGCTAAAATAAAAATATTTTCTACTTCTATAACAGCTAAAAAATAGTGTAAAATTGCTAAAAAAGCGTTTACGGTTAAAAAATAATATATAAATATATTTATACGAAAATTACGAAACAAGTTTGTAACCTATTCCACGAATATTTTCAATTTGCATCTGAGGAAGCAGTTGTTTGATACGGTTAATATAAACTCTTATCGCTCCATCACTTCCCATTTGTGAAGCACTCCACAACTCATCACTAATCAACTCTTTTGGTACTGTATGATTTGCATGACTCATCAAAAGAACCAAAAGAGTATACTCTTTATTAGATAGTTCAAGTTCTTTCTCATCGTATAAAATGCGTTTATGAATTTCATCATGACATAGTAGTTTTTCGCATTTTGAACTTAAATAACTAGTCCTTTTTAGTAGAGCATTTATGCGTAAAAGTAACTCTTCATTATCAAATGGTTTAGAGATATAATCATCAGCTCCGCTTTGAAAACCATTTTTTAACATCTCTTTATCTTTATGAGATGTTAAAAAAATCGCTGGTGTTTTGTCATCTGCTTCTCTAAGTTCTTTTAAAAGAGTAACTCCATCAATAAGAGGAACATTTATATCCAACAAATATAAGTCAAATTTTTGCTCAAAACAAGCGTCTAAAGCATCTTGTCCATTTCTTAGATGCAAAACTTCAAAACTATTTTCTTCTAGTAAATCAACAAGACTCTCACCAAAAAGTAAATCGTCTTCTAAAAATAAAATCTTACTCAACGCTCTTTATTGCCCAGTTAATTGCTTGACCTGCATACATAGGTACAACAGAAGCATATTTTTCAGGTATAACAAAAGTTCTTTTTTCTAATACAATTTCTTTAAATTCTGGGCAAATGCCATAGATGCTTTGTGCATTATCACTTACAAAAGCTTGAAGATTATCAAGTTTTCCATATTGTTCAAATATCTCACATAAAAGTTGAAGTGCGATTGGTGCTGTAAAAACTCCTGCCGCACAACCACAACTCTCTTTTTTATCTTGAGGGTGAGGTGCTGAATCTGAACCGAACATAACTTTAGGGTGAGCATTAAGTGCCACGCTAAGAAGTGCGTCCAAATCCTCAGGTCGTTTTGCAATAGGTTTACAGAAGTTGTGTGGCATCATCATTCCACCAACAACATCATCAAGAGTTAAAAGAAGATGATGAACTGTTATAGTTGCATAAAGATTCTCATATTTGTCTAACATATCAACTGCCGCTTTTGTTGTAATATGCTCCATAATAATTTTTAACTTTGGAAAATTAGTTGCAAGAAGTTCATAGATACTCATAAACTCAGCTTCTCTATCCATAACAAAACCATCAGTTTCACCATGAACACAAAGAGGAATCTCCAACTCGCTCATAGCATCTAAAGTTTCTCGCATCTCTTCTATGTCAAAAGATGAAACTCCACCTTCAGAGTTTGTAGTAATCCCCGCAGGATAAAGTTTTATAGCTGTTATCTCATCTGACACACTTTGCAAAAATGCTCTATTATAGTTTTTATAAAACAGTGTCATATATGGCTCAAAATAATCATTTGGCACTGCAGCCATGATTCGTGCTCTATAATCTTGTAAATCTTGTAATGAAGCAACAGGTGGAACAAGATTTGGCATAACAATAGCACCGCTAAAGCTGTACGCACTAAGAGGTGCAACATTTTCAAGCATTACTCCATCTCTAAGATGAAGGTGCATATCTAGTGGCATTAAAAGAGTATGAGTTTGCATTTTTGTCCTTGGATTATAACTTTAATATATAAAAATAATTATATCTAAATATATATTAAATTTTATTCTGATTAAACTTATTAAAACTAACCAGCAGGTACAGCAAAAATAGTAATAAAAGCTAAAATAAGTGCCAATATAAGCATGAAAAAAATTTGTATCAAATTTTTTGAAATACTAATAGCTACTAAGGTTTGCAGTAGATAATAAAGTGCAAAAGCACGAGAAGCTAATGCTAAAATTTCTAAAGTATGCATGCTCCATGTAATAACTATTGCGACTATTCCAACTAATAGATAACTTGTGTTTAAACTTATTTTTTTTCTCGTAAACTCTTGAATATTACCAGTTGCTGCAAGTGTATCAGCAATAGCAGCTGAAAACTGAGAAAGTGCTGCAATTATAATTAAAGGAGCAACAAGAATGGCAGAAACAAAACCAACTAAAACAATAAGCGAGTTATCATCATAAACACCATTTAATTTATGTACTATTGGAATGGCTAAGGTTATAAAAGTCATATAAACAACTGAAGAGATTATTTGAGAATATTTTGATGTTAATATCCTAGTTTCCATACTATAACTCGAGCCTAAATATCTGCTAGTTTCAAACCCCTGAATAACTATTAACATACCTGCTAAAATAGTTATAATTTCCCATAGACTGTGCTTAGATGCTATTGGCATTATAAAATCTTTAGAAGATTTATATATATTAAAATCATATATCCCAAAAGATATTATTAAAATCACAACTATCATTAAGGTAACAAATAGTGCGTATTCTTCCAATATTTCTAAAGGTTTAAGTCCTTTAGTTACTCCAATAAATGTGATTGTAACAATAACTACTGTGGTTAAGATATCTTCATTAAAATTACTATCTAAGTTAAGCCCAGTTAATACAAAGACAGACATTATGTGAAGATAAAGGCTGATTGAAACTATATAGGCAAGAACTAAGGAAAAATCAGATGCTTTTTCAAGCTTAAGAGTTATTTTTGATGCACCAAACTCCAACAATGGCTCTATGTTTTTTATATTAAAACGAATTACATTACCAACATTGTAAGCTAAAATTATTATTGCCATCATTGCATATAGAGCGTATTGTCCAACTGCACTAACCAATATAGGTATCATAACTAAAAAACCACTACCAAATATCGAAGCTAGTGGTGTACTAATAGCAGATGTAAACTCTTTAATTTGCATTAATTATTTATAAGTAAAGTTTTTTGTGCATCTAAAATTAAGTCATTTATGGCTTTTTCATAAACTAAAGCCTCTTGTTGTGAAGTCGACTCAAAACGAGTCACTAAAACAGGAGTTGTATTACTTGCTCTTACTAAACCCCATCCATTCTCAAAGTTTATGCGAACGCCATCTACCTCTATAATATCTTTTATCTTTGGAAATGATAAAGGTGGATTTTTAAGTAAAACTTTAATAGCATCTATGATTTTAAACTTTTCTTCTTCGCTTGTTTCTACTTTAATCTCCTCTGTTGAAAAAACTTTTGGTAGCTTTTCTAACTCAGCATCTAGGTCTATGCCATCATACACTAACTCTAACATTCTTAAAGTTGCGTAGATTGCGTCATCATAACCAAAGTAACGATTCTTAAAAAAGACATGTCCACTTACTTCACAAGCTAAATCTGCATCTATCTCTTTCATTTTTACTTTGAGGTTTGAGTGTCCTGTTTTATACATTACTGCCTTGCACCCTCGTCTTCTAAGTTCATCATACATAACTTGCGAACATTTCACTTCGCCAACAACTGTTGGTTTGTCCATTTTCATAGAGTACAAAAGAGCCATCATATCGCCCTTAATATTGTTCTTATGAGTTAAAACTGCTATACGGTCAGCATCTCCATCATAAGCAAATGCAATATCACCATCAGATGCCAAAAGCTTTTTAACATCTTCTAGATTTTTTTCTTCAGATGGATCAGGGTGATGATTTGGAAACTCACCATCTGGCTCTATATATAAACCTTTTGTTTTTAGCTCTAAGCGAGAAAATATATCCTCTGTAACAATGCCAGCAACACCATTTCCACAATCATAAACTATCTTTGTATCCATCGCTTTTAAATGTTGGAATTCAGATACTAAAAAATCCACATAACGACTAACAGCATCTATCTTCGTAACTTCTCTCCCAACTTTTGCAGGAAACTCCATCTTAGAACACTCATCTCCAAGAGCATAAATATCATCACTAAAAAATGGTGCTTTGTCTATTGTGATTTTAAACCCATTGTACTCACTTGGATTATGTGAACCTGTTATCATGATAGAAGCACTTGGAGTAACTCCATCCCATTCTTGGTAATTTGTAAAGTAGTTTACAGGAGTAGGAACCATTCCCATGTCAAGAACTTTTTTCCCACCTGCATTTAGTCCATGAACTAAATATTCAAAAAGTATAGGTGAGTGACTTCTAGCGTCATAACCAACAGACACATACTCGCCATCTATCTTAGATGCCAAAGCAAAACCAATACGAACAACACTCTGCTCATTTAACTCTTTTTCATAGATGCCACGGATGTCGTACTCTCTGTAAATGCTCATTTAAATCTCCTCAAACCTTGTCTAATCTCTCTGTCAAATTTATTCATATTTGAGGAACTCTCAAGGGACTAAATTTGAACTAAAAATAAATTTTATATTTATCAAATGAAATGATACAGTTAAAAACATTAAAAAAAAGAACAGCAACAAGGTCGCAAGGAGTCTTTTATAAGTCCATTGTAAACGATGAAGAAAAAGAGGTTGATAAAGTTTATTTAATCAGATGGATAGATAACGATGGAAGAACAAAACTTAAAACTGTTGGCAAACATTCACAAGGTGTAAGAATTACAACTTGTATAGCACTTAGAAATAATACGATTAGTGCAGTTACATTAGGAAATGATGCCCCACATTTAACAAAAATAAAAAGCCAGTTAACTTTAAACGATATAGCTAAAGAGTATTTTAATTCCTCAAAAGCAAAAGATATAGATAGGTTAGAAAATAGATTTAATATTCATTTTGAAAATAACCTAGGAAAAAAGAGAATAGATAATATAACTCTTGAAGATTTTATAATGGTTCCCTTTTTCAAGACCAGTAAAACAAGTTTTCTTATTTTACCTCTTTACGATACCAGTGGTAACAGTTTTGCTCCTTTAGGATCTAAATTATTGACAGCTTTATAATAAACTTCATTTGGAGTTTTATATCCAATCGCCGAATGTAATCTTTTTTTGTTGTAAGAGTTCATATATATTTTTATTGCTCGATTGAGAGATTTTATATTCTTATATTCATTCAGATAAATTTCTTCATACTTAATACTTCGCCAGAATCTTTCGATGCAAATATTATCAGTAGCTCTACCTTTTCCATCCATTGAAATTTTAATGTTGTGTTTTTTGAGAATATCAACATGAACTTTTGAAGTATATTGACTTCCCTGGTCTGTGTTAAATATCTCTGGTTTAGGATAAAATGCGAGTGCTTCATTTAACACACTTTTAACTAAGGAAATATCCATTGTGTTAGAAAGTTTCCATGAGAGTATTTTTTTACTATGCCAATCTATTATTGCGGCTAAATATACAAAGCCTTTTTCCAGTTTGATATAAGTAATATCTGTACTCCAGACTTGATTAGTTTTTTCAATTACAACACGTCCAGCATAATCTCTAAAATCTTTTAGGAGATATGGATACTTATAATGTTCTTTGTTTGCTGTAGTGGTCTTAGGCTTAGGATACAAGGCTTCTATACCCATATACTTCATAGCTTTCTTAACGAACTTTTTCCCTATGCTATACCCATCTCTTAAAAGTTGAGCATGAATTCTTCTACTTCCATATGATGGAAAGTCTGAATATATATTATTTATAGCATCTAATATTTTCAAGTCTTTACCTCTACTAAACGGTTTAGTTGGAGTATAGTACAAACTCGACTTACTTACCTGTAGCAATTGACACTGCTTATTCTGTGATAATTTATGCTTAGCATCAAGTAGAGTTTTTCTCTCTTTAGATGAGGCCAAGCTTTTTAGCTTTTCCACAAGAAAATCCTTCTCAACAATTGTCTCTCCAAGTTTTTTTGCAATTGCATCTTTTTCATATTTAAGAGTATCAATTTCATCTTTGTATTCTTTTACAACAGTACTTTTATCAAATGCTAATGACATATTCTCAAGAAACTGTTTTTTCCAATTTCTTAAACTTAGAGGTAGGACTTCATATCCACTAGCTATTTCATTAACAGTTTTTTCACCCTCTAAAACTTCCAGTACTACTTTTGCTTTAAAATTTGCACTATAACTTTTTCTTTTTGCACTCATATTTAATTCCTATATTCTCTATTTCAATTTTATCATTTTTGAAATAAGAAAACAAATTTTACTGGTTCAGTTTTAGGGGTTCATTATATTACTTTATATGAACTATCATATGGGTTAAATACATTTGATGGTGCTAGTGAAAATAAATATATTTTTGAGGATGCTCTAATGTTTATTAGAGAGTACCTTGATATATATTCTTTAGATATTGGAGAAGTAGATATTTTTGGTATTTTAAAATCTGGATATAAAGAATCTACAGGAATACCTAAAATAGCAATCAAAAAAAATGACTTAGATTTTTTGATACTTGCAACCGCAATAAATCATAATGCTGTACTAATTAGTAATGATACAATTTTTAGCAAGATAGCCCAAACCTCACCAAATTTAAAATATGAAAATTGGACAAAATAAAATTTTATCAAATAGTTTTTCTATCGAACTCTATCTAAAAGCCTCGCTTGGTTCTCAAAATAAATTGACTAATTCTTAGTAGATTTGATTTAAAGTAAATACTCATATATTTATTTACCTAGCCACTTCTTACCTAGAACTTCAAAGAGTCCCATTTTGTTTGCTCTAACTGAAAAGTTTTGAATCCAGTTTAATAGATGAGTATTTTGTGGTGCGATAGCAATTCCTATCGGCTCGTAAGATAAAGTAGATGGAATAGGTATAAAATTATCTTTTGGATTATTTGCCACAACTGATAAACATACTGGGTAATCTGTAAGCATTGCAGCTACTTTTGATTCTCGTACCATATTTATCGCTTCTTCTTCTGACTCAACTGTTATAGCTTGAACTTTTGGCATACCGATTTTTATAAACTCTTCACTTGTAGAGCCCTTTATAACAACCATTTTATTAAATGCTTTGTTAAGTTCTTCTTTTTGTGCGGATGCTAAAGATGGTTTTTTTGTTATAAGACATTTTCCAGATGTTAAATATGGTCCAACAAAAGCAACCTGAGTGTTTCTTCTTGGCGTGATTGTCATGTTTGAGATAACTATATCCACTTTTCCACTTTTTAATGCAGGGATTAGTTTATCAAATGCTATTACCTTTATAACAAGTTCAACTCCCATAGTATCTGCCATAGTTTTTGCCAAATCTATATCAAAACCAACTGCATCTTTTCCGCCATTTATGGAACGAGTCATTGGTGTCATATTTCCAGATGTACCTAAAACAAGTTCACCTTTTTTTACTATCTTTTGTAGTCTTGTATCAGCATTTAGCGTTGTCAATGCAAGAATTGCTATTAACATTACCTTTAAAATATGTTTCATCTTATCTCCATTAAATTTTATGGCAGTATTTTACACTAAATTTCTTAAGTTATTAGTGATACAATAATGCAAAATAAATATAAAAGATTAATATGAAAAAGATTAAAACTATTTACTTAAAAGATTACAAAAAGCCAGAGTTTGATATTCAAAAGACTCAACTAATTTTTGAACTATTCCAAGAACATACAGTAGTTACAAATACTATGAAAATTAAAAAGCTAGATGCCACAATAAAAGATATAAAACTAGATAGTATCGACTTGGAACTTTTAGATATTTGGTTAAATGATTTAAAATTAAATGATAGTAGATATATTATAGATAAAGAGAGTTTAACTATTTTAAATGTTCCATCAGAATTTAGTTTAAAAATCATCAATAAGATTTATCCGCATAAAAATACAGAACTTGAGGGACTTTACAAATCTGGTTCTATATTTTGTACTCAAAATGAGCCTGAAGGTTTTAGAAAAATCACACCATTTCTAGATCGACCAGATGTTATGAGCATCTATACAACAACAATCATTGCAGATCAAGATAAGTACCCTACTCTTTTGAGTAATGGAAACAAAAAAAACTGTCATGATTTTTTAAATGGCAGACATGGAACTACTTGGCATGACCCTCATCCAAAACCATCGTACCTTTTTGCTTTAGTTGCTGGTGACTTAGGTATCGTTAGTGATGAGTTTACAACTGCATCTGGTGAAGAAGTAGAGTTAAATATATACTGCGACAAAGGAAATGAATCAGAGTGTTCGCATGCTATGAAGTCTTTAAAAGAAGCTATGGTTTGGGACGAAGAAAAATATGGACGGGAGTATGATTTAGAGATTTATAACATAGTTGCTGTTGATAGTTTTAACATGGGAGCGATGGAAAACAAAGGCTTAAATATTTTTAATTCTCACTATGTTTTAGCCGATGAAACAAAAGCAACAGATGCTAATTTTATGGGCATACAGAGTGTTATCGCTCATGAATATTTTCACAATTGGACAGGCAATCGCATAACTTGTCGTGACTGGTTTCAACTTACTCTAAAAGAAGGACTAACTGTTTTTCGTGACCAATGCTTCTCTGCTGATTTAAACTCTAGTGAAGTACAACGAATAGAAGATGTAAAATCATTAAGAGAGCGTCAATTTGTAGAAGACGCTTCACCAACAACTCACCCTATTCAGCCAAAATCATACATATCTATGAACAATTTTTATACTGCCACAGTTTATGAAAAAGGTGCTGAAGTCATTAGAATGATTCATACTCTTTTGGGTGAAAAAAAATACAGAGATGCAACAGATTTATATTTTAAAACATTTGATGCTAGGGCAGTTACAACAACTGACTTCTTGTGGGCTATGAGCGAGGCTAGTGGTGTTGATTTAAAAGCATTTGAGCTTTGGTATCATCAGTCTGGAACTCCAAAACTTCAAGTATCTCAAAAGTTTGAAAATGGCATCTATACTCTTAGCTTAACGCAAGTAATCCCTAAAAGTGTAGATGCTAAAGAACAAAAGCCTTATTATTATCCGTTAAAAGTAGGACTTATTGGTTTAGATGGAAATGAAATATTGGAACAAATTTTAATCATTTCAAAAGAAAAAGAAGATTTTATATTTGAAGGGTTAGCATCTAAGCCTTACTTATCTATAAATCGTGATTTTTCAGCACCAATAATAATTGATCAAGATGTAAAAGAGTACTCATTTTTAATGAAACATGACACAAATAGTTTTATAAGGTATGAATCAACACAATCTTTTGGCATCGATACAATAGAGCAAATCATCTCCAATGGCTTGATAGATAATGAATATATAGACTCATTTGGTTATCTACTTGACCTAGATATTGAGCTTTCTTACAAAGCTTTGCTTTTAGAACTACCATCTATTTCTACTCTAATGCAAAGACAAAAAGAAGTTGATGTTGAGCCTTTATATTTTGCGAAAAACAGACTACTTAAAGAGTTAGCATCTATACATAAAGAAAAACTATTAAAAATTTACAAAGACTTAGATTCTTTAAGTATTGGAAAAAGAGCTATAAAAAATAGAGTTTTAAATATATTATCAGCATTAGAGAGTGAAGAAATTATAATCTTGGCAAAAAAGCAATATGAAGAATCTTTAACTATGACTGATAAAATGGCTGCTTTAATAATCCTTGAAGATATATCAAAAGAAGAATCTAACGAAGCATTAAAACATTTTTATGGCATCTATAAAGATGATACTTTAGTTATGAACAAATACTTTGGGATTTTAGCCTCATCTTCAAGAGAAGGTGTTTTAAAACGAGTTATTGATTTACAAGACGACAAATCCTATGATAAAAAAATTCCAAATTTAGTGCGTTCTTTAATTGGTACATTTACAAGAAACTACAAATATTTTCACTCTAAAGATGGAGATGGATATAAATTTATAGCAGATAAAATTATTGAAATAGATAAAATAAATGCTCAAATGGCTTCAGGACTCTGTTCTTCATTTAGAATTTATGATAGATTGAACAAATCTAATAAAAATGTGATGAAAATTGAGCTAGAGCGTATCATTTCTACACAGAGTCTTTCTAAAAATTCTTATGAAATCGTTAGTAAAATCTTAAAAGATTAAATTAACTACCTAAAATAAGGCTTCTAAAGAAACTATAATTTAAATTTATAATAATTATTTATTTTTTTATAATTATTTTGTGATAAATTTATGATACAATTATTATGAAATTATTAAAAAAACTAAATTATAGGGGACGAATATGGCAAGATTAGTTATTCTTGGTGCTGGTGTAGCAGGTCATACGGCGGCATCTTTTGCTGCAAAATGGCTTGGAAAGGAGCATGAGGTAGTAGTAGTTACTCCAAATGCAAAATGGAACTGGATTCCTTCAAACATCTGGGTAGGTGTTGGAGAGATGAGTAAAGAAGAAGTTACTTTTGACTTAGCGCCTGTGTATGAAAAAGCAGGGGCAACTTACAAACAAGCAAAAGCGGTTTCTATAAATCCTGAGGGTAGTGAAGCAATTGACAAGTCTTTTGTAACTATCGAATATACAGGACAAGACAAAATTGGTACTACTGAAGAAGTTGAATATGATTATCTTATCAACGCAACAGGACCAAAACTAAACTTTGGTGCAACTCCAGGACTTGGTGAAGGTACTAACCTAGGGGAGCATACTGTTTCTGTTTGTACTGCTGACCATGCTGTTCATGCATCTCATAAATTAAATGAATGTATTGATAAAATGAAAGCTGGGCAAAAACAAAAATTCCTAATTGGAACTGGACATGGAATGTGTACTTGTCAAGGTGCAGCATTTGAGTATATCTTCAACATTGAACACAAACTTCAAGAGAAGGGTGTTAGAGATATGGCTGACATCACATGGATTTCAAACGAATCTTTCTTAGGTGACTTTGGTATGGGCGGTTTGCATTTTAAAATGGGTGGTTTTATTACTTCATCTAAAGTATTTGCTGAATCTCTATATGCTGAACGCGGTATGGATTGGATTATAGGAGCACATGTTAATAAAGTTGAATCAGGTATGGTTACTTATGAATCACTTGATGGAAGTATTGATACTCAAGCATTTGATTTTGCTATGCTTATCCCACCATTTGCTGGTGTTGGTATGAAAGCTTATAGCAAAGATGGCAGTGATATTACAGATACAGTTTTTGCTCCAAATGGAATGATGAAAGTTGATGCTGATTATACAAAAACTTCGTATGCTGATTGGGAACCAAAAGATTGGCCAAAAACTCTTCAATCTCCTGTATATAAGAATATTTTTGCTGCTGGTATTGCTTTTGCACCTCCACATCCGATTTCAAAACCTATGAAAACACCAAATGGAACTCCAATCGTACCAACTCCACCAAGAACGGGTATGCCTTCTGCAATGATGGGTAAAGCTGTTACTCAAAGTATTGTTGATATGATAAATGGAGCTAGCGAGCCTACACATACATCATCTATGGCAGAGATGGGAGCAGCTTGTGTTGCTTCTGCTGGGAAAGGATTCTTTAGTGGAACTGCTGCAGCAATGACTGTTTTTCCAATTGTTCCAGACTTTAAAAAATATCCAGGAACTGGTCGTGATATCAATGGTACAACAGGTGAAGTTGGTCTTGCAGCACACTGGGTGAAACATTTACTTCACCATTTATTTATGTGGAAAGCTCAACTTAAACCAGGCTGGACTTTAATACCAGAATAATCAGCATTTAGTGCTAGAAATAATAACTCAGGAGATACTATGAGCGAAGAAAAAAAAGAAAAAGTTGTTGCTGATAAAGAACATGAGCATGTACAGCATGTAGAACCATATACACCTCAATTTGGTACCATGATACCAAGCGGTACTCAAAAGTTCATGAGAACTTGTGTGATTTGGCAACTATTTAGATTTATTGCTATAAATATAAAAATGACTATATTAATTATTAAGAGTCACCACTAATATTTCTCGTTCCTTCAATTTTGAAGGAACGAAGAAAAAAATCATTTCAATTTTACAAGGTTAAATTATGATTAAAAATATAATCACATACCCAACGCCTACAGGTGTGGAATATGCTCCTGACATTAGAGTTTTTGATGAGCAACTATTTATTTTTATTGATGATTTAAAAGAAACTGCTGAGGCTAACAAGCTTGAGGGACTTGCTGCAACTCAAGTTGGAAGTTATTATAATGTAGTAATAGTTAAAAAAGATGAAGAATTTTTAGAGCTTATAAATCCAAGAATTCTTCGTAAATCAGGAAAAGTAACTTCAAATGAAACAACTTCTTACTTTCCAAATACAAGTGCTAAAATGCAAAGATATGAATCCATAAGCCTAGTTTATGAAGATAGAAATGGAGATTCTCATTCACTAAAAGCCGATGGAGATTTTTCTATACTCCTTCAAAGAAAGATTGACTATCTTTTTGGAGCAAATTTTTTAACACAACTAAAAGGAAAAGATAAAGAAAATTTTGAAACTAGTTTAAATGCAAACGGGGCAAGTTGTCCAACAACTCCTTCAACATTTAGTCGAGATTATTTCATAAAAGCTTCAAACTTTATTTTAGTTGCGATGCTTTTACTACTTATATCATCATTTTTTATAAGTCAAAAAGATATACTAGATGATATGTGGAATTATCAGCTATTTCTTTCATTTACTGTTTTGGGCATAAATATTTTTTATGCTCTGTATTCATACTATGAAAATAAAAAGTTTAGCATCTGCACAAATTGTTATAATATGAGCATCTTTGGTGTTGTTGCAATGGGGTTTTTTAGATTAACTATGATTATGCTAGTATCTCTTTTATTAATAAATTGAGTTTTTTCTGATTAAGGAGTTGTAGATGTATGAAGAATTACCAAACTTAGTTAAACATAGAAATATTTTTATTGACTCTAAACATGAGATAGTAATAAACTGGTTATCTTATACTTCTCCCCAAAAAATATTAAAACAATATAACATAGATAAAGAGTTTTTTTTATCAAAATATGCTGGTGGTGTTTTTGATTACTTTATGAATGTAATCCAAGGAAGTGTTAAAATAGGGCAATGTCCTGTTATGAATGAGTTCTTACTTTACTTAAAAAACAAAGAGATGAGTGCTGATGAATTATTTGAAATATGTAATCATTTTCGTCGTTCTATGATTGACTTTTCTTATGATAAAAACCTTGATTCAAAAGATATGACAAATGAAATATCTTTTATTTTTGATAAAAACTTTAGAGGTGTTTTAAAGTTTCATACAGAAACAGTTTTTCAAAAACTAACAGATGCCAGACAAACAGCAGATTCTGCCTCACATGCAAAAGAGTATTTTTTATCAAATATGTCTCACGAGATAAGAACACCGCTTAATGCAATCTTGGGTTTTGTAAATCTTCTTATGGATGAGAGTATTTCAAAAAAACATAGAAACTATCTAAACATTATCTTTAATAGTGGAGAAAATCTTTTAAGCATTATAAATGATATCTTAGATTTCTCAAAACTTCGTAGTGGTGAGTTTACTATCGAAGCAAAAAACTTCTTACCACATGATGAAATCAGCCAAACAATGGAACTTTTTGTAGCAAGTGCAAATGAAAAAAACATAACCATCACATCTTTTATAGACCCTTACATCCCAAAAGAGTTATATGCAGATTCTCTAAGAATGAAACAAATTTTATCAAATTTTTTAAGTAATGCCATAAAATTCACCCCAAGTAGTGGACATATTTGCGTAGAAGCATCTTATAAAAAACAACATCTTATACTTAGTGTAAAAGACAATGGGGTAGGAATAAAAAAACATGATTTAGACAGTATTTTTACTGCTTTTGTTCAAGCAAACTATGACCAACTAAAAGACCTAGATGGAACAGGTTTAGGACTCTCAATCTGCCATCAACTTGTACAAAGAATGGGAGGGGAAATTGATGTTAAATCAACTTTCAAAGAGGGAAGCACTTTTTCCATAAGTATTCCAGCATCTTCTCAAAGTGAACTATGCCCTATTTATGAAAATTTGTTAAATTTTCAATCTTTAAAAATTGTTATTTATTCAGAAAATAAAAAGGATTTTTATAAAGCAGACTCTTTTTTAAAATATGCAAAAGTATTTGATATGAATGTAGAAGTTGTCGATAATTTAGATACTAATTTTGATATAGCATTTTTTTTAAATGAAGACGCTAGTGCAGATTTCAAAGCACAACTAATAAACTCAGATAAAAAATTTATAGCAATGGTTAATAAACCAAGTGATGAATATGATAAATATGACAACATTGCTTTTATATCTTTTCCTTTTTATTGCTCAAAAATTAAAGATACTTTTAGTGAAATTTTTAATCCAGATGCTTATTCCCCGCATAAGAAAAATATAGCTGCAAAATTTATTGGTCATATACTTATTGCAGAAGACAATGAAGCTAACCAAGAGCTTATAAAAATCATACTTACAAAATATGGACTTAGTTTTGATCTTGCTCACAATGGTTTAGAGGCAGTAAATCTTTATAAACAAAATCATTATGATTTAATCCTTATGGACGAGCAGATGCCAATCATGGATGGTACACAAGCGGTTAAAGAAATTTTAGAATATGAAATAAGCAAAGGACTTGGACATACCCCTGTTTCAGCACTTACAGCAAATGTAATCAAAGGGGCGAAAGAAAAACGATTAAGTAGTGGCTTTGATTCATTTTTAGGTAAGCCAATTATCTTAAAAGATGTAGAAGAAGTTTTTACTCTTTACTTGAAAATCGACCTTAGCCAAGAAAATAAAGTAGAAATAAAAAACTCCAAAGATGCCATAATTGGATTAGATGCGACTAAACTAAAAGAAGAACTTATGCTAGATCAAGATGAGTTACTTATGCTTTTAAGGTTGTTTATGAAAAAGATGAAAACACAACTGCCACAATTAACAGATGCTATAAAAAACAGAGATTACAAAAAAATTGCACTTAATGCACATAGTATAAAAGGTTCTAGTGGAAACTTTAGAATAGAGTCAGTTCAACATGACGCTGGTGAAATGGAAGCAATGTCTAAAGATGAAAATGATACTTATGACTATGAGAAGTGTTTAAAAAGTATAAAGCAAAGAATTCAAGAGATAGAAATCTCTTAAATATTACTCTTCTATGCAGTAACCAATACCAGAAGCATTTTTAATAATTTCTTTTGGTAGCTTATTTCTTAATCTCCAAACGAGTGTTCTAACACTATTTGCTGTTGCTCCGCTTTCCTGCCAAACATAATCCATAGCTTGTTCAAATGTCACAACACTTCCAAGCTGAGCGACTAAAAGACGCAAAAATGCATTTTCTTTTTTTGTAAGTTTAATTTTTTTATCTTTATAAAATGTTTCACTAATTTTAATATCTATATAATATTCGCCTCCAAAATAAACTATTGGTTTATCAGATTCTTGTTTTGTAAGAAGTAACTTTTCTACATTTAAGATATCAATACCAGAAATCACAGTATTAATTTTTCTTGCATTTTCAACTTCATACTTAAAAATAGCCATTTGAAGAGTTGCATGAAGTGATGAAGGGTCAAATGGTTTAACAATGTAACCATAAGGCTCAGTAAGTTTTGCTTGAGCGATAATATTGTCATCGCTATAAGAGGTAAGATATATAAAAGGAATGTGATATTCCCGTCTAACTATGTCACCTAGTTCTATTCCGTCATTGCTTTCATCAAGAGATATATCTATGATTACTATATCTGGTTCCAACTCCTCAATTTTAACTTTTGCATCTATGGCATTATCGCATACTGCAATAACATCATATCCATGCTTTTGCAGAGATAGATTAAGATTTAATGCTGTAATTTCATCATCTTCTACAATAATTATACTATTTTCAACCATTAAAATTCCCCCTTTTAATTTTTAAAAATGTGATTATTCTGTGATATTATAATATAACTTTGTGCTATTTACAATACTATAAAGATTATATGAATAGTGTGTTACTAAATAACACAAATCTAGCTAATTATTGAGCTTACACTCACTAGGATACAACACTTTTCCACATGGTACAACTAAAGAAGAGTTCTCTAGGTGTACATCTTGGTCATCAAAAAATATATGTGCTCTAAAGGCTTGTAATATTTTACTTTTTTCGATACCACCTAAGAAAAATGCTTCATCAACATAAACACCCCAATGTCTTAATGTTTTTATGACTCTTATATCTGACGGTGCATTTCTTGCTGTAACAAGTGCAATTCTAACTGGAGAAAATTCCATCTTCATAGGAAGTCTTTCTTGTAAAGATGCTAACTTTTTCAAAAAAGATGCAAATGGTCCTTCTTTCATTGGAGTATTTTGTGCATTTTTTTCATTTTCATGAAAGGCTTCTATACCTTTTTCTTTATAAACTATCTCACTCTCTTCATCAAAAAGTACAGCATCCCCATCAAAGGCAATTCTAACTTGCTCATCACTAATATCACATTTATACTCAGGAGAAACTGACAAGACTGCTGAAGCACAAACTCTATTGTCTATCACTACTTGGGCATCTACCTCATTTGTTCTAAGAAACAAATCAACATTAAAAGCTTCAAGATAATCAGCACTAGACTCTCCTGCAGTAAAGGCAGAACGAGTTATATTCAGGTCTATCTCTCTTATGGTATTTAAAACTCTAACTCCAGTATCTGGCGAATTTCTTGACATTACAACTACTTCAACTAAAGGAGTTTCATCTTTTTTTTGAAATCTATTTAAGTTTAAAAGTGCTTTTATCAGAGGAAATCCAACCCCTTTGTCTAGTGTTACTTCTTCATTTTTAAGCATATAAGCTCTATAAACTTCTATGGCTTTATCAGGATGCAAGGCATATTCTTTTTTATAAAGTTTATCTGCCTCAGACAAATCAAATAAAGCAGTAGCAGAGATGCCAACAACAAGAGTGTTTTGTAAGTTTAGTGCCAAGATATATCCTTTAATGCTTATTATAGTAAAATTCTTTTATGTCTTACTTTGTTTATATAGTTAAATGTTATGACAACACTCTTTACACTGGTATCGCTACTGATGTTACAAGACGCTTAGATGAGCATAACAACGCAGATAAAGGCGCAAAATATACAAAAGTTCGCCGTCCTGTTAAACTTGTATATAGCGAAGTTCAAGCTGACAGAAGTAGTGCTTCAAAAAGAGAATATTTTATAAAAAAACTCTCACGAGATAAAAAACTTCAACTCATAAATCAATCAAGCCTCCAGTAAAAAATCTCTCTTCTAGCATCTGAGCTAAAAAGCTCTTTTTCGTTTATAAAAACTATGTTATTTGGTGGTGTTTTATGTCCAACTAAACGATCCTTGAATTCTTTTGTTTCTGGATTAAATAATTGTAAATAATTTTCTTCACCACTAGAAAAAACACCTACTTTAGCACTTGGACTTAAGCCAACACAGTAAACTAAAAAATCATTTTTTATATAATAAGGTTTTTGATTTTTAATATATACTGCCATTCGTCTATCTTGCCCTGCGGTTAAAATAACACCATTTTTATATGCTACATGAAAAATATTATCAACATTTTGTCCTTTATAAATTTTTTTAACTTTTGAGCTTATAGCATCTATGAGTTTTACTTCGCCACCTTCATCAACTATTATCATCTCTTTTTTATCACTACTTAAGAGCATATCACCCAAAGCACTATATGATATATGGGTTTTATAAATATTATAATTTTCAGTAGTATCTCTTAAAATGACTTCTGAACCAAGTGTTCCAAAGACAATCTTAGTGCCATCTATAAAACGAGCTTCTTTTATCGCTAGTTTTTTTTCTTCATTTATAATATTTTTAAGCTCATTATTTTCATAAATCCATACATTTGAATATGCCTTTTTCCCCATGCTAACCATAAGAATTTTTCCATCTATATAGTCAACACTTAAAATATTTGGAGTTATCAGTTTGTCCATATCGTTAATGATAGTTGGAAGGATAATTTGTTTAATAATTTTTCTTTTTTTTATATCAAAAACATCAACTACACCCAAATCATTTGCGGCATATAGATAGTTTTGATGTATGACAAAATCGTTCACAAAACCGACGGATTTAAGTTTAAATGTAGGGGAGATATCTTTTGCATATATATTTGTCAAAACTAAACAAATAAACAAAATATATTTAATAAAAATACTTATCTCCATTTTTCAAAAAAAGACTTTCTAAAAATTTGAATTCATTTTGTTGTTTTTTTGCTCCATCATATTCTGACACAGTATATGAAAAATTAAACTTATCTTTTATTTTATCAATAAAAAGGGTAGATTCATTTTTAGTGGTATGAGATAAAAATACGATTATGGTATCTGCATCTATCTGCTGAAGCACATCTGATTGACGAATAAGTTTTTCTAGTACATTAAAAGCTTCTTTGTCCTCTGTGTTTATTAGCATCACTGTGAGGCAAAGTCTATATCTCAATGCTCTATAAAATTCATCAGTTCCAATATTTAAAGCATTTTCGATTAACATATCCATTTTTAGTCTTCTTTATCTTCTAGATTCTTTTTCAGTAGTTCAAATTCATCTTTGTATAGTATATCATCTCTAAACATATTGAGCAATTCTTTTTGTCTTCTATCTTTAAACTCTTTACCTTTTGTGCTAATTATTCTTATTTCTTTCTCTTGGACTGCTTTTTTTGCTGCTCGTCTTTGCTCTAGTGGATTATCTATCTCATATTTTTTAGCATTTCTTCTAGACCAAAACCAAGATATTATTGACATTGTTGTAAAAACTATAACAAATAAAATAGCTTCATTGTAGATACCTTCTAATGTTTTTGGATCGATACCTTCTGTATTCATTTTTTTTCCTTAATTTCAAGTTGGCATTATAACCAATATAGATGATAAATTTCACAAATTTAAATAAAAAACAGATAGTTTAAAATATTTTAAAGCTTATATTGGATATAAACTTTGACATAAAAATATTTAAGGTTTTTTTTAATGGCTTTACTAATAAATGATCAATGTATTGCATGTGATGCATGTCGTGAAGAGTGTCCAACAATAGCAATAGAAGAAGGTGATCCAGTTTACTATATAGACCCTGACAGATGCATAGAGTGTGTTAGCATCTATGACGAACCAGCTTGTATATCAGTATGTCCCGTTGATTGTATTGTCTTAGATAAAGACAATGTAGAATCAATAGCAGAACTTCAGTTTAAATTTAAAAATTTAAAAACAGAAGAATAACTAAACTTCCAATGGCAAAACGAGTAGCAGTTATTGACATAGGCTCTAGTTCAATAAGACTAGCTGTTTATGAAAAAACTTCTCGATTTGCCTTTCATCTATTAAACGAATCAAAAAGTAGAGTTAGACTCTCTCAAAACGCTTACCAAAATAACAATAATCTTCAAGAAGAAGCTATGCAAAGAACAATAGACTCTCTAAAAGATTTTTTAACTATCATATCTTCATATAAAGCAAGAAAAACTTTGTGTGTTGCCACATCAGCACTCAGAGAAGCACCGAATAAGCAAGAGTTTATACTTAGAGTGAGAGAAGAGTTAAAACTCAATATTAAAGTCATAGATGGGCAAAGAGAAGCATATCTCGGTGGTATTGCTTGTGCTAACTTACTTCCAACACAACATAATGCACTTAGTATTGATATAGGTGGTGGTTCAACTGAGTTAGCTCTTATAAACGATAAAAATATTTCAAAAACACTCTCCATCAATTTAGGTACTATTAGAATTAAAGAACTCTTTTTAGATTCAAAGAATACAGATGAAGCTATAGCCTATATTGACTCAAAACTTCAAATGATAGATAACTTAGATGTTGATACACTTGTTGGAGTTGGAGGAACTTTTAGAGCCATCTCAACGGCGATACTTAAAAATACAAAATACCCACTACATAAAATACATGCTTTTTCTTATAAGGAAAATGAACTCAGAGAGTTTTTAGTATCTGTTTTAGATGCAAACGAGAAAGAACTTCTAAGTCTTGGAATAAGAAGTGATAGATTTGACATCATCAAACCAGGAGCTTTAATCTTACAAAGAGTTCTTAAAAAACTTTTAATTAAAAAAATCATAACAAGTGGTGTTGGAGTTAGAGAGGGTGTTTTTTTAAGTGACTTATTAAGAGGTTCAAAAGACAAATTTCCAACTCATTACAATACATCTATGCGATATCTATTAGATGCTCATGTAAGTGAGAAAAAATTTGCAAATTTACTAAACTCTCTTGCTAAAAAAATCTTTGATTTAACGCATAAGCATCTAGGCATAGATAAAAAATATCGCAAAGACTTAGCAATGGCAGCAAAACTATACCCTAGTGGTGGAGATGTACATTTTTACTCCAAAAACAAGCATAGTTATTATCTAGTTCAAAGTGCATTAGAGTATGGGGTAACTCACAATCAAATTACTCTTATTGCTACTTTATGTAAATATGCTAAAAAGAAACTTCCATCTTCTTCGCATCTACAAAAGTATGCTTTACTTCTTCCAGATACAAATACTACAAATGCACTTAGTTATCTACTCTCTCTTAGTATCTCTTTACTTGTTCATAGACCTAGAAATATTGACTTTGAATTAGTTTTTTGCGAGGGAATATTAAAAATAAAATCTAGTAAAAATCTTTGTCTTAGTAAAGAAGCAGTAGAAAAACTAGAAGTTATAGAGAATTTAAAGACAGAATTTTAAAACTTAAAATCTCTGTCCCATGGTAAATTCAAAACTTGAAGTTCTATCATTTGGTTGGTTATTAAGTGGTCTTGCAAACATCAATTGAACTGGTCCAACAGGTGAAAACCACTCTAGTCCAAGTCCATAACCACCACGAGAAAATTCACTTAAAGAATCATCACCGATAAAACCCCAGTCAACAAAGACAACCATTCGCATCTTAGCTTTTGGAACAAGTGGTAAAGAAAGTTCAACACTATTTGAAAATGTCTGAGTACCACCAATAAGCCTTTCTGTACCATCTTTTTCTTTAACACTTGGAGAGATAGAGTAAGACTCATAACCCCTAACGCTTCCAAGTCCACCCATATAAAATCTTTCTGCAACTGGTAAGTAACCAGTATCTGCGGCAAAATAAAACCTAGCTTTATATCTAAAAATAGCATCAAAACCTATATGATCTTCAAGCCCATAATATTTTCCAAAATTTGTTCTTGTTTTAAAGAAATTTGCTTCTCCACCCAAACCAGATTTTTCAAAACTCTGCCTAAAAGTTAAACCTTCTCTAGGAAGATAATAATCATCTGTATTATCAAAACTAGCACTAATTGTAATAGCACTTTTTGAATAACTTTCAAAATAATAATTTACAGTTTCATTATTTTCATCTACACCAAGAACATCATGTAAATTATAATCATTTTTTGAATAGTTATAGCCTACATATCCACTAATATTTCTAGAAAATCTATGACCTGTTCCAACACCAGCACCAATAGTACTAACATCATAATCGTTATACTCAATATCTGACATATAGACAGAGAAGTTACCGCTAAAATCGCTATCGTTTAAGCGTGGATTTGAAATATTAAAAGAGTAGTTTTTTGTCTTCCCCGAGCGTTCTACCTTTACACCCATATTTATACCTGAACCCCAAATATTTCTGTCATTTACAGCTAAAGTTACTAAAAGACCACCATAACTTCCATATCCACCACCGATTTGTATATTACCTGTTGGTGCCTCTTTTAGTTTTACCACTAAGTCCATCGTAGAGTTATCTATTCTTTTTTCTTCTATGGTATTTCCATCAAAAAATCCAAGTCTTCCAAGAGAATTTCGCGAGTCTTTTAAATCTGTAAGCGAGTACATATCCCCTGGTCCTAAGTATAACTCTCTTCTTACAATTCTATCAAGAGTTCTTGTATTACCAGAAATCACAACATTTCTTATTTTTACTCTCTGTCCAGGTGTGATTTTAAAAACAACTTCAACAGTTTGGTCTTTTTTATTTTTTCTTAAATCTGGCGTCACTTGAACAAAGGCATAACTCAAATCAGCTATAAGAGTTTTTATTTTTTGGGCATCTTCACGAAATGTTTTAATATTAAAAGGTTCACCTTCTTCTAACTCTATAATTTCTCGTATTTTTGCATCATCTATAACTTTATCTACTTGATGAAGAGAAATTTTTCTTATCTTATAAACTTCACCTTCTTCTATCTGGTAACTCATTTGGGCTGTATAATCATCAAAGTTTACTCTAACAAAAGGCTCATCTACTTTAGCATCTAAATAACCATGTTGCATATACATATCACGAATTCTAAGTGGGTCATATGCTAAATCAGATAGCTTCATATCTCCACTATTTCGTCCCCAAAACCAACCCATAAACTGATGTTCTTTATTGGCGATAACTTCATCAAAGAGATCTGTATCTAATTTCTTAACACCGCTATAATCAAGACTTTGGATGATAATCTCTTCACCTTCATTTGCGATAAATGTTACTTTTATACTTCCATTATCAAGGTGTTCTTCTTCTATCTCCACAACGCTATCAATCTTTCCATCTTGACTTATTGCTTCTATAATTCTTTTTTTAGCTGCTAGTAATTTCTTTTTATCGTATAAAGAACCTCTTTTAATCTGGATAACACTATCCATGATATCTTTATCGTTCTCTTTCCAACCCTTTAACTCAATCTTAGAAATAATTGCTTTTTCTTTAAAATGAAAAGTTAAATTTCCATCATCAAACTCAGCCCAAACATCACTAAAATAACCTTGTTTAAAGTATTTTTTAATTGCTTTATCTAAAATTTTCTCATTAATATTGTCATTTACTTCAAAGTCCAACATTCTTAATGCAACAGGCTTAGATATATGTACCATGCCTTCGTATTTTATAGACTTAATTGTGATTGCTGATAGATTTACACTTAGTAATATTAGCAAAAGTGCTAAAAAGTTTCTCATTAAAATTCCATAATTGTAAAATAAAAAAAGATTTTACCTTTAATGAGGTTAATATCAAGTAAATCTTGTATAATTTGTCAATTAAATATAAGAAGAATTATGAATATAGCTATTGTTGGACTTGGACTTATGGGCGGCTCACTTGCTCTTAGTCTGAAAAAATTAGATTTTGTAGATGAAATTGTTGGAAGTGACCATAATGAAGAGCATAAAAAAGAAGCTTTAAAATTAAGTTTAGTTAGTAAACTCGTAGAGTTTGAAGATGTAAAAAACTATGATGTTATTTTTCTAGCTATTCCTGTTGATGGCGTCATCTCTGCACTAAATGATTTAAAAGATGTAGATGCAAATGTCACTATTATAGATTTAGGTAGTACAAAATCAAAAATCATCTCTTGTATTCCAGCATCTATACGAAAAAACTTTGTCGCTGCTCACCCTATGACAGGAACAGAATATTTTGGTCCTTCAGCTGCTGTTGATGGCTTATATGCAGGTCAAGTTGTTGTTCTTTGTGGTTTAGAAGACAGTGGAGAGCATCAGCAAAAAGTTAGCAAAAAAATCTTTAAAGCACTTGGAATGAAAAAGCATTTTATGAAAGCTGATGAACATGATCGCCACGCCGCTTTTATTTCACATATGCCTCATGCTATCTCTTATTCTATTGCCAACACCGTTATGAAACAAGAAAATAAAAATAATATCTTAGCTCTTGCAGCAGGTGGATTTCGTTCTATGAGTAGGCTTGCTAAGAGTTCTCCAAATATGTGGGAAGATATTTTCAGACAAAATAAAAAAGATTTACTTGAAGCAATAACTCTTTTTGAAGCAGAGTTAACAGGTCTAAAAAAATCAATCCAAAATGATGAATGGGAAAATGTCAATAAAAATATGACTGACGGAAATAAACTACACGATATTTTAGACTAAGAAATATCGTGTTTTTGAATTATGTCTTTTAAAAGTTTTTTATCTACTTCTATCTTAGCATTTTCATAAATATTTTTTTCCAAAATATCCATTATATTTTTAACATCTTCATCATTTTTATATGGAAGTAGTTTTACTAAAAGTATCTTTGGCTCTTTTATGCAAACTTCTTGTTTTTTAGTTTTAAACTTGTATGATTTTAAAAACATTATCAAAACCCCAGATGCTAAACCTAGAGTAAAAATAAGAACAAACCAATACTCTGAAATTCCACTGTTTTGACTTAGAATTACTTTTTCTTTTTCTTTTACTTTTTCTTTTTTTATAATTAACTCAACTTTAGGTTTTGAGTTTTTTACTTTTATGTTTATGGCATCTGTTGAAATTGTTTTTATCTCTTTTGTTAAAGGATTAAAATATTTAAGAGTAAAAGGTTTTATACTAAAGTCACTCTCCCCAACAAAAACTATCTTTTGAGTTAAAGAATCACCTTTTAAAACTATCTTTTCATCAAAAATATTTACGCCATCTATATATGGTTTAAAACTTTTTATATCTTCTAGGTTTCCATTTCCTTGCACTTTTATAGTTAGATTTATCGCTTCATTTACATTTATCTCCCTCTTATCAGAAGTTGCAGTTATAGTAAATTCTCCAACTAAATGCACACCTTTTGGAAGTTCTTTTACTTCTATATTTAACTCATTAGAAAAGTAAGTTTTCCATTTTATTTTTGGTATCCAAGAACCCCAACTATCACGAACATGCGCTCTAGACGCTATTCGCATCTGTGCTGAAGTTATCTTTAATCTTCCTACTCTTTGCGCTGCCATTTGGTATGTTATTTTTGTTATTGAGTATTGTCCATCTTGGCTTCTTGTAGGTTCTGATTCACTTTTTATCCAAAACCCTTTTAGTTTTGGAGCTACAAATTTACTATCAACTGCCTCAGCATTTCTTTTTTGTTTAAAAAGTAAGTTTACTTCAAAAGCTTCTCCAACGAAAACTTCTTTTTTAGAACTCTCTAAAACCAAAATAAAATCAGCATCTTTATTTGCTACAACTTTTTGAACATTTACTTCAACCTTATTACTCTTATGTGTTTTTCCATCTATTTCAACTTCAATCGCTTCTATAACACAACTTTTTTGAGGGATAAACTTATAGCTCAAAATATTACTTCGCGAGATACTTCCATTTATCATCTCAATAGAAGTTTGGGATGCCGTAGAAATCACATCAACACCACAAAGAGAGTTGATAATAGGTCTTGTAATATCAGAACCTGACAGATGTAAATAGTATGTTACCATCTCTCCAATCTCAACATTTTTAGCATCTACACTTGCTCTAACACTAGCAAATATTACTAATGGAGTCATTAAGAGTATTAATATTATTTTACCAAGGTTTTTCATTGTCATTTGCCTCTTTAGGTTTTTCTTTATTTAGTTTATACATATATGTATTTTTCTCAAGATTTATTTCATTTAGCCATTTTGCTTCTTCTGCATCACTCATTTTTGACTTTTGCATATTTTGAGCCTTATTCGCCGATTTATCATTTTTTTTATCTTTATTTTTTTCTAACTTTTCAAGTTTTTGTTTTTCTTGTTTTTCTTGTTCTTCTTTTTTCGCTTTATCCTTTTGTTCTTTTTGAGAATCTTTTTCTTCTTTACTCTTCATATCATCAGATTTTTGTTTTTTATCTTTTGACTCTTTTGATTTAGAGCTATCTTTATCTTTTTTATTTTTATCTTTTTCTTTTTCTTTAGAGTCTTTATCTGCATCTTTGGAATCTTTAGATTTTTTATCTTTGTCATTTTTATCTTTATTTTTACTATCTTTTGATTTACCTTTATCTTTTTGTTTTTTTATAAGTTTTTTAACTTCCTCTAAATTTTCTCTAGTATCTTTGTCTTCTTTTATCTTTAAAGATTTTTCATAAGATTCAACTGCCTTTTGAAGATTTTTGTTTAAAGCCTGAGCATTTCCAAGATTTGAGAAATTTTTTGCTCTGTTATCTTTAGTATCAAAAGTTGCTTTTTCATAAGATTTTATAGCTTCTTTGTATTTTTTTTGTTTATATAAAGAGTTCCCTGCATTAAAATGACTCTCGCCATTTTTATTTTTTTCACCATACAACTCATATATAGATGCAGACTTTTTATAGTCTCCCTTTTCATAAGCAACTTTTGCCTCTCTAAGTTGCATAAAATCTAAAACTCCTGCTTTAGCATCTATAGATGCCAAGACTAAAACAGATAAAAACAAGACACTAGCAGATGAATTCTTAAATACTCTACTCATAGAACTAGTCGCAATAAGCAATAACAAAAGTGCCATTGCTAAAGGATAGTAAAACAAAGGTATATACTTGTGTATCTCTTCACTTTTTAACTCTTTTGTGTTGCTTGTACTTTTTATCTCTTTTAGCATTGCTAATATATCACTATTTGAAGTTGTGCTTTGTATATAAACTCCACCTGTCTTAACAGCTAAATCTGCTATATTTTCATTTAGTCTTGATACTAAAATCTTGCCCTTGTGTTTTATAAAGTTTCCATTTTTTAGTTTTATGGGAGCACCTTTACTTGTACCTATTGCCAAGACAAAAACTACTATATTGTTCTCTTTAGCAAAAGATATTTCATCTGAAAAATCTTTGGCATCTCCTCCATCACTAAGAATTAAAAGATACTTTTGAGTTTTAGTTTTTGATGAAAGAGCAAACGACTCCAAGATGGAAAAAAAGTCTGTTCCTTTTTCTGTTATGGAAGTTGTGTCTAGTTGAGTTAGTAAAAAAGAAACTGCTTTTGCATCAAAACTAAGAGGAGAAACAAGGTAAGAGTTTTTTGCAAATGCCATTAAACCTACTCTTTGATTTGTGGAATGCTTAAGTAGTGTAAGTGCTTTTTGTTTTGCTAAATCTAAACGATTAGGATAAACATCCTGTGCAAGCATAGAATCAGAAATATCAAAAGCTATCATAATATCTGAACTTTTAGCCTTTACTAAAACTTTTCCATCATCTATAACAGGCTCTCCTAAAGCAACTATAATAAAAAATCCCATAAGAAAAAAGAGTGCATTTCTTGCACGAGTAGTTAAAGTATTTGCACTAACTCTAAGTTTATCCATAACCTCTTTGCTAAAAAAATGAGCCTCACTCTCCTTTTGTGTAAGTAAAAGTCCAAAGAGTATAAATAGCGGAGGCAACAAATAGTATAAAAATTCAGGATGTAAAAAACTCACTATGCTCTCCCTCTTTTGTTTCTCAAATAAATATACCCCATTAAACAAAGTAATGATAAAAGAAGAGGGTATTTATAGTAGTATTTAATATATGAAAAAGTTTGAGCTTGAATCTTTGACTTTTCAAGCTTATCAATCATCGCATAAACTTCTTCTAACTCCATCGCACTTGCAGCTCCAAAAGCTTTACCACCCGTTTTCTCAGCAATGTTTAACAATACTGCTCTGTTGTACTCATGTGGCATTCCTATGCCTATAGGATAAACTTTTATATCCTCTTTTATAGCCATTTCAAGAGCTACTTCAAGAGGTATTTTGTCTATGTTTGGTGTTGAGTATCCATCTGTAAGTAAGATAGCAACCTTACTTTTGGACTCACTCATCTTTAAAAGGTTTACCCCTTGAGCTAAAGAGGTATGAAGTGCTGTGTATTTTCCAGCCATTCCAATGTAGAGTTGAGAAAGAATCTTGTTTAAAATATTTGCATCATAAGTTAGAGGAGATGCTATAAAAGAGTAGGCTCCAAAAACAACTAAACCTATGTTGTCATTTTGTCTAGCTTTAATGAATTTACCTACTATATCTTTAACAACATCAAATCTTGATAGTTGAGGGTTAACAACATCAAAACCTTGAGCTTTCATGGACTGAGATGCATCTAGTATAAGTACTATTTCATATCCATCTCTTGGTTCTAACTCATAAGGCTCATCTTTTACAGGCGACATCAAAGAAATGATAAGCATTACAATTCCAAGCCATTTTAAAAAAAACAAAAGCTTAGATGCTGATACAGAAGAGTTCATAAATTGACGAGTATGTGGAAAATACAAAGAAGGAAGTTTCATTTTGCAATATTTCGCGCAAAGTATAAAAAGCAAAATAATCAATGAAAATAGAGGGAACTCAAAATAAAGTCCATCAAACATTAAGCATACCTTTGTAAAGTTCTATATAATCTAAAACTTTACTATCAAACTCATCTACCTCTTGTTTATATTTATATATTTCTAGTCTTTGAACTAAGTTCTCATATATCTCTTTGTGTTTTGGGCTATCATCTTTAAATATTAAGCCTAAAGAAGTAATCTGATAAGCTGATTTTTTTGTATCTTTTAAACTAAGTACATTTATGGATTTTAAATTCTCTTTTCTTTGATTAAAGGCATTTCTCGTTTTCATCCATCTATAAAGTACATAAGATAGTACAATTAACACTATTATTGCAATAAAAATAAGAGCTGAAAAATAATAAAGAGAATACTCTTGTACTTCTAAAAGAGGTTTTATATCATGTAGTGGAATATCAAAACTTTTCTCTGCCATCTACCTACCCTCAAATAATCGTCTAAGTTCTACACTTGCTAAAGAGTGAGTATATATTTTTGTAAACCTGACCTGATATTTTCTAAAAGTTTCATATAGATTATGGTCATGCATCTGTACTTTTTTTGCATAAGCTTTTACACTTGAAGCATTAAAGTCACCTTCTAGTGTCGCTCCACTCTCGGGGTCAACTAAAGAAGAAAATCCCATCTCAGGCGGTTTTTCTTCTAAAGTATCTCTAACTATTATAGATATAACTTCATGTTTTTTAGCTAAAAGTCTAAAGTCTGGTATTTCAAAAAAATCTCCAACTATGATGATTAAAGATTTTCTTTTTAAGCGTTTATAAAGTGTATCGGCGATAACTTTAAAATCAACTTTTTTGTTTATTGCATCAAAGTCTAAAATCTCAGATACATTTTTTTGAATTTGATGAAGTTTTTTACTTGGTTTAGTATTTGAAATCATTTCATCTGTAAATATATACGAACTTAGCAAATCTCCATTTTTTAGCGTTGAAAAACTTAAAAGTGCTGATATTTCAGCGATGCTTTCTTGTTTAAATTTTTTAGAACCAAAATGTACACTTCCGTTTAAGACAGAAACTAAAACAACATTCAGTTCCCTTTCTTCACGAAATATTTTTATAAATGGTTTTTGCATCTTAGCTGTGATATTCCAGTCAATATGACGAATATCATCTCCTGCCATATACTCACGCAATTCTATAAAATCATAACCTTCACCTTGAAAAATAGATGGGTTATTTCCAACCATTTCACTAAAAACTTGGCGTCTTGCACGAACTAAAATCTTTTGTAATTTACTCAAAACAATAACCTATGGAATCGCAACTGTCTCTAAAACTTTTTGTATTATCTCGTCAGTTGTAATACCCTCTGCTTCTGCTTCGTATGTCAATATTATACGATGACGCATTATATCTTTTACTATAAAAGCCACATCAACAGGAGTTACAAAATCTTTTCCTCTTAAGTATGCCATCGCTTTTACAGCTTTAAACATATCTATACTAACACGAGGGGATGCTCCAAATTGTATATAATTTTTTAACTCATCAAGACCGTACTCACTAGGGTTTCTTGTTGCACTTACAAGTTCTATGATGTACTTTTGAACTTCTTCATCTATGTGAATAGCTTTTATTTCTTCTTTTAACTCTTGAAGTTCTTCATGTGTTACAACTGCTTGTATTTCTTCAGCATTTCCACTAGAAATTCGTTTTGCAATTTCAAGTTCTTCTTCTTTGGTATTATAATCAACTACTATTTTTAGCATAAATCTATCTAGTTGAGCCTCTGGAAGTTGATATACACCCTCTTGTTCAACTGGATTTTGAGTAGCCATTACAAAAAATGGTGGGTCTAGTTTAAAAGTTGTATCGCCAAGTGTTATCTGTTTTTCTTGCATAACTTCAAGCAAGGCAGATTGTACTTTTGCAGGAGCACGGTTGATCTCATCTGCTAAAAGTAAGTTTGTAAATATCGGGCCTTTTTTGATTTTAAAACTGTTGTTTTGAGGGTCATAAATCTCTGCACCAAGTATGTCAGAAGGAAGTAAATCTGGTGTAAATTGCGCTCGTTTAAAATTTAAGCCCAAGGATTTTGAAAGTGCATTTACGGTTGTAGTTTTTGCAAGTCCCGGAACACCTTCTATAAGTATATGTCCCTCACAAAGTAAAGCTATCAAAAGCCCATCTATCATTTTATCTTGTCCAACAACTACTTTAGCTACTTCTTCTTTGATTGTTTGTATTTTAGAAATCATACTCAAGTGACCTTATATTTAATGTAATAAAATTATATCTAAGAGGGGTTAATCATTGGTAAAACAACTGCTTCTTTCCATCTATCTAAAAACTTTTTTCTTGTATAGACCTCACAACCAAGTCGCTTTTTATATTCCATGTGAGGGTGACCTAAATTCCAAAAGCTAAAACCATTTTGCTCTAAATACTTTGAGAGTAAAACAAGTTGTAAGGTTCCATAGTTACTATATTTTTTATCCATAGAACTAAAACCACTTAAACTCGTATATGTTTTACCTATGATGTAGCCTAACTCTCCAGAAATTAACTCATTTGTATCTTTACATATAACTTCAACTGAGAGGATTTTAAAGTTCTTTTGCTCTGTATTACTCTTATGAAGTTTTTTTAGAAGTTGCATATAGTCGTTTTTCAACCAACTGTATTTATGCTTAGCATCTATACTTTTTAAAACCTCATCAAACCTTGTATTTATACAAAATTTATAAGCTTTTTTATCTATAATCTTTTTAACTTTTTGTGAAATATGAAGATTTTTAAAGTCTAAAATAGCATAATCAAATTGAAGTTCAGGGAGTAAAACTAAACCTTCTTTAGCATCGTAAGTTGTACTTATAAAACCAGCGCGTGCAAGTTCTATATAAAACTCTTCACTCCAGTCTTCACTCCAATAATAGTTATTTTTAATATCTTCGCAGATATATTCAAAAAAAACTTTATCTTGAAGTTTTTGTAGTGAAATATTGTATATTTGAGGCTGAGAAAACATAGATGCTTATAGGTGGTAAATTAATCCAAAGAAGGATTAATTACCTGTTATAAAAGAAATGATACCTTTTTTCTCTATCATAGCTTCATATTTTGCAACTCTAGCGATTGCATCTGCAAAACCATCTGAAGAACCTGCTTTTGTTTTATACATAACATTTGAAACTACATTTCCTTTTCTATCAGTCGCTTTAATTACTGTTTTTCTAAGAGCAATTGTAATTTTTTTAAACTCTTCATTTGTAGAATTAACTTTTCTCATTTTTGCTTTTGTTGTGATTTTTATAAGAACATTATAGTTTGTATTATTAAAAGTAGCATTCTGCGCACTTAGTTCTGAACGAATAAGTGAAGCTAAAGACTCTGAATTTTTATCAGACTTTATCTTAAATACTAACTCACTTTTTGCTTTTCGCATCTCTTTAGTATATGTTAAATATCTAGAAGTATATTTTGAGTCATCATAACTTGTATTTAAAGCATGTAAAAGAGGAAAAAAAGTATCTGTTTGTTTTAGGTATTTATTTATAACAGAAGAAAGTTTTAGTTTTTCAAAATAACCAGCATCTTGGTATATTTCCCATTCTACCTTTATCTTGTCATCTACTTTTTGAAGTTTTCTCTCATAAGTAGCAGTTAAAATATTTCTATCAACTTGAACTAAAAGAGTCCACTTTGCACCCTCATTTAAACTTTCTTGTACTTTAACATCACTATACTCAATATTTTTACTTTTACTTACCACTTCATTCTTTGTAGTTTGTAAAATATCTTCGTTACCATCTTGACGACTAGCTGTCAATGAGTTTGAAAAATTAGACGCAACATCAACAGAAATCTTAGCACTTATAACACCTAGAGCGTCACTTTTAGCATCTTTTTGAGTATCTCCATACCCAACAGCATAAAAGTATCTACTTGTGTCTGAAGGTGGATTGTTTAACCAACTAAGAGCTGCACTATTTACTGATGGTGAAGCCGAAACTCCACATGCACTAAAAAAAGTAATTGTAAGTAATAAAAATAGTGTTTTTATTTGCATAAATATCCTTGTTATTTATCTGACTTCTGCTCTTCTTCAGCTTCCTCAGCCGCTTCTTTAGCCGCAAGTTCTTGTTCTACTTTAGCCTGATGAGCCAGTAAAATTATATTAGTTACGCTCTCATACTTCCCAGCTAAGCTTGACTGCTTATTAGCATAGTAAGTACCGATTAATATATTTGGTAGCAAGTATACAGCATTTTTAACTAACCGTAGCAATCTTTCATCATAATTTGCTTGTAAATAAATTGGTACATTAGCTTTAGCAATAGCTAAACTTTCTAACTCTCTTGGAAACTTAAAAACAATATCACCAGATATAATATTTGCAGATGCTAACGAAAAAGAAGTATATGCTTGTATCGCACCAGTTTGAATCTCATTTGAAACGATATTTACATTTTTTGCAAGTTTTACATAGTTTTCATCATCTATATTTATATCACTCTCTAACGCTACAACTGCTTCATCAAGAAGTTCAAAATAAATAGCTTCTTTTTCATCTGCAACAGATTCAGCCGCCTTTATTCTTGTTTCTACTAAAATAATTTCTTTTTCTATATCAAGTTTTTCTTGAGTAGTTAATGGAGTATAGTCATTATCTTCATCTTTTTGTTCTTGTGTTCTTGCTTCGTCAGCTTTAAGTTTAGTTTGAAAATAACCTTTTTCAGATTTTATAGATGCAACTTCAACATACTCATCTAACATTTCACCTCTAGCAACGCTTAAGTCTTTTTGTAGGTTTACAGGAGTTAGTGAAATAACTGCTTCACCAAGAGTTTCATATACATCACCAGTTACTGCCTCTATATCTTTAATATTTCCATCTTTAAACTCTAAAAAGTTATCAAGTGTACTGTCAAAGTTAAATATATTTGGCCAGTTTTCTTCATCTTCACCATAAAAAATAATGATTTTTTGTATTGCTCTTTTTGTTAAAGGTTTTACTTTTTGATTTAAAATTGATGAAGCAAGATTAGCATAATTCCCAAACATACTCATACTAGAACTGCTTCCTAACATCCGTCTTTGAATAGCATCACTATAATGAACAGTTGAAAAATATGGACCATCCATCAAAAAATCAATTATAAACTTATCTTGTGTTTCATTTATATCTGACGCAACTAAGGCAGGCCACTGAGCATCTGCTGAAATTGGCATTTTAAATGCCATTATATTGTTTTCACGAACTATTGTCATACCAATAGCAACACGATTTGCTTGATTTTCTAAAGTTGGGACTTCCATCTGTGACTGAAGTCCTTCCATCATTGAGCTACAGCCTGTCATTACTAAAGCTGTTAAACTAACTACAACAGCATTAATAACTAATTTTTTTATATTTCTCACTCATTTCCCTTAATATCATTTATATTCACTATCACTACTTCCCGTCATAGAGTTTCTATCATTTCTAAGTTCTTGATTTGATTTGTCTTGTTCTTTTGTTTTGTTTAAAAGATTGTAAAAACTATCAAATCTTGCACTTGCACTTACAACTATCTCATCATTAATTCCACCTAGACTTAAAGCTTTTTCATAATAATCAGCAGCTCTATTTAAAAGTTTCATATCTTCAGTATTACTAGCCTCTGCTTCATACAAAATAGCTAAATCATAAAAGTAATTCATGTCTTTTTTACCTTTATATTTCTCCATAATTTTTATAGCACCTTTGTAGTTCTTTCTTTTTGCATAAGTTATAACATGTGTTATCTCTTGTGGTAAAGATTTAAACTCACGAAGTTGATTTGTCTTTAGTGGTGATATATCTGAGATAAAATATTTTACTACTTTACTAACAGCCGAAGAAGCTAGCTCGTTTTCACTTGGCAACTTACTTGCATCACGAGATTGACGATTTTTTCTAGCACGATAAGTTTTAACTAAAAACTCATCACTACCACGAGAAAGCGTAAAACTTACTTCTAAAAAAAGAGATACTTTATTGCCATTTGGCTTGTACTCGTAACTTAGTATTTTCATGCCCAAAGCTACATCACTGTTGCTCCCCATTGGGTCTAGTGTTACAAAGTTAGTTTCAGTAAGTCTTTGCTTAACATTGTATATAAGCATGTCTTGTAGCTTTAAATTAGCCTCTGCAGCACCTTTTACCATAGGATTTAACCATACAGCTAAATATGCTCCATCAGATATAAACTCATCTTTTGTTTGAATCTTAGATAATTTTGCTGCTTCTTTTGGTGCAGTATATGATGGTATAACTATTTTAGCACCACCACCGACACAACCTGTAAAGATGAAAATTATCATTGATAAAATAATCAAAGAAATTATTTGTTTCATTTTTATCCCCTTAAAAATAATCATCAATTTTAGTTAAAAAATATTTAACTTTATATTAATTTAGTGCTATTTTCTTGCATTTATTCAAATTTGTTATTTTTTTGTTTTCTATATCTAAAATCAATCTGGTATATTTTTTGGAATTTTCTAAGGCTAAAAGTATCATCAACTCTTGCAATGATTTTGAATTTTGAATTTTGGCTTCAAAAGAGTTTTCTTTTATCTCTTTTTTATTCTTTTTTTTTAAACTTATCTTTGCTAAAATAAAACCTGCTATAAATGTTAAACCATAATATATAAAATCAAAATCAAAGATAAAGTCTTCTTCTTTTTTATCTAATAGCTTTTCTTTTATATATGCTCTTTGTACTTCTACTTTTATCTCTTTATTTGTCAAACTTTTTATCTTTTTTTCTTTTAAATCATAGTAAGGTATACTAAAGTGAGGAATAACAAAACTCTCATCACTTACAAAAGCAAGCTTTTGACTCCAACTTCCTTTAAAACCCTCTTTTGTTAGTTTCAGATTTTTTATAACTTTTTGTGAAAATATTTTTACATCTTCTATCTTAAAGTTTATAGGTTTTAACGCTTCAAAATTTCCAATACCTTCTATAATTATTTCAAGATGATAAGGCTCGTAAGATTTAAGATATAAGTTGGTCTTTTTCACCTTTAAAGTAAATTCTCCTACCAAGATGCAACCACTATCTTTCACATCTACGACTAAACTTTTTTGTTTTAAATATTTGTTTGTAAATGATTCTTTATCTCTATCATTATCTCTTCCACCAATAGTAGCATCTATGGACTCTTGTGTTGTTTTTTTCATAACTATATCAAAATCAAATGTTAACTTACCAGCATGCTTTGCATAAGCTATATATTCAAAACTATTTACTCTTTTACCATCAACTATCTTCTCTTGTTCTGCCAAAAGTTCAATAGTATAGTTCTCATAATCTCCAACAGGATTAAAATCAATCGTATAAAGCTCACTTTTATCACTAAACATGCAAACATACTTTAAGTAAATAGCCTCATTTGTCATAACTTCACTTTTATTTACCTCAGCACTCCACTTATATGTAGATGCTGCGAGATTTATGTTGAAAAATATTAATATTATTAAAAATACTTTACCAAGGTTGTTTTTCATCAACTCCCCTTTTATTTATTAACTCATACTGCTTTGAGCTTAGTTTTGCTTTAGATGCATTTAAATTTATATTTACCTCTGTTGAAGTTTTCTTACCCTTATCATTTGCGCCACTATTTGCACTCGCACTTACTTTCATGTTTGAGCTACCACCCTCTTTTGTTTTTTTATTTGACTTCTTTTTTTTAGCAATAGAAGATTTTTTAGAACTTTTTTGTTGCCCTGTATTCATCTGCTTTTGTTCTTTTACATCTATGATATAAAGTAAGTTTTCATACGCCTCTTTTGAGTAAAAAAGAGTAAGCGATTTTTTATAAGCCTCTCTTGCCTCTTTAAACTTTTTCAAACGAACTAAAGAATTTGCTGTATTATAATAAACTATTGACTTAAACTCCGCATCTGAAGACTTTACAGTTTTATAAGACTCAAACGCTTTTTCATACTTACCTTCTTTATAATAACTACTCGCTTGCTTAAACTCTAAGATATTTTTATCTTTAAACATATCTAAAACATTAGCATCTAGACTCACTCCAAAAAGAAGAAAAAAAGCTAATAAGTATTTTTTTAGACTGGTAACACTTAGTAAAAATGTAATAATCGCTAAAACTATCAAATAGTAAAATAATTCAAAATTTTTAATAATTATAGTTTTTGATTTTTCATCTTGTGTTTTTTGTTCATTTAAAGCATCCAATAATTCGCCCAAATCTTTTGTGTAAACTCCACCCGTCGCACTACTTAATACTTTTATATTTGTATTTTCTCTACTAACTACAATATCAGAATTTTCATCTTTTAAAAGTTCTCCATTTGCAAGACTTAAAGTGCTACCTTGTTTTGTAGCTAACATAAAAATGTTTACTACCATGAAGTTCTCTTTTACAAATCTAACTTCATCTTCAAAGCTTGTAGCATCTGTACCATCACTTAAAATAACAAGGCTTAGATGCTTAGACTCCGACATCTTTGTAGATAACTTTAAAGCTTCTATGATAGAACTACCTTTTGTTATGATTAGTTTATCATCAAGAGAATTAAACAGATGCTTTAAAAGTTCTGAGTCTTGTGTCATTGGTGATAAAATTATGGCATTTGTAGTGAAGCCAAGAACACCAAACCTACTCTTGTATTGTACTTTAACCAAAGTGTTTAAAATCTCTTTTGCTTTGTGTAACCTTGTAGGTTTTATATCTCTTGCTTGCATGGAGTATGATAAATCCACCGCTATAACAACATCACTTAAAATTTGCTCACTTTGTATAGGTTCTTGCTCAATAACAGGGCGAGTTAAAGCTAATATGATAAAAACTAAAGTAAGTATATAACCAAAAGAAGTTATGCGTAACTCTTTAAAATCTTTTTTTATAAAACCAGCTATTAAAAATAAAAAAAGCCAAAAATACTCAGGATTTAGAAAAGTCATTTTCGCACTTCCCTATATAAAAGAAAAAGAAGTAGTCCAGATGCTAAAAGTAAAAATATTTGATAGAAATAATCTTTAAGAAGATACTCTCTACTTTTTATCTTTGATGATTCTAGTTTATCTATCTCACTGTAAACTCTTCTCAACTCTTTTGCAGAGGTAGCACTAAAAAACTCTCCATTACTTTGCTTTGCTATATGTTCTAAAAGTGCTGCGTCAGCTTCACCCTTGTTGCCCATCGCAATCGTATATACTTTAATCTTCTTATCAGTTGCTAGTTTTATGGCATCTTTGGGAGAGACACTTCCGCTGTTATGTTCGCCATCACTTAAAAGTATGATGATTTTTGTTTTAGCACTAGAGTGTTTAAAAGCTCTAACACTCATAACAATCGCTTCACCAATAGCAGTATTTTGTCCTGCCATACCTTGGGTCAAATAGGCAATCATTTTACTCACTATCTCTTTTTCATAAGTAATCGGTGAAGCTATAAAAGCAAAATCTCCATACAAAACCACACCAACATTATCACTAACTCTTTTTTGTATAAACTCAGTTGCTATAATTTTTGTTATTTCAAACCTTGATAATCTTTTACCTTCACTAAATTCATCTTCAAAGTCAAAACCAGAAGAGTTCATTGAGCCACTTGCATCTATGGCTAAAACTATATCTTTTCCATCTCTATTGTAAGGATTTAATTTATCTACAATGATAGGAGATGCTAAAGAGATACAAAGCAGAATAAATATAAGAATTTTTACAATCCACTCTAGTTTTAAAAAGTTCTTTTTTGCAGATAAAAACTGTAAATGCACAAAATATATTGGCTTCATATACTCTTTGCATCTATAAAGGCAATATATTATTGGAATAAGTAAAAATATAAGATAAGGATATTCAAAACTATAATAATTCATTATAGATATTTTATCTAAAAAACCATTTTTATACCAAATCGCAACAAATTTTGAAATATCTTCTAATTTAGCATGAAATATCTTGACAACAAAAAGCAATTTGTCTATAATTTCGGCTCACAAACAGAAATGTTTGAGTTTATGTCTTGTTAGCTCAGCTGGTAGAGCACGTCACTTTTAATGATGTGGCCGATGGTTCGAATCCATCACAGGACACCATTACATTTTACAACAAGAGTGGCCCCGTCGTCTAGCGGTTAGGATCCATGGTTTTCATCCATGTTACAGGAGTTCAATTCTCCTCGGGGTCACCACTACTTAAAATAATTTCATCTATGATATAATCAAAACATTATTATTTTAAGGAATAACCATAAAACATTTACTATTAACGATCCTATTTTCAACCTTATTATTTTCAGCACAAAAACAAATTATAGTTGGGAGTTTCTTAAATCTTAACAATGCTTTAAATGATTTAAAAAAACTTGAAAAATATATCTCTAATGACACAAAATTAAAAAAACTTATAAACATAAACTCTTTACAAGCAGAATTCAACACCATAGGTAAATATCATGTAGTTGCTATTTCACCAATCGATAATTATGTACAATTACTCAGAATATTAAAATGTCTTGAGAGATACTACGATGATGCTTATGTTTTAGATTATCCGCTTAAAACTTCCATGTTTGAAGAAAAACCTTTACCTATTGAAGTTGAAACTTATAAAGAAAAAGAAGTTGAAATAGCCAAAGTAATTTTAGAAAGTCCAAAGCGAGAAGAAGAAGTAGTAGTTATCAAGAAAAAAATCATTAAAAAGACAATACTTGAAGAAGATAAAAGTAACTATATGTTAGAAATAGCTTTAGGAGTATTGCTTTTAATTGCTTTAGTTTATATCATCTATAAAAAAAGAAAAAAAACTATAAGGGCTGATATAGATTCTGAAATTTAACTACCAGTCTAGAACTTCATAATGACACTGAATACATTGTTTCATTATTTTTGCATGAGCTTGAGAAGCTGCTCTTGAGTCACCATCCCTAAATCTTTCTAAAATAGTTTTTACTTTTCTGTCTATATTCCTAACTATTTTATTACTAAAAATTACCCTATTATTTATATATCTAGCCATTGGGTCTTTTTCCACTTCTACTTCAATGGGTGGTTTAACTTTTCTAATCGTATCTGAAAGTAACATTGCACCATCTTTAACTATATCAATATTATTATATAAAATTCCAGTAGATATTGTTGACATTGCTTTTTCCATAATTTGCATATCTTTAATTCTATCTGCTTTTGTGTAAATACTAGCAAATATTACTATACTAGATAATATTAACAATGCAATTATTTTCATATTTTACCTTTTAAATAAATATTTTTACTATATATAAAAGGCAGTATAACGAAAATATCTAATGATTTTAATGATTTTTTACAAGAAAATGAATATTCATTCAGTTTTGCAACTTAATGTAATTGGTGACTTATAAATTAGTATATTTTAATTTATTATCAATGAGTAAGTCATAGGAACAGTAATAGTAAGCTCTTCTTTTGGTTTTGGAAATTCACCAGATAAATCTTCAATAGTTTTTACAGCTGCTCTACTAAGGATTTCGCTATTTGATGAGATTACTCTAATGGAGTGTGCTTTAGCATCTGTAGATAGTGTAAACTCGATTCTCACTTCTCCAACTATTCCTCTTTCTCTTGCTCTTCTTGGATAGTATAGGTTTTCTTGCAAAAGTCTTTGTATGTGTGCTATATGTTTTTGCAAATAATCATCTTCAACTTTTTTTTGTTTAGTCATTGTATTTTCTACTGCAACACTCTTTGCTATAATCACTTCCATAGTTTGTAAAACTTCTTCTTTTTCCTCAACAACTTCAGGCTCTTTTATAAACTCTTCTTTGATAACTTTTTGTACAGGAATTGGATCAAGTTTAGGTTTTGTTATTTTTTTAGCTTTTGGTATTTGTTTTGGCTTTGGTTTTGAAGGTGGTTTTATGATTTGTTTTTGACTTACTACATCACAAAGTTTAATGCAAATCTTATCATTGCACTCAATTTTTTTAACAGATGGAATACTCTTCCAAATAAAAAAAGCAGACACAAGCAAGATAATATGAAAGATAATCGATAAGAAAAATGAACTGCTGTGCCTAATCATAAGCAGGATAATAACAAATTATATGTTACATAAATGTTAAAATCCTAAAAAATATTATATTGCCCTTCTAAATTCTGGATATGCTTCCACACCACACTCATTAACATCCATTCCCTCTTGTTGAGCATCATCATCTGCTCTAAACTTAGAAACTTTATTGATAAGATATAAAACTGTAAAAGAAACACTAAAAACAAAAACTGCAACAACTACCACACCTTTAAGTTGAGCCATAAAAGAAACACTATCTACAAAAATACCAACTGCAAGTGTTCCCCAAATTCCATTTACAAGATGCACAGATAAAGCACCAACTGGATCATCTAATTTTAACTTATCAAAGATAGGAACAGCAAAAACAACTAAGGTACCACCAACTAAACCTATTAAGATAGGAGTATACATATCATATAAATCAGGTCCAGCAGTAACTGCAACTAAGCCACCTAGAGCACCATTTAAAATCATCGTAATATCAAAAAGTTTATATCTAACATACATTAATATTCCAGCAATTAAAGCACCTGCTAAACCCGCTGTGTTAGTATTCATAATGGTTTTAGCAACTAAGTTGGCATTTTCAACACTTGAGATTGAACCAACACTTCCGCCATTAAAACCAAACCAACCTATCCAAAGTAAAAAAGCACCTAGAACAACAAGAGGGATATTTGAAGCTGGAATAACTCTAATCTTGCCGTTTGAATAACGACCTTTACGAGAACCCATAATGAGGATAGATGCCAAAAGTGCCCACCCACCAGTAGAATGGATAACAGTAGAACCTGCTAAATCATACATATCTAAATCAAACAAAGTTCCTGCTATCATATCTGCACCCCAGCTAATATTCACAACTGTTGGGTAGATAAAAGCACCCATAATAACGGCAAACAAAGCTAAAGGAAAGATACGAACTCTCTCACTAACACCACCACTCATTATATTTATAGTTTTACCAACAAAGGCCATTTGAAACATAAATGCAGCCCAGATGCTCATGCTATCATTTTCCCAAGAACCAAAAGCAAGCGTATAACCGATAAGTAAAAAAGATATTGATGCGACAGTATAAATCATAACATTTATAGTTAAAACAGAAGTGACATTTTTGGTACGAACAAGTCCTGCTTCTAGCATAGCAAAACCTGGTACCATGAAGATTATAAGCACCATTGAAAATAGTGCGAAAAAAGTGTCGATGATGTATTTAAAATCAGCTTCTAGCATGGAGGGAACCCCTTTTTTTGTATTAAAGGGGCATTGTAGCTTAAAAAAAGTGCAATATTTTTATAAACTGCTTAAAATTTAAGCAGTTGAGCGTTTGCTCATTTAACCTGCTACTTAAACAGCCTCGTTATCAGTTTCACCTGTTCTTATACGAATAATTTTCTCAATATCACTAACAAATATCTTACCATCACCTATCTTACCAGTTCTAGCAGCTTCAACGATTGTGCTTGTTACACTATCAACCATCTCATCATTTACAACAATGTCCATTTTTATTTTTGGTAAAAAGTCTACGACATACTCAGCACCACGATAAAGTTCACTATGCCCTTTTTGACGACCATAACCTTTAACTTCACTAACAGTCATTCCTTCTATTCCGATTTCTGCTAATGCATCTTTAACATCTTCTAGTTTAAACGGTTTTATTATTGCTTCTACTTTTTTCATAATATTTCTCCAAATTTAATTTTAACATTTTAGCCACATTTGTGGCTAAAATCAACTTTTATAGATTAAGTGCCTTTTCACCATGAACTGTTTCATCAAGTCCACGCGATTCTGTTTCTTCATCAACTCTTCCACCACCTGTAAGTGCTGAAGCTATGTAAAATACGATTGCCGTAACTATACCTGAATAAACAATAGTTAAACCAATCGCAGAAAACTGAGCTCCTAATTGAGTTATCATATTATAATCCTCTGCCATTGCATAATCAGCTATAAATATTGCAGTTGCGATTGAACCCCAGATACCAACAAGACCATGAATCCAAAATGCATCTAAAGAATCATCAACTTTAAAGATTGTTTTTAGTTTAGAAACACCATAAAAACCAAGGGCACCACCAACTAGACCAATAATAATAGCACCTTCAACACCAGCAGAACCAGATGCAGGAGTAATAGCAACTAATCCAGCAACAGCACCCGAAGCACCACCAACTAAAGTAGCTTTCTTATACACTAACCACTCTACAAGTATCCAACCAATCACACCAAGTGAAGCAGCAACATTAGTTACAAGAAATGCAGATGCAGCAACACCATCAGCAGCAACTTCAGACCCAGCATTAAAACCGAACCAACCGAACCATAGTAAAGCAGCACCAAGAACAACTAAGATAGGAGAGAAAGGTTTAATAGCAACTTTTCCATAATCTTTTCTTCTTCCAAGTATCATAGCTACAACAAAACCAGCAACACCAGCATTTAAGTGAACAACTGTACCACCGGCAAAGTCCATCTCTCCAAAGTTAAGTGTCTCACCACCACCCCAAGCCCAGTGTGTTATAGGTGCATAAACAGCTACTATCCATAAAGCTGCAAATACCATATAAGTTGAGAATTTAACTCTCTCAATCATAGAACCACTAGCGATTGCAACAGCTATTGCAGCAAATGTTCCTTGAAATGCAACAAAAAGTAACTCTGGAATAGTTCCACTTAAAGTACCAGAAGTAATCCCTGACAACATAACTTTCCCTGTTCCTATTAAGTCACCATCACCAAACGCGATTGAGTAACCAACTAAAACCCATACTAAAGTACCAACAGCGTAAGCACCTAAACTCATACCAATAGTATTAAGTACATTTTTACTTCTTGTAAGACCACCATAAAAAAGTGCAAGTCCCGCGGGAGTCATCAACATTACAAATGCCGTAGCCACTAACATCCAAGCGGTATCACCACTGTTTAACGAATCTTCTGCAAATACCAATGTAGGTAACGCAAATAAAGCAAGTAAATATCTCTTCATCATTTATCCTTAATAATTTAACTGATAAAATTATACAAATTATTTACCACTATATAATCAATAAACTGATTAATTTTTAATCAGTTTTGTTTTGGCTATAATTTTGAAAAAACTAAATTGAGAATACTGATGAACAAAGAAAGACAAGGCGAATTATTTATGATAGGACTTGCTATTTTAGAGAGTTGGTTTCCTATTCTATCTATTTCTGCTATGAAATATATTGGTGCATTACATACATATATGTATTCTCTTCTTATAGCTTTAGTTTTTTTTATTCTTATTATTTATAAAAGAAATAGATTTACTTCTTACGACTCTTTTTATAACTCTACTCTTTACCTTTGTTTTTATAGGTATGCAATACACAAGCGCTGGGAACATGGCTGTCTTAATTTTTTTACAACTTCTGTTTTCTTATCTGTACTTCAATATTTTAGGCAAAGAAAAGATGAATTCCTTGCATCTAGTAGGTGCTTTAGTTATCCTTCTTCCTGATGAACTTAGTTTTAATAAAGGTGACTTACTCATCTTAGTTGGTGCTATGATTGCTCCATTTGCAAATTTTTACCAAAAAAGAGCTAGAAAATTTTGTTCCGCTGAAACTATTTTAGGTTTTAGAACAGTAATTGGTCTTCCCTTTATAGCTTTTCTAGCTATTTATTTTGAGCCAAGTATAAGTTATGAAAACTTCATTTTAGCACTTCCCTACTTACTTTTTATAGGAATTGTAATCTATGTAGTTTCTAAAATTATGTGGATTGAAGCACTACATAGAATCTCTATAACTAAAGTTTCAGCGATGATGGGGCTTGTTCCTATGATGACTCTCTTTTTTGCATATATTTATCTAAATGAAGTACCTCAGATGCAACAAATTATCGGCATCTTGCCTATTATCATAGGTGGATACTTACTTACAAAACCTAGCCCAAATTAAGGTAACACTCAACGATATTAAGATATTATCAGCAAAATTAATTTACTAGGTGTATTAATGAGTGATTTGCTAAACAATGACGACATTCAAACTATAAATATAGAAGAAACTCTTCAAAATAGTTATCTTGATTATTCTATGAGTGTAATCGTGGGTCGTGCCCTACCAGATGTTCGTGATGGACTTAAACCAGTTCACAGAAGAATTTTATATGCGATGGACAAACTAAGTCTTTCTCATGGTGCAAAATTCAAAAAATCAGCTCGTATAGTTGGTGATGTTATTGGTCAGTACCATCCACATGGGGACAACTCTGTTTATGATGCTCTTGTTCGTATGGCTCAAGATTTTTCTATGCGTATGCAACTTGTTGACGGTCAAGGAAACTTTGGTTCTGTTGATGGAGATAGTGCAGCTGCTATGAGATATACAGAAGCACGAATGACAAAGTATGCTGGTGAACTTCTAAAAGATTTAGAGAAAAACACTGTAAACATGACAGATAACTACGATGGTACTACACAAGAGCCAGAAGTTATGCCTACTCGTGTTCCAAACTTACTTATAAATGGTTCATCAGGAATTGCCGTTGGTATGGCTACAAATATTCCTCCACATAATCCTAGAGAAATTATGAATGGCTTAAAAGCACTTTTAACAAATCCAGATATATCTTTAGTTGAAATTATGGAGCATATAAAAGCACCTGACTTTCCAACCGGTGGTATCATCTTTGGTAAAAAAGGAATCATGGATGCTTATGAATGCGGTCGTGGTCGCATAAAAGTTCGTGCTAAAACTCACATAGAGCAAAAAGGTAAAAGAGAAGTAATCGTAATAGATGAACTTCCTTACCAAGTAAATAAAGCTCGTCTTATTGAAAATATTGCAAACCTAGTAAAAGACAAGATGATAGATGGTGTTTCTGAAGTTCGTGACGAATCAGACAGAGATGGAATGAGAGTCGTTATAGAACTAAAAAAAGATACTATGAGTGAAATAGTTCTTAACAATCTTTTTAAACAAACAAGTATGCAAACGACATTTGGTATCATCATGCTTTCTATATTAAATCAAGAACCTAGAATCTTTGGAATCATAGAAATCTTAAAACACTTTATTAATCACCGTAAAACAATCATAATCCGTCGTACTATTTTTGATTTAGAAAAAGCAAAATCAAGAGCACATATCTTAGAAGGTCTGAAAAAAGCGATAGATATTATAGACAAAATTATTAAAACTATTCGTGGGTCAGAAGATGAAGAAGATGCTAAAAATAATCTTGTGACTGAGTATGATTTTTCTGAGATTCAAGCATCTAGCATTGTTGCAATGAGATTAGGTCGTTTAACTGGTCTACAAATCAAAAAAATCGAAGAAGAATTAGCTGAGTTAGTAAAACTTATAGAGTATCTAGAATCTATCTTAAAAAGTGAAGAGATTCTTCATGGTATCATAAATGAAGAGTTTGATGAAGTTCTCGCAACTTATGGTGGTAATGAAAGAAGAACTGATATAGAAGATGATTATGATGATATAGATATAGAAGACCTTATCCCAAATGAGCCAATGGTTGTTACTATTACACATAGAGGTTACATCAAACGCGTACCTCTAGCATCTTACGAAAAACAAAAACGAGGCGGTAAAGGTAAAACTGCTGTTACAACTTATGAAGATGACTTTATAGAAAACTTCTTTACTTGTAACACTCACGATACTCTACTTTTTGTTACAGACCGTGGTCAACTTCACTGGTTAAAAGTTTACCGTATTCCTGAAGGAAGCAGAATCGCAAAAGGAAAAGCAGTTGTAAATCTTATAAATCTAGTAGCAGATGAAAAAATATGTTCTGTTATACCAACTACAGATTTTAGTGAAGATAAAGGTCTTGTATTTTTCACTCAAAGAGGAGTTGTAAAAAGAACAAATCTAAGTGAATTTTCAAACATAAGAAGTAACGGAGTAAGAGCAATCGTTCTTGATGATAATGACACTCTAATTACAGCAAAAATAGCAAATCAAAATGTTAAATACCTGTTTATCGTTACAAAACTAGCTCAATGTATCAAGTTTGAGATAGAAAAAACAAGAGAGCAAGGTCGTAGCACTCGTGGTGTTAGAGGTATCAAGTTTAAACATGACAACGATGTAGTTATAGATGCTAACATCATAGAAAATGATGAACAAGAGATTTTAATCATTGCAGAGAAAGGTATCGGAAAAAGAACAGATGCTGGTGAGTATCGCTTAACTAACCGTGGTGGTTCTGGTGTTATAGCTATGAAAATGACTGCTAAAACTGGTAAAAATATCGTTGGTTGTCTAATGGTAGATGAAGGTATGGATATGATGGCTCTTACAAAAGCTGGAAAAATGATACGAGTAGATATGCAAACTATCTCTAAATCAAGTAGAAATACTTCTGGTGTATATATAGTAAAAGGTGATGATGTTGCAAGTGTTTCTCGTTGTCCTAAACAGCCTAAGGAAGATGAAGAGGATGAAAATCCATCAACTTCACTTGATTTGGCATAGTATTTGCTTTTAGCTTAAATATAAACAATAAGGGATTGACTATGAAATACACTCTACTTCTAATAGCACTTATTAGTGCTTCCTCGTTAGTAGCTGCTCCAGCAAAAACTATTGAGAGCTATGATAGAATGGACTCTATTGATGTTCAGTTAGTGGATATAGATACTAAAGTTTCAGGAATGAATACAAAAGTAACTGGCATCGACACAAAGGTTAGTGATGTTGAAGATAAGCTTGCTTCTTTAGAAACAAAATTAGAACAAGTTAAAGAAAATGCAAAAACAGCTAAAGAAGAATCAGAACAAACTTTAAGTGAAGCTTCTGATGTTAGAATCAGCGTAACGGGACAAGGTGTTGCACCGATGAATACTTCTTCTCCAGCTCAAGCTTATGCACTTGCTAAGCGCGCTGCAACTGCAGATGCTTATAGACTAATAGCTGAAAAAGTTAAGGGCGTTCGTATTGATGGTCAAGACTTAATCAAAAATATGATGGTTAAAAGATCAACTGTTCGTACTTCTGTAAAAGCAATGGTTAGAAATGCAAATGTTGTTGAAACAACTTTTAAAGATGGTTTATGCGAAGTAGAGATGGAAATCGTTCTATCACACGCGCAATTTGCTCACTAATATTACTTAACTCTTTAGCTCTAGATGCTAAAGAGTTTCTTATCTCTTACCGCTATATGGTAAAAGACGCTACTCTTTATAATGAAACACTATCTATATCTCCCGCTATGAAAAAATGTTCTGGTAACTCTCACAAAAGCCTTGTAATTTCAAGTTTTGGAGATGATAACATTAAACTCACCATAGAAAAAAACTCTGAAGCTTTTTTAAATTTTATACACAAACTTGGTCTTCATGTCCAACACAATGAAGTAACTCAAAATGCACAAAATAAATCTACAACAATACTCACTTTAAAAACAACTTGCTTCAAAGTCGATTTTAATGAAAATTCTGCTAAAATTGCACCTTTAAAATAAGGAAAAAAGAGTCGTGAAAATTGCAATAGTTGAAGATGATATTAACATGAGAAAATCTCTTGAAATAGCTATGAGCGACTACAAAGAGTTTGAAATCCTAACATTTAAAAATCCCATAGATGCATTAAAAAAACTTGATGATTCTTTCGATTTGATAATTACAGATATAAATATGCCAAAAATGGATGGTATAGAGTTTGTAAAAGAGTTAGATGGAAAGTTTGAAGTCATCATAATGACAGGAAATGCAACACTTACTCGTGCAATAGAATCTATCCAACTTGGAGTTAAAGACTTTTTACTAAAACCTTTTGATGTTGATGATTTAATATCTGCAATAAGAAGAGAAGATAAAGTACAAAAAGTACAAAAATCTGTTGTTAAAAACTCTAAAAAAACAGATAGATTTTTAGGAACATCAGAAGCACTTACTAAAGTCATAAATATTGCAGACAAAGCATGTAAAACGGACGCTAGCATACTTCTTTTAGGTCAAAGTGGAGTAGGAAAAGAAGTTTTTGCTTCTTACATCCATAAAAATTCACCAAGAGCTAAAAAACCATTTATAGCAATTAACATGGCAGCTATTCCTGAGAATCTCATCGAGAGTGAACTTTTTGGTTTTGAAAAAGGTGCTTTTACAGACGCAAGTGAAGCAAAAGCAGGACAGTTTGAACTTGCTAATGGTGGAACACTTTTTTTAGATGAAATAGCAGAGATGCCTTATGGGGTTCAAGCAAAACTTCTTCGTGCTTTACAAGAAAAAGAAATACGAAGATTAGGTTCATCTAAAAATATAAAAATAGATATAAGAGTTGTATCTGCAACAAATGCAAATATTTTAGAGAAGATTAAAAATGGAGAGTTTAGAGAAGATTTGTATTATCGTTTAAATACAATCCCACTAGTCATTCCTCCTCTAAAAGATAGAAAAGATGAAATCTTACAAATTGCAAATGCGATGAGTGAGATTAACTGTAAAAAGTATGGTTTTGATTTAAAAACTTTTAGTGATGAAGCAAAAGAACAACTCTTATCATACAGCTGGCCAGGAAATATTCGAGAGTTAATCTCGGTAGTTGAGAGAGCTGTCATTTTAAGTGAAAACCAAGAGATAACAGTTGAAGAACTTTTTTTACAAAACAAAATACAATAAGGAAAAAATATGTCAAAAAAATATAATTTAGCAGTAGTAGGTGCCAACGGTGCAGTTGGTGAAGAAATTTTAAGAGTTTTAGAAGAAATAGATTTTCCATTAAGCAACTTAATCCCTCTTGCTAGTAAAAGAAGTGCTGGAAATAAAGTTTCATTTCATGGTAAAGACATAGTTATAAAAGAACTAACAAACGAAATTTTTGCTGATGAAAATATTGATATAGCACTTTTTAGTGCTGGTGGAAGTGTAACAGCAGCTTATGCTCCTGCGGCAGTTAAAGCTGGGACAGTTGTTATTGACAATACTTCACACTTTAGAATGGATAAAAATGTTCCTCTAGTAGTTCCTGAAGTTAATCCACAAGATATTGCTTTATGGAGAGAAGCTGGTATCATTTCAAATCCAAACTGTTCAACTATACAGATGGTTCAAGTATTAAAACCATTAGATGAAGCTTATGACTTGATAAGAGTAGATGCTAGTACTTATCAAGCAACTTCTGGTGGTGGAAAACCTGCAATGGAAGAGTTATTAACTCAGATGAAAGACCTCTTTGAGTTTAAACTAGAAGATTCTGAACACAAAGCATTTCCTCATCAAATAGCTCTAAATGTTATCCCTCAAATTGATGTATTTATGGAAAATGGTTATACAAAAGAAGAGATGAAAATGATTAATGAAACAAGTAAAATAATGCATAAAGATATAGAAGTAAGTGCAACTTGTGTTCGTGTTCCAACACTTCGTGGTCATGCTGAATCTTTAACACTTACTTTTGGCTCAGATATAGATGCTAATGAAGCAAGAGAAGTTTTAGCAAAAGCTCCAAACATTGTTATACTTGATAATCCTGCTGAGAGTCTTTACCCTATGCCTGCAACTTGTCAGGAAATGAATGAAACTTTTGTAGGTCGTATTAGAAATGACCCATATAGAAAAAATATGCTTCATATGTTCATAGTTGCAGATAACCTAAGAGTAGGAGCAGCTACAAATGCTGTAAGAATCGCTCAAAAATGGGTAGAAATGGAAGGCGAAAAATAACCAGTATGGAAAAAATATTCGAGAGTACCCTCTGGGCATCAAGGTTTATGGTTATAACTGCTGTTGTTTTTGGACTACTAGGAGCAGTTATCCTTTTTATAGTTGCTTCATTTGATATATATGAAACGGCAAAATTTGTATTAAATACTTATATAACACATGCTCACCCAGAAAACTTTCATGAAGATGTTGTTGGTGGGATAATTGGGGCAGTTGATTTGTATCTCATCGGTGTTGTGATGCTTCTGTTTTCTTTTGGACTTTATGAACTGTTTATATCTGAAATAGATGCAGCAAAAAGTGAAGATGGTCAAGAAAATAAAATCTTAGCTATTCACTCACTAGACCAACTAAAAGACAAGATATCCAAAGTAATTGTGATGGTTTTAGTTGTTGGCTTTTTTCAAAAAGTCGGTCATACGCAATATAATAATCCACTAGATATGCTATACTTCGCGCTATCTATAACTGCCATAGCAGTTGGTTTATATTTTTTAGGAAAAGTAGGTAAGAAATAATGAATAAAATATTTGTAGATGCCTGTTTAGGCAAAGAAACTCCATATACTCCAGTTTGGATGATGAGGCAAGCAGGTCGTTATTTACCAGAGTATATGGCTGTAAGAGCTGAGGCTGGAAACTTTTTAAACCTATGTCATAATCCTAAAAAAGCTTGTGAAGTTACACTTCAACCTTTAGATATTGTAGGTGTAGATGCTGCTATATTATTTAGCGATATTCTTGTTATTCCTGATGAGATGGGGATGGATTTGAGTTTTGTAAAAGGTGAAGGTCCAAAATTTAGCGACCCTATCAAAACTGAAGCTGATATTGACAGACTTATCGGTGGAGATGAAGCGGCTAGTAAACTTACTTATGTTTTTGATACTATTAAACTTATCAAACAAGATTTAGATAAACGCGGTGGCGAGATAGCACTCATAGGTTTTACTGGTGCACCTTGGACTTTAGCAACATATATGATAGAAGGTGAAGGTACAAAAACTTACAATGTTTGTAAAAAAATGATGTACTCAAACCCTAAACTTTTACATAAGATACTTGCGAAAGTAACTGAGGTTGTAAAGCTTTATATGGAAAAACAAATCCAAGCTGGTATAGATGTTGTTCAGATTTTTGACTCGTGGGCAGCAGCGATAGAACCTTCAAAATATGATGAATTTTCTTGGAAATATATGGTAGAAATAGCAGAGTATTTAAAAGAAAAATATCCTCATATTCCTGTTATCATGTTTCCAAAAGGCATCCCTTCATTTTTAGATAAAGTATATGGGAATTTTGATGTATTTGGTGTGGATTGGTCAACTCCAATGGAATTAGCAAAAGAAAAACTTGGAAGCAAATATGTTCTTCAGGGAAATATGGAACCATGCAGACTATACTCAAAAGAGATGACTACACAAAGTGTGCAAGATATTCAAGATATCATGGGTACTTCAAGACATATCTTTAACCTTGGACATGGAATCCTTCCAGATGTTCCAGTAGAAAACGCAATCCACTTTGTTAAAGAGTGCCAAAGAGTTAGTAAGAAATAAATGAATACAATTTTCGGTCCTATAAACTCAAGAAGATTTGGTTCTTCTTTGGGTATAGACCTCTCCCCTGCCCTTAAGCAATGTAATTTTGACTGTCTTTACTGTGAACTTGCACCAACGGCTACGGTAGATGCTCAAAGTCATACAGTTTTAGTTTCACAAATCATAAATGATTTAAAACAACATCTAGACGCTAAAATAGATGTTATAACTCTTACAGCCAATGGTGAACCAACTCTATACCCAAACCTAGATGAACTGATAGATGCAATAGATGCTATAAAAAATAAAACTCAAACACTCATACTTACAAATAGTGCAACGCTAGTAAATGATAAAGTTTTTACAACACTTTTAAAACTCGACCAAGTAAAACTATCTTTAGATGCCATAAGTGATGATATTTTTAAAAAAATAGATAGACCTCATGCAAAAATAGATATAAAAGATGTTATACAAAAAGTGCAAGAGTTTAGTAAAGTATTTACTGGTAAGCTTTTTATTGAGATACTTTTTGTACATGGATTAAACGATACAAAAGAAGAGATACAAAAACTAAATGATGTTTTATTGGATATCGATGCATCTAGAGTTGACTTGGGGACAATAGATAGACCTCCTGCTTATCCTGTTGTGGGTATAAGCTACAAAGAACTACATGAGGCTTCTTTACTATTTGATAGCTCCATTCCTATACATATAGCTTCTAGAGTTCATGCCCAACCTAATAACAGTGAGTACAGTAATGAAGAAATACTCAATACTTTAGATAAAAGACCTCTTACGATGGACGATATAAACTTACTCTTTGATGACTCAAGTAAAAAACGACTAAATCTACTTATAAAAAGCTCAAAAATACTAAAAAAAGTAGTTGGGAATTTAGAGTTTTTAGTGCCAGATACAAATCTTAAAAGAAAACTCCAAAAGTAACCCAAAAACCTTGACTTTTACGCTCCTCTAAAGTATAATTTCGGCTCAATAAATAATCCGGATTAGCTCAGCGGTAGAGTAGGTGACTGTTAATCACTTGGTCGCTGGTTCGAATCCAGCATCCGGAGCCATTTATCGAAAATACTTTTTATATGTTCCGGATTAGCTCAGCGGTAGAGTAGGTGACTGTTAATCACTTGGTCGCTGGTTCGAATCCAGCATCCGGAGCCATACACTTTTTAAACAATCAAAAATATATTATAAACTAATTAAATTTTAACTTCTGTGCAACAAGTTCATTCACAATTTTTGGGTTCGCTTTTCCACCAGTACTTTTTAGGACTTGTCCGACAAAAAATCCTAAAAGTTTAGTGTTTCCTGCTTTAAACTTAGCCACATTTTCTGGATTATTTTTAATTACTTCATCAATAATAGGCAAGATTTTAGAGGGGTCACTTATCTGAACAAGTCCTTTATCTTCAACTATTACGCTTGGATTTTTTCCACTTTCGACCATCTCTTCAAATACTTGTTTTGCGATTTTATTTGAAATAATTCCATCATCAATCATTTTAACAAGGTCGGCTATCTGTTTAGGACTAAACATTAACTGATATGTAAGAATCTCCTTTAGCTCTCTAGCTACCTCATTTGTCACAATATTAGCTAGACTTATAGGGCTGTTAAGAATAGATAGAGTGATTTCATAATACGAAGAAAGTTCTTCATCACGAGCTAAAATATTAGATACTTCACTATTTAGTCCAAGTTCGTTAGTGTACTTATCAAATAATATTTTCTGCTCTTCACTCATAGCTACTTCTTCACCAACTACTTGTACTTTTTTATCTTGAGGCTTAGATGCAGGTTTTGTCACTTTTGTCTTTTTAGCCCAAGAATCTTTAAGAGATACAATTTTATTAAATACAGGTTTTTCATCAGTGTAATCAATAGGATCTGCATAAAAATAACCCTGTCTTTCAAACTGAAATCTCTCATCTGGTTTTTCAATTATCACAGCAGGTTCAACAAGAGCATTTTTTATAACTTGTAAAGAATCTGGATTTAAATCTTCAATACCTTCAGGAGCTTCACAAGAATACAGTCTGTCATAAAGTCTTACCTCTACTGTTTTAGAAGTCTTTGCATCTACCCATTGAATAGCACTTTTTACTTTGATACCACTAGTGTCTGAACCACTTTTAGAGTCAGGATAATACTCTACTTTTATCTCTATAATATTTCCATTATCATCTTTAATCACTTCCTTACAAGAGATGATAAATCCGTGTCTAAGTCGTACAGACTGCGTAGGAGTAAGACGAAAATAATCTTTTGGAGGGTTCTCATTAAAATCATCGCGTTCAATATAAATCTCACGAGAAAAAGGTATCGCTCTTGTACCCTCTTTTGGTACATCATGCGGATAATATGGAGCTTCAATCTCTTCACTACCCTCATAATTTTCGATAGTTACTTTTAGTGGGTCTAGCACACACATCACGCGTGGTACTTTTTTATTTAAATCATCTCTTATACAAAATTCAAGTTGTGCAACATCAACCATTGAGTTTGCTTTTGCTATACCTATTTGATTGCAAAAGTTTAAAATAGACTCAGGAGTATAACCTCTTCTTCTATATCCAGCAATTGTAGGTAAACGAGGGTCATCCCAGCCACTAACTTGTCCACCTTTTACTAGTTCTAAAAGTTTTCTTTTACTCATAACCGTATAGTTAATATTCAATCGTGCAAACTCATGCTGATAAGGGCGTGGCAACTCAAGCCCAAGAGTATCAAGTACCCAATTATATATATCACGGTTATTTTCAAACTCTAGTGTACAAATAGAGTGAGAAATACCTTCAATATAATCAGATAAGCAATGAGCAAAGTCATACATTGGATAAATAGACCACTCATTCCCTGCTCTAAAATGATGTGCGTGTCGTATGCGATATAAAAGAGGATCTCTCATTTTCATATTAGCAGCACTCATATCAATCTTAGCTCTTAGTACATGTTCACCATCTTTAAATTCACCCTTTTTCATTCTCTCAAAAAGGTCTAAATTTTCCTCAACACTACGCATGGCATATTTACTGCGTTTTCCTGAGTCTGTAACAGTACCACGATATTCGCGAATCTCTTCTTCATTAAGTGAATCAACATATGCTTTATCCATTTTAATAAGTTGTACAGCGTAATCATATAGTTTATGGAAGTAATCAGAAGTAAAATATACATTAGCACCCCAGTCAAATCCAAGCCACTCTACAGCACTTGAAAGAGCCTCAACATATTTTGTGTCTTCTTTAGTTGGATTAGTATCATCCATTCTAAGGTTACAGTGACCATTATAATCACTAGCAATACCAAAATTTATAAAAATAGACTTAGCATGTCCAATATGGGGGAATCCATTAGGCTCTGGAGGAAATCTTGTGACAATCTCTTTATACTTACCAGACTTTAAGTCCTCTTCAACTATTGTACTTAAAAAATTTTTGCTCTCATTCATTATTTTTAAACCTTTTGACTTTGAAACTTTTATAAGAATGGTATTTTATCAAATTAGAGCTTATAGGTAAAATATTATTAGAAGTTTTGATGAAGTACTTAAAGATTCTTTAGGATTGGACACCCATAAGGTAGGATGTCCAAAGTGTTTAACTGGATTACATTCCCATGCCAGGCATTCCACCCATTTGTGGAGGCATTCCACCACCCATGTCTGGGGCTGGGTTATTTTCTGGTATTTCAAATATTGCAGCTTCTGTTGTAAGAAGTAAAGATGAAACTGATGTTGCGTTTAAAAGTGCTACACGAGCAACTTTTAGTGGGTCTATGATTCCTTCTTTAAACATATCAACATACTCACCAGTAGCAGCATTAAAACCTGTGTTTTTGTCTTTAGCATTATCAACTGCATTAACAACAACACCTGTGTCATAACCAGCATTTTCAGCTATTTGTTTGATTGGTGCTTTTACAGCGCGAAGAATGATTTCACATCCTATGAGTTGGTCACCTTCAAGACTCAATGAAACTTTTGACGCAGCGTGAACAAGTGCCGCTCCACCACCAATAATAATACCTTCTTCAACAGCAGCTTTTGTTGCACTAAGGGCATCATCAACTCTGTCTTTTTTCTCTTTCATTTCAGTTTCAGTTGCAGCACCAACTTTAATAACTGCCACACCACCTGAAAGTTTTGCTAAACGCTCTTGAAGTTTTTCTTTGTCATACTCACTTGTTGTTGCTTCTAGTTGAGTTTTGATTTCAGATATTCTAGCTTTAACAGCGTCTTGTGTCCCTGCTCCATCTACTATAACAGTATTGTCTTTGTCGATTACAACACGAGCAGCTTGACCAAGAAGTGCTATGTCAGCACCTTCAATAGTATGCCCTGTTTCTTCAGAGATAACAGTTCCCGCTGTAAGTGTTGCTATATCTTGAAGCATAGCTTTTCTTCTATCGCCAAAACCTGGAGCTTTAACAGCAGAGATATTTAATACACCACGAAGTTTATTTACAACTAAAGTTGAGAGTGCTTCGCCTTCTACATCTTCAGCGATGATTAGAAGTGGACGAGAAGTTTTTTGAACTTGTTCTAAAACTGGAAGTAAATCTTTAAGTGAAGAAATTTTGCTATCTGCTAGTAAAATCCAAGGATTTTCTATCTCAGCTGTCATTTTTTCAGTGTTTGTAATGAAGTATGGGCTTAAGTAACCACGGTCAAACTGCATACCTTCAACAACATCAAGCTCATCAGAAATACCCTTAGCTTCTTCAACAGTAATAACACCATCTTGACCAACTTTTTCCATCGCGTCAGCAATCATATTACCAATATCATGATCAGAATTTGCAGAAATAGTAGCTACTTGGGCTATATCTTTTTTACCGCTAACTGTTCTTGAAGATGCTTTTAGATTTTCTAAAATAGCAGTACAAGCTTTATCCATTCCTCGTTTTACTTCAACAGGGTTTGCTCCAGCAGTTATGTTTCTAAGTCCTTCACTAAATATAGCATTTGCTAAAATAGTTGCTGTTGTTGTTCCATCTCCGGCTTCATCAGCAGTGTTAGATGCTACTTCTTTTACAAGTTGAGCACCCATATCTTCCAACTTATCTTTAAGTTCTATCTCTCTTGCTACTGAAACACCATCTTTAGTGATTATAGGAGCGCCATAACTTTTTTGAATCAAAACATTACGACCTCTTGGTCCCATAGTTACTTTTACTGCATCTGTAAGTTTTGCAACACCACGAGCAAGTGAATTTCTTGCATCATCTGAAAATATTATTTCTTTTGCCATAAATATATTCCTTAATTTTATTTCATAAAATGAAGGTAACCCTTCATTTATTTATAACAGTATCGGAAGTATACCCACAAGGGGCACCTCGATTCCTCTACTTACGCTAACACTAAGTTTCACCCAAAGGGCATAGCAATCTTCGGCAGAAAGCCCAAGACACTAGTGTCTTTTAGCCAATAATGCCAAAAATATCATCTGTATCTATTACTAAATATTTTTCATTTTTTAAAGTTACTTCATTACCTGAATACTTGCCAAATAAAACAATGTCACCATTTTTTATCTCACTAACTTCTTTGCTAACTGCTACAACTTCTGCTTGAGAAGGCTTTTCTGTTGCACTATCTGGTATGATTATTCCTGAAGCAGTTGTAGTTGCTTCTTCTACTCTTTTTACTAAAACTCTTTTTCCTAAGGGTTGAAAGTTCATTTATATCCTTCATTTATTATTATAATCGAGATAATATCTAATTATAGGTAAATGTTTGATAAATAGTAGTCTTTTATTTAAATCAATAAAGATTATATAAAGCTTTGCATGGTTATAATTCCGTCCTACAAACGGATGTCAGGGTAGCTCAGCTGGTTAGAGCACTGGTCTCATAAGCCGGGGGTCGGGGGTTCGAGTCCCCCCTCTGACACCATCTTATTAAGATACTTTACTTTGTAGGTCATACTTTAGGTCATACTTTTCCATATTAACCTCAAGTAGTAACTACACAATTACCCCATAACTTTTTAACCAACCAATCATTCATTAATCAATTACCACCTAGTAACTGTACAGTTACCTATTGTATATGCATTAATTACTCACTAGTAACTGTACAATTACCTTATGCCTCTTTAAAGTGCCTTATAGAGGAGTACAAATTAGAATTTTTGCTACATATACTAGTAACATTATCTTTTTACATATATCTTTTACACTACAGTGCATTTGAAATTTTGATGCCGGAACCTCTAAAAGGAAAATCGCCTGATTCCATCAGTCAATCTTTCTATTTGATTGTCTGGAGTTCTACGAACTCTAAAAGGTCTCTTGATTTTCTCCTAAGGTCGATAATCGCTTTTTACCTTTTCGCTATCGCTCTTTTAAGAGAGTGTATTTAGGCGAGTAACTTCGTTCCTCAGGCTAGTGACAATAAGCATTACTTGAACTCTGTTTGATGAACTTCCAAGCAGTAGCGTATTAGTGTTACGAGCTAACGCTCTCTATTCGCTACGCTCATTTTCAAATTTGCTCTCTAAAGCATTTCTAGGTGATAAACAGTATTGATTTCTATAAACACAAGCATATACTCATATGACACACACATTATTATAAACGACACAGTGTAATATTTCATCGACACAGCCAAAAATGATGCTGACACACTTCAAAACTAACAAAAGCACTAAAATATACGAGATTTTTCTTTTCAACCTAAATAAATTAATTTATTTAGGTTGGCAGGATAGGGAATTTGTATGACAAATTCCCAAAACCGACTATGATTTTTCTTTCTTTTTAGATACAATTAGTTGCTAATTAAACTAATTGTTAGGTGCTTATATTGACAAAGAATAAGAGAGTATTAACTAGAATTGATGATAGACTTTTGCTTAAAATCAACCGTAAACTGGCGTTAAAAAAATTTAGCAGTTACGACATAAGTAAATTAATAAGAGCATCTATTGAAAGCTTTTTCAATAAGGATTTATTTGCTTATGTGCAGAATACAAATATAATTATTAAAGTTTTAAATGAACTTAAACTTGATTTATCTGGAGTTATCTCAAACTTCAGTCAAATACAAGAACATATAAAAAAGTTTACAAGTTCTAGTGAGCTAGTCAATTCTTTAGAACTTATGCAGCAAGATGTTAAAAAGCAAATATTAGATATTAATTTTCTTGTCCAATTATTAAAACCATTTAATGATCTAAATATAAAAGACAATATAATAACTCTAAGAATTGAGTCTAATGTCTACTCCCAAATTATGTCTAAAATTGAGGAGTACTCATTTATAAATTTTGATAGAAGTAAATTCATAAGAACCTCGTTGAAATACTATTTAGATAAAAAATATTTTGTTATATCAGATAAAAAAATAGTTTTGGCTCGTGAGCTTATGAAAAATGCTTCTCAAGTAGATGCTGCATCTAATGACATTAATCAAATAGCATTTTATTTTAATGTTGAAAAAGAAGTGGATATAAATGATATTAAGGGTGTTTTGAATAGTTTTGATAAGTATCTAGGAGATACTTACCTTTTAGTTAATAAACTTCATCAAGAGAGTTTAAAAGAGTTTTAGGAGAATTTAAAATTTACCAGTATTCTTTGTTTCCTTGGATATTATTTTATAGCCTTTAGCTTTAAGACACATATCTCTAAGTTTTTTAACTCGTTCATTGGCAGCGTATTCGCTAATCATGCCTTTTTGAGTATTTAAATTTGCTTCATATACACACTTATTTAAATCTTCTCTAAACACTGTATCGTTAGTTACAGATGTATCCCAGTGAGTTGTAGTTTCTACACAACCTGTAAGAAGTAAGCCAAGAATCGAGGCAATTAAAACTATTTTTTTCATTTTGTATCCTTGTTGTAATTTAGATGAGCAATTAAGCTCATCATTTTGTTTATGCTATAATTTCTCTGTTAAGACAAATTTAGCAAGGTCGCTAATTGTTTTTAATACAATGCCTTGTACTGTCGCCAAACTTTGCAAGGCTATCATTTTTTGATAACTCATACTTTTTTACCTCCTTTATAAATTTAATTTTTTATTATTAGTCCTTCTTCTTTAGCAAGTTTTAGCCCAGCTCTTTTCAAAAAACCGCTCAAACTTTCTCCAGATGCTTCCGCAGCATCTTGTAATTCTACAGATATGCCATAGACCATTCGATCTATCTTTTTTTTTATCGGAACTGTTAAGATAGTCTCTTTTAAGTGACTATCTTTTTTCAAGTTTTTTACTTTAACAGTTTTCAATAAATCAAATTTATTTTTTGCCACATTATGCCTTTTCTATAATTTCTTGAACTAAAGATTGAATCTCTTTAGATGGTTTACTAAAAAATTGTTTTTCTACAACATTTTGCCCAGTTGATAATAATCTTTTATGCAACTTGTTATCTCTAACTACAGTATCAAATACATTGATTATAGTATTTTCTACATATTTTGTTAAGTCTCTATGTGTTGATTTATCAGCGTGATGAATACGATTAATTAAAACAAATGCTTTGGAATCTGTTCTAATCTCAAAAGTTTTTTCTATTAGATGAGCAAATTCTCCGAAACCATCTATATCATTATCACTATCTGACATGGGTATAATAATCATATCAGCAAGTAGTAGTATAACTCTAGAAAGATCACTGTCGTAACCACCTGAATCGATTATCGTAAGACCTTTATCATTACGCAAGAACTGCTCTAGTTCTTTTTCATCCTTAATTACAACACTATTCATAGGTTCTTCTCTATTATTGTTATACTTTGTCATTTGCTGTAAATTGTCAAAGTCTATGAATGTAGTTGTAAATTTTTTAGATAACTCAGTAGAAACATTCATACAAGTTGTACTTTTTCCACTACCCCCTTTTTGATGAGCGAAGAAAATTACATAAGGTAACTTACTTAATAACTTCTCAAGTAGTTTATTCATAGATATCCTTTAATACTTATATTAAAATGATAGTATAATTAACTTTAAATAGATATTAAACCAATATTGTATAAATATCTAAACAATGCTATATAAATATTTATACAATATTGATTTTTTATCTTTCCATATCTCTTTGTTTTAGGTTTTTTACTTGTTCTTTATGTAACTTAGTAATAGTTCGTTCTTGCTTCCAAGTAGGGTTTAATTTATTAAAGTCTTTTAATAGTTGTGATGATTTATCCAATAGTTCTAATTTAGTTTCTTTATCAATCTTTGGAGTTTCCAACTGCTTGTTTATTAGTTTAAAATGCTCTATCCCTCTATCTAGCATCTCATTTTTAATACTTGGTACAACATTTGTTATTCGTTCGCTATATCTGTATTTAGCTAACTCATCATATAAACCTAATTTATACTCTAGTTTAGATTTATTATCTAAATCACTTTTATCTATTGTTTCTATATATTGTTTTACTGCATCATTAGTTTTATTAGCTTTAGAAAAGAAATCATTTAAATTTTCTTCTAAACACTTCTTTTCGACTTTGTAATTTTTTGGCATCTCTTCTAATACTCTCTTGATATCTTCAATTTGGTTTACATTTCTTTTGAGTTCACTGGAGAGTGTTTTAGAAGCTTTAAATATCATGTCTTTATAATCATGTACCTTTTGCTCATTTAGTGATTTATCGAGCGTTACGATGAGTTTGTTTATAAACTCTTTTTCTTTATTAACATATTGCACTTTTAGTTTGTCATACTTTGTAGGATCAATCGGCTCTAGTTGCTCTTTAGTTCCTGTTGGTATTGTCACTAGCGGAGTTAAATCAGTCTCAAGCTCTTTTGCAATTTCTTTAGGCTTAATGAATTCTTGTTCTTTCTTAGGTGGATATTTATATTTATCATTTTCAACAAAATCTTTTAAAAGATATGTTTTCTGTTCAAGTTCATTTTCTTTATTAATATGTGATGCTGCTAACTCTAAATCATTAGCAAACATATCAATATGCTCTTCATAATAGCCATCTAAAATCTTTATATCAACCTCACCAAGATTTGAATTTTCTATAACTTCTCTAGCCGATTTGAACTCTCCATATTTTAAGTGTTCTTTTACTGATTCTATATTTTTTTGATATTCTTCATTTAAAAAGTATTCTTCTTTAAAATCTTCTAATCCTTTGTTAAACTGGTCTATATTTTTTTGAATAAGCTCTTCAGACATATCGCTTTTTTCGGACATAAATAAAAGGTACTCCATAGAAATTTCATTTACATATTCTTCTATAAACTGTTCTTTATAATCATGCACCATAGTTTCTAAAACAAAATCATTTGTTTTATCCCAAACTTCTGGCGGTGGTTGTTTAGTATTGTTATACCAAATATTTTTTTTAATATTTTGCGGATTTACATTTAATGCTTTTCCAAAATCCTTTATCATTTGGCTTTTGTCGCTAAGGCTATCTAATTTGTAGGCTTCAACCAGTGTATCAATATCTTTAGCATCTTTTGCATTTGAGATTACAGCAAATAGTTTATAAAAGTCATTTTTATTCTTTTCCATAGATAAATTTTCAAATTTCATATTTTCTATTTCAGTAAAAACTTCTTTATAGTTTTGATTTTCAATAATCTTATATGCTTCTTTGGAAAATGAATCTAAATTAATATTTTCATTTATGCTACTAAACTCTTCAATATTATTATTTAGATATTTATGAAAGCTTTCAATATTTAAAATTTGAACTTCAATATTTTTTTTATCTAGTTCTAGTGATAATTTCATGTCAATTGGGAGTGATGTTATTTTTGCTTTTTGCAGAGTATATTCAAAACTTTTATTTGTTAATCTATTCTCTATTATCTTTTGAGTTAAGTTTTGATAAGTTATATCATCAATTAAATCTTTAAATTTTTCAAACTCTTTTAAATTAGCTGGAGTATTTTTTATATGATCAACTTTATAGACTTTGCTAAAAGTCTCAAAATCATTTATATTAAATCCTATATTTTTTATTTCGTTAACAAATACATCTTTGTCATTGTTAATTTTTTTTATTAGTGTATTTATTTTTTTATCTATAAGTACGATATCTTTGTTTTTAATATTAATTTCATGTAAGACCTTAATAAAATCTGCTTTGACTGTCTCTTTATATTTATCTCCTTGCAAATCTTTTTTTAGTTGTTTTATTTCTTTTACTAGTTTTGATTTTGGCATCTTTGTTTCTAATGTGTTAAGTCTATATAATAAACTATTTATATCTTTTTTTGAATCATCCTTTAAATAGTCATTTAAATAATACAAAGTATCTTTTTTTATCTTACTGCTAAATGTAAGTTTACCTTTTGTAGTTTCAATATAAAGTTGAGCTTTATTTAGCTCAAGCTTCTTTTGAATAACTAGCTCTTGAGCTTCATTAGTTCTTTTATCTATTTCTTTATAAGCACCTGTTTGTTTTAAATACCACTCTATGCTATCTCTTTTTTTTATCAAGCTCGTATAATTCTTTGTTGCCTGTTGCAAATCATACTCTAAGCCATTTAGCTTGTGGATAATAGCTCTTTTATCTGCATATAAATGACTTATATTATCACTTATAACTTTTTTATCTTTTCTTGAAAGTTTTATATTTTCTTTTTGTTTTATTAAAATTTCCAAATTTTTGTCTATACTTTTGATAGTTTTAAGTAGTCCATCGATGTTTTCATTTTCAAACTTTTTCATGTTTGATTGAAACCAACTTAAATCATTATGTTGTAGATATTTGAGTTGGCTATTAATGCCTAAAATTTTATTAAAATTTATAAAATTCTCGTAATTTAATCCTCTTGAACGAAGTTCACTGGCAAATGTATCTTTTACCTTATTTATGTCATCTTTTTTTATATCTAATCTCTTATCTTCCATAGCATTGTGTACTCTGACGATAGCATGTACATGGGTATGTTCTGTATCTCTATGTAAAACAAATATATAGTTATAACCATCTTTTGCAAATTGTTTAGATAAAGTTTGTCGTGCTGCATCTAGAATTTCTTTATCATGAGTACCTGGTGTTTCTTTAGTTGATAGTAAAATATGTTCAAAATCCTTACCATTTTTTCTATTTGTAAAAGTTTCTTTCCATTCGTTATATAAGATTAACCTGTCTTGTTTTGATTCAAGTTTTCTACCATCATCACATTCTAAAACCAAATTTTTATCTAAAAAGTCTGGTCTATCTTGTTCCATCTGTTCTATTTTATCAAGTGCTTCATCTTCATTAAGTTCGTCTACATCACGAGCTAAATAATCAAGAGCTTTCATCGTTGAGTAGCCTACATTTCTATTTGTTTTACCAGTTGCTTTATCTACACTTTTTATTATTTTAAAAACCACCGGTGTAGGTACACCATCATAGTAAGATATTTGAGATTGTGCTAATGATTTAAAATACATGATTTTACTTCTAGAAGCTTTGGCTTTTTTACCTGCTCTATCATACTCTTCATATTCCTGTGCTAAACTCATAGACATATTTATTTATCTTCATCATGGGGAACAAGTTTTTTTAATTTTCTATCTTCAAAATATAAATATGGTTTTGCTTTAATTGGATGTTTGTAATAGTTCTTAACAAGTATATAAATTTGACCATCATTCATATTTAAGATATCTTGCTTTGATATCAGGGCTTGTCCTGAGAGTTGAGTAGATAAACTTTTGTTTGTATGACCATTAGCTCCAGCTGATCTACTTTCACTTCTCGTTTCTCTTGTAAAATCACCAATATACTTACTTGTCATTTCAGCTGTTTCTGCATTTGTTTGTGGGAAGATAACTTTATATGCAGTAGAAGTGTTTATTTTACTAATATATGCTTTACCATATAGTAACTCTATCTGACCATAATCTTGTGCTATTAGAAATGATATTATTTTATAACTACGACCTAGTTCCGGCAAATCCACTAAATAAGGAATTTTACCAAAACGAGGGAACTCGTCAAACATGCCTAAAATATCTAAATCACTCTTTTTAGGTTCTTTTGATAATAATTTTCTTAAATTAAAGTCAATGAAAATCCTATTAACAGTCGCTAATCTTTCCAAATCTTTTTCAGCTATTGTAATATAAAGAGTTGATGATTCTTGTCTAAAATCTTCAATAATTAAATCATTTGCTCTAAAACATTCTCTAACCGTTGTAGTAGCAAATATATTAAGTGGTGATTTACATGATGATATTACACCGGAGAGCTCTTTATCAACTTTCCTTAAAAGTGATACAGCTTCTTCTCTTATTCTTAAAGGTAGGGCTTCGTCTTTTAGCATGTCTTCTCTAATAAAATACAACATAGCTTCTGTTTCATCTTCAAATTGATACTCTTCACCATATAACTTACTAAAATCAGATATTATCAACTCTCTAACATCTGGTATTGAAGTAAATCCATTTTTGAAAGTTAAATATAAGACAAACATTACAAACATACTTCTACCTTCTTCCATCCAATGATCATGGTGTTCTTTTTGTTGATAAATTAAATATCCAATTTGGTCTATAATCTCTTCTTTTTCATGCCATTGTAAATATTGAAAAATTGATTTATCAAATGGATTAAATTTCATCGTTTCTAAAGATGCGGGATTGAATTTATAAATTTTAGATCCAAACTCTTTTTTTCTATATTCATTTGTTTTATTATAAAGCTCTCCTTTTACATCAAGCACAAAAGCAGAACCCTCATGAGTCAGTAAATTTGGTATAGCAATACCGGCTGTTTTTCCTTCTCCTGGAGGAGCCAATACCAAAACAGCTAATTTTTCATTATATCTCAATAGTTTATTTCCAAATTTACCTAAAACAACACCTGATTTTTCAAACAATTTCATTTTTTTTATTTGTGAAGCAGTTGCAAAACTTGCACTACCATGTTCGCCTTTTACCCCTTTTTTTGGTAAAAAGGCTAAAAAAGGAAATACAAAAGCAACAATAGTAGATAGTCTAAATATTGGTTGTGCTGTTTTATTTACTATACTCTCAAGAGCTTCAACATGTTGCCAAAGGTGTAACTTAAGTGGATCTATTTGAAATATAAGATGTATGCTATATAAGTATAATATAGGTGTGAAAGTAGATAGTAAAAATAAAAATAAATAAAATCTATGTAGAATTTTCATAGTTGGTTCTCCTTTAATAATTCTTTCATAGGCATAATTTCTACTATTTGGTGGTGATACATTTGAATAATATGATCAACACCACTTCGCATAAGATTGTGCATCGCTTTTAGTGAAATAGGATTCTTTGTATGTCCTAAATTTGACTCTAGTGCAGTTATTGCATCTAATGGTGTATTCGCATGTAATGTAGCTATCATTCCTTTGTGACCTGTGTTACCTAGTCTTAAGAATGTTGATGTGTTGTTGGTGTCAAGTTCACCAACAAGTAAAACTGTTGGCCTTATTCTCGTGGAAATATCTGTAGCCTCTTTATATGTAGTTTGAGAAATATTTGAACCACTTTTTGAGATTAGAAGTTGTGTTTTATTTCTATGAGGTATATTCAGCTCTGGAGAATCTTCAATAGTTACAACTCTATAATTTATATTTATAAACTCTATTAAAGCATTAAACAGTGATGTTTTAACCGCTATTAGTTCCTCCAGATATTAAAACATTTTCTTCTCTGTCCATAATAGCTTTTATTTTTATCTCAAAACTATCATTTTTATTATAAGTTGGATTACTTGCTTCTTTATATGAGTCTGGTATTTCAGATTTTAAAAAACTCTCAAGATGAAACTTTGTAGGTTTTTGAATACGAATGTTTATAGTGTTACAGTCATAGATTGAGCGAAGTATAGATTTATGAATCACATTTACACGATTGTATGTACCAGGAATAGCAGTACTTAAGTTTATAGTCTTTTCATCAAACTTTTGTTTTGACCAGGTAGCGAGCTGTTTTGGAAAATTTTCTAAAAAAGCCTGAGTAATTACTTTGCTACTTAAGTACTCCCATGTCTCATTACCTAAGTCAAGTTTAGCTATACCTGGCTCATCTAAAATAATCTCATTTATATCAGTCCTCTTTAGTATAGGACTGATATCGCTTAACATGTTCTTTAATATTTGTGAAGAGCTATGAGGCATATTAGCTACCTATTAACTCTTAAAATTTCTTTAGTGCTTTGATGAAAAATAGAGCTATCAGGTCTTAAAAAATCTGTTATAAGATTATATTTATCTATTTTTTCATAGTAATTCCATTTTCTACAATCTTTGTGAGTATATGATTTTGTAAAATAACAATCTACTTCAGTCTCTTCACCAACCGGAACACATTGTCCAATATATTTATTGAATGTTTTAGTTGAACTAATTATATCGCCTCCCACACAACTGGAATATGTGACAAGTAGGCGGTCAATATATTCATCAACAAATAAAGTTGTAGTAATATTAATAACATCGTCATTATAAGTTGGGTACAAGCCACCACCAAAATCTATAACTTTTTCACCATCGCCATAAAATATATAGTCATTACCAACTTTATCAAGTCTTTGATATCCTAATTGTTCTACAAATTCTAAATTTTGTACACTCTTGATATAAGGTTGAGGAGGCAATGTTACATCATCACTACCATCATCACTTATATAAACTTCTTTATTTTCAAACTGATTATCAGTAAAAAATAGTTTTACATGCTTAGTTCCGATTAATCTTTTATCATCATTCTCCCATCTAATAAGCTCTTGCTTATGAGGGAAATTAAAAGGTTGCTTTAAACACTTAGTGAGATATCTTTTGTTATCTGTGTCTGGGTCATTAAACCATTTTCTAGTTTTTGGGTAAGATTGATGGTTATCAAAGTCATGCTCGTATCCACAAAACTCTTCATATAATTTTAATGCTCCATCTGTTGAAGGTTGACATTTAGTAAGATACTTAACTATATTATTTACATCTCTATAAGCTACTCTTTTTTCAAATACTACCTTATCATCTCCAATTTGTTTAGGAGTGCATGTGTCATCAGTGATATAATGTCTAAAATCTACACTTGAATCTTGACACTCTCCAGCAAAAACTTTTTTATTTTCAAACATATAATAGAATTTTTCTTGCTGAACACTTATTTTATTTGTAAAATCATCTCTAATCTGACAATCTTCATAAGTAGAGATAAGTTCATTAGTATTTTTTTCATACGCACAAGGCTTTATCTCTTTTATAGACCCTTCTACATTGGCAACAGTTCGATAACCAAATTGTACCTTTTTAGTTTTGTAGTTAATTAGGGGAGAACATTCTTTATTTGTCTCAATAAAAGTAGACACATCAAATGTTATATCACTATCTACACAACTACCAATAAGTATGTCTTTTGTATTAAATATATAAAATAGCTGTTCCTGTTGTACTTGCTTAAGCAAGTCTTTTCTAAAAACTATGTCACAACCAACAGTTTTTGATTGAAGTTTTACAGGAGTTTTATAAGCAACTGTACAATCTTTAACTAAAAATTCTCCACCATCTTTAAAAGCAACTTTTCTTGAAGATACAAATACTTCTTTAGTTTTATAATCTATAATAGGATTACACTTTTTAGTTGTAATTTCTATGGGAACTGCATCACCCTTATTTATACAAGTATCTCCTACAAGCATTTTGAATTGAATAGTATTACCATCAATGATGTTGTCACAACCAGTGGCAGTTTTTTCTTTTTTAGATGCTGGAGAGTTTATTGTTCTAGGTTTATCATCTTTGCGGTATGGGGATGAGGATGAAGATGGTTGTCTAGTACCTGAACTTGTAGCTAATGTACCTGCTACACCATTTGCCGGAGAATAATCACTTTGGTACTCATCTCTTTTATTTTTACTATCTTCATCTTTATTCTTAGAATTTGATTTATCTACTTTATCCTTTTTATTAGAATTTGATTTATTACTATTTGGCATCTTTGAAACAGTGTTTAAATCATTATTTAAACTTTTAATATCTCCCTGAGCCTTAAAAATAGAGTTAGCTTCTATATTTGTAGAAGTTATTAAAATTGAATTAAGTGGTTTTTTAATTCTAATTGTAGCTTCACCTTTTTGTATTTCTGTCCATAAAACATCAATTTTATTTTTTCCACTTAATAATTTTGTGGGTTTGTAAACTCCTTTTATTTCGTAAGTACCTTTAAAATTTTTATCAAATAAAATTTTTGCTGTTACTTTACCATTCTTATTTTTAATAGACATACTATCTATTGACTCAACTTTTATTACATCTTTAGCATTTAAAGATATAAACAAACTTAGTAATATTATTACTGTTTTTATAATTACTTTCATCTAATTTTCTCCTTTTTTATTAGATTCAATCTTATTTACCAATCGAACATCTACTTTGTTATTTTCAGCTTGAGAAAACCAAATGTCATCTATAGGTACTATATAAATACGAGTACCGGCAGGTATCTCAAGCGTTGGCTCAACTTTTTGCTCCTTTATAATTTGATTTGTGATAGAAGAAATGTCATTTTTATAATCTCTAATAATGTCATCTCTAGCATCAGTTGTTGTTACCGAGCCAATAGTAGTTGTTTTTGTTCCATCTGTTGCAAGATAACCTACAGCATTTGATACCGTTGATAAAGTAATAGCTAAACCAAACCTCATGAACCAATGATTATCTAGTTCACCTATTGCACCGCTTCTACCCATTACATCAGCACTTGATGCAAAAAGATTTATATTTACACCTTGTGGAGTTCTTATTTTTGTCCAGGTAATAGCTAATCTTTCATCACCGATTTTTTTAAGTGGGATATATCTACCATATGCTTTGCTCCCTTTTGGTATTAAAATATTTCTCCCATGGGAAGCATATATATTATCTTCAATCATTGCCATGACTGGACCATCTAAAGTAGAGTTTACGGTAGGAAGAAGTATCGCACTTATCATTGTATTTAGCTCTATAGTTCTTTCTAAATTAATATATAAAGAGGCAAGATTTTTATTTTTACCATAATCAGATGCTCTTAGGTAAGGGTCTTTTTTATCTTTTTCATCTACCTTGAGATTACTATGTAAAACATCATCTTTTTTAGTAACGATTTGTATCTTATTTTTAAAACTTGCTATCATCAATTTTGCAAGAATTTCTTTTCTTTTTTTCTGAGCTTCAGTCTCTATATCCCTTTTAAGAAAAGTAGAATAATCTATATTTGGCTCTGGTGCTATTTGTTTAGGTTTTGTAGCTTGTTTAGGTTTATAATATTTTTTTGGTGTAGGTTCAAACTTGACAATAGGTTTTTGATGAGGGAAATAATCAGCTGGTAGACTCAGATTAAAGTCCATAAATTTAATTGCTGCATCTTCATCACTTGAATTAAAATATTTAGGAACAAGTATTATTCCTAAGGTAACTACCGTTAAAATTGCACCAAAGATTGTAAAATATTTATTTTCTTTAGTCATCTTCAAGCCTTATGCAGTTATGCTTTTCGCCTAATCGAAGAGTAAATTTTTTGTTTAGAGATTTCACAACAATAAAATCATCAATGATTTCAAAAATTGCAGGATTATCATAGCCATCAATTACTTTGTAGATTGCAGGGAATTTCTTAAATCCATCACTTATATCAAATTTGAAATATGTAAATTCTTTATCTCTAAATATTGTTTCCGGCTTAAGCTCTTTAGCTCCAGAAATACTTTTTAAATCAAATTCAGTTTCTGTCATATCCACATATATTTTTTTAAGAGAAAAATTTGCTTTAAACGCTCCAGTCTTTTCAATTGTAATGTATGAACCATCTAGTTCTAGTTGCCATTTTTTTGACAACTTATGAATTTTAATAATATTTTCAAACATTGTAAAATTCATATTTACTTTGTCATGCAAAGTATCAACTGTAAAAAACTTAGGAATATTAAACTCTTTATCAAATTTGAAATATGTGTATTCTTTGTCATTAAATATGGATTGAAGATGAAAATCTTTTTTAAATTTATAATCAAATTGGATTTTAGTTATATTAAAATTTTTTAAATTTTTTGTTTTTTTCTCTTTAATAAGATTTAATTTTTGTTTATACTTTTTTATCTCCTTACGGAGTTTTGATATCTTTTGATCTTTTACATCAAAATCATCTAAATAATTTGCAGTTGGTATCTTTCCATCTTTAGTTATATATACTGTGCTGTTTGGAATTTTGGCACTATCAGTGCCAATAGAATAAAGATAAAAATTATATACTCTTCCACTTTGACCGAAAATTGTTAATGTTGTATCTGTACCAATATATCCAGCTGTAATAGTAAAAGTATTATTTATGTTGTATTTGAAGTCTATACCTTTTGAAAACTCAATCTTAAATGCTGCCGGATTACCATTTTTTTTACTTACAGGTATTTCACCCTTTGGTAATATTACGGTTGTTTGTCCTAAAATTCTTGTTCTAATTTTCATTAGATTTTTTGGACTATATTTATATGAAATTATTGCCTCAATGGTTGGCTTAGTTAAATATACTTTTTGTAAGCTATCTAAATCTATGATATTTCCGATGGAGCTTTGCATTATTTCAGAACTTATATCTTCAACTTGTATAGTTTGTTTAGATATAAAATCTTCAAAGGCTAAAATATTTATTGATATTACTATGATTAAAAAGATTTTTTTCATTTTTTAATTCCTTGATCTAATGTAGTGATTGCGTAGCCAATAATATTAGTACCCAATGGATTTAAAGTTAAGTTTTCAGTGCTAATTTTTTGATTTATAAAGTTGTATCTAACAGTCACTTTAAACCATCTCTTTAGTGAAGCTGCTCCATCTGCATACTCATCAGTAAGACTATATTCTGCTATAGCTATGTACTCATTTGCTTGTGGCTCAAAAAGAACATCAGAAATAGATTTGATTTTGCATTTTCTTTTAAAACCTTCTAGTTTCCACAATCCTTTATTAGCTTGATAACTATTTAAAAAAGTCTTATAAATGCTATCGTTGCTTTTTAACCTAACTATCTGCGTATATCTTCTAACTTCATCTATCTGATTGATATTTTCTCGTGCAATTATGTAGCCTTCAATTTCATTATGAAGTAAAGCTTTGTTGCTTAAAATTGTTGCATTGGCTTTTTTTACTACAACAAAATTTTCTTGAGATGATTTAAATTCTACAAAAAAAACTTCTTTTTCTTTTAGCGGAAACAGTGTTGCTATTGAGATAGCCTCAATTATTATGACAATTATAAGAGCAAAGACTACTTTCATTAAAATCACTGGTAAATCTTGCAGTGCCTTTTGCGATTCTAAGCCTTCTGATTTTTCTTGCATATTTATACCCTTATTAAATATGTGACATTGTTTATTGCACAAGGCGACTCTTCAAGTTGTATAGCTTTGGAAGCACATCCACTAAAAATAACTATTGTTAAAACTAAAATTATTAAAATTACTTTTCTCATTTTCTATTTCCTTATTTTCTAAATTTTGAATACAATTCATTTGATTTTTTGGCTGCATTTACTGAATTCATCGCACCACTTTTAAGTCCTCTTCCCATATTCATCCCTGGAGTTATTTGACTTCCCATACCACCACCATCACTTGTTAGTGATGACATAATTCCATTCGCAAACTCTGGTATCATACGAGTTAAAAATAGTAGTACCGCCAAAGCTAGAATCACAAAAAACATCCCATCAAAATCGGTGCTAATAGATGCTGCTGATACTTTAGTTACATAGTAAATAAATATCATCATTATCGCCGATATTGGTCCGTAGAGAGCATAAGTGATAGTAGAGCGTAGCCAACTACTAAATATATGTTTTGTTTTGTCAAATGCAAAAAGTGCGAGAGGGATAGGACCGGCTGTTAAAAATAAACCAGGGACTACAAATGAAATAATATGAAATGTTCCTATTGCTAAATATAATAATCCTAGCTCTAATAAAGTTGCGACTGACAATATTAAATCTACAATATTCCAATCTGTCCAACTAAATTCAAATCCATTATAAACTGTATCTTTCATACTTAAAAAGATTGTGTCTAGGGCAATAATATTATTAGTGCTTCCTTCATTGGCAATTGCTGTAATATAAGTTACAGTAAAATCTCTTATGATCATGATTGGATTCATTATATAATCTCTATACATACCGTAATCCATTACAATCATCATTATAATTGGGAAAATCAGAAATAATCTGATAAGATTTTTTTTACTTGTTTCTTCTTCACCAAGAATTATTTTTATGCCTATAACAACAAGATATAGATTTATTACTGGGATAACAAAAGGTGTTAATGTGTCTTGAAACACACCATATATAGCATTACTAATTAATCTCAACGCCTCTTGGAACAAATATGATAACTTCTCAATCATATTAAATCCTAGAACCTAAAGCCAACACCCAATGCATTAGCTCTTTTCAAACTATTGTATTTTGATGTGTCTTTTTTGTAAGGAATGTTTTTCAAATCCTCTTGTATCTTTTTTTGATTGTCAACTAATCGTGCTAAATATGCAGGATTATTTATATTTTAATATGAAGAGTTGCAATTGCATTTCTGTATCTAAGAGCAGATTTATATTCTTTATTGAGGATATTTAATATCTCAAGCAATATTAAATTAGATGTTTGCGTCTGCTGCATTAAATCATCACTGCTTTCTATATACTTAGTAAAAGATTCTAATCTTTTTATATTCTTTTCTCTTTTATATTTTTGTTGAGCAGTAGGATGAAAAAAATTATTATAATTTTCTTGCACATTAGCAAAAGAATCTTGTTTAATATCATCTTTTGTTTGTCTTTCTAACTTTTCTAAATATTTAGATATTAATAGACTTTGATTTATTTTTTTATCATCTACTTTTGTAGCCATCATCGCTTTAAAATCATTAAGATTTGTTTTGTCTAAAGCTTTTCTAAAAGTATATAATTTAATCTCTAACTCTTTAAGTTTTTGTTTTCCACCCATTCTCTCAATTATTTGATCATCAGCAACAGCAAAATAAGCTTTTATTTTTTCAGAAATATCATCATACATTAAGCCACCAGTCCCACCTCCTATTGAACTTCTTTTAATAGACCATAACGATTTGATTTCGGTGTTACGCATTGTATCAGTTAAAGTTTCCATACTCTGCAACATATTACCCATTACATTTTCTAAATTATCTTTAGCATTGTATATATTTCTTTTTGTTTCATCTATCACCGTTCTTATTCCACCTAATGTTCTAATTTGCGTAGTAATCAAATCAATGGTTTTTGTAACTTGTGCTATTTGTTGCATATAATAAGCGTAAGAACCAGGATCAGAAACTATATCCCCAACTCCGCCCACTCCAAACAAATTTATATTTAATAAAATTGTAAGTGCTATACTTTTCTTAATCATTTAAATACCTCTCTTTCCAGTCTGTTGGGAATTTCTTCTTTAATCTATCTAGTTTTAAAACAGCAACTGTTGAACTGTTGAATATATTTAAGTATTTTCCTAACGATGACAAATCTACATTTAGTTGCACAGAACCACCGGTATTTACTCTTTTTAAGAGTGGTTTCCTCTTATTTGTTTGAGTTTTTATATAGTTAAATTCTTCACTTGTAAGATTGAGTATTTTTTTAGTCTCTTCTTTTATTGAGGTGTCAGGAAACAATATTAAGTTAGCTATCGATGAACCTATTATTTTTCTTCCGGCTTCAGTATCCAAAAATAGACTCAAGCTTTGTCCCATTAAAATAGCAATGCCATCTTTTTTTCTTATTTCTAAAATTATCTCTACAACTTTTTTACCAAAATCTACATTTGAAAGATAGTCAGGTATTTCATCTATTACCACAATCGATGGTGAAGCAGTTTCAGATACAATCATTTTTAATCTATGAAATATGTAATAACTAATGAGTGTGGGAGCTTTTTTATTATGAAATACACTATCCATATTAAAGGCTGAGATTTGTGTTGAAAAGTCTAAACTATCTTTTGTAGCACTGAAAAATCTTTTATTTGCTCCAGTTGACCATATCTCTAAGTTTGCTTTTAAACTATCATCTTCATTAGTTCCTGGTATTGCATTTACAAACTCTTTTAAATTTCTTTGTGCTTTTGGTAGATGCTCATAAACTTGACTTAATGCATCATCAATATCTTTTATATCTTTTGCACTATTCTTTCCACTCATAATTTGAAAAAATGAGTTTAAAAATTCTCTATTGATATCATTGTCTTCTAGTTGCAGAGGATTAAGAGAGATATCTCCTTCAAACTTTGCATAACTTCCGTCCATGAACTCTGTAAAAACTTTCATACCTTGTAACTTGTCAAAATATAATTGTTTCATATTTGGATATTTTAATGCCATCATGCACAAAAAAGTTATAAGTGTAGTCTTACCAGATGATGAACCACCAATGACAACAGTATTGCCAAGAGCTTGAGCGTTTGTACTCTCATGAAAAATAAAATCATAGTTTGTACTTTGAGAAGTTAAAAATTTTGTTAAGCTCTCATTTCCCCAACTGCATCTATCATCACCTTGAGCAACAGTTGTAAAAGTTATCATTGAACTGATGTTTGTAGATATAAGATGTCTTTTTGTTGCGTTGTATCCTGCATAATCAGGAAGAGAAGACCAATATAGTGGTTCAATATTTTCAGTTTCTATAAAAGAGCGATATCCATACCCATCTATAATATTCTTAATATTTTCAACATCATATTCTAATCTATTTAAATCACTATTTTTTATTTGTATTGAAAATGAATAATTAAACAAAGCGATAACACTTCGCTCTATCGCTTGTCTGATATCATCTATTTCATCATAAGCTAGAGAATTTGATGAGTCAGTATTGTTTTGTAAAATATTTAATTTTTTTTGAATAACAGCAAGTGCTTTATCTTTTGGAAATTTTTGAAAAGATTGATATATTGTAAATACAGCTTTATAGCTCATAAGTTCTTCTATTAAAAGTTCATCAAATTTTTCATTATCAAAAAGTTGTATAGAGACCCATTTGCTATAAATATTTATATTATTTTCGTAGATCATATAATCTTTATCTTTTGGGAATTTCAATGTCATGCCAGGTAGTATATTTGTTAAACTTTTATTTTGTGGAATTTTTTGATTTGTGCTTTTTCCGTTTATGTAACTAGAAAAAAATGAAACCAATTCTTCATTCTTTAATATGTATGGTTCAAAATCACTAAGTTGTGCCTCTATTTTTTTACTATTGTCCAATACTTTTGATTTTTTGATTTTTTGGTTCGTTGATAAATTTTGAGATAGTTGTGTCATTATTGATAAATCAAGAAGTGAAGAATTTGAAATAACTATATAATGATATGTTTTATAACTTTTTTTAAAATTTTCATTCCATTTTTTTGTAATAATGTCTTGATATTTTTTAGAATTATTTATGTAATTGTTGTTAACATCTACTTCTCTGACAGAATGAGTCGTTACATTAATGTCATCATCAATCATTTGCAATAGTTCAGTTCTTATATTGAAATACTCTTCTATTTTTGTTATGTCTAATCCGCTATATTCTTTGCCTCTTAATTTTAAAACTCTTACAAAGTTACTATTTTTTGTTAATATTAAACTGTCTTCTTCTCTATCAAGTTCTAAAAATGGATTCATTTTTTCCCAAGTAGTTTGAGCTTGAATTTTAGTAGTCAATAATTTAATTACTGTAGATATTATATTACGAGACATAGCAATTTCCTTTAAAATTTCCTGCATTTATCGTTGATTTTATTTTAATAAATAGTATGAGTTTAATCATTATGAAATCTGGGTTTTTTTTTGACTTTGAAAGTATGATTCCATATAAAACTAAAACAGTAGGGAGAGTCACTGCTATAGCTATAATAACATTTGAAAATATAAGCGTGATATCAAATAATACTAATGAAACAGCTGCAATAACAATCCAACCTAATATACTAATGCCGTTAAGTATATTAGGTGCAGTAATTATTCTATAGTTTTTCATTGTTTATCCAAATATGGCAGCGATAGAACTAGCAACGAGGATTAACACACCACCTTTCATTATTTGAATCAATCTTTCTTTCTGCTTTTCATCGTTTTGACCAAACATGTAGCTATAACCAACAAAGACAAGAGCTAATGTCATCACAATTGCGACAAATTTACCCGTTAAAGCTACTGTTATAGATTCTGTAGGCTCAATGGCTTTTGTAATATCAATAATCCCTTTAGCATATATTTTGCCTACAAGCGTCATGAATAAAAAATAAATTTTTAACATTTAAATCACCTCTTCTTCAATATCTTCATCTCTTTCAATTTTTAAGTAATATCTAACTTCTTCCTTCTTTTTATTTTTACCTACAGTTGGATTCTTTGCATCTACAAATACCGTTAAATTATTTATGCGTAGAGTGTCTCCAGCAACAAGTGCTTTTAATTCATCTTTAAGCAGTAATTTTGGTTCTAAGAGTTTTTGATTTGAGTAAACAATAAAATCACAACCGACATTTTGTTTTTGTTGTTGATCATATATATTCGTTGCACATTTGATTGCTTTTAACTTTTTTGTTGCTGGGTCTGTAATAAATTTTACACCAGCACCACAAACTGGACAATTATATGCTTTCTTTTGCTCATTACCTTGCTCATTACTAATCTCTTCTCTCATCATTTTTACCTTTTATTTAATTACTTTTTAATTAAAGCAACTTATATCTTTTAAACTCGCTAGTACATTATTCATAATAACTGAGTCACTAATTGTTGTTTTTTTCTCTCCTTTATTCATAGATTGAATCATATTTTTTACTGTATCAATCATATTTTTATAGTAATCTGGTGAATATACACACTTAAGTCTGCAAGACACTTTTCTACTTTCTGAAACATAATTTTCATAATTTTCATCTACCATAACCTTGTCATAATAAATTTTAATAGCATTTCCAAAATCATCTTTATACTTTAACAATTCAGGATATATTTTTACATTCACACTATATATTTCATTCATTTTTCTTCCTTATTGAATCCCAAATAATTGTAGTTTCAAACTCTTCTTTAAATTTATCAAGAATTTCTTGTTCTTTATAACTCAATCCCTTACTAGCATCTAAAAATGCGTAATCAATTCTATTTGTTGCTTTATAACTTTTTATAAAAATATCAATAGCATTCGAAGGAGTTTTTACATCTATTAAATCAGTAGAAATATTTTGTTGTTTAGGTACTTGTTCTGTTTCTATTTTTTTATAGTTCTGTATATAGTTTTGTATATAGTTTTGTGTTCTCGTTGTGTAGTTTTTTGGATTGAATATATTATTTATAAGAGATGGGGAAATTGAAATATATATTTGTTCAGTTTGTGCTTTATTTTTATAAAGAGCATATATAACTCTTTTATCATTGTCAAATATCACGCTTTCAGGAAAATATTTTTCATCTTTTCTTTCGATTGGCTCAAGTGTTGCATATAAATTTGCCTCTATTTTTTCTCTTTCACTTTCTACTAGACCAACATACAGTAGGTCTATACCATTAAATGTATTATTTTGTATCTGTTTTTTTATCGAGTTTTTATATCCACCAACATTTTTAATTTTACCTTCTGCAATTTTAGTTTTTATCTTTTTAGTGTTCATAATCCATTCGACAGTTTTATCAATATCTTCTACTGGTATTGTTGCATTTGGATTTTCATCTTTTATCTCAACTTTCAATTTACTTGTTAAGCTCTCTAGTTGTGTTGCTAAATTATCTTTTGATATGTTTCCTTCATTCGCAAGTTTTGTGATTAGTGATAGCTCTTTATTGATTTCATTTTCTGTTAGTTCTGCATCTTGAGTGTCATCATTAAAGTATTCATCAAACTCTTTTAGATATCGCTCTTTTCCCCACTCCAAATCTACTACTGCATACGATTTAGTATTTATAATTTCTCTTTTAATTACTCCCAATTCTTCTAATTGTCTTTTGATATTTTTAACTGTCTGAATTGCATTTTTAATTTTCTTTTTTTTGTAAGCTATTTTTTCATCTGTTGTTAATGTCTGAAAAAACTCATAATCTTTAGTATCACTATTTATAAGACCGAAACCACCATAAAAAGCAATAGTTTTATTTGAAGCAAAACTATCTTTAGAGCGTGTTGCATAATCGGCATGTGCAACAATCGCACTTAAAACTTTTAGCTGTCCTGCATTTAAGTATCTAAAAAACCAAGGTTCAAGCTGAACAGGTCTAGTTTTAGGCTTTAATATTTTTAAATATTCTTTGTTTAGCAACTTTGGACTCTAACTTACCAATCTGCTAATAGCACTTTGTAAGGCAACAGGGTCAACTTTATAAACAATCGAATCAACTTTATAATTTTGAAGATGATCATATATTTCATCTATGTTAAAAACTCTATTCTTTTTAGTAACTTCAATAAATGGAACTAATCTAGCTCTTATTAGCTCTTCAAATCTTCTCATTGATATTGGAAATTTTTTAACAATGTCTTTTTTTGATATATATGCTGGAGTCGTTGAAAAAATCTTTAATAAAAAAAGTTCTAAAGTGTTTGATAAAGCTTCTTGTGGATTAGTAGCACTTTCAAGATTTAAGATAAGTTGTTCTATCCAATTATCATCTGCATGTAAAACAATTTTATCTATAAGAGTTTCAGGAAGTTTAAATATTTGAAGGTGTGTTTTTAATTCTACTTGATTTTCATTTGCAAATTTCATACTTAACCTTTTTGTTTAGAAGTTTCTAAAGCTTTTTTAACATCTTCAAAGTTATATTTCCATCTTGCTATTTTAGTTCCTGGTGTTCGTACATCAACTGCCGGTATTGTTCTAGAATTTCTTAACTTAACAATTGTTCCAGTTGAAAAACTAGAACTGAAATGTTCATTTAGCAAAACTACAAGTTCTTCTATTTTAATTAATTTGTTTTGATTACTCATTTTTTATATCTCCTTCTTTCTATAATAAAGCACATACCCACTCTTAGATATCTGCTTATGTGTATTTTCTAACTCTTCTTCTTGTTCACTAGAAAGTTGAAAATATTCATTATCTGAAAACACTTGATAGACATAATCTAACGAGTTTAGTAATTCTTTCAATGCAATATCTTCTTTATTTTCTGTAGTCATTTATGCTGCCTTTTGAATACTATTAGATAAAGTGTTTCTAAGTTCACTAAGAAACTTAATATAATTTGTATCATCTGAAATAGCTAATTCTTTTAAATTTTCATCAATCAAATTTTTCATCCCATCACTTAAACAAAATCTATTTTTATTTGATTTGGCTTTACCTTGTGTGACATCTTTTATATTTGTTTTTTCTTCAAGCTCATCGTTTATAATTAATTGAGATAATCGTTCTAAATGTCTATTAAATCCTTTGTGTTCTTCCGTCCATAGAATCAAATATTTAAGAAAGAAGGGTGTTAATTGAGATATTGGAAGATTCAATGCTTTAGTAGTTTTTTTTAACTCCTGATAGAAGTTAGTATTATCATTCCATACTTCATATTCGGCAAGAACTAATATAACATCACAAAAATTTCTATCATCAGATATGTAACTACGCCAAAAGACATCCATATCTTCTTTATCAAAGTTTGATTTTTTAACATCTTCTATTTTTTTGACTGTTATCTGAGCCTTTTCATTTATAAGCTCTTTAGGTTGCTTAGAAAGTAAAAACTTTTTTGCATTAGTATAATGAACCCCTAAAACTGAACCAGTAAAATTTGTTTTCTTATTTCAAAAATGATAAAATTGAAATAGAGAATATAGGAATTAAATATGAGTGCAAAAAGAAAAAGTTATAGTGCAAATTTTAAAGCAAAAGTAGTACTGGAAGTTTTAGAGGGTGAAAAAACTGTTAATGAAATAGCTAGTGGATATGAAGTCCTACCTCTAAGTTTAAGAAATTGGAAAAAAACAGTTTCTTGAGAATATGTCATTAGCATTTGATAAAAGTACTGTTGTAAAAGAATACAAAGATGAAATTGATACTCTTAAATATGAAAAAGATGCAATTGCAAAAAAAACTTGGAGAGACAATTGTTGAGAAGGATTTTCTTGTGGAAAAGCTAAAAAGCTTGGCCTCATCTAAAGAGAGAAAAACTCTACTTGATGCTAAGCATAAATTATCACAGAATAAGCAGTGTCAATTGCTACAGGTAAGTAAGTCGAGTTTGTACTATACTCCAACTAAACCGTTTAGTAGAGGTAAAGACTTGAAAATATTAGATGCTATAAATAATATATATTCAGACTTTCCATCATATGGAAGTAGAAGAATTCATGCTCAACTTTTAAGAGATGGGTATAGCATAGGGAAAAAGTTCGTTAAGAAAGCTATGAAGTATATGGGTATAGAAGCCTTGTATCCTAAGCCTAAGACCACTACAGCAAACAAAGAACATTATAAGTATCCATATCTCCTAAAAGATTTTAGAGATTATGCTGGACGTGTTGTAATTGAAAAAACTAATCAAGTCTGGAGTACAGATATTACTTATATCAAACTGGAAAAAGGCTTTGTATATTTAGCCGCAATAATAGATTGGCATAGTAAAAAAATACTCTCATGGAAACTTTCTAACACAATGGATATTTCCTTAGTTAAAAGTGTGTTAAATGAAGCACTCGCATTTTATCCTAAACCAGAGATATTTAACACAGACCAGGGAAGTCAATATACTTCAAAAGTTCATGTTGATATTCTCAAAAAACACAACATTAAAATTTCAATGGATGGAAAAGGTAGAGCTACTGATAATATTTGCATCGAAAGATTCTGGCGAAGTATTAAGTATGAAGAAATTTATCTGAATGAATATAAGAATATAAAATCTCTCAATCGAGCAATAAAAATATATATGAACTCTTACAACAAAAAAAGATTACATTCGGCGATTGGATATAAAACTCCAAATGAAGTTTATTATAAAGCTGTCAATAATTTAGATCCTAAAGGAGCAAAACTGTTACCACTGGTATCGTAAAGAGGTAAAATAAGAAAACTTGTTTTACTGGTCTTGAAAAAGGGAACCATTATATTAGATCTTAAATCAAGTTTATAGATTTTATTTTCTTTGTTTTGATTGATTATTTGTTTAATAATCTTGGTAAGATTAAAAAGTTTATTTAAAGAGAGGATTGTGCCAACTTCCGTATGACTTAAATAATAATCTTTATTATTTATACCAAACCAAAGTCCTCTGTCACTACTATAGTTCATTAGTTCTATATTGTAATTTTTAGTAGATGTTATTATTTCTATATTGATAATTATTTGTCCAAAATTATCATCTGTTGGTTCTTGAACGACAGTGAATCTATAATTACTTTTAAAATCTTTTTTTAGTTGTAAACAATAGTCTTTAAAATATTCATAATCTTTAAATTTTGTATCATCTGCAACATCAAGATTATTAAGATCAACCAACATTGATTTATAATTTTGTTTTAAATCACAAGAAAGTGAAGTTAAATATGTTTTTATATTTTGTTCAACAAACGCATCTACAGTTTCAAACTTTACAAGATTATTTTTTAAAGTTCTGATTCTTGATTCTTCCATTGCTTCAGCAAACCAGCTATTATCTTTTTGAATACTCATTTTAGTCCCTTTATAATACATTTCATTACAATTCACTCTTTTAAAGGGATTTTTGGTATCCTAAAAGATTAAATTGTAAGAATATGTATAAATATCAACGATATGTATAATTATACATGAATCATTGAGTTATGTCAAGGATAATAAATAAATCATGGAATTAAATCAACAAATCATTAGCTATAGTGTGAGATTAAAAAGTGCTTTAGAAGCGAAAAACTTAAAACAAAAAGATTTAGTCAAAAAATATGATTATTTATCAACTAGCTTAATGTCAAAATTTTTAAATAATCAAAAGACTATTACAGATATTTTTTCAAAATTATGTTCAGATGAAAATATAAATATTCATTGGATAGCAACAGGTCATGGCGATATGTTTGTTCAGGACTGTAATGGCGTAAATGTAACTAATCATAGTGGTAATGTTGCCGTAAACGGGACAATTACCATAAACACAAAAGACTACGCAGATAATGATGAAATCAAAGAAATATTAGATTTACTCAAATATGCCAGTAAGCCACTACTTGATAAATTTGTAGAAAAATTGCAAAAAGTCAAACAAGATACAGAAGAATTTTAAGTAATGTCAGTAGTATCTATCTTTTTTATTGCAATTATTATACTGGTATATGTTTTAACTAAACGACACAAAAAGAGCCAGAGCTCAAACATACAAGAATCAGAAGATTTTTTTCAAAACATCCTTAACTCAGAACCTGATCATATAATTGCACCGGAACATATATATACAAATAGAGAAGAATGGGAGGCTGATGAAAAAATCATGGCAGACTATCAAGAAGAATTATTTAGACAAGAATATGGGTTAGATAACGAATATGAAGATCTTGATGATTTTTTAAAATCACAAGATGAAGAGTTAAAAAAGAGTGAGTAACATACCCTCTTCCTTTTTTAACTAATAAGAGATCATATAAATTAAAACAATTTACTGTGAATCCATCCTTTACCACTTAAAATCAATACATCTTTTTTAACTTTCTGCTCTGGAGCTTTCTTTAACCAAACTGGCAAATCAGAAATTGTATATTTGTATTTTACAGTACTAACTTCTTGACCCATTAGCTCAGATGGAACTGTAAAGTTTATTATTTCAGCTACTTTCACTTTACCTACACAAACTCTACCATTTTTATAAAATGCTTTAGCAGCATCTGTTATATCATAAACTAGTGCATCTTTATATTCTTTCCTGCTTTTTTCTTTTATAAAGAATTTACTAGCTTGTGTTTCTATCTTAGTAGTTTTTGATTTTAAAAGCCCTGTATTTTCATACTCTTTCATATTTCGTGCATTTAAAAAAGCTTCTTTTGGAAAACCTTTTCCAATATTAAAACAGTTTAACTTCTGTTTACTACTAGAAAGATACTGATTTATAGCTTTTGTAAAATTTTCATTGTTCGCTTCTTTGAGATTAGAAGAACAACCATAAAAAATTGTTATATAATGGTTCCCTTTTCAAGACCAGTAAAACAAGTTTTCTTATTTTACCTCTTTACGATACCAGTGGTAACAGTTTTGCTCCTTTAGGATCTAAATTATTGACAGCTTTATAATAAACTTCATTTGGAGTTTTATATCCAATCGCCGAATGTAATCTTTTTTTGTTGTAAGAGTTCATATATATTTTTATTGCTCGATTGAGAGATTTTATATTCTTATATTCATTCAGATAAATTTCTTCATACTTAATACTTCGCCAGAATCTTTCGATGCAAATATTATCAGTAGCTCTACCTTTTCCATCCATTGAAATTTTAATGTTGTGTTTTTTGAGAATATCAACATGAACTTTTGAAGTATATTGACTTCCCTGGTCTGTGTTAAATATCTCTGGTTTAGGATAAAATGCGAGTGCTTCATTTAACACACTTTTAACTAAGGAAATATCCATTGTGTTAGAAAGTTTCCATGAGAGTATTTTTTTACTATGCCAATCTATTATTGCGGCTAAATATACAAAGCCTTTTTCCAGTTTGATATAAGTAATATCTGTACTCCAGACTTGATTAGTTTTTTCAATTACAACACGTCCAGCATAATCTCTAAAATCTTTTAGGAGATATGGATACTTATAATGTTCTTTGTTTGCTGTAGTGGTCTTAGGCTTAGGATACAAGGCTTCTATACCCATATACTTCATAGCTTTCTTAACGAACTTTTTCCCTATGCTATACCCATCTCTTAAAAGTTGAGCATGAATTCTTCTACTTCCATATGATGGAAAGTCTGAATATATATTATTTATAGCATCTAATATTTTCAAGTCTTTACCTCTACTAAACGGTTTAGTTGGAGTATAGTACAAACTCGACTTACTTACCTGTAGCAATTGACACTGCTTATTCTGTGATAATTTATGCTTAGCATCAAGTAGAGTTTTTCTCTCTTTAGATGAGGCCAAGCTTTTTAGCTTTTCCACAAGAAAATCCTTCTCAACAATTGTCTCTCCAAGTTTTTTTGCAATTGCATCTTTTTCATATTTAAGAGTATCAATTTCATCTTTGTATTCTTTTACAACAGTACTTTTATCAAATGCTAATGACATATTCTCAAGAAACTGTTTTTTCCAATTTCTTAAACTTAGAGGTAGGACTTCATATCCACTAGCTATTTCATTAACAGTTTTTTCACCCTCTAAAACTTCCAGTACTACTTTTGCTTTAAAATTTGCACTATAACTTTTTCTTTTTGCACTCATATTTAATTCCTATATTCTCTATTTCAATTTTATCATTTTTGAAATAAGAAAACAAATTTTACTGGTTCAGTTTTAGGGGTTCATTATATTAATGCCAATACGGATAATATTAAACTTATTTTTTTCATTTTATTACTTCTTTATTTTATAATAATATTGTCTTTGACTATTGGTTATTTCACAAAAAGTTCTATTGTCAAGCATTAAAATCTGATCATATTTATTATGTTTAAAAATTGTATATTTAAAGCTGTCTGCTACTGGTTCAATCTTTATATTACCAATCCTACTTATATTTACAAAACCTCCACATACTAATGTACAACCCATATTAGAACAATCTATTGCTATTCCTTTTTTGTCGTCATTCGCTAATACTGAAGTTGCCATAACAAGCAACCCAACTAATATTATTTTTTTCATGTTATTCCTTTTATAATTATTTCAACACTATACTTTAATTTTATATAATAAGCTAATTGACAATTATTATAAATTTATGTGGAATTTCAATTGTACAAACAAATGTTAATAAGTTTTAGTTGATAAGTAGTTGCAGAAAGTTTAGGTAACTAACCTCCTACTTCCTGCATTGTTTTTATTAGCTAATAAAAACGAGTAAGCTTTGATAAGCTGCGTAAGCAGCCAACAAGTGCTTTAGGACTAAAAATATTTTAGCGCAAATAATTAAAAATATTATCACTTTAAAATCCACCTTAGTGTTGGATTTGTTCACATCATAGCCGTTGCATAGCCTACATTTCCACACCTGAAAGATGCAGTATTATCGGTGAAGACACTCTTTAACTTCTGTGTTCGGAATGGAAACAGGTGTATTTAGCATCCCTAAAATACAGGCAAAAAAAAAGCCCTCCTACTAATAAAAGTAAGAGAGCTTATTTTTTCTAATGTGAAGTTTTAGGTAGTTAAGCTAAAACAAGTGTTCATAATTAATAAGTTGCGCTAATTAATAATCCTATTTGAAATTGGATTAGAACGTATATATGGACACAAATAAGTATCCATGCGATGATTATAACATGTTTTTGTGACTATATCCCAAATATATTGTGTTTTTACCAATATTTAAACAAGTTATTTGTGAATAATCTCTTTTAATTAACTACTAACTGTTCTTATTTCAAATAATCAAATATTAAATTAAGACCTTTTGATATAGTGTCTACTCTCACATCACTATACCGCTCTTCTACCATTTTAGTAGTTGAATGTCCTAAGATTGCTGCTGCAACATTTGAACTAAGTCCCAACTCATTTATAGTTGTGTTCCCTATTAAATGTCTTATATCATGTATGCGAAATGATTTAGTAATTTTTGCTTCTTTTTTTATCCTTACCCATGCTTTTCTAATATCTTTAAACTTAGTTCCAGTTACTGGAGACTTAAAAATATATTCACTTTTATCATCTATGTTTAAAAGAATCTCAAATAAAATATCTGTAATCGGATGTTTTTTATTTTTCTTTGCTTTATTTATCTTTGCCGGTATTTCATAAACTCTATTATTTAAATCTATATAATCCCACTTAAGATTTAAAATCTCTGATTTTCGATGTCCATGAAGTAAAAAAGCAAATATACCTCTATATACTAACTCATTAAAATTTAAAATTGTAGAAAAGAGCTTTTTTGCTTCATCATTTGTAAGCGTATATTCAACGGTGTTATCAAACTTTGGAAGTTCTACATGATTAGAAGCATTAAAATTTATATATTTCATTCTAATAGCATAGTTCAATATTGCTTTTATTATATTATTTAAATGTTTTGCAGTTTGAGGAGCATAACCATTTTTTAACATTTCATTTATAATTTTTTGGATTTCACCTGGAACAATATTATTTATTAGCTTATTACCTATTTTATTTTTTATATGCTTTTTAAAGTAGTACTCTTTCGTTTCTATTGTTGCCGGAGTTTGCACTTGTTTAACTGATTCTATATATTCATCAAAAAGTTTTTCAAATGTATAGATTTTTTTAATCTCTTGAGAGTCTTGATTTTTATATTTAGCTCTAAGAGTTTCTTTATTTATAAATGCCATTCTGGCATTTGTCTTATAATCGTCGTTACTATAACCTACTGTTCTTTTATATTGATCTTTACCTATTTTAAATGAGCCTACAAATACAGTTCCTTTAATTGGATGCTTGTATGTATAGATTCCTTTATGTTGTGTTGCGGTTAACTTTGGAAAAGCCATTTAAATCCTTGGGTCATACTTTAGGTCATACTTAATATTGTAAAGATATGTAATTATATTCGGAATATTACCGCATACAAACTTAACAATCAGGCTCAATGTCGTGAAATAGCCCCTCTGTATCAATTTGTATATTTAGACCTTCTATCTCATAAGCCGGGGGTCGGGGGTTCGAGTCCCCCCTCTGACACCATCTTATTAAGATACTTTAACTTTGTAGGTCATACTTTTTCATATTAACCTCAAGTAGTAACTACACAATTACCCCATAACTTTTTAACCAACCAATCATTAATTTTTCAATTACTAAGTAGTAACTATACAGTTACCAGTCAAATATTCATTAATAATCCACCAGTAACTACACTCATGACAAATTGGCGTAAGACTATCTCCAAATGCCAATATCATACTAGCCTCATTTAATAAATTTTCTTATTCTCTCAAAGTATAATTCAATCCCTTCAAACCCATGATTACCACCCTCCTCTGCTATAAGAGTTGCATCTCTAAATTTATCTATCGCTTCTTGTGTATTTAATAGTTCGTCGCCTTTTTGAACAAGAAGCATAAACTTACTTTTATTGATACCCTCTTGTATATAATTTTCTAACATATTGATATGATTTATATTACAAGTAAAACTACTATTATCATAAAAACTTGGTGCATTACCCATATAATTTTTAAGAGTTTTATATGAAAATATCGAGGAATTTAACAATACTGTTTTTAAAATGTAAATAATCATATCTAAAATCCTCTAAACTTATTAGGTACAAATGCATCTTGCCCTATTTCTAATGCTAAATCTAGTTCTTCTACTAATCTACTTTTATCTTTTGGTAAGTTTCCTGCTAGATGCAAGGCATTAGATGCATGATTGGAGCGGAAGATTATTTTATTAGTTGGGTTTAAAAGTTCTAAAAACTTTTTTTGTTCTTGAAGTAGCTGTGCATCAGTAGGCATCTCAAAGTCACTAAAGTGTTTGTAAAAATTTTCTTTTGAGTCTTCTTCAAGCCCTAGTTGTAGAGTTGCTAAGTAGTTTACCCTTGTAGAGTTTATAACCAAAGCACTCTGACTGATATGTTCATTTGAATACTTTGTTCCACCCATACCAAGTATAATCGTTGCAGATATTTTGAGTCCTGCATCTGAGGCTTTATTTAGTGACTCAATAATCTCATTTTGCGTTACACCTTTTGTTATCTTCTTTAGAACTATATCACTACCCGTTTCTACTCCGTAGTAGATAAGATTTAAGCCATTTTCTCTTAAGTGTTTTAATTCTTGACTTGATTTGTTTAGTATATTTTGTGCAGATGCGTAGAGGGAGATGCGTCCTAGTTTTATAAATGCTTGTTTTAAGTAAGAGAGTAGCTTTAAAAGATACTCAGTATCAAGGGTAAGAGCATCTCCATCAGCTAAAAAAACTCTTCTTGCATCTGGATATGAGTTGGCAAGAGTATCTATATCTTTAAAAACATCTTCAATTACTCTTACTTCAAAACTTTTTGTTTTATACATAGAACAAAATGAACAGTTATTGTAACTACATCCGTAAGTCACTCGAATGATTATATTGTTTGCTTCTGCTGGTGGTCTAAAGAGTGGGTAGTTATATTCTATCATTATCTTTTTATTTGAATTATATCAGAACTATCTATAAAGGGTATAATCTGATATGGATTATGAATTTGAAGAGGACATAGAACCAACTTGGCTAGTAAAACAAAGAGAAGACGCTCTTCTTGCAGAAAAAGCATATTCTAAAAATGAAAAGATTGTTTATAAAACAGGCGATCAAGTTGGTAACTTCTTATTTGTAAGATATAACAAGTTTAAAAATAGAGCTACATTTGAGTGTCAAGAATGTGGAAGAAAATTTCCTTATAATATCTACTCAATTAAAAATAAAAAACGATGTAAATGGTATAAATTTCATAATAAAAAGTTTAAGCTAAATAATAAACATTAATTTAGCAGAAACAACTATAAAAAATCCCAAAACAATCACTAATTTATGAAAATCATTTTGCATAAATTTACTTTTTGTTCCCTTTGTAAATCTTACATATAAGTTACTTAAAACCCCTGCTACTATAACTAAAACAAGAAGTATTTTAAAAAGCAATATTTTTTGTAAATCAGTTTGAATAAACCCAGCATCTGAGTTCATGTATTTTGAGAGCATCATTCCACCAGTTAGAACTAAAGCTAAAAGTGAAATTGGGAAAATTTTAAAACTTCTTGCTCCCATTGTTTGATTTATCTCTTTTTGTGTATCTTTAGAAAACTTATTTTTTAGTGTTGATATAACAGCTAAATCAGTAAAAACATAACCTAAAAATATAATTGCTAAGATAAGGTGTATAATATGTGCATATGGATAAACAGCCTCCATTTTTCACTCCTGTATTAATTTTTTGCGATTATACATAAAGTGTATTAATTAAACATTGACAAAGTTCAATATTGTAAAATGTGTTAAAAAAAAGGATAGTATTGTTTAAAGTCATATTTTCTGCTCTAATTATAACAATCGCTATCTTTATAAAAGAAATTACTATTTTTTCCATCGAACAATATACTTCTTCTTTACTCAAAAAAGATGTTAAGGTCACATCATTTGAGCTTACTTCTTTAATAATTCAAGCTTATATAGAAAAAGAAAACAACAATGTAAAAGTTCAAATCATTAATCTTTTTCCATTAAAGGCTTTAGTTGATTACACAGGGGACATTAATGCTTTTAAAGTTTACCAACCACTTCAAGCAAAAATAAAAACACAGGCAAATATAACTTATGATGATGAACTGTACCTAGATGCCAATGTTTCTTTGATAAAACAACAGTTAAGTTTCACCACTAAACTATATCTAGATGCCAATAATTCTATTGACTTGAAAATTTACACTTCACATTTTGGAGGACATCTAAACTTACATTTAATCAATGAACGCTTAGAGTATATGGCTAAAGATTTGCATCTATCTAAACTTTTAAGATTTGCAAAACAAAAACCTTTAGCAAAAGGATATATAAACTTAAACGGTACATTAGATACTAAAACACTAGATGCCAGCTTCATTTTAGACTCTCCAAAGATTTTTACTCCAACACAAAATATAAAAAATATAAAACTTTTTGTATCAAAACTAACTTACAAAGATGAAAATTTAGATATAAACTATACTTTTAATTCAGAAATTTTAAATAAAAACATATCTTTTTACGGAGATGCGAATTATCATAAATACCTAATCTTTAATGCAACTAACAAAAACTTTTCTGGAACTAATACATTTAACTTAAAAAATGAAAAATTCACTTTTTCTCTTAAGCATCTAGACATCAAAGAATTACTTAAATTTTCTTCTAAAAAAACCTTAGCATCTGGAAAATTATCTATAGAAGGTAATGGAGATTTTAACAAGATTGATTTAGATATAAAAAGTGATGTACATATAGATGAACAAATCATAAATATAAAATCAAGTGCTACTTACAAAATAAAAACAAATTCCCTTAATAGCAAAATAAATATTACTATCCCTCTAAATAATGAGATATTAGAAGTAGATGCAAACCTAAAGTTTGATAAGCATCTAAGCATAGATGCCAATAGTTCAAGCTTTGACTCTTTAAGTATTTTAAAAATTGACAAAGAAAATTTTGATTTTTCAATACAAGATATAGACCTCATGAAATTATCAAATGCCCTAGAGTATAAAAATACAATCTTTGGGCATCTAGATTTTAAAGCCAAAGGAACTTTAAAAAACATAGACTTTAAAATAAAAAGCCATTACATAAAAAACAATATGTTACTTGGTAAAATAAACGACTCAATTTCTCTCAATATATCAGGAAACTACACACCAAAACTTTTAACTCTAAAAGATAACTTTACCCTACATTATAAAAAAGAAAAAATACCTATACAGATGATGGCATCTATACATCTAGATGCTCCATACAACTCAAAAGGCTCATTTTTATATGCAAATGATAAATTCGTAATAAACTCTTTTTCTTATGAAAATAAACATATTAAAGGTGATTTTTTTATTGATATCCAAGACCTATATAAATACAGAAGTTTAACATCCATAAAACTTTATAATGCTATGAAAATTAAAGGTAGTTATACCGATATGCTGAGGATAAGTACGAACTCTTTAGGAGGAGTTGCAAAGTTTACACTTAATGATAAACTCGTAAATATAGAGCTTAAAAATATTTCAGTTGATAAGGTTGCCCTTCTTTTAGATAAAAATAAACTCATTGAGCATGGTCATATAGATGCAACAACTTCTTACAATCTTTTAACAAAAACAGCCAAAAGCGATATATCGGTCAATAATATTCTCATAAAGGGCATAGATATAGATAAAACTCTTTCAACTCTTAACGATGCTTTAGGACTAAATGTTATTAGCATCTCTAAATCTTTAATATCAAATATAAGAAATACACATAAAAGTAAAACAGATATAAAACAATTACAGTTTAATATATCGCTAAAAGATGAAATAGTAAATCTTGATGATGTAGCCCTTAAAACAAACAAGTTTCGCATCGTTGCTCTTGGTGAATTAAAAGATAATGGAGATATAAATAAGCTAAATATCAGTATAGTTGATAAAAATGGCTGTGCTATCATAACCCAAGGCTTAAATGGAAATATTAAAAATCCTAAAACAGCAAAAACCACAACAACTATTGTTAACATAGCTCAATCAATCCCTAGTTCTATTTTAGGAACTGGTAGAAAAATTCTTGATTTTGGTACTAACACAATTGATGGAGTTGCTTCTTTTGGCGTACAAAAAGTTTTAAGAACTGAAAAAGAAATTTCTTTAACATCTGATGTTATCTCAAAAAGCTCATCTTTGATGAGTTTTACATCTAATGTTATTCTGCCTAAAGATTGCAAAGTTATTTATGATGGAGTGATTAAACATCCAAAAATAAAAGAAGGAGAAAGTTATGAAAAAAAGTTTTAAAGCACTAAATATAAAATGTGGTGGTTGTGCAAAAACAGTTAGTGACGCCTTAAAAAAAGACTTTGGTGAAGTTGAAGTTGATTTAGAACAAGAGCCAAGAGTTGTAAGCGTTGATATAAAAGATGAAGAACATGAGAAACTTTTTCGTAAAAAGATGCGTGGTTTAGGTTATCCTATGGATGATGAAGAACTTGGAACATTTACTGCGACAGGTCTTAAAGCAAAAAGTTTTGTTTCATGTGCCATTGGAAAAATGAGTTAAGCATAAAAGAAAAAATCTCATCTAACCCTGCTTCCAATTTTAAATGCTTTTTTGTATATGGATGCATAATCTCTAGCGAAGAAGCATGAAGCAAAAGTCTATGACAATTAAACTCTTTTCTTATTAACTTGTTATGCTCTCCTCTTCCATATTTTGTATCACCTAAAATATGATGAGATATATGCTTCATATGTCTTCTAATCTGATGTTTTCTACCTGTTTTTGGAAGTACCTTTACCAGTGAATATCTAACTTTATCATATCTTCCAACTGCAAAGTCAAGTTGTACAGATGCTAAGGTTTCATACTCCGTTATAGCTTCTTGAGCCTCTTTTTCTTTTTTTACATCTCTATCTGCAATCTTGTCAAGTTTTTCTTTTAGTGCATGCTCTACTAGACCTTTAGCATCTGTAAACCCACGAACAATACAAAGATATGTTTTTTTAATAGTATGGCTCATAAACTGCTCTGACATTAGTTTAGCAGTATGTTTATCAAGAGCAAAAAGAAGCACTCCTGAAGTTGGTTTATCTAAACGATGAATCGGATAAACCCATTGACCTAGTTGATCACGAAGTATCTTCATAGCAAAATAAATCTCATGTCTATCTATCATGGACTTATGAACTAAAAGTCCGCTTGGTTTATTAATGGCTACTAAATACTCATCTTTATAAAGTATCTCAAGATGATAATTTTCAAACAAATTCTAAAATCAATCTCTTTTTGTAGTTTTTCTTTTTTTCTTTGAAACAGGTTTTACAAAAGCTTTTTTTTGCAGGTTTTCTAACTCTCTTTGCTTCTGGCTTTTTATGTTCACTCTTTAGCTTTAGTTCATCTTGATCTTTTCTTCTTATGCTTGGATCAGGTTCAAAGCCTTCTACTACTTCTTGTGGAATCTTTTGACCTATAAGTCTTTCTATATCTCTAACATCATACTTTTCATATATATCTAAAAGTGTGATAGCCTCTCCATTTCGCCCTGCTCTTCCAGTTCTTCCAACACGATGTACATAGTCTTCAGGGATAGAAGGAAGCTCATAGTTTATAACATATGGAAGTTCTTCTATATCTAAACCTCTAGATGCTATGTCAGTAGCGACAAGGACTCTAACTTTACCTTCTTTAAATTGATTTAATGTTTTAAGTCTATGTGCTTGTGTTTTATCTCCATGAATAATTCCACACTTAAGTCCATCTTTTTGAAGTTCTAAAAATAACTCATCAGCACTTACTTTTGTTCTTGTAAAAACTAAAACTTGAGGAAAATTTCTTGAGCCTATTAAGTAAGCTAAAAGTTCAGCTTTTCTAGCAGTATCAACCATATATGCAACTTGATTTATTGTATCTACTGTTGTGTTTTTCTTTGCTGTTTCTATAAAGGCTGGTTTAGTAAGTATCTGTTTTGAGAGTTTTCTTACTTTATCGCTATAAGTTGCTGAAAAAAGTAAAGTTTGATGTCTTTTAGGAAGCATCAAGTGGATTTTTCTTATCTCTTTTGAAAATCCCATATCTAACATTCTATCTGCTTCATCTACTACAAATATTGAAATATCAGAGATTTTTAAACCATTTTCTATGTGTTCCATAAATCTACCAGGTGTTGCGATAACTATATCTACACCTTTTTTAAGTATGCGTTGTTGAGCTGTTATATCTTTTCCACCTACTAAAATCGTACTTTTAACGCTCATATGTTTAGAGAATTTTTGTATATCATCTTCTATCTGAATAGAAAGTTCACGAGTTGGAGATAAAATCACAACTTTAATAAGTCGGTTTTCATCATTACTTGTTTTACGAAGTTTTTGAAGTATGGGCAAGGCAAAAGCCGCCGTTTTTCCTGTTCCTGTTTGAGCCGTTGCAAAAATATCACTCTTTGCCATAACCAAAGGTATAGCTCTTTTTTGTATTAATGTTGGATGCTCATAACCCAACTCTTTTATAGCACTAAGTAAAGGCTTTATTAAACCCAATTTTTCAAATGACATGTATACTCTTTATTTTTAATTGTCGAATTTTAGCATATTATCGATATAATCACGACAATTAAAATATAATGGTAAATTATGGTCAGAAGAAATCTTAAAAAAATAAGTAAAAGTGAAAAACTAAAAAAGTTTATAAAAAAATATAAAGTTCCGCCTGAGTACCTCTCAACAAATCGTAAAATGGTTTCAAAAGCAGTTTTCATAGGTCTTTTTATAGCTTTCATACCGATGCCTATGCAGATGGTTTTAGTATTAGCCATGATGCCTTTTTTTAAGTTTAATGTTCCCATCGCTCTTGCTATGTGTTGGTTAAGTAACCCTTTTACAATGCCTCCAATGTACTATATCGAGTACCTTACAGGCTCCTATATTTTAGGGAGTGAACCACTTTGTGTTGAGATGACTTTAGAGTGGTTTAGCGAACATCTTGATGATATTTTTATAGACTTGTATTTTGGAACTTTGATTTATGCAATAGTTGGTTCATTCAGTGGTTATTGGCTAGTAAATCATTTTTGGAAAGGCTCGGTGCATAGAGATAAAAAACTTCATCGTCATCATAGAAAAACTTAATAACGATTAACTATATCTCTACTATTATGTTTATAATAAAACCAAGCTAAAATACCTACAAAACTCATACCTAGGCTCATAACTTGACCTTGAGTTATCATGTTGCAACAAACATATCCAATTTGCACATCAGGAGCACGATATATCTCTGCAATAGCTCTCAGAATTCCATAACTAATAGCATAGATTAAAATTAGTTCTCCACTAAATTTTTGATATTTTTTATAGATAAATACTACAAGAAAAACCCCAAAGCCTTCAAGAACAGCTTCATAAAGTTGAGATGGATGACGAAGAACACCATCAACTAATATACCCCAACTAACATCAGTTTCACGACCTATAAGTTCTTGATTTAAAAAGTTTCCAATTCTTCCAAAAACAAAAGCTAAAGGAATAGAAAGAGCAACTAAATCCATAATCTTTCCAAAAGCAATTTTATGTTTTATGGAATAAATATAAGTGCTAAGTAAAAAACCTATAACTGCACCATGGTAACTCATGCCACGGATACCTACAAATTCACCATTTTGAAATGGGTTAAAAATTTCCCAAGGATGAGTAATATAATACATTGTTTGAGTATCATAAAAAAGAATATAACCCAATCTCGCGCCTAAAATAACCCCAATCTCTACATATATAAAATAGTTATCTAAATCTTTACTTTTAAAATCAAGTTTATCTTTTTTAATAAATGCTTTACCTATAAAGAAAGCACTCACAAGGGCTAAGACATACATGATTCCATACCAATGTACAGGAAAAGAAAATATGTAAAAAGCTATTGGGTCAAAGGTATCGTATATATAATTCCAGTTATTCATTATTTGTTTTCCTATTTCTTATTTTCTTTTATACTACAGTGTTTTTATAATATTAATACTGTCAATATCAATCTTACTAAATGCAAAAACTTTATTGCCTAAGTCCTTCAAACTAGCCCCAATATGATAAACTTCATTGTCATCTATTATCATAAATCTATCATGGAAGTTTTTAGTAATCTTTACATGTAGATTATTGTATTGTTTATTGTATTTTTGTACATCTAGCTTTAACTGTTTTGATATTGATTGAGTATAGATGATTATATGTATATTCTGATTTTTAGACAATAATGTCAATACTGATTCATCAATGTAATTATCTATTAATACAACTGATTTTTTAGCATTTTTAATTATCTCAGATACAAATAGATAAGCATCAAATATTTCTCCTTGGAAAAATATCCCTTGCTTTATTTCTATTGTATTATTTTTAATATGTGATTTTAAAAGAGTCATATCATTCTCTAATGATTGTAACCTTTGTTGGGTTATCTTTTCTCTATTTATAGCATAACCATTTTGAATATAGTTTTTCAATACAGATGTAGCCCACTGTCTAAATTTTGTAGCAGTAATCGAGTTTACTCTATAGCCAATAGAGATAATCATATCAAGATTATAATGCTCTACTTCTCTTTGAACCTCTCTGTTTCCCTCTTTTTGAACTACTCTAATTCTTTGAGTAGTTGGATTTTTATCTAGTTCTTTTTGCTTATAGATATTTTTTATATGATAAGTTATATTATGAGATTCTACACTAAAAAGTTCCCCTAATTGCTTTTGTGTTAGCCACACTGTTTCTTTTTCTATGGATACATTTAATTCTAGTTCACCATCGTTGTATGTTATTAAGTCATTAGTCATTAGTATTGTTCTTTATTGTATCACCACTTAATATTTTCATAAATGTTTTATTTCTATTGTCAGCATCAAATGCAATAGATGTATAATCCAAAAAATTTATTATTATATTTGTAGCATGACTATATTTATAATAGATGGGATACTTACTATTAGTAGGAATTGTATTATATTCATCCAGTCTTAAATCTCGTTCAGTATCTGGATTAAAACTTAAAAAAGCATAAGCCCATATTCTAATTTTATTATTAAATTCTCTACTATGATTTATGTAATCTGCATAACTTCTCAATTGTCTTTGTGCTTCTGCTGGAGTTATTTTTTCATCTGGTCTTTTAAGTTCTATAATTACAATATCTGTAATTTCTTCTTTTTCATAAGTATTTGATACTATACTTAATATATCTGGTTTAAGTAAGTTTTCACTTAACTTTGGAAAAATCACTTTTAGCCTAGCTTCACTAAATACTTTATCATAACTCATAAATCTATCATCAAAAAGCCATAGGTTATTACTTTTATAATTGCCTTCTTCATCTTTAGTATATTGTTTCATAAAAAGGTTATGAATCTCTTTTTCAATTACTTTTTTATCTGTAAGTGCTTTTAACCTATCAATAGTCACTTGTCTATCAAAAATATACTCTGCTAATTCTGCTTGTGTTATTATTGACAACTTTTCTTGATAATCAGCATCCACATTATTTTTGCTATCTCTGATAAAAATTTTATCATCTTCTAACATTTTTTTAGCATTTCTTTTAATGTTTCATAGTCCTCATAATTATCATTATTTTGTAAATAATATGCTAAAAACGGAACATCATCTAAAGCTTTTTTACGGCTTTCTTTTGATAATTTATCTATATCTATATCATTATCTTTTGCAATTTGTTTAATTTGAGTTTTTAGTTCAGTCTGTATTTCTGTCCAAGATAAATTATGAAATATATCATCATTTCTTTGTTTGCGATATATTGAAAAATCATCTCTTGTTTCATTTACATTATTATCAAAATAATTAGAGGATAAAAGAAATAATATATTAACTTTTTTAAAAAACTTAAATTTTTTACTACTATCTAAATAACTATTTTTTATAACAACCCTACCACCAGCACAATAAAAACCATCATAATTCTTTATATTATCATCATTTATAATATAATCTAAAGTAAAATCATATGTGCCTATTTTAAATTTATTAGTTTCAAATTTTGGAATATCATCACTTTTAATATCAAACTGTTTTATTGAGTTTTCATATACATCTATTGTTATAGATAATTTTTTATCTTTTAATAATTTAAAATAAGCTAAAAAATGGTCATTCAATTCATCTTTATACTTATCATAATCAACTACAAATTTAACTTTTGGTTCTTTAAAATTTACGGTTGTAATATCTACTTTTTTTAAATTATCTTGAATATTAATATCTTGACTAATAATAAAATTAATTTTTTTATCTAGACTTTCAATATCAACTTTATCAAAAACTTTTAAATAGAAGAACCTACCTATCCCTTTACATCCAAATTCTTTTTTATGTTGCGTTTTGTATTCTTTAAATGATTTGGTATTTATATCATTAAATCCATCTCCATTATCTTCTACAACTATAGAATCAATATATTTTTTTGTATCATTTAAATCTAACGCACCTTGCATGAATTTTATTTTTATCTTTGTTGCATTTGCTTGTAAAGAGTTCGTTATAGCTTCATTTAAAACTTGTTGCCAAGAAATAGTTTTTAAATCATTCACAATACTTTCAATATTTGTATCTACTTTTCCACTACTCATAACTTTCTCCTATAAATTCCATAGCCAAATCTTCCCCATCTTCTATAGCAATCTCAACAGCTCTTTTTGCTACTTCTAAAAGTTGTTTTGATGCCTCTTTTAATTTAAAAGATTCTTTTATTTTTTCTTCTATTTTTGTTTGGATTGTATCATTAAGAATAGGTATTAAAACTTCTCCTATTTCAGATGGTTTCCAATGTTTGATTATAGAACCACCTGCATCTCTTTGGCTTTGCATTTGTACTACTAAACTATTTAATACAAGTGTTAAGTATTCAGGTAATACTTTATCATTTTTTTATAGTTAGATGAAGCATAGCACCAGAAGTTATGATATTTGTATCTTTTTTAATATTATAAGCTATTCCTACCGTTCCATCTTTTGATAATAAAATAGTATCTATTTTTGGTTGTAATTTTTTTAATATTTCTTTATCAAATAAATTCTCTGATAAGTGAATATCAGGTTCAGACAAGCCAAGTTTTGTAAGATTTGAAACTCTTATAAATGGTATACCAGTTGTTTGATAAGCTTCACTTCCTGGCTCTATAGATTTATTTATATTTACAATATTATCTAAACTATCATAATTGATTTTTTTGATACTTTCTACTATTTGGTTGTACTTAGGCTGATAATATTCACTATCAAGTCGCCCACTATCTCCGAAACTTTCACTAAATGTTTTTATAGCTATTTTTTCTTTTGATGGTTCAAAATCTAATAAATCAAGTTCTTTTAAAAGTAGTTCTTCTGATTGTTTATAAAGTTTTTTGCTTTCTTCTAGTTTTTGATGTGATGATATTACTAATTCTTCAATTTTTGTTTGAAATATATTAGAAAAAATAGGAACTTGTACCCTTCCTACTTCTTCACAATTTAAATTAACTTGTTCAGTCTGTCTCGATAAATAATAAAGATATTGTTTTCCATAGTATGAGTTTAAATAAATATTTATAAAATCAGGATTAATTTTATTTCTATCAACTCTAATAAGTGCAATATTTTGATTTATATTAGCAGGTAAAATATTTTCAGATATTTTTGTAGCACGACCTACTATTTTTTGAGTTGCACCTATAATGGTAACAATAATATCATCTTTTTTTAATTGTGTTCTTTTTATATCATCATGACCTAGTTGTGATAAATAATGATCAAAATGTGGTTTAATATAGTTGTCTCTTAAATTATTAGTTTTTATAAATTTAATTGTACCTCCATAAAAAGCTTCTTTACTCATTGATGGAGTATGTCCAGTTGATATATTCTGAGTTACTAAACTTGATAAATCCATTAATTTATGCTTTTCTAAAGTTTGTTTTATACTCAAATATATTAATCTATAATGCTCTGCATCTATTCTAAAAATATTTTTATTTATAGTTTCACTAAGTTTAAGTTCAATAGCTTCAAGCCCATCTAACAAAGCATTATATTTTACTTTATCAAATGGGCTATCTACTTTCCCGAAAAACTCAAATTCTCCTTTTTAGCAAACTCGTTAAAAGCTTCTGCTATTCCGTCTTGTGTAACACCATCATGATTAAATAAGTCATGCTTTACTATTAAGTGGTCATGGTCATCAAGTCTATTTGTACCATCTTCATTTTTAACATATATTTTTTCGCCACTATTATCTTTTGATGATTCTTGCATGGTTGCAAAGAAGATATTATAATCATCTTTTTTAGGGCAAAGTCTATCATCCCATTTTTGCACTATCAAAACACTTGTTTTAGTTCCTGTATGAGGTTTAAATACATTTCCATGAAGTCCAACAACGGCTAAAATTCTACATTTATCAGCAATAAAATTTCTTACAAATTTATCACTAGAGTTATTAAATCTTCCTTGTGGCAAAACAACAGCCATACGACCACCACTTTTAAGCATATCAAGATTTCTTTCTATAAAAAGTATATCTCTGGAAATTTTACTATGCCATCCTTTATGTATTGATTCTTCATTAATGGATGCTCCTGCTCGTTTTACCATTTTTTTACCTAAATCATATCGATGTATAATACGGCTTTCTTTTATATCCCCTGCAAAAGGTGGATTTGCCATTACTATGTCAAACTCAAACTCTTTGTTTTCATTTTTTATACTTCTTAACTTTTTAAGTCTTTTCCAACCCTCAAAATAAGTATCTTGCCAAGCTTCATCTTTTGTATTTTCGTCCCATCGCTCAAAGTCCAATGAGTTCATATTTAAAACATTTGTATGACCATCTCCAGCTATGATATTTAACATTCTAGCAACTCGTACAGTCTTTTTATCAAAATCAATACCAAATACTTTTTCTTTTACATACTCTAAAGCTATAGGATGTTTTGCTTCTGCGGTTAATAAATCAGATGATGGTATACCTAATCTTTTATATATCTTTTTCCATACTTCAAAAACGGTATGAATAGGAAAACCACAACTTCCAGATGCTGTATCCATCATATATTCATTTTCTTGTGGATTCATTATTTTTACACACATATCTATTACATATCTTGGAGTGAAGTATTGACCTTTTTCACCTTTTGCATTTTTATTTACCAAATACTCAAAGGCATCATCTATAACATCAAGATTTGAGTTAAATAATTTTATATCTTGAAGTGAACTAACACATACAGATAAATGTGATGGTGTAAGTTCTATAGTCTCATCATCTTTAAATATACCATTCCAATATTTTCTTGCTTGTAAAAATATATCCTCAATTTTCTCTTTTAATTCTCCATCACTTTCACCATAGTTCCTAAACTCAAGATTTTCAGTTAATCCTCTTGTATTTTGAAGCTCATCAAATAATTTTATAAATATAAGTTTAAATACCTCTTCAAAAACATCTACTCCTGCATTTGCTAAAACTTCATCTTCCATATCTAAAACGATACTTTTAAGACTTCTTTTTTGAGTTTTTAAAATATCTTTTTTGATTAAATCTTGTATAGTAAATTTTTCTTGTAAAACATCTCTTAATGATTTGTTTTGCTTTTGGAATATCAGGAATAGGTTCAAAATAATTAGGGTCTTTTCTATGATAATAAATAGTTTGTTCACCATTACTCCATATAGCAATAGTTGCACCCGTAGAGTTACAATAACTCTTTAACTGCTCTTTTCCATCTTTTAATTTTGGCTTTTTAACTTCTATGACGATATAAGGAACAGTAGGCTGTATCTTGTCCATGATAACTATATCAGCCCGTTTTACTTCTCTTCCAAAATGTACTGCATATTCTATTTTCATACGACTATAAGGATAATCATAATCTTTATGAAGTGATAATAAAAATAATTGTCGTACTAACTCTTCAGGCTTCACTTGAATATCTTTTTTTCTTACTAAACATTTTATAAAATTAACTTCTTTCCCTCTTAATTCTTTTTGGAAAATCAATGATTCTATCTCTTGGATTTGCTCTGTTGTAAACTGTGTTAGTTTATAGTTAGTATCTTTTAGTATTTCACTTATTTTCATAGTTTAACCTCTAATTTGTAAATGTGTTATTTCCTCAAAGCTTCAGCAATAAGCTCAATAGGGTTTTTAAATATGGTTGTTGATTCATTACCCATAGAGTCATTTATCTGCATACGACAAGCACTACACTCAGCACTTACGATATCTGCTTTTGTATTTTTTATCATAGCTGCTTTTGGAAGTCCAGCAGCTTTTGCAAAGTGATATTTCTCACTCTGCATAGTCACCCCACCAAATCCACAACAAGAATTTGGGTCACTCATCTCTACAATATTGTAATTTTTACTTATCAAGTTTCTTGGTTCTTCATGAATACCTTGCATCTTTTTTGCATGACAAGGATCATGGTATGTAACTATTTTAGTATCTTTTTTTCTTGTTGCTAAAAGTTCTTCTAGATGCGTATGATGTTGGAGCCATTCTGTAGCCATAAAAATTTTATCTTTAATCGCTGTTGCCCTAGCCTTCCACTCAGGTTGGTCATGAAAGTAGTGTTCGTAATCAATTTTAAGCATTGCAGAACAGGTTGCTTCTGGGACTATAATAGCCTCAACATCACTACTAAAACTCTCAAAATACTCTATATTAAACTTAGCGTTATAATCAACTGTATCAAAATCGCCCGTAAAATAAGCAGGAGCAGAACAACATTTTTGACTCTTTGCTAAAAAAGCATCTATTTCTAAATGTTTTAGTATCTCTAAAAGTCCTTCTCCAACATCTTTGTAATTGTAATTTCCTAAACAGCCTATAAAAATTGCTACTTTTCTTTTTCCACCATTATTTATATTTTCAGGGTGAGAATTTAAAAATGATGTTTTTGTAAGACTTGGAAGAAGTCTATCTGCTTTTAACATTGGAAATGAAAAACGAGAGTTCATAGAGTCTATGTCAGCTTTTATCTTAAATCCACAAGTTTGAAAAACCCAACCTAACTTAAAAGCTAAATCATTCATCCATCTATGACGAAGCAAGAGAAAAAAAGCTCTTTTATACCAAGCAATACCAAACTTTTTTGCTATGTCTGAACGGACTTGCTCTATTACCATATCTGTTGGAAGTGATTTTGGACAAACCTCAACACAAGCAGTACATAAAAAACAACTCTCAAAAATCTCTTTTACATTTTCATCTAAGTCTAGGTTTCCTCTTTGATACGCCCCTAAAAGGTCTAAAAAACCACGAGGAGAAGTTACCTCATCTGGATTTACTCTGTAAATAGTACAAACAGGAACACACTTTGCACATTTAATACAGTCATCAGTTATATCTATATAATTGAAAATTTCCTCTGTTGTTTTACTCAATATCTACACCGTTTTTGAAAATGTCTTAGAGTTTGCTGCATGTTTTTTCATATAAGCATCAAAAGGCATCGCAATATTTCTAATAAGCAAAGTTCCAGTTTCACTACACTCTATATGCTCTTCATCCATAGTTAAAAGTTCATCTTCGACAAATGGTTTAAGTGCTTCTATCGCATCTGCAAAATATGTTTTAAACTCTACATTAAATAACTTATCAAACCTTTTAATATCAAGTTTAAAGTTACTCATCAACTCCATAATTACAAATTGTCTTATTTGGTCATCTTCATTTAAAACAACTCCCCTTTCAAATGGTAACTTTCCAGCATCTATGGCTTTTTCATACTCTTTCATATCTTTGAAGTTTTGATTATATGAGTCAACACCTTCACCGATAGAAGTTAATCCAACCCCTATTAAGTCAGCTCCACCTTTTGTTGTATAACCTTGAAAATTTCTATGAAGTTCGCCTTTTTTTATAGCCTTAAAAAGTTCATCTTCTGGTTTAGCAAAGTGATCCATTCCAATCATTTTATAACCATGAGAAGTTAAAAAGTCTATTGTATATTGCATGATTTGTAATTTTTCATCTGGTAGAGGAAGAGTTGTTTCATCAATCTTTCTCATTGTTTTTTTCATCCAAGGAACATGAGCATAGTTAAAAACTGCAAATCTATCTGGGTCAAGTGTTAAAGCAAGAGATAAAGTTTCTTTAAAAGTTTCTAGTGTTTGATATGGAAGTCCATAAATAAGGTCAGTATTTACCGAGTGCATATTGTATTTTCTAGCTAAATCCATTGCATCTTTAGTTATCGCATAAGGCTGAACCCTATGAACTGCAACTTGAACTTTTTCATTAAAATCTTGAATACCAAAACTTACACGATTGAAACCTGCTTCACTCATCACACGCATCTGGTCTTCATCGATATGTCTAGGGTCTATTTCACAACTTATTTCTGCACCATCTACAAAATTTGGAAAGTATGATTTTATATTCTCTATAATTTCTTTTAATTGAGAAGCTGTAAAAAAAGTTGGAGTTCCACCACCAAAGTGCATCTGTATAACATTTCGTTTACAGTCTAGATGCTGTGAGAGTATTTCTAATTCTCTTTTTAAGTAGTCCATATAACGAAGCATTTTGTCTTCTTTTGAGGTAAAAACAACATTACAGCCACAAAAATAACAAGCATTTCTGCAAAAAGGCAAGTGGAAGTAAAGACTTAAAGGTCTAGAAGAATCTTGAGTTTGAAGTTTTGTTATATATTCATTATAACCATAAGCATCACTAAATTCTAGTGCAGTTGGGTAACTTGTATATCTTGGTCCAGGTTTTGAATATTTTGTAAATTTTGCAAAATCGAGCATATTGATAATCCATATTTTATTAATTACCGCGATTATCTCTAAATTTTGCTAATAAGTCTATTAATCCTACTCGTCAAACTTTCCAGCTAATCTTTGATAAATCTCTGAGTTTGCCAAAAGTTCATCATGAGTTCCAGATGCAACTATGCAACCTTGTTGAATAACTAAAATTTTATCAGCGTGTTTTATAGTGCTAAGTCTATGGGCAATAGTAATAGTGATTTTATCTTTTGTATATTCATCAAGAGCTTCTTGAATTCTTTTTTCACTCTCATTATCAAGCGCTGAAGTTGCTTCATCAAAAAGTAAAAGTGATGAATGTTTATATATGGCTCTTGCTATGGCAACTCTTTGACGCTGACCACCAGAAAGGTTAGCTCCAAACTCTTCCATTTGAGTATGGATGCCATTTTCTAAAGACTCAACAAAACCTGAGGCATCTGCTAATTTTAGAGCTTCACTTACTCTTAATTCATCTATATCTTGACCATAAGCAACATTTGCTGCAAGTGAATCTTGAAATATATATATTCTTTGAGTAACAAGTGAAATATGGTGTTTTAAAGAGTCTTGTGTATAGACTTTTATATCTTTAGAATTAACTAAAATATTTCCTGAATTTGGGTCATAAAATCGAAGTAGCATATTTATAAAAGTACTTTTCCCTCCACCACTATCTCCAACCAGAGCGATATTTTCACCCTGTTTTATATCTAAACTCACATCATTTAATGCATAAGTATCATCATATTTTAAAACAACATTATTAAATTTTATTTCTCTAATATCTTCTATTAAAAGTTCTTTTCCATCGACAATTTTATTTTTAGTATCAAGTACTTCAAAAACTCTCTCACTTGCTGCTACAGCATCTTGAATCTTCCTATAGATTGAACTTATTCTACGGATAGGTTGAAAAACAAGCCCTACAGCAGTTAAAAATGCTGTAAACTCTCCAACTGTCATACTTTCATTGTAAACTTCTTTACCACCAACAAAGATAACCATAGCAAGTCCTGAAGCACCTATTATTTCCATCATTGGAGAAACTATCTCACCAACATAAACGGACTTCATATTTATCTTAAAAAATTTCCAGTTTTCTATGCTAAAACGGTCCATTTCATAATTTTGAGTTGCATTTGCTTTGATAATTTCACTGTTATTAAAAACTTCTGTTAAACGAGTAACCACATCCGCGCTTTTCTCTTGAGAACGATGTGAATACTTTTTTAATTTTCTCGCTATTAAAATCAGTGGATAAATAACAACTGGGACAAGTATTAATGAATAAAAAGCAAGTAAAGGATTTAAATATATAACATATGCTAGAAGTGCAACTATCGTTATACTTTCACGAAAAAGTTCCGGAAGCATATTTGAGACAAAATATTCTATACGGCCAATATCATTTATTACCCTAGAAATAAGTTCACCACTTCTATTTTTATATAAAAAGCTCATATCTAAACTTATTATTTTAGAAAGTAAAATCTCTCTAAACCTTGACATTATATGCTGTCCAATATAATTCATATAAACTGATTGTATATAACGACCAATTGCTTTTACAAAATAAATACCAGTAAGTCCAATCGGGATAAGATAAAGCATCTCTTCTTTTCTATCTATAAACATATCATCCATCAGTGGCTTCATAATATGAGCAGTAGCAGTTGTTGCAGCAACCGTTAAGATAATTCCAAATAAAACTAAAAGATACTGTAATCTATACTCTTTTATATATGGCCAAAAACGCTTTAAAACTTTTTTCAAATACTTTCCTATTTCTTATGTGACTTGATTAGGTATTCAGTTACTGCCAATGAGGCTTTGTAATACTCAGAACACTCTTTTTGCTCATCCGATATAGCTTTAGTAGCTTTAAACCCACCATTTTTCAACATTATAACACCTGCATCATTAAAACCACAATGTAAAATATTTTTATCGAGTAGGTTAGTTCCTATAGCTGTATATTTTTTATTATAAAGAGTTAAGTTATAAAGTGTTGGGAATATATCTTTATGAGAGGATGCTACAGTTGTATCAATAGCTTCTTTTTGCTTCATATCATCTGGTAAATATATATAAAAGGGGACTCTTTTTGTTTGAGTATAGTAATCATCATATTTCATTACACCTTCAACTGTATTATTATCAGCAGTAATTGCTACCACACTATTTTTTGCTAATGATGAACTTTTTATCTTGTCTAAAAACTCACCTGCACTATCAACAGCATAAGCATAATCTTTGAATCTTCTCTTTAATAAATCTAAATCTCCACTTATGTGTTCTTTTAAATCTTTTGATATTTCTAAAGAATTTGATTTATAATGAGTTGGAATAGTGTATGGAGGGTGGTTATTAGTTGTCAATACAAATATAAACTGTGGTTTGATAGCATTCTCTAACATTTTATAAACATAGCTGTATAAGTACTCATCAAAGACACCCCAGTCGTGAGAGATAGAATCAATATTTTTATCTAAGGATATTGCTATCGCACCTTTTCCTCTTGTATGCTCAAAGCCCTGTCTTGACATAAAACTACCAACATTTCTCCAAAACAAATCTCCACCATATACGAAGCTTGTTTCATATCCTGCATCTGCATAGACCTTTGCACTTGCTTGTGTAAAATGAGTGTTTAAATATGAACTTTGGGCAAATGATGTAGATTTTGGGCGAGCTGTAATATTTAAAAGCAAGGGTTCAAGAGAAACTATTGTTCCATTAGAACTTGAGATAAAAGATGTAAATAATATATCTTCTTCAAAATGTTTTTTTAGTTTTCCCATGATATTGAAACTGTCACTTTGGTAATCAAAAAGAGGCATTCCAAAACTTTCAACCATTATAACTACAACATGAGGCAGCCTACCTTTTAGTTGTTTATTTTTTGATGTTTGTTGAACTAAATTATTTAAAAGGTTCTTTCTATCAATATCTTTAGTCTGTTTAAAGACTTCAAAGGCTTTTGGCATCTTGCCTCTATATCCAACAGTTTTTATTAGGTTATAATTTCCGGTCTTACTCTTAGTGTATTGGTTATATGAATCAAAAATAGCAAAGCTTGGAGTTTGTGGTAGTCTGTTAACAAGTGGATCTTGACTGACATCTGAGATGCTGTATGCCAAGGGAAAAATACCTACTGAACCTCTACCCAATAATGCTACTCCTACAATAATAAAAAGAAAAATAGCTAGTTGGTTGAACCATCTAATACTAAACTCGAATTTATTATGAACTTTTATAATTTTTAAAATTATAAAATATAAAAAAGTAAAAAATCCGATTATTAACAAGCCTACTAATGGAACATTATAGTTTTGCAAAGCCGTATTAACTAGTGCACTTGTATCATCATCAAAAACGCCAAATATCATGAGTGTAGAGTGCTCTCCAAAAAAAGAAAAATATGTTAAATCAGCAAAAGTAAGAGATGCTAAAAAAGTTAAAAATAAGATGAAATATAGTCTATAAAAAGTATAGAGGTATTTTTGAATAAACTTAATCCTTAATATCCATATAACAAATATTAATAATACTCCAACTGCATTTATGTAAGCCATCATACTTGCATCTAATCTAAAGCCTAAAAAGAAAGCATCAAGTAATTCTATATAAGAATAATCATTTGTTGCACCATAGTTTAAAAATAAATAAATCCTTGAGAGTGTCATTAATAAAAGGATTACTAAAGATAATTTCATAATTGAATATAGTAAATTGATTAAAAAATTGAAATGTTGATATTTTTGCATTTGCAATTATACAGTTTTAATCATCTTTTTAGTAAAATAACAAACTTTTAATCAAGGCAAAAAATGAAAAAATGTATTTTAGTGACTGGTGGTGCAGGATTTATTGGTAGTAATCTATGTGAGTGCCTAGCACAAAACAAAAATAATGAAGTATATAGTCTAGATAATTATTTTACAGGCTCTAAAGAAAACCATGTAGCCCATGTAACTTATATTGAAGGTTCTACTTCAGATATTGAAGATTTAGTGAATTTTTCACCAGATATGGTCTATCATCTTGGAGAATACTCAAGAGTTGAGCAAAGTTTTGATGACATAGAGAAAGTTTGGCAATTTAACAAAGATGGTATTTTTGCAGTACTACAATTTGTTAGAAAACATGGATGTAAAATACTATATGCTGGAAGTAGTACAAAGTTTGGAGATGGAGGACTTGGAAGAAGTGCTAGTCCCTATGCTTGGACAAAGGCAACAAATACTGAGCTTGTAATGAACTATGGAGCATGGTTTAATATTCCTTATGCAATTACTTATTTTTACAATGTTTATGGAAATAGAGAGATTCAAACAGGAAAATATGCAACACTTATAGCCCTCTTTAAAGAAAAAATGAAAAATAATGAACCTCTTACTATCGTTAGCCCAGGTACACAAAAAAGAAACTTCACTCACATAGATGACATCATAAATGGTTTAATTCTTGTAGGTGAGAACGGTTATGGAGATGAGTTTGGCATCGGAAGTCCAGAAGCTTTTAGTATAAAAGAAATTGCACAAATGTATGAAGGTGAAATTCAGATGCTACCAGAGAGAAAAGGTAACAGAATGACTGCTGATGTAATGACAGCTAAGACTGAAGCTTTGGGCTGGAAACCGACTAGAACAATTAAAAAATATATTGAAGAACTAAGAAATAACAATTGGCAATAAGAATTAAAGGAACTAAATGAAAGGAATTATTTTAGCAGGAGGGTCTGGTACAAGACTTTATCCTATAACAAAAGGTGTTAGCAAGCAGCTTGTTCCCATCTACGATAAGCCTATGATTTACTATCCACTTTCAGTTTTAATGCTTTGTGGAATTACTGAAGTTTTAATTATTTCTACTCCTAAGGATTTGCCAAGATTTGAAGAACTACTTGGTGATGGCTCTGCCATCGGGATGAACTTTAGCTATAAAGAGCAACCTTCCCCTGATGGACTTGCACAAGCTTTTATACTGGGTGAAGAGTTTATAGGTGCTGATAATGTTTGTTTAGTCCTTGGTGATAATATATTCTACGGACATGGCTTAACTGACCTTCTCACTCAAAGTGTTAAACACGCAGAACAAGAAAATAAAGCAACAGTCTTTGGTTACTATGTAAAAGATCCTGAGAGATATGGTGTTGCTGAGTTTAATGAAAACGGTGATGTGACAAGTATTGAAGAAAAACCTACTAAACCTAAGTCTAACTATGCAGTTATTGGTCTATATTTTTATCCAAATGATGTAATTAAAAAAGCTAAAGATGTAAAACCAAGTGAGAGAGGTGAGTTAGAAATAACTACTCTTAACCAAGATTATCTCAATGATGAGAGACTTAAGGTTGAACTTATGGGTAGAGGTTATGCTTGGCTTGATACTGGTACACATGAAAGTCTTCTAGAAGCATCTCAATTTATACAAACTATTGAAAATCGTCAATCTTTAAAAGTTGCTTGTATTGAAGAAATAGCTTATGAAATGGGATATATTTCTAAAGAAAAACTTCTTGAATTAGCAGAGCCTCTAAAGAAAAATCAATATGGACAATATCTTATTAGAAGAGCTGAGGAAGGTGTTATAAAACGATGAACTTTATAAGAACAGAAATTCCTGATGTTGTTATCTGTGAACCTAAAGTTCATGGGGATACTCGTGGCTATTTCGTTGAGACATTCCGCCAAGATAAACTTGAAGATTTTTTGGGATTTAAAATAAACTTTTGCCAAGACAATGAATCTAAAAGTTCTAGAGGCGTTCTTCGTGGTCTTCACTATCAGTTAGTTCCCTCTGCTCAGACAAAACTTGTTCGCGTAATCCAAGGAAAAGTTTTAGATGTTGCGGTTGATATTAGAGTAGGAAGTCCTACATTTGGTAAGTATGTAGCAGTAGAACTTACAAGTGAAAATAAAAAACAACTTTTAGTGCCTCGTGGATTCGCTCATGCTTTTGTTGTTTTAGAAGATGACACAATCTTTGCTTACAAAGTTGATAACTATTATAGTCCTGAAAATGATAGAGGTATTGCTTTTAATGATTCAGATTTAGGAATCAACTGGCAAGTAGATGCATCTTCTCTTAATCTCTCTGCAAAAGATAAAACACAACCAAAACTAAAAGAAACAAATGATTTATTTGAGTACGGAATAAATTATTATGAATAGTGTTTTAGTAACTGGTTCAAAAGGGCAAGTTGGTAATGAACTTAACGAATTAGCATCTGAGTACCAATATAATTTTCTCTTTACAGATAGAAACTCTCTTGACATAACTAATAAACAGAGTATTAGAAACTTTATAGATATGAATAACATAGACATTATAATAAACTGCGCAGCCTATACAGCAGTTGATAAAGCTGAATCTGACAAAAAACAAGCAGATGCTATAAATCATCAATCAGTTAAATATTTAGCACAAATATCAAAAGAAAAAAATATAAAACTTATTCATATCTCAACTGATTATGTATTTAATGGCAAAAATTATAAGCCATATATTGAAAGTGATTTTACAGCTCCTAGCAATATCTACGGCAAGAGTAAACTCGATGGTGAAAAAGCACTACAAGACATAAATCCAAAAAATTCTATTATCATTAGAACATCTTGGATTTACTCATCATTTGGAAGTAATTTTGTTAAAACCATGCTTAGACTTGGAAGTGAGAGGGAAGAACTTGGAGTTATATTTGACCAAGTCGGCACTCCTACTTATGCAAAAGATTTAGCAAGAACTATTTAGATATATTACCAAAGATAACAAACAATGAAATAGAAATTTACAACTACTCAAATGAAGGTGTTCTCTCTTGGTATGACTTTGCAAAAGAGATTATGAGGATGGCAAAAAAAGATTGTAAAATAAATCCAATAGAAACAAAAGAGTATCCAACACCAGCATCTAGACCACACTATTCTTTACTAAATAAGTCTAAAATAAAACAAAAATTCAATATAGAAATTCCTTTTTGGAAAGATAGTCTAGATGCATGTCTAAAAGTTTTAGGAGAAAAAAAATGAAACACAATATATTAGTTACAGGATGCGCAGGTTTTATAGGAAGTAATTTTGTTCCTTATTTTTAGAAAAATATCCTGAGTACAATATTATAAATCTTGACCTACTTACTTATGCTGGAAATTTACAAAACCTAAAAGAGTGTGAAGATAATCCTAAATATAAGTTTATTAAAGGTGATATTTGCAACCGTGAACTTGTAGAGTTTATATTTAACGAATATGATATAAATGGTGTAATTCATTTCGCTGCAGAGTCTCATGTTGACAATTCTATTAAAAATCCAGGTGTATTTATCCAAACAAATGTAAACGGAACTTATACTCTAGTTGATGTTGCCAAAAACTACTGGATGGATTCTCCTTTTAACTATAAAGATAAATATGAAAATTGTAGATTCCATCATATCTCAACAGATGAAGTATATGGAACACTAAACGAAACAGACCTTTTTACAGAAGAGACTCCTTATGCGCCAAATTCACCATACAGTGCATCCAAAGCAAGTTCAGATATGATAGTTAGAAGTTACCAAGAAACCTTTGGTCTTAACACAGTTATAACTAACTGTTCAAATAATTACGGTCCAAAACAACATGATGAGAAGCTTATTCCTACTATTATACGAAAAGCACTTAACGATGAAAATATACCAATCTACGGAGATGGTAAAAATATAAGAGATTGGCTTTATGTACTTGACCACTGCAAAGGAATAGACTTAGTCTATCATACTGGTAAAGAAGCTAATGTTTATAATATTGGTGGAAGGAATGAAAGAACAAACCTTCAAATAGTGGATGCTATCTGTTCAATATTAGATGAAAAAGTTCCAAAAAAATCAAGCTATAAAGAACTTATAGCATTTGTAAAAGACAGAGCTGGTCACGACAGAAGATATGCCATAGATGCTACTAAACTAGAGAACGAACTTGGCTGGAAAGCTGATGAAGATTTTGATAGTGGAATTGTTAAGACTGTTCAATGGTATTTGGAGAATATATGAAAACAACAAAAGAACCAACTGCACTAATTTGTCTATCTCACCATATAGGTGGGATGGAATTAGCAGCAACAAAATTAGCTAAGGTTTTGAGCAACTATGTTGACCTTACCTACATAGTAAAACAAAATACATTTATTCATAAAGAGTGTGATGAAAACCCAGACTACGAATTTGTAAAGTTTGAAACTATTAATTTTAGAACTACCATTATGAGCCCATCTATTATTTTTTCAGTTAGAGATATTGTAAAAAAGAATCATATTAAAAATGTTATTTTTGTTGGTGCTTCTGAGATGAAATCATTATATTTTGCATTTTTAGGACTAAATATTAACTTAATACTAAGACATGGAACCATTAAATCTCACCCTAAAAAAAGTTTTTTTCACACTCTTATTTATTCAAATGTATCAACTCATGTTGCCATATCAAAATATATGTCAGGAAATGTAAAATATATTATTCCTTTTGGCAAAAAAACAAACTTAAAAGTTATTGTCCCATCTTTAGCAAATAAACTTTCAACACTAGAACCAACTAACTCTGAAACATTCAGACTGCTTCATGCAGGTAGAGTTACTTCAGGTAAAGGAATTGACAAGGCAATAGAAGCCTGTGATATTTTAGATAAAAATAATATAGATTTCAAGTTTGATAACTTTGGACCAGCAGATTCAAAATACAGCCAACAACTTGAAGCATTACTTGAGAGTATAGATTATAAAAAAAATATCAATATAAATGGGTTTACGGATAAAATTTATGATGAGTATATGAAACATGATGTTTTCATCTTTCCAACTCCAGATGAGGGATATGGAAATGTTATGATGGAGTCTATCTCTCACGGAATAATTGTTTTAGCATTTGACAATACAGCAATTAGTAATTTTGGAGAGATGGGTTTTCATATACATCTAGTAGAAGACAAATCCTTAAATGCTTTAAAAGAAAAACTACTATATATTGCACAAAATTTAAAAGAAGAAAAACAATTAGCTTATAAAAATATTGAAAAAGCAAAAATTGTTTTTTTCTCCAGAGCGTGAAGCCATGGAATATATAGAACTTCTTAAATAATAGGATAATCATTTGAATACATACAATATAGCTATCGCATTTAACAAACTTTATCTACAGCATGCATGCGTAACAGTAATGTCTTTACTGGAAAATAACAAAAATTTAAAATTTAAAATCTATATTATTTATGATGGCCTTAATTCAAATGATATTTTATTAATGAATAACTTAGTATCATCTTATGATTGTACTCTTGTTTTTAAAGAAGTTGAAGATCATATGTTTGATAATGTTCAAACTAAAGGAAGACAAACAAAAGTTGTTTACTACAACCTACTAATTCCAAAGTTAATTAATGAATCCAGAGTCTATTATCTTGATGTTGATTTAGTAGTAAATGGTTCCATACAAGAGTTTTATGAACAGGATTTTGAAGACAATTATGCTGTTGGAGTTGAGGATTGGAAACTTTTTAATAGACATGAAACATTAAAAATGAAACTCACATCAAAATATCTCAATAATGGCTCAATGTTACTAAACTTAAGAAAGATTATAGATGATAATTTATATGACAAATATATTAAATGTATAAACACAATTGATGAACTTATTTTCTTAGATCAAGATGTTATCAACGCAGTAATTGATGGTAAATGGAAAGTAGCTCCCCTAAAGTATAATGCAATTAGCTCGTATGTTAGAGAGAGTTTTTTAGAAAATACATATTTTAAAAAAGAAGAGATTCTAGAAGCATACAATAATCCTGTAGTAGTTCACTATACAGGTGGACGTAAGCCATGGCACTATAAAAGCAGAAATAAATTCAGATATCTTTACTGGAAATATCTTGCTCTTACTCCTTTTAAAGATTACATAGAGCCAGATAGAACAGCTTTAAATATTATAAAGAAAAATATTACCACTTTCTCAAAAAAATATTTTAAATAAAATAGAGTTAAACTGCTTGACTAGTATCTATCATCGATATAATCATTTTTATCATAATATTCTGAAGCTATAACAAGTAATACGCAATCTTTAGAAAAATTTTGCATTGTATGCCAGTCTTTAGCCTCTACCAATAAACATTTTGAAGGGCTATCTAAAAGAAATGTTTCTGTTTCTTTTTTTTCATTTTCACAAAAAACATTACAGCTACCACTTGTAGACATTAGCAACTGTTTTGTTTTTTTATGCCTGTGTCCACCCCTCTGTTTTCCATCAGTATTATATATATAATAAACTCTTTTTATATCAAAATCAGTGATATTTTCCACTACACTAAGACAGCCTCTATCATCATTCATTGTTGGAAGATTAATTATTTTAGCCATTATATTTCTCCAAGTGCCATTCAATAGTTTTTATAATTCCACTCTTAAAGTTTTCATTAGCTCTCCAGCCAAGTTCACTTTCAAGTTTAGTTGCATCTATAGCATATCTTCTATCGTGTCCTGCTCTATCTTCTACAAATGTTATAAGTTCTTTATAGCTTGAATCTTTTGGAACTTTTTCATCATGCTGTTTAGGTCCATTGTTGTTTGAGCAATTAGTTATTACAGTGTTAAGACCAAAAGTCTCTTGATAAGATCTAACTATCATATCAGAACTAGCTTTAGAAGCAGAATACCAAAGTCACTACCATCACCTAACAACTCTTCAAAATTACCAATATATTGTAGAGTAGAAATTATCAGTATCTCATTTATGTCTGCTAACATAATTCCTTTCATTCTACCCACCCATTTAATACATCTATAACTTTCATTATTTCTTCTTTTGTATGACTATATGATAAGGGTAAGCTTAAAGTAGTATCATGAATTTCTTGACTAATTGAATAGTTTTCATTTTCCAATATACCTTGCATTGATTTTTGTTGATGTGGAGATTTAGGATAGTGAATTTCAGTTTTTATATTGTTTTCAAATAAATATTTTTTTAACTCATCTCTTTGTGCATGTCTAATATTAAATATATGATATACATCATAATAACTTTCTTCAACTACTGGTTTAATAAATTTATCATCCAAATTTTCAAGATATAACTTTGCTAGTGCTCTTTTTTGTTTTGTTATATCATCTAATATATTAAGTTTTATAGATAAAAATCCAGCTTGAATTTCATCAAGTCTTGAGTTGTATCCTAAATAATTATTATAGTATTTTTCACTACTACCATAATTCCTTAATGATTTTAACTTATTGTTATAGTTTTCATTATTGCAAGTAATCGCACCACCATCACCTAACGCACCTAAATTTTTAGTTGGATAAAAACTGAAACATCCTACACCAAAACTACCAACTTTTTGTCCTTTAAATTCAGCTCCATGTGCTTGAGCACAATCTTCTATAATTTCTAATTCATATTGACTTGCTATTTTTGTTATTTTATCCATCTCACAAGCTTTTCCGTACAGATGCACGACAAGAATAGCTTTTGTATTAGATGTGATTTTTTCTTCTATCTTGGCAGCGTCTATATTATATGTCTTAATATCAGGTTCAACTAATATTGGCTTAAAACCATTTCTTACAATTGCCATAATAGTAGCAATATAGGTATTTGATGGAACTATTATCTCACTGTTTTTAGGAAAATCAAAGGCATCTATCGCCAAAATTAAGGCATCTAAACCAGAGGCTACGCCTGAGCAATATTTTACATCACAAAACTCGGCAAACTCTTTTTCAAACTTTGTAACACTATCTCCAAGTATATACCATCCACTTTTTAAAAATTTACTAAAATAATTTTCATATTTGTCAAAAAGTTTTTCATTTACTTTTTTAAATTCTCAAATTCTATCACTATTCTTCTCCTTATAATAATTGGTTAAATAAGCTAAAAACATTAAAAAAAATACCAATACCAACTATTAAAGGTATAGATAAAATTGTTTTTCTATCTCTGTTTATAAGTGTTATTACAAACATTACTACCCAAAGAAGCATAAAAAATCTTAGTAAAGTTAAATTATCAACTGAGTAATTTAGCTTTTTCTAAAATATATTCAGCACGTTTTATATCAGTATGGAATTCTTCTAAATGTTTTTTTTCCTGCAAGTGCTATTTTTTCTCGTTCCTCTTCATTATCCAAATAATATTGACACAACTCTTCTAAATCACTCAAATCATCTTTACAATATACCACATGCTTCTTGTCTTCAAAGTTATTAGGAATATTTAACTGTGGTTTTTGAGTTATCATTAGACTTCCAACAGCTGGGACTTCCCAATAACGCATTGTATCCCAACCACCACCTCTAAAATTTATAACTATTTTACATCGTTTTAATTCTTCCAAATAAAAAGAACCTTTACGAGAATATTTACTGAATTTTTGATTTCGTTTTGTGCCATTAGCACTACAGTCAAATTTGTTTTCTAAGAGTTTTAAAACTTTAGTACGAATTTCACCTCCTGTTTCTACTGCCCAGAAAGAGACATCATAAATTTTTTCACTTGGTAATTTAGGAAGGCTATCAAGTCTAAACGAAATTTGCAAAGGAAATATATTATTATCATGTGTAGCATCTATAAGATATTCTCTTTTGAATATGTAATCAAACGGACGAATTTTTTGTGACTGTTCATAGAGTTCTGGACGACCAAAACCACCTAGATCGGACCCAACTTCATAACCATCTCCACCATCAATAAAAATAACAGGAATATTTTTATCAATATGTGGAATTATTTTTATATACTCTTCAAAACAATCTACCTTAGAAGCACCTACAATTACTGCGTCATAATTACTATTTAAGCGATTAAAAAATGACGAAAATAGTGAATTTTTTATATGTCCTAAATTTTTTGGATATTTTTTATAATTAATATGAAATTTTTTATTCCACTTAACATCTACAACATTTTGCACACCCAGTTTTTTAACTAGTCCACTGTATGTCAAATCTTGAACATAATCTGCTGAATGACTATTTATAAATAAAATTTTAATTGCAAATCCTTTAAAAAAATTATATCTAAATATAACTTTAGCTATGAATATTTTTTCTTGAAAGTCCTATCGCTATTCCTATAAAAACTAAAAACATTGCCGTTGTAAGTGTTGATTTTAAAACATTATTAAATAACATACTAAAAGTAAGTACCAGCATTATTGATGTAAACAATTTATTGTATTCTGTCTCTAAAATATTTAAATTATACATCTTATATAGTAACAACAAAAATAAAACAAATCCTACTAAACCAAGCCTATAAGACACAAAAGCATACTGAGAATGAGGTCTGTATTTAATTAATTTCTCATCCGTCATTAAAAATTCATTATATTTTTTGTACTTTGTCTGAATTAATGTAATATATTCTTGATAGTCATCTCCAATACCATGTCCAAAAAGTGGCTTCTGTGAACTACTATCTAAAGCAATTTTTGCTGTAACATACCTAATTCCAAGGCTACTATTATAGTTATCTTTATTTATTAGAATCTTAATATCATTAATTGCAGATAAAAATCTTTTTTGAGCAGAATCATTAAATGCATAAGCACCAAATACTAGTAAAACAAACATAACACTTGAAATTATTTTAATTTTTTTATTGACATCGAAATATTGAAATAAAAAGTATAACATTCCAATAAAAAATGAATATTGCCCCGTTCGTCCATTTGATTCTAAAAGCATATTAACAGTAATAAGAAATATCGCTATTAATATAATTTTACTAGTTGTACTAGACTTTAAAGTCAATATTAAATAGAACAATGAAAGCGAAGATAAACATAGATATATACTGTAATCTATAGAATCTAAAAACCAGTAAATTGGAAATTTATTTATAGGATGTATAATATTAAACTGCAACCCATATGAAATAAAAAGAGAAATAAAAGATGCAAAGATGAAAGAATATAAAAAATATTTATAATTATATTTTGTCACAATAGTTGCAAAAGGCACTAGAACTATCCAATATATATAATCTTCAATTTCTTTAATTCCAGCATTGACACTATCACTCCAAAACAGAGAAATCAATATATAAGTTATAAAAACAATAATATATTTAAAAATTGGGAATTCTTCTATAATTGTTTTAAAATTAATATAATAAGAGCTAAACAGCCAAAATAAAAATACTAAAATGGACGATGTTCTAGATAAAGCAGTAGAAAATGGAATTACAAGAATGAATATATGCAAAAGAAATATAAGTACCTTATCTATATAAACTTTTTTTTCTGAAATAATATTAACAAAACTATTCATGTTTATCTAATCCTTGATTACAAACATACTTTTTATTTTTTTTGTTTTTATTAAATCTTTCCCTTTGCTCTAAAGATGTAGGATTATTTTGTTTTTTATGATACAAATGAAATGTATTTGCGATATTTTTACATGAAACCAACTTCAATCCATAAGCTTGAAATCTCCAATCTAAATCAACATCATCAGGCAGTGATGATTCTCCATAACTTTCATCAAATCCATTTATAGCTATCATCGCTTCTTTGTAACAAGAAAAATTACAACCTATCAAGCTAGTGTTTCGTTTTCGTTTTGACATGATACCTTTATAAATAAAAGAGTCTGCATCTACATGAACACCCTGCTCAAACCTAGCATTTCGGTCAAACATTAAAGTAAATCCAAGTAAAAAATAGAATTTTTCCAGAGTATATGAAGAAAGTGATTTATCTCGAAACTTTTTAGTCAATTCTGCATTTAAATTCACCCTTCTTCCCGCAAGTACTCTATCCTTTTGAGCTAAAGAAACATGTCCTTGTACAAAAGTAGAGTAAGGAATAATATCTCCATCTAAAAATATAAGATACTCTCCGCTCGCTTTTAAAATACCATTATTTTGAGATCTTGATTTTCTTACACCATTATCTTCTTGAAAAGTATGTTTAACATCTAGTCCTGCTATAGATGCTACATAGTTTTTCATCTCTATTGAGTTGTTATCCTCTGCTACAATAACTTCAAAGTTTTTATAAGTCTGTTTTTTTAACGCCCTAATTATTAAATCCAAAGACTCTATATCTTTATATACTGCTATTACAATACTAACTTTCACATTAACTCTTTTAAAATATTTTTTAATTTCTCAAACTGTAACTCATTTGAAAATTTCTCATTACACTTATCTTGTCCAGATTTTGCAATATTTAATGCTAATTCTTGATTATTTATTAGTTTCTCAATCGAAGATGCTAAGCTCTCATAATTTTGATTCTCAAATAGTAAACCTGTTTTTTCATCATCTATTATCTCAACAACCCCACCGCTGTTTGCACCAATAACAGCAGTACCAACCTGCATAGCCTCTATAAGTACAAGTCCAAAAGTTTCTTTCTTAGATGCAAGTACAACAGCGTCACATATTTGATAAAAATGATGTGGATTCTTCATAAAACCTAAAAAATGTATATTATTTTCTAGTTTTCTTTCTCTAGTATCTTTCTTTAGCATCTCCAAGTAAGATTCCTCCATAGCATGACCAACAAAATAAGCATGGACATTCATACCTTGTTTAACTAAAACATCAACAGATTCTATTAGTAGATGCTGTCCTTTAGCCTCATTTATACGGCCAACCATTCCAAGGTTAAAACTATTATCATTGAAATTTAGTTCTAACTTTAACTTATCTACTTCATCAGCATCTAGCATCTCAGGTTTATCTGAACCCATATACAAAACTTCAACTTTTGGTCTTATATCTTGAGGTATAAATTTCTCTAATTGACCTTTAACCTGATAAGTTACCGTAGTAACAAATCCATATTTTTATACATTAGTCTATGATAAAAGTCATTTTTAAATCTAGTCATGGTCATATTTCTTGTTTGTATTATTTTAGGCTTTCTTTTAGATAATAGTTTCGATAATACTACAAAAGGGATATCTTTTGTCCAATGCATATGAATAGCATCTACCTTTTCTTCATCAATTATTTTAGCTAATTTTTTTGCAGCACCAAACATAAAAAGGTTAGATGTTTTTTTAATTTTTATATATTTATAATTTTCATCATAATATTGTTCTAATTTCGAGTCTTCGTTAATAATACTAATGGCATGAAAGTCATCACTCAAAGCTTTTGCAGCTCTTACCATATAAAGTTCAAGTCCACCTAAATCAGGTGACATGCAAAGTTCAATAACTGTTTTACGATTCATTTTCTTGCATCTCCAGCATCAAAGCATACTTCATATATGAACTAAAAGCAGAAATAACTGCAACATTCCAGCCATGCACACCATGAAAAGCTCCACCTTTTAATACAAGTGCTTTAAATAAGGCTCCAACTCCATGTACAAACGGGTCAAGTGCAGAAGCTTTTTTTCCATCTTCGTAAGATATTCTAGCACCACGAGTTATAAACTTATGCGTAGTCTTAATCATGTGTGAGTAATCATCATATGAATAGTGCAGCATATCAGCATCTAATGCTTTTATATTTTTACTCTCAACTTTTGCATGTCCACCAACAGTTGAGTAAGAACATATATCACGATTATAGAGTCTTGTTACTCTATCTGGATACCAAAGTTTTATAAAGTTTTTACCCACAAATGTTTTTCTAGCGAAGGAAAAAGCTTCATAAGGAGTTTCATCAAGATTAATGTTTTTTATTGCTTCTATAGCATTAGCATCTAGTCTCTCATCAGCATCTATACTAAGTACCCATTTGTTTTTAGCCAAAGGTGCTCCAAAAGCTTTCTGTCCACCATCACCTAAGTACGCTTGTTTTACAACTTTAGCACCTAAAGACTCCGCTATTTCACAAGTTTTATCACTGCTCAAAGAATCAATAATTAAGACTTCATCACAAACTTCTTGAACTGATTTTATAACATCTTTTATATTTTTTTCTTCATTTAGAGTAATGATATTCGCGGTTATTTTCATAATCTTATTTTACCACAGTAAACTTTCGATACAATTTTATCAGGAGTTTTAATGATATTTATTTTACTATTTACAGCTTTACTAATTTATCTATTTATAGTTTATAAAAGAGCTAAGAAATACAAATATGACACATCAAAAGACTATGTTTATAATTTAGATAAACACTTAATATACGAATTGAAAACAACTAATAAAACTTTTATTTTAGAAGATAACTATAAAGATTTCGACTCACTATTTTTAAAAATAAATCTATCATTTAACATAAATTCATATTTTTTTAAACCTTTTATAAAAATAAAGGATACAAAACATTTTTTTGAATATGGAGCAAGAGGAGTAAGGTATTTAAATATATCATATCTTAAAGAAAAATCTAATGAACTAATTTTAAAAAATCTATCTTTAAACAACAATTCACTTTCTATATATGGTTATAAAAATAATATAAACTTATCGCAAAAAATACTTATTTTAGCACCACATGCTGATGATGCTGAAATAGCTGCATTTGGACTTTATAAAACTGCCAAAGATATAACAATAGTAACAACTACAGCCGGGGAACAAGGTTCTTGTAACTATTCTGATTTATATAATAATGATAGAACTGCTAATTCACTAAAAAAGGCCGAATTAAGAGTTTTAGATGCTACAACAATTCCACTATTAGGTAATGTTAATTATGAAAATTCTATCACACTAGGATACTTTGGAGGAAGTCTTAAATGGATGAATAAAAATAGAGACAAAGAAGCCACTTCAAATATATCTGGGATAGATAATATGAATCTATTTCGTAAAGTATCGCACTCAAATATTAAACTAGATTTAGAAACAAAACCAATATATTCCTCCTTCTTAAATGATTTAGAAGAAATTTTAAAACAGGTAAAACCAGATATAATTATAACTCCTCACCCTGCAATAGATAGCCATGAAGATCATAAATATACAACACAAATTACCATAGAAGCTATGAAGAATACAAAAGCTATTTCTAAGTTACTTCTTTATACAAACCACCTTGAACTTAGTGAAAGCTACCCTCTAGGGGGGATGCACTCTGCTGTATCTATTCCACCTAATACAAAAGAGTTTTATTATGATTCAATTTACTCTTTTACACTTAACTCAAACCTACAAATTGATAAATTTTTTGCCCTAGAAGCTATGCATGACTTACGGGATTCCCTTATATATATCTCTACTAAAAAAGCATTTAAACACTTAAACAAAATGTTTAAAAGACAAGTCACAGGTAAAGACAAAAGCTACTATAAAAGAGCTATTAGAGCGAATGAACTGTTTTTTGTAGTTAAGAATGAGAATATTGATAAGTTAAAGTGAGTAGGTATTTATATACTTATCAACTATATAAGAGGGAGTAAATTCTTCTAGATGTTTGTCAAAATTTATGTATATTTTTTCAGTTAAAGTTTGCATTATTTTTTTGCTAAAACTTCTTCATTAAAATCAACACGAAACTCAGCTAATTCATTTTTCATAATATCTTTTGCTCCGCCTTCAGTTTTGGCTGAAACTATTGGAGTATTGCAAGCTAAAGACTCTAAAAGTACATTGCCTAGTCCTTCTGCTTTGGAAGTAAATATAAAAAGTTCCGCATTTTTGACCCAAGGATATGGATTATCTAATGAACCTAACATTTTAACAGAATCTTTAAGGTTTAAACTATTTATTTGTTCTTGTATATTGTTATACTCTGCCCCATTTCCAATAATAATAAATTTTTTATCTAGTCCAAGATTTTGTTTTGCATAATTAAAAGCAGATACACACAATGATACATTTTTATTTGGTGTTATTCTTCCAAAATATACAATATATTCTTCATTTATATCTATTTTATATTCTAAAGCTCTTTTTTGAACCAATCCTACATCCATAGGATTGTAGATTATATTTATACTTTTTGGCTTAAACTTTGCAATATTTGCAGCCTCTAATATTTTTTGTTTTAACACCTTTAGAGATGCAAACAATATGCTTTTTATCATATAAACATCTTAAAAAAAAGTTTCGTATTTTAGAGCCAGTTGAAATAAATATACTTACCGAAACTTGTTTTATTCTATCGTCTTTAATTGTCCATATATATTCAAATGTTCCCTGCCCTCTAACTATAATTAGGTCAAATCTTCCATGTTTTTTTCTAAATTTATCAATTTATATTTAAATATTTCAGAAAAAAGAACTCCACTCCAAAAGAAATAACTTTGCCTAATAATTAAATTCATTATTCTTGAGAATATCTCCCAAAAAAAAACCAAAAATACTCAGACGCGCTATTTTTCAAGGTTAAAATGATGAAGATGAACATTCTTTTCTGGTTTAAGTCCTGCGTTTTTTGATTTAAAATATATTAAATGACTTTCATGCCCTTCATTTGCAAACGATTGAGAGATATTTATAGCTGAGCGTTCCATGCCGCCTATTTTTAAACTTCTTACTACAACTGCTACTCTCATCAATACCTCTTTTATATAATGGTATAATAACATATCCAATATAAAGAGAACACTTTTGTCACATAAACTTATTTTAAATCCAAAATTCAATACTTTTGAAGAAACTCTATTAAATATTAAAGATATATTTAACTCTTCAGATGAGAGCATACACAAAGCAAGAAATGAGCTTAAAATCATTGAATTAAACGGATAAAGTGTGTAGTTAAATCATTTAAAATCCCTCATATTGTAAATAGAATTGCTTATACCTTCTTTCGAGACGGCAAGGCAAAGAAGTCATACCTAAATGCAGTGAAACTTATAAAATTAGAAGTTAATACTCCTGAACCGATTGGCATCATAGAGTTCTTTAATAATGGTTTATTAAGTGAGAGTTATTTTATATCTATATATGAGCCTTATGACATTACTATTCGAGAGGTTTTTCATCATAAAGTAGAAAATTATACAAAAATTTTAAAAGAGTTTGTAAAATTTACATATGAGATACATCAAAAAGGGGTATGGCATGTTGATTATTCTCTTGGAAATATTCTTATTACTAAAAATAAAGACAATTCATACAGATTTTCTTTAGTTGACATTAACAGAATGGAATTTAAGAATATTTTAGCTCTTGATGGTTTAAAAAATTTCAACAAGTTCTGGGCAAAAGATGATAATGATTTAAATACCATTGCAATCGAGTATGCTTCTCTGGCAAAGGTAAGTGAAGATAAAGCGATAGAAATAGTAGTGAATGAAGCAAAATCTCTAGAAGCAAAAGTTAATTTAAAAAGAAAATTAAAGGGAAAATAATCTCTCTTTTATTTCTATAAAAAGTTTTTCTTTTTTCTCTCTTTTCATGAGGAATCATAAAGTTACTTTGTAATTCTTCATTCCCTATACCTTTCCACCTCTTTGAACTTGCAAAAAGTGAGTTAGCAAAAAATGTCATAGTTGGGGTTCCCACCATAGATGCTAAGTGATAAGTTCCAGTTGATGTTGATACAAAAAGCTTAAACTTACTGATGAGTTTAGCAAAATAGAGTATGCTTTCTTGAGAGTAGTAATATATTATATTATATTGCATTAATCTATCTTGCATCTCTTTATAAAGATCTAATTCATCTGGTCCAAAAGTTAAAACTACTTGATACTTATTAGCATCTAGCACTTCTTTTATTAATACTTCATATTCATCTAAATTCCAGTTAGCATCTGAAGATCCACCAAATCCTAGATGAAAAGCTATGATTTCTCTATCAACTCCATGATTTAAACAAAATATATCATAGACTTGAGTAGAATCATCAAAACTTAAAAGTGGTTTTGGATAGTTAAATTTCATATCTTTAAATAACTCTTTTGTTAGCTCAAGATTGTACTCAAACTCAGCCATTTTAACTTCACTTCTTCTCTGTTTTATTCTATTTGTATAAAAAATTTGTGCAATTTTTGTAGCTGGAGCGATTCGTTTTGAAATTCGTGCTAAAAATTGAGCTAATGCTATTCGGGTATTTGAAAAGAGAGTTATTGAAGCATCTATCTTTAACTTACGAATCTCTGAAGCAAAAGCCAAGATACTTTGTCCGCTATCAACGATAACCTCATCTATAAAATCACAAGACTCAGCTAGAGTTTTGTTAAGTGGTGCCACACAAGCTATAATCCTATTATTAGGATTATGATGCTTCAAAACATACATTGTTGGAAGTGCAGTTATAAAATCACCAAGCTTATCTGTGCGACATACAAGAATATTCAACTTTTAGTTTGCACCAATTTGAAAATATTCAAAACCATACTCGTTCATTTTTTCTTTCTCAAACTGATTTCTTCCATCAAAGAAAATAGAATTTTTCAAAAGCTTCTTCATCTCATCAAAATCAGGAGCACGAAATTCTTTCCACTCTGTAACAAGAATAACAGCATCTGCAACCTTTTAGAGCGTCATATTTACTATCTACATAAGAAACTTTATCGTTGCCTTTTAGGTAATAGCTCTCTGCCTCGTGACTAGCTTTAGGGTCATAAGCTAAAATTTTAGCACCTTTTTTTGTTAACTCATTTATAATCGTAATAGAGCTAGCTTCTCTCATATCATCAGTTTCAGGTTTAAAACTAAGTCCCCATATTGCAAAAGTTTTTCCATCTAGGTTTTCACCAAATCTTGCAATTACTTTGTTACTCATTACATATTTTTGATCATAATTAACTGCTTCAACCGCATCTAAGATTCTAGGGTTATATCCAAAATCTTTTGCTGTTTTTGCTAAGGCTTGAACATCTTTAGGAAAGCAACTTCCACCATAACCACAACCTGGATAGATAAAACTGTAACCTATACGACTATCACTTCCGATTCCATTTCTGACTTTATTTATATCTGCTCCAACTCTTTCACAAATTTGACTCATCTCATTCATAAAAGATATTTTAGTAGCAAGCATAGAGTTTGCTGCATATTTTGTCATCTCTGCACTTTTAATATCCATAGCTATAAATCTATCATGGTGCTTCATAAACGGAGAATATAACTCTCTCATAATATCCATTGCTTTTGAACTATCGGCTCCGATTACTACACGATCAGGATGTAAAAAATCTTGAATTGCTGCACCCTCTTTTAAAAACTCTGGATTTGAAACAATATCAAATTTTATATCAGCACCTCTTTTGTCTAACTCAGCTTGAATAGTAGTTCTAACCTTATCAGCAGTCCCAACAGGTACAGTAGACTTATCTACAACTACCATATAGTTTTTCATAGATTGACCAATAACTTTTGCTACGGAGAGAACATACTGTAAATCTGCACTTCCATTTTCTCCCATTGGAGTACCAACAGCTATAAAAGATATCGAAGAATTCTCGATTGCTTCTTGTGCTTTAGTTGTAAAAAAAAGTGTATTTATTTTATAATTTTCTAAAGTCATATCTTCTAAACCAGGTTCATAAATAGGAATAATTCCCTTTTTTAAATCTTCAATCTTTTTTTCATCTATATCTATACAAGTTACGCTATTCCCCATTTGGGCAAAACAAACTCCAGCAACTAAACCTACATATCCTGTTCCAATGACTGATATTTTCATTAAATAATTCCTCAAAAAATATAATTTAATTATTTTATCTTAAAAAGGATATAATTCGCCTTATGAAAGAACCATTTAAATGGGATGAATATTCCGACCAACCAGCACAACTAAAAGATAAAAACTATAAAGACGGTATGCGAAAAAAAGAGTCTGTTTCAATTTTAAAAACAATTTTACTAGCCTTCTTATTTTACCTGTTTCACTTGTTATGATGCCTTTTGTCAAAAGAAAAGAAGTTGATTCTAAAAACTTTTTCTCTCTTGGTGTAGACTACAAAAGAGAAGAGAAACTTACTCTTGAACTATTAGAAGAACTAAATGTAAAAAGAATACTAATTCGTTTTAAAACTTTGGAAATGAATGAGTTAGATGAACTAAAAGCCTTTATATTAAAAAATAAAAATAGAAAGATAATACTTAAGATACTTCAAGACAGAGAACATGTTGAAAACTTAGAACTCTTAGAAAGAGATTTAAAAACTATATTTATAAGTTTAGATGAACTAATAGATATTTATGAAATTGGCTCAACTAATAACAGAGCAAAATGGGGCTTCTTTTCTGTTAATGAATATTCTAAATTTTATAATGTTGCGTATAATTTGAAAAAAACAGACTTTAAAAATATAACTTTAATAGGAAGTGGAGTCATAGATTTTGAATACCATTTTACAGCGCACACACTGTTTAATTTTTTCAAATATAAATATGATGGAATAGCATCTTTACTCTATGTAGATAGACGAGGTGCTCCTGAAAATATGCAAATTGGATTTTCTCTCTCAGATAAAATTGCACTCTTAAGCACTATGATTTGGATAAGTCCGAAAACAAAAAATATCTTACACATTACTGAAACAAACTGGCCACTTAGTGAAACTGCACCGTATGCTCCTACAAGTGAACATGAGTGTGTTAGTGAAGCTTTATACGAAGACTTTATGCTTAGGTATTATTTTTTATCTTTTGCTTCTCAGCAGGTTGACTCTGTATCATGGCATCAGCTAATTGCTAGGGGTTATGGACTTGTGGATAATATTGACACTATTAAAAAGCGTTCAGCATTTTATGCATATAAGTATATGTTACAAACTTTGCAAAAAGCTCAATTTTTAAGACTAGATATAAAAAGAGGCTATTACATTTTACAGTTTTTAGTAGATGACAAACTTCTACAAATTCACTGGTCACTCAAACCAACAACACTTAAAAATGAAGATTTTTTTACAGTTTGTTCAAGTACAGGAAATTCCATAAATGAAAAAACTTTGCAAATTGGTTCATCTCCTTTATATATCTACATAAAAGACGGAGTATAATTTTATTTATGAATAAAAAATATTTAAATGTCAGCATCTATATCTGGATTTCTTTTTTAATCTCAGCATTAAATTTTATCTTTTTCCCACAAATTGACTTATTTATAGCATCTCTATTTTATGATGGTAAATCATTTTTCATGAATGGAATTTTTCTTGAAGAGTTGTTTTACTATTCTGTTAAACCTATCATTATATTTTTCGTTTTAACTACTATTGGTATTTTCTCCCATAATTATTTTAAGAAAAAAAATCTTTTTAACATTAATAATAAAGTTCTTTTATATCTTGTTTTAGTTTTAACAATTGCTCCTGTTCTCATAGTAAACACTACGCTAAAAGAAAACTGGGGTAGAGCAAGACCAGCACAAACTATTAACTTTGGAGGGAAAAAAGAATTTACTCCTGCATTTATCATGAGTAATCAAGATGGCTACTCTTTTTCTTCTGGTCACTCGGCTGCTGCTTTTAGTTTGATTGGGTTTGCTTTATTAGCACAAAGACGAAAAAAAATGTGGATAGCTTTAGCAATTAGCTACGGTATTTTAGTTAGCATCGCGCGGATGTCAGCAGGTGGACACTTTTTTAGTGATGTTGTAACTTCTTTTTTTATAGTCTATATCTCAACTCATATTATTTATAAATTGGTTTTTAAAGAGGATTCTATTTAGTGAATAAAAATCAGTTTACTCAAATAATTACCTTAGTATTATTTAGTTTTATAGTTTTAATGGCTATACGATTTACCCTTTATAACTTTTATATAGATGATTTTAGTGACCTTTCAACAAGTGAATTTTTCGCTTCACTTTTGATGGGCTTTCGGGTAGATATGATTACAATTTTTACTTTTTCTTCTATCTTTATTTTAATTCTTATTTTTCTTAAAAGCTCTAAAGTAAGAGCTAAAATTGCACTTCTTTGGGCTTTTGTATTAAACACAATTTTTGTTATCAGCTTTAGTGATGTTTTATATTATGATTATATTCATAGGCATATTTCAAATGAAATTTTTAATCTTGGCGATGATATAGATATAATAATCGGCATGGCATTTGGTTCTATGTTACCGTATACTTTAGGTGCAACTCTCATAAGCATCTTATTCTTATATTTAGTATTTAAACTATTTTCAGCAAAGTTAACTAGTTTTATTTCTGGTAAATATCTTCTAATATTAACTGTATTAACTATTTTAATCCTATTTATTGGCATTAGAAATAACTTTGGTGGGAAAAGTTTTGGAAGTAGTGACGCATATGCTGTAAATAAAGTGAGTAGTGGAAATCTTGCTTTAAATGGCTTTTTTACAATTTATAGAACTGCGAAAAAAACTATGAAGCATGACTTAATTGATTTTGATGAAGCTATAAAAACAACACAAAAACTACTCAAAACTCAAAATGCTCCATTTATAGATGCCAAGTACCCTTTAATGCGACAATATTCATTAAGAAACAAGGAAAAATATAATGTTGTAATTGTACTTTTAGAATCATTTGGTGCTGAACACATAGATGGATTTACACATTATAAAGAGTTAAATATTACACCTTATTTTAAAAAACTTAGTAATGAAGGTTTAAAATTTACCTCTTTTTATTCAAATGGATATCGTTCTATTTTTGGAATAACTTCCATTTTCACAGGTGTTACTATACCAGCAGGAGCGCAATACCTAGGAAAAGGTTTAGAGTTATCAAACTTAAGCTACCTTGGTGGTGTCGCTAAAGAAAATGGATATTCTACTATCTCTATGCAAGCAGGAAACAGACGTTCTTACAGAGTAGATGCTGTAAGTGCTTTAGCTGGATTTGATGAGTATTATGGCGCACAGGATATGCCAAATGTCGAAACAGTTGATAAAGGTAGAAAACCATTGACCGGCACTTATGATTTTAATATGCTTGATTTTTATCATAAAAAGCTAAATAAAATGAAAGAGCCTTTTTTAGGTTTTGCTTTTACATCTTCAACTCACTCAGACTTTCATCTACCAAGTAAAAAATTTGAAAGATATCCTCATGACTTAAAAAACTACAATGGTTCTTTAAATGCTTTTATATATGCTGATGACTCTATCCGTAGATTCATGCAAAGTGTTAAAAAAAGAACCTTGGTTTGATAGAACAATCTTTATATTTACATCTGATCATGGGAGTGGAAATGCTTTAAATCCTATCGCAAGAAAGTACAGACCTGATGATATAGCACTTCCTTCGATTGAACACTTTAGAATTCCTCTTATCATATATGCTCCTAAAATTTTTAAAGCAAAAGAGATTAAAACATTAGGTTCACATAATGATATATTTCCTACAATAGTAGATATACTAGGCTTTAAAGCTAATATAACTACAATGGGAAGTTCTTTATTTGATAAAGATATAGGTAAAAGATTTGTATATTTTTATGCAGGTAATCTCATTGGTCTTATAACAGATGAAGGATATATAAAATACAATTTTAAAAACATAGTAGAAACATCTTCAAATGATACACAAACAAAAAAGATGAAAAAACTTCTTTTTTGCGTAGATACTGCTGAGGCACAACTATTTCAAAAGAATAGGTGGACGAAATGATGTCTTGCAAGATATTGGTAATATTACCAAATTGGTTAGGAGATGCTATTATGGCAACTCCTGCTATCGAACTTCTAAGTAAGTATTATCACAATGTTGAGTTCACATTTGTTGGAAGTTATGTTAGCATCCAAGCACTTAAGCATCACCCTCTTTGCAAAAGGGCAATAGTAGATAAAACAAAAGAATCTGGAAACAGATATATAAATACATATAAACTTGCGCGTGAATTAGGAGAGTTTAACTTAGCAATAAGTTTTCGAAATCAACTTCACTCTTCTTTGCTTTTAAGATTTACATCAACTGTTATCTGCATAGCGAAAGAGTCATGGCACTCAAGATTTTTACTCTCTCACACGCCTAAAATAAGCTCAAAACAACATTTAGTAAAACAGTACGCTAAACTTGCAATGATTGACTCAGACACATTTAATGGTGACATACCTAAGTTAAAATTATATATAGAGCCTAAAAAGTTTAATAAACCTATGATTGGTATCAACGCAGGTGCAACCTACGGAAGTGCAAAAAGATGGTATCCACAAAGGTTTGCTAAAGTTGCAAAAGAGTTTGCAAACAAATATGACATTATTATTTTTGGTGGACCAAATGAAGTTGAAATGGCATCTGAGATAGAAGAAAATTTAAAACTATTAAACATTGGTAATTACATAAATCTAGCAGGAAAAACAAATATAAAAGAACTTTGTGCAAATATAGGTGGATGTTCTTTATTTATTACAAATGACAGTGGACCCATGCATGTAGCCGCTGCTTATCAAGTTCCAACCGTATCAATCTTTGGACCAACAAAGTATAAAGAAACTTCACAATGGATGAATGAGAAAAGCAATATCGTAAGACATGAAATGGATTGCTCACCATGCATGAGAAGAGAATGTCCGCTAGAACATCATGAGTGCATGAAAAGTATTACAGCTTCTGAAGTTATAGAAGCTGTAAATCTGGCACTAAATGCCGATACTCCCGTGGGCTAAAGCCTAAGTGGGGTAACTTGTGTTAAAACGCGAATTTAAATCCGATATAAACTGATTTATTATAGTTAAAATCATCACTATAACCTTTACCTGATATATAGTTTGTGTCAAGAGATCTATACCCAAGAGTAACACTACCATTTTTTATAACTTCTAAATCAAGACCAACACGATATTCTAAAAAGTTTTTTGCATCTTGCATTGACAAAACCTCGGGTGCAAAATAAATACTACCGTTTACAAACAGAGGCATTGTGTCTCCAAAAGGAAGTTTATAGCTAGCTTCAGCCCCTAATGGGAAAGTATTGTAGTTTTTTGTGCCATTTAATTTAACGCCAAGACCAATAACAAGGTCTGTTGATTTAACTTTTCTTTGCATTAAAAAATTAACTTCATAGTAATCATTTAAATCACTACTACTTTTAGCATCACTATGATCTTTACTACCATGAAGTAATTTTGCTCCAAGAAAAACTGTATCTGGATCAGTTGCCTCATTAAACTGTCCCATATCAACTTTCACACCAAATTCTAAATCTTTGTCATTTATATTAAGCTCTACTGAGTGCATAGCAAAAGCTGATACACCACAAAGTGCCAATAATCCAATTTTTTTAAGCATTACTGTCCTTGTATTTTTTGAATTGTTTTTGTTGTACTTTTGCCATTGACAAAATCAACAAGTTTCAATTCACTAGCAAACTTAGTTCCAACAACATCTTTTCCTTTATAATCCCCACCCTTAACTAGGGTGTCTGGAGCTATCATCTTTATAAGTTCATAAGGAGTATCTTGTTCAAAAGGTACAACAAAATCCACAGCTTCTAAAGCCGCCAATAAATATGCTCTATCTTGAACCATATTTATGGGGCGAGTCGGTCCTTTTAGTCTTGAAACAGACTCATCAGAGTTTAGTCCAACAATAAGGATATCTCCAAAACTTTTTGCCTCTTGTAAATACTTAACATGTCCAACATGTAAAATATCAAAACAACCATTTGTAAAAACTATTTTTTTCCCATTTTTCTTAGAACGATTTACTATCTCTTGTATATCTTTAAAACTTTTTATATGTGCATCTGAGGTGCTTTTATGTAAGCTTGCTTCATATTCTTCTATCTCGTCAAGTGTTACTGTTGCTGAACCAATTTTTCCAACAACAACACCAGCAGCTAAGTTTGCGAAGGAAGCTGTTTCTTCTATATTTTTACCAGCACTAAGCGAAAAAGCTATAGATGCTATAACAGTATCCCCTGCCCCAGTTACATCAAAAACCTCTTTTGCAACTGTTGGAAATTTTTTAACTTTAGTATCATAAGTAGCAATTCCATCTTCTGAAAGGGTAATAAGAGAGATATCTAATTCTATCTCTTTTTTTAATTTAAGTAGTGCTTCTTTTAAAGAATCTTCATCGTTAATATTTATATTTGTTGCAAGTATTGCCTCTCTTTTATTTGGTGTTAACAGATATGCACCCTTATATTTTGAAAAATTACTGCCCTTTGGGTCAACTAAAACTTTAATCTTATCTCTTTTAGCAAGAGATATTACACCTTGGCATAACTCTGTAGTTAATACACCTTTTCCATAGTCAGAAAGTATTATGGCGTCATAAGAAGATATATTTTTAGAAATAGAGTTTAATATTTTTTCTACAGAGTCTTTTGTAATTTCATTTTTACTTTCTCTATCATATCTTAAAATTTGCTGACTCACAGCTATAATACGACTTTTTTTCGATGTTTTTCTATCATTTTGAATTATTAAATTTTTACTATCTACATTAATCTCGTTTAGCATTTGGGCAAGTTCTAAGCCGTTACTATCATCACCTATAACACTGCTTACACTTACTTTTGCACCTAAGGCTTTAAGATTGTTTATAACATTTCCTGCCCCACCTAGAACTGTTGTTTCTTTGGATATATCTACAACTTGTACAGGTGCTTCAGGAGAAATTCTTTCACAACTTCCCCACAAATAATGGTCAATCATTAAATCACCAATAACCAATATATTTGGTATAAAGTTTTTCAAAACCTTCATTATTTAACTTCTTCTTCATATAACCTTTTAATCTCATCTGCATAATCTTTAATAGCATCTTCCATTTCAAACTCTGGCTTATAACCAAGGGCTTCTTTTGTAGTAGATATATCTGCTTGTGTATGAAACTGATAACTACCAACAAAAGGATTTTTTTATATACTCACACTCTAAAGTTGTACCTAGTTCACGCTGTAAAATATCTACTATGTCTTGAAAACTTCTAGCTTTACCAGTTCCAATATTATAAACACCACTTTCTGTTGGATTCATTGCTTTTACATTTGCTTGTATAACATCTTCAATATATATAAAATCTCTTAGAATTTTATCGCTATCAACAAAAAGACGAGGATTTTTACCTGCTAATAACTGGTGTCCAAATTGTAAAACCATAGATGCTGTTGTGTTTTTAAAGTATTCTCCACTTCCGTAAACATTAAAATACCTAAGACCAACTATTGAAATTTCACTAGTCTTTATGTATTCTCTACTTATATTATCCATACTCAACTTAGAAAAACCATATACATTTTGCGGAGATTCTCTTCCAACTCTTTGAGGTGATTTTGCATTTCCATAAGTTGCAGCAGAAGATGCATAAATCATATTTGCACCATGTCTTAGAGCTATTTCTAGTAAATCTTTATATGCATTTACATTTGTTTTTATCATTAAGTCTTGTTCTTGTGCTGTAGTATCTGAAATCGCTGCTTCATGAAAGATATAATCAAATTTATAGTTTATTTCTAAATCAAGAAGTAAATCTTTATCATTAATATCTCCACTTATTATTTCACCACGAAATCCAATAAGATTTTTAAAATGTCCAAAACTTTTTAGGTTTCCATTTGAAAGTGTTTCACCACTTCTAAATCTATCTAAAATTACTACTTTTGCAAAAGGATGATTATTTTGGAAGTAAAAGGCTAGGTTTGAACCTATAAATCCTGCTCCACCTGTTATTAAAATTGTTTTGCCTTTTAAATCATCTTCTATATATTTCATAATAAATCCTAGTATTTTTTATTTAATAATATCATACACTATAATTCATTAACATGTATTTAAGACTCAAATCACTATAATTGGGACGAAAATTAATCTTAAGGAACATAAATGAAAAAAATCGTAATCGCAACAATAGCAACATTAGCACTAGCAACAGCTTCAATGGCAGCAGTAAATGCAAAAGCATGTACTTCTTGTCACGGTGCAGACTGGAGTAAAAAAGCTCTAGGTAAATCTAAAAATGTTGCTGCTATGACTCATACTGAAATAGCAGATGCGTTAAAAGGTTACAAAGCTGGTACTTACGGTGGACCAATGAAAGGTCTTATGAAAGGTCAAGTTGCAAAATACTCTGATGCTGACTTAGACGCTTTCTCTGCAACTATCGGTAAATAATTTCTGGCACTAAATGCCGACACCCCCGTCGCTTTTCGATGCCCCTTGAGGTAAAAGCGTAAGTGAGGTGCCACTAAATTGTCCTTTTTAGGGCGATTTATATTTTTAACTTATAACTAAACTTAATCATCACTTACATCAAAATACTTAACAAATTCTAAAGCACCTTATTACTATAATCACTTATCAAAATATTCAAGGAAATTAAATGAAAAAAATATTAATCGCAACAGTAGCTACTTTAGCTCTTTCAACTGCTTCAATAGCAGCCGTAAATGGAGCGGCCTGTGCAGCTTGTCATGGTAAAAACTTTGAAAAAAAAAGCTTTAGGAAAGTCTAAAATTGTTGCAAATTTATCTCATGCAGTGATTGCAACTGCACTTAAAGGCTACAAAGCTGGTACTTTTGGTGGACCTATGAAAGCTGTAATGAAAGGTCAAGTAGCAAGATACTCTGACGCTGATTTAGAAGCTTTTGCACAAACTATTGGTAAGTAATTTCTGGCACTAAATGCCGACACTCCGTCGCTTCTCGATGCCCCTTGAGGGTAAAAGCGCAAGTGGAGTGACCTTTTATGGCAATTTATTCTGGTCTATAATTCTTTTTTAATCTTTCTCTTTTTTCTTCTTGTTTTTTAGCATCATTTAACTCTTCTTCACCATCAAATTTTGTAGCATTTAAAAATTTTTTTTCATCATCAAACTGACCATTTTTTACAGCCCATAAAAATCCAAATAATGCAATTGCTCCTAAAAACAGAGAAACTCCTAGCATCATTGCTATTATCCAACTATCCATTTATCAAACCTTTTTATATTTATATTTTATTCTCATAGAATTGCCTACAACAAGCAGTGAGCTAACAGACATAGAAATAGCCGCAACTAAAGGAATAACGAAACCAGCCATAGCCAATGGGATTGTAATAGCATTATATGCTAAAGATATAAATAAATTTTGTTTAATCAATCCAAAAGTTGTACGACTTATTCTAAAAGCATCATGAAGCGATTTTAGTGAATTATTTAATAAAACAACATCTCCTATTTCTACTGCTATATCACTTCCGCTTCCCATCGCAATTCCTATGTCAGCTTTTGCTAAAGCTAATATATCATTTACTCCATCTCCAACCATTATAACTTTTTTATTATTTTTATGTAAGTCACTTATAATTTAGATTTTTCTTCTGGACTCTGTTCATATTTAAAATCACTAATCCCAACTTCTTTAGCAATTTTCTTAGCACTAAATTCATTATCACCTGTTAACATTATAGTTTTGATATTTATCTTCTTTAAACTTTCTACAAGTTCCAAAGCTTCTTCCTTTACCTTATCACTCAACTCGTAAATTGCAACTATTTTTTTATCAACAGCATAGTAAAAAACTGTATTATCAGTACTAAAATTTATCTCAATATTATTTTGCTTTAATAATTTTAAATTTCCACCTAATATTTGTATTTCTTTATACTTTGCTTTTATTCCTAATGAAGGAATTTGAGATAATTCATCAAAAATTATCTCTTGAATATTTTCGTCCTTTTCTTCTAAATACTTTGCTATACCAGATGCAACAGGATGTTTTGATAATTTACATAGAGAGTATAAAAGTGTTTTATCAAATTGCTCATACAGATGTACATTAATTACTTCTGGCTTTCCTACTGTGATTGTTCCTGTTTTATCTAAAACTAAAGTATCAGCCTTTGCCATTATTTCTAATTGCGAAGCTTGTTTAAACAATATCCCCTTTTTAGTTGCTATACTTAATCCAACAAGTGTAGCAACAGGAGTTGCCAAGGCTAAGGCACAAGGACATGCTATTACGATAACAGAAATTCCAACCATAAAAGAAAGTTCAAAGCCATTACCTAGATATAACCAAATAAAAAAAGTCATAAAAGAAAGAGCTAATATTGCAGAAGAAAAATGCTCAGAAAGCCTATTTGCCATTTGTTGAATTTTTGGTTTTGTATTTATAGCCTCTTCTAAAAGTGAAACAAGATTAGACAATGTAGAATGCTTAAAATCTTTTGTTGCAATAAAATGTATATCAGCATCTATACTCGTTGTTCCACTTGTTATTAAATCTCCAACTTTTTTTTCTACTGGCTTATTCTCTCCTGTTAAATTTGATTCATCAAAGGAACCATGTCCTTTTATTATTTCACCATCCAATAAAATTTTTTCTCCAGATGCAATAACAATAACACTCCCTACCTTTACTTCTTCTAGCTTTGTGCTTATTATTTTATCATTAATGATTATGTTCACTTCACTTGGAATATGTTTACCAATAATATCAAGAGTATCTGCCACACTTTTTTTACTCAAAATTTCCAAGAACTTACCTATTAGAACAAAAGTAATTATCATACTTACAGAGTCAAAGTATGCTTCTCCATTTTGCATAATTGTAATATAAATAGAGTAAAGATAAGTAAAAAGTGCTCCCGTTGCTACTAACAAGTCCATATTTACAACTTTATTTTTTAGTCCGTAATATGCTCCTCTAAAAAATACCCAACCACTAAAAAATAATACAGGCGTAGCTAAAATGCCCTCTGCAATATTTAGTATTGTTTTAATTTCTTGTGTTATACCTGTGAAATATCCTGCATACTGAGCAACAGCTATCCACATAATATTCATAGATGCAAAAATTGCAACAGCCATTTTTAAATAGTATGATTTTCTTTCTTTGTTTGCATGAGCCTCTTGTATAGATGCGTCATAAGCAAAAGCATTATAACCAATGGAGCGAATCATATCTATAATTTGAGATAATTTCACAACATCATCAGCCCATACTATTTTTGCTTTATTGTTCGTAAAATTAATATTTGCTTCTATAACTCCGTCCATTTTATGTAAAGCTTTTTCATTTAACCAAACACATGCTGAACAATGAATTCCTTCTATAATTAATGATACTGTATTAAAGCCATCACTATCAACTTTTACAAAAGAATCTCTAAAAATATCTGTATCAAAATTCGATGAATCATCATATTGAATAGAAGGTGGTGTTAGAACAATGTTACCACTTTTTTCATAAAAAGTTTCTAAGCCTTCATCATTTAAAAGATTAAATACTCCCTTGCAACCATTACAGCAAAAGAAATTATTTCCTTGTATTATCATAATAGATTTATCAAATTTTAGATGACAATGACTACAAGCAATATTATTTGACAAGTTCAAATTTTCCTAAATTTGTATTTTTTGTTATTTTGTTATGAAGTTCAATATTGCCATTCATGCAAATATAAATACCATTGCTGTGTATTGCTTTAGCAAAACCAATCGCCATACCAAGATTTAAACTTGATTCTATATTGTCAATCTCAAAAGGCTTCATTGCACCTGTTAAAATAATTTTTCTGTCATTAAATATTTCAGATAAAAATTCTGCACTCTTATTCATAGTATCTGTGCCATGTATTATTATAAAAGTATCATCTTTTGACTGCATAATAATATTTGCCAACATTTTTCTGTCATTTATATCCATTTGTAAACTATCTTTAAAAATAATACCTGCAATATCATACTTGAACTCAACATTTTGCAATATCTTATCAATAGCATTATTGTCCATTGGAACTTCTAATTCACCATTGATAAAATTATATCTTTTGTTAAGAGTACCACCACTATTTAAGATTAGCATTATATATTTCCTCAAATTTATTAATTATTTTTGTTGCTTTTGAAACACTTATAGAAGAATATTCATCAAAAAGATAAGTAGTTAATAAACCAGCATTTAAACCAGCTTCAATATCCCTTTCTTTATCGCCAATCAAAATTGAATTTTTCAAGTCAATATCAAAATCATTTTTTGCTTCTATAAGCATTCCAGATTTTGGCTTTCTACAATCACAAGTTCCAGATATATTTGGATGATGAGGGCAATAATAAACTTTTTTTATTTTTATATCTTTTTTTAAAAATTCATCTATCATCCAAGAAGTCAATCTATTAAAATCATTTTTATCATAATATTCTCTAGCTATTCCGGATTGATTTGTTACAACTATAATAATATAACCTAGATTTTGATAATACTTGCAAAGTTCAAAAATACCACATATAAATTCAAAATCTTCTATTTTATATAAATAATCTTTTTCAATATTTATAACACCATCGCGGTCAAGAAAAAGAGCTTTATTCATATCTACTCAACTAACGCCATCACCGAATATCTCTTTTTCAATAATATCACAGATTATATGCCCTATTAATATATGAGATTCTTGAATACGAGGAGTAGAATCAGATGGAATAATTATTGAATAATCTGCCATCTTTGCCATCTCACCTCCATCTCTTCCAGTTAAAGCAACAGTAATTATATTTTTATCTTTAGCAACTTTAAAAGCATTAATGAGATTTAAAGAGTTACCAGAAGTTGAAATACCTATAAAAATATCCCCACTTTGTCCCATACCTTCTAATTGGCGAGAAAAAACTTTATCATAGCCATAATCATTGCCAATAGCAGTTAAACAAGAAGTATCTGTTGTTAGTGCTAGAGAAGGAAGTGAAGGTCTATCAAATCCATACCTACCAACCATTTCAGCCGCTATATGCTGTGCATCTGCAGCACTTCCACCATTACCAGCCAATATAGTTTTGTTAGAACCTTTATATAGTTCAACACACAGTTTTGAAACTTCTTCAATTTTATTTATTAATTCTTCGTTTTTATAAATAGCAAGCTTAGTTTCGTAAGATTTTTTAATTTGATTTTGAATATAATTTTTCATAAGTACACCTAAAATAATATACAAAATAATACCATAATAATTACATAATAATGCGTCAGAATAAATAAAAGAATTCAGGAAAAAGAGAATATAAGATTGATAAAGCAAATAAAAGAAAAAGTCAACGAAAGTAATTGTAAAGAATTGATTATATATAAGAAATGATCAACTAGGCAGCGACCTACATTCCCACAGATGCAATCTGCAGTATTATCAGCGATGAGAGGCTTAGCTTCTGGGTTCGGAATGGGACCAGGCGTTTCCCTCTCTCTATAGCCACCTAGACAATCACATATAAAGATACCTAAGTATTTTTATATGTGACTGTATGAGTCAATATGAGTGAGTACTCATTAAATATTAATTGCTAAAGTCTGGCTCTAAAAGCCGATACTCCCGTCGCTAAAGCGTAAGTGGGGTACAACATCATCTTAGTAGATAATCGGGGTCATTGGTTGAATATTTTATTGCAAAGCAATGAAATATTAAAGCTGTGACCTCTGTAAGGCTAAACAAACAGTTAAAACTGCCTATTAAGTTTACATCTTCAAAGAACTAAATAACTTCTGCGCTTTAGCGCTAATACACTAAACAAGGTAGTGAACGAATTGTATTTCTAATTAAAGAAATGTATAAAAAAGACAAACGATCTATTAGTACTGGTCAGCTAAACAGATTGCTCTGCGTACACATCCAGCCTATCAAGCAGTTAGTCTTACTGCGATCTTCAGGGAGAGTTCATCTTAGAGTTGGCTTCCCGCTTAGATGCTTTCAGCGGTTATCTCATCCGTACGTAGCTACCCAGCGATGCTCTTGGCAGAACAACTGGTGCACCAGTGGTACGTCCAACCCGGTCCTCTCGTACTAGGGTCAGCTCTCTTCAACTCTCCTACGCCCACGGAAGATAGGGACCGAACTGTCTCACGACGTTCTGAACCCAGCTCGCGTACCGCTTTAAATGGCGAACAGCCATACCCTTGGGACCTGCTCCAGCCCCAGGATGCGATGAGCCGACATCGAGGTGCCAAACCTCCCCGTCGATGTGAGCTCTTGGGGGAGATCAGCCTGTTATCCCCGGCGTACCTTTTATCCTTTGAGCGATGGCCCTTCCACACAGAACCACCGGATCACTATGACCGTCTTTCGACTCTGCTCGACTTGTATGTCTTACAGTCAGGCTAGCTTATGCCATTATACTCTACGAGGGATTTCCAACCCCTCTGAGCTAACCTTTGTAAGCCTCCGTTACTCTTTAGGAGGCGACCGCCCCAGTCAAACTACCCACCAGACATTGTCCTCGCACGAGATAATCGTACCGAGTTAGCTATCAGAATATTCAAGGGTGGTATCTCAAGATTGCCTCATCATAATCTGGCGACTATGAATCAATGGCTCCCACCTATCCTGCACATGAATATCCCAATAGCAGTGTCAAGCTATAGTAAAGGTGCACGGGGTCTTTCCGTCTTTCCGCGGGTAGGAGGAATTTTCACCTCCACTACAATTTCACTGGATCCATTGTTGAGACAGCTCCCATCTCGTTACGCCATTCATGCAGGTCGGTATTTAACCGACAAGGAATTTCGCTACCTTAGGACCGTTATAGTTACGGCCGCCGTTTACTTGTGCTTCAATTCATGCCTTCGCAAAGCTAAGCAATCCTTTTAACATTCAAGCACCGGGCAGGCGTCACACCCTATACATCCTCTTACGAGTTAGCAGAGTGCTGTGTTTTTGGTAAACAGTCGGGAGGGACACTTTGCTGCGACCTTGTAATGCTTTGGGAAGTAAATTCCCTAACACTTAAGGCACACCTTATACCGAAGATACGGTGCTAGTTTGCAGAGTTCCTTAACAATGGTTCTTCCACGCGCCTTAGAATACTCATCTCACCCACCTGTGTTGGTTTACGGTACGGGCAACATTACATCTCGTTTAGAGGCTTTTCTCGGCACGACAGTATCAACGATTCAGTTCGCTCTCCGAAGAGATTGAACTGCCTGTAAGATCTCGGTTGCATGAGAAGCGGATTTTCCTACTTCTCAACCTACTTCCTTCGAGCCACTATTCCATCAGTGACCTCGTTTAACTCTATGCGTCCCCCCATCACTCAAATGATGTAATGTCGGTATAGGAATATTAACCTATTTGCCATCGTCTACCCCTTTCGGACTCGACTTAGGTCCCGACTAACCCTACGATGACGAGCATCGCGTAGGAAACCTTGGGTTTACGGCGAAGGAAATTCTCATTCCTTTTCTCGCTACTCATGCCTGCATGCTCACTTCCATCCGCTCCAGTACTCCTTACCGGTATACCTTCAGCGCTGAATGGAACGCTCTCCTACCACTTGGTAGTTATACCAAATCTAAAGCTTCGGTGTTTATCTTAGCCCCGTTATATTTTCGGCGCAGAATCGCTAGACCAGTGAGCTGTTACGCTTTCTTTAAAGGATGGCTGCTTCTAAGCCAACCTCCTGGTTGTCACAGCAACTCCACATCCTTTTCCACTTAGATAAAACTTTGGGACCTTAGCTGTTAGTCTGGGTTGTTCCCCTCTCGACATAGGATTTTATCACCCTACGCCTGACTCCCGAGGTTACACATACAGTATTCGGAGTTTGATAGGGTTTGGTACCGCGGTAAGCAGCCCTAGCCCTGTCAGTGCTCTACCCCTGTATGCTAATGCTCGAGGCTATACCTAAATATATTTCGGAGAGAACCAGCTATCACTAAGTTTGATTGGCCTTTCACCCCTATCCACAAGTCATCCCAACAGTTTTCAACCTGTACGGGTTCGGTCCTCCACTGGCTCTTACACCAGCTTCAACCTGCTCATGGATAGATCACTTAGTTTCGGGTCTGCAGCATCTAACTATGTCGCCCTATTAAGACTCGCTTTCGCTACGGCTCCCCGTTAGGTTAACCTTGCTAGATACCACAACTCGCAGGCTCATTATGCAAAAGGCAGTCCGTCACACTTGTATTACCGAAGTAATACAATAGTGCTCCGAATGATTGTAAGCCATAGGTTTCAGGTTCTATTTCACTCCGCTCACCGCGGTCCTTTTCACCTTTCCCTCACGGTACTTGTTCGCTATCGGTCTAGTAGTAGTATTTAGGGTTGGAGGGTGGTCCCCCCATATTCAGTCAAGATAACACGTGTCCCGACCTACTCGTTCCTTAGTCTAGTATCATATAAATGCTTTCGCTTACGGGAGTATCACCCTCTATGCTCACTCTTTCCAAAGTGTTCTGCTAACATCTATATTATCACTAAGTGCCCTAATCCAATTTCGCTCGCCGCTACTCTCGGAATCTCGTTTGATTTCTTTTCCTTCAGGTACTGAGATGTTTCACTTCCCTGAGTTCGCCTCTATATAAATATAGATAACATGAATCGCTCCATGCTGGGTCGCCCCATTCAGAAATCCCCGGATCAAAGCTCTTTGGCAGCTCCCCGAGGCTTTTCGCAGCCTAATACGTCTTTCATCGCCTCTACTAGCCAAGGCATCCACCTATGGCCCTTAATATCTTTTTTAATTAATATTAAAATGTTTGAATAAGATTTAACTCTTACTCTTTGTTATTCTAATTTGCGTTCACTACCTTGGTTAATGTATCATTTATATTCCCATTAAGAAATGCTTATGCCCTTGTGGTACAAGTTCCTTAATTTCGCTTGGACCGCTGTGGTCACTAAAGCTAAATATATATTCAACAAATAATCAAGTTAGTAATTTGTTTATTGTAGTTATTTAGTTTATAATTAATAATTGACTTATCTTATAATTTAATATACGATTCGTTTCTTATTATTATATGTTGACTTTAACAATTATAATTTAATGAACTTTTTGGTTTAAAAAACCAAATCCAAATACTTATTTTAAGTATTTGGATTTGATTTCTTACAAAAATGGTGGGCCTACCAGGACTTGAACCTGGGACCTCACCCTTATCAGGGGTGCACTCTAACCAGCTGAGCTATAGGCCCTAAAGTGTCTACTGATATTCCGACAAAGGAACTAGTCCCTTTCTCTCGCTTGGACCGCTGTGGTCACTAAAGCTAAACTCTTTCGAGTTAGAGTATCAATTCATAATTCAAATGAATTCTGATCACTGAAAACTAAGCAAGTAAAGACTAATAATAACTAATATCTTCGACAGAAAAGAATTTAGTTCTTTTCTGCATTGGCTTTTACGCCTTATGAGATTTTCTTTGTAAGATAAACAAATGAATGTTTACTCTTTACTCTAGAAAGGAGGTGATCCAACCGCAGGTTCTCCTACGGTTACCTTGTTACGACTTCACCCCAGTCGCTAATTCCACCGTAAGTGGTAGCCTCCCGAAGGTTAGCTTCCCAATTTCGGGTGAAATCAACTCCCATGGTGTGACGGGCGGTGAGTACAAGACCCGGGAACGTATTCACCGTAGCATTGCTGATCTACGATTACTAGTGATTCCAGCTTCATGGAGTCGAGTTGCAGACTCCAATCCGAACTGAGAGACGCTTTAAGAGATTAGCTCCACCTCGCGGTATCGCAACTCTCTGTACGCCCCATTGTAGCACGTGTGTAGCCCTAGCCGTAAGGGCCATGATGACTTGACGTCGTCCTCACCTTCCTCCTCCTTGCGAAGGCAGTCTCTTTAGAGTGCCCAGCTTAACCTGCTGGCAACTAAAGACGAGGGTTGCGCTCGTTGCGGGACTTAACCCAACATCTCACGACACGAGCTGACGACAGCCGTGCAGCACCTGTTTTCATGCTCCCCGAAGGGCACCTCTGTATCTCTACTGAGTTCAATCAATGTCAAGGCTAGGTAAGGTTCTTCGCGTATCTTCGAATTAAACCACATGCTCCACCACTTGTGCGGGTCCCCGTCTATTCCTTTGAGTTTTAATCTTGCGACCGTACTCCCCAGGCGGAACACTTAATCTGTTAAGTGCATCACCGAGATGACAAGCATCCCGACGACTAGTGTTCATCGTTTAGGGCGTGGACTACCGGGGTATCTAATCCCGTTTGCTCCCCACGCTTTCACGCCTTAGCGTCAGTAATGTTCCAGGAGATCGCCTTCGCTTTCGGTATTCCTAGTGATATCTACGGATTTTACCCCTACACCACTAATTCCATCTCCCCCTCCCATACTCTAGGTTAGTAGTTTCAAATGCAGTTCTACAGTTAAGCTGTAGGATTTCACATCTGACTTACCAACCCGCCTACGCGTCCTTTACGCCCAGTGATTCCGAGTAACGCTTGCACCCTCCGTATTACCGCGGCTGCTGGCACGGAGTTAGCCGGTGCTTATTCATATGCTACCGTCATTTTCTTGACATATAAAAGGAGTTTACACACCGAAATGCGTCATCCTCCACGCGGCGTTGCTGCATCAGGGTTTCCCCCATTGTGCAATATTCCTCACTGCTGCCTCCCGTAGGAGTCTGGTCCGTGTCTCAGTACCAGTGTGGCGGATCATCCTCTCAAACCCGCTACCCGTCATTGTCTTGGTAGTCTCTTACACTACCAACTAACTGATGGGATATAGTCTCATCTCGAAGCGAAAAAACATTTACCAACTCTACTTATGTAGAGAAGGACTATTTGGTATTAATCATCGTTTCCAATGGCTATCCCAATCTTCGAGGCAGATTAACTATATATTACTCACCCGTGCGCCACTCGTCAGCAACTAGCAAGCTAGTTCTGTTACCGTTCGACTTGCATGTGTTAAGCACGCCGCCAGCGTTCACTCTGAGCCAGGATCAAACTCTCCATAATTATCTGTTTCCTTGAAACGGAACAAGTCCCGTTTCAATTCCTTGCACTAAAGCTACAAACTAACAAGTAGTTTGAGAATTGATGTTTGGAGTTTAGAAACTTTTATCATGTAAAGTACTTATTGCTAAGTATTACTGATCTTTTGCCCAAGAATTAAAATTCATTGGCTTTGATTGTTTTATAGTCTAAACTAACTACTGCTTAAAGTATTAGTTACGACTTTTTGTATAGTATCTATTACTATTTGGGAACCAAACATAACCTAAGTTATATCTGGTAACTAATAGAATAGACGGTTGTTGTTATATTAGTTATTTCTAAGTAACATTTCCAACTTAATAGTTATTATTAAGTCTATTACTTGCTTAGTTTTCAATGATCTCAAACATCTCTGAACCTCTTATGGCTCTTGACTCCTAAACTTTAGGTGTCTGTGTTTGTGGACGGGAATTATAGACAAGTGTTGCTTAGTCTGTTCTTAATGTTTCGAAATTGTTTTGGGATTTGGAAAAAGTTAATTGAAAATTAACTATTAACTATATGTGCATAGCCTGTTTCTGGCTCTATTGCTATTGTAACATTACCTTCTGAATTTATTAAAATTATATTGCAAGTTGTTTGAATTAGACCAATCGTGGCTGTATTCCTATATGACTGAGTGTATGTGTTAAATGTTCCCCTTAGTGGTCGTCCTAAATGGTCAAAAGAAAGACGCTTAACGGTTGCTGAAGCACACCCACCAGTAAACAAAACTCCACTTATATTATATGCTTCTCCAATATTCATTTTTTTACTAGCTCTTGCATCATCTGTATCTAATATACCAGAATATCCTCCACTTAGATACTTATCCCCACTAATTGGGCTCAAAGCAAGTTCATTTAAATTTGGTTTTGAATAATCTGTTAAATCTGAGCCATCATCTGAAAAAATAGAATATGCAATATTTCCATTTGTACTAGCAGAACTTCCAAATAAAAGTTGCCATCGTTTCTTATACCAATCATTCACTCCAGCTGTATTATCTCCATATCTATCATCAACCATAGCAAGATGCTGAGTGTATCTGATATGAGAAACAACTTGTATAGCTGCTTCTCTAAGTTTAGTAGATCTCATTTGTGGGGATATTACTGCTGCTAAAATACCTATTACTATCAGTACGAAAACTAACTCTAACATTGTAAACGCTTTTTTCACAGTAAACTCCAAAAAATATTATTATTTCTAAAGTATAACAAAAAAAGTTCAATAATAGAACTTTTATGCTATTTTATACTTCTTCTGCTTCTTGAACATCATAAAAAATATCATCCATTGGATGTCTATACATTGGCATTGCAAGTCTTTTTTCATCTAATATATGTCCAATAAATCCTATACTTCTTCCTACTATAAAGAATGAATTTAATGTACCTGATTCTACAAACTCATCTATTTCAAATTCTGGATAATTTAATGCTCTCCACATATCAACCATTAATATCCCTATAGTTCCATCAACATTAAGAATTAAATTCTCTTTTTTTGATGTTGTTAATTGCTCAACTGTTAATGCATAATCCAACAACGGAGTAGAAGGAAAATACTCTTTTGCAAACTTCTTCAAGCCTTCAACTCTTAAATCTGGATTTTTAAGAGATTTAATTCTATGTCCAATTCCAGGAATTGGAACTCCTTCTTTTTTCATATAGTTTAAAAATTCAGCAGGTGTAAGATTATTGTCATCAGCATATTTAAAATACTTAGCTGCTCCATCTATCGCTCCACCAAATCTAGGACCAATTGTTAATAATCCAGTTACCAATGCTTCAACAACTGACTTTCCAGCTCTTGCTGTAACTTTTGCATTATGTGCACCTGAAACTGCAGGACCATGATCAGCAACAGTTTTCATAACCGTTTCTATAAACTGAGTTGCCCATTTTGGATACTGTTTTTTAAACCATAAAAGTGAAATAACATCACCTATACCTTTGCCCGTTTCTGGAGTAGCAACACTAGATATTGGGAAACCTGCATAAGTACATTCATCTCCTCTATCATCAGAGATAGTACAAATAAATTCTTTAGTTCTACGAACTTTTGGAATTGTTTTTAATTCTTTCTCAATAATCTCTTCTATTTCACCTTTAGCTTTTAGCTCTTCATAAACTTTTTTAATCATTGCTGGTAAATCATTAAATGACTTAGGAACATACATACCAGCATCTGCCATCGCTTTATTTTTGGTAGCTGCTGTTTCTGCATCTGCATTTGCACTAGCACCTGCATGACCGAACTGCACATCACTACTAAAATGTTTAGCGATAGTTCCAATACACCAACCTATAATAGGCTTTGTAATTTCTCCTGATTTCATAGCATCTATGATTTTATACTCTTCAGTACCACCAACTTCGCCTAAAAGAACCATATATTTAACTTCTGGATTTTTTTCCATTCTTAGTAAGTTGTCTATAAAAACAGAACCAACAAATCTATCTCCACCAATAGCAACACCTTCTGCAATTCCATCGGCATTAATACTAATGATATTACCTAACTCATTAAACAAACCGCCTGAACGAGTCACTAATCCACAAGAACCTGCACGATGCAGTTTTGAATTTATGATATTTTCAATAGTTCCGCCAATATTTGCAATTTTAAATGCACCCGGAGAAATCGCACCAACTGTTGCTGGTCCTATTACATTAACACCTTGTGTTCTTGCTCTATTGTTCATTTTTCTTGCAAGTCTTTCAGGTATCCCTTCTGCTGTAACCATAATAGTTGAAAAGCCACCAATATCCATAGCCTCCATTGTCACATCATACGCAGTTCTAAAAGAACCAAAATTTAAAAGTACATCTGCACTTGGATGAGTACTTTTAGCATCTGCTGTTGTTTTAAAAAGAGGAATCATAACTTCATCTGTACCCATAAAGAATCTCTCAAACTTGTTATTACTTGTTGGTGCTACTATCGCTGCAACTGATGGGGTTTTTCTGTTGATTGTGTAATCATAATCTAGCATTCTTTGTATTGCTGTTTTATTATTATTCCAAAATATTGCTTGTGTGTCTTTAGTAAATAATTGTGTCATCTTAATCCTCCTACTTCTCTAATGCCATTCTAACAATGTCAGTAACATGTGTTTGTGGTCCATAAACTTCTATGTTTAAACCTAATCTATCCGCTGCTTCTTTAATATTTTTAAGACCTATCTCATAGTTTGGTCCTCCACGACGGACATATATTTTTGTATTATGTTCTTTTATTTTTTCGTGATTTTCTTCAAAAGATTGAATAATACCTGTGAAAGTTTTTGCAACATCTGTAAAGTTAGCTATTGCTCCACCAATAATTAAAATCTTATCTTGCCCTTGTGGATCTTTATGTCTAGTCATTAAATCAATAACAGTATCAGCATAAAATTTTGTCTCACTAGTTGTTGGTCCACCAGAATACTCACCATAATTGGCTAAATCTGCAACACTTCCGCCATTTGCCTCTGCAAAATCAGCGATAGTATCTGCATAAACAACAGACGCTCCACCACCAGCGACCATAGTCCAAACTCTACCCATAGGATTTAAAATAGTAAGCTTTAATGAAGCTCCTGATTTACTGTCTGCCATCGCAATAGCTTTTTCTTCTACTGTTTGGTCTTCCATACCAAATGGGGTTGGATATTCAATATCTCCCCAAGCATCTTTCATCATAAACCTGCAGTATCATCAAGTTTTGAAACTAAGTCAAGGATTGCGGTATTATTATCTTTTAACATTACTATTGGATTTATTTCCAAATAAGCAAAATTCATATCTCTATAAAAGTTAAAAAATGAAATAGCGAAAGCTGTAAAACAATCTTTAGAATTTGAAGGGATTTCAGATGGAATGTTTGCTTTAACAGCATGTTCCATATCCGCGTCACTCATATCAATCGGAATAATTACTTGATTTACTTTATCATCCCAACCATCTTCAACTTCCATACCACCTTCAGCTGACATATATAAAACATCATCTTCATCTACACAAGTTGCGCAAATATAGTATTCTTGTTCTTGTGTATGAGGAACAAATGGTTCCACAATAAAGTGAGTAAGAGTTCCATGTTGACCTGTTAAAAGTGTAGTAGTATGTGATATTTTTTCATCAATCCACGCAGCAGCTACTTCTAAAGTTACATCACCAACTTTTTTATCTTTAAACAGAACTAAATCATTTTTACCTCTTTTTCCAAAGAGCATATCTGGCTTTGCTACTAAAGTTTCTTGTTTAAGCCATTCAAAACCATGTTCTTCAGATTTTGCAAGTAGGTCTGCTCCACTAGAAACTAAAACTGATTTAAATCCATAATGGAAACCACTAAAATAATTTTCCCATTGTTTGGAAAAAAGTGCTTTACCATCATATTCGCGTATCGCTTTTTGAGCCATTTGAACTCCCTCTTTTTATATTTATAACAATTTTATCACATATTGATAAACAATTATAATTTATGGGAGTAAAGTTTGTTCTAGTTTAATCATGGTTACCTTTTGTAACATATCCTTCATAAACTATTATATTTTTGTAACTTATCGTTACATTATTATATAAATTATTTTTATTTCTATTTCTAATAAATTTATACTTGTTACAATAAGTTACATTATAAAACCGTAATCTATTTTGCATTTTTTTATCTATGGAGATACACTCTATATTTTTCTCTTTTAATTCAAGTGCTAATTCTTTTGCAATATGCATATTATATGCAAAATGTTGTTGGGGTTTTTCTAGAACTATATACAATTCTTTATTGAAAAATACAACTAAAGAATTTAATGTCAACAAGATAAGTGATACAACAAAAGCAATTTTATACTTTGTTCTAAATATTTTCAATCTAACTTTATATGAATGGTAAAATGTTTGCGCGACTAAAGGTAATGCCAATATCAAATATGGAGCAAAGTGTTCTAACTCCATTCTTTGTCTAAAGGAGAGTAAAAGTGAAATAATAAAAGCGATAGAAGATATAAACCATAGTATATCAATCTCTTTTGTCAAATACCTTCTATATAAGACATAAAAAATATATACAAATATTATAGGTGTGAAGATGGCAGCATATACAGCTATAGAATCTAAAAAGTGTCCTTGTGCTACACCTTTTGCTTCAACTCCATATATACCAATAGATATAAAAAGCGCCATTATATTAAATAGAAAAAATTTCTTTTGTGAAGTATATATAGCGTAAATAGCTAAGGATAAGAATAGATATAAAAATCCTCCATCAATTATTGCATAGATGCCAAGTATGATATAGATGCATGTTTTAGAAAAATGTTCATACGCATATACAAAAAATAATAATCCAAAAATAACTAGCCCTGCTCCATCTACGATAATAGCTGAACTAATAACTCCAGGAAGAAGAACAAAAATCAAAACTAACCACAACTTACTTCTTTCATCTTTTAAATACTTGTTTGATATTTCATATAAAAGAAATGCACTAGCAATATGCAACATTATCATTGGAAGTCTTAAAGCAAAATCATTTTGACCAAAAAGTTCAATGGAAGATTTAATCATAAACTGTAAAAAGGAGAGATCTCCATATAAAATCATAGATTCATTATATGAAATTGAAAGAGAAGATGTTTGTGACAAAAGGATTAATGCATCTATTCCTAATATTAAGAATAAGATGTATCTATAGCTCATAACTTTAAAAAATTTCCTATTATTTCATGACCGTACTCACTCATAATTGACTCTGGATGAAACTGTACGCCATATATTTCTTTATCTTTTATTTTTATTGCCATTATTTCATTGTCATCTTCGCTATATACTGTTGGCTCTATTTGACTTGGAAGAGATTTTTTATCTACAATAAGAGAGTGGTATCTTGTTGCTGTAAAATTTTTTGGTAAACCTTTAAAAATTTCACACTCACTAACTATATTCATAGTTGATGTTTTACCATGCATCATATTTGTAGCACGAACAACATCTCCACCAAAAACTTGAGCAATACTTTGATGTCCTAAACAAATCCCAAGAATTGGCAATTTATCTTTAAAATAATCAATAACTTCTAATGTAACACCCGCTTCATTTGGAGATGCCGGACCAGGAGAAATTATGATTTTCTCAGGAGCAAGTTTTTCAATCTCTTTCACACTCATTTCATCATTTCTTATTATTTTCAAATCAGCACCTAATTCTCTACAATATTGAACTATATTATAGGTAAAACTATCATAATTATCTATCATTAAAATCATACTTTATCCGTTAGCACTTTTTTTATAAAAATAGTTTGTAGCTTCTACAAAACCATCTACACTACCACAATCAAATCTTTTACCTTTAAATTTATAAGCAATAACATTACCTTGTTTTGCTTGTGTAAGAAGTGCATCTGTTATTTGTATCTCTCCACCACGACCAGCTTTTGTATCTTTTAATATTTCAAAAATATCAGGTGTCAGTATATATCTTCCTATAATTGCTAAGTTTGATGGAGCATCTTGGGGTTCTGGTTTTTCTACCATGTCACCAACTCTGATTATATTATCTTCTAAAAATTCTCCCGCAATAACCCCATATTTGTTTGAGTCTTGAGGAGGAATTTCTTCAACTGCGACTATACTACATTTATATATTTCATATAATTTAATCATTTGACTTAAAACTGATTCGCCATCTTCGTTATCACATAAATCATCTGCTAATATCACAGCAAATGGCTCATCTCCAATAAGTGTTTCACCACAAGCGATAGCATGACCTAAACCTTTCATCGCTATTTGTCTTGTATATGAAAAAGTACAGTTTGTTATTACATCACGAATCTCTGTTAAGTAATGCTCTTTTGATGTGCCTTTGATTTGATGTTCAAGTTCATATGATATATCAAAATGGTCTTCAATAGCTCTCTTCCCACGACCTGTTACGATTGCCATAGTGTCTATATCAGCACCAAGAGCTTCTTCTACACCATACTGAAGTAGTGGCTTAGTTTAAAACAGGTAGCATCTCTTTTGGTATAGCTTTTGTTGCAGGTAAAAATCTTGTTCCATATCCAGCTGCTGGAAAAAGGCATTTTCTTATTTTCATATTATTTGACATTATAAACCTTGTTAAATTCTAAAAGATGAGTATATCTTTTTTGCTCTTTTATTTTACTTATTATCTACTTTAAGGTTATCTCCACTACCTAAAAGTACAGCTATCCATCTTGTATTTTCTTTTTCATCTAAAATTATTTTCATCATTATTGTTAGTGGAATAGAAAGTAACATTCCTACCATTCCAAGTAACCAACCCCAAAATAGTAACGATAAAAATACCACTAAAGTGGAAAGACCTAAACCTTTACCCATCATTTTCGGCTCAATCACAGAACCTATAATAATATTTACTCCAACATAAATACCACTAACAATAATTGCACTTAGTGAACCTAGCTGAATGAGTGTCAGTAAAACTGCTGGAACAGCTGCAATAATAGAACCAATATTTGGAATGAAATTTAACATAAAAGCTAAAACTGCCCAAAGAAATGCATAATCAGTACCTACAATATAAAGTGATAACCAAATTATAAAACCTGTAAAAAGTGAGATAAGAGCTTTTAAAACCATATAACTTTTTATTTTATTTGTGATTTCTTGTATATTGTTTATAAGAGCACTATCTTTTGATATAGATAGAATTTTACTAACAAAATTTTGAGATTCTAAAAGCATAAAAATAACGCTTAAAAGAATAACAAACCCATTTGTAAATATTGAGCCAATACTTTGAATGATAGTGCTTGAAAATTGCATAATTTGTTTTGTGTTAACAAGACTAGATATTTCAGCTTCTGGTATTTCTATACCGTATTTTGTTGTTAACTCCACAAATTGATGAAATACAACTGATAGTTGTTGTTCATAAAAGCCTATGTTTGCGCTAAACTCTTGTGCTGAGTTTCCTATAAGTTTTGCTACTGAAATTAAAAAAATTAAAAATAAGCCTATAACTATTATCAAAGATATAATGCTTGGAACTCCCTTTTTGTTTATAAATGCATACAATGGGGAAAGGATAATAGCAATAAATAAAGAAAGTAAAAATGGAACAACAATCGCTGAAGCAGTTTTAATTCCTGCTAAAACAATAATAACACTTGCAAAAACAATAAAAAAATATCCCATATTTAGCCTTGTATCTCTTTTTGATTTGTTATCTGTTGAAGATAATTTGAAATGTTTATAAGTGAAAAAGTAACCAAAAATATCATCAAACCTGGGAAAAAGCTAACCCACCAAGCAATCTCAATAACTTCTTTTCCCCCACTTAAAATTGTTCCCCAACTCATTTGTGGAGCGACAATCCCAAGACCTAAAAAACTAAGTCCTGATTCTGCAAGTATAGCACCACCAACTCCAAAAGTAAAACTAACAAAGTATATAGGGGCTAAGATAGGAGCATAATATTTAAATAATATCTTCATCTTACTTACTTTAGCAATATTTAGTATTTTGATATATGGTTGAGTTGTAACTTTAAAACTCTCAGAACGGATTAGTCTTGCTGTTGTCATCCAACCTGTTATAGAAATAATAACTATCAAAACTAAGGCAGATGCATTTACATAACTTACTAGTGCTAGAAGTAAAAAGAATGTTGGAAAAGTTAAAAATAAATCAACTGTGATTATAAATGCTTTATCAACATTACCTCTAAAATAACCAGCCATTGAACCTAAAACAAGTCCAATTATTGATGATATAAAAGCGCTTCCAACACCGATGATTAAAGATACTTTTCCACCTTCAATGAGTCTAGCCAAAATATCTCTACCTAATCTATCAGTACCGAGTAAATGTTCAAAAGAGGGAGATAATAGTATAGATACACTATCTAAGGAATAGGCATCTATCCTATAAAAAAAAGAGCCTAAAAATGAAAATGAAAAAACTAAGACCAACAAAATTATGCTTATTTTTGGTAATTTATTTATGCTTTTATTCCTAAAAGTGTTTGCATCATTTGGTCTATTGTTGTTATAATTTTTGCAGCCGCACCATATGAAGTTTGGTATTTTATAAGATTTGTCATCTCTTCATCTAGACTAACTTTTGAAACTGAATAATATTCTAACTGTATTGCATTAAACTGAGTAGAAATTGTTTCATTTCTAAGTATTGCAGCATTTGTTTGAGTTCCAACATCAGTGGCAATAATATCAAACATTGAATAAGCAGTTTCATTATATGTTATCCCACCAACTTTAAAATCAAACTTTTCATATTGATGCTGAACCATGCTAAGTGCAATTACATTGTCCCCTGCTAATGGTGTTGCTCCAGCAGATATAAGAGTTGGATTATTTTTTATATTTGCATTGAGGCTAATACTTTGAGCATCATTTCCATCAAAATATCTACTCATTCCAAAAGCACCTGCAAAATTAGTTCCTGAATCATAAGATGCATCTTTTAAAGTATCTTCTATTGAAAATGTATAACCAAGTGATTGTTTAAGTGCGTCAAGTTCAAATTCAAGTGCATTTTCACCACTTGCATAAGTAGCCCAATTAAATATAATATAATCATCTATATCGTTATTTGCATTTCCATCACCATTATCGTCTATCTGTGCTTCAATTTGCGCCTGTATTGAGTTTGAACCAGCTACTCCCGTCATTGTAGTTGCTACATCAATTTTAATAATTCTTCTTGCTACAATTTTTCCATCAATATCATATACAATAAGACTAAATTCTCCTTCGTTTACATTATAAGATGAATTAGTCAAAGAATTTGATGGATTCAAAGTTAAAGTATTTGATTCCATTTTTTTAGTAGCACTTCTTGCATATATATTATTTGTTGACTCAATCATACTCTTTGCAAAAGCGTCTAACTCTGAAATAACACTTTGGATCACCCCATTTGTCGGCATTCCACTCGTTGAATCTAATGAAGCACCACGAAGATTTAAAATAGAACCAATAACACCACCAGATATTTTTTCTGCCATTGGTATAAGTTTTCCATCTTGTCTTTCATATGAAACTTCATAAAAACCTTTTTCACTATTTTTATTGTCTATATGAATTGGATGGTACGAACTTCCATCTACTATGTTAAATCCATTGACATTTATTGTATAACTTCCTGTTTTAGTATTTGAAGAACTATCGATTTGAATATTTGATTCTAATTGTCCTGAGTTTGTTACAGCACCTATTAGTCTTGATAAACTTCTTTCCAATACATTTCTTTTATCTCTTAAATCATTCGCTGTATAAGTTTTTCCTGCTTCTGCATTTTCTATTGATTTATTTAGTCCTGCAAGTTCTTTTGCTATTGCATTAACTTCATTTATATTCACTGCTAGTTGATCATTTAATCTTGTTTGTAATTTTTTAACTTGATCTTGAGTATATGCAATATGCTTTGTTAGTGTATTTGTTTGAGTTGCTAGTGCTAATTTAATAGCATCATTGTCTGGGTTATCTGCAAAAGTTTGCCACATATTATAATACTTTGTTAAATCAGCCTTTACTCCAACACCATCAATCTCTGGAAAATATGTTGAAAGTTCTTCCAAAGTTTTTTTCTCAAAATCACTATACTCTTTGTCTGAAGAAACAGAGGTGTATCTATCAAAAACAAAATTATCAAAAACTCTTTTGATATCCATAACAGTTGCACCATTCCCAACATTACCTGGAGCTGAATTAAGAGGTGTTGCAGCTGCTGTTACAACTCTTTGTCTTGTATATCCCTCTGTTTCAGCATTTGATATATTGTGTCCTGTTGTATTGATTCCATTTTGAGCTAAATTTAAACCAGAGTAACCAATATGAAGTGCATTAAATATCGAAGCCATATTACACTCTCACTTCCAAGATAGCTGAGTTCTTAGATGCTACTTTTTGATAACCTTGCATTTCAGTAGGAACAATTTTTTCTAAAAAATTATTATATAAATTGCTTACAACTAAAACCAATCTTGCATAATGCTTATTTACATCTCTTAGATTATTTAGTTCTACTTTTAAATCATCAAGCAGTAGATGTTGTTCTTCGCTAAGGAGTTTTGGTAAATCCATATCAGGATTTTGTGTCATTAAGGATGATATTTCATGGTCAATCATCGCTTTTTTAGTCTCAAAACTTTTTAGTTTTTCTTCTTTAAGTGATAATCTATCAAATTGAGGATCATTTTTAGCCTCTTTTATATCATCTATATCAGACTCTGTAATTTTAATTAAGTCCCGTAAATCTTTTAGGGCACTTTGTAAATGGTGCGACAACATCTTAAACCTCTATCTTAACTTTAAACCTGTAGTAACTCTTCGGCTATCTTTTGCGAAAGAGCTTCTAGGTTAATCTTATACTCACCAGAATCAAGAGCTTCTTTAATTCTCTCCACCTTGCTTGTATCACCTTGTTTTGAAATATTCGTCTGAGTTTTGTCAGTTTCTTTGGATTCTCCAAAGTTACTAGCATAAGCACTACGAACCGCTGAACTATTTAGTTGCGAAATCATAATTTATCCTTCTTTTGTCCATATAAACTTTATATTATACAGCTATATCGACAAATAGATAAAAAACTTCAATTTTTTCTAGATAAAAAATCGTACAACATCTCAGAAAACCCGAAGCTTCCAGCACTTGCTTTTGCTAGTTCATCTCTGTACATTGACTTATATATTTTATCACCTGGATCGTTTTGTTCTGAAAAAAGATTTTTCTCATCTTTCATCGCATTATCCATAAGCATTTTGATAATTATTGACTCAAATGCATCTGTTTGCTCCTTTAATTTTGCATCTTCTAAATTGGAATCAATTTTTGGAATTGCTAAGTTTTGTGTCATTAACTTAGCTTGCATATTAATTGAGTTAGTTCCGTACATCATCTCCTCCTTATATTACTTTTAATTCTGCTGCGATACTACCAGCAACTTTCATAGCTTCTAAAATAGATATTATGTCTTTAGGAGTAGCTCCTAATTTTTGAAGTGAACGAACTACATTTGCCACAGTTGTTGTCCCTGTTTTTGTATAAATCTCATTTTGATTTAATCCAATAACCAAATCTTTATCAACAACCATTGAGCCCTCAGGCTGTGAAACTGTATCTTGAGCAATGATTTTTATAGTTATATCTCCGTGAGTCAAAACAACTGGTTTAACTTCTATATCTACTCCAGCTATAATTGTTCCTGTTCTCTCATTTATAATGATTCTACTCTTTGGAGTATAAACCATATCTATATCTTGAATCTCTGCTAAAAACTCTATCATACTTTTGTTTTTAGGTCTTTTAAGCCTAATGGTTCTAGGGTCCATTGCAACAGCAACTTGAGTGTTATAAACATTATTGATGGCTTTTTGAATTGCTACACTATTTCTAAAGTTATGCTCTTTTAAAGATAAAGTCACATACTCCTGATGGTATAGGTCAATATGTATCTCACGCTCTACATAGCCACCTTCAAAAACGATGCCAGATGTTGGATGAGATTCACTTCCTGCACCTCTAGAATTTTTACCACCAATACTTACAGAACCTTGAGCAAGTGCATAGATCTTACCATCAACCCCTTTTAAAGGTGTCATTAAAAGTGTTCCACCTTCTAAAGACTTTGCATCTCCAATAGAAGAAACTGTTATATCAAACTTATCACCTTGACGAGCAAATGCTCCAAGGCTTCCAGTTACAACAACAGCCGCAACATTTTTTGATTTTATATCGATTGGATTCATATCAATATTCATAGCTTTTAACATGTTTGAGATAGACTGAAGAGTAAACTTAGATGTTGTACCATCACCAGTTTTTTTAAGACCAACAACCAAAGAGTAACCTATGATTTGATTATCACGAACTCCGACAACATTAGCAACATCAGTAATTTTTGTAGCAAAAACAGTAGTCATTGCAAGTAGTAGTAAAATAATCGTTTTCATAGCTAGTCCTTTAACTAGCTAATAGTTAGCAACTCCTATTCCACATTAGCATCTAAATAGGTAAGAGTTGTATTTCCAAACTTTTTAGATTTTTTCTTTTTGTAGTTGCCTATGTTTTGTGGTATTTCTAAACCTGTCATGTGTTCTATGATTATTAGGTTTGACAACTCAGTTGGAATAGACTTTATAAGTAAAAGCATTTTGTCATAAATATCTTCCATACCTTCTCGGATGCTAAAAGGTGGGTCGATGTAAAAATATGCTATTTGATTATTTTTCTTTAAAGTCGAAATCACAGCTTTAATATTCTCAAAACTATCTCCACTAAAAATTTCACAAGCAGATGCATCCGTTTTTGAGATATTTTCTTTTAAAACCTTTATGACATCTTTGTCTTTTTCCATAAAAATGATGTTGTTAGCTCCTCGACTAAGGGCTTCAAGTCCTATCGAGCCACTTCCTGAAAAAACTTCCACAAAGGTAGCATCTATGATATCAAACTGAATAGTATTAAAAAAAGATTCAAGAACTATGGATTTTGAAGAACGAGTAGTTATTTTTGATGGAAGTTTTAAAACTGTATTTTTAAATTTACCAGAAACTATTTTTTTTGTAAGTTGTTTATTACTTTTCATAAAATGCTTTTACTGCTTTTATTATATTTTGCTGGTATTCTTTAGTTAACAAGTCTATTCTTTTTTCTAAAATATGAAAGTTAGCATTTCCTTGAGGTTCAAACTTTTGTTCTTGCACTTGCTTTGGAGATATACTTTCATATCTATTTTCAAGTGCTAAAATAAGAGCAGACTTTGAAAATGGCTTGATTAAATCTGCATCTTTTTCTTTTCCAATGTAAAAACTTCTCTCATCATCAGCAACTTTAAAATCCCTAACAACAATGTCACACTGTTTTATAGAACTAAGATGAGAAGCTAAAAATAGTTCTAATGACTTTTGTAATAATGGTGACTTACACTCAACTGCTACTTTCATAAAATACTCCCTAAATGATACTCAATACTATATCTTAAATCTTCATCTAAATCTACAACATAACTTAGCATCCACTCTAAGTAACCTCGGTCACACATAGAAATCTCTTCTATATAACGCCCACTATATTTTCCAAATTCAAATTTTTCAAGCAATACTTTTTGAAAACTCAGTTTAGTAAAATCTCTTTTAGTATCCATTTCTTTGAGATATTCATAAAGATTTTTTACTACTTTAGCATTGTCTAAAGCATTATAAGCATCTAGACTTTTTTCCTCTTTTTTATATAGTTTTAACTCATATCTTAAAAACTGTAATGAAAACATTTCACATTCGGGAACTAGATGCTTAGTAACTCTTAGAGTATCTATAACTTCTCCTAAAAAACTAAAACCAGCATTTTGGAGCATACTTAAATCAAATTTTACATTATGCCCTATAATAATGCTAGATGCTCTGTTATGTTTTAAAAGAAATTTATATGTTTCACTGTCCTTGAGGTTCACTTTATTTTTTAGCATTTCGGTTGTGATATGGTTGATACTCGAGGCAATTGAAGGTACTTTTTTTCCTTCATTTACTAACTCAAACATAGTTGTTATTTGTTCATCTTCAACAGCGACTAAACCCATAGAGATTATTTTATCTTTTACTTCTAAACCTGTTGTTTGAACATCAATAAAAATCAACATTTAACTATCTTAACTCTTTTGCATCTATGCGACATAATCATAAAAGAAAAGTATCCACTTATTAAAATAAAAGCAAATAACCAGTAGATGCTAAACCATGAAAACACGCTGTGAAGTGATGTAAAGATATATGTATATACTAAAGATAAAATCATCAATGAACCAACTAACCATATCATCAGCATAAACCACTTTCTCCATACTTTAACTATATCCCCATATCCAATATCTTCAAGAACATCTTTCATGTCACATGAGTAAAGTTTAAGTTCATACCCTGCGATTTTTGTATTAAATATATACTTTAAAGCCCTAAACAGTGCTATAAGAAGAGTTAAACTCCAAGAGATTGGAAACCAAAATATAAAAACATTTTTAAGTGCCAAATAAACTTCACTGTTTAAAGTTGGTAAATCTTGGCTCAGGTAAGTATATATAGTTATGATAAAAGAAAGTGTAGATGCTAAAATAATACTGCATAAACTTACACGTACAAGCCATCTAAGCCATAAAAAAAAGTAAAATTTATGCATCTTTTTTAAATTTGCCTAACATACCATAGTAATTTTCTAAACTCATAAAACTTTTCTCAAATCTATATCTTATGATAAACTCAACTATGTTATTTTTTAAGCCAACTTCAACATTTTGGGCCTTTCCAAAATAACCCAAAGATATATTTGTACTTTTTTTACTTGCATTTTTATCATAACTTATTGCTAAGATTTGAAGATATTTTCCTTTTTTTATCTCACCTAAATTTTCATCTAAAAGTGAGGCACCAGAGAGATTTATTGCTTTAAAATTAAACAAATCAGAAAAATTTTCTAACTTTTCATCAAGGTAAAGTTTTTCATATAAAGCTTGTAAAATCTTCATATTTTCTTGTCTTGTAGTTTCATAAGAAGAAATCTTGTTTGTTAATTTTTTTAATCTCTCAAGTGCCGAACTCATAATGTTTCTCCTGCTTATATATACTTAGAAGTATATCAAAAAAGGTTTCTTTTAGCTATAATTTCATTAATTAAAACACAAGAGAGTTATATGGATTATTTACGGATAAAAAAAGTTGAATCTTTAAGTGGAAATATCAAAATATCTGGTGCTAAAAATGCCTCTCTTCCTTTGATTGCAATGACTATTCTTGCAAAAAATAGTGTTCATATAAAAAACTTACCAAAAGTTGCTGATATAAAAACACTTTTAAAACTTCTCTCAAATCTTGGTGCTAATTGTGACTTTCATGATGACAAAGTTGTTGTGGACACATCTACACTAACACAAACAAAAGCAACTTATGACATTGTAAAAACCATGAGAGCATCTATCTTAGTTTTAGGACCTATCTTAACTCGTTTTGGTCATTGTGAAGTTTCTTTACCTGGTGGCTGTGCCATAGGACAAAGACCTGTTGACTTGCACTTAAAAGCTCTAGAGCAAATGGGTGCAATAATTGACATAAAATCTGGTTACATTGAAGCAACTGCTCCAAATGGCTTAAAAGGCTGTGATATCATTTTTGATAAAATTACTGTTACAGGAACTGCAAACATTATTATGGCTGCTGCTTTAGCACAGGGCAAAACAACCCTAACAAACGCAGCAAGAGAACCTGAGGTTGTTCAACTTTGTGAAGTTTTAAATAACAGTGGAGTAGAAATAGAAGGAATTGGAACTGCTATTTTAACTATCCATGGAAGTAACTCTAAATTACTAAATATTAAAGAATTTTCAGTTATCCCTGACCGTATAGAAGCTGGAACTTACCTTTGTGCGGGAGCAATAAGTAGAGATGAGTTAACTTTAACAAGTGTAAATGCCAAGCATCTAGGCGCTGTCTTATCAAAACTTGAAGAGATGGGAAGCAGTTTTACAATCACAAAAGACACGATAACTATCCACCCTTCTAAAATAATAAAACCCGTAAAAATAGTAACTCAAGAGTACCCTGCTTTTCCAACAGATATGCAAGCTCAATTTTTAGCACTTGCAACTCAAGCTGATGGCACTTCGATTATTGAAGAAAGACTATTTGAAAACAGATTTATGCATGTAAGTGAGCTTCAAAGAATGGGAGCGGATATATCTTTAAATGGACATGTTGCTACTATTAATGGTGGGACAAAACTAAGTGGAACCGATGTAATGGCAACTGACTTAAGAGCATCTAGCGCTCTTGTTCTTGCTGCTCTTGTTGCAGATGGAGTCACAAATGTGCATCGCATCTATCATCTTGACCGTGGATATGATGCTCTAGAGAAAAAGCTTGAAGCTGTTGGAGCAAATGTTAAAAGACTTAAAGAGTAGTTTACTCTTCAAAGATTATCATCTCATAAATTGATTTTTTTGTAACTAAAGCCTTATCTGGAGATACAGAGTGTGTGTTTTGAGCGAGTGAAACTTCATGACGAAGCTCTGCTATCTCTGTTTCCATGCCATCTACATTTTCTTTTAGTCTAAGTATGATATCAACACCCGCCAAATTAACACCCAGTTCACGAGTAAGTCTTAGTATGAGTTTTATTCTATCAATATCTCTTTGTGAATACAATCTTATGCGACCATTTGAACGAGATGGACATACCAAATTTTCACGCTCATACTGTCTAAGAGTTTGAGGGTGTATTTCTAAAATTTTTGCTACGATACTTATGAGATAAACTGGTTCGTCATATTTATGTATCATTATAAACTCCTCTTACTCTTTAGGTAATTTTTCTTTCATTATATCTACTAACTTTTTATCAAGTTCATCAATAACTGGTAAGATAATGTTTGCTTCAAGATATAAATTACCACGAACTTTTGTTTTTCTATTCATAGCTCCCATCTCTTTTACGCGAAAGCGTTGTCCATTTTTAGTATTTTGAGGAACTTTTAGTTTTATCTCTTTTTCTAATGTTTTTATTGCAATTTTATCGCCAAAAAGTGCAGCGTACAAAGGTACATCAAAAGATTTGATTAAATCATCATCTTCTCTGATGTACTCAGGGTTAGATGCAACTTGAATCTTTAAAAATAAATCCCCTGCTCTTCCACCTTGAGCATGACCTTTTCCTTTAACCCGCATCTTCTCTCCACTCTTAACTCCAGCAGGGATTTTAATGTCAAATCTCTCACCATTTACAGATACAGAATGGGAACCACCTAAAATAGATACACTAAAAGGAATAGTAACACTTGTTTCAATATCTAAGTTTGCTTGTTGTTGGAAACCTCCACCAAAACCGCCAAATCCACCACCGCCGCCACCGCCAGCGAACATTTGTCTTAGTATGTCATCTAAATCACCTTGTCCGCCACGACCATGTGAACGAGAAAAATCATGGAAATTTTGACCACCGAACATACTGTCACCATGCATGTCGTACTGTTGTTTTTTCTCTTTATCACTTAAGATTTCATATGCAGAGTTTATCTCTTTGAACTTATCTTCTGCACCTTTATCTTTATTTACATCAGGGTGATATTGTCTTGCTAGTTTTCTATAAGCTTTTTTTATTTCCGATTCACTTGCACCTTCATTGATTTCAAGTGTCTTGTATAATGATTTTGCCATTATTATTTTGTCCTAAATTTATATTAAAATGTATTTGTATATTTAAGTGTGATTATATCATAAGGGTTGAGTGGATGTCAATCAAGTACGAGAATTAATCTCTCGTACTCTTTACTGCAGTTAAAAGTTCTTTAAAGCCTATGTCACTTGACATTTCAACATCTTTTAATCTATCAGATACTTTATTTCGTTCATGATTAAGACTATATTTTAAAGTCTCTTGTAAACCTTTATGAACATTAGTATGATGTTTAACAATACTATTTAATAATGAATTTCCTTGAAGAAATCCATTCGATGCTACTGTAAACCATTGAGCAAACCTACAACTATTCTCATCTGTTATTGTTACAGAAGAATCATTTATCAATGCTTCATATACAGATAACTTTAGTAAAATATGGTCAATTTTACCATTACTTACATGAAGCTCATTTGTTACTACATTAGTTTTATTTTTAATAGTTATGCTATTGACATTTACTTCAGCAATATTTTCATTAAAAGAAGAAAGTATTTTCATAACAGAAGATGATTCATTTAAAAAATCTTTAGATATTTCCATCATTGAATTAGAGTTTTGTTTTAAACCATTGATATTTATTTCAATTTCTTGTGTCGCTTTTTGAGTTCTCTCAGCCAATTTTCTCACTTCATCTGCAACAACAGCAAAACCTCTGCCATGTTCTCCAGCACGAGCTGCTTCTATAGCTGCATTTAATGCGAGTAAATTTGTTTGATCAGAAATATCCTTAATCAGACTAATTATATCTGAAATAGAGTTAACACTATCATTCAAAGAGTTTGCATCATCGGAAAGAGTATTAGAATGAACTTGTATAATCTCAATATTATTTGCAATATTAACTGTTTCAGACTCAACACTGATCATTCTTTCGGTTGTTTTTTCATTTAATTCGTTGATTTCTTCTAAATCTGCAATATTATCTTCTATGGTGCCTTGTAAAAAACCAACTCCACTCTCATAACTTTTAAGCAAAATTTCAACAATTTCAGAATTATTATCTACTTCTAAACCCTCATTTTTTAATGCTTCAAGTTCATTTATTTTTTGTACTAAAGCTGAGTTTTCAGACTCTAACTCTAAAAACTTTTTTTCATATTTAACGGTTATTTCTGCTATTTTTGCTGATGTTCCAAACATTTATTATTCCTTTTACTTATTCTAATACTTTACAACTTAGACAAATATAAATGTTGTCTTAAAAAGCACTTTTTATTCCTTAACATGCATCAACCGTGATAAAAACGACTTTAAAATTTATTATTGATTTTTTTCTTTTAACAAGTCAATCACATTAATATCTAAAGCTTTTGCTATTTTATAAATATGCTCTAAATTAAAGCGTCTACCTTTGGCATAGTTTTCTGCATTTGCATAAAAGGCAGATGATTTCTGTCCTATCATAAGAGCTAATTCTAATTGTGTCACGCCCTTATCCTGTCTAGCCTTTTTAATGTTTGAAGCAACAAGTTTAATAAAATCTTGAACTTCCTTATCCTCAGCTACACATAAATTTTCAAATATACTCAATATTTATTCCTTAATATTAATTTGTAATTAAATTAATAATATTTTAAATTATATGTAGTTACAATCTATAAGACAATTATCTATAAGCTATTAGCTCATAGACTAATAAAGGTAGAGTCTATTTTTGATGCAATGAAATTAATTTTAAATACAACGGAAGCATTAATTTATGTGATTGATTTAGAAAATAATGAAATTATATATGCTAATACTAAATGCATAGAAGAGTTCGGTAATGTAATTGGAAAGACATGTTATAAAGTTCTACAAAAAGATAAAGAATGCCTATGTGAGTTTTGCCCTTTAGCTGAAATAGAGAACCCATTAGAGTATCTTTTAGAAACAATATTCGAATGGGAAAATAAAAATTCTTTAAATAACAAGCATTATCTTTTTAAAGATCGGATTATTTTATGGGAAAATAATAAAAAAGTTCAATTAAAAACAGCTATAGATATAACAAAACAAAAAAAAATTGAAGAAAAAATTTTAGAACTTGCACATTATGATGAATTAACAAAATTACCAAATAGAGTTTTATTTAAAGAGTATTTACAAAGAGCTATGAAAAGAAGTGGTAGAACATCTGAATATAATGCACTACTTTTTATAGACTTAGATAATTTTAAAATTATAAATGATACTTTAGGTCATACTATTGGAGATAAAGTACTTGTAGAAGTTGCTCAAAGGATTAAAAACTCTGTTCGAGAAAATGATATTGTTGGAAGAATAGGTGGCGATGAATTTGTTGTTTTAATAGATATAAATGAAAAAAATATAAAACTTATTGAGGAAAAACTAATAGCTATAACAGAAAAAATACTTTATAGTGTAAAATCAGCATACGGCGTCATTAAAAATGACCTCCGTATTAGTGCAAGTATTGGAATAAAGTTCTTCAATAATGATGATTTTTCTATAGTTGAGCTTATGGAACATGCTGACATTGCGATGTATAAAGCTAAACTAAATGGGAAAAATACTTTCTGCTTTAGTTCACACTTTTAATGTAAAAAGTGGCGAATTTCTGAGAAATATAAACTCATACCAAATTCATTGGCAGCATCTATAATCTCTTGATCTCTGATACTTCCACCTGGTTCAATTATATTTTTTACACCAGCTTGTGCTGCTGCATCAATAGAATCTCTAAATGGAAAAAATGCTTCAGATGCGAGAGCCGCACCACTTACATCAAGTCCCATATCTTTTGCTTTTTTCAAAGCACATTGAGCAGCATCTACACGACTTGTCATACCCATACCAACTGCTACCATGGCAGAGTTTTTAACATATACAACACAGTTTGATTTTGTGAGAGATGCAACTTTATACGCTATCTCTAAATCTTTCATGTCTTGCTCAGATGCTGCATTTTTAGATACTAGTTTTGCATTTTTAACTTCATCAGCTCCAACTTTATCAGCATCTTGATAAACAAAACCACCATCAATATGTTTAAAATCTTTTTTATCATTTGCAAGTATTAATTTATCACTTCCCATCTCAAAAAGTTTTATACGCTTTTTCTTTGCGAACACTTCTTGAGCTTCTTGGGTAATATAACCAGCAATTACAACTTCCAAAAATATTTCATTCATTTTCTCAGCCAACTCTTTGTTAACCGTTCCATTTACTGCAACAACACCACCAAAAGCAGAAACTGGGTCACATTTTAAAGCTTCTATATACGCATCTAGTAAGTTGTCTTTTATAGCAAAACCACAAGGATTTCCATGCTTAGAGATACAAACAGCATTATCCTCTCCAAAAGCAGATGCTATCTTCACAGCACCATTTAAATCGTTAAGATTGTTAAAACTTGCCTCACCTTTTAATGTTGTGAAGTTGTTTTTGAAGTGCTTATCAAACTCATATAAGGCACCTTGTTGATGAGGATTCTCACCATATCTTGTAGCCATTACTTTGTTTCCAACTATAAACTGTTTCTCACCAAAACCTTCATTAAATCGTTCATTCATATAATTTGCTATCATGCTATCGTAAGCCGCTGTATGTTCATACGCTTTTATCATGTAACCACGACGAAATTCTTTAGTATTTTTTTCATTTTCTATCGCATCTATAACTTCACTATAGTCCTCTACATTTGTAACGACAATAACAGCATCAAAGTTTTTTGCAGCAGAACGAACCATAGCAGGTCCGCCAATATCTATGTTTTCTATAATATCATCAAAATCGTCAGTTCTTTCGATAGTTTCTTTAAAAGGATACAGATTTACACAGACCAAATCAATAGACTCAACACCTAACTCTTTTGCTTGGTCAATATGTGATTGTTTGTCACGACGATGTAAAATACCACCATGAACGAAAGGATTTAAAGTTTTAACACGCCCTTCAAAACACTCAGGAAATTTTGTAACCTCATCAATCTCAATAGCTTTGATGCCAGAATCAACTAACTTTTTATAAGTTCCACCAGTTGAAATAATCTCATAACCATTTTTTACTAAAGATGTACAAAACTCTACAACGCCATTTTTATCACTAACACTAACTAATGCTCTTTTTGCCAAAAATTATCCTTTTTATTATTATGGAATTTTATCTAAAATAAGATTATGGTTTTATGAAAATGAAGAGCAATAGTATTAAACATTATCTTTAAATTTATCACGAATTTTTAAGAATTCTTCAATATTTTCTAAAAAGATGTCTAAAAGTTTTGGGTCAAAATGTTTTCCTCTTTCTTCTTTAAAAAGCTCTAAAATTTTATCTAATTCCCACGCTTTTTTATAGCTTCTATCACTTCCTAAAGCATCAAAAACATCTGCAATAGCCGTGATTCTTCCAAAAATATGAATTTTTTCACCGACTATCTTATTTGGATATCCATTTCCATCCCATTTTTCATGATGAGTATAAGCGACGATTGCTGCTGCTTTTAGTATGCGTCTTTTTGATTTTTTCAAAATATTATAACCGAGTTCACTATGAGTTTGCATGATTTTCCATTCTTCCTCATCTAGCCTTCCCGGTTTTAAGAGTATCTTATCTGGAATACCAACTTTACCGATATCATGCATAGGAGATGCACTATATATCAACTCTGCATTTTTATCACTAAGTCCAGATAACAGAGCTAATAACTTTGAATACTCAGCAACTCTCTTAACATGAAAACCTGTTTCTTTTGAGCGTGTCTCACCAACCTCACCCATACGATATATAATCTCTTTTTGAGTCTCCTCAAGTTCAGTATGAAGTTTTACGAACTCTGTCATATTATGGCTAATAGACATATATTCTATGATATTATCATCTGCATCTTTAATAGGGATAATAGTACTATGCACATAATAAGAACTTGCATCTTTTGCAATATGTCTTATTTCTCCAGTCCATCTATCACCGCCTAGTATTGTGTTCCATATATTTTTATACAAACTTGGTGCATTTTCAGGATGGCGTAGCATAACATGTGAATTACCTATAAGTTCTTTTTCTGTATATCCAGATATATCACAAAAAGCTTGATTTACATATGTTATTGTCCCATCTACTTTTAAACGAGATAAAATATTACTTACATCAATTGCTTTTTCATACTCTGAGGAGCGTTTATACATCTCTTGGAAATTACCCTCTGAGATATTTAGTTCATTTTCAAGATGCTCTTTCATCGTCTCAATAGCTGTTATGTCAATTCTAATACCTATATACTCAATAATATTTCCATAATAGTCCACTATAGGGCTTATTACAGTATCTACATAATAAGCTTCTCCATTTTTTTTACGGTTTTTAACTATTCCAAACCATGACTCTTTATTTTTAATAGTCTTCCATAGCTCTTTAAATACTTCTGATGACATATCCTTATGCCGTATTAAATTATGTGATTTACCTATTAGTTCACTCTCTCTATATCCCGAAAGTTCACAAAATCTATCATTTACATAGGTAATATTACCTTTCAAATCTGTCTTAGATACTATTGTACTTCTATCAACCGCATCTTTGTATTCGTTTAGTAATTGTTGTTTACATAAAATTTCTCTACTTTTACGGTTTGACTCAATAGCTGCATCAACTTTGAGTACAAATTCTTCAATATTAAATGGTTTTTTTATAAAATCATAAGCACCTAGTTTTAATGAACTTCTTACCAGTTCAGGATCACTTTTTCCAGAAATAACTATAACAGGAATTGGACATTTCTCAGGAATAGACTTGATCTCTCTAATAACATCTAGACCATGCTTACCAGGGAGTTCCATATCAAGGAGTATAAGGTTTATCCTACTAACTTTTAATTGTTCCAAAGCCTGCTCTGCATCTTCAGCCTCTACAATATTATAGTTTCTTACATTAAGTATTGACTCTATATATTTTCTAATTAGTTTAGAATCATCTACAACTAAAATATTACTATTATGATTTCTTTCTATAGAGTGTATAACCTGGTCTATAGCAACTATAGAGTTATTAAAATACTTATCTTTAACTAGATAGTCTAAAATACCATTCTTAAAAAGGTTCTCTCTTGTCTGGATATCTGTTTCCGCGGTAAGTATAATAATCTTTGCTTTACTCAAACGCTTAACTTCTAGTACAAGCTCTTCACCATAGGCATCGGGAAGGTTAAGATCTAAAATAATAAAATCATATTTCGTATTTACAAGATTATAAGAAGCGGTTGCATAATCAAATACCTGCTTACATATATAACCCTTATCTACTAATATCTTATTAATAGAATTATTTACAAATTCAGAGTCTTCTACAATCAAAATTTTATATAATGAATTTTCAATATTCTGCTCATACTTATCACAATATAACATTTATTTATAACCTTTAAAAGACTTAATAAACAAGCATACTATAAAAAATATTAAAAAATGATTTTTAAAATTAAACTTTCTTAAATTTAAACTTTCTCAAAGATATTTTTTATTACTATATTTAAATAAATTTACATGAGGCTCAATATGCGAAAAATTGCTATTTTATGTTCTGGTGGAGATGTGTCTGGAATGAATCCAGCACTAAAACATTTTGTTGAATATTCACTTCAAAAAAATCTTATTCCTTATTTTATTTATGATGGTTATGAAGGCTTGATTGACAACAGCATAAAAAAAGTTACTTACTGTGATGTGTCAGGAATTATCACTCGTGGTGGAACTAAAATAAGAACTTCAAGAAGCGAAAGATTTATGCAAAAAAGGTATAGACAAATCGCAAAAAATAACTTAGATGCTCTAAACATTAACATGCTTATTGTTTTAGGGGGAGATGGCTCCTTTGTTGGTCTTGATATTTTTCACAAAGAACATGGAGTTATATTTTGTGGTGTTCCTTCTACTATTGACAATGACATCAACGGAACAGATTACTGTTTGGGTGTTGACACAGCACTTAACATCATAAAAACATCTATAGATGCTTTGCGAGATACCGCTTCATCCTTTAAAAGAGCCTTTGTTATTGAAACTATGGAAGAGATTGTGGTTATTTAGCACTTGTTTCGCATCTCACTTCAGGTTCTGAACTTTGCTTAATTCCTGAAGTAGAATATGACCTTAAGTCTTATGAAGAAAAATTCAAAAATCAAATAAAAAATGGAAGAAAATACTTTATAGCAATCGTTTCAGAAGGTATAAAACAAGATTCACAAGAGATAGCACAATGGTTTGAGAAAAAAATAGGTATAGAAGCAAGAGTTAGTGTTTTAGGACATATTCAAAGAGGTGGAAATCCTAGCATCTATGATAGACTTATGGCATATAAGTTTATAACTCATGCTATAGATGGACTACTAGAGCAAAAAACAAATAGTGTCATCTGTTATACTAAAAAAGGTTTTGTTTATAAAAGTATACAAGAGGTTGTTAGTAGTCCAAAAAAATTGGACCCTAACCTATTGAATTTATTGTAAAAAAGAGATTAAATATCTCTCTCTATAACTCTTTGGAATGTTTTAAAATAACTGTCTTTTAAGTTTTTCATGCTTAAAGTAACATCGTTTACTTTTATGAAGTCACCACCAACTGTTCCGATTTTTTCAACACTTGATTGTTCATCTAACATAGCTTCAAAAGCTTCACAATTTTCAGATTTTACTTCTATGATAGCACGACTCATAGACTCAGCAAATATATCTCTTTCATCAGAAATACTCATCTCAACATCACAACCAAAACCAGAAGTTGCTGACATCTTTGCTAATGCAATAGCTACACCACCAGAACTTGCATCTTTAGCACACTCTAGTAAGTTCTTTTTGTTAGCTTCTATAACTAAGTCCCAAAGAGCAAGTTCATTTTTGTAGTTTATCTCAGGTAAAACACCTGCGACAGTATGACAAATCTCTTTCATATAAAGTGAACCACCAAACTCGCTTTTACTCTCACCAACTAAATAAAGTGAATTACCTTGCGCTTGAAATGAAGACATTAAAACATTGTTTTGATCATCATTTACACCAACAGTTGCGATAGATGGAGTTGGGAAAACTGAAACACCATTTGTTTCATTATAAAGTGAAACATTACCACCAATTACAGGAGTTGTAAGTTCTGAACAAGCTTCTTTAATACCTAAACAGCCCTGACCAAATTGCCACATAACTTCTGGGTTTTCAGGGTTACCATAGTTTAAACAGTCTGTAATTGCCAAAGGTCTTGCACCACTCATTGCAACATTTCTACCACTTTCTATGACAGCGGCAGCAGCTCCACCTCTAGGGTCTATGTAACAATAACGAACATTGCAATCAGCACTCATGGCAAGTGCCTTGCCATTTTCTTTTATACGAACAACAGAGGCATCTAACATACCACCATTCTTGATAGTATTTGTTTGCACCATAGAATCATACTGAGTATATATCCAAGATTTATCTACAACTTCCATAGACTTGATTAAAGTTTCAAAAGCATCTTGATTTGAAACTTTATTAAAATCATTAATAGTTACAGATGCCAAAGCATCTAAGTAAGTTGGTTTAGTCATTGGACGATTAAGTTCTGGTGCTTCTTCACTTACAGGGTCAACAGGAACATCAGCACACTTTTCTCCATGCCAAAAAAGTTCCATATTTCCAGTTGCGGTAACTTCACCAACAACAGCGGCATCTAAATCCCACTTTTCAAATATATCTATAATCGCTTGTTCTGAACCTTTTTTAGCACATAGAAGCATTCTTTCTTGAGATTCACTAAGCATAAAATCATAAGGAGTCATATTTTCTTCACGAGCGGGAACACGGTCTAGATGCATTATCATTCCAGAGCCACTTCTTCCTGCCATTTCAAAGGCAGATGAAGTAAGTCCAGCAGCACCCATATCTTGAATACCAACAACATAGTCAGTTTTAAAAAGTTCTAAACAAGCTTCAAGTAAAAGTTTTTCAGTAAAAGGATCCCCAACTTGAACAGTAGGACGAAGAGATTTTGACTCTTCTGTAAAACTATCAGAACTCATAACAGCTCCACCAAGCCCATCTCTACCTGTTTTTGCACCAACATACATTACAGGATTTCCGATACCTTCTGCTTTACCATAAAAAATCTCATCACTTTTTGCAAGACCAAGAGTAAAAGCGTTTACTAAGATATTGCCATTATAACACTCATCAAAACTTGTTTCACCACCAATAGTTGGAACACCCATACAGTTACCATAAGAGCCGATACCATCTACAACACCGCGAACCAAAAAGCGTTGATGAGCTGATATTTTGTCATCATTCATAACATTACCAAATCTAAGTGCGTTTAAATTTGCAATAGGACGAGCACCCATAGTAAATACATCACGCATGATTCCACCAACACCAGTTGCTGCACCTTGAAAAGGTTCAATAAACGAAGGGTGATTATGTGACTCCATCTTAAATACAGCCGCATAACCATCACCAATATCTATAACACCAGCATTTTCACCAGGACCTTGAATAACCCATGGAGCAGAAGTAGGAAAACCTTTTAAGTGAACTTTTGAAGATTTGTAAGAACAATGCTCACTCCACATAGCTGAAAATATACCCAACTCAACGATATTTGGCTCACGACCTAAAATCTCTTTCATATGTACATAATCATCTTGACTTAACTTATGGTCTGCTAATACTTGTTCTATATTTTCTAGTTGTTGGCTCACAATGGAATCCTAAAAATTGGTTTTTAAATGTGGATTATATCTAAAGGAAAGTAAAAGTTGTTTTAATGAAAAGAAAAGTCAATTTTTTTGCGGATATTTTTCTTTAGTGAGAAGATATTTATATACTCTATTTTTAATATTTCATACTCTTTTTTAGTTTTTGGTAACTTTAGAACAAACTCATCTTCTACTTCTTTACCTATCATAGATTTAGCAAGTGGAGAGTGAACAGATATTAGTCCATTTTCAGGCTCACTTTCTAAAACACCACATAGAGTATAGGTTTCTTCTTCATCTGTATCAAGATTTAGTATATTTACAGTGCTTCCAAAGCTTACTTTTTTGTGTTTAAATGAAGATGGATCGATAATTTGCGATTTTTCAATCATCGAGTTAAGAAGGAAAAGTCTTCTATCTATAAAACGAAGCTTCTCTTTTGCAGCGTGATAATCAGCATTTTCACTTCTATCACCCTGAGCAGCAGCTACAAGTTTTTCCTCAGCAGTTTTTGGTTTTTCGACCTCTAGTAAAAATTTAAACTCTTCTACTAAAAGGTCATAACCTTCTATAGTCATCGGTTCTTTATTCATAAGTAACTTTTTTAATGGTTAAAACCAACTATGTAGTAAGTTTCTTTATTATCTAATTTATTTACTGTTATTTTAAATTTGTCACTAAAATGTTTAACTTTTTCATGCGCTTCTTGTGCAATTTCACTTGAAGGTGCTTCTATTTTTATCTTAAAACAATCGTTTGTATTTGACATAGCTACATAAGAACCATCTATTTTTAGATGGTCATGTAAATCCATAATATGCTTTCTTATCTTTTCATATCCAGCAGTATTGTTCTCTATTCTTTCTAATTGACTCAACAAAGCACTATTTGGTGCATAACCTAATTGTGTTAACATTGCATCTCTTTGCATTTTTACCCCTAAAGTTTATTTATTTTTAAAATAATAACAGTTATTTGTAAATATTCAGTATTAATTTATTTGCATATACTATAATGATATAAACAAATAAAATAATTTAAAGAGAGTACCATGACTGATGACATTTTAAAAAAGATTAAACAACTTCCACCTTTACCAGAGTCTGCAATGCAGATAGAAGCGGTTTATCAAGATCCAAATAGCAGTTTTAACGACATGGTTAAGATTTTAGAAAAAGATCCTCTTTTAACAGCAGATATTTTAAAAGCTGCAAACTCTCCTCTTTATGGTTTTTCTCGTGAGATAAATGCAATCAGCCAAGCAGTTGGTCTATTTGGTATGGGAACTGTTCGTGGTTTTGCACTTGCAAGTATTGTTAAAAAAAGTTTTACTCTTGACTTATCTCCTTATGGAATAGACAACGATATGTTCTCAGCACTTTCTAAAAAACAACATGGACTTATGACTTCATGGTGCATGAGAAAAGAAAATAAACTTCTAGGTGTTTTATCTCCAGCAGCTTTTCTTGTTGAAATTGGTAAAGTTCTTATAGCTCAACAAATCATCTCAGAGAACAAACAAGACGCTTTTAGAGATGCTTTAGCCGAGCTAGGTGATGTTGAAGCTGCTGAGCGAAAGATTTTAGGAGTAGATACACCTGAAGTTAGTGCAACTGTATTTAAGCACTGGAGATTTGAAGAAGGTTTAGTTGATGTTATCGCTAACTGTCAAAGTCCAGATAAAGCAGAACCTGAGGACAAAAGACCTGCACAAATTCTTCATGTTGTTCGTACTTGTGTTCCTATAAATGGTGCAATAACAGATGCTAGTATAGATGCAGCAAAAGTACTCTTAACAAAATACGACCTTGATATGGAAAGCTTTGATAAAGCAATAGAAAACGCTAGATAAGATAAATTTGAAATCTCTACTAATTCGGCTCACTCTTGGTTTGAGTGAGCAAGATATCATCTCAGACGAACGCTCTCATATAACAGATTTTTTAGCCAAAAAATATATAACTAAAAAAGACAATATATATAAATTCAACTCAAAATACCGTGCTGGAACTTTAGGGCTTATTCAAAAAGACACAGCCTACTTAAATGTCATTGGCGAAAATATTCGTGATTTATTTATAGCTGAAGGTGATTTAGGAGATGCTAAAGAGGGTGACCTTATTATCGCTCAAAGACTTCTTGGCATTAGAGGAACTCCTCGTGCAAAAATTGCACAGATAGTAGGTCGAGCACTTTCATATAGTGTTGCATATATAATTTCAAAAGATGAACATAAATCTTTAGTAAATTTAAAAACTGACTATCCCACTGGAGTTGAACTTGCCCAAGAGACTCTAGATGCCTATGATATAGGTGATGTTTTTAAAATCAACAATCAAGAAAACTCCATAATACAAAAACTTGGGAACTTAAAAGACCCTCTTGTTGATGAAAGAATAGTTTTAGCACAGTACAACAAACATGATGAATTTGACGCCGAAGTTTTAAAAATTGCTACATCATTTAAAAATGTAGATGCATCTAAATATAAAAATAGAGTTGATTTAAGAGATTTAACTTTTTGTACTATCGACCCTGTAACAGCAAAAGATTATGATGATGCCATCTATTGGGACGATAAAAAAACCACTCTATTTGTAGCTATCGCAGATGTAAGTGAGTATGTGACTCCTTTTGGAACTATTGATAATGAAGCTATATATAGAAGTTTTTCTATCTACTTACCACATCGTTCTATCCCTATGTTACCAAGACAACTTAGTGAAACTCTTTGTTCACTTCAACCCAATGTTGATAGATTAGCTTATGTTTTTGAAATGAAACTTGATGTTAATACTCTTGAAGTTACAAAGTCTAAAGTTTATGAAGCTATCATCCACTCCAAAAGAAGATTCAATTATGAAGAGATAGATGATTTTTTTGATGGCAAATTAAAACCAAAAAATGATTCAGAAGTAAAAATATTTTCTTGGATTAAAAAATTACGCATTATTACAGATAAACTAAAAGAAAAACGATTAAAAGTTGGTTATGACTTTCGCTCAAACGAATTAGAAATGAAAATTGATGAAAAATCAAATATCGTATCTACGACTTTTGCAAAAGAAACTCCATCGCATTCGCTCATTGAAGACTGTATGCTTTTAGCAAACAAAGAAGCAGCATCTAAATACACTAGAGGCATCTTTAGAATTCACGAAGAACCAACTCAGTCTAAAATTCAAATACTTTACCAAGAGTTAGCAGGTATAGGAATGAATATAGATATTAAAAACTCTATGAAAGAAACCATAACAGATATACAAACTCAAGCTAAAGATATGGACTTAGAAACAGAAGTTGATACTTTAATCATTCGTTCACAGATGCAAGCAAAGTATGCTCCTTTAAATGCAGGACATTTTGGACTTGGTTTTGAGGCATATACTCATTTTACTTCTCCCATTAGAAGATATAGCGATTTAATAGTACATAGACTTTTAAAAGCCATAAACAATAATGACAAAGAAGAAGGCTCTTATGTTTTGAGAAATATTGAAGCACTTAGTATGACAATAAGTGAAAAAGAAAGAGAAGCTAGTAGTATAGAAATAGAATTTACCCAAAGAAAGTTTGCTAGATGGGCGCAAAATAACTTAAACAAAGAGTTTAAAGCTCGTATAACATCAACTGAGCCAGAGTACAAGGCCGAAATTAACGGTGAAATAAGTGGTGCGAGAATAAATATAACAGCATCTGAGAATGCTGTACTTTTTGAAGATGTAACTATCTGCATAAACAAAGTTGATATTGCAAAAGCTAAAATTTTTGCTCATGTTTTAAAGAGCGATGATGTATAAAGCAGCTTTTGATAAGCTAATTCAAAGTGGTAAAATACCAAATAGTTTTGTATTTTTTGGTGAAAGTTCTTTTCTTATAGATGCTTACACAAAAATGATAAGTAACATACAAGACGCTTCTATACTTAGTTTCTACCATGATGAATATGACTTTAAAAGTGCAAAAGCACATCTTAGTCAATCTTCACTTTTTGGTGGAGTAAATATTTTAATCATAAAAAGTGATAAAAAAATTCAAAAAAAAGAGCTTGATGAGTTTATAAGCTTATGTGAAAAAAACAAAGATAATATGCTGATTTATGCTTACTATGGAGATAAACATCAAACTTATACTGCAAAAACATTTTTAGCAAAACAAAATACTATCGTTGTACGATTTTTTCATCCAAACCATCATGAGTCAGTTAGCATTGTACAAAATGTTGTAAATGCAAAAAAAGTAAATATGGATGCTTATTCTATAAGTCACCTTTTAAATATTCACAACGGTGATGTTGCTCTTGCTTGTAATGAAATAGATAAACTTAGCATCTATGATAAAAAAATAACCACGAAAGATATAGAGCATCTAGTATCAGGTTTAGCTGAAGTGAGTATGGAAGATTTTATAAAAAATATACTAAATAAAAAAGAATTTACTAAAGACTTACTAAATATAATCGACCATGGAGAAGACGAAATAAGAGTCGTTACAGCATTAACTTCATATATAACTCAACTTTATATGTTCAATATTTACATTAGAGTAAATGGTGCACCAAATGCAATAGAGATTTTGGGGTACAGACCTCCAAAAAATATTGTAGATGAAAAAGCTGCACTTTGTTTAAAATTTAAACCTGCAACATACTATAAAATACAAAATGTTCTTTTAGAGAGTGAATTAAAAATGAAAAGTTCAAATGTAGATAAAGGTGCGATTTTACTCTCAACTCTTATACGAGTTCAAACACTCATCTAATCCTACGCATGCAAGAATTTTTTTGCTTAAAAACTTTGTTTAAATGTAAATTATTAAATCATCACTGTTAAAGCATCTATGAACATATTTTTTATGAAATAGCATATTACTTTTTAATACTCTTTGTCTACTAACAACAAATGATTTTTTGTTATTTAAATTGAAAATAAGCATTTGCATTGTATCAAATGAAACACTATTAATGACATTATTTTTTGAAACTAAATAAAATAAATCACTAAGACTTGTTTTGCCTCGTAAATCCAAATCTACCAGCTCATAATCATTTTTATCATTGTCTTTGTCTTTTTGAGTCCCTATATGGATTATTTTAAAACCTGTTTTTTTTAATTCCTCAGCATAATTAATAAGCCGTTTTCGTTGATTTGCAAAAATCCTAAATTTTCCAGAATGAACATAATTATTGAATAATATATATCGTTCTCCCTCTTTTAACAAAGAATCTAAATTACTATTTTTTATTATAAAATCACTTGGTTTGCCAATTACACGACTATTGGTTATTTTTAAAAAATTGTTAATTCTATTTACGAGACTAATACATAATGGTTCTATAATTTTATTATAAGTTGTGTCTACAAATAGTATTTGATTTGTTGATTTGTTGAAAAATGATATAAATTCTACTTTAGTGATAATTAAATCAAATTTATCAAAGTTAACATTATCAAAAAAATTTATATTATTAAACTTAGCATATTTTATAGCATTATCAGGAAGGCTTGCCTCCACTTCAAATCCATATTTTATTAACTCTTGTATAGCTGGTTCAAAAAATAATATATCTCCAAAATGCATAATTTGATAATCATTGAAATAAAATAAGATTTTTCTATTCTTATTTTTATTCTTATTTTTTATGTATAAACCATCTTTTATTTTCTCTTTCAAAAAAAATATTTGGAATTTATTAAAAAATCTTCTTAGGATATAGTTATTCATAATAAAGAGTCTTGATATTTTTCTAAACAACTATCAACAGCACCTATAAATTTTACTTCACCAGATTCTAACCATATAGCCTTATTACAGTATTCTTTAATAATAGCATCAGAATGTGAAGCTAAAAATAGAATATCTGACTTATCTAAATATTCATCAAGTCGTTGCTTAGATTTTACTATAAAGTTTTTATCTCCCGTTAGTATCATCTCATCCATTATCAAAATATTAAAATTAAAAGAAGTTGCTATACTAAACATCAGTCTAAGTCTCATACCTGATGAATAAGTTGAAAGTGGCATATCAATAAAAGTTCCTAATTCTGAAAATTCAATAATATCTTCGATTTTAGAATTGATTGTTTTTTTATCTAGTCCTAAATAATAACCTCTTAAAAAAATATTTTCTATTCCAGTAGCACTTTCATCTATGCCTAGGCTGATATCAAGCATAGGAGCGATACTACCTTTTATTTGTAAAATACCTTCACTTGGACTATAAATACCTGAAAGAACTTTTAATAAAGTACTTTTTCCAGAGCCATTCAAACCTACAATACCCACTCTATCTCCAGAGTTAAAATCACAAGTTATACTATTTAATGCTCTTACATATAAATGCTCATTACTAATAATTTTACCTCGTATGCCATTATTAATAATTGTTGATTTAAAAGATCTTGAATGATTTGATAAGACAATATAATCTAACGACAGCTTACTTAATTTAATATAACTCATTCTTTAAATCCATAACGAAATTTTTTTATGAAATTTCTTGAAAATATACAAAGAAATGCTTAAACCAACAACACCTGTTATACTAGACACAAGTACAATTTTCTCCATATTTTCAGCAGGTATAAAAACACCTCTTATGAGTTCCACAAAATAATAAAATAAATTATAATCAATAATAAATCTTGAATTACCAATGCTATTTGCAGTCCAAATAACTGGTGTTACAAAAAAGATAGGTTGTATCATAGTTGATATAAATTGTTGTACATCTCTAAATCTAAGTGAAACAATCGATAAAAGGATAGAAATCCATATCAGATTCAGGTTCAATATAAACAAGTTAAAGATAAAAAACAATAAAGAGTAAAAATTGAAATCTATATCAAAAATGAAAATAGTTAAAATTGCAATTGGAATATTATGTAAAAAAATAATATTATTCCTGACAACAATTCTAAATATAAAAGCTAAATAAGGTACTTTTATTTGTGTTATATATCCACCATAATCTATAAAACAACCACAAGATTCTAAAACTGTTGAAGTTATAAATATCCAAGTAATAATCCCAAATGCTAGATATGGAATATATGTGTGAATATCGACAGATAATAGTTTTGAATATACTAGAGATATTGAACTTATGAATATAATAATAGCAAGTGATATCCAAAATGGACCTAAAAAAGTTCTTTTATATTTAGAAGTTATATCTTTCCATGCTAAATTAATCCACAGTGGATACCTTTTAAAAAGTAAAAATATCTCTTCGTTTAAGAAATTATTTTGTTTCATTAGTAATAAGTCCATTTAGTAAAAACATAATATATTCTGGATGATAGTTTATGTATCCATATTTTTTATCTATATCATAATCTATTTTAGAAAAAACATATTTATTAATATTTATCTTTTTCACTCTTTTATATGAGCACTTATTTGTAGTAACAAATAACATATTTTTGTGAAAAAATTGATGACCGTCATTAGAGTTTATATAATGAAGTGCCAATATTTTTGTTTCTGTAATATTTGTTAAAGGCCAAAATATTGAATTTACTGCGATTACATAAGGGTTTATCTCTTTCAATAATTTTAGGGTATCATTAATGTTATTTGGTATTACATTACTAAACAACTTATGTTGAGTAATTTTTTCTAATAAAATTTGGTTATTTTCTAGTTCTTTTATTTGGCGATTATTTTCTATAGTTTTATTAATTATCCTTTTGGTGTCATATCTAAGTTTATTTTGTTGATTAATTATATCTTTCATCTTGGTAAATAAAACAACGCTAAATCCATCTACTAGTAAATAATCTACTAACTGTAATATATAAGGATATACATACTCACCACTTCTTGTATCTAAATGTAGAAATACGCATTTTTTATCTTTTTGACTATCTATTACATTTTGCAAATTAGAATCTTTAAGATTAATAATTTCCAATGATTTTTCTAATCCATTATTGTTTTTCAAGCCAAACTGTTTACATACAGCTTGAATACGAGATAGTTTATTATAACCATTTACGCAATATACAAAATGGTAAATATCTGCTTTATTTTTATCATAGTCAATATCCCCTAAGTCTAAGCATTTCCAATATACTGGTCTAGGAGAATGAAAAGTATGGATTTCATCAAAAATATTGAGTTGTTTTGCTATATATACAAGATTTGCATTATTGTAGTTGTTGTTAGCACTACCAATATATACAATAAACTTTTTATTTTTAAGTTTTAGTTGTTTTTTTATGTCCATAAAAGCAGGTATGCCATATAAAAAATCGCCTATTCCACAATAAATAGTAAGAATAAAATCTTTTTCATAATTAAGAGTATATGGCTTATAGAAATGAACTAATTTTTTATATTTATATACATATTTATATTTTAAATACACATAAATATCATATTGTTTTTCAGATATTCCGTTAAATAATAATCTCTTAATAAAATTAATCATATTTTCTTAAATACTGCACTTAAAATATTTGGTAAATTTTCATCATAGGGAGTACGAATAATATCTTCTATATTAGAATTACCTACAAGCTCATACCCGATACTCGCAAAAAACTTCGTAAGAGATGGTAAGTTAAAATGCCATAAATGCTCATCCTCTCTTCTATGTTTCCAATTATCAAACCATTCTGCTGACAAATTATGACACCAAGGAACAGAGATATAAACATACTTTGTATTTAGATTTTTTATTTCATAAATATCATCAAAATGTTCTAGTGAGTCAAAAAAACAAATAACATCATAGTTATCATCATAAATACTTTCAACAGTTTTTATATGTTTAGGTAATGGATACATAGGTGGTATATCTGAACCAACACATTTTTCAATGTACTTCGAAGCAGTTTTTAAAAAATCACCATTACCATAGCCAACATCTAAAATAGATGAAATCTTTTCATCTTTTAAAACACCTAACAAATATCCAAGTCGTGAGAAAGACATATTTTCCCCACTGTTATAAGTATTATATCTATTATTTATATAACGCTCATCATAAGATATTTTATTAATCTTTATTTGTTTAATTACACCATTGGAATCTAGTTTATAATTATTTAACATTTTCTTTAATTCTCCATAAAATATACTATTAGTGAATTATAGACTATTAGTTCTTAACTACTACTTACTATTAGTAAAATATCACACTAATAGTCAAGGAAATAATAATGGAGTTATTTGAAAAAATTAATTATCTTATAAATGAAAAAGGGATGAATAAAAAAGAATTTGCAAATAAATTTTTATCTTTAGAACCTAAGCTTAGAACGACAGGCGAAGCCCCTGGTTTAGCTAGTATATATAGCTATTTAACAGGAAAAAGGGAGATAAAAGTAGAACTTATTCCATATATTGCTGAAACTTTAGAAGTTAAGGAACAAGAACTTTTTGAATTTAACATTGAGTATTTAGCTGAGTATAACTATGCTCAGTCAAAAGAAGTAAGAGAGATTGTAAAACTACTGGAGTATCTTCCGACTACAGCTATTAAAAATTTGAAATTAAAACTAGAGGAGTATAAAAAATTATGTAAAGAAGGGTTTGATATATCTTAATAAAAGGGTTGATTAGACCCTTCTATAATACTAACTAAGTTGAGTTAAATACCCAATAATCAGCATTACTACTAGAAACTTAACGAACATGCTCTGTCCTATTATGGCACTCCCACCCAACACTACCCACGATTTTTTTTGCAAAAAAAAAGCCCAACTACTAAAAAGTAGTTGGGCTTCAGTGCCGTATGTTAAGTAATCAACTCAACAGAAAAAGCATGTTGTGTTTCTAATACAGCCTAATTATACCATAATTGTATAAATAATTAGTTTGTTTCTTTATTAACGATTTTATTAGAACCAATCCAAGGCATCATTTCACGAAGTTTATTACCAGTTTTAGTGATAAGTTTTTCTTTGTCATTTGCACGCTCAGCATTCATACGAGGATAACCTGATTGACCTTCTAAGATGAAGTCTTTTGCAAATCTACCATCTTGAATCTCTGTTAAGATATCTTTCATAGCTTGTTTAGACTCAGCATTTATAACGCGATTACCAGAAACATAATCACCATATTCAGCAGTATTAGAGATAGAATATCTCATATCAGCAATTCCACCTTCAAACATTAAATCAACGATTAGTTTAAGTTCGTGTAAACACTCAAAGTATGCAAGTTCAGGAGCATAACCAGCTTCTGTTAAAGTTTCAAAACCAGCTTGAACTAGAGCAACTGTACCACCACAAAGAACAGCTTGTTCTCCAAAAAGGTCAGTTTCAGTTTCATCTTTAAAAGTAGTTTCGATAATAGCAGTTCTACCGCCACCAATAGCAGATGCATAAGAAAGTGCTAAATCTTTAGTGTTACCACTTGGATCTTGACCAACAGCGATTAAATCTGGAATACCACCACCACGAACAAACTCTGAACGAACCGTGTGTCCTGGAGCTTTTGGAGCAATCATTGTTACATTGATATTACTAGCTGGGCTAATACGACCATAGTGAATATTAAAACCATGACCAAATGCGATAGTTGCACCATCTTGTAAATTTGGAGCTATTTCGTTGCTATAAATTTCTGATTGATTTTCATCTGGAAGAAGAATCATAACCATATCAGCTTTTGCAGTTGCCTCTGCTACTGTAAAAACATCAAAGTTTTTAGCTTCAGCTTTAGCCCATGAAGAACCACTTTTACGAAGACCAACAATAACATTAACACCGCTATCTCTTAAGTTTTCTGCGTGTGCGTGTCCCTGAGAACCAAAACCTATCATTGCAACCGTTTTGCTTTTGATTAGGTCTAAACTAGTGTCTTTGTCATAATAAACATTTAATGCCATCGTATTTCCTTGGATTATTTAGATAAATATAGGCTTAATCGCCTAGTAAATTTGTTGCATTATACTCAATTAAAGCAAAAACTTTTATAATGTCAAAACAAATTAGGAGAAAGTATGAAAAAGTTTAATCTTTTTAATGAAATAATAATAACAAATAAGCAAAAATTGCTAACTGCCATAAACTCAAAGAAGCTTTTTGGCATCTGTATTGAGGGAAATATAATCTATGAACCTTTTGCAGATAATGAGATATTTATCTACAAAGGGCAACCAGAAATAGTTGAAGATTTTAAAAAAGTATTGGGTCGTAACTATCAACTTGTTGAAGATGGCGACAGAGTTCTTATAAAAGCTTTTTCAAACTGGCAAGAACTTATAGGTATAAACACTCCCAACTCATCTTATGATGATACAACAGCGGATGGAGTTGGTGAGTTTGCGGACAAAAGTTTAGAAGATATTGGTTGGCATATTGCAGAGTTTAGCGTTGATTATAGAACTTTAGTTGAGCTCTTAGAAGAAAAATGTGAAGGCACTGTTTTATGTATAGAGCAAGTTGAACCTTATCAGTTTAGCGGACTTGGATATTTGAGCGATAACAAACATGCTAAAGAAGTTCTTTTTGATTATTGCAAAGCTATAGTAAAAGACAAAACAGAAAATGACCCTGATTTTTCCATAGATGGTTTAACTGATGATGAAGAAGATGCCGCTAAGTTTTTTGGGATTGTTTGATTTTTCTCAAATATCTTTGTAAAATAATCATAGCTGAGATGGAATCAATTCTTCCATCTCTTATCTGCTTTATCTCGCCTTTTATCAAAGCTTCTGCTTCTTTAGAACTTCCTGCTTCATCTTGAAAAAACACTTCACCTTTAAAATCAACTAGATTCATAAAGTGAGCGATTCGTCTTTTCATCTCATCTTCACTACTTCCACCAAGAGGAACTCCAACAACAACAGCATCTACTTCCCACTCATCAATAATTTTTTTTACTTCAGTAGATGCTTGGTTTCGATTTTTTCTTATCACTGCTTTAAGTGGAGTTACTATGTCTTTGTGAGCGGAGTAAGCTAGTCCTATGCGTTTAAGACCTAAATCTATTGCAATATATTTCATTTTTTTATTTACCCAAACAAAACGAGCCAAACATCTTGTCTAGCATCTCATCATTTTCAAAAGGTCTAGTTATAGATGCCATCTCTTTTACTGCTTCATTTAGGTGAAAAGAAAATATTTCTAGTTCTTGGGTCTCAAGTGGAGAGAGTGCTTCTTGAATGTTTGTAAGTGTGTTTTGCACAGCTAATATTTGCCTTTGAGAAATCAACATTATTTCATCTGAAAAATTAGTTCTATCCATAATATTTTCTAAAAGTTTTATAAGTGAGATAACATTATCTTTAGAGTTTAACTCTAAATCAAATTTTATATTTTCATTTTTAAACTTTTGTTTTAAATCTATTTTATTTTTTATATATATTAAATTTTTATTTTCTTTATTTTTTTCCAACAGCTTTAAAATTTCTTCATCTTCATTATCCATCTCACGACCGCTATCAAATAAAACCACTACTATATCACTTTCTTTTATCGCTTCTAAGCTTCGTTCTATACCTATGCGTTCTATCTCATCATTTGCTTCTCTTATGCCTGCTGTATCAACTATACGAATCAAATGACTACCAATCTTTACTTGTTCTTCTATCGTATCTCTAGTTGTTCCTGCTATCTCACTAACTATGGCTCTGTTAAAATTTAAAAGTGCATTTAAAAGTGAGCTTTTGCCAACATTTGGTTTTCCAACTATCGCTACTTTAAAACCTTGCATCAAACCTTCTCTCTGCTTTGAAGCTACAAGAGTTGATTCTAAAGAAAGAGTTAGTTGTGAAAGTTTTTCTTCTATCTGATTTACTAAATCTTGTGGTAAATCTTCTTGGGCATAGTCAATAGTAACTTCAGAATAAGCCAATATATGAATTATCTCATCTCTAATCTGTTCTATATAATCTTTGAGTGAGCCTTTCATTTGTTGTGCTAAAATCTTAGCCGCATCTTCACTTTTTGCTTCTATAAGTTGTGCTATTGCTTCTGCTTCACTCAAATCAATTCGACCATTAAAAAAAGCTCTTTTTGAAAACTCACCAGCTGTTGCAAGTCTTGCTCCAGCTTCAAGAGTAGCCTTTAAAATACTTTGAGCAACTATGAAACCACCATGACACTGAATCTCTACTACATCTTCTGCTGTAAAAGAAAAAGGAGCCTTGAAGTAAATAACAATAGCCTCATCTATTAAGTCTTTTTTAGAGTTGTGTATTGTAGTTAAACTAGCGTATCTTGGGGGGAAATCTTTTTTAGGGGAGAGTTTTTTTAAAATTTCTAAAGCTCTATCTCCGCTAATGCGAATAATTGCGATAGAGCCTATGCCATTAGCAGTTGCTATGGCTGAAATTGTATCATTTTCCATTTATGAATGGTAATCATTTATGATGATATACTTTAAACCATCTCTAGTTGAACGAATCGCCACATATTTATCTGGGTACATATCACGAAGTTCTCGCAAAGCAATCTGAACAAGAACACCATCTAAAATCTTAGTTTGCGCTCTTCCATCTCTATCAACATTTTCTTTCACACCGCTCAAATATCTTGAAACAGATTCTTCTTGATTTTTCAAAAATTCTGCAATTTCAAGACGAAGTTGCAGTTGATATTTTGTATTTATCCAATTAAAAATCATATACGAAAGGGCTTTATATCTATAACCTTCTTTACCAATTAAAAGCGCAGCATCTTCACCTTTAAACTCTACTAAAAGTGTATTTTCATCATATACACTAACTTCAATTTTTTCTATCTCAAAACAAATTGATGAAAAAAGATTGTTTATCTCTTTTTGTACAACTTTTGCCGTTTCTCGTATATCATCAGAATCTACATTATCATACTCATCATCATAATCAGCTAAGAAAGAGGACGCATCACTGTCTTCTTCATCTTCTTCATCTTGAGTGCTTACAAATGATTCTGGCATAATTGTATCATTTAAAATTGTATGAGATTTTTTATTTTGTTCTTTTTTGAGTTCTGTTTTTAAAGTGGATTTTTTTGGTTTTTCTTTTGGCTTTGGTTTTTTATTTTGAACTTCTTTTAGCTCACTTTTGCCTGTAACTTTTTCTTCTTTGTTTGTATTCTCGGTGTTCACTTCTTTTGCCGCAACAATTATTGCCGTTTTTTTAAACAAACCTAAAAAACCACTGCTTGGATATTGTACAACTTCTATTTTAAGTTGCGTAACAGAACATTCCAACGAAGAAGAAGCATCTTGATATGCTTCTTCTAATGTTGTAGATTCTATTTTAATCATTGTTCTTTCCAGACTTTTTTTCTATCTGTTTTGCTTTTACTTCTTCTTTATGTTCTTCTTTTATAGCATGTTTACTAAGAGCTATCTCTGCATCTTGGGCATTTTTAAACTGAGTATTTACAATAAACTGTTGCCCAATTGAAAAAAGATTATTTACAAACCAGTAAAGAACTAAACCAGATGGAAATGTTAAGAAGAAAAATGTAAATATCACAGGTAAGTATTTGAATACTTTTTCTTGTATAGGGTCTGTAAAGTTTGTTGGCGTAAGTCTTTGTTGGTAAAACATTGAAGCACCCATCAAGATAGGTAGAACATAAAATTCATCCATACGAGAAAGGTCTGTTACCCACATAATCCACGGAGCACCTTGTAGTTCAACTGCATTTAAAAGTACACGATAAATCGCAAAAAATACAGGGATTTGTAAAATCATTGGTAAACAACCACCAAGTGGATTTGCTTTATGTTTTTTATACATATCCATAACTGCTTTATTCATTCGTTGTGGATCACTTTTGTATTTTTTCTGAATTTCTTTAATCTGTGGTGAAATTGCCTTAATTTTTTGCATTGACATCATACCTTTATATGTCAATGGGTAAAGAAGTGTTCTTATCATAAGAGTTAATGCAATGATTGACCAACCCCAGTTTCCAAAAATTCCATGTAACCAAGAAAGAAGTTGAAAAAGTGGTCTTGAAGCAAAAGTGAACCAACCATATTCTATTGCATTTGTTAAAACAGGTTTAATGTTTTTAAGAACTTTATACTCTTTTTGTCCAACATAACCATGAAATACCATAGTTTGTAAAGCATCAAAATATATAACTGGATTATCATCCCTATCTCTTTCAACTATGATATTTGTATTTTTAGAAAAACCATACATTAAAGTCGTTGAATATTGGTCAAATGCTGAAATCAATTCAACACCGCTAAATGTTTTTCTTCCTTCAGCATCTCCATCTGTAATGATTGTAGCTATATCATCATCAGTATAAATCATAGCACCAACAACAGTCATCATCTGTTCAGTTTCATTTACTCTTGGTCTTTGACCTAAATAGACAAAATATCTTTTATCTTGAGATAGTGAAACTTTTGCATCATAATGTCCATCATCATAAAAAGTAAGTTCTTTTGTAACGGTTAAAGTTGATAACTTTTGAGTTAACACTACTTTTTTTGCTACTCCATCAAGAGTCGATTCTCTAATATTTGCCGTATAAGCAACATTCATAGCTTCATTATTAAGTGCTTCATCTAAAAATCTAAGGAAAAGTGGCTTCATTCCTGTTTTTGAAATCAACTGAGCATGTTGGTCGTCTTTTGTTTTAAACTTATTTTGAAGAAGTTCTTTTGAACTAATACGACCTAAAGTATCTACTTTAAGGATATAATCTTTGTTTGTAACTGTTAAAATTACACTTTTGTCCTCTGCACCATACTTTTCTTCTGATGATATCTCATGACCTACAACATCTTGCATGTTTATATTTGTTTGCGTTGAAGACAAAGTTTTTTGAATTGCCTGAGCATCTAGAACTTTTTTTTCTGGTTCTATTGGTGGAACTATCGCTGTATATCCCACGAAAAAAATTACTGATAATGCTACTGCTAACATTAATCTCTGATTTGCTGAAAGTTTATCTAACACTGCTTCCCTTTGTATGAAAAATTTTTTATTATATAAAAACGGTTTTTTTTATTTGGAACCAACCAATATTTTATAGAATCTAACCCTAAATTTTTGGGCTTTATAGACAGTTTATCAAGGAGTGGATACTCTATGCCACCGTCAAATAATTGATTACAACGAAGTATTCTAGTCAAACTATGGTAAAAAGCACTTAAAATTGAGTTGTTTTGGAAGTTAATTCGTGCAAATTCACTACAAGATGGGTAATATCTACAACTTCCAAAGCCTATAAGAGTAAAAAACTTTTGATATACCCATAATAATTTTAATAAAAAGACTCTTAGCATCTATGTTTCCTTAAATACTTTTGAGCGATTTAAAACTTTTTTAAAATCATTTTGAAGTTGTTGATGAGAGATTTCATTGATTGCTTGTTTTGCTACAAAGATGTATGTTCCATCTTTTAATTTTTGAGAGTAGGCACAAAACAAAGCCCTAAGTCTTCTTTTTGCTCTATTTCTTTTAACAGCATTTCCAATTTTTTTTGTTGCTGTAAAACCAACTTTGCTAGTTAGCTCTTTTTGTAGGTGGAAAAGCACAACACTCGAAGAGTGTATGTTTTTTCCTTTTTTATAAATATACTGAAACTCTTTGTTGAGTTTGAGCGTATCAAATCCGCCTAAACTGACAATCTTTTACGACCTTTAGCGCGACGACGGTTTAAAACTCTACGACCATTTTTTGTTGCCATTCTAGCTCTGAAGCCATGAGTTCTTTTTCTAGGTGTACTATGTGGTTGGTATGTTCTTTTCACGACATATCCTTATTTAAAATTAAGTCCGCAATGTTACATAAAAATTACTTAAAGTGTGGTTAATAGTTTAAAAAATCTTTTAAAGATTCTTTTTTAGATTGTTTAAATGGTGAAGAAGTGTCAAATATTTTTTCATCTTCTCCAACATGACAATCTCTACAAGCTTGAATCACATCATGCTCTCTTACATTTGCTTTATTTATTTTTGACATTGGGTGACAAGAAAAACAATCATCTCCGCACTCTGCCATAGTATTTGGTTCAGCAGAGTGACACTTAATACAAGTTAGCATAGGCTTATGTCTTAAATCTTCATTTATTGTAGGTATAAGTTTAGGGTGACAGGTTAAACAATCACCAGTACAAGCAAATAAAGATAATGTAAATAATAAGATTAATATAAAATATTTCATAATAAAATTATATCCTCTCTTTTATTTACTTCACACTAACTTTTATTTCTCCCTCAAGCATAAAAAATTCTACCTTAGAACCTTCATCAACTTTTCCCTCTAATATAAGGTCGGCAAGTTTATCCTCAACTACCTCATATAAAGCTCTCTTAAGTGGTCTAGCTCCATAATCTTCATCAAACCCAGCCTCTGCTATATATGCTTTTGCTTCATCTGTAATGCTTAGTTCTATACCTCTTTGTTGGACTTTTTTTCTTATCTCATCAAAAAATATATCTACAATTTTTAAAATCTCTCCACGACCAAGAGAATTAAACTCTATTATGTCATCGAGTCTATTTAAAAATTCTGGTTTAAAATATTGTTTTAACTCTTTTACATTTGAAGTTAAGATTATGATAGTGTTACTAAAATCTACTGTAACACCTTTGTTATCAGTTAATCGTCCATCATCTAAAACTTGAAGCAACATATTAAAAACATCAGGATGTGCTTTTTCAACCTCATCAAATAAAATCACACTGTATGGTTTTCTTCTAACTGCTTCTGTAAGCTGACCACCCTCTTCATAACCAACATATCCAGGTGCTGCACCTATTAAACGAGAAACGGAATGTTTTTCCATATACTCACTCATATCTAGCCGTATCATCGCATCTTGGCTATCAAACAAAAACTTAGCCAAAGTTTTAGCAGTTTGAGTTTTACCAACTCCAGTTGGTCCTAAAAATAAAAAACTACCTATTGGCGTGTTTGCATCTGAGAGTCCAGCTTTGTTTCTTTTTATAGCACGAGAAACAGCATGGATAGCTTTTTCTTGACCTACTACTTCACTATTTAATTCCGCTTCAACATTTAGTATTTTATCTTTATCTTTTTGAAGCATTTTATTTACAGGTATATTTGTCCATCTTGAAATGATAGATGCTATTGCCTCTTCATCAACACTATTTTTTAAAAGTGTCCCTGCTTCTTGAAGTTTCTCCCACGATTTGTTTATATTTTTTTCTTCTTCGAGCAAAGCTGGGATTTCTCCATATTCTATCTCTGCTGCGCGGTTAAAGTCTGCGGTATTTTTAGCATTTGTAGCTTCTTTTCTTTTTGATTCTATCTCATTTTTTATACCTGAAATTCTTTCAAAAACCTCTTTTTCACTAGCAAATTGCACCTCTAATGTTCTAACATTTTCCTCAATATCTGCTAACTCTTTTGTTATTTCTAAAAGTCTTTTTTCATTCGCTGGAGTTTTTTCCATCTTTAGAGCTTCTTGTTCTACATGTAACTCTGAACTTTTTCTCTTTGCTGTACTTAAAACATTTGGCTCTGACTCTATTTGCATTTTAAGTTCAGCTGCCGCTTCATCGATTAAGTCTATCGCTTTATCTGGTAAAAATCTATCTGCTATATATCTGTCTGAGAGTTTTGCAGCTGCGACTAAAGCGCTATCAGTAATAGTTACATTATGATGCGTTTCTAAACGCTCTTTTATCCCTCTTAGTATTTGTAGAGATTGATTTACAGTTGGTTCATCAAGAGTAATCGGTAAAAATCTTCTTTGTAGTGCCATATCTTTTTCAAAAAACTTCCTATATTCTTTTAAAGTTGTAGCACCTATTGTGTGAAGTTCTCCACGAGCAAGAGCTGGTTTTAAGATATTTGCCGCATCCATACTGCCTTCACTTGCCCCTGCTCCAACTATAGTATGTATTTCATCTATAAAAAGAATTATATTACCACTCTTTTTAACTTCATCTATAACAGATTTAAGTCTATCTTCAAACTCTCCACGATACTTTGCACCAGCGATTAAAGCGCTCATATCAAGAGCAATTAATCTTTTATTTTGTAAAGAAGTTGGAACTTTTCCATCACTTATTCTTTGTGCTAAACCTTCAACTAAAGCTGTTTTACCAACTCCTGGTTCACCTAAAAGCATAGGATTGTTTTTAGTTTTACGAATTAAAATTTGCATCATTCTAGTTATCTCTTCATCTCGCCCTATTACAGGAGAAAGTTTACCTTCACTAGCCTCTGTTGTTAAGTCTATGCCATATTTTGCTAAAGATTCTAAAGTTTCATCAGAACTTTGAGAGTCGATTTTAACTCCACCCCTAGAACTTTCTAAGTTTTTTGCCAATTCTGAAACATCTATATATTTTTTTAAAATAGTTGAATATGGTTCTTTTTTTAAATTTGCTAAGATAAAAGTATCTACTGCTAAGAATGAGTCCCCATTTTTTGTCATAAGTCCAGCACCATTTTCTAAGGTTTGTACAAAATCTTTAGAAAGTTTTATGCTCTCTTTTGAAACAGTTGAAGACTTTGGTAGTTTTTCACTTAAACTTTTTACATCTAACTCCATTGCAATTTTATCAATGTTCATTTTATTAAACATTTGATTTAAAACAGAATTAGAATTTGTTAAAAGTGCCCATAAAAAATGTATGCTCACAACTTCTTGATTTTTATTATGTAAAGCCAAAGAAATTGAAGATTCTATAGCTTCAGTCATATTATGTGTTAATTTCTCAAATATGTTATTCATAAATTGTCCTTTTTGTATTTTATGTAATAATTATATCACATTGAGTCTATCCATGTCAAGTTAGTTTAGTCATACTGCATTATATATAGTTTTATCTATTTATTAGTAAAACTGTTATAAAATGATAGAAATTAATTTTTTAGGGATAATTTATGCCAACAATACTTGAAGCCATTAATAGCCGTTCTTCAAAACGAGCTTTTCTTCCAAAACCAGTTTCTAAAGAGATTCAAGAAAAAATACTTAAAGCTGCAGGGATGTCACCAAGTGGAGCAAATATGCAACCTTGGATAGTATATGCTGTAAGTAATCAAAAGGTTTTACAAAATATTGGAGATGCAATTATCCAAAAAATGAATTCTGGTGTTGAGCATGACCAATTTATACAATACTATCCAAAAACATGGATAAACCCATATAAAAAGCGTCGCATTGAAACGGGTGTTGGGCTTTATACGCTTATGGAAGTTGGTAGAAAAGACATAGAAAAAAGAACAAAATTATGGCATGACAACTTTAGATGGTTTGGTGCTCAAACAGTATTTTTTATTTTTACAGATAAGGTTAACATAGATGAAGCACAGGGAGCGATTCTTGATTGTGGAGCATATATGCAAAGCATTTTACTCGCTGCTAAAGAGTTCGGACTTGACACTTGTCCACAAGGTTCAACTACTGAGTTTGGCAAAGTAATCGCTAATGTGTTAAAAACGCCTGATAATTTAGCTCTTTTATATAGTGTTGTTATCGGTTATGCAGATGAAGATGCTAAAATCAACTCTTATCAACCCAAAAGAGTTGCACTAGAAGATAGTGTTACTTTTATAGATTAGACTTTCTAGCATCTATGGCTAGATATCTTTGTAACATACTTCCATTTCCACTTACTCCACCGCTATGAATATATAATATTTCTTCTTTAGTTTGACTCAAAAGAGCCTCCCACATAGCTGGTGCATAAAGTAAATCAAACTCTATACCTGCATCTAGTAGTTTTTTATATATTACATAAAATTCTGGATATGGCTTTGCAAAATGATACTTTTTCTTAGGCTCTAAAATAATTAAATTTTTTGGTATTTCTTCTAAAGCTTGCATCTGAGTTTTTAAATACCCTACATCTCCAACACAAGGTGTTGTATATACTTTATACTCAGGTAAAGAAAGAGCCAAAAAAAGAGCCGTAGTACCTGTTCCTGATGGTGTTGCTAGTGATTTTACAGATAAGTTCGCAGCTCTTATCTCTTGTGCTAAAACTTCTAAACCTTTTTTTGCTTCTTGAACTGCTCCACCTTGTTCTATGATAAATGTTTTAGCATCTATACTAACTCTCAAAGAAGATATAAAATCTCGATATAAACTATGCTCTATCTCAATATGCTTCATACCTAAAGTGATAGAATTAAAATAGTTTCCTACTGATGAGAGTTTTTGAGTTTTACTTATTGGTTTTGAGTAGTAAATAAACTCCCAAGCCTTTTCTTTACACATTGCAGCAATAGCGAGCATTGCATTTGACTGAGTTCCACCATAAGAGATTATTTTATCTATTTTATCAGGTGTAGTTTTTAAAAGAGTATAAAGTTTTCTATATTTGTTTCCCGCGAGATATGGGTCTATTAAGTCATCTCTTTTAACAAGAAATTTTCTTGCATCTACACTTAGTTCAGATATCGGAGAATTTTTCATTGCTAAACTCCTTAATCATTGTGTGTTTTTTAAACCAACCTAATTATCAACCATGTAGTTTATTTGATTGTTGCCTTTTTTTCTAACTTTTGCATTTTGCTTTGCATTACAGATTTGAATTTTTCAGCTTTTAGCCTTTTTTCTATAAAAGACTTTACTTCTGTAAAAGCTAAGATTTTTTTAGCTTTTTTATCTTCTATATAAATTACATGAAATCCTGCTTGTGTTTGCACAGGCTCTTTTGACATAGTTCCTACTCTCATGCTAAATGCTGCATCGTTAAATGCTGGAAACATTCTACCGCGAGCGAAATAGTTTAAATCTCCCCCTCTAGGTCCACTTGGTCCTATTGATTTTGATTTTGCCACTTCTATAAACTTAGCTTTTAGTTCAGCTCCCTTAAAAGATTTAAGCTCTTTTATAACTGCCTCTGCTTCTGATTTTGTTTTTACTAAAACATGACGAGCATGAACACTCTCTTTTTCATAAAACTCTTCTTTATTTTTATCATAATAACTTTTCAACTCTTTATTTGAAACTTTTATACTGTCATGAAGATTTTCTTGCCAAATTTTGATTGCTAATTGTTTTTTTATATTTTCTTGAACTTTTTTATACTCATCTTTAAATTTTTTAGATTTCATTACCCCTGTTTTTTTAGCATCACCATAAATCAATTCTTTTGCTATTAACTCTTGTAAAAATTGTTGTCCTAATTTAGCTTGTTTTTCTGCTGGAACTTGGTTGAATCCACCTTTTGTAGCATTCATCAAACCTTCATAAACATCTTTTTGTGTAATTTTTGTTCCATTAACAGTAACAATAGTGTTTGCACTAACAAGTGTAGAAGCAAATAATAATGCAGTAAAAATTTTAGTTATTTTTGTCATTTTCATAATATATATTCCTTTTAGATTCAAAATTCTAATAGCTTTATATTAACCATTATTAAACAGATGAAACTCTAAGGTATTTATGAAGCATATTTTCCAATATTGCTCTGTTTAAAGGCTTCGCCATATAGTCATCTAAACCTTCAAATAATAGCATCTCTTTATCTCCCTGCATAGCCATTGCCGTTAGCGCGATTATTGGTGTTTTTTCATTTTTGTTTATCTTTTGTTTTATCTCTTTTGTCGCAATAATACCATTTTTTTCTGGCATATCAATATCCATAAATATAATATCAAAATTCTTTTTTTCACACATATCTACAGCTTCATTTCCATTAGATGCAGTAAAAACTTTTACATCATACTCTTTAAGAAGTATGTTCATTAATTTTTGATTTATAAAGTTATCTTCAACAACCAATGCATTAATATTTTTTTGCATAATATTTTTAGTTTGAATTTTTACTACTTTATCTTCTTTGTAAATTAAATTTAGTTGTTTCGCAACAACACTTGCTAAAAGTGGTTTTCTAAAAACTTCATCTACAATATGTGTAAATTTTGTTTGTAGTTTTTCATCTTCTTCTAAAAATAAAATAACAGCAGTTTTTTTAGAGTATGCACCTAACTCAAGCATCCATGTAGAATCTTTTTTATTTGCAATTACATAAAGTGTTTGGATGCCATCATATACTTTTTCATCTAAAATATTTGATTTTACAACATCAATAGCAAAAGAGCGAAGATATATAGTTAAAAAGTTGGCTTCATCAACTCTTTTAGGGTCAAGTAGTAAAATTTTAACTCTTTTTTTACTCATCATTTTATATGCTTGACCTTTAGCATCTTTAAAATTTAATGTAAAATTAAAATAACTTCCATAACCTTCTTCACTTTGAATTTTAAGCTCAGAACCAAGTAAATTCACCAAACCATGTGACAAACTAAGCCCTATTCCTAATCTCTCATCAGCTTGTGTTCCAGCATTAAAAGGTTCAGTTATAAGTGCTATGTGCTCATTTGCTATACCTTTTCCATTGTCCTTCACACTGAAACCTATACTACATCCGCCTTTAAGATGTTTTTTTAGTAACTTAACTTCAACTATAATTCTTCCACCTTTTGAAGTGAATTTAATAGCATTTTGAATAAGAGAATTCATAACTTGTTTTATTTTTCCAAAATCAGCCTTTAACTCCGTTGGAAGTTTAGGGTCTATAAAAGCAAAAAGGTTTATACCCTTATCTTTAGCAAAAGATGAGTAGTTGTAAGCTATTTTTTCCATCTCTACAGAAATATTAAAAACAGATGGATTTAACTTCAACCTACCTCCTTGCATCTGAGAAAGGTCTAAAAGTGTTTCTATATTTGACATTAAGTTTCGTGAAGAACGGTTTATCATATTCAAATATTCAGTTTGTGTTTTGTTAAGATTTGTTTGCTCAAAGAGCTCAATAAAACCAAGTATTCCGTTCATTGGAGTTCTAAATTCATGACCTATGTTTGATAAAAATCTTGACTTTAATTTTTCAACTTCTTTAATTTTTAGTTTTGAAAGTTCAAGTTTAGTAATATCTTCTAACTCTACTATATAAAATTCTCTTGAACTTTCTAAACTATGACATTTTGCATTTATTGTTAATATCTCATTATCTGTATTTAAAATAGTTATGTGGTAACCATCTTTTTTGTATTTTTTTATATAATCTAGCCAACTTTTATCATCTTGTGTAAAAATTTCTTCACTTTCATTTAAAAATAATTCTCTTACACTTTCATATTTTGAACGAAAATCTTCTATATCTGTAAGTCCAAATGTATTAAAAAAAAGTTTATTTGCTCCTATCCAGCCAGCCTCTTTTGTAAAAAAAAGCATCATTGAACTGTTTGAGTCAACTATCTCCCAAATCAATTCTTTTGTAAAATAACTACTATAATGATTTAACTCTTTAACTTGAGGCTTTTGTTTTTGAAAAAATGAAAAAATACCCATTGTAATAACCTTTAAATTAATAATATTGATTATAACATATAACTTTGATAAACTACGATTATGAAAAAAGCAACAAAGAAAGAGATTTTAGAAATACACCAACTCTTCATAGATAAATATAGTGACGCTGTAACTGAGTTAGAATATAAAAATGCTTATGAGTTAGTTATAGCAGTTTCACTCTCAGCACAATGCACAGATAAGCGAGTAAATATACTAACTCCTAAACTATTTGAAAAATACCCAAACACACATGAACTAGCAAACGCTAACATAGCTGATGTAAAAGCTCTCATAAATACTTGTTCTTTTTTTAACAATAAAGCAAAAAATATTATTGCAATGGCAAAACGAGTTGAAGAAGTTTACAATGGCGAAATTCCAATGGATGCAAAAGAGTTAATAACTCTTGGTGGAGTTGGTCAAAAAACTGCAAATGTTGTGATGATAGAATACACAGGAGCGAATTTAATGGCAGTTGACACTCATGTCTTTCGTGTTTCACACAGACTTGGACTAAGTGATGATAAAACAGCCACTGCAACAGAGGCAACTTTAGTAAAAAAATTTAAAAATAATCTTCATGCTCTTCATCAAGGTATGGTTCTTTTTGGTCGTTACATTTGTACTGCTAAAAATCCAAAATGCGAAGAATGCTTTTTAACAGAATTTTGTAAAACAACAAAAACTTTTAAGGTTTAGGGAATAAGAATTGCTAGAACTTAAGTATGATTAAAACATTACTACTTACTCTTATAGCAATTTTTCTAACTGGGTGTGTAAATAAACATGGTATTTCTGCAAAATACTACAGCGAATGTAAAGAGTACTATGACCTTCAAGGCTACTACCATAAAGAGTGTGGAGAAGATGATATAGTTACTTATAAAGCGATTGGCGAAACTGCTGGAAAAGTTGTAGATATATGGACAGGAAAAAAAGAAAAACCTAAAGGTAATGTTTGGTAATAAAACTTACTTTATAGCTATAAAAGTTGCGAAATTTGCCCACCTAAAAACCACTTCACAATGAGAAAAACCACAATTTTTTGCCATTTTTATATTTTCTTCTTCACTATATGGAACTAAAACATTTTCCAAGGCTTCTCTTTTTTGCATGATTTCATACTCTGAATACCCTTTCTCTTTTTTAAAGTCATAGTAACACTCAATAAGGTCAATGTTGAGTTTAGAGTGATGAGAAATAACCTTTTCACTAAAAATAAAGATTCCTCCTTTCTTTAGTGTAGATGCTATCTTTTTTACAAGTTCTTCTCGTACTAATGGACGAATAAATTGTAGAGTATAGTTACTTACAAATACATCGGCTTCTTTATAGTCATACTCTAATATATCAGCATTTTTAAGTTCTATTTTAGCACCAAGAGCCTGGCACTTTTTTTTAGCTTGTTCTAGCATCGCTTCAGAGTTATCAAGTCCAACTAAAGTTGCTTTGCACTCAAGCTTTCTATTAATGTTTAAAAGTAAAGATGCAGTTGATGAGCCTAAGTCGTAAAGAATAGAGCCATCTTTTAAATGCTTAAGTGCAAAAAATTCTGTAATCTTTTGACTCTCTTTATAAAAAGGAACACTTCGCTCAAGCATATCATCAAAAACTGCTGCTACTTCTTCATCAAACTCAAATTGTTTTTTTATTGGTTTTGTAAAAACTTTATCATTCATAAATGTATTTTAGCTAAAATGTCAAAAAAATAAAATCGAGAAGATAATGAACCTAGATATATCAACATGGATGATGATTTTTTTTATAATTTCTTTAGTAGCGAGTATGTGGAAAATATACGCTTTTTTACCTAACAAAGAGTTAGCGGATGATGACACAACTGAGGCTTCCCAAGAAGAGCTGAAAATATTAATGCTAAAAGTTATAAAAAGTTCAGATGCCAACTTAAAAGCAAATGATTTATATAAAAAAATGCGTAGTGATAAAGATTTTGATGAAAAACATTTCTGGAGATTTAATCAAAACAGATTAAACCAACTTCTAAATCAACACTATTTAGAAAATCCAGATGTTTTTAGCATAGAAGATATTTATAAAACTATTTAATTTCTATCCATCGCATTCAAGTCTTTAAAAGCAACTTCAACACGAGATACTAAACTAAGTTGTCCAGCTCTCAACCATTTTCTTGGGTCGTAATATTTTTTGTTTGGTTTATCTTCGCCATCAGGGTTTCCGATTTGACCTTGAAGATAAGCATTATTTTTTTCTACATACTCTTTAGTTCCTACCCAAGTTGCCCATTGAGTATCTGTGTCGATATTCATCTTTATGACACCATAACCAATAGCTTCGCTAATCTCTGAAGGAAGAGAACCTGAACCACCGTGAAACACAAAGTTTACAGGTTTAGCATCTGTAGCAAATTTTTCTGATATATATTTTTGAGAATTATCTAAGATGCTTGGAGTTAATGATACATTTCCTGGTTTATAAACACCATGAACATTACCAAATGAAGCGGCTATTGTAAAATGAGGAGATACTTCATTTAATTCTTTGTAAGCAAATGCTACATCTTCTGGTTGAGTATATAAAAGTGAATTGTCAATATTTGTATTATCTACTCCATCTTCTTCACCACCAGTACAACCTAGCTCTATCTCTATGCTCATATCTATTTTGCTCATTCGCTCTAAATATTTTTTACAAGTGCTAATATTTTCTTCTAAAGGCTCTTCTGAAAGGTCTAGCATATGAGATGAATACAAAGCTTTTCCCGTATGATTAAAATGTTTTTCACCAGCATCTAGCAAAGCATCTATCCAAGGAAGAAGTTTTTTTGCTGCATGGTCTGTATGAAGGATAACAGCAACACCATAAGCAACTGCCATTTGATGGACATATTTAGCACCAGCGATAGCACCAACTATAGCTGCTCTTTCACCTTCATTACTTAAACCTTTTCCAGCAAAATAAGATGCTCCACCATTACTAAACTGAATTATTACAGGAGAGTTTACTTTCTTTGCAGCTTCTAAAATCCCATTGATAGAATCAGTTGAGATTACGTTTACAGCAGGTATAGCAAAACCTTGCTCTTTAGCCATGTCATACACATTTTGAACATCATCTCCAAAAAGAACACCTGCTTTTACAATATCAAATACGCCTTTGCTCATAATACTTCCTAAGTTTTAATTGGGTCATTATATTATAAGCTTTATTTGAAATAACTTTGTTATAAACTTTTTATGATAAAATTCCTATATGCCTAATAAACATACTAACGAATGGACTACAGACATTATTCTAATAGACATCATTAATTTTTCAAAATTAAAAGTAGCATCGCAGTTGGAAATTATAAATTTTCTAACACTTAGCTACAAAAAAATGATAAAAAAAATGTTGAAAAATTCTAATATGCAACTAAGTAATCTTATCCTTGGATATATTTCAACAGGTGATGGATTTTACTGCATATTGAACCCTAAACTAAAAGGGTATGGAACTATTTTAGGCTTAAGTTTTAACTATTTTTCAGAGCATATAGGAAAAAAATTTTCCTACTTTGAAGGTCTTAGGATAGCTATACATACTGGTGAAATATATGAATTTATCGATATTTTGGGACATAAAAATTATATTGGAGATGGGCTAAACGATTGTGCTAGATATTTAGAAATAAAAGACTATACTATCTCAACCATAATGGTTTCAAATATTGCTTATGATAATTTAAAGATTTTTCTAGATAAAAATCAAAAATTTAATACTCTGTTACTTAAGAGTGAGTTTAAATACTCATCGCCATATATTTTTCATGATAAACATGGAAGTAAAAAAGAAGGACGCCTTGTTTGGCTAAGAAAGGCTGGTATAATTACACCACCAGATATAAATTTTAATTCAATGCTTTAAAGGACTTTATGTGAAGTTAACAATAAACGAATATTCAAAACAATTTAAAATGTCAAAAGAGATAATTAATTCAAAAATAAAATCTAAAAGAATAAACTATATTATCGAAGATTCTACAACTTACATAATAGTACCAGATGCTCCAATAAAACAAGAAGTAAAAACTGAAGTTCTTGTTGAAAAAGCATTGCCAGTAAGACCAAAGACAACTGTTGCAACTGTCATAGCGCTTTATCAAAGAGAAAACACTCAACTAAAAGAAAAAATCATGCAACTTGAATTAAAGGTAGATAAACTCATAGATGATAAAGAACAGATGCTTCGTGATGAACGCGATAAGATAGAACAACTTTACTCAAATAAAGACAAACAACTAAAAAGTATACTAGAACTTATAAATACTAAAATGATGGTAGAACTACCAAATGAAACTGTTCATGAAGTTGAACATTTAGAACAAAAAAAAATAAGTTTAGAGCTTGTAGAACTAAAAGAACATCTAAAAACTTTAAACCTAAAATCATATCAAAGAAAAATAATCAAGAGAAGATTTATAGCCGCTTATGATACTGATGAAAGAATATTGCAAAAAGATGGCAAACTTTATCTTGAATTTTCAAAACATGAATACAATGACTTACTTGCTATTTAATTGGACGAATAATCAATGAGGGAGATTCAAAGTACAACAGTTAAAACTAAAAATGTTAAAAAATCTATTGCTCGTTTTGCATCACAAAATGAGATATCTATAGATATTTGTGATTTTACCATAAGAAAAACAGCAACATATATGAAAACAAGCTTAGATGATGATTTTAAACTATTTAATGAAAATGTAGCAGAACATTACAAAGATAAAAATGAATTAGTAAATCAACATGTAGAGTTTCATCAACTCTACATTCTTACACTTGCTAAAGCAAAAGAACCTTCTATTAAACTAAGCTATATCTTAGAACTTGGTAAACATAAATGTATGCCGATTCTAATCTTAAAACCTGACTCAATCATTCCATACAAAAAGTTAAAGCCAAAAGAAACATATGCTCTTTTAGTAAAAGAATTTAACAAAATAAAAGTAAGAAATACCATCTTAATCAATCTTTTTGATGAAAGTATGCTAAATAAACTAAAAGCATTTACAAAACATCTTTATAGCGGAAAATTTAAAAAAAATATAAAATTTTCTCTTTTTGAAGGAATTGAACCGAAAATAACACGAGCTGGTAAACTAATCCTTTGGTTTAAAAATAAAGAGAATGATGATAAGCATCAAATCATTGAGGTTGAAAAAGATGAAGTTTTAGTTGAGTATAAAAAACCCATCTATGGAAAAAGTGGTTTTAGTGCAGAGGGAAAACATCTAGGTGCTTCATACTCAACTAATGCTGATGACCTTAGAACACCAATAGATGCAGCAACAATATATATAGAAGAAAATGATGATAAAAAACTATATAAGAGCAAGGTAAAAGGTTTTGTAAAATTTACTACAAGATTATTAGCTATTGATAACAAAGTAAAAATCTCAAAAATCTCAAGAGTAGAGGACTCTATAGCAAAAGAAGAAGATAACAATATAGAAGTACACATCTCTCAAAATGACACTACAAAAGACAGTATTGGAGAGGGAGTGGAGTTAGTTAGTGAAACTATCCATGTTAATGGACATATTGGTGCAAACAGCATCTTAGAAGCCGTTAACTTGCGTATTGATGGAGCGACACATAAAAATTCTATACAATTTGCTAAAACTGCTAAGATAAACAGACATAAAGGCACACTTAGATGCAAAGAAGCAAAAATCTCACTTCTTGAAGGAGGAACTGTTCATGCAACTACGATTGAAGTAGAAGCTTCATTGGGTGGTACTATTTATGCGCAGAATGTAACTATTGGACATGTTAAAAGTAACTTGAAAGTATATGCATCTGAATCAATTACAATTAATTTGGTAAGTGGTGAGGATAACCTTTTTAAAATAAATTATAAAGATATACCCATTTTAAATTCTAAAGTTGATTTGATAAATGAAGATATTATCAACTTAAAAGATGACCTTGAAGAAGCACAAAGACACAATCAATCTAAAATACCTGAGATTGAAAAAAATATACTTAACTTCAAAAATGAACTCCAATACATTCAAGAATCAACTTTAAGGGCTAAAATAAGTATTGAAAAACCATTTATTGGCTTAAATAGAATTGTCTTTACTCTTTATAATGAAGATGAAATAATGTACAAAACACAAGCACAAAGCTATAAACCATTTTATCTAAAAGTTAGTGAAGATAAAATCACTTTAGAACCTGTTAAAAAATCTATCTCTCTTAATTAAAAAATCCTCTAAATTTTATATAAACTAAAATATCTTAATTTAAAAAGGATATTTAAGTATAAATTTTATACGGTTTATCGTATATATAATACAATATATACTGTATTATATAAATATAAATTTATTTAATATCATTTATATTGTGTATTTAAGTATTAATACCATTATTTATATTAAATTAAATGTATATTTAAGTATATAATCCGTATAATACTACTTATGAAAATTGATGATTTATTTAATATCCTCCATAACTCATTGGAATACAAAAATAATGGAAAAAAGATATCACTCAAAGATATGGCTAATTCATTTGGTGTTTCAATGCGCACATATCAAGACTGGAAGCTAGGTCGAGCTAAACCTCAGGCAGCATCTATAGTTATGAAAATGTTGGGACAATTAGATGATGATGAGATTATAAGAACTGTTAGAAAAATCAACAAACTTGAAGAGGCATAGTAGATGAGCACACTGACTAAACAAGAGAGAGATGGACTCGAAGATATATTTTTATCTATTCACACCGATAGAACAAAATACACAAAAATCAAAGAAATTTCATCTTTATTAGTATCAACAACCATAAGCTTTAATGCATCAAAATTTTTAAAAGTAGCTAAATTAGGACTCAAAGAGTCTAAATTATCGCAATTTATCACACTTTTTATCAAAAAGAAGAAAAATTTAAGCAAATAAATTATAAAGTATCTTCAGCTGAATTATTTTCACAAAGGGCTTAGCGGTGTCTTTTTGAAATAATTTCGGAAATCTTTATGAATCCAAGGGTATATATATGAATAAAGCTCAATTCGTTGAATTAGTACAAGCAAGTGGTGAATACAAAACTAAAGTTGAAGCAGAAGCTGCTATTAAAGCTTTTACACAAGCAGTAACAACTGCTTTAGTTAAAAAAGAAGATGTTTCTTTAGTTGGTTTTGGTAGTTTTACTGCTAACCTTCAAAAAGGTAAAAGTGGTAAAGTTCCAGGTACAGATAAAACTTATACTACTCAAGACAAAATGGTTCCTAAGTTTAAAGCTGGTAAAGGTCTTAAAGACCGCGTTGCAGCTGGTAAATAGAACTTTTAAAACTCATAGCTTCTTTATGCTGTGAGTTTTTTCTCTTTCATGAATATATTTTCATCTCTTTTTAAAAAGAAAAAACAACAACTGACACTTCCAGACTCACTTTTAATAAAAAAACTAAAAACTGTTTGTAAAGAGAACTCTCTTAGCATCTATGAAGATATAACTATTTATCATCATACACAAAGTTATTTTATTCCTTTACTTATTTTAAATCCTAACAAGGGTCTTTATCTATTTGAATACAAAGAATGGTCATATGATGATCTTAAAAATGCAACAATTTCTAAAGCATCAAACCAAGACTCAAGTAGTAAAAATCTAGCCTTTGAAAAAACACATCAATTTATAAAACAAAAGTTTAATGAACTAACACATAATGATGGCGTTCCTATTTATAACTATTTACTTATGCAAAATATAAATAGTGATGAATATGTACATTTAGATGAATCTTTTAAAGAGTTACTGCCGTTTAATAAAATCATGTTTAATAATTCAACAGAAGATGAAATTTTACAAAAAATTCATAATACTCCACAGCCAGATACGAAGATGCCAAGTGAAGTAGAAATCATAGGTAATCTTCTTGTTCAATATCTTATCTTTTCTAAAGACAACACTAAGCATCTAGCCTCAAAAGAACAAGTAAACTTTATAGATAGTAAAATTGAAGGGACAAAAACACTAAGTGGATCTACAAACTCAGGAAAAACTTCTTCTATACTTTTAAAAGCTATCCTAGAAAGTCTTCGTTCTCCTGATTTAAAAATTATCATACTTGAACCAACTGTATTAGCTTGTGATTTATTAAAACAAAGACTTCTTAACATCATAGAATATGCAATAATTGAGATAAATATTGACTCTATTGAGATTATAACTCCTATCGCTTTTGTCAATAAGCATCTAAGTAAACTAAAAAAACCTCACTTAGAAGTTATCTTACATATAGATGAAAAACTTATGAAAAATAAAAACAAAGTTGCAGACTTTATTATTTGTGACGATGCAAATCTTCTTTCATTTGAGTTTATTGAGTATCTTAAACATATTCAAAAGAAATCAGCTCTTATTTTGGTTAATGAATATTACGATGAAGATGCTGAGTTTATTTTTAAAAATAACTTTGTAGAAAAAAATGTAGAAATAATTTTTAAAGAAGCCAATCAACATGCAAAAGCACTTCAAATAGTATCAAAACTACTTCAAAAAAATAAAGCAGAAGAAATTTTAATAGTTAGCAATAATGTTACTAAAAATAATCTAAGTGAAGATTTAGAATTTTTTATAAAAGACAATGCAATTTTGTTAGACAGTAGTATAAATTTACAAAATCAAGATTTAGAAAATCTTATACTTTGTTCTTACGCACAGATAAGCTCTTTAAATACTAAATTTGTTTTACTTCTAGATGTTGAAGAAGCGTCTCTAAATGAGCTTAAATATGCCTTGCATCTAGCCAATGACACGGCTTATGTACTTTATGAAAGTGAAAGTGAAAATATACAAATACTAAAGGAAAAAAATGTTTAAAATATTGTTTACATTTTTATTAATGTTATCAATCCACTTACAAGCAAATGAAAATAATCCACGCGTTATACTACAAACAACACAAGGAAAGATTGAACTTATCCTTTTTAAAGATATTGCACCTTTAACGGTGCAAAATTTTACAACTCATGTTAAAAATGGATATTTTAATGGTATAGCTTTTCATAGAATTATAAAAGATTTTATGATTCAAGGGGGCGATCCAAGTGAGAGTGGTTTTGGTGGTGAAAGCATCTGGGGAAAACCTTTTAAAGATGAGTTTAAAAATAAAACCTTTAATAAAGTTGGCATTTTAGCCATGGCAAATACTGGTCCTCACACAAATGGAAGCCAATTTTTCATAACAACAGCTAAAACACCTTGGTTAAATGGAAGGCACACTATATTTGGTGAAATTACTCCAGCATCTATGAGTACAATAATGAAACTAAATAGCGTTGCTACTCTTGGGAGAAATGGTGGGGATAAACCACTTGAACGACAAGAAATCATAAAAGCATATATCAAAAAATAAATTTGTAATACTCTTATAACCTTTTTGCTGATATAATTTCAAATATTACAACATAACAGTTACATAATGGTTACGAGGGGAAAAATCATGGAAATACAAACTATGAAAAAGCTTGAAAAAGAGGCATTAAAAAAGAGTAGTCCTGACTTTACAAAACTAGGGTTAGCACTATTTTTTATGATTGGTGTTTTAACTTTTAGCTTTTTAAGTAATGGTGGAATTCCAAACAATATGTTTTTAGCTATCGCTGCACTAATCGGTGCTTATATGGCGATGAACATAGGTGCAAATGATGTTGCAAATAATGTTGGACCTGCTGTTGGTTCAAAAGCACTTACTCTTACAACTGCCATAATCATTGCTGCCGTATTTGAAGCTGCTGGTGCCCTTATAGCTGGTGGGGAAGTTGTTAAAACCATCAAAAAAGGTATCATTGATATTTCTGCTTTTGGTGGAAATAGTGACCCTTTTATCTGGGCTATGATGGCAGCTCTTTTAGCAGCGGCTTTATGGCTTAACTTTGCGACAATGGTTCGCGCTCCTGTTTCAACTACCCACTCAATAGTTGGTGGAGTGATGGGTGCGGGCATTGCAGCTTCTGGTTTTTCAATAGTATCTTGGGGTACAATGGCAAAAATTGCTGCTTCTTGGATAATTTCACCTATTTTAGGTGGTGTTATTGCCGCTTTATTTTTATACTCCATAAAAAAGTCTATCGTATTTAAAGATGATAAAATAAGTGCTGCCAAAACATGGGTTCCTGTTTTTGTTGCCACTATGTCATGGGCTTTTATAACTTACTTAACACTAAAAGGGCTAAAAAAAATATGGCCACAAATAGTTGAAATATTAAATTTTGTACCTTTAGTGTCTATTGAGACGACAGAAAAACCAACTCTTATGACTGCTCTTATTTTAGGTTTTATAGTTGCCATAGTGGTTTACTTTCTTGTAAAAATAAGACTAAAGTCAAACTCAACGATGCTTGAGAACAACAGAGCATCTGTAAATTCTCTTTTCACTATCCCTTTGATTTTTGCAGCAGCCCTGCTTAGTTTTGCTCATGGTGCAAATGATGTAGCAAATGCCATAGGACCCTTAGCTGCGATAAATGACGCAGTTATAAATGGAGGCATCTCTACTAAAGCATCTATACCTATTTGGGTTATGGGAGTTGGAGCCTTAGGTATCGCTCTTGGTTTAGCACTTTATGGACCTAAACTCATAAAAACTGTTGGCTCTGAAATCACAGACCTTGACCAAATAAGAGCCTTCTCCGTAGCAATGGCGGCTTCTATTACAGTTATAATCGCTTCTCAGCTAGGACTTCCTGTGAGTTCTACTCATATTGCTATCGGTGGTGTTTTTGGAGTTGGTTTCTTAAGAGAATGGTTACACCTAACTGATAACAGACCTACTATTGCTGATGATAAACTGACCATAAAAGATGAAAAGAAAAATCTAAATGCTTACCATGCAGAACGCCTTACATTAGAGGATAAAGATAATAAAAATCAAAATGATTATGAGAGAATAGTTGAGCTGTATAAATTTATGGCAGTTGAAGAAAAACTCATAAAAGCCACAAAAAAGCATATAAAACAAACTAAAAAAGTAGAGTATGTTAAAAGAGATGCTATCAAAAAAATCATTACTGCTTGGGTTGTTACAGTTCCAGCAGCAGCTGTTTTAGCAGGTTTATTATTTTTTATGATTAAAGGTATTATGGCTTAGGTTTTATTTAAAGCCTCTTGTACCTTTATAGCTTGTGTATGTTCATAAACATCATGAACTCTAATCATAGAAGCTCCATTTTTAATAGCCTCTAGATGAAGAGTTAGCGTTCCTGCTAGCCTATCTTGTACTAAAGATGAAGATATCTTATCTATCATTGATTTTCTAGAAGCTCCCACTAATAGTGGTTTATCAAGAGTTAAAAAGTTCTCTAAATGTTTTATTAACATAAGATTATGCTCTAGTGTTTTTCCAAACCCTATTCCTATATCTAAAACTATATCATTAACTCCAAAACTTTGCGCTTTTTGTATTCTTTGCTCAAAAAATTTATAAATATCACTTAAAACACTTTCATATTTTGGCTCTTTTTGCATAGTTAAAGGAGTTCCTTGCATATGCATGATAATCGCTGTCGCATCATAACTAGCACAAAGTTTACAAAGCTCATCGTTGGCTAAACCTGTTATATCATTAAGTATTTTAAAACCATTATCAAGTGCATACTCTATAACTTTTGGCTCATAACTATCAATGGAAAATTTGGCTTTTTCATAAAGGTTTTCTTTTTTTATAGCATCTATGATTGGCTTAACTCTATTTAACTCTTCTTCAACGCTTACACTTAAACTATTTGGAGAGGAGGACACAGCACCAATATCTATAATATTTGCACCATCTTGTATCATTTTTATAATTGCATCTATTGCCTTGGCATCTACAAATCTACTTCCGCTAAAAAAACTATCATTATTTGCATTTATAACACCCATAATTTCTACACACTTTGGCTTTTTTACTTTGTTTATAAAAGAAAGTTTTTTTGCAAGTTCTTTAAGTCCAAAGGGTTGTGAGAGTTCTTTTTTACTTAGAATTTTTAACTGTTTTGAGGTGGCAATTAATATACAATCTACTAAAGGTGTAATGGCTAAAACAGTTCCACGAGGCACAGCTAAATCTGCTCCGATAGAAAGGGCATCTTGCTTTAAAATATTTGCCCCACCTACATGTAAATCTTTTATATATATGACATGATAAGCCATCTTAGAAGCTAGTATATCAACTCCACCACCATCAACTCCAAGTCTTTTTAAATACTCTTTAGCATCTATACTATTTGATAGTTTATTAATTTGCATCTATAAAACCCATAAGAACTAGCGTTAAAATATTTTGTGGTTTTGAGTTTAGCTCTAAGAGTCTATATGCCTTGTCAAAATTATCTAGCTGTTTTTGAGATAGTATCAACATGTCAACAACTGTTGCTCTGTGATAAAGAGATTCTAGTAACTCTTTGGCTTCGTTTCTACTTGTCCAAGCATGTTTCTTTAAAAAGGTAAAAACATCTTCATAACTAAGTTTTGAAAAGTTTAATTCGCATTCATAAATTTTACTAATATTTTTAGTTTTTTTGATTGGAAGTCTTGAGCGAACAGTAGGAAGAAGGTTTGATTTAGTTGGAGTTATGATAATAAACTCTATATTTCTAGGAGGTTCTTCAAAAACTTTTAAAAGTGAGTTTTGAGAAACTACATGAAACTCTAAAGCACCTAAGACTATATACTTTATACTTGATTCACTTATGTATGCCTCAGCTATAACTGCCTTTGCATGTTCAATTAAAAATTTATCCTCAATAAAGCCAACTACTCTATGTGGTTTTAAAGATTCTTGAAGTTTATGAAACTGAGCTTCTACATCACTAGCAATTAAGATATGCCCTCTTACAACCTCATGAACTGACATCAACTTCTCCAAACATCGCAGCACTTAGAGATGCGTCAAAAAGTTTGTAAAGTTGTAAAAGTTTTATATCAAGCATCTTATCATGAGATTTTAAAGTAAAACCATTATGAAATTCTTCATCAAATATCCAAAAATAACTACTATCTTGTCTTTTTGCTATATCTGCTCGTTTATCATCACCCTTGCCAACATACCAAAAAATATAATCATCTTTATAAGAAAGTGAAATCATATCTTCAACAACATCAATCATTTCTCCACCATTTATATAAGAGTAATGTTGATACAAACTATCTATGCTTACAATGGGTAGGAGTGGTCTATCAAGCTTTAAAGTGTTAATAGAAGTTAATATGTAACTCTCAAACCATTTTCGTTTTTCATCAGTTATTAAAATAACTGTTTTTGAGTTTAAAATTTGTTCTAAGGCTAAAGAGAGAGGATTTGTCCAGTCAAAGCGCTGTTCTTCAAGCCAACTAAGACTTGCACCCTCTTCTCTTATAACATCTAAACTCCATTGTGCGAAATCTGATGAATTCATAATTTTTTACTTATCTAACTCATAGGCGTTATGCAGACTTCTTACAGCAAGTTCAGCATATTTATCATCTATAATCATTGAAAGTTTTATCTCTGATGTTGAAATCATGTTTATGTTTATATTCTCTCCCGCAAGTGTTGAAAAAGCTTTTGCAGCCACACCTGTGTGAGATTTCATACCTACACCAACTATAGAAACCTTACATATTTTATCGTTATATGATTCAGCTTCTATGTCATTATTTTTAAGAAATACAGAAACAACTTCTTTTGCAGCATTTAAATCACCCATAGGAACCGTAAAGTCTATATTTGTAGTTCCATCATGTGCTTTGTTTTGGATAATCATATCTACATTTATATCACTATTTGCCAATTTTGTAAAAATGTCTGACGCTATACCAGGTCTGTCAGCCACACCCATTAAAGATATACGAGCTTGATTTTTATCTAATGCTATTCCGCTAACTACAGGTTTTTCCATGATATTTTCTTCCTTTGTTATTAATGTTCCCTCTTCATCTGAGAAACTTGTTCTTGTTACTAAATTTACATTTAACTTTTTTGCCAACTCAACAGAACGGTTTTGAAGTACTTTTGCTCCAAGAGATGCTAACTCAAGCATCTCATCATAAGAAATTCTATCAAGTTTTTTAGCTTTTGGCTCTATGCGTGGGTCAGTTGTGTAGATACCACTAACATCTGTATATATCTCACATAGGTCAGCTTCTAATGCTCCTGCTATTGCAACGGCAGAAAGGTCACTTCCACCACGACCAAGAGTTGTAACATCACCATTTTCATTTACACCCTGAAAACCAGCAACTACAATAATCTTACCCTCTTTTAGAGCTTTTTTCATAACACTTGGGTTAATCTCTTCTATACGCGCTTTTGTATGTAGGTTGTCCGTTAAGATTCCTGCTTTTCTTCCTGTCATTGAAGTAGCTTCATATCCCATCTCATTTAAAGCGATAGAAAGTAGAGATGCTGTTACTCGCTCACCAGAACTAAGTAACATATCCATCTCTGCTCTAGCTGGATTAGATGAAAAATGTTCAGCATATCCTACTAGCTTATTCGTTTCTCCACTCATAGCAGAAACAACAACAACAACATCATTGCCATCTTTTTTTGTTTGCGCTACACGAGCAGCCACATTTGCTATACGATCTAAATCACCGACACTTGTTCCACCAAATTTTTGTACTATTAACATCTAAAGGTAACCTTCTTTTTTGAAATGTTTAATCACTATTTTGTAAACTTCTTGTTTAAAAGAAGCACTCATACCTAAGGCTTCATCAACACTCACAAATTTAAAATCACTAAATTCTGGATGAGAAGTATTTATATCTATTTTAGCACTTTTTTTTAGTTTAACTAAAAAATATTTTTGCGTTTGACCTTTATAAGGTTTCATTTTTTTAGCTATTTTTAAAGGGAAATCGTATGAAATCCACTCTGGATACTCGGCAATTATTTTTACTTTTTTTGTGCCTATCTCTTCTTCAAGTTCGCGAAACATAGCCTCTTTAACTTCTTCTCCAGCATCTATGCCACCTTGAGGAAATTGCCATATCTCATCAAAATCATTTCTTTGTGCTATAAAAATTTCTTTTTTTTGTGGGTAATTATTTGACACTACAATCATCGCAACATTAGGACGATATAATTTTTTTTTACTCATTAACACACCTGATTTTTTATAATCGCGATTATACTAAAGATGCTATTAAATTAAGCTATAACTCTGCGGTGGTTTTGGCTTACCATAATAATAACCCTGAATATAATCAACACCCATCTCTCTAACCTTAGCATCTATCTCTTTTGTACTAACAAACTCTGCTATTGTTTTGATATTTGCATTCCTTGCAAAGACTAAAAGAGCTTCAACCATATACTCAACCGTTTTATCAACCAAAAGCTTCTCTATTAAGCTACCATCGAGTTTAATATAGTCAATGTTTAGTTTTATAATGTGTGTAAAGTTAGAATATCCTGAACCAAAATCATCAATAGAAACTTTACAACCGTACTCTTTTAACATCAAGATAAACTCTTCTATTAGTTCATAGTTTTCAATATCTTCAGACTCTACAATCTCAAAAGTTATGCCCTCTCCACCATACTTTTCAAGTCTATTTTTTATATACTCTACCATTGTTGGTGAAGTGATATTTTCATAAGTGATATTAATAGAAATATTCGCTTTTTTATTTGCATAAACTGCAAATACTTTTTGCATCATCTGTCTTGTAAAAAACTCAAAGGTATTATCATATTTTGCAGAATCTAAAAAATAATATGGAGAAACTATTTCTCCATCTTCAGTTATTAGTCTAGCAAGTGCTTCATACTTTAAGACACTATTGTCTTTGATATCTATAATTGGCTGAAAATAAGGAACTATATTACCACTGTGAAGTGCTTTTTTATAAACTCTAATTCTGTTAATAATTGATTTTTGAAGCTCTATGGTTGTTTGATTTTTGTTGTAAATCACTAAACTTTTTCTAGCCATTATAGCTTCTTGTAAACTCACATCTGCATGATTAAACAAATCATCTATACCATAAGCTACACCTGCTGTGAAGTCTGACACAAGGAATTCTTCCTCATCGGTATAACTATTTTCTTCATGGTTGATTAATATCGTGTATTTCAAAAGTTCCAAATACTTTTTAAATATATTTTTTGAACTAATCAAGATTGCAAATTCATGCATATTTAAACTATATAAAGTAACATTATCATCAATTATTATCTCACTTAAGCATTGCGCTTTTTTAAATATCATATTTGAAACTATTTCCATACCGTATAAATCTTTTATGGTATTGATTTGATTTACATGAAGTAAAATTAACATAGTTTCTTCTTGAAGAAGTTCTAAATTATGGATAAGAGATTGTCTATTTGGTAGTTTTGTTACAACATCTAAATCTTTAAACAAGTTGGCATTTTTGATATCTTCATTAAATACAACTCTATTTCTTCCTTGTTGTTTTGCTTTATAAAGATTATTATCTGCTAAATTGTAAATATCATCATTACTAATTTTGTGATTAAACCCATCTATATTAACTGCACCTATTGAGATTGTTATATAGTCTGATATTTTACTTTTTTTATGTTCTTGTTTAAGTGACTCTACCTTTTTTACTATTTCTAAAGATATCTTTTTAACTTCTTCATTACTGCAATCTGTTATAAATATAGCAAACTCTTCCCCACCAATTCTAAAAACATCTTGGATAGTATAGTTTATATAACCTTTCATCTGCGTGGCAATCGTTTTTAAAATTTTATCACCTTGGGAATGACCATATAACTCATTATAGTTTTTAAAATAATCAACATCAATAACTAAAAGAGCAAAGTTTTCTTTTCTCCACGCCGAACTTTTAAACTCTCTTTTTAAAGAGTAGTCAAAATAGCGTCTATTATGTATATCTGTTAAGGCATCGGTAATGGATATTTCTTGTAGTTTTGTAGTATTTGTTATATTTCTTGAGATTGCTGTATAGCCAATTTTTTCATTATTTATATCAAAAAGAGGAGAAATTTTCTGTTTTATCCAGTACTCTTCTCCACTATATTTGTTATTTTTTAGTTTACCTGTCCACTTTTTATCTTCTAGTATCGTTTCCCAAAGATTTTTTACAATCTCATCATCAGCATCTTCGCTTCTAAAGAGCCTATGTGTTTTACCAATAACTTCATCTAGCTTAAAACCAGTAAAGTCCAAGTATGCATTAGAAATTTCTAGTATGTATCCATCTAAATCAGTTATGGTCATAAGAACATTTTCATCAATAATTTGATTTTTTTGTTTTAAGTAAAACTCTTTTTCTTTGAATTTTTGTACACACTCTATCTTTTTGCTTAACTCTAAGATGGGAGATATGAATTTATCAATGCTTAAAATTGGTTTGATAATAAATTTATCTACTCCAGCATCTATGGCATCTATAATATAATTTTCAGTTTTATGTGCAGTAAGTAGTATAATTGACTGACTTGGGTTTATCTTTTTTATAGCTTTACTCATCTCAACACCATCCATATTTGGCATTGAAATATCACTAATAATAAGTTTAAAACATGTTGAAATAGATGCGTTATGTTCTTTGTATATAGCTAAACCCTCTTCTCCATCTTTAGCAACAACAATATCATTAAAATATAACCTGAGAATATCTAATGTTGATTCTCGGACATCATCATTATCTTCAACATAGAGAAGTTTTATATTTTTTAAGAGTACAACATCTTTCATGTACAATTATATTGTTATATGCTTTTATAGATATTAAAATCTGTTATACTTGCACTATGTTACTTTATATTCATATCCCTTTTTGCGATTCTAAGTGTTCTTACTGCGCTTTTAACTCTTATGTTGATAAATTTCACCTAAAAATATCTTATATGCAAGCTTTAGCAAAACAACTAAAACACGAGTTAAACAGGTTTCACGCAAAAAGAAAAAGTATCAAAACCATATTTATTGGTGGAGGGACTCCTTCTACTGTTGAGCCAAAACTTTATAAATCTTTATTTGACTTACTTACTCCATACCTAGATGCAAATATAGAAATAACAAGTGAAGCAAATCCAAATAGTGCTACTTTTGCGTGGCTAAAAGGGATGCGTAAACTTGGTGTAAATCGCATAAGTTTTGGCGTGCAAAGTTTTAATGATGAAAAACTAAAACTACTAAATCGTGCTCACAACAAGACAGATGCTATAAATGCCATAACTAACGCAAAAAAAGTTGGTATTAAAAATATCTCACTTGATTTGATTTATGCTACTTTTGGAGATACTAAAGAGTTGTTAAAAGAGGATTTAAAAACTGCTTTTTCTCTTCCCATAAATCATCTAAGTGCTTATGCCCTAACCATAGAAGAGGGAACACCTTTTGAGTCAAAACCACAAATGTCAAAAGAAAATTTAAAACTTACTTCATGGCTTTTTGATGAAATAAAATCACATAAATTTAAGCAATATGAAATTAGTAATTTTGGCTCTTACCAAAGCACACATAATCTTGGCTATTGGAACTATGAAGATTATATTGGTCTTGGAAGTGGAGCAGTTGGTAAACTGGCTAATAAAAGATTTTATCCTTGTGTTATTTTAGAAGATTACATAAAAAGTCCACTTGAAGCTAAAGAGGAAGAGTTAAGCCAAGAAGATATGAAAATGGAAAAAATATTTTTAGGTTTTCGTTCTTGTGTTGGGGTAAAGATGAATATACTTAATAAACATGAACAAATACGAGCAAATATTTTAGTTCAAGAAAAAAAACTTTCTTTAAAAAACAACATTTTATACAATTTTGAGTATCTTTTAGCAGATGAACTCGCTCTATTTTTATCCTCTTAAGGATAGTTTTGCTAAAATCCATAAATTAAAAATTTTGAAGGTTTAATATGTTTGGTATGGGTTTTACTGAAATACTTTTTATTGCTGTTCTTGCTATCCTTTTTTTAGGTCCAGATAAACTTCCAACAGCTATGGTTGAAATTGCTAAATTTTTTAGAGGTCTTAAGAAAACCATAGGAACTGTTAAAGACTCTATAGAACAAGAAATGAATGTTGCAGATATAAAAGAAGAAGCACTTGCCTATAAAAAAGAGTTGCTAAAAGCTACAAATGAGATAAAACAAGCTACTGATATCAGCTCGATAGCTCCATCTCTAACAAATCTAAATGATGACTTTTTAGATGATTTAATAGAACCTAAAAAGAAAAAAGAAAGTCCTAAAGAAGAAAAAGTAACATTTAAGAAAAAAACTATAAATAAAGAAGATACAAAAGATGTTTGATGATTTAAAACCTCACCTCATAGAACTAAGAAAAAGGCTTGGTATTTCAGCAGTAAGCCTAGTTACTATGTTTTTTGTAATGTTTTACTTTCACGAACCAATACTAGAATGGATGGTTGAGCCTTTAAACATGGCACTCACAGAAGTTGGTAAAAAGTCTGTTCACGCTGCTGAGGGAATGGTTACTACTTCTCAAGTAGGTGGAGCATTTTTTGTTGCACTAAAAGTTTCGTTTTTTGCTGCTATTGTCGCGGCTTTACCTATTATACTTTCTCAAATCTGGCTTTTCATTGCTCCTGGACTTTATGCAAATGAAAAAAAGATGCTTATACCTTTTATAGTTGGTGGAACGGTAATGTTTTTAGTTGGTGTTTTGTTTGCCTACTATATAGTTACACCTTTTGGTTTTGACTTTCTCATAACCTTTGGTAGTTTCAAGTTTACGCCACTCATAAATATAGAAGACTATGTTGGCTTTTTTACAAAAATCATGTTTGGTTTTGGTTTAGCTTTTGAGCTTCCTGTTTTTGCCTACTTTTTAGCACTCTTAGGACTCATAGATGATAGAATGATGATAGCATTTTTTAAGTATGCACTTATAATTATTTTTGTCGTTGCTGCACTTTTGACTCCACCAGATGTTCTAACTCAACTACTCATGGCAGGACCACTTATCATACTTTACGGTATTTCTATTATTATAGTTAGAATGGTAAATCCAGCTCCTCCACTTGAAGATGAGGACGAAGATGATGAAGATGAAGATGAGGAAAAAGAGATTACTGCCATAGAGAAAAAGAGCGAATAATTTTCGATTAAAATAGTATTAATCGAGGCAAATATATGAACACTAAAAAAGAACTCCTAACTTCTAGCTATGACTTTACCCTTCCTTCAAAACTCATAGCAACTCACCCAGCAAGTCCAAGAGATAATGCAAAACTTTTAGTTTATAACCGTAAAACTAATGAAGTAACGCATACATATTTTTATGATTTTGAAAAATTTATCCCAAAGAACTGTGCTTTAATCTTTAATGACACAAAGGTTATAAAAGCTAGAATATTTGGTAAAAAATCAAGTGGCGGCAAGATAGAACTCCTCATAAACAGACCTCTAGATGCTAACAATATAAATGTATATATACGGGGTAAAGTAAAACCAAATACTAAGATTTACTTTGATGCAAATTTAATAGCAGTTGTAAAAGAGATTAAAGATGATGGCAGTAGAGTTGTAAACTTTTACATTAAAACTAAGCTTTTAAGATTTGAAGATTTACTTCCCATAATAGATAAAATAGGGCATATTCCACTACCTCCATACATACAAAGAGAAGATACTACGCAAGATGTTTCTGAGTATCAAAGCGTTTTTGCAAAAGAAGAAGGTGCAGTTGCAGCACCAACAGCTTCTTTACATTTCACGCAAGAACAACACAAAAGGATATGCGATAATTACACTCATGCTTTTATCACGCTTCATGTAGGAAGTGGGACTTTTAAACCTGTTGAAGTAAAAACAATCACAGACCATCCGATGCACTCTGAATATTATGACATCTCAGACAAAGCAAAAAAACTTTTAGACTCAAACACTTCAATCCTTAGCATAGGAACAACATCAACAAGAACCATAGAGTTTTATGAAAAACATGGCAAAATTCAAAGAGGCGAGGCAAATCTATTTTTGCATCCAAACAACAAACCTTCAAGAGTAAATCATTTACTCACAAACTTTCACCTTCCAAAATCAACTCTTTTAATGCTAGTTGCTTCTTTTGTTGGAGTAGATAAAACACAAGAACTTTATGCAGAGGCTATAAAAAATGAGTACCGTTTTTACTCATACGGCGATGCAATGTTGATACTATAAAATCAACTAGGAAGAACTCTACCATTTTGAATATTTATATCACCATTTAACTCAGCCTCAAAAACTCTTTGAGGGAAGATTTTTAAAGCTTCATCATAAGTAGGATTTGTTTGACAAAACTCTATAAAATCATCAACTTTTTTTTCTAAAACTTCACTAGACGCAAATCTAGAAACAAACTCATCAACATCGTAAATAGCCTTAGCTTTACCTAATTTTAAAAGCTCATTTGTCCCTTCACTTTCCCCTACCCTATGAGGAATTACAAAAATTTCTTTACCCATTTTTAAAGCAATTTCTATACTTCTCATACTTCCACTCTTTAACTCCGCTTCTATAACCACTAAAACATCTCCAAGAGCTACAACAACTTCATTTCTAACTACAAAACTCCATGGAGTTGCTCTGAAATCTTTTTCAAACTGGCTAAGTAATAATCCTGATTTTTCAATACCTTCTAACAAGTTTTTGTTGATTGAAGGGTATTTGATATTTATGCCACATGGAAGAACCGAAATTGTATTCTCTTCTCCAGCGCTTTTATGAGCAATAGCATCTATGCCCATTGCTCCACCACTAACAACACAGACACCATTTTTTGATAAAGTTGAAGCTATCTTGTGTGTAAGCAAACGAGAATATTTCGAGGGTTTTCTACTTCCAACTATTGAGATTTTTGTTTTTTTTAACAGTTCAAGGTTTCCACTAAAAAAAAGTTGTTTCGGATAGTTTTTCATGGACTCCAATTCAACTATTTTTTCTTGAACTAAGTTCATCAGTAAAGCCTATTTATATAAACCAACTCAACATCTTTAAACAAAGCTTTTGACTCATGTAAAGCTAAAAGTGTGTTTGCATGTGGATGCCCAATAGCTATGGCTGTTCCATGTAGTTTTGCGATTTTTATCGCTCTTTTTATCTGCAGTTTTATAGACACTTTGTCCATGTCATGGTCTAAAAAAACATCTCTTGCTACATAGTTTAAACCAAGATTTTTCATAACTTTAGGTGCTTTTGTTTGGGCAGTTGTTCTACTGTCTATAAAGTTTATATTTTGAGATTTAAGTGCGTACAAAAGACGATTCATAGCTAACTCATTTGCTGTAAACTTACTTCCTGTGTGATTATTTAGATATGCTACTCGAGGAAACATTTGTTTTATTTTTAAGATTCTTTGAGAGATTTTAGCATCTGAATCACTTATTCTTAAAGTTAAAGGCTCTTCGGCACTAAAATTTTGTGCTTCTAAAGGTAGATGCACCATATATATTTTTTCTTTAGATGCCAACTGTGCAGAATTTGGACGAAATGAGCTAGGTGGTAAAAATGACATTGTTAAAGGAATACCTAAACTTTTGATGGCATTAACATGAGAGAGAACACTAACATCATCTATGATGATTGCTAATTTTGGCTTTGTTGATACTCTTTTGACTTCTCTTTTAATTCTTAAAGGCGGTTTTGGAGCTTGAGGAAGTGATATATCTCCATACTCATGGGATGCTCCAGCAAAAGCTTTACTCTCTTGCTTTAGAACTTTTTTAAGTTTTTCATTTACAGTAGTTCTAGTTTTTTTAGAACTTATTTTTTCTAGCTTTTTTAGAACTGAAAGTCTTTTGTTCTTTTCATATTTTGTTTTAGATGCCATCTCTTCTTTTGCGTCTTCATATCCAAAATAATATCCAGCAACTAGTGAACTTAATATAATCGCAATGATCGCTAAAAACCATGCTAAGTATGTTAAAAAATTGTTAGTAGTTTTTTTCTTTCTTCTTTTTGCCATTTTAAGTAAATATCTCCAAATTTTTTATAACTATACCAAAAAAAGTAAAAATAATAACCCTAATATGGCAAAATGAAAAGTATCTATATCTTAGATGTACTTTTAAGTGTCTTTTATGTATAATCGCGAGTTCCTTTCTATTTGTATCATTATTTATGATGATATATTCATATCCGAAAGTAGAAACAATGCCAATACGGCAAATACCAAAAGGAGATTATACTCTATGAGAAAATACGAAAACTTAGTTATCGTTAAACCGACATTTACAGCTGAAGAAATCCAAGCTAGCATCAAAGCTATCGAAGAAATAATTACTTCTAACGGTGGCGAAATCGCTACTACAGACTCTATGGGAATGAGAAAATTAGCATACCCTATTGATAAAAATGAGCGTGGTTATTACCATGTTATATATTATTCTATTGCTCCATCTGCAATTACTGAAATCGAAAGACGCTTCCGTATCAACGAAGACCTTCTTCGTTTTATAACTATCAAGTACGATTCAAATCGTGAGATTACAGCATGGAATCAACTAGTTCAAAAAGCTGAGAAAAAAGCTGCAATACCTGCTAAAGAAGAAGCACCTAAAGAGGAAACTCCAGTGGTTGAAGAAACTCCAGCAGTAGTAACAGAAGCTCCAGTGGTTGAAGAAACTCCAGCAGCAACAGAAGAAGTAGCAAAAGCTGAGTAATCAGTTAAGCTAAATAGATTAAGGAAAGTTCATGTTTAATAAAGTCATATTAGTTGGAAACTTAACTAGAGATATCGAACTAAGATACTCTCAAAGTGGTATGGGGATAGCAAAAACTGCTATTGCTACTAGTCGTAAATTCACTAGCAATGGTGAGAAAAAAGAAGAAGTATGTTTTGTAGATATAACTTTTTTTGCTAGAAGTGCCGAAATCGCTAACCAATACCTTCGTAAAGGAAGTAAAATCCTAGTAGAAGGAAGACTTCAATTTGACCAATGGACCGATCAAAATGGACAAAAACGCTCTAAACATGGTGTAGTTGTTGAAACTATGCAAATGCTAGACTCTAAAGGTGATAATCAAGGTGGTGGATACCAAGCTCCTGCTGGGCAGAATGCGCAAAGCTATAACCCTCCTCCTCAACAAAACCAAAGTTACCAGAAGCAAGAACCAAGCTATGGGAACAATGAGCCTAAAGCGCAACAAACTCAACAACAAAGCTATCAGCAAAATGCAAATGCGCAAAGTCGTCAGATGCCTAGTAGCAATGATGTTCCTGTGATTGACATCGATGAAGATGAAATTCCATTTTAGACGCCCGACTAAAAGGACAAGTGCCCTTGGGGTGAAATAATATATAAAGGAAATACCATGGCAGAAAAAAGAAAATACAAAAAAAGATTTTGTAAATATTGTGAATCAAAAGTTGATTTTATGGACTACAAAGAAGTAGGAACTTTGCGTTTCTCACTTTCTGAGCGTTATAAAATTATGCCTCGTCGTTTAACAGGAAACTGTAAAAGACACCAAGACATGATCTCAGCAGTAATCAAAAGAGCTAGAGCAGCAGCACTAGTTCCATATACAGTTACTCGCAAACAAGTTATAACTCAACCGTTTGAAAACTTAAGATAGGTTTTCAACCCTTCAAATTCCTATGCTTTGCATAGGAATTACTACTCAACCAAATAATTTAGGAATATTTTTTGCTATATAAAAAGTAAAAAAGTACTCAAATGCATAAAATTCTTCTCTTCCTATTTATTTTAACTTCGCTTTACTCAAAAAGTTCTGATTTTTCAGTTATTGTAAATGAGCCATTTAATGATGCTCTTTTTGATGTTACTCAGGATTATGACGGGCAGATAAGTGCTGTTGGAATATCAAGAAACTATAAAGAGTCAAAAATAAAAAGTAAGACTTATACAAATGCTTTCGAATATCTTTCTAGCGTATCAGATGCTTTCGGCTCACAGATGCATCTACTTAAAATTGATAATTACGCAAACTTAACCATAAATAAATCTTCTAAAATGTCTAAATTCAGTGAGGCTATCGCCTTAGTTAAAACTCCATCAAATGGTTACTTTGTTGGTGGTTATACACTAGATGGTTCACTCCTAATTTTAAAACTTGACTCAAGTGGTACTCCTATTTTTACTAAAATGTTTGGCACAAAAAATTATGACAGGATGAGTAATCTTATACGACTTCGTGATGGCGGTGTTTTAGCTATTGGTAGTTCTATAACATCTCGTTCTAGCCATGATTCTCTCTTTGAAACTGGACTTGGTTTAAATGATATTTACTTAACTAGATTTAGCAAAGATGGTAGAAAACTTTGGAGCAAAAAATACGGAACTATGTATGATGACAGAGGTATAGATGCTGTTGAAGCTTTTGATGGTTCTATCTTAGTTCTTAGCACAACTAGTTATGAGAAAAATAAAAATATAACACTTATGCGCATAACAGAAAATGGAAATAAGATTTGGTTGAAACATTACAAAACTGATGGTGTTATCACTCCTCATAAAATCATAAAACTTAGAGATAACAACTTTTTACTATCACTCTCACATAAAGATGATATGAACAAAGATCAGATTAGACTTATAAAATTTGACCTTCAAAAAAATGTTCTTATTGACACAACGATTTCTACCACTTACGCTAGTGGTTTAAAGGATATAAAAGAGTACTCTGATGGCTCACTCATAGGGGTAGGTTATGTAAGAGATGCTTACAATACAGATGCCTTAGTAATGCTATTTGACTCTAGTTTAGGTATGTTACACCAAGAACATTTTGGTGATGAGAACTATGATATTTTTAACGCAGTTACAATTCTAAGAAACTCTCAAGCAGCCGCGGCAGGGATAAACACGCATAAAGATTCTCAAAGCTCAAATATGTGGGTTGTAAAGTTAAATAGAGATGCAACAATAGCCCAAAAATCAACAAAAGTTATAAACATTTACGAAGAACTTATAGAGTTATTTAAACAAGAGATAGCATCTTATAAAATAGTGATAAAAAAAGATTTAAGTATTGAGTTTATAGACCATAATTTATATTTTAAAGTTTCTAAATTTGAACTTACTACTCAGCAAAAAAATTATTTGAATAATTTTTCAAATAAACTCATACCATTTCTTAAAAAATACCAATCATATATAGAAGTCCTAGAAATAAATGGTCATACTTCTAGTGAATGGGGTGGAGCAAAGTTTACTTCTAGATACTTAAAAAATGAAAAATTATCTATGAGTCGTTCATATTCAACTCTTAGTTATATATTTAAAAATCAAAACCTGAAAACACAAAAATGGCTAACAAATATACTCAAAGGTAGTGGTTTTAGCTATTCCAAAAATGTTATGCAAGGAAAATATGAGGACAAAGACAAGTCCAGAAGAGTATCTTTTAAGATACTATTGAACTAGCTCTAAAACTTAAACGAACTTTATCTTGTTTTAGTTTTTTATATAGTTTATATTTTGCTTTTTCTAACTCTTCTTCATTAATAGACATAACATCTATTAGTTCTTTTACTTCCATTTGAGCACTATCCATTGCAAATAGTTTTAACTCTTTTTTTGTAAGTTTAGATTTTAATACACCATATAAAATCTTATCATCCTCTATAAAACTTTCAATGTCCATCTTGCAAAATCTTGCAAGCATCTGTCTAAAGTTATTCTCATCGTTATACTGTTTCCAAACTGAATTTTCTAGCATCTATATATTCCTATTATTAATTTCTTCTAATATTTTTGTTAAATCTTTTTCTTTTATAATGATATTTGCTTCTTTTTCTAGAACCTCTCTAGCACAAAAAGCTACTCTTGTCCCAGCATGAGCGAACATACTCAAGTCATTTGCTCCATCACCACAAACTAATGTTTCTTCTTGTGTAATGCCAAGTATGTTTTGAAGTCTTACTAGCATATCACCTTTTGAAAAGTTAAACATCATATCTCCGCCAACAAGCCCTGTAAGTTTGCCATCTTTATGATGAAGCACATTTGCAAAATCAGCGTCATAGCCTAAGATGTCTTTCGCAAAACCTGTGGCAGTTCTAAAACCACCACTAAAACAAACTACTTTTATACCTCGTTTTTTTAGCTCTTGTATTAACTCAACTGCACCATTCATATATGGTAAATTATGGCTTATTTTTTCAACTATTGATAAGTCTAAACCTTTTAAAAGTCCCACGCGTTGTTGTAAAGATTCAAAAAAATCAAGTCTTCCACTCATTGCTTCTTCTGTTATACGAGAAACTTCTTCACCAATTCCTAATTCTTCAGCAAAAAAGTCTATCGTTTCACCGTCCATCAGGGTAGAATCAAAATCAAATACAGCTAGTTTTAGCATTTATATCACTCACTTTTGTTATAATGTCGCAATTATAGCCAATTATATAGATTTAGGATTTTTTTTGTTTGATATACTTATGAATAAATTGCAAAACAGCACATATATTACCCTTGAAACTACACCAGCTCACTCACCTACTTTTGCTCCAATAATTGAGAAAATCGAAGCTTTAGGACTGCAAAATTATGTAGATGCTTTTACAACAACAGACAATCCTTTAGCAAAACTAAAGTACAACTCTCTTTTTGCTGCTAAAATGTTACAAGACAAGTTTAATAAGCCTGTAATCGCAACAATGAGCATGAGAGATAGAAATAAAATAGCCTTGCAGTCTGATTTACTTGGTTCAAATGAAGTAGATATACGAGCAATTTTAGCACTGACTGGTGACCCTGCTACAATCTCAGACCAACCTCATGCCAAGGGTGTTTTTGAAGCAGATAGCACACTTTTGCTAGATATAATAGCCTCTTTTAATAGCGGACTTAGTTATGCTGGAAAGCCTTTTGTTCATAAACCAAAATATATTTACCCTTTTGCTGTTGTAAATTCTTATGCCAAAAATCCTAAAACACTTCAAAAAAAGATGCAAAAAAAGATACGACATGGAGCAAAAGGCATAATATCTCAACCTTTATATAGTTTAGAAAATGCAAAAAAACTCTTAGACATACATGCAAGTGCAAATAAAGAATCTCAAAAATACAACAAACACTCAGAGTTGATTTTTGGCATCTTCCCCATCACAAAACTAAGAACCGCTCAGTTTTTATCTGCTCATGTACCGGGAATTAATGTTCCAAACTCTTGGATAGAAGCCCTACGAGTTGCAAATAAGAAGGGCGAAGAAGAAGAGTACAAAGTTGGATTTGAACTTAGTAAAAATCTTTTTGATTCGCTTAAAGAGTATCATCCAAAAATTCACTTAATGACAGCAAACCAATTTAAATTGGCTCACGATATATTAAAATAAACAGGAAAATTATGATTGACTTAAAACTACTACAAAAAGATTTTGAAAGTGTAAGTAAAAAACTACAAAGAAAAGGTGTAGAAATAGAACTTATTGAGAGTTTAAAACTCAAAAGTGAAGAACTAAAAAAAGCAAAAGTAAACTTTGAAACACTTCAAGCCTTACAAAATTCTATGAGCAAAGAATTTGGTGCTTACAAAAGAGAAGGTAAAGATATAAGTGAGTTAAAACAAAGAGTCGATGCTAACAAGATTGTGATAACACAAGCACTAGATATTCAAAGAATTAAACAAGAAGAACTAGAAAATATCGCTATGGCAGTTCCAAATATTCCAGATGATGAAGTTCCAGATGGAAAAAATGAAGATGACAATATTGAAATAAGAAAAATTTTAACTCCAAAAAAGTTTAGTTTTACTCCAAAAGAACATTGGGAATTAGCAGAACAAAACGAGTGGATAGATTTTGAGAGAGGAGCTAAACTTTCAGGTAGTCGTTTTAGTGTGTCTTATGACATGGGTGCAAAACTTGAAAGAGCTCTTATAAATTATATGCTTAACTTTAATGGTAGCAGAGGTTTTAGAGAAGTCAGTGTACCTCATATGGTAAACAGAACTGCACTTGAAGGAACAGGACAACTTCCAAAATTTGAAAATGACTTATACAAAATAGAAGGGCAAGAGATGTTTATGATACCAACCGCTGAAGTCCCTCTAACAAACCTTTTTCAAGGTGAAATCCTACCTTATGATGTACTTCCTATAAAAATGACAGGCTACACCTCATGTTACAGAAAAGAAGCAGGGGCAGCAGGAAGAGATACACGAGGTATGATAAGACAACATCAATTTCACAAAGTTGAGTTAATTTGTATCACTAAAGAAGAGAGAAGCGATATTGTATTTAACGAGATGATTGACTGTGCTTCTGATATATTAACAGCGTTAGAATTACCTCACAGACTTGTTCAACTCTGTACTGGTGATTTAGGTTTTTCAGCTGCTAAAACAGTAGATATTGAAGTTTGGTTACCAGGTCAAGACCAGTATCGTGAAATAAGCTCTATCTCAAACACAAGAGATTTTCAAGCAAGACGAGCAAAAATCCGCTACAAAGATGGAAAGAAAAACAGATTTGTAAATACCTTAAATGGTAGTTCTTTAGCTGTTGGTCGTACACTTGTAGCTATTATGGAAAATTATCAAAATGAAGATGGAAGTATAGATATCCCTGAAGTGCTGAAACCTTATTTAGAGATGTAAATTCAATTTTAAATACCTAAAATAATGGCACCTTTATTGCTTACAAAAGACAACACTAACTAAGGTATATGATGGCTGAAGAAGAAGCAGAAGAAATAATTATCATCGAAGAGAGTGATGCTGCTGGTCCTGAGACAACTCCCCAAGAAGAGCAAAGCCAAGCAGAAGGTTCTTCAAAAAAGAAAAAAATACTACTTTTTGCTATTGGCGGTATAGTTCTTATACTTATCATCGTTATTGCACTATTTTTTATTTTTAAATCACCTGATGTACAGATGCAAAATACTTCTATGAACTTCATAGAAGATAAATTAAGTGAAAAAACACAGGTACATGTCGAACCAAGTAAACTAGAAAATATGATAGCAAAAGCGAACTATCTTTACTCAACTGGTTCAAAAAATGAAGCACTTTTTTTATATGAAAAAATTGCTCAATATAGTGAAGCTATTTCTGTTTATAACTTGGGTGTAGCTCAACTCAAAGATGCTGATTATGCTTTAGCTTTAACAACCTTTAAAAAAGCCATATTAAATGATGAAAAAAGATGTGTAAGTGCCATAAATGCTGCTGTTTGTTCTTTGCATCTAGGAGATGAAAAAAAATTTAGATACTATATAGACTTGGCACATTCATATTTATACAAAGAACAAGATTCTCCTTTATACTCTTACTACTACACTCTTATAAGCTACTATAACCAGAATTATCACGCGGCATTAAGTGCCTTAAAAAACCCAACGAGTGATGAATACCCAAGATTCCAAAAACATCTAAAAGCTAAAATAAATGCTCTTTTTTCAAATAACTATAAAGCTATTGAAGCTATGGAGAAAGATTTTGACACTGATGATTCTTTTAATATTGCTCTTTTGTATGCAAGGATTGGAGATATTACACTTGCTCAAAAACATTTAAAAGAGTCCATCATTAAAAATGTACAGCCTGTTAAAGCAGCTATTGCTCAAGCATTTATAAATCTAAAAGCTGGTCAAGTTACAACAGCTAGTAAACAACTAAAGAATGTAACAGATATGTTTCCAGAGCAAGTCTATAAGCCTTATCCTATAAAAGTAAAACTTAAAGATTCTCTTTTTGACCCACTAAAAGCACAACTTAGATATAGAAAACAAATCAATAATTCACAATTGTTTAATTATCAAAAAATATTTTATTATGCTCCATATAAAATTTTTAATGCTGATAAGACTATAAGTTATATACAAAAAGGAAATGCAAATATTTATATAAACAATACATCATCAGCTAAACAATATTTAAGAAGAAGTGCTTCATCTTCAAATGTTAACAAAGGTATAGTTAAAGCTATACAAAATGCTCTTATTTTTAAACTAAGAAAGGCAAATACCGAGCTAAAAAGACTAGCAAACATCCAACCTAAGCATTCAGTTCTTCAGTATAACCTAGCTTTAACTTATGCTCAAATGGGAGACATTAACGCAGCAAATAAGCATTTTATATTGTCTTTTCATTTAGACTCTAAAAATTATTTAGCTGGTATTTTTGCTATTATGACTAGTCAACTTATCCATAAGGATGCAACAAACCTAACAGTAATTGTAAAAGACTCTATTTCATTAGAAGAAGAAAGTGAAAAAACATATCTTTATAAAACACTTTTAAATATTAGCGATAACAACATTTTATCAAGCGCTGATTGGCTTGATAATGACTTTAAGCAAAAACCTTTATACTTAGCTCTTGATACTATCATAGCTTTAGAATTAGGAAATGATAAGATTGCTAAAAAAGCTTCTCATAAACTAACTCTCTTACTGCCAAATGAGATACTTTCGCATATTATGTACATAGATGCACACTTTAAAGATTTCAAACCTAAGGTGTATGCGAAAAAAGTATTAAATTATTTAAAATTACAAAAGTTGACTTTTGATGATTTGTATTATGGTCCATACATTACAAGATACCTTTACATTCAACAAAATCTAATAATAGGTAGATTATATTTCTTAAGAAAACAACTTAGAGATGTTCTTGAGAGTACAGATACTCAAACTCATGAGATAGCTAATGCTTTAGCTCTAGCATCGCTTTATGATAAAGCCTATGAAGAATCATATACTCTATTTAACCACTTAATAGATGATTTAAAAGTTAGAGATGCTTATACTATTTTTCTCGGAGCAGTTGCATCTACTGCTGCTTCTCATCATGCAAACGCTATTGCCTTATTAGAGTTGGCCAAAATGAAAGATAACACATTTGTAGAGAGTCGTTATGCTCTTGGTTTACTTTACTTAGAAGTTAAAAATAATGAAGGTGCTGCAATTCAATTTGCAAGAGTTGGAGATTCTGGTTTTAACTCTAGTTATTTTGATTTTAAGATAGACTTAGAAAAGCTACTTTTTGAAAAAGAGCAAAAATAGCTTTTACTTTTTTATAAATGTTTTTGGCATAAGTACAATGGTTCTAACAACTCCATAAAGTATATATATAACTGCCAATAACGCAAAACCCTCAATAGGGTACATAAAAACAAAAAGCAAAGCAGACAAGATAAAAACAAAAGATTTCATTGCATGTTTTGGAGATAAATCTACTGTCTTAAAGCTAGGGTAGCGAATATTACTAACCATTAATACTGATACTAACATAGATAAAAACATTATAACTATTCCGTAATTATCATGAAGTCCATATTTATCAAAAAGTAACACAAGAAGAGAAACAAAAACAGCTGCTATAGGAATAGGTACACCTATAAAAACACTAGGTTCACTACTTACTGTCATAACATTAAATCTAGCTAATCTAATAGCCCCAAAGATTACAAAGAGGGCAGATGCCACCACACCAAAGCGCCCAAACTCATGACCTATAAATAAGTACATTAAAAGTGAAGGAGCTACACCAAAAGCTACCATATCAGCTAACGAATCAAACTCAACACCAAACTTTGAGCAAGTATTTGTAAGTCTTGCAACTCTTCCATCTATGCCATCAAGAATTAAAGATAACATGATTAGCCAAGCAGCTTTGTCAAACTCACCATTTACTGCACTAATGATACTAAATACACCAGAAAAAATTGAAGCTGCCGTAAAAAGATTTGGCAGTATATATATTAAATTAGCTTGTTTGCTCTTCATCTTTTTCATCTTTTTTTACCATCTTTGCATCTTCTCTTAACTCTTCTTTAATCTCATCAACAGACTCAGAAACCTTAGATTTCATATTATTCTCTTTTTCAAAGTTAATGATTATCTCTCTAACTTCATCACCTGTAATATTCTCTTTTTTATATAAAAGTGCAACCATACCTTCAATTGCACCTCCATACTCTTTGAGCCTATTTACAACACCCTTATAATGCTCTTCTAACGATGTTTTAATGAATGTATCCATTTGTTCAGCCATCTTATCACTGTATTCACGAGTAGCTTGTTGACCACCAATGAAAGATTGTCTGCTTTTCTCTAAAACCATTAACCCCGCAACATCACTCATACCATAGGTCTGAACCATTGATTTTATAATATCTGTTGCTCGTTCTAAATCATTTCCTGCACCCGTAGAAATCTCTTTTATAAATACTTCTTCAGCAGCTCTACCACCAAGTAAAACATCCACTTCTGCCCACATTTCAAAGCGTTGCATCATAAACCTATCTTCTTCTGGTTTATTTAGTGTATATCCTAAAGCAGCAAGACCACGAGGTACTATAGAAACTTTAGAAACTTTCTTTGCTCCATATGTAGTTTCTGCTAAAAGAGCATGTCCACTTTCGTGATAAGCAACTATTTTTTTCTCTTTTGGATTTATACGACGAGATTTTTTAGCAAGACCTGCTATCGCTCTCTCAACTGATTCAAATAAATCACTCTGTGTAACAGTCTTTTGACTTTTTCTACCAGCAAGTAATGCTGCCTCATTAATGATATTTGCCAAATCTGCACCTGCAAGTCCTGCTGTAAGTCTTGCTATTTCATCTATCTCTACATCATCATCCATTTTTACACTTTTCATGTGTACTTTTAAGATTTTAACACGACCTGCAAAGTCTGGCTTATCAACTAAAACTTGTCTATCAAAACGCCCTGGTCTTAAAAGTGCAGCATCTAAAACCTCAGGTCTGTTTGTAGCAGCTAAAATAATTACAGGAGTATCAGTACCAAAACCATCCATCTCTGCTAAGAGTTGATTTAGAGTTTGTTCTCTCTCATCATTTCCACCCATCATACCACCAGCAGCACGACTTTTACCAATAGCATCTATCTCATCTATGAAAATAATACTTGGAGCATCTTTTTTAGCCTGTTCAAATAAATCACGAACTCTTGCTGCTCCAACACCAACAAACATCTCTATAAAACTAGAACCGTTTACCGAGAAAAATGGAACATCAGCTTCACCAGCAACTGCTTTAGCTAAAAGTGTTTTACCTGTACCAGGGGAGCCTACAAGTAACACACCCTTTGGAATTTTTGCACCTATTTCAACATAACGAGCGGGATATTTTAAAAAATCAACAATTTCTTGAACTTCTTCTTTTGCTTCTTCAACACCAGCAACATCATCAAATTTTGTATCTGGTTTTTCTGAGTTTATCATCTTTTTTGAGTTACCCATGCCAAGAATGCCACCACCCATACTCTTTTGCATTCGTCCTGCAAAAAACATCCATACACCAATAATGAGTAAAAATGGGAATAACCAACCAAACATCTCTGTAAACCAATTTGTTTCACTGAAACCAGAATAATCGATGCCTTGTTTATCCAATAATGATACAAGATTGCCATCTCCTGGAATAAGTCTAGTTGCGTAAATCATGCCATCTGTTGATTTCGCTTTTATATAAGTCTGTCCTATCTCTACTTTTGCTAAACTTTTAGACTCTATAAGACCTTTAAACTCTGAGTAACTTACTTGTTTTGTTTTTCTACTTGTTGTGCCATTTCCTGCATCAAAGGCTGAACCATCACCAACAAGACCTTTAAACAATAAAATTATTACAACTGAAAAAATTGCAAAAGTTATTAGAGGGTTTTTATTGAAAAAATTATTATTGTTATCGTTTTTATTTGAATTTTGTTTTGACATTTTTTATCTCTTTTTTTATTTTCTTTTTAAAATGAAGGTTAACCATTCATCTTCTTGTATCTTTTGGACTACTTCACAATCTTTGTAAAAAGTTAAAACTTTCTTTTCATATTTATCTAAAATACCAGATATGATTAAAATACCATCTTCATTTAAAGCATTTTTTAAATCTTTTGCTATAAAAGTAAGTACATCTGCTACAATATTTGCAACAACTACATCATACTTTTTAGAACTTAAAGAACATGAACCTTCCCAAATTTTTGCAAATTCAAGATCATTAAGTTTTGCATTATCTATACTATTTTGCACTGATACTGGGTCAGTATCACAAGCATCTACTACTGCATTTAACTTCATAGCTGCGATACCAAGTATCCCGCTTCCACAACCCACATCAAGGATACAACTACCTTCTTTTACATACTTAGAAATAGCTCTTAGTGCTGAAGCAGTTGTTGGATGATGACCTGTTCCAAAAGCTAAAGCTGGATCTATTTGTATATTTATAAGTTGTGAATTGGGTTTATTCCAAGTTGTATGAATATAAAATTTATCTATACAAAGTGGTGTTATACTCTTTTGATAAAGTTCAACCCAGTCGCTGTTTTTAAGTTTTTTATGACTAGTTTCTAAATCTATATTTTGTCCTAAAGCTTTTGTAAGAGCTTCACAAAATTGCTCTAATCCCCAAGCTATAGTTTCAAGTTCATCTTCACTTCTTACGATGAAACCCATTTTAGTTTCTTCAAAACCAACAGGAATCGTATCGGCTAAAAAATCTGCAAATAACTCCTTGTGAGAGGAAACATTAACTACTAACTCGTAGTAGTACTCTTGCATTACTAAGAAACACCCATTACAGCACCAAGCTTTTCTTTTAATACCTGAGGAGTAAAAGGTTTAACTATATAGTTATTTACACCTGCTTTAAGTGCAGTAATCACTTCTGATTTACCACCTTCTGTAGTTACCATAATAATCGGTGTATCTACAAATCTATCATCAGCACGAACTTTTTTCACAAGTTCTAATCCATTCATTTCTGGCATATTCCAATCAGTAATTAACATATCAATATCAGGATTAGAATCCATTTGAGCCCAACCTTCAACGCCATCAGCACCTTCAAGTATGTCTTTATAACCTAAACGAGCCAAAGTATTTTTTATAATACGGCGCATTGTAGAACTATCATCAACCACAAGTAATTTCAATTGAAATCCTTTTAAAAATATATTTGTAAAATTTATACTCTAATAATAGCAAAATTTTTATTGTTTTTCAATTAATTTAGAAGTTTAAACATCTTTGGCAAATCTAATTTACCTTCATAGTAAGCTTTTCCAATTATTACACCATCAACTTCATTTGTTGCTATCAAAGCTTCTATGTCACTTTCGTCTTTTACACCACCACTTGCAATAGTGCTTACACCACTTGCTCGCGCAATATCTAATGTGAAATCAACATTAACTCCTGCTAAAGTCCCATCTTTGCTAACATCTGTACAGATAATAGCTTCAACACCAGCAGATGCATACTCTTTAGCCAAATCAGTTGCCTTCATAGTGCTAACATCTGCCCAACCTTCTACTGCAACAAAACCATCTATGGCATCTATACCTACTGCTATTGGATATTTACTAGCCATATCTTTAACAAACTGAGGATTTGTCACTGCAATAGAACCTAAGATGATTCTATCTATCCCAATTTCTAGCATCTTTTTGATAGTTTCTTCATCACGGATGCCACCGCCAAGTTCTAGTTTAACATTAGAGTTTTGTCTGATTTTTATTATCTGTTCTAAGTTTTTTGGCTCACCTGCAAAAGCTCCATTTAAATCAACTAAATGCACCCACTCTGCACCCATCTCTTCAAACTTTTTCACTAAAGACCAAGGCTCATCTGAGTAAATCTTTGCACTGTCCATCAAGCCTTTTGTAAGGCGAACTGCTTTTCCATCTTTTAAATCTATTGCTGGGTAAAGTGTCATTTTTTTATAATCCTATAAAGTTTTTTAATATCGCAAGACCATTGTCATGGCTTTTTTCCGGGTGAGGCTGGATGCCAAAAATATTTCCGTGAGCTACTGCCGATGTAAACTCATAACCATAATTTGTTCTACCGATAATATCTTCTTCGTTTGTACAATTAACATGATAAGTATGCACAAAATAAAGATAATGTTCTTCATCTAAGTTTTCAAAAAGAGGATGAGAAGTTGTAAACATTCTGTTCCAACCCATATGAGGTACTTTTAGTTTTTCTTCAAACTTAGAAGTATCAAAAGCTTTTACATTACCTTTGATGAGTCCTAGACCTTCATGTTCTCCAAACTCTTCACTTGATTCAAAAAGAAGTTGCATACCAAGACAGATTCCAAGCATATACTTCCCACTTTTTGCATACTCTTTTATAGCATCTATCATATCTCTATCTCTTAGATGCTCCATAGCATCGCCAAAAGCACCAACTCCTGGTAAAATTAACTTATCATAATTTTTAAACTTACTTGGATCACTCTCAACAACCGTTTTTTCTCCCAACAAAGCAAATGCATTTTGTACACTTGCTAAGTTCCCCATGTTATAATCAACTATCGCTATCACTACTATTTCTCACTTTTGTAAATTTTATATATACTGCTAGACTTAATATCAAGACAGCCACTCCACCAATAATATATGTTGCATATATAAGTTTTTCTGGGTCTGTTATAGCAAACTTAAACACCAACATCAAAGCTTCAATAGACAAAGCTATAATTATAGAACCTAAAAATTTAACCATGGTTTTATGTGGACCTGAAATATTTTGTTCTTTATGCCTACCCAAAATCTCTTCTTCAATAAGAGTCTTAGCTAAATCAAAAATGGCCAAAGATAAAGTAAGGAGAATAGTTGCCATAAACATATCATCTATTATCAGATTAGTACCTGCTACTTCTTCCACAAAAAAGCTCTTAACACCATGTGCAAATAAAAAGATTGCAACAGCAATAAGAGCAAAAGAATACATAGCATAAGAAAATTTAAAAAACTTAGAAAAGAAGGCATCTGATTTATTTAAATGCGCAATTTTTAAAACTTCATCAAGAGGCATATCTAAACATGCCACATATTTCAACACTCCACTTTCAGAGTAGATTGGTTGAGATGCTGTAACTGTCAACTCTTGTGTAATTAGAGATGGGTAAGGGTCTGTAATACTACATCTGCCCTCTCTAACTGCTCTATAATAGTAGGCTCTATCTGCTCTGATTTTCCCTGTATCGTCATCTATTTGTGCATTTGCAGTATATGTTGGTGTTATCTGAACACCTCTATGGTCAAGCAGATATACACCTTCACAGTTTTCTAAATCTGCTTTTATCTTTAGCATACGAGGCATTATCATCTCTACTGAGAGGGAGGGAAGTCTATTTGGAATGTTTTTAGAAAAGAGATAACAAAAGTAAGCTCTTACCTTCGTTCTACCTTCTGCAAAATTTTGAATATCTGAAGCAACCATTTATCTAGTTAAATCCTTCTTTAGAACTTGGAATATCTGTTATTTGTGGACGGTGAGTAATACTTGGTCCAAATACTTTTTTGATGATTGATTTAAAACCTTTTTCATTTTCTTCATATTCGCGTTCTGCTTCTTGAAGGGCTACTTCCCACGCTGATGAAAATCCAGGAGCTTTTAACATCATTTTTCTTAATGCCCCATCATAAATATTTAAAAGTCTAAGTTCTGCACGACCAGGTTTTTGTCCTAATGTTTTTACTGAAATTCTTAAATTCTCATTTTCTTTTTTATATTTTTCTAAATCTTTTTCTAAATTTTTATTACCTAAATCTGTTATTTTCATCTGTCTATTTAAATGTTCTTTATACTCTTTTAATTCTCGTTTATGTACTCTTATTTCAAATCTGGATTTTATATAACTTAAAAAATAACCAACAACAAAACTTGCAAGTATTAATAATATTCCTAAAGTGCTCAATTCCATAAAATCTCCTTTTATCAACCTGATTATACCAAAAAATATAATCTACTTAGTTTTACTTAAAAATGGATCTGCTAATAATCCTATTATAGATGCTAAAAAAAAGAAAAATCCACCACCTATTAACATTATATATATTGGCACTATTGTCATGCTTTCAAACATCTTATATCCTTTACTTTTGATACCTAAAGTATAAAGAATTAAAATGTAAATATAGTGTTATTTCAATTTTTATCTAATAGTTGTAAAACTCATAACATCTTCGCTAAGTTCTGTTTTTTTGCTCTTTTTCTTTTTGATACCTCTTGTTTTTACAAGAGCTTTTTTTATGTCTTTTGAAATGATATAATAGCCACTTTTTTCATCATAACTTACAGATGGAAGAGAATTTATTTTACGGTTAGATGCTATGACTTGGATGCTCTCTACTCCAAAAGGTGGTTCAACTGTGAACTCTCCTAAACTTATCCATCTAGATGCATCATCTGCATTTATAAACTTAACAAATCTACTGTTTCCATTACCTTCACTTAACTCTAAAAGATAAGAAAAACTTCCTTCTTTTGTTTGTGTATAACCGACTATATAGATATAACCCATCTTGTTTAGTTTTACAAAAAGCTCTATATCTTCACCCTTGTTAAAAAGTAAGTTTTCACTTCCTCTGTTTGAGTTTAGAGAAACCTTTAAAGAACTAGAACTTATCACTCCTGAGTTAAGTAAAGCGTCAAAGTCTATATTTTTTGGTTTTACTTGTATGTTTTTGTAAGCTTTTTTATTTATGTTTATTGTTTTTGAAGCAACTATCTCATTTGTTTTTATACTTAAGAGTTCATAGTTTAAAACCATCATTTTTTTTGTAACTACATACTCTCCTACTAACAGATAAGAAGCATTTTTAGGACTTTTTACACTCTTTACTTTAGCTTTTAGCTTTTTTACAAAAACAGCACCAAATTGAGCAACTGTTGTGTTTGATTGCATAAGTGGCGGATAAACAAAAATATTTTTGTTTTTAAAACTTTTTGCTAAAACTCTACTTGCCATATCTAGTGAGTCTATATTTGAGTCAAGTTTTGCTAGTTCTAGTTTTACTTTTGCCTTGGTTAAAGTTGGACGATTTGGTAGTTTTGAGCCTAAAATCATCGCTACACTTTCATATCTGTCATACTCTTTTAAAAGTGAATAAGCATCGCTGTAAAGTTGTAGTTTCAAAGTAGAAGATGAAGATGAAGTGTTACCTATTTCTGAGCTTATACTATCTAACTCTTTTTTTATATTTTGTAGTTTTTTAGTATAGAGTGCTTTTACTTTATGTGGGGATAACTCTACTCTTGCTTCAACTTCCATAGCTCTATCTATAAAAGTAAAATCAGCACCTAATATTGGTAAGTTTGAGCTTATTTTTATGTTTGATGAAGAACTTGAGTTTCCTTTATCTCCTTTTACGAAAGACTTTGATTCAAAGTTGGAACGAACCTCACTTTTTATAACCTGACTCAAATCCCCAAGAGCCTCTTTTTTTGCTTCTTTATTTGTTTGAGCATAACCTACCCCACTTATATCTGCACTTAGCATAGATGCCAAACAAAGTGTAAGCATCCATATATTTTTCACTTTAAAAAACCTCATAAATCAACCTTAAATATCTTTGCCTTATTATGCTATAATTTATATAATGATTCACTTATACAATAACACTATTTCATCATCACAGTTAAAAGAGGTAGTAAAAGCTTTTAAAGGGTATAAGAGTATTGATATAAATAGATGTACGGGTATTGATGATGATTTTATATATTTTGTTGAAATAGATAAAATAAAAAAAACTCTTTTGTTAAAAATCAAAGAACTTCTTAAAAACAAAAAGAAAAGTTTGATTTACTTTTTTATAAATGATTCTCATAGTTTAATGCTTTTCCAACTTGCTTCTTTGTTGGAAGTAAAAAATATATTTACAAAAAAAAATATCGCTTCTAAGATACTAGTTGACATCCAAAAAGAGATAAAAGAACACCAAACCATACAACAAGAACATCAAATTGCCCAAACTATTATGCATGACCACCATTTTATGATTTTTGAAAACAACAAACTAAAATTTGCTTCTTCAAAAATATATAAAGACTTTAACTGCATAGACCTAGAAGATGTAAAGTCAAAAATTTGTTCGCAGTTTAACTTAGACGCTCTGCTAAAAGAAGACTCTTCTATCCAAAATGTTTTTAAATTTGGCGTAAGTCAAGAATTGTACAATATCAAAAGTAGCACTTCAGATTTAAATCAAGAAAAATTTATCTATATAGAAAATATGCCTGAAGACAATCATTATGATGTTCGTGGTATTGACTTTATAAAAAATCGCATTTACTTCATAGAAACTTTAAAAGAAAAAGTTTTAGAAGTTAGCATCTCTGCTGGAATGCTTGGTGTTATAAGTATTCATATAGAAAACATTGCAAACCTTAGAAATGATTGGAGTGAGTATGAGATAGAGATGTCCATACGCGATATTCTTCTTCAAGTAGAGTTAGAAATAGAATCTCACACTATCTTAGCTCAATATGATAGTGGACTTTATGTAACCCTTTTCCAAGATTTAGATTTTGAAGCATTAAAACAAAAAGCTTCTAAAATACAGTCACATATAAATGAGTACTCAGACAAACAAAAGATAAAACCGCTTATAGGGCTTTATGCTTTTGATATACATAATTTAGAGTTAAATCAAATTTTACAAATCATTTCAAATATTTCAAAAGAAGAACTATCTCCAAAAGATATAGAATCACAAAGCCTTTATAGAATTATAAATATTGATGACACTTTAGATGAAGAAAAAATTATAGATATACTTTTACAAGCATCTTTTACAAATAAAACCGCTATAAAACTGATGAATATTTATAAAGGTTTATGCATAAACACTTCTTCATTAATCGTAAAAAAAATAGATCAAGAGATATATGTAAGATATGAACATCTTCAAGGTACAGTCATGCATCTAGAAAAAGAAACTGTCTTACAATCATCAAATTTTCCAAAAGATATAATTGCTGATGTAAAATATGTTGACCCTAAAAAAAGTATAGCTCAACTCAAAAACTTTAGATTTGTTCAAGGAAGTGCGAACTCTAGAAAGTACTCTCGTGTTACTTGTGCACTTAGAGTACCTATATCTATAACTCACGATAAAGGTACCTTAAACGGAGAGATTTTAGATATATCTCTTAACTCTATAGCTATTAAAACAAGGTTTTCAAAAAATATAAATACTTTAAAACTTAGTAAAATTGTTTTAAACTTTACTCTTCCTATAAAAGATACTGAGTTTGGTTATATGCAACTTTCACTAAATGCTAAAGTAGTTTTTACCCTTTGTGATGATGAGTTTTGTAAAGTTGTACTAAACCTATACGAAGACCAATCAAGTGAAGCTGTTTTAATGGAATATGTCTATGCAAGACAAAAAGAGATAATAGTTGAGTTAAAAAAACAAACGGCTATGCTACAATAATAAGAATGAAAGAATATAAAAAAATAGCTATTGTTCGCTTATCTGCACTTGGGGATATAATAAATAGTGCTGTTGTTTTACAATTTATACATAAAAAATTTCCAAATGCGCAAATAGATTGGATAACAGAAGAAGTTTTTTCTCCTTTGCTTAAAAGCCATCATCTAATCCACAATGTTCACATAATTAATCTAAAAAAAATCAAAAAAGAAAAGAACTTCTTACTTTTGAAAAAAAACATCTCTTATCTTCGCTCTTTAGGAGAGTTTGATATTGTTATAGATATGCAAGGACTTTTAAAATCTGCCATAGTTTCAAGGTTCATTAGTAAAAATACTCATGGTTTTGATAAAGAGTCCTCAAGAGAAGGTCTTAGTTCTCTGTTTTACAAAACAACTTCTAAAATTGCATACGAGGAAAGCATCGTTAAAAGAAACTGTTTTTTAAGCTCAGATGCTTTAGGCTTTGAACTAAGTGATGAGATGATTTTAAATAAAAAACCTATTTTTGAAATAAAAAAAATAGATTTCATAGATGCTAGTAAAATAAATATAGCTTTTATCATCGGTGCTTCTTGGCTATCTAAAAAATACCCTAAAGAAAAAATTATCCAACTATGTAATGAGCTAAAAGAAAATTCTATTATAGTTTGGGGAGATGAAGATGAAAAAAAAGATGCAGAATTTATTTGTAAACATTCTTCTTATGCATCTATTGCTCCAAAGCTTCCATTAATAGAACTTTTATCTTTGATTTCAAGTGTTAATTTAGTCATAGGAAACGATACGGGACCTACACACATGGCATGGGCTCAAAATATTGCATCTATAACTCTTTTTGGTCCTACAACAAGTAGAATGATTTATGAAACACCTAAAAATATTGGGATAAAATCAAGCTCAAAAGTAGATATTTTAAAAATAAATAAAAATGATTTTTCTATACAAGATATAGAAGTTAAAGAAATTGTTTCAAAAGCTAAGGAGCTATTAAACTATGAGATTTAAACTTTTTTTACTACTAGAGAAATTTTTGATGCTACTTCCTAAAACATGGAGAAAAGGTTTTTTTACTTTTCTCGGAATTCTTGCATATAAAGCATCTGCAAGATATAGAAAAGTTGCACATCAAAATCTTGACTTTGCTTTTAATAATCAAAAAAGTGAAAAAGAAAAAGATGAGATAACTAAGTATGCTTTTAAAAATTTAATATATAACTTTCTTCATGCTATGGAACTTCGACACATGAGTAAAGAAGATTTAAAAAAGAAAATCACTATACAAAATATCCAAGCAGTTAATAAAGTTCACAAAGAAGGACGAGCAGTTATATATGTAACAACTCATTACAGTTCATGGGAGCTCGGAGGAGCTAGCATCGGAGCTTTTATAGAACCTCTAATAGCAGTTTATAAAAGAATGAAAAATCAAGAATATCAAGAGTGGCTTTTAGATGCAAGAGATTCTTTTGGAAACATCTCAATGGAGAAAACAAATGTTGTAAAACCTCTTGTTAGAAACCTAAAAAAAGGTGTAGCTTGTGGTCTTTTAATAGATACAAACATAAACCCAAAAGAAGGCTTAATGGTAGAGTTTATGGGTAAAAGCATCCGTCAAACTTCTACTCCAGCTTATCTAGGACGAAAATTTAATGCAGCCATAATTCCTGTAACCATAAGAACTGATGATGAAGAGAACTATACACTTATGCTTTTTGATGAGATACCAGTAGAAAAAACTGATGATATTCAAGCAGATATACAAAAGGCTACACAACTTCAAGCTGATTGGCTAACAAAACTCATAACTAATGAACCAAAATTTTGGTTTTGGTTACATCGTAGATGGAAAAATGACCACCCTGAGATTTATGAAAAATAATCTTTCATATATCGAAACTATTATTTTCACACTCTTGAGTTCTCGCCTCAAAAAGTTTTAAGATAGTTAAGAAAAATGCTGTAATAGCAGGTCCTAAAATCATACCCCAAAACCCAAATGTTGCAAGTCCCGCGATAATAGCAAAGAAAATCACAAGTTCATTTATCTTTGCATCATCTTCTTTTAAAAGCCTTTGATTTATCCCTTTAATGATTAGTGGTTTTATAAAAGTGTCTGCGATTATAGAAATAACAACTATAGAATAAGAGGCTATAAAAATTGCATTGCCATTGTTACCAACTGCAAACTCATAAATCATAAATGGTAACCACATCATAATCCCGCCAATAACGGGAACAAGAGATGCAAACCCATACATGATTCCAAATAAAAGACCGTTATAACCTAGAAATGAAATCGCTACTCCAAAAAGAACTCCTTCAAACATCGCTGTTGCAATGATTGAGTAAAAAACAACACTCATTACAGATGCTAACTCTTTAGAAAGCAGAGTTGTTTCTTCTATGGACATATGAACAACTCGTTTTAAAAACTTAACTATGTTTTCACCATTGTATTGAGCGAAAAAGTAAAAGATTATGATTAAAAAAGCGTTCTTTAAAAAACCTGCACTAAAAGAACCTATCTTACCAGTGATTGAAAGAACATTTGTTGTGAAGTTATTAATATCCATCTCTTTTATAGCATCTAGCGCATAGGGTTTTAAAAACAGTAAATACTCTGGAGGAGTTTCTATAAACGCTCTTACATAGGTTTCCATTTGTAAATATGTTTGTGTTTCAAGTGAATTTAGTTGCAAAGTAAGCGTTGCCAAGAAATAACCTAATGGAGCGAAAAACAAAACTGCTAATAACAAACTTGAAGCCATAGCTGAAAAAAGTTTATTTTTGAAAATACTTTCAAAATATGTTTGAATATTGGCAGTTGAAATTGCCAAAAGAGCTGCAATTGTAATAGCAAGAACAAAAGGAGCATAAAGTAAATACATCCAGTACAATGATGTAGCAAATAAAATTGTTACAAAAAATTGTGGTTTCATTATTTTATCTCCTTTTCCAAGGAAGTAAATTCCTTGAAAAATTCCTATCACTAAAGCTATGCCTATCGGCAAGAGATAATTTTAAAATTAAAATTTTCAAATTAAACTTCCTTGCAAAGTTGGAAATGGTTTATCTAAAATTTCATAAGTGCTTCTTGTAGCTTTTCGCCCCTTTGCTGTTCGCTCTAGGTAGCCATTTGCTATGAGGTATGGTTCAAGCACATCTTCAACTGTTCCTTCATCTTCACTAAGAGCCGCTGCAATAGTACTTAATCCCATCGCTCTTCCTTGTGCTGATATCAAAAGATTTAAAAGTCTTATATCCATCTCATCAAAACCATGAGAGTTAATGCCAAGTTCATCAAGAGCGTATGTTGTTCGAGAATGATTAATATCTGACTCATTAGCCACCTCAGCAAAATCTCTAACACGACGCAAAAGTCTAAGAGCAATACGAGGAGTTCCTCTACTTCTTTTTGCTATCTCAACAGACGCTTTATGGATTATCTCTTTTTCTAATTTACTTGAAGCTTGAGATATGATTTTTGCTAACTCCTCAGCACTATAAAACTGCATTCTAAAACTCATACCAAATCTATCTCTAAGTGGATTTGATAACATTCCTGCTCTTGTTGTTGCCCCAATGAGTGTAAAACGAGGTAAATCAATTTTAACAGTCTGAGCAGCTGGTCCACTTCCTATAATAATATCTATACGAAAATCTTCCATTGATGAGTATAAAATCTCTTCAACAGCAGGTGAAAGACGATGAATCTCGTCTATGAAAAGTATATCACCTTCTTCTAAGTTTGTGAGTATTGCAGCTAAATCTCCACTTTTTTCTATCATGGGAGCGGCTGTTACTTTTATATTTGCGTTCATCTCATTTGCAATTATTAGAGCTAGTGTAGTTTTTCCAAGCCCCGGTGGTCCATAAAACAAAACATGGTCTAGGGCTTCATCTCTAAGTTTACTTGCCTCTATAAAAACACCAAGATTTTTTTTAATCTGCTCTTGACCTATATACTCACTCCAAGCATCTGGACGCAAAGTAAATTCTACGCTCTCTTCTTCTGTACAAAAGGTTTCTATCTCTACTAATCTATCCATCAGCTATTTCTCATTAGTATGTATGCTCTACTTTAGGAAATGATTTATTTACAACTTCATCTGAGTAAGTTTTAACAGCTTCTCTAACAAGAGATGCTCCATCTAAGTATTTTTTTACAAATTTTGGAGTGAATTCTTCAAATAGTCCAAGCATGTCTGAGAAAACTAAAACTTGTCCATCTACATCAACACCAGCACCGATGCCAATTACAGGAATACTAACACTACTTGCAACTGCTTTTGCCACATCTGCTTTTGCACCTTCTATGACCATACAAAAGGCTCCTGCATCTTCTACCGCTTTGGCATCTTTGAGTAAGTTGATTTTTTCTTCTTCAGTTTTGCCTTTAACTTTGTAACCACCCTCACTTCTTACAGATTGAGGTAAAAGTCCGATATGTCCACAAACAGCGATGCCATTATCTACTAAATGTTTTATTGTGGTAGCTCTATCTTGTCCACCTTCTATCTTTACACAGTCAGCATCTGTTTCTTGAAAAACACGCGTAGAGTTTTTTAGTGCATCTTCTTTGTTTGTGTAAGTTCCAAAAGGCATATCACATATCACAAAACTATTTTTAGCACCAGTACAAACTGCTTTAGTATGGTAAATCATCTGCTCCATTGTTGCACTAAGAGTATCTTTTCTTCCAGCAAAACTCATATTTAAGCTATCACCTACTAAAATCATGTCAGCACTCGACTCAAAAAGCTTTGCAAAAAGAGCATCATAGGCTGTTATCATCACTAAAGGTCTGTTACCTTTACTTTTTTGTATAGAATTTATAGTCATTTTTTTATTCATACAAGTATTTTAACTAAAAATTGCTATAATTTTAACAATATTGGAGAATTATTTAATGGGTATAAGAACTATCTTAGATGCTAACTTTGATTTTGAAATTGTTGACGAATTTTTCGATCATTATTCTATGATGATTGAAAGTATGGAAGTGATGATATTAGACCTCAATAAGCCAACTGAATATTCAAGAAGTATTGAAGAGCTTTTTCGTGTTTTTCATAATATAAAATCAGCTTCAGGCTATCTAAAAATGATACCTATGGCAAAACTAGCAGCCTTTGTGGAAGATGCCTTAGAAGAACTTAGAACAACAGATGCTTTAGCAAATGATGACATAATCACTTGGCTACTTGAAATAAGCGATATGTTTGCTCAATGGCAAGATGATTTAAAACTTGATAACGATTTGAGCCATATAAAATATTCTTTATTAAAAATACCAGAACTAACAAAATAACTTAAAAAGAAAAAACTTGAAAAAACTTGTAGCATATATAACTTCTGCTTACCCAGAAAAATCATTTAGCATAGACTTAAGCCTTGAACTTGGTGAAAATGGAGTAGATACACTTGAACTTGGTGTTCCTTTTTCTGACCCTGTTGCAGATGGACCTCTTATAGAAAAAGCGAACCATAAAGCACTAGAACTAGGCTTCAAGTTTAAACATTTACTTGAAATCTCAAAAGTAGTAGCACCTAAACTTGATACTCTTTGGATGGGATATTTTAACAGTTTTTATCAACAAGATATGGATAAACTCATTCCTTTAGCATCTAAACTTGGAGTAAACGGCTTTATCATTCCAGACTTACCACATGAAGAAGCATTAACTTACTCTGATTTGTTTAAAAACAACAACATAAGTAACATAAGTTTTGTTGCTCCAACTGATAGTGAGCAGAGGATAAAAGAAGTAGTTAGTGATGCTCAAAAGTTTATCTATATGGTTGCATATACTGGAATAACAGGCTCAGGAAAAGCAGAAGATTTGCAACCATTTTTAAGCTCTATAAAAAAATATTCCACTACTCCTGTTTATGTAGGCTTTGGTGTAAATGAAAAAACAGCAAAAGAGAAAGTAAAAGGAGCCGATGGTGTAATAGTTGGAAGTGCTTTTATAGATATACTTTTAAAAGACTCTTTAAGTTACTCGCAAAAAATCACTCAATGTTGTGAACTCTCAAAAATCATAAAAGATAAAATCAACTCATAGTTTATTTTTTAGTTGCTCATATGGAGATTTTAACATCTTTGATTCTTTTTTAAGATTGGTTAAAATCTCATCTAACCACTGAGCATAAGAATCTTTCATCAAGTTTTTTAGTGTATTTTTTTGAGCATCTATCATCTTTTTTACACTAAGTTGAAAATCATCTTCATTAAATGCTTGATCAACTTCTGTCATTGCTGCATCTACTCCTACCCAAGTAGCAGTTCCAGTAATAACTCCACACACTAAAGCCCAAGGACCAGTTGGTGCGCAGATGCTAAGTCCGCTAACACTACCTCCTAAAAATGTTGTGGCTTTTGCTACTCCTTTTGCTCCAAACTTTATAAGCATCTTAGACATTATACTTTTTGTGATTGCACCGCTTATAAGTAGAGTTCCTGTCGCACTGAAACCTTTTTTTGCCAAATCTCTTGAAGAGGCTTCAAAAACATTATTTAAGCTAAGTTCAAGTGAGTTTAGTTCTACTTTATGCTTAAGCTTTATAGTGTTTAAATCTTCATTAAGTGTATTTTTAAAAATATTCATAGAGTTATTTATCTTTTCATCTATAAGTATAGATGCTTCTTTAGATTTTAAATAAAAATCATTTTGCTCAAAAAGAAAGAAATTTATTTTAGCTTGAATTTCATCATTTAGCATATTTGCATTACATCTTTTTAGTTTTAAGCCATTTGGTAAATATTGATTATAAAAAGGTGCTAAATAACTATTTTTATATCCACAGTATAAACTATAACCTTTTAAAATTATTCTACTATATTCACCCTTTACTGAATAATAATAAGCAGATAATTTTGGTATAGATTTATATACTTCTTCAAAAGCTTTATCTACTTCTATGTCTATTACTTCATCTATATTATCTATTAATTTTTGCTCATTTGCGTCTAGATGCTTATTTATTTTTGCATCTACCTCTATATATATCTCTTTAACTTTGTTTATATAATGTCTTTGATAAAGATGATTTATGCTCATACTTATGAGAAAAAGAAGTAAAATAGTTGCAATAAAACCTATAAGAAAATAGTTTTTATTTTGCTCTTTTTCTTTTATGATGATAGATGCTGGTATGGAAAAACTAAGTAATAACTTTGAATAACTCCAAACAAACAAACCTTGAGAAAAGAACAAGTAAACAAACCAAACAAAGATGCTAGAACTGTTTTCTAGCTCACTAGCAGATATGCTCATAAGTCTAAACTCAAGAAGTTCTTTATAGTGTAAAGATTGTGCTAAAAAGTTAAGTATTTGACAGCTAAATTCTTTTGTTTCATAAGATGGTGTCGTAAAAAACTGATAAATAACAAAGATAAAAAGAAGAAAAACAGCATTTATCCATGCAGTCCACCTTCTAGCTATACTATCTAAGAAATCATCTTTAACTCTTAAAGATAAACTTTTTTTAGTAGTGTTAAAAATAAACCAAACAACTAAAACATCAAGACCTAAAATCACAAACAAAAATGAGTCAAGATAGATGCTAACTACTAAAAGTACAACAGAGGAGAAAAAAGCGATAAAAATAGATACAACAAGAGTAAACCAAACACTCTTTACTAAGCTAAACAAAGAAGTATTTTGATGAAAAATAGTATCTGCTATAACATACTTTTTTATTATGTGCATCTCTAAGAGTGCCATAGTTAAAAGCGTACTAAAACCTAAAATGAAAAATATAAAAACTAAACACGAGGCAGATTCACTGATAATTGTCCAAAGATATAAAAATAAAAATATTAAAAGACTTTTAAACATAACAAAGTTTAGCATAATTGGCTAAAAATTAAGAGGATTATGCTAATATCCGAAATATATTTATATTAGGATTTTTATGTCATTTACTTCACTTGGACTCTCAGCTCCATTACTCAAAGCTATCAAAGAACAAGGTTACGATAAACCAACACCTATTCAAACTCAAGCAATACCAATCATTTTAAAAAAACAAGATATTTTAGCAGGAGCACAAACAGGGACAGGTAAAACGGCAGGTTTTACTCTTCCTATGTTAGAGTTACTATCTCGTGCTAAACCCTCTAAAGGTAAAAAAGCTCATCATGTTAAAGTACTTATTTTAACTCCTACACGAGAGTTAGCATCCCAAGTAGAAGAAAGTGTAAGAGTTTACGGAAAACATCTTCCATTTAAATCAACAGTAATATTTGGTGGAGTTAAAATAAACCCTCAAATCGTTGCTCTTCGTCGCGGAGTAGAAATAGTTGTAGCAACACCAGGACGCCTACTTGACCATATGTCTCAACAAACAATTAACCTATCAAAAGTAGATTTTCTCATCCTTGATGAAGCAGATAGGATGCTAGATATGGGTTTTGTAAATGACATCAAAAAAGTTATAGCAGTTTTACCAAAAGAACGCCAAACTCTTCTTTTCTCAGCAACATACTCAGATGAGATAAAAAAACTTTCTCAAAAATTTTTACGCTCCCCAGCACTTATAGAAGTAGCAAGAAGAAACACTTCAAGTGAGATAGTAAAACAAGCTGTATATCCTGTAGATAAAGAACGCAAGCGTGAACTTTTAACTCATCTTATAAACAAAGAAAACTGGAAACAAGTTTTAGTTTTTACAAGAACTAAACATGGTGCAAATCGATTAAGTGGGCAACTTGAAAAAGATGAGATTAGCTCAGTTGCAATTCATGGAAATAAAAGCCAAAATGCAAGAACAAAAGCTCTAGCAGACTTTAAAGCGGGAAAAATCAGAGTTCTTGTGGCAACAGATATCGCAGCACGAGGCATAGATATAGACCAACTTCCTCATGTTGTAAACTATGAACTTCCAAATGTAAGTGAAGACTATGTACACCGTATAGGGCGTACTGGTCGTGCAGGTAATGAAGGTGAAGCAATCTCACTTGTTTGTGTAGATGAAAATGAATATTTAGTAAATATTGAAAAACTTATAAATAAAGATATTCCAAAAATTTGGGAAAAAGGCTTTAAACCAGACCCATCAATAAAAGCTGAACCTATAAATATGGGTGGTAATCGTGGAGCTAGAAATAAACCTCGTGGCGGGAATAGAAACGGTGGAAGAAACTCTAACTCTTCACGAAATTCAAGTCGCTCTAGAAGTAGATAATACTTTTAAATCATGTTTTTTATATATTGGTCTCCCTACATGGACTCGAACCATGAGCTATCCCTTAGGAGGGGACTGCTTTATCCAGTTAAGCGATAAGGAGTAATTTTGTAATTATACAACAATAAATTAATGCCGTGAGTGTCATTAATTTAACCTATTCTTAGTTTAAAGATAAGATCTTTTTTGCTATTTCTACATTTAGTCCTGCTTTACTACAAGCAATTTCAATATTTTCTTGATTGTCTAATAATCTTAAAAGTACTTTTACTTTTTCTGTCTGATTAATATTTTTTCTTGGCATTTATTTTCCTTTGTTTTTATTTTGTTTAAATCTTTTAACAATAGGGAGATAACAAATTGAGTGGTTCTAAAAGTGTTTAATATAGCTTATTGATACGAAGATATAAGTGTAGTTAAAAATGTTTAAAAAATTGTTGTTATAAAACCTATAAATAAAGGATTTAGTTTTGGTTGCGGAAGCAAGATTTGAACTTGCGACCTTCGGGTTATGAGCCCGACGAGCTACCGAACTGCTCTATTCCGCGACATTTGTAGTTATTTTATGGTGCGCCCGACAGGAGTCGAACCTGTGACCTTCGGTACCGCAAACCGATGCTCTATCCAGCTGAGCTACGAGCGCACACCATCTCTTTTTAAGAGGCTGAAATTATATCACTTTTAGCTTATAGTAGTATAAATCTTTTGTATTTCTTTTTCTTGCAGGTATAATTCATGTGTTTTTTTCACATAAGCATGAAGAACTTTTTTTAGGTCGTTATTTCCTTCTACATTAAAATCTTTTGCCATTTCTGCTTGTAAAAATGGTGCAAACTCATCTTCTACATCAACATCAAAACGGCGACCATTCACATGTAAACTTATCTTTTTACTCATAAGTTTTAGCCTAACATACTTTCGATTTTTTCAACTATTTCTTCGATTTCTAAGTCTTTCATTACTGTTTCATCTCTTAGTTTTTCTATCTCAGTATCTTTGATTTCACTCTCAGCTTTTAAAGTTAAAAGTTCCATTCTTATACTTTTATTTTCTTCTTTTAAAGAGTTGTAATTTTGTAAAATATCTGTTACTTTTTGGTTTAGTTTTTCTAAATTTGTTTGATTTTGCATAAAATTTCCTAGCTATTTATATAAATACAATTTTAGCACAAAAACTCTAAGAAAATCAAAAAAACTAAAGTTTAGTTCATGGTATCGGCAGGAACATGAACATTTCCTTCCATGATAATCCTAGCACTTCTACTCATGCTTACTTTTTGTATATCATATGCATTATCTACTTTATTGATAACCGCACCAACTTTTAAAGTCCCAGAAGGGTGTCCAAAAGTTACACTATCTCTCTCACCATTACCAGCAGCGATGCTGACTAAAGTTCCAGGAACACAAGCAGCAACACCAATAGCCACAGATGCTGTTCCCATCATAGCGTGGTGAAGTAATCCCATAGACAAAGCCCGTACATTTAACTCTATCATACTAGCATCTATCTTTTTACCACTAGATGCTACATAGTTTTGAGGCTTTGAAACAAAAGCAATTTTTGGAGTATGTTGTCTAGTTTCGGCCTCTTTTATATCTGTAATAAGTCCCATTTTTATAGCACCATAGGCTCTAATAGTTTCAAATCTTTTAAGTGCTTCTTTATCAAAGTTTATATCTCCTTGAAGTTCAGTACCTTTGTAGCCAATATCCTCAGCATTTAAAAAGATGGTAGGAATCCCTGCACTAATCATAGTAGCTTTAAATGTTCCGATGCCAGGAACTTCAAGGTCATCTATGAGGTTTCCGGTAGGAAATAGTTTTTCTGTTGAATCAACTGGTTGTAAAAACTCTATCTTAACCTCAGCAGCTGGAAAAGAAACACCATCAAGTTCAAAATCACCCATCTCTTGGACTACAGAATTTTTCATAGGAACATAGGCGATAATAGTTTTTTTAATATTTACTTGCCAGATGCGAATAACAGCTATACCATTTTCAACAAGTCTATCTTCATCTACAAGTCCACTTTTAATAGCAAAAGAGCCAACTGCACCTGAAAGGTTTCCACAGTTTCCACTCCAATCAACAAAAGGTCTATCAATTGCAACTTGACCAAAAGTATAATCTACATCGTGGTCTTGCTTTGTACTTTTTGCAACCAGAACAGTTTTAGAAGTACTTGAAGTCGCACCACCCATTCCATCTATTTGTTTGGCATAAGGATCAGGAGAACCAACAACCCTTAAAAGAAGTTTGTCTTTTGCTTCTTGGTTTTCTTGTGCTAGTTTTGGCAAGTCAGAAACTTTAAAAAATGTTCCCTTACTTGTACCACCACGCATATATGTGGCAGGTATTTTTATTTGTGGTGCATCACTCATCTTTTTTCCTTATTTGTTTTTAACAAAATCTTTAGCAAATTTTTGAAGGATTCCGCCTGCGTTATATACTTCAACTTCAGCACTAGTATCTAGTCTACAAGTCACAGGAATATTTACTACTTCTCCATTTGCTCTTGTCATAATCACTTCTAATGTTGTTCGTGGACTTATATCACCTTGAACTTCATAAGTTTCAGTTCCATCTATATTATAAGTATGTCTAGTATCTCCATCTTTAAACTGCAGAGGTAACACACCCATACCAACAAGATTTGTTCTATGGATTCTCTCGATACTCTCAGCTACAAGAACTTCAACACCTGCAAGTCTTACACCTTTAGCAGCCCAATCTCTTGAACTTCCTTGACCGTAATTAATCCCTGCTATGATAATAAGAGGTTGTTTTCTGTCCATGTAAGTTTCTATCGCTTCCCACATTCTAGTTACTAAACCTTCAGGCATTATCTTAGCCAGTGAGCCTTGTATAACTTCACCATTTTCATCTTTTACCATCTCATTAAAGAGTTTAGGGTTTGCTAATGTTGCTCTTTGTGCTGTATTATGATCCCCTCTATGAGTTGCATAAGAGTTAAAGTCTATTGCAGGAAGTCCCATTTTTGCACAGTATTCACCCGCTGCACTATTTGGTAAGATAGCATTTGAAGGAGATAAGTGGTCGGTTGTAATATTATCAGGAAAAACTCCTAAAGGACGCATATTTTTAAGCGCTGGTTTACCCATAAATTCTTCATCCCAATAAGGAGGTTTGTTTATATATGTACTTTTTTTATTCCAGTTATAAAAAGGATCTACTTTTACATCTTCCATTACATCTTTAGCAAACATTGGGTCATAAATCTCACTAAACATTTCTGGTCTTACAGATGCTTTTACAACTTCATCAATCTCTTCATCACTTGGCCAAATATCATTTAGCGAAATATCGTTACCATTAGCATCTTTACCTAGTGAGTCTTTTTCTATATCAAATCTAATAGACCCAGCAAGGGCGTAAGCGATAACTAGCGGAGGAGATGCTAAAAATGCTTCTTTCACATATGGGTGAATTCTTCCATCAAAGTTTCTATTTCCAGATAAAACAGCTGTTGTATAAATATCATTATCAACTGCTTCTTTTTGGATTTTAGGATCAAGTGCACCTGACATTCCATTACAAGTTGTACATGCAAAACCAACTATACCAAAACCTAACTGCTCAAGTTCTCCTAAAAGATTTGAGTCTTTTAAGTAGGATTCAACCACTTTAGAACCCGGAGCTAAAGATGATTTAACCCATGGTTTTCTTGTAAGTCCTAGTTTGTTAGCATTTCTGGCTAATAGCCCCGCTGCAATAACATTTCTAGGATTGCTTGTGTTTGTACAAGATGTGATAGCCGCGATTAGTACCGCACCATCAGGCATCTCATCTTCAGTTATTTCAATTTTTTTTGTAATTCCTTCAGCTTCTAGAGTTGAAGTTGGTACAAGTTTATGTGGTTTTGAAGGTCCAGCTAAACTTCTTGAAACAGTTGATAAATCAAATTCTAATCTTCTTACATACTCGGCATTTACCAATGAGTCTGCCCAAAGTCCATTTGCTTTAGCGTAGATTTCAACTAACTCAACTTGCTTAGCTTCTCGACCTGTAAGTTTTAAATAATCAAGAGTTTGATTATCAATAGCAAACATTGCCGCACTCGCTCCATACTCTGGTGTCATATTTGAGATAGTAGCACGATCACCTAAAGTTAAATAGCTTAAACCCTCTCCATAAAACTCTAAAAAAGAAGAGATAACATCATTTTCTCTTAAGAAACAAGTCATAGCTAAAGCAATATCAGTTGCTGTAATACCCTCTGCTCTTTTTCCTACGATATTTACACCAACGATTTCAGGAACTCTCATAAATGATGGATTTCCAAGCATAACATTTTCAGCTTCAAGCCCACCAACACCGATTGCCATTACACCAAGTGCATCTACATGAGGAGTATGACTATCTGTTCCAACAAGTGTATCTGGATATGCGATACCATCTATCGCGTGGATAACAGGTGACATTTTTTCTAGATTTATTTGATGCATGATTCCATTACCTGGAGGGATAACATCTACATTATCAAATGCGATTTTTGTCCAGTTAATAAAGTGAAATCTATCTGCATTTCTTCTATCTTCAATTGCTCTATTTTTATCAAATGCTTGGGGATCAAATCCACCACATTCAACTGCTAAAGAGTGATCAACAATAAGCTGAGTAGGAACAACAGGATTAACTAAAGTTGGATCCCCACCCTCTTTTGCAATAGCTTCTCTAAGACCCGCTAAATCAACCAAAGCAGTAAGCCCTAAAATATCATGCGTTACAACACGACTTGGGTACCAAGGAAAATCTTTGTCAGTTCTTTTCTCAATAATTTGTATAAGTGAATCTTTTAAATCTTCACTTGGGCACTTTCTTAGTAGATTTTCAACTAGAACTCTCGAAGTGTAGTTTAGCTTCTCAAAAGAACCTGCTTGAATCTCTTCAACAGCTTCTTTGACATCATAATATTTTAAATCTGTACCATTTAATTTTTTTAGATAATTATTACTCATAATTTATAGTTTCCTTTTTATTTTCGCTCATCCAATGGAACATATTTCAAGTCCTCAAGACCTATATATTGTGCAGAAGGACGAATAATTTTTCCATCTTCTCGTTGTTCAACAACATGTGCTCCCCATCCAGATGCACGAGCAATAACAAATATAGGAGTAAACATATCTGTTGGAATTCCCATTTGATTATATGAAACTGCTGAAAACCAGTCTAAGTTAGGGAACATTTTTTTCTCATTCCACATAACAGTTTCTATTCTCTCGGCTACCTCATACATTAGCATATCATTGTTTTCTTCTGAAAGTGTTTTTGCAACTTCTTTAATAACAACATTTCTTGGATCACTTGTTGTATATACAGGATGTCCAAACCCGATAACGATTTCTTTTCTTGCCATTCTCTCTTTTATATCTTTCTCTGCCGCATCTGCTGAAGCATATCGTTGTTGGATTCTAAAAGCTTCTTCATTCGCTCCACCATGTTTTGGTCCTCTAAGAGCACCAATAGCACCAGTTATTGCTGAATACATATCAGATGATGTTCCTGCTATAACACGCCCTGCAAAAGTAGATGCATTAAACTCATGTTCTGCATAAAGGATAAGAGAGATATGCATAGCTTTTACCCATGATTCTTTAGGCACTTCTCCATGAAGTAGGTGTAAAAAATGAGCGGCGATAGTATCATCATCAGTTTCTAACTCAATTTTTTTGTTGTTATGGCTAAAGTGGTACCAATAAAGAAGCATTGAACCAAAAGATGCCATTAACTTATCCACTAAACCTTGGGCTTCTTCTTTGTTATGGTCTAAGGCTTCAGGTTCTATACAACCTAAAGCTGAACAACCTGTTCTCATTACATCCATAGGGTGTGTTGATTTTGGAAGTTGCTCTAAAATAACTTTTACTGCATCTGGAATATTACGAAGAGATTTTAGTTTTGTTTTATATGCTGCAAGTTCTGCAATATTTGGCAATTTTTCATGAACTATTAAGTATGCAATTTCTTCAAATTCAGCTTGTGTTGCGAATTCTAATATATCATATCCACGGTAATGTAAATCATTTCCTGTTATACCAACTGTACAGATTGCAGTATTACCTGCAGTTGTACCAGATAAGGCAACAGATTTTTTAGGTTTAAATCCTGTTGTAGTTGTACTCATAATTTATCCTTTATAGTTTATTCTTATTTATTCTGTGAAAAAAGTGCGTCTAGTTTATCTTCATAAGCATGATAATCTAACATATCGTAAAGTTCTATCCTAGTTTGCATAATATCAACTACTGAACTTTGAGTACCTTTGTTTAAGATAGCTTCAAAAACACTAAGAGCTGCTTTATTCATAGCACGAAATCCTGAAAGTGGGTAAAGAACCATGCTTATACCAACACTTGCCAACTCTTCAACTGTAAACATTGGAGTTGCACCAAATTCTGTAATATTTGCTAAAACTGGAACTTTAATAACATTTGTAAAATCTTCATACTCTTTAAGTGTATGGATTGCTTCAGCAAAAATCATATCTGCACCAGCTTCTACATAAGCTTTAGCTCTTTTTAGTGCTTCTTCTTGACCTTCACTAGCATGTGCATCTGTTCTAGCCATGATTACAAAATCAGGGTCAGTTTTTCCATCTACTGCCGCTCTAATACGATCACACATCTCATCAATGCTAACTAACTCTTTATTTGGTCTATGTCCACATCTTTTTTGAGCAACTTGGTCTTCTATATGACATCCTGCTGCACCTGCTTTTGTCATCTCTCTTACTGTTCTAGAAATGTTAAAAGCTCCACCCCAACCAGTATCTGCATCTACTAAAAGTGGCACATCACATCTACCTGTAATTCTTCTAATATCAATACATACATCTTCTAGCATTGTCATACCAAGATCTGGTAAACCATAACTAGCATTTGCAACACCAGCACCTGAAAGATACATAGCTTTTGCTCCTGCACGCTCTGCTTGAATAGCACTATATGCATTTATAACACCTAATATTTGTAATGGACTTTGATCTTTTAACGCTTCTCTAAATTTTTTTCCTGCACTCATGCTTCTTCCTTCTTTTTTGGGTATCCAAGAGCTTTTATAGCTTCTTGTATCTCTGGTAATACATCTTCATCTTCAATAGTTGAAGGCATATTCCACTCTTTTCCATCTGCCATACTTCGCATAGTTCCACGAAGAATTTTTCCACTTCTTGTTTTTGGTAGTCTTGAAACAATAGTTACAATTCTAAAACTAGCAACTGCTCCAATTTCATCACGAACAAGTTGAACAATTCCTTCGCATAAAGATTGATTATCTCTTTCTATACCTTCTTTTAAAACTGCAAAGCCCATAGGAACTTCACCTTTTAAGGCATCATCAACACCGATTACAGCACACTCTGCTACATCAGGATGTTTTGCTACTATCTCTTCCATTTCACCAGTTGAGAGTCTATGTCCAGCAACATTGATAACTCCGTCCATACGACCCATAACCCAAACATATCCATCTTTATCGATATATCCAGAATCTCCAGTTAAATAATATCCTGGATAAAAGTCTAAGTATGAGCGTTTATATCTTGCGTCATCTTCCCAAACTCCCATAAGACAACTTGGTGGTAGTGGTAATTTAAGTACAAGATTTCCTAATACTCCTGGTTTGCATTGCTTACCATCAGCATCTAATGCTTGAAGATTAAATCCTGGCATTGGTTTTGTAGGACTTCCAGGTTTTACTTTCATAGGGTCTAAGCCCATTGGATTTGCAGCGATTGCCCAACCTGTTTCAGTTTGCCACCAGTGATCAGTCACTTCTTTACCTGTTACTTTTTTCATCCACTCTAAAGTTGGAGAATCACATCTTTCACCAGCTACAAAAAGACCTTTTACACTGCTAAGGTCATATTTTTTAACCCATTCACCGTTTGGATCTTCTTTTCTAATTGCTCTAAAAGCAGTTGGTGCTGAAAAAAGTATATTTACTTTATGTTCTTCACAGACTCTCCAAAATGCTCCTGGATTTGGTGTTCTAACAGGTTTACCTTCATAAACAATAGTTGTACAACCATTCATTAATGGAGCGTAAACTATATATGAATGTCCAACAACCCAACCAACATCACTAGCTGCCCAAAAAACATCACCTGCTTTAGCATTGTAAACATTATCCATAGACCATTTCATAGCAACAGCATGTCCACCATTACTTCTAATAACACCTTTTGGTTTACCAGTAGTTCCTGATGTATAAAGAATATAAAGTGGGTCAATAGCATCTAATGGAACACAATCAACTGCAGCAGTTTTTTCTTCTTCCTCAGCCCAATCCACATCTCTCCAAGGAAGCATATTCGCTATTTCTTGAGGTCTTTGATGGATAATACAACATGTTGGTTTGTGAGTTGATCTTTTGATTGCTTCATCTAAAAGAGGTTTATAGTGAATCACACGACTTACCTCAATACCACAACTAGCACTCATAATAACTTTAGGTTTTGCATCATCGATTCTAGTTGCAAGTTCATGTGCAGCAAAACCACCAAAAACAACAGAGTGAATAGCACCGATTCTAGCACATGCAAGCATCGCTATAACAGCTTCTGGAATCATTGGCATATAGATAACAACTCTATCGCCTTTAACAACACCTTTATTTACAAGAATACCAGCAGTTTTTGCTACTCTATCACGAAGTTGTGCATATGTATAAGTTTTCTTAGTGTCCGTTACTGGAGAATCATATATAAGTGCTGCTTGGTCACCTCTTCCATTGTCAACATGTAAATCAAGTGCATTGTAACAAGTATTCATACAGCCACCAACAAACCATCTGTAATGTCCGTTTACTACATCTAGTACTTTATCCCACTGATGATACCAATGAACTTTTGTTGCTGCCTCTGCCCAAAACTTCTCAGGATCGCTCAGTGATTCTTTGTACATTTTGTCGTAAATTGCTCCCATAACTATCTCCTTTTAATTTAGAAAAATTATACCTCTTATATATGATTTATGTTTGTACAAGATTTATGGACAAAATACAATTTTTGTACAATTTGCAATATTTGTACAAAAATTGTACAATATACTATGAAAACAGTAGAAAAAATCATACAAATTTATAATCGCTCTCAACTTAGCATCTCAAAATTTGCTTCAATTATTAAAAAAGATAGAAGAACTGTAACCTCTTGGATAGATAAAATCTCACAAAAAGAGCCAAGTTCAGAAGTTTTAGACAACATATCTTCATTTTTCAGATATCCAGATAATATTTGGGAAGAAGAAACACAAGAAGGTGATTTTTTAGATATGATTTCTAAGATTCCAAAAGAAGAATTAAAGATTATTGATGAGGGTTATTTGGGTGGATTGAAATATATCTTAGCAAGTGAAGATAAAGAAAGATTTGTCATTCACCCACAATTTCCTGGTCCAATGTATAGAGATACGACTATTACAAAAGTTTACAGAACGCAAAACAGTTTAGAAGTAGAAAACTTTAAAAAAGAGAGAATCACTAAAATGCTCGCTTATTCTTTTGAAACAACGGAGTGGTACTCCATAGAATCTCTTTTGAACTTTTGTTTTTCACAAATAGGTAATTTTTATACAAGAGAACAAAAAATACACATTTTAGACCTGATGCATGATAGTTTCAATGACAACTATAACAAGCACCTATACCTTTTTGATTCTTTTTCTAGAAAGATATATGGTTTTAATAGTATGTATATCTCTATTAATATTAAAAAGCAAGTGATGTTTTTCAAATCTCCACTTAACTCTGTTTTTATAGAAGTTAGCAATAAAAAACTAATAGAGAGAATTCACAAACATTTTACTTTTGGAAGCGAAGCACCGACTCATGTTAATCCAAACGATGTAACTAATATACTACGAATATTAAGAGATGCTATAAAGTCAAATCTATCACTTAGTCAAGCTTACGAAGAAATAAATAGACAAACTTTTTATGGTGGTCTTTTTAAAAATAATATGAGTTTATCTATGCAAGAAAAACTCTCTGACCCAAGAGAGGGACAAAGAGTAAGTTAAGTTTTACATGCCTGTTGTTATAATCTCTTCATCAATAGTAAGTTCTACACTGTATCCATCTGAATGAGAGTAACTATAAGTTGTATTATCTCCATTATCAACCATTGATGTTTGCGTCCAATCACCACTTTCATTTAGGTTACTTGCATCAAAACTATCAGTATCATTACCTGTAATAATTAAACTATTTGAAGGTTCTGTCATGTCAAGAATATCTTCAAGTGAAAGATGGATAATCTCTGCATTGCCATTCATTTGAATCTCTTCAATATTTTCAATTCTTTCTAAGTTATCATCTGAAAAATCAAGTTTAATCCCATCTTCTAAGATGACGGTATCAAAATTATTTACTGTTTGAACTTCATTTAGATGCATTGGCGTACTAGTTTCTACATCTATTACAACATCAACAACATCTGATTCTAAACCTGATTCATCCGTTACTTTATACTGATACTGAGCATCTGCCACTTCATTTACATCAATACTTGCTAAGAAATAGTCACTAGAATCTCCAACGCCATTTTGATTTACATAAGGGTTTGCACTAAATTGTAACTGGTCAAAAGCTAAACCTTCTATATTAAAATAACCAGCTTGAGAAGTTCCGCTATTTCCAGAGCCAATATTTTGTGTACTTAAAACAAAATCAGGAGTAAAATTATTATCTCCTGCATTATTTGAAAATGTAAAAGAGCCAACTTTATTCCCATCAAGGTAAGCATCTACAACACCAACTTCTGATTCACTACCGTTATTATATAAATGTGTAATTCCTATTTTTGCACTTGTCACAGTAGATGCAAAATCAACTATCATTGTTTCTGTATTTTCACTTCTTGCATCATAACCTATCTGATTATTTGTTCCACCTGCTACACCTTGTACACCAACTCCATCTCTTGAATTATAGGTAACTACTGATTCTTCTCCATCTAATCCAATTGCTTTTAGACTAACACTTGACCAGCTATCAGTTACACTTTGTACGCTTCCAAAATCATCTGCCCCACCAAGAGATATAACATCTCCATCTGTTGGAACCTGTTCATGTGTTGCAACCCAATATACATTATCTCCATTACCAAAAGTCATGGTTTGCATATTGGCATCTGTGATTTTTGTAAATGAACCATTTGCTTCTAAGTAAAGGTCACCATAAGAATTCTCAGATGCTAGTTGAGTTATCTCATAACTTAAAGAACTCTCTAAACTTTGAGCATCTCCGCCACCTAAATCAGCAGGGTCTGCTAAATCATTTTCAGCTCCACTACCATCTAAACCTCCACCAACATCAAACTTTTTGAAAAATGCTATATCATTTATATCTGGCGTATTAGTATCATTTGAAAAATCTCTTAAAGCTGTATCATCAGAGTTTAGATTTGAAGTTGTTGTGACCTCATCAGCAGTTGGAGGAGTTTGAACATCTAAGATAGTACCTGTTCCTACTGCTGTTTCACCGCCACTTAATGTCGCACTTAATGTAAAACTTTCACTATTTTCAATAAGACTATCGGTAACACTATCAATCTTAACCATTACACCTTTAGTATCTGCGTTAACTGCTATCTCTCCATTTGCTGGTACATCATTCCAAGTTTGTCCATCAAAACTATATTTGTATGTTGATTCATTATAATCAGCATCTATAGCAGATCCATCAGCCAAAGCAAGAGTAAGTATGCTTGAAGCCTCAACTCCACTAAGTCTAACACCAAAGATTAAATCTTCACCTTCATTTACAGTTACATTACTGCTATGAATATCTGAACTACATAAAGTTCCAACAAAAACAGTTGGTTCACCCATAGGTTTTACATCTAAATGAACAGTTGCATTATCTGTTGCACCTAACTCATCAGTAATCGTATAATCAAATGTTGCTTTACCGTTGTAGTCTTCATCTGGAGTAAAGGTAACACTTAATCCATCTGCACTTAAAACTACACTTCCATGAACTGCATTTTGTACTGAAGTTAAACTAAAAGAATGACCTTCTATGTCGGAATCATTTACAAGTAATGTCGCTACATCGATAGTTATAGAACTATCTTCATTCATATCAAAATCACTCTGAATAAACTCTTTTCCATTTGCCGTAAATCTATGAGCAGAGATGCCATCTCCATTTTGCCATGAGATAACATAACCACCATCTTCTAAAGTTGTAATACTTGGCTCAGACTGTCCGCTTACACTATCACTTATAAGTACAGCATCTGGCATTGTAGTTGTATTTTCATCAAATGTTTTAGAGTAAATTGCTCCATTATCTTCATAAACTACTATTACTGCATTTTGCAAAGCTGTGATAACAGGATTTATCCCATTATCTGAGATAATAGTTTCATTTCCTACTTTACTTCCATCCGTATCTAAAATCTGAGCAACTATTCCTTGACCTTCTGACTCCCAAGTAATAACTGCTTTTCCATTATCTAAGGCTGTTACTTCTGGATCTGTTTGATTACCATTAGTTGTATGATTTACAGCTATTTCTTGCCCAACTAAAACTAAACCATCATTAGTAAGTTCTAGTCTTTGCGCATAAACACCATAACCATCTCCATCTGTACCTTCTGATTGCCAAGTCATGATTGCTGAAGTGTCTGAAAGCATCACTATGTCTGAATCTATTTGGTCATTTAATATTGTTTGATTTACAACAATACTATCTCCAACTTTATTACCTAGTGCATCAAAACGCTGTGCAACTACTGCAAAACCACTTCCATCATGAGTATCACTAAAAATCGGATTATCAATACGACCATGGTCTGTATTATCTAGTCTTGCATCTGCTGAGTATGTAACTATAAACCCACCATCTGGTAAACCTATAATTGGGTCATACTCTGCTCGTGCTACTGTAAACTCTTCACAAATAGGGCTACCATTTACATCGTAGATTTGACCTTGTATATATCTTGAGCCATTGTCCCAATTATCTACATTTATATTATGGTCATCAGAAGTCCAAGTCACTAAATAACTTCCATTTTCAAGTCCAACTACATTTACATCATGCTGACTTCTACCACCCTCTTCATTTGTGTTTTCTACAAAAGTATTTACTCTAGTAGCGTCTCCTACTTTTTCTCCATCTGCATCATATCTTTGGATAAATACATCATGATTTACAGTTCCTCTTGTCCAAACTGTTTCACCACTGTCTTTAACATCACCATCATTGTTTAAGTCATTTGACTCAGCACCGTTATAAGTTGTTCCACTTACTTCGGTCCATGCTACAACGAAACCACCATCACTAAGTGCTGTAATATCTGGTTCTGATTGATCAGCATCTCCAAAAGAAGTCACTTCAAACTCACCTTGTTCTGAATTTTGAAAACCATAATTATCAACTGCAGTAGTTGTATTTAAATACTCTCCTGTATTTAAACTACATCCACCAATATCAAGAGATACATTCATCGTATTACTATGTTTATCTCCATCAAATACTACTATTTCAAACTCTCTTACTTCTCTATCTTCACTTGTAGTTCCAAAAGTAAGTGATTCTAGTGCCAACTCATAGTCTGATACACTAGCACTTCCACTAAGAGTTACAACTCCGCCAACTACCGTTGCAGTTATGCCACTTGGAAGATTGTCTGCATCTATCACATCTCCAACTTTAAAGTTAGTAAGGGTCAATACAGCACTTTCTAAGTTAGCATCATCAACATCACTAAGAGATACATCTGTTAAGATTGTGTTTGCTGTACTATAATCAGTTCCTACTAGCTCAATATTATCTATATATGCACCAAGAGAATCTTCATTCCCTGCTGCTTGAAAATTTAATTCTGCACTTGAAGTTTCAATCCCACTAAAAGTAGCACTTATCTTAAACCATGATGAGCCATCAACTGGCGTAATCTTAACTTCAACACCACTTGGTGCTTCATAAGTTATGTTTCCCTGAGCATCTACATTTATAGCTACTTCTTTGCCGTCTAATGAAAACTTCATATCACTTGTATCAGCTTGTCCTGGTCTAGGCATAAAATTAAATGATAAAGTAAAAGTATCGTTGCCTTGTCCTAAATTAACATCTGTTGTAATTGAACTATTTGAATTTTGTGAATGTGTATCAAGTTCAACATAAGTGCCTGAACCATCTGCTGTATCTAAACCATGAATTCCATCATCTGTACGCATTTCTAATCCTGCGTCATTCATTCTCCACTCATGTCCACTATTACTAACTAAAACATTATCTCCATCTGTTCCATGCTCAACATACCAAGCTCTACCATTTGTATCACCAGCACCTTGATTTACCCCTTCAAAACCTTCACTAAATAGTGTAGTTTGAGTAGGACTATGAAGTGTTGCACAAGGTTTAATAGTAAAAACAACATCATCATAATCTTGGTCAGTTCCACCTTGTGGTAAATCTTCCATACCGATAGTTAAACCACCATCAGGATTTTTAGTAATAATCGCATGGTCGCGTCCATCTGTACTCATGTCATTATCTGTATAGTAAGCTTTGTTTAAACTAGCAGTATCTGTTGAATCATTAGGATTTGTAAAAATAACTTGAAAGGTTGTTGGGTCTATAGAAACTTCAAATCCATTATCTATTGCATTTTTTATACTTGCATTTGAATATCCATTTGGAATGATAAAAAAACCAACTTCTCCACTTAGGTTATTTAAAGTACCAAGACTAAGAGAATCATTTCCTAAGAAAGCATCAAAATTACCACCTTGACCATCATCATCTCCTTTATCAACATAAATAACTTTAACATCTACTATATTTCCATCTGCATCTTTTTCATAAAAACCTAAAATATTTTTATATCCAGCAGTTCCACCATGATAATCAACTGCTAAAGAAGAATCACCAGTTCCCATATCGATAGTTATGTTTCCATTACTCTCATTAAACAGAAGTCCTTTATCTCTTGATACTAAATCCTCAGGAGAGATAACATCTGCTATGCCATCATCATTAATGTCTAAAAGTCCATCAACAATATGTAAGGGCTGATTGTTTGCACTAATAGAATTTATAACAGGAGCATCATCCATCCCATCTATTTTAATCTCTATGTTAGCACTTATGTCAGGATTTTGTGCGTCACTAATCGTATAAACAAAACCATCTGTTACATTATCCCCAATATTTAAAGCATCTACTGCTGAGTCACTGTCATCTACTACAAAGGTAAATACTCCATTGTTATTGATAGTTAATGTTCCATATTCACCATCTATACTAATATCAGTTCCATCTGTTGGAATATCTACAACAACCCCACCAAAACTAATCTGCGTAATAGTTGTAGCATTATTGCTTGTGTCATTTGCTAGAACATTTCCAGATGCCTCTCTTGTATCATTGGCTTCATCTTCAGCATTAATAAATTCATGTCCAGTTTCTGCGGCACTAGCACTATCATTACTAGCTTGTATAGCCACATCATCATCAGTTATTGTAGTTATTACTTTGTCATTTCCAACAGTTAAGGAGTCATAGCCACCACCTGTTGCACTTATAATTGTAACACTATAATCTTCATCACTCTCAGCTAAAAGGCTATCAAAATTATCTATCGTGAAAGTTCCACTTGTTGTATTGGCATCTATCTTAACAATAACCACTTCACTTACAATATCATTACTATTTGTATCAATATGAGAAATTCTTACACTTACAAAAAGGTCAGTTAATGGAGCATCTGTAACATTTAAAGTATATGTAGCACTATTACCTTCAGCAACTAAAGTTGTGCCCTCTATGCTTATCTCAGTATTTAAAGGTGGTTTTTGTTCATTACCATCTGGATTTTTCTCATTTGCATCAGCACCAAAAGAAGCATCACGAAGTCCTGAAGCTGCACGAGTTGAGTTGGCATCTCTATACTCAAAAACACTCTCTCCACCTTCATTTTGTTTGGCTTGTTCTTCTCCAGCAGCAGTTTCATCTAAAATACCTAAATCTTCTTCTTTTGTATCAGACTCTTCATCTTTTGCATAAAGTTCATCATCTAACTCTTTTAAACTTTTGTCTGCTAAACCACCTTCCATGCTAGGCTCATCTGTCATAGATTTATCAAATAGTTGTTCTTGAGCACCACTTAAAACAACATTTCCTGCACCATTATTCATAGCTATTTCTATACTTGCACTTGAAGGATTACTTTTATCTCCATATACTATGGCATTTTCATCTATTGTATCGCCCTCTTTTAATTCTGTAATATTTCCTTGTGCATCTTTTGTAAAAAACTTACTTTGTGAACCGTTTATCATTAATATTTTTGCTGACATAATAATTCTCCTAACTATAGATTATTACTTACTATAACAAGTATATTACAAAAATATATATATTGATATTGTCCCTATGGACAATAAAGAAAGCTTAGAGGTGTAGTTTATTTTAGAAGTAGAGCTAAAGCTAGTCTATCTTTTACATAAAGTTTTTTATAGATGCTTTGAGCATGTGCTTTAACTGTTCTTGGAGTGATTTCTAATTTTTGAGCAACATTTTTGTATGTATCACCATCTTTAAGAAGCAATGCTACTTCTTTTTCTCTCTCACTTAGTTTTACAAGTATAAAAGAAACATCTCTTGATTCTTGAACTGGTATTTGATTTATAAGTAGAGATGTAAACTCTGGATGCAACCAAATCATACCTTCTTTCATCGTTTGGATTGCAGAAAGTATAAAATGTTCTTGCATAAGTGCATTTCCATAAGCCTTTGCACCAAGAGCTAGAACCTCTCTTGCAACTTTAATATCTGGTACACGATGTAAAACTAAAACAAGATTATCATTTTTACTCAATTGTATAATCATCTCTTTTCCCTTAGAATTAAAAGCTGAATAGTTAACAATTACAATATTCCCAAAAGAGTTTTGCAACTCTGATAATTCATCAAAAACTACATAGTCTTTTTTTATAGCTTTTTCCCAATACTCAAGTAAATTTATATCATCACTATAAAGTATAATATCCATGCTTATCTCTCCGTAAATGTGTATTGTTTTGTTTTTAAAATAGGTTTGAGTATATAATCAAGCACACTTTTTTGTCCTGTTATAATATCAACACTTACTGTCATTCCAGGGATTATTTTAAGCTGCTTAGATACATCACCAATAAAATTTTTATCTGTTTTAATCCTAACTGTATAAAAAACATTATCTTTTTGGTCTGTTACAGTATCCGCACTAATTAAAACAACCTCTCCATCTAAACCACCATAAATAGAAAAATCATAAGCAGAAAATTTAACTATTGCTTTTTGTCCAAAATATATAAAAGCTATATCTGAAGGTTTAATTTTCACCTCAACTAACAAGGCATCATCACTTGGAACTATTTCGATTATATCTGCCCCTGGTTTGATAACACCACCAATAGTATGAACAAATAATTCTTGAACTATTCCTTTCATAGGTGAGCGAACTATGGTACGACTTACTTGGTCTTTGAGCGCAGTCGAGTTCGCTCTTAAACCTCTTAACTCAGCAACTGCTTCATTTAGTTTTACTTTTGCTTCACTTTTATAAACTAACTTTGTTTCATTAATCCTACTTTTAACTTCTTTTATAGCTGATTTTAACCTTGGAATAGATTTTTTTGTTGCACTATATCTAGCTTCTATCTCATTAGCTTCTCTTTGTAGTTTTAAAAAATCTCTTTTTGAACTAACCCCTCGAGCAACCATAGGACTTGTCATTCTTACTTCTTTTGTAACTAACTCTGTTGATGATTTAAGATGTTTTTCTTGAGTTTTTGCTTCTGAGAGTTCTTGTCTTTTTTGAACAAGTTGTTCTCTTAATGCATTTAGTTTTGAGTTTAGTTGTCTTTTGTTAATGTTGTATAAACTCTCTTCATTATTTACAAAAATAGGTATTCTTTCTTTTAACTCTTTATCTACTTTAAATTTTTCTCCACTTGATTCTGCTGTTAATCTATGAATCCTAGCTTCAATAGCATCTGCTTTAATCGCGTTTGAGCTAAATGATGAACGAGATTTTTCATTGTTAATTTTTAAAAGGATTTGTCCTTTTTTTACATTTTGTCCTTTTCTCACTAAGATATCTTCAACTATTCCACCTTCAAGATTTTGAATCATTTGATTCTCTCCACTTGGAATAATCTCACCATCTCCCCTAGCAATTTCATCAATAAGAGCAAAATTTGCCCAGGCTAAAAATATAGCAATAGCCACAATCCAAAAATATAATACAACTCTAAGAGTAGCAGGGGTAACTTGAATAACAGCAGCACTTAAAGAGTGCATAAACTCATAATCCTGAGCGGATAAGTTTTTTTCAACTTCATTTTTCTTAAACATTTTTTCCACCCCCTAATTGCGCAGTAACTTCATCTTTTGGTCCATCTAAAAGAACCTTTGAATGATGCATCACTATAACTCTATCTACTAAAGCTAAAAGTCCTAATTTTTGAGTAACAAGAATTAAAGTTTCTTTTTTAAACTCAACATTAAACCTTTTCATTATGCCATTTTCAGTTGTTTGGTCCATAGAGTTTGTAGGTTCGTCCATAAGCATGATAGAACTGTTTTGCATTAAAGCTCGAGCAACACCTACACTTTGTCTTTGTCCACCTGAAAGACCTGCACCTCTTTCACCTATTTGCATCTCATATCCTCTTGGATGTGTTCTAACAAAATCATCAACTCCACTTATTTGTGAAGCATAGATAACATCTCCTATATCAGGATGTAAATCAGAAGATACTATGTTATCTTTTATAGTACCTCTAAAAAGATTTACATCTTGAGGAACATAACCAATAAAACGGCGTAAATCTGCTGGGTCAATTTGAGAGATATCAATATCATCAATAAGTATAGTTCCGCTATCTGGGTCATAAAGCTTAAGTATTAGTTTGGCAATTGTTGATTTTCCAGAACCTATGCGACCAATAATTGCAACTTTTTCACCTGCATTTATTACAAAACTTACATTTTGTATTGCTGGCATCTCTGCATCTGGATATGTAAAAGTCACATCTTTAAATTCTATTTTTCCACTAAAACTCGGTCGTTCAACAAACTCTTCGCCCTCTTCTCTCTCCATATCTTGAGAGATTATATTATTTAAAGTATCATAAGAACTTCTAGCATCTGAGTAGTTTGAAATCAAACCAGCAGCTTGACCCATAGGAGCAACTGTTCTTGAAGTTAAAATCACAACTGCAATAAGTCCACCCATAGTTAGCTCAAACTCTTGAATAAGATATACTCCAAAAACAACTACGAAAACAGTATTTAGCTGAATAAACAAGTTTGTGACATTTGGAATAGAAGAAGATAATATACGAGATTTAAGATTTTTTTCTGCTATCTCCCCTGTTGTTTCTTCCCATTCCCACTGCTGTTTACCTGTCATACTCATAGACTTTACAGTTTCTATATTTTGAAGAGTTTCAATCAAGATACCATTTTTCTTTGCACTTGCTTCATGTGAACTTTCTATTGACTCTCTTAATGGTTTTCTAATAAGAAGAGCGTAAGCTAAGATAAGAAACATAGTAGTCATTGGAACAAAAACCAGAAAACCACCTATATAGTAAATAACCATTAAAAAGATTATCGCAAAAGGCAGGTCAATTATAGCCGTCATAGTAGCAGTTGTAAAAAATGAACGAACTGACTCAAAATCTTTCATATTATTTGCAAAAGAGCCAACTGACTGAGGGTGAACTGCCATTTTTAAATTTAGAACTTTCTCAAAAATTATACTTGACATAATGATGTCACTCTTTTTTCCAGCCAACTCAAGCATATATCCACGAGTGATTTTTAAGAAAAAATCTAAAACATAAACAAAAACTATGCCTATAGTAAAGACCATCAAAGTTTCTTGAGCATTGTTTGGGATAACTCTATCATAAACATTCATGGTAAAAAGTGGAGTTGCTAAAACAAAAACATTTATAAGAAGTGACGCCCATAAAACATCTCTGTATATAGTACGAGAAAGATTAAGCGTACTCCAAAACCAGTGTTTAGATTTTACATTTAAAGTGCGAGATTTTTTAGAATCATACTCAAACCTTTTTTTAAGTAAAAATCCATAACCCAAATACTCTTTTTCTAATTCTGATACTTTTACCCACTCTTGTGAGCCTTCTCCATCTGGATATATAATTTTAACTTCGCTTCTATCTTCAGAAAACTTCTCTAATATACAAGAATTATCATTGCTTAAGAGAATAATCATCGGTAGATGGAGTTGAAGCATTGCAGGGATTTCTCTTTTTATAAGAGTTGATTTTAAACCTGCCCTTGTAGCAACTCTTGAAAAAAGTGATTTTGATTTTGTTCCGATTGAAAAAAGTTTTGAGTTTCCATCTTTTGCATAAACAGGAAGCCCCGCGAGTAAAGCTTCTGCGCTAAAAGGCTTATGAAAGAGTTTTGTATATAAAACAAGAGAGTCAAGTAATGAATCTTCTTTAACTGATATTCCAACTCTTTCATTCATTACTCTACCTTCGTTTTTTTATTATTGTGCGCTATAAGAAAGCTTAACCTCTATACGACGATTAATTGCTCTACCCTCTTTTGTTCTATTGCTTTGAACTGGATCCAGCTCACCTCTACCTTTAGAAGTAAGTCTAGATGCTTCAACACCCTCATATATTAGTGCAGATTTTGCTGCAGCTGCTCTTCTTTGAGATAACCTCATATTGAGTTCTGCTTTACCAGTACTATCTGTATGACCAATGATTTTGGCATTAAACACAGGATTTTGTTTTAAGAAAACAGCAAAGGCAACTACCTTCTCATAAGAAGATTTTAGTATCTTATCTGAATTTGGTTTAAATGTTATTGCTAACTCTTTACTTAGAGCACATCCTGTTGGATCAACACTAACGCCTTTTGGTGTATCTGGACATCTGTCTTTATAATCAACAACCCCATCGCCATCACTATCTAACGGGCATCCTTTTTTATCTACTTCCACACCAATAGGTGTTTTAGGACATTCATCCTTATAATCAATAACCCCATCTTTATCACTATCAACAGGGCAACCATAACTATCTACAGTTGCTCCCCTTGGCGTCGCTGGGCATCTATCCACACTATCAAAAACACCATCTTTATCACTATCAATATCTTCAGGGAACATTACATATAAAGTAACCATTACGCGATTTGAAAGCTCTTTTCCTTGTGTCAATGCATCACTAAAAGCCATATCTTTACCACCACGATAAGATAAAATCATAAGTTCTTCATTGATTTCATTTTTCACTAAAGCATCTTGAATAAATTTAGCATTTTTTCTACTAAGATCCATTGTTTGTTTAGTGTCAACTTCTACTCTCTCATAACTTGAAATGATAGTTTGTGCTTCTGGAGTATGTCCTATAATGCTAATACGAACACTCTCCCCACTTACAATATACTTTTTAAGAGTATTTGTTATATCTTGAAGTTGTGTAGTATTTGTATCTTCATTCATCTCATCTTCTAAATCATCTTCATCAAAAATTAAAGGCTCAAATCTGATAATTTCTTTAAAATCACCATACATTAAAGCATCTAGTTTCATTTTAGAAACATTAGACTCTTGCTCTATTTTATAGTCATAATCATAAGTTCCCCCGAACAAAGAGTATGCAAAGATTAATATTAGTAAGTATTTCATTATATCTCCTCACTTGTTTTGCTTAACTCAATGTCAACACGACGATTTAAGTTTAAGCCTTCGGCTGTTTCATTACTTGCTATTGGTTCTTCTTCTCCACGACCTTCACTACTGAGTCTTTGTGTATTAACACCTTGATTTTGTAAAGCTTTTTTTATAGCTTTAGATCTACTATCTGAAAGTTTAAGATTTGCGCTAGCATCACCTATGTTGTTTGTATGCCCTATTATATGTACATTATAATCTAAATTTGCTTTTAAAAATCCCGCCAATACATCTATTTCTGTTTTTGAATCACTTGGAATATTAGAACTACTTGCTGAAAAATTAACTCTTAAACTCAATGATATTGTGCATCCTTTTTCATCAACCGTATATCCAATTGGTGTTTTAGGACATTTGTCCGCATAATCTTTTACACCATCAAAGTCACTGTCAAGTGCACAACCATCTGGAGAAACTTTCGCATTTATTGGAGTAAGAGGACAAGAATCTTTGGCATCTATAACACCATCAGAATCACTATCTCTCATCATTTTTTTACAACCATAAGGCATAATATTGTTAGCTTTTAAAGAGTTGTCACAAAGATCTATATTATCAGGAATCTCATCATTGTCTGAATCTAGTTTTACAGGAAGAGTATCTAAGATTTCTAAGGCTTCAGAACCACTATAAAGGTTTACTTTTGCAGCATGTTTATTAACATCGCCAGTTACTGCAGTTACTAAAAGTCCCATAGCGTCTAAGATACGATACTTTGCAAAAAGTTGGTCATACTCAGCTTTAATGATTTGACTTCTAGAGTTTATCACATCGTTTTGAGATGCTAAAAGGTCAAGTAAAGAACGACGACCTAAATCATATTCTTCTTCATATAGGCTAAGCGTACTCTCTGAGAATGAACTATAATCTCTTAAATCTTTTAGCTGTTCACCAATCATCTGATAAGCATTCCAAGAAAGATTTAAACCTTCTATCACTTGTCTTTTTAAATCTCTTTTTATCTCTATCTCTTGGTTTATTTTACTTAGATGCTTTTGGATATTTGCTTTATCTGCTCCACCACGAAAAATATTATAGTTAAGCACTAAACGAGCACGAAATCTATCATCTGGGGAATCAAATGCATTTCTTTTTTCAACATCATTATAAAACTGGCTCATTTCAAAATCAATTTTTGGATAGTAATCTTTTTTGTGTTGTTTGTATAATTCCTGAGCACCTTTGATATTATATCTACTAACTAAAAGTGAAGGGTTATGTTCAACAGAATACATCGCAGCTCTTTGGATACTCTCTGGCATCCCAACATTAAACTCTGGTCTTTGCATCTCGTGAACTAAAGGCATACGACCTAAAACTCTTCTAAAAGAGTACTCTGCATCTCTTGCGTTGTTTTTTTGTACTGTCAGGTTTGAACGAGCTAGTGAAAGTGAAGATTGGATTTTTTTAACTTCAGAATCAGTTGTCAATCCTGACTCAAACAAATCTTTAACTTTTTTATAAATATTTTCATTTATCTGTACATTTTCTCTAGCTGTTTGAGTAAGTTCATGTGAACGCATAACATTTACATAAGCATCTATCATTTTAAAAGCTATATCATTTGATTTTTCTATGTAGTTATACGCAGATGCTAAGATTCTAGCTTCTTCATAATTTACTTTATGAGTAGTACCAAAACCATCAAAAAGATTTTGAGTAAAAGTCAAAGATGTTTCATAATTTCCATAATCTTGCTCAACTATATTATGACTATAATCTGAATTATCTCCATTTTTTAATGCTCCCGCTTTGTTAAATCCAACAACTGCTCTAAAATCAAGCTGTGGATAATACTCAGAATTTGCTATATTTAAATCTTGTTGCGTAGCCCTAAAGTTTTTCAATCTCTCTTGAATAACTGGATTTGTATTTAAAACCTCAACAACACTTTCTTTAAGACTTAAGCCAAAAAGTGATGATGAAAATATAAAACTTGCTACACTAAAGATGATAAAAGATTTTTTTAACATTCTAGATTCCCCTTATTATTTGCTATATCAGCGGTATTCTAACTAACAAAAGTGAGGAAGTAGTGAGTTTGTGGCTAGTTTGATGTTTTTTATTAAATTTCTATGGTATAACCTACTCCAAACACATTTTTTATAGTTTCTTTTGGTAACTTTTTTCTTAGATTCTTTATAATTGTCTTTAGTGCAGCAACTCTATCATCATCATAACTATCCCAAACATTTCCTATGATATCATCATAACTATAAGTAATATTTATGTTTGAGAAAAGCAAAGATAAGATTTGTCTTTCTTTATCTGTTAAGAGTATCGTTTCATTTGTGCGTAGTTCTTCTTTTTCAAAGTCCCATCTATATCCATCTTTTAATATTAAAACTTTTTTTGAAAATATGCTATATTTGGTTAACTCTTCTATGACAAAACTTAGTGCGTCTTTTAACTCTTTTCTAGTAACAGGCTTTACGAGGTACTTTGTCAAACCAAGCCCAGTAGCATCTAGAAGATAGTTTAACTCTGTATGTGCACTCAAAATTATTGCCTTTGTGGTGTAGTCATTTTCTCGTATCTTTTTAAGAAGGTCTATCCCATTTAGCTTAGGTATATTTATATCTATTATCATTATTTGAGGTTTTTTACTCTTGTATATTTCATAAGCCTCTTCTCCATCTCCAGCCTCATAAACATTTATAAAATGATTTTTCAAATACCTTACATAATTTTCCCGAATCTCTTTTTCATCTTCAATATATAAAATCGAGTAATTCTCTTTTGTATTATTCAACTCCAACCTTTATTTTTATCTCAAAACATGTTCCAAATTCTCTGTTACTCACACTCAATTCTCCACCTAAACTCTCCCCAATTATCTTTTTTGCCATATATAGTCCTAGTCCCGTTCCTTGAGATTTATGTTTTGTAGTAAAGTATGGTTCAAATATTTTATCTCTTATCTCTTTTGAAATTCCACCAGCATTATCACAAAGCTCAATTATATAAAACTCTCCTTCAATTCTAACTGTTACAGAGATTAGAGCTTGATAACTATTTCTATTTACAAGGGCATCTTTGGCATTATTTAAAATTACCACTAAAACTTGTTGCAATTCATTTTCATAACTATGGCACATAAAATCGTTGTGAACATCTACTTCTATCTCTATCTCATGTTTTGTAAATCCACCTTTAACTATATAAACAGACTTCTCTATCATACTTTTAAGAGAAAAGGTTTTCTTATCTTTATCATCACTAAAAAAGTCTTTAAAATCATCTATTGTATTTGACAAGTATTTAGTTAAAGACTCTATCTCAAGAAGTCTTTCTTCCACCTCTGGGTTTTAAACCGTTTTTTTCACTCAAAGCAGTATCAATCAATAGTACAGAAGAGTTTATTTGAGAGAGTGGTTGCCTCCACTGATGAGCAATATTTTCTAGCATCTCACCCATAGATGCTAGTTTATTTTGATGAAAGAGCATTTTATCTTTATCTCTTGATTTTTGTAGTTCCTCTTCTACTCTTTTTGTCAACTCTGTATTTAACTTTTTTATATTATAACTTCTAAACATAAGAACAACAAAAATGACAAAAAACACTACCATTAGCTTATAAAAAAGAGCGTAATCAAACTCTTTTTCATTCTCAAATAAAAACCATTTTTTCATAATACTTTCTTTTTGTTCATTTGTTATTTTTACTATGATTTTTTGTAAAATTGTATGTAAGATTATATCTTCTTTACTTGTAGCAAAACTAAGCAAAAGCTTCTCATCAAAATATGTATTTATTTTTAGTTCTTCATCATCATTATCTTTAAAATAATACTGCATTGTTAAAGAATTGCCTCCAAACGCAAAAACCTCATTATTTTTAACTTTTTCTAAGCCCTCTTTCATACTACTCACTTCAATATGTTCTAAATTTGGATAAGCATTTTTTATAATATCCCCAATCGCATAATCTTTAATAATTGCTATTTTTTGCTTTTTTATAAAACTAATATCGATAATACTCTGCGTGCTTTTTTTTGTTACTATGACCAAAGGAACTTGAAGATATGAAGATGTAAAATTTAAGTTTTTTAACTTTGTATTTAGTGAAGATGCCAAAGGTAAAACATCACACTTCCTCTCTTGCATCATCTTTATAGACTCACTCCATGTCTGTGTTTTTACAACTCTTATATCTATATCAAGCTCTTTTTTAAAGTATCTTATAAAATCAGCACCGATACCAACATATTTATTATTTATAATTGCTTCTATTGGCATCCAGTTCGGATCAACACAAATATTAAGATTTACTTTATCTTTTAGATATTTTTGTTCAGCTTTTGATAATTCTTTTTCTTTTTTATCATTTCTATCAAAAAACCATCTATTTTTTATTTCTAATAATTTATGTTCTCCTATAACCTTTAAAGATTTATTTATAATCATTATAGCCTCTGGCCAATCTTTTCTAACACCAAAAGATAGTTTCAGGCTTTCATTTAAGGTCCCTTCTCTTTTTAAATACGGTAAACCCATTTTATTTGCTAAGTAAAAGGTTGAGCCATCTCCAAACATGACATCTGCCTTAGCAGTAACAACACTACTTATCACATCTTCAAGTTCCTCGAAGCTTAAAACTTGAGAGTTTTTAAACTTACGACTTATTTTTTCATCTACTAAATTACTTTTATGTATAGCAATAATTTTATCTTCAAGGTCATCTACGGTGTGAATATTGTTGGGGTTTGCCGAAGATACTATAAGCATCTTTTGCATCTTGATATAAATATCTGAAAAATTCAGATACCTATTTCGCTCTTTATGGATGCCTCCCGTACTTAAGCCATCTATTTCTTTGTTTTTCGCCATTTGTTGCATCTGTGCCCAATCTCCAATGATAAGAGAAAAGTTTGCTCCACTTACTTCATTGATAAGATTTAACACATCAACATCATAACCACTGATAACGCCGTTTTTATCGACTATGACATAAGGTTCCCACCTTTTATCAGTTCCAAGCGTTATCTTTGGATGTTTTTTTATAAATGCTTTTTCTTTTTGAGTTAGGTTTAATAATTTAGTAGTAGTTGCATCTGCATAAAGAAAGATTGAGAGAAAAAATAAAATTAACTTTAGTTTATTCATAAGTTAATTATATCTTTTAAAACTTTGCTTTAGATATATATAAGCAATTTTGATTTATAATACTAGCAGATAAAAGTCAGGAGTGATGTTATGTTTGTATCTTCGTACAGCACATATATTAGTACAAATAACATACAAAAAACTTCTACTGATAAAAGTGAGAGTCAAAATACTCCTAAAATCTCTTTTGAATCTAAACTTCTTCAAAATACAGTTTTAGAATCTTCAAACACTAAAAAATTTCCGATAAATTACATCTCAAACTATAAAACTTTTAGCAATAAACAAAAATTAGAAGATTCTTTTGAAAATAAAATAAAAGATAAATATAACAAAAACAAAGCTGTAAAAAATGCACAAGATGCTTATGCAGATAACTCAAAGATATTTTCATTTTTACTTGAACCAAAAATGACGCAAAACCAAACACCTATGCTAAATACAACTCTTCCAAATAATATTCAGATGCTACAAGAACAAAAGATGCGTCATAAAATGGTAAACACCTACATATCAAACGATAAATACTACCAAATTACTGCCTAATTTAACTCCGCCCTTGACAACAATCTCCAAAATCACAATCGAGGTCTTTAAACACATCTTTAGCTGCTGCATTTGAGCGAGAATAATCAGACACATTCACTAAGATAAACATACTTATCACTATTAGAACTATTTTTTATACTATTTGTGTTTAGTCTAAAATTATTCTTCTATCCAAGCTTGCGTTTTTATAACTCTACCATCACAAAAATATTTTAATTTAAAAGCATTAGAACATTTGCCATTACTAAAATCCATAATAGCTATTTGAAGTATTTTTTTACATTTTTTTGGCACATCAAAATGTCCTCTCAAGCCGGTTAAGAACTGCTTTAGTGGAACTTTGGAATCCATTCCTATAACATTATCTCTACAACCAGTTAAACCAATATCACTTAAATAAGCTGTTCCATTAGCTATTTGAAAATCATCTGTACTTACATGAGTATGAGTACCGATGATACCACTCACTTTACCTTGAAGTAAAATCATCATTGCTCGTTTCTCACTTGTCGCTTCTGCATGAAAATCTACAAAGATATTTTCAACACCCTGCTCTTTTAATTCTTTTACACTCTGTTTAGCCTTTCTAAAAGCATTATCAACAAGTGGCATTGAGTAGTGTCCCATTAAATTTAAAACACCTAGCTTTTCTCCCGCAATTTCATAAACTTTACAGCCAGTTCCGCCAACTTCATCAGGATAGTTATGCGGTCTTAGTATTTCATGTGTATCAAAAAGTACCTCTACATCTTTTTTATCCCAAGAGTGATTACCTCCTGTCATACAGTCAACTCCATAAGAAAGAAGTTCATTAGCATTTTTAGAAGTCACTCCAAAACCATGAGATGCATTTTCATAGTTTGCTATTACAAAATCAACTTTATATTCTTCTCTTATTTTCTTCAGATGCTCTTTTAGCATATCTCTTCCAGGGCGACCAACTATATCGCCTATAAACACAACTCTCATCTATCTATCTCCTTTGTTTGCGAACAAGTCCACAAACAAATTCCTATCACTAAAGCTTTGCCTTTGGCAAGAGAAACATTTTGTTTCATTTATAACACCTTTGGTTTATTGTTTCTAAGATAAAAAAGCACTGCTTTTATGATGTCATCATCATCTTTAGAATTTGATTTTATGCTCTCTTTTGAGTTATTTGTATATGAAATAGTAATATTTTGTCCATAGTTCATAATGCTTTTTATCTTTTTCTCTAAACTTAAAAGTTTTATAACCATTAGTTCAAAAAATTGTTTTGTTGGATTGTCTAACTCTCCAAATCTATCTATTATTTCTTCTTCTATCTCATAAATTTCAACAGATTCTTCACACTGAGAGAGTCTTCTATATATATCTAAACGAAGTCTATCTTCTTTTACTACTTCATCAGAGATATATGCAGAAATACTAAGTTTTATATCAACCTTTGCTCTCTCGCTCTCCATCGTATTACTAAGTAGTTTTATAGCATCTTCTAACATTCTAAGATAAAGAGAATACCCTATATTTTTTATGTGTCCACTTTGAGCATCTCCTACTAAGTTTCCACCACCGCGAATCTCTAAATCGTGATATGCTAAAACTGAACCACTCCCCAAAAATGAGTTTGACTCCAAGGCTAAAAGTCTTTTTTTTGCTTCATCTGTAATGTTTTGTTTATCTTGGACTATAAAATAGGCAAAGCCTTCAACATGACCACGCCCTACTCGACCACGAAGCTGATGAAGGTCGGCAATCCCAAATCTATCTGCACCATCTATAATCATAGTATTTACTTTTGGCATATGAATACCTGATTCTATAATGGAAGTGGCAATCATCAAGTCATACTCCCCAGCTTCAAACTTTAAAAGCTCTTTTTCGGTTTGAATGGCAGAGATTTTTGAGTGCAACATTACGATTCTCAAATCTGGTAAAATTGCCTTAAGTTCACCAAGTTTTATAGGCATATGGTCTATAGAGTTATGAACATAAAAAATCTGTCCACCGCGTCTTAACTCTCTGAGTATAACTTCTTTTATAAGTTTTTCATTATACTCTTTTACAAAAGTTCGCACACCTTGTCGCTCACTTGGTGGAGTTAAAAGCTGACTCATCGTTTTAATAGAGCTTAGTGCTTGATTTAATGAGCGAGGTATTGGTGTCGCACTCATAGATAATAGATGCACATTATGATAAATCTCTTTGATTTTTTCTTTTTGTTTAACTCCAAACTTATGCTCTTCATCTATAATCACTACACCCAAATTTTTAAAAGTTAAACCAAACAGCGAGTGTGTCCCAACTACAACATCAATCTCCCCAGATGCCAGACCTTTAATAACATTCTTTTTATCTTTTGTACTTACAAATCTATCTAGTTTTGCATAGCGAAGTCCCAAATCAGCGAAACGCTCATCTAAAGAGCGATAATGTTGAGCTGAAAGAAGAGTTGTTGGAACTATTAAAGCTGATTGAAAACCTGATTTAAAAGCTGTAAATATCACATTTAATGCAACTTCGGTTTTACCAAAACCAACATCACCACTTAAAAGTCTATCCATTATATGACCACTAGACATCTGAGATATTATCTCCTCAACCGATTTACTCTGATCATCCGTATAAACAAAACCTGCAAGTTTTTGAAAATCTTTCAGGTGAGATTTTGCAATACTCATTTTTGGTGCTTTTATAAGTTCTCTTGCTGCTGCTGTATTTACAATCTGACCAGCTATCTCCATAAGTCGTTTTTTGACTTTTTCTTTTAACTTACCAAAGCTTCCTTTACCAAGTCTATCAAGCATAGGTGTAGAACCGCCAGATGCAATGTAGCGGTCTATAAAGTCTAAGTTCTCAACAGGTAAAAGTATTTTATCATCACCAACATACTTGATAACTATAAAATCTTTTATCCCACCTAAAATTTCTGTTTGCTCTATCTTTTCAAATATTCCAACACCATAATCTTCATGCACAACATAATCACCAGTTTTTAAATCATCAAGCATTATGGAACTTTTTCTTCTTCGCCTTATTTTATCTGCTTTATTTAAAGAGATTATTAGTTCATCTTTAGTAAGAATGTTTAAAATATATGGTGCATATATCTCTTTTATATTATTTAAATTAAAAAGCCCAACTTGTTTCATAAGAGCTTCATTTGCCGCGATAATTGTTATCTTTTTATCTTTATGAACTTTGATAAGAGTAAGGACATTTGTAACAATCAATTCTTTATAATTATCGCTACTTGTCAAAATTTCTACATTAAAACTATCCCTTGGAACAATAGGATTATTTAATGCATATGCATCTACAAGTAAAGTATCTAAGTTTCTGATTAGTTTTACTTTTTTGTTATGTACAAAATTTGAAGCCTTATCCTCTAAATACCAAAAACCCAAAGATGCAACATCTTTTACTAAAGAGTCAAACTCACTTTCTTTTACTTTTTCATCTATTGCATTAAATTCATCTTCATTTAAAGAATAAAAAGCTGGAGCAATAACGAGAGTATCTAGTTCTTCTTTTAGCGTTCTTTGTGATTCTAATTCAAACTGTTTTATCTGTTCTATCTCTTCATCAAAAAGAGATATTCGTATAGGCATTTTTGAATTTGGAGTGTATATATCTATAATATCTCCACGAAAAGATATTTCCCCTTCAACTTGAACCATATCAACAAAACTATAACCCCAAAACAGCATCTGTTCTTTAAATGATTTTAGATTAATACTTGAGCCAAATTCTATTGTTATTTGTTGAAGTAAAGATTCATGTGGAAGATTAAACAGTAATGTTTTTAACGGAGAAATGATTAAGGGCTTTTTTTTATATGTGTTATATAATTTTAATGCTGAGAAAAGTTGATGAAGTTCTTGTGTGTAAACACGCAAATCATCTCCATAACTCGGTCTAAAATCTGGAAAAACAACAACTTCTTTGTTAAAAAAATTTGCTACGCTTTGTAAGTTTTGAGCCTCTTTAAAATCTTCACATATTAAAACTTCTATATCATCGTTCTTATTTTCTTTAAAATATTCAAATAGTATGTTTTGTGACATTTTTTTCCTAGAGGGTTTATGAATTGATTCCTATGCAAAGCATAGGAAGAAGTTTATTTTGCTGAAGTTTGTTTTAGAGTTGGTTCTTGTGTAACTTGTAATGCTTCTGGTGTTGGAACAGGAGATGCACCTTTAACAACACTATTTCCTTCAAAAATACCTTTTGCCTCAATGACAAGTTCAGAAGACTCTATCGTTCCATTAACTCGTCCAGCAGCTTTAATCTCTACTCTACCAGCATTAACGCTACCTTCTATATAGCCTTGAACTACAAGTCTTTTTGTTGTTACATCACCTTTTATGTGACCATTTTTTCCGATATTCACCTCTTTTTTAGAGTGAATTATACCTTCAAATTCGCCATCTACATATAAATTACAAGAGAGATTCATCTCCCCTTTAATTGTAGAGCCAGCTGTGATAATGGTAGTGTTTGTGTCGGGTTTGGTACCTTGATGTGTGCTGTCGCCGTTATTAAAGATTGCCATGGTATTTTTTTCTCCTTTTCAAATATCTCTTTATAGTTTTTTACATTCCATTTTACAAAATAAAAAGGATTTACTGCGCGTTGAATAAATCTTAGTTCATAATGTAAATGCGGTCCGCTACTCATGCCTGAATTACCTGTATATGCGATTAAATCGCCTTTTTTTACAAATTTACCTGATTTTATCACAATCTTGTTTAAATGACCAAAGTATGCTCTAAAACCATAATTGTGCTGTAAGATAACTAGCTTACCAAAACCACTTCTTTTATGAGTTCCTGCCCATTCTACTATACCATCTGCTGTTGCATAAACGGGTGTGTTCATCTTCGCTCTCATATCTAAACCACGATGAAACTCTTTTCTATTTAAAGTAGGATGTGTTCTATAACCAAACTTGCTAGTTACCCCTCTATAGTTAATTGGCGAACCACTTGGTATGAACTGCATCAAAGTAGCCATCTGTTGAGAGTTTACTTTTGTTAAGTTTACTCTTTGCTGAAGTGACATATCTGCAACTGGAGAAAGACCAATCAAAATTTCAATCTCCGACAAAGAGTCAGAAACCGCACTCAATTCTCGTTTTTTTGCGATTAAGGCTAGCTGTGTATCTTTAATACTTTTATCAAGTTTATCATTTTTAATTTTTAATCTATCATAAGCATTTTGTGTATTTTGGCGTTTTATTTCTATCTCATCTACTGAGTAGTTTAAATATAAAATAGTTCCTACTGCAATCAAGCCTATAAAACCCAAAAAAGAAACGGCATAAAGAATTGCTTTTTTTACTATATGATGCAAGTTATACTGTTTTACACCATTGTCATCGTTTATGGTAATAGTAAAATGATCATTCATATATTAGCTACGCTCTCTTGTTTATATTCATAAATGCTTCTACAACACTAAAAGAACCAAATACTAAATACTTTTCATCTTGTGTTATTTCTTCAAATGAACAATATTGTATCTCTAAATCTTTTAAAGTTTTTTTAAGTTGCTCATTTGATGCCACTCTTTGCTCATTTATAGCAATAATTTGCACACTTTTGATGATTGGTTTTAAAATTTGGAGTATTTTCTTATAATCTTTATCTTTGTAGCTATTATATACCAAAATAAATTTATCTGGTATTAATGCATCTTTTATGGCTTTTGCAGCTAAAGGGTTGTGTCCAACATCAACAATCACATTCTCTTTAACATAGGTAAATCGTCCAAAAAGTTTAGAATTTAAAAAATTACTTTCTCTGTATTTTATGTTTAAAAAATTCAAAGCACTAATACAAAGTGATAAATTTTCTATCAAGTAGTTTTCAAGTTTTAATGATTTTGCAATCTTGTTTATTTTTTCTTTATCATTATCATAGAGTAGTTCATTATAATTTTTAATATTAAGATTTTTCTCTTTTGCTATAAGCGTTGCAACTTCATAAACTTCTTCTTCTATTTGTTTTGCCAAAATTGCATTGTTTTGTATGGAATTTAATTTTGTTGATGCTATCTCTTTTATGCTTGAGCCTAAAAAAGCTTCATGGTCAAAAGAGATAGGTGTAACAAGTGTTAAAATCTTATCAAAAACTGCAGTTGCATCGTATTCTCCACCTAAACCAGCTTCCATAACAAGATATTCACACTCTTGATAAGCTACTAAACAAAGTAGCGTTGTATATTCAAAGTACGAAAGTTCATTTGACTCAGATGGGGTTAAAATATTTTGTAAGTTTAAATGTGCATCTTGGAGTAGTTTATCATCAGCATCTCTTCCATTTATCCAAATCCTTTCATTAAACTTTAAAATATGAGGAGAGGTATAATGCATAGTTTTAAAGCCCAATGCATATAAAGCAGTAGCTAAAAACCGCCCTGTTGTTCCCTTACCGTTTGTTCCAACAAGATGTATGATTTTTGGAATATTTAAAAATGTTTTAACTCTACTATAAACTCTAGGCATTCGAGTATAATCTATTCTTTCATAGTAAAGAGGCTTAGTGAATAAAAAATCTTCTAGTAACATGCTTACTTATATGCCACCTGATTACGACCAGCTTTTTTTGCTTTAAATAAGTTTTTATCTGCTGCAGTTATAACATTTTGTAGTGAAGCAGTTCGTTTTCTCTCACTAACTCCACAACTAACCGTTACTCTAATTCTCGTGCCCTTGTACATAAAACGAGCTTTTTCTACATGTTTTCTTACTTTCTCAGCAAAGATAACGCCACCATTTGTCCCAGTTTCACTAAGAAGTGCCATAAATTCTTCTCCACCAAATCTACCTACAATATCTACACTTCTTGCTTCTTTTTTAAGTATCTTTGCAAAAGCAGAAAGAACAGCATCCCCTGCTTCATGTCCATAGTTATCATTTACATCTTTAAACTTATCTAAGTCAAACATTACTACACTAAAATTATGTGCATATCTTGTAAACTCTGCTTCCTTAACATTCATAAACTCATCTAAGGCTCTTTTGTTGTAAAGTTTTGTTAAAAAATCTTCTTTTGAAGCTTGTTTAGCACTTTCAAGTTCTTGTTCAAGTTTTTTCACTTTTACACTTAGTGCATTTACTTCAGTGCTATGATTTTTCAAATCTTTACTCAAGGTTTGAGTAGTTTCTTCTAAGGCAGTTGCTATTCCTAAAAGTTTTTTATGTGAGAGTTTAAAATTCTTACTGCTATCATCATTATAATTTTCTAAATCAAATTTAATCTTTTGAATTTCTATGGTTGAATCATCAGAACGCTCTATCATCTCTATTAGCCTTAGAGATAATTTATCTAAAACCCCATCGATAGACTCTACCATCTCTTTTACACTCTCTTTGTCAAGAGCTATTCTAAGAGATATAATCATTCTAACCTCTTCTTCTATACTTACACTATCTAAAAGAGTTGGGTTTGATTTTATTTTTTGACTAAGCATTGCTATTTTATCATTTACACTTGAAGCTATTGAAGGCACAAAAGAAGAAACTAAAAGAGAAGCAATTCTTACAAGTTCATTACTATTTTCACTTTCATTTGAAGTTGAAATATTTGTATTTAAATTTTCAATAGTCTTTTTTAAATTTGAACTATCAATTTTTCCAAAACCGCTCAGTTTATTTAAAAAATTATCATCATATGTTGTTATAAAATTAACCCAATGTTGTCTGAATTGTTCAAGCTCTATTGTTGTAGGGTTTGAGCTAATAAGTTTAATACTCTGTTTTGCCAATTCACTTGCTTGTTCATTATGTAAAACTTCCACAACTTGCAGTATTCTTTTTGTTAAAATAATTTGAGATTCTAATAACTCTGAGCATATTGTAGGATTTGTTCTATTTAGTTTGGAAATTAAAAACGAGATAATTCACCCATTGTTTGTATGCGATAATTTTTTAACTCTTTTTGAATATCTTTATTTAAGGTTTTAGATAATTTTTCTATATGATTACAATCTTCACTTTGCATTCCAGCTTTTTTTGCTTCTTTACAAAATGCCTCAGCATAAAAATCTGGCGTTAGTAACTTACTCTCTAACTCAAGTCTTTTTACAGCCTTTTTTATAATACTTTGAATTGTCATAACTAACCCCTTATTTTACTTTTTTGCTCTTGCACCTTCTGCCGAAACTTGAGCAACAAATGAACGAATCGCTTTTGCGGCACTAAACCTAATTGCATCAAATCTTTGCTGATCTGTTACAACCGCATTTTTTTCTACTGAAAAATCATATGTTCCAGAAGCAGTATATTTTTTATTTAGACCACTATGATACCTAATTATACTCAAACTTACACTCATTCTATAACCAATAACAAAACCATCTGTATCATAAACAATAGGCGTGTATGATGGAGAAGCTATACTTAAATCTAAGTGAGTATCAGAGTTTGACTTTTTACGCAAAGAGGCATGAAATACTTTTATAACTGCTTCATCTACTGCATCTTTAATTATTACAGTATTTTCAGGATCCTGAGCAGAAATAATAATACTTGTACTTATCTTTTCTCCCATTACCTCGCGAGAGAGTTTTGAGCTTGGTTTATACCCACAAGATGCAAAGGATATAAGTATCAAAAGAGTCAATAAAAATTTCATATTTAACCTTTAACAACCAAGTTTACAAGCTTTTTAGGGACAAAAATTTCTTTAATTATCTCTTTTCCTTCTAGCCATTTCCCGGCTTTTTCTTTAGCAAGTGATATGATATTTTCTTTTGACTCATCAACCGCTACCTCTATTTCACATCTTCTTTTTCCGTTTATTGAAACACCTAAAGTAATCGAGTCTTCAACAAAAACTTCATCTAAAACTTTTTGAGAGCTTAAATTATTTAAAGAAAAATTTTCACTGCTTATCTCCCAACAAACATGTGGAATAATAGGCTCTAAAATCGAGCTTAAAATCCAAAAACCTTCACTCCATACATCTGAATTATTTTGAGAGTTAAGTGCGTTCATCGCTTCCATAGACCCAGCTATTAAAGTATTAAAAGTATATTTTTCATTATACACTTCATTTGCTCTTACTAAGGCTTCATAAACTTTTTTTCTAGCATATTTTTCATCTTTACTAAGCGTAGTATGTTCGATTAAAGGTATTGTGTCTGTTTTAACAATATTTGAACTTCTATCGTTAAATCGTTTTATAAATTTGTAAGCACCCTCAACAGCATTATCATTCCACTCTAACTCTTGCGTTGGAGGAGCAGCAAAAAGTATAAAAAGTCTTGCAGTATCAGCCCCATATTTTTGTATGATAGCATCTGGGTCAACTGTATTTCCTTTTGACTTACTCATCTTAGCACCATCTTTTAAAACCATACCTTGAGTTAATAAGTTGTCAAACGGCTCATCAAAATCAATATAACCTAAATCACGAAAAACTTTAGTAAAAAATCTAGCATAGAGTAGATGCAAGATAGCATGTTCAATGCCACCAATATACTGGTCAACACCCATCCAATACTTTATCTGCTCTTTTGAAAATGCCTCTTTTTCCCAATTTACCTCTGACGCACAAAAACGCAAAAAGTACCAAGAAGACTCAACAAAAGTATCCATCGTATCTGTTTCTCTTATAGCATCTATACCACATTTTGGACATTTACAATATTTCCAAGTTGGATGCTTATCAAGAGGATTTCCTTCTCCTGTTATCTCAACATGTGCTGGAAGTGCAATAGGAAGATTTTCTTTTTTCTCCATCACTAAACCACAAGAATCACAATGAACAAAAGGAATAGGAGCACCCCAATATCTCTGACGAGAAACACCCCAATCTTTTAGTTTATAATTTGTAGTTTTTTGACCTATTTTATTTTCTTCAAAATACTTTATGATGTTGTATTGAGATTTTTTAGAATTAAGTCCATCAAATTCAGCTGAGTTAAAAAGTACTCCAGCATCTGTAAACGCAGATGTTGTAAAATCATGTTCACCCTCTTTAGGATTGATAACGGCATTTATCTCTAAGTTATATTTTTTTGCAAAATCAAAATCTCTATCATCATGGGCAGGAACAGCCATAACAGCTCCTGAACCATAATCCATAAGAACAAAGTTAGCTATCCAAACTGGTACTTTTTTACCTGTAAGGGGATGAATAACATCAAGTCCAAGAGGAACGCCCACTTTCACTTTTTGTCGATCAATAGAAGATGTATCTTTCATTTTTCTAATTTGAAAAATTCTATCAAGCCCTTTTCCATCATGATTTAAAAGATTGTTATCAATCATATAATTAACTATTGGATGTTCAGGTGCAAGTGCAGTATATGAAACACCATAAATAGTATCAGGACGAGTTGTAAATACATCAAAGCTTTTAAATTCATTATCCAAAATAGATAGTGAATTCTCATCAAAGAATAGGTCAAATTCTAAACCATTTGATTTTCCTATCCAGTTTTCTTGCATAGTTAAAACTTGTTTTGGCCAACCACCATCTAGCTTTTTTAACGAGTCAAGAAGTTCATCTGCATACTTTGTTATTTTAAAATAGTACTGATTCATATCTTTTTTGACTATTGGTGTATCGCATCTCCAGCAACATCCATCTACAACTTGTTCATTTGCTAAAACAGTTTTATCATGTGGACACCAATTTAGTAAACCTTTCTCACGATATAAAAGTCCATTCTCAAACATATCGATAATAAAACCTTGCTCAAACTTAGTATAAAGCTCATCACTAGTTGCAAGTTCTCTTGTTTTTGAAAAAGAAAAACCTAGTGATTTAAACTCACCTTTCATATAGTCAATATTGTCATAAGTCCAAGTTTTTGGATTTGCATTATTTTTAATAGCAGCATTTTCAGCTGGCATACCAAAACTATCAAAGCCTATAGGGTGAAGTACATTTTTCCCAAGTTGACGATGAAAACGCGCAAAAGCATCACTTATAGAATAGTTTCTAACATGTCCCATATGGAGTCTTCCACTTGGGAAGGGAAACATACTTAGTATATATTTTTTCTCTTTTGTAAAGTCTTCACTAGGCTCAAAACTTTTATGTTCTGCCCAATAATTTTGCCATTTTTTTTCTATAAGTTGTGAGTTATATTCCAACTTTACTCCTAATACTCATCGTGAATTTTTGAACTCTCGATATAAATAAGTCCTACTGAAAATAGGTTAGCTATTAAAGCCCCTATCGTTAAAGCAATTGCCCACTCTAAGTTTCCAATAACTTCCAAATATATAAATGCTGGAATTAAGTGTAAATCTGCAACTAAAGATGATGCTAAAAGTTCAGCTGAGAGTAAATTTCTTACACCTATTTTTAAAACCGTTGAAACTAAGTTTAAACTACCTGCTACAAAAAGTGCAACTGCACTATGCTCATATAAAAATCCCGCGATTGATGTTAAACTCATTAAAGAGAAAAACACATAAATAACTTTGCCCCAATCCATCACAATTCCTTAATTTTATTGAAGTAATTATACAAAAAGTATCTTAAGGGGTGACTGAAAGGAAAATTATGTGGATAGAAAATCTAGTTCCATCTCGGGAGAGACTGTGAAATAACAACAGTTTATTTTACGGTCTCCAATGGGATGATTTTTTATCTTAAAATTATAGCTTTTCTACTTTTAAATTTAAGCATAAAGTAAATTCTAAAAAAACAAACTACATATAATAAAGAGTTAGCTATATATTGAGCTATTTCTTCTTTTATGGAACTTATATCTCTATCTTTTAAAGCTATCATCAGTTTTTGAAATAGATTTATACCTATCAAATTTAAAAGTCTTTTAAAGTTATAGCTAAACATGATAAGTGCATTTTCACCTGATACTTTTTCTTTGCCACGAACAAGATAATGATCCCAACCTAAAGTTCTTTTAATTGTTCCAAATGGATGTTCAACTATTGAACCTCTTTTTTTGACTATTACTTTAGATTCTTCAGTTTGCATCTTTTTATTATGTGCTTCTGTTATATACTCATGTTCCCATCTATATATTTGTTTATATGGTGCTTTTGTAGGTATACATTTATCTTTGAGAGGACAAGCTTTACATATTGCACTTGTACCTGTATAAATGAAATTAACTTTATCATTCTTTATTTGTGGTGCAATTCTTTTTTTTAGTTGATAATTATTAGGACATATATAGCAATCATTGTTATCATTGTAAATAAATTCATCTCTTGTAAATTTACCTTTGTCTTTTTGAACTTGTCTCATATTTGCTAAAGGAACAATAGCATTAATATTATCTTCACTACATTTTTTAAATTCTTTAGCACTATAATATCCTGTATCAGCTACTATCTTTAGTTTATCTACTCCTAAATTTTCTTTAGTCTCTTTTGCCATCTTATGCAGTTGTGCTCTATCGCTACCTACTGTTGAAATATCAGTAGCTACTATGAATTTAAATGAATCATCTACAACTATCTGTGAATTATATGCCATAAGGTTATGTGCAGGTTTTTTCATAAGAGAAGCATCTGAATCTGTTTTATTATATTGAGTTTTACCCATCTCTTCTAAAAGTTTTAAGTTTTTAGATAACTCTTCTTGTTGATATTTTAGTTTTCTTAAATCTTTTGGTAGTTTATTAATGATACTTGATGGTTGTTTCTCTTTATCTGCATACTCTAGTGATTTGAGATACTCTTCTATTTCAGTTTCAATTTTAGTTAAATCTTTATCCAGTGTCTTTTTCAATATTAGTTGATTTTTAGAGGCATTCGCTCTTAAAAATGCTCCATCAACAGCTTTTAATCCATCCCCTATTAAATCTATATTTTTACATAAAACTACAAACTCTTTAAATACTTGTTTTAGTGCTTTTGGATTCCTTGCTCTAAACTCTGATATAGTCCTATATGTTGGTTTTAAGTCTTGTGCTAGCCATATTAGTTCTAGGTTTCTTTTACACTCTTTTTCTAATGCTCTTGAACTTCTTATCTTATTGAGGTAGCCATAGATATATATTTTTAGAAGCATTTTAGGACTATATGCTTTCTGTCCATCTGCTCTATCACTTTTTCTTGTATTTGAAAACTGCAGTTTAGTTAAGTCTAATAATTCTACATAAGAATCTATTGCTCTTACATTGTTATCTTCATCTACATAATCATCAATACTTGGTGGAAATAATAATTGCTGATTTCTATTTAAACCTTGTTTATATAGTTCACTCATTAGTTGCCTTAAAAGCCTAAATACAGGGCTTTGTTTGGTGTTATTATACTGAAAAATTGATTTTAAATTGCTTGATTGGATGTGTTTATATGAATGAGACTGGAAATAGTAGTTATTTCACAGTCTCCCAAGAGAGGGAACTAAAAAACTTACATTACTCCAGATTCGTACTGGTCACGCATGCGTTGTTTTTCTACTTCTCTTTTTGCTTTGGATGCCAGTTTAATATGGTAACCTTTAACATCAAAACCAAACCAAAGAAGTATAGGAGATGCTACAAAAACAGATGAGTATGTACCAACTATAATACCCACAAGAAGTGTAAATGCAAAGGCATGGATAATCTCACCACCAAACATAAATAGCGTAAATACAACAAAGAAAGTTGTAAGTGAAGTTAGCGTTGTTCTTGCCAAGGTTCTTGTAACTGATTCATTAATAATCTCAGTCAAGTCTGTATTTTTTGAACTTGTAACACCTTCACGAATACGGTCAAAGACAATAATAGTATCGTTAAGTGAATAACCCAAAATCGTAAGAAGTGCGGCTAAAACATCAAGGTTTACATCTAACCCAACAAGTGTTATAGCACCTAAAGCTAAAGAAATATCATGTATTAGCGCGAAGATAGATGCAACAGCAAAACGCCACTCAAATCTAAATGCTACATAAACCAAGATGCCAAACATTGCTAATACTAAAGACATCATTCCTTTTTCTTTTAACTCTGCTCCAACTGTGGGACCTACAATATCTACACGGCGAATTTCAAAATTTCCACTACCTTTTAGTGCTTCTCTTGTCATATCACCAATATCTACCGTAACACTTCCGCTTGTACTCTTCATACGGATAACAACTTCATCTGGAGAGCCAAATTCTGTAATAGATGCTCCCCTAAAGATTTCATTACCCTTTAATTTCTCTCGCATCTCTTTAATTGGAGCGACTGTATCATACTTAACTTGAACGATAGTTCCACCAGCGAAATCAACACCGTAGTTTAGACCTTTTGTTGCCAAAAGTGCGTAAGAAGCTAAAACTAAAATCACTGAAAGAATCATCGCAATTTTAGACTTACCCATAAAATTAAAGGTTCTTGTATATCTAAAAAATTCCATAATTAACCCTTAATTCCAAACCAAAAACGGTTATTTTTTGATTTTTGTATTTTACTCTCAAGCATTTCATAGATGCCATGAGTTCCTAATATCGCAGTAAGCATAGACGCTAAAATACCGATACTAATAGTTATAGCAAAACCTTTAATAGCACCCGTTCCATAAGCATACAGAACAACTGCTGCTATAAGAGTTGTTATATTTGCATCTAAGATAGCTCTCATTGCATTTGCATAACCTTCTTCTATAGCTTTATGAATTGACTTACCTTGATAAATAAGTTCCCTTATCCTCTCAGAAATAATAACATTGGAATCTACTGCCATACCAACAGTCAGAACGATACCTGCCATACCAGGAAGAGTTAAAGTTGCGCCAAAAAGACTCATAACAGCTAAAATTATAAACAAGTTTGCAATTAATGCAATATTTGCTATAACGCCTGCCATGCGATAGTAAGCCATCATAAAAATGATTACTAAAACAAAACCACCAATCAAAGCAATCATACTAGCCTTAATACTATCTGCACCCAAACTTGGACCAACAGAGCGTTTTTCCATAAGATAAATAGGAGCTAATAGAGCACCAGAGCGAAGAGCAATAGCTAAATCTTTTGCTTCCATAACTGTGTAGTTTCCAGAAATTTGACCACTTCCTCCACCAATTCGTTCGTTAATATTTGGAGCAGAATAAACTTTGCCATCTAGCACAACTGCTAATCTTTTTCCAACACTTCTACCTGTAAAATCACCAAATATTTCAGCACCTTCTGCATTTAACTTAAAGTTAATAAGAGGTCTGTTACTTTGATCAAATCCCATAGATGCATCTGTAAGCATACTTCCATCTAAGATAGGAATTTCACGAACTAAATACTTTCTATTTGGGTCTTTAACATCTGATAAAATAATATCGCCATACTCAGCAGCATCTGAATCACTCATAACACCAACTCGCGCATTCCTATCTTCATCAACTGCCATAAGCTCTAACTTTGCAGCGCGGGAGATAAGCTCTCTTGCTCGTTGTTCTTCTTCTTGAGTTTTAATACCTGCTAACTGAACTAAAATTTTCTCTTCACCTTGTCTTGCTACAACAGGTTCAGCTAAACCAAATTGGTCAAGTCTATTTCTTATCGTTTCTATCGCTTGATCTATTGCTAGTTTTTCAGTTCTTACAATTTCTTCAGGCGTTAAACTTAGAGAAAATGCCTCAGCACTAACAGAAATATTTGAGCCATCTATTTCACTTAAAAATTCTTGCATCTGCTTTACATCATCACTATCTAGAAGTGAAAACGATATAGAAGATTCATCAAATTTTAACTCATCTACTAAAATATCATTTCTATCACTAAAGTGTTTTATACTTGCTGCGATTGATTTTATACGAGATTTTGTAGCCTCCTCAGTTTTTACACCAAGAAGCATATGCAAACCACCTTGTAAATCAAGTCCTAAAGTGACTTTTTTGCCATCTTGGAGTTGAAGTAGAGATGGTGCTGAGAAAAACAGACCAAAAATTATTGCTAAAGCGAAAACGACTATACGGTAATTAAGCTTCATCCTCGTACTTTTTAGAGATTGCATCTTTTGACATTTTAACGATTACATCGTCATTCATTTTAACGCTTATAATATCTTCATCAATTTTATGAATCACTACAATAAAGCCACCATTTGTGTAAACTTTATCCCCTTTTGCTAAAGCGGCTAACATCGCTTTTCTTTTTTTTGCCTCTTTTTGTTGTGGGCGAATAATCACGAAATACATGATTGCTATTAAAAATATGAACGGTGCTAATTGAGTTATTATATCCATTGGCATGGAAATCCTTTAATTAAATTTGGGCGATTATACATAAAATATTATAAGGGGTGACTGAAAATTGACTATAATTAGACATGCTAAAAAAAATTAAAAATTTACAAAAAAATAATAATCTATTTTATGAACTTATTTTAGGAGTATTAACAGCATCTTTATTTAGTGCTTTTATATATTTAGAACATTTCGGTTTTACTATTAAAATCTTAAATACCTTCTTTGGTCTTAGTGCTTTGACCCTCTTTTTGTACATTCCAAAAAAATCAATTTTTGTCGCAGGATTTGCTATTGGGCTTCTTTGGTTTTACTGGATAGGTTATAGTTTTGAGTATCAAGGTGTTGCATATATGACACCAATCATTACCTTTGCTTTTGGTATAATTTATATGCTATTTTTTGGTGTTTTAGCACTTACAAATAAAGTTTATATTAGAGCAATATTACTATTTGCACTTTGTTTTTTTGAGCCTTTTGATTGGAACTGGCTACAAATAGAGTTAATTTTTGTAGATAGTTATATTGGCATCTATAAGTACCAATTAGCATCTATACTATTAGCACTATCACTTATATATTACATCAAAAAGCCTTACAAATATGCCTCTTTTGTTTTACTACTCTTAGCAATAAACTTTAATCCAGCAAATCAAAAACTCACAGAACTTAAAATAAAACTTGTTACAACAGATATAAAACAAGAAAAAAGTGGTTACGAGAAAGTTAAAACCTACTGTTTTACTCATCTATAAAGAGATTCAAACTGCGATAAATGAAGGTTATGAAGTTATAGTTTTTCCAGAATCTGTATTTCCTTTGTATATGAATAAAAATCCAAAACTAATCAACCAACTTTTAATTCTTTCAAAAGATATAAGCATTGTTGCTGGTGCACTTTATAAGGAAAATTCTAAAAGTTATAATGTTACTTACCTATTTGAAAACGAAAAGTATTCAATGGCTAAAAAACTTGTATTAGTTCCATTTGGCGAATATATACCACTCCCAAAATTTGCAAAAAAAATCATAAATGATACTTTTTTCTCTGGTGCATCTGACTTTGTGAGAGCTACTTCACCAACAGACTTTAAAATCAAAGGAGTAAAGTTTAGAAATGCTATTTGCTACGAAGCTACATGCCAAGAAATTTACGAAGGAGAAGTTGATTTTGTCATAGCAACAAGTAATAATGCTTGGTTTTCTCCATCAATAGAACCTACTTTGCAAAACTTCTTATGCGATACTATGCAAGAAAAAATGATGTCACTATCTACCATTCAGCCAACTACAAAGGTACTGGAATTATTAGATAATCATATCTTAGATATAATAATAAAAAAAAATTTACAGGTTATCTTATGATAAATTTAAAAAATCCAGACCTTTATAATAACCGCGAACTTTCATGGTTACAGTTTAATACAAGAGTTTTAAAACAAGCCCAAGATGAATCACTTCCACTTTTAGAACGATTAAAATTTTTAGCAATTTATGGAACAAACTTAGATGAATTTTATATGATTCGCATAGCAGGTCTAAAAAAAACTATTTGCCGCTGGAATTATAGTTTCTGGAGCAGATAAACTAACTCCCTTGCAACAACTTCGTGAAATAAGAAAATACCTTCATCAAGAACAACAAGTTTTAGAGCATTGTCTTGTTGGCATTTTAAAAAAACTTGAAGATGAAGGAATAAGTGTAAAATCATACGCTGATGTAAATCAACGCGAAAAGCATACTTTAGATAGATATTTTAAAGAAAATATTTACCCTGTTATAGTTCCTATTGCCATAGATGCCACACACCCTTTTCCAAATTTAAATAACCTTAGTTTTGGACTTATTGTAAAACTGAGTGATATTGATGACAACTCTATTGAAAGATTTGGAATCGTTAGAGTTCCAAGAGTTTTAAGTAGATTTGTTGAACTTAATCATGATACTTATGTTCCTATTGAATCTTTAATCGCACAACATGTAGATGATCTTTTTCCTGGTTATACTCTTTTAAAATATGCATCTTTTAGAGTTACAAGAAATGCAGACATGGAGATAGAAGAAGAGGAAGCCGATGACTTTATGGAGATTTTAGAAGAGGGTTTAAAGCTTCGCCGTAAAGGAGAGATGGTAAGACTTGAAGTTGGGAGTGATACCGATGAAGAGATTATTAACTTCTTTAATCGTCATGCAAATGTTTACAAAAATGATATTTATAAATTTCATACCTTTTTAAACCTCTCTAGTCTTTGGCAGATAGTTGGAAATATATCTTTTGCTCATCTATTATTACCTCCTTTTAAGCCAAAAAATATACCACCAATGGATATTACAGAAAACATTTTCTTAACTTTAGAAAAACAAGATGTTACTTTGTATCATCCATATCATAGTTTTGAGCCTGTGATAAGACTGATTCAAACTGCTTCAAAAGACCCTGATGTTGTTTCTATTAAAATGACTCTATATCGTTCAGGTACAAACTCACCAATAGTCCAAGCACTCATAAGTGCAGCAGAGAGTGGAAAACAAGTTACAGTTATGGTTGAGCTTAAAGCTAGGTTTGATGAAGAAACAAATCTTGTTTGGGCAAAGGCACTTGAAAAAGCTGGAGCGCATGTTATCTACGGAATCCGTGGATTTAAAGTTCACGCAAAAGCAGCACTTGTTACAAGAAGAAAAAATGGCAAATTAAAACAATACGCTCATTTAGGAACAGGGAACTATAACCCTTCAACTGCAAAAATCTACACAGATATAAGCTATATGACCTCAAAAGATGAAATCACAAATGACTTAACAAGATTTTTCCATTTTTTTAACAGGTTTTAGTAAAAAAGGTAAACTTGATGAGCTTTATATGTCACCTGCACAAATAAAACCAAAAATACTTTCACTAATTCATAACGAAACAAGAAAAGGCATAGATGGACAAATCATTGCAAAAGTAAACTCTTTAGTTGATGAAGATGTTATCAGAGCGTTGTATAAAGCAAGTCAAGCAGGAGTAAAAATCGACTTAATTGTTCGTGGCATCTGCTGTTTAAAAACAGGTATCGAAGGTGTGAGTGAAAATATTAGAGTTATTTCTATCTTAGGAAAATATTTAGAACACCCTCGAGTTTTTTACTTTAAAAATGATAGTGCTAAGATTTATATCTCTTCTGCTGACTGGATGCCAAGAAATCTAGTTAGACGCATAGAGCTTTTAACTGCCATAAAAGATGAAGAATCTCAAAACCAAATCATTCAAATACTAAAACTTCAATGCTCAGACAATGTTTTAGCGCACGAACTTCAAAGTGATGGCTCATACATAAAAGTCAAAGCTCACGAAGATGAAAAAATAATAAATAATCATAAACTTTTAGAAGAGTATGTAAACAAAATTTCAAAAGCAAGCAAAAAAGAAACTCAAAGAAGTGTTTCACAAATCACATCAAAACTATTTATGGAGAGTTGAAAATGATACTAAATTACAAAAATACAAGTCCTAAACTAGGGGAAAAAACATGGATTGCACCGTCTGCAGATGTCATCGGAGATGTAACTTGTGGAAGTGATTGTTCTATCTGGTTTGGATGCGTAGTAAGAGGCGATGTACATTATATAAAAATCGGTGACAGAGTAAGTATCCAAGACCTTAGTATGGTGCATGTAACTCACTACAAAAAAGAAGATAGAAGCGATGGAAATCCAACTATAATCGGAAATGATGTAACAGTTGGGCATAGGGTTATGCTTCACGGATGTACCATTGAGGACGCTTGCCTTATAGGTATGAGCGCCACTATACTTGATGGTGCTGTCATTGGTAAAGAGAGTATTGTTGGAGCTAGTTCTCTTGTAACTAAAAATAAAGTTTTTCCACCTCGTTCTCTTATCATGGGAAGTCCTGCTAAACTTGTAAGAGAATTAACTGATGAAGAAGTTAAAGAACTTTATGCTTCAGCTTCAAGATATGTGGAATTTAAAAATGGGTATATTGAGTAAGATTTTATAGATGCCTGATTTTTTTATATTTGCAGATATTATTGGAATAATCGCCTTTGCAACAAGTGGTTTTTTAATTGGTGTTAAAAATAAGTTAGATATTTTAGGTATCTTTATAGCTGCTGCTCTTACAGCTCTTGGTGGTGGAATCATTAGAGATTCTATTTTAAGCTCAACTCCTTTTGCTTTTACTTCCATCTATCCTGCCATAACACTCACCTCAACAATTTTTATTGCCTACATATTTAAGATATATAAGAAACCATCATTAGATCAAAAGTGGATATTTGTTGTAAGTGATACTATCGGTCTTGTTGCATTTAGTATCACAGGTGCTCTTTTAGCCATAAATGCAGACTACAACTTCTTTGGCATCATAGTTTTAAGTTTTATTACTGCAGTCGGTGGGGGTGTTACAAGAGATATAATGATAAATCAAGTTCCAACAGTTCTTATAAGTGACTTTTACGGTTCAATCGCAGTTATAGTTGCTTTCACCTTAGCTACTTTAGAAATAGTTGGTTACCTAAATGAAATGACTATCTTAGTCGTAGCCATTTTTTCTATACTCTTAAGACTACTTGCATTTAAAAGACACTGGCAACTTCCAAAACTTAGTTAAAGAAGTTTACTAAGTTCTATAATCCGCATTTATTTTTACATATTCATGACCTAAGTCACAACCATAAGTTTTAAAACTTCCTTCACCTACACCTAAGTCACAAGAGATTGTAAATTTTTTATGCCCCATAACTATGGCACATTTTTTCTCCATCTCTTCATCAAAATAAAGTTGTCCTTTGTCATAAACACAATGATTATCAAAAGAAATTTTTAGTTTTTCTTCATAAGCTTCAACTCCACTTGCTCCGACAGTAGATGCTATTCTTCCCCAGTTTGGGTCTTCACCATAAAGAGCAGTTTTTACAAGCAGTGAATCTGAAAGTGTCTTAGCTACTATCTCCGCCTCTTTATCATCTTTTGCACCGCTTACCTTGTATGTAACAAGTTTAGTCGCACCTTCGCCATCTCGAACCATTTCAAGAGCTAAAAAATGCATCACTTTAAAGAGTGCTTCTTTAAATGCGTCTGCGTCAAAAGCTGTACTCTTTGCATTACTTAAAAGTAAAACTGTATCATTAGTGGAAGTATCTCCATCTACACTTATCGCATTAAAAGTTGTTTTTGTAACTTCATCTAATATCTCTTGCATCTGTATTTTTGGGATATTAGCATCTGTGGTTATAAAACATAACATAGTCGCCATTGCTGGGTTAATCATACCAGCACCTTTTGCAATCGCTCCAATAGAAAAAGAACTACCGTCATCAAGCTCAACTTTTAAAGCTATCTCTTTTGCAAATGCGTCTGTTGTCATTATGGCTCTAGATGCTTTGCTTGATTCTTTTTTTGTGTAATCAAAAAGTTTCATTCCATCAGTGATTTTTTGCTTTGGAAGTCTAACCCCTATTACACCAGTTGAACTCATGATAGGATTAGTCATATCACAACAATGGCTCAGTATCTCATCAATATCATCAAACCCAGCTTGTCCTGTCATCGCATTCGCATTTTTAGAGTTAATAAGTACAAAATTTGTTTTAAAATCTTTTTTTGCTCTAAAGTGTTTTATCGGAGCAGCATACATTTTGTTTGTAGTAAATACAGATGCTACTTCACATTCTTTATCACTATATATAAATGCCATATCAAGTGCATTTTCTGGTTTTAATCCTGCACTTACCCCATCTGCAAAAAAGCCATCTGGAGCACAAACTCCAGCATTTGTTTGAACAATTTTATACAAATCTTAGCTCCTTAGGCTTCTCTCTTCTTCTTAATAACTCTTTAGTTGTATTTATATCACTTTGTGTCCCAATGATTAGCAACTTACACTCACTTGTTATAAGAACATCGCCTTTTGGCATAGTTAAAAACTTTCCATCTTTTTTTGTTATGCCAATCACAGAAGTATTTGTAATCTGACGAATATGCGTTTCTTTTAATTTTTTAAGCACTGCCCAACTATACTTTGGAACTTCTATCTCTTCCATATCAAGAGGGTTATCACTTTTATATAAAAACTCTTCTAAAAGATTTTGCATATCTGGTCTTGCTGCAACTGCACTTACTCTTTGAGCAGTAAGTTTTGTTGGAGAAACAACAGTATCAGCTCCTAGTTTTTTAAGTTTTTCAACATCACTCATAGACTCTGCTGCTGAAATCACATAATACGGTCTTGGTAAAAAATGCTCTTTTTCAAAAAGTCTTACTGATGCTATTAGAGCAATATTATCTGCTATTGAATCTGAAAGAGTTATAAGACCTTTTGCAGATGCTAAGTGAGCTTTTAACATTGAGAGTTCAGCATGTGGTTCTGCTTTTAAGTATTGAGGATAATTATGCTCAATCGCCCACTCATGAATCTCAGGTCTTGGATCAACAACAACAAAAGGAATATGATTAGCTTTTAACTGTTTTGTAACTTCAAGAGTATAAGCATTATGATAACAGACAACAAAATGCTGTTTCAACCTTGCTATTTCATATAACATTCTTCGCTCCTTTAAAATGGCAACTATTGTTCCTCTATTTAACTCCGCTACCAAAATACCAATAGCACTAGAAAATATTGCAAACCCCGAAATAACTAAAGTAATTGTAAAAATTCTACCTATATTTGAAATCGGAGCAATCTCTCCAAATCCAACAGTAGTAAAGGTAATACCAGTTTGGTAGATAGCATCCATAAGAGTAAAACCATCTATAATTACATAGCCGATTGTTCCAGCTAACATGATTAGTACTGTTAAAATTAGGGGTAGACGAAATGCTTTGAGGTGAGAGTAAATTTCTGGAAGGAGATTTACATCAGGTTTGGGAGCGGACTCCCAATGTAGGAAGGTACGAATCCTTTGTAAAAGATTCAACTTAATTTCCTATTCTCTTTACGAGTTCTTCTTAAGTGTGCGTAACTCTCTTGCAGAGATTTTAATTTTTTTCGTAGTACCATCTTCTAATGTGATACGCACTGTTCTTAGGTTTAATAAAAAACGACGCTTTGTTCTGTTTTTTGCATGAGAAACATTGTTTCCGCTCATAGGGCCTTTGCCACTAATAGCACATCTTCTTGCCATAATTAGCTTCCTTGTGTATATATTTAAAGTTGCGAATTATACCAAACGCAAGCAAAACTTCAGCTTAAAGATATTTTTGCAATTTATATATTTATGACATATAACTTATGTTTAATTGTTATTTTATTATTTTCAAGATAAAATGTACATATGATAACAAAAGATAAAATCGATTCTTACATAGACAAGATTCCACCAAGACCTAAGGCATTAAAAGACACACTAACTTTTTTAAATAATGGCGAATTATCTAAAGCTGCCATCGTTGCCAAAAGCGATCCTGCTCTTTCAACTTATCTAAAAGATTTAGTAAACAAACCAATCTATGGCTTTGCAAATGAAGTAAGTGACACTTCTCAAATCTTTGGGATACTAGGTGTTTCAGGTTCCCAACAAAGTGTTTACAACTATATGACCACACTTCTTAGTCCTGCAAAATGGGTACTTTTTAAACTAAATGCCAGAGTCTTTCATGAACTTCAAGCAAGATTGTCTAAAAATTGGGAAATTATTTTAGAGCATCTAAATATCAAAGATAAAGATATTAGTGCTTCCATTACCTTACTTCCAGCGAGTGTCATTATTACAGAGGCTCTATTTTGTGAAAAGATTCAAGATGTAACTCTCCTACGAAGTGCCAAAGAACTCGACTATAACACTATATTGACTCGTTTAAGTGGCGTTGGAATTTTTGATATTTGTGAACAAATTGCTGAGAAATGGGAGATGCCACAAAATATTGCACAAATCATTCAAGCATCTTCTGGGATAAAAGCAGCCGAAGACGAACAGATAAATACGCTAGGCAAATGGATGCATTTACTACTTTTTTATGAGTTATCTAAACCTATATTTATAGAAGCTGGGTTAAATGACTTTATAGAATTTCAAGTTGATTATGTTGGTGATATATACGAAGATTTTGCTGCGTTAATGGAAGTATCATGAGAGCGATTATAAAAGAAGGTATTGGCTTATTTACGCCTCAAGGCTTTTTAGATGGTGGTAGCGGAGAATCATTTTTAAGTTTAGATGATATACAAGCAACGGCTGATTTAAAAGTTGATATGATTTTGGTTTCTTTAAAAAAGGTTGTCTTTTTTAACAAAAATGGTCTTGATGTTTTTATGAAAGTTTTTTCAAAAGTTCGTCAATCTAATCATGCAACAGTTGGTTTTTGTGATTATGATGAAAAAAAATACAATGCTATAAAAGTGTTTTATAAAGATAAAATCAACTTTTCTTTATTTAAATCTAGAGAAATTGCTATGTTATTTTCTTCAAGTTTTAAAAATCTGAATAAAAATGTTTTACTTTTTAGTGATGATAAATCACAACGCTCAGCAATGGCGATAGAGTTACATGACAACGGGCACAATCCCGTTATAGCTCAAAGTGAAAAAGAGTTTAGAGAAAAATCAGAAAAAAAAGAAACTTATGATTTTATTATTGACAATACTTTTTTAGGGCAAATGGGACAAAAAATTGCAACAAGAGTAACAGGCAATGCAATAATTTATACAATTTCATCTTTTTTAGATGCTGAGATAGGGGATAAAATTTAATATTGAATACCATAACAACTCTTTAAATGTCGGATTTAGACTATTTATATTCGACGCTTATAAAGTTATAAGTATGAATGTTCACGCAATGAACTTCTTTTCAAGACTAGCTAGTTCTGCTGCTGAATATAATGCTTCCATCTGTTTTGTTGGACTCTCTTTTGAAAAGACTCAAGATGCTTTTAAAGAAAATCTTGAAGATTCTGGGATTCTTTTTTATGCACATATGGATGATATTTTACAAAATAAAGAACTTTTAAAAGAGTTAGGCGCAAGTAGTGCTGCAAATATTAAAAACAAAAGAGTAATAAACAAACAAATAGTTACAGAATTACCAAAATTTATAGATGCCACGGTTATGACCATTGAGATGATGACAAATTCTAAAGCAGTAAAACAATCTGCTGAAATACACAATATTGAGATAAATGATAAAGAAAATAAAATTGCAAGTTCTATCGGTTATTATGGAGATATAGATGGCATGGTTATTTTAATCTTTCCAAAAGAGATTGCTAAAAAAGCTTGTGAACTTCTTATTGGTGAAAAAACAGATGATATTGAGCTCATTCTTGACACACTTGCAGAACTTGTAAATATTATAGGTGGTAAGATTAAAACTATGCTTGCTGATGTACATATCAGCGTTGATATTACACTGCCTAGAACTTACCATGATGTTGATAGTCTTCTTGAAGTTATTGAGGGAAGAAAAGGCGTACAAGTAGATTTAGCCTTTGATAATGATAAATTTTTATTTTTCTTAACTAGATAAAAGTCTAATTTGATACAATTTCATAATTGAAAATAAAGAGGTATTTAGAAAATGATGAAAGTAGCTCCTAGTGTTTTATCGGCAGACTTTGGTAATCTTCAAAGAGATGTTGAAGAAATCTGTAATTCAGGTTGTGATTTAGTTCATGTTGATGTAATGGACGGGCATTTTGTTCCAAACTTAACTATTGGTCCTGTTGTAGTTTCCTCAATTGCTAAATGTGCTACTAAACCTCTTGATATTCACCTTATGGTTCAAAATAACACTTTTTTTGTTGAACTTTTTGCTCCGTTAAAACCCGAATATATCTCTTTTCATATAGAAGAAGAAAAACATCCTCATAGACTTATACAAAAAATTCGCTCACTTGGAATAAAACCAGCCATTGTTTTAAATCCTCACACACCACCTGAGTCAGTTGAGTATTTACTCCAAGACCTAGATATGGTTTTGCTTATGAGTGTTAATCCAGGATTTGGTGGACAGAGTTTTATAAATAGCGTAATACCAAAAGCTGCGAAACTAAATGAGATGAGAAATAAGATAAATCCAAACTGTCTTATTGAAGTTGATGGTGGAGTAAATGATAAAAATATTCAACAACTTAAAGATGTTGGTGTTGATATTGTTGTAACTGGAAACTATGTCTTTAAACACTCTTCTAAGAAAGAAGCTATAAAGAGTTTACAAATTTAATATGACATATAATAACCTCTCGGCGATAGCCGTAGCTTTAGTGATAGGAATTTTCTAGTGACTTTGTTGCTAAAAAAGAAGACGCAATCATGAAGGTTAAAATCTGTGGAATTACCTCTTATGGAGATGCTATAGATGCTATAAATGCTGGAGCAGATGCCCTCGGTTTTGTTTTTTATGGAAAATCACCTAGATATATTTCACCCCTAGATGCGAAAAAAATCATATCGAAACTTCCTCCCTTTGTTGAGAAAGTTGGACTTTTTGTAAATGTAGATGCTCAAATCATCAACTCATATATGCAAGAGTCAGGCTGTACCTTGGCGCAACTTCATTTTGATGTACCAACTTCTGTATATGAGCAACTTTTTGTGCCATTTATCAAAGTAATCAGAGCAAAAAACACACAAGATATTTTGAAATACTCAAATGAATATAGACTCGTAGATGCTTACTGTGAATCTTACGGCGGAGAAGGAAAAAAACTAAATATAGAGTGGTTCAAGAATATTGATTGTTCTAAAATTATTCTTGCTGGTGGTCTAGATGCTTCCAATGTAGCATCTGTTAAAAAGTATGGTTTTTATGGTGTTGATGTAAGTAGTGGTGTTGAGTTATCTAAGGGCATTAAAGACAAACAAAAAGTAAAAGACTTTATACTAAATGCTAAGTAATGATTTGCATCTAGATGCAAAAAGCATTCACAAACTTTCTTCAAAAGGCTTAGCCCTAGATATTTTAAAAAAACAGCTTAATGAAAACATAGACTTATCTCTTGAACTTTGGCATGCTCAAGGCTTAGAGATAGTTAAAGAGCTTGGTTGTTTTTACTTTGCGACAAAGTTTATAACTCTTAAAAAAGCTGAATTTTGCATAGTTGATATAGAAACTAATGGTTCAAAAATAGACAAACATCAAATCATAGAAATAGCAGCAATAAAAGTAAAGAATGGTGCAATAACTCAAAGATTTGAATCACTTGTAAAATGTAAAGAGATAAATGAACATATAACTAAAATAACAGGAATCTCAGTAAAAGATACAAAAAATGCTCCAACTTTAAAAAAGTTCTAAATGATTTTAAAGTTTTTTTGGGTGATAGTATTTTTTGTAGCACATGATGTTAAATTTGACTATAAATTCATATCTTTGAGTTTGCAAAAAATCGGTCAAGAACCTCTCTTAAATCGTTCCCTTTGCTCTCTAGCTTTAGCTGAAAGAACTATTGAGTCATACCGATATGCTCTGTCATACTTAAACGAATCATTAAACTTACATCCAGATGCCACACATCATAGAGCTATGAGTGATGTTTTAACAACATATGAACTTTTTATCTTGTCATTAAAAAATATTGGTAAAAGTGTAAGGTTTGTAGAAGATTTGATAAGGTACTCTAAAGAGGCTAAAAGGCTTAAAAGACCAAAATTTGATCCTTTAAAAATTGAAGAAAAAGACTTACTCTGAGTAAGCCCCTACTTTTATTAATTTGTTATATCTAGTTTCTAGTCTTTGTTCATCCGACATATCTCTCAAAGATTTTAAACTTTGTAAAAAATAATCAGATATTGCTTCAGCAGCTTTTTGCTTATCTCTGTGTGCACCAATTAATGGTTCATCAATAATATCATCAATAAGATTTAACTCTTTTAAATCTTCACTTGTGATTTTCATAGCATTTGTAGCAGCTTCAACTTTCTTAGGGTCATTCCATAAAATTGCTGAACAACCTTCTGGTGAGATAACACTAAATACAGAATAACGCATCATTGAAAATTTATCGGCAACGCTTATAGCTAAAGCTCCACCACTACCACCTTCGCCAATTACTATAGCTACTGTTTGTGTATTTAACTGAGAAAATTCTAAAAGATTTCTAGCAATAGCTTCACTTTGATTTCTTTCTTCTGCACCAAGACCTGGATATGCACCTGGTGTGTCAACTAGCATCAAAACAGGTATGTTAAACTTTTCTGCCATTTTTGCAGCACGAAGAGCTTTTCTATAGCCTTCAGGGTGTGGCATACCAAAATTTCTTCTTATTTTATTTTTAGTACCACGACCTTTTTGCTCACCAATAACCATAACTTTTTCATTACCAATATAACCAAGATAACAAAGGATAGCAGCATCATCACGAAAGTGTCTATCCCCATGAATCTCATACTTATCTCGCATTATTAAGTTTATATAGTCTAATGCGTAAGGTCTATCTACATGTCGAGCAAGTTGAAGTTTTTGAAATGGAGATAAAGTAGTAAATATCTTTGATACTGCTTTATCTAAATCCGCTTCAAGAGTTTTTACTGCACTTTCATCATGTCTAACACGAGCAGAAATTATATCTTCTTGAATTACTTTTATTTTTTTCTCAAAATCTAAAAATGTTGCCAAATTAAATCCTTTTAAAAATTAAAACACCGTTAGTTCCACCGAAACCAAAAGAGTTACTCATTACTACATTTAATTCTGCTTTTCGTGAAACATTAGGAACAACATCTAAGTCACAATTTTCATCAGGTGTATTGTAATTAATCGTAGGAGGGATAATTGAATCTCTCATTGCCATTAAACATGTTACGGCTTCTATACCACCAGCGGCTCCAAGACAATGTCCTATTTGACCTTTTATAGAACTCATTGGAGGACAGTTTTCTTTCCCACCAAGCAAGTCTTTAACTGCGGCAGTTTCATTTTTATCATTTATTGCTGTACTTGTTCCGTGAGCATTTACATAGTCGATTTTTGGCTCACCTGCCATTTTATATGCTGCTTTCATAGCACGAGCAGGACCATCTAGACTTGGAGTAGTTATGTGATTAGCATCTCCACTTTCACCAAAACCAATTATCTCACCATATATGTTTGCTCCTCGAGCAAGTGCGTCTTCATAATCTTCTAAGATTAAAGAAGCTGCACCTTCACCCATAACAAAACCATCTCGTTCTTTATCGAATGGACGAGATGCATTTTTAGGATTTTCATTGTTTGTTGATAATGCTTTCATCGCTGCAAAACCACCGATACCTACACCAGTTATTGCACATTCTGCTGCAACAACAAGCATCTTATCAGCACCACCACAAATAATTGTTTTACACGCTTCACTTATTGCGTGAGTTCCTGCTGCACAAGCCGTAACGCTTGATAAATTTGGACCTTTTGTCCCATGTTCAATAGAAACAAATCCACCAAGCATATTTACTAACGCTCCAGGAATAAAAAATGGGCTTATTCTACGAGGTCCACGATTTTCTAAAATAATAGAATTTCTTTCAATTGAAGGAAGACCACCAATACCAGAACCCGCACTAATTCCAAATCTCTCCATATCAGTATCATCAGGTAAATTAGCATCTAACATAGCTTCTTGAGCTGCTTTTAAACCAAGATGAATAAATCTATCAGCTTTTTTAACTTCTTTTGGTGCCATAACAGTTGCAGGATCAAAGTTTTTTACTTCACCTGCAATTTTAGCACTGTACTTTTCAGTATCAAATGCTGTGATTATATCTATCCCACATTCGCCTTCACAGATAGCTTTAAATGAACTTTCTTTATCATTTCCAACCGCATTTATCATGCCCATACCAGTTACAACTATTCTTCTCATTTAAAAAACCTCCATGATAAATTATAAAATACTTTATAAAACTCAGCAAAGCACAAAGGCTAATGCTGAATTTGAAAAATATTCTATTGTTGATTATTTATTTTCTATATACTCAACAACATCTTTAACAGTTTGAATTTTTTCTGCTTCATCATCAGGAATTTCAATGTCAAATTTCTCTTCAAGAGCCATTACCAATTCAACTACATCAAGGCTATCAGCACCTAAATCTTCAACAAACTTAGCATCTTCTTTTACTTCATCTGGGTTAACGCTTAATTGCTCAACTACTACTTCTTTAATATCTTCTAAAAGTGCCATTATAGCTCCTATTTTTTAGTATAAAATCGCGAAATTATAACATATATACCTTAATATTTACATATCAAAGTTTATGCCATATTTAATCCACCATTTACTTTTAATGTTTCACCTGTTATATAACTTGCATGGTCTGAGAGTAAAAAAGCTGTTGCCTCTGCTACTTCACTTGCGTTTCCGAAGCGTTTCATTGGAATGTTTGAAGTAAAATTTTCTTTAATCTCATCACTTAAAGCATCTGTCATCTCTGTCGCTATAAAACCTGGAGTTACTGTATTGTAACGGATACCACTTGTCCCTGCTTCTTTTGCAAAACTTTTAGTCATGGCTATTACTCCACCCTTAGATGCTGCATAATTTGTTTGTCCCGCGTTACCTGTTTCACCAACTATGGAAGCTATGTTTACAACTGCTCCAAATTTTTTCTTTCTCATCGCCTTCATAGATTCTCTACAACCTATAAAACAAGAAGTGAGATTTGCATTTATAACACTCATGAAGTCTGCTTCTTTCATTCTAAGAGCTAGTTTATCGTTTGTAATTCCAGCATTATTTACAAGGTAAGAGAGTTCTCCGTCACTTGATACTATTGTCTTTATAGCATCTGTAAAAGCGCTTTCATCGCTTACATCAAAACCAATAACAGCAGCCCTTCCACCCTCTTTTTCTATCGCTTCTTTTACTGCATCTGCTTGAACTGCACCACTTCTATAATTTATCCAAACTTTTAAACCAAAAGAAGCTAAAGTTTTTGCAATCTCTGCACCAATACCACGACTCGAACCTGTAACTAAAACATTTTTTCCACTAAATTTCATATTCTAAATTCCTTAATTTTATTTATATTAAACTTGAATCCATTTCAGATGGTATTTTTATATCCATCAGTTTTAAAACTGTTGGTGCGATATTATTTAAAGCGCCTTCTTTTACCTTTGTTACTCCATCTGCTATTACAAAACACCAAACTTTTCCAACTGTATGATTTGTTAAAACATTACCATCATCATCTTTCATCTCTTCACAATTTCCATGATCAGAGGTAATTACAACAGCATAATCATTTTCTTTTGCTTTTTGGATGATTTTTCCAAGTTCTGTATCCACAGTATTAACAGCTACTTTTGCCGCTTCTTCATCACCTGTATGACCTACCATATCTCCATTTGCAAAATTCACAACTACAAAGTCATAAGCTTCATTCATTGCATCTAAAACAGCTTCCCCCACTTCTTGTGCACTCATTTGTGGTTTTTCATCATAAGTCTTTACATCAGGAGAAGGTATTAAAACTCTAGTTTCATTTGCATACGGTTCATCAATCCCACCATTTAAAAAGAAAGTTACATGAGCATATTTTTCTGTTTCTGCTGTGTGAAGTTGCTTTAGTCCATTTGCTGAGATAACTTCAGCTAAGGTATTTTTAGGAGCAATTTTTAAAAATAAAACAGGATATGAAAAACTTTTATCATACTCTGTCATTGTTGCTAGATTTATATTTAGTATTTTTCTTGTAAAATGTGAAAAACTAGCACTTCCTAAAGCTGTAACTAACTCTCTCATTCTATCACTTCTAAAGTTAATAGTTAAAACGCTGTCCCCTTCTTTAAGTCCGTCATACCCTTCAAAAGCAGTTGGTTCTACAAACTCATCAGTTTCACCAAGAGCATATGATGAACCTATATAACCAGCTGGCTCAAAGTCTGTTTTAGGAGTTGCTTCTACAATGGCTTCATACGCTCTTTGAAGTCTTGTCCAACGATTATCTCTATCCATCGCATAAAAACGACCAGACATAGTTGCTATTTGAATATTTTCACTTAAATGTTTCTCAACGATTCGTAAGTATTTTTGAGCAGAAGTTGGAGAAACATCTCGTCCATCTGTGATTAGATGCAAAAAAACTTTTTTTCCATTTTTCTCAGCAATCTTGGCGATTTCCATAAAATGGTCTATGTGAGAGTGAACTCCACCATCGCTCATAAGACCTATAAGATGTAGTGTTTGTGAAGAGTTTAAAAGATTTTTAAGTATTTCATTTTTTTCAAGTGTATTCTCACTAATAGCCAATGAAATTTTTACTAAATCTTGGTATAAAACACGCCCACTTCCTATGCTCATATGTCCAACTTCAGAGTTGCCCATTTGACCTTCTGGTAAGCCAACACTTAAACCAGAAGTATCAACAAGAGAATGAGGTGTTTCATCAAATAATTTATCGTATGTAGGTTTAGTTGCATTATAAAAAGCATTATGCTTTGTTTTAGAACTAAAACCTATCCCATCTGTTATAACTAAAATGGCTTTTTTACTCAATATAGTTCCTTTACAAAAGAAAGTTTTTGAGATTATACAATTATTTTAGATTTATTTCCAAACTCTCTTTCTAATGCGACTATGACAAGATGTACATTGAGTAAGTATTTGAGCATAATCTTCTATTGCTTCATCATAATCACCATCTTGTGTTGATTCAACTAAATCATTTGCATACATTTTAATCATTTTTGCTCTTTTTTTAGCAAATTTACCAGCATCTGCCACAGCATCTGGAAGATATGCACTTGCATCTGATGTTATCAAAGAATCCAAATTATCAATCAGTTTTTTTGCAGATTCTCTAACACCTTTTTTGTTATTATAAAAACCTGCCCTTTGTAAATCTTCCATTGCACTCAGCATAGTTCTCATATCCGATTTCAATTGTGCTTGTTCAAGTTTTGAACCGAATAAAGATGTTGCCACCAAAGCCCAAATCAATAAAAATTTAACTATCTTCATATTACCCCTTAATATTGAACTATCTCTTTTGTGTAATCTGATAAGGCTAAAAGAGTTGCTGAATTTTTAACTTTTTTCTTACCTTTTCTTTTTCCACCATAGAATTTTTTTAGTTCTGGCTTGTAAGCCTTAAAATATTCATGAAACTTATCTGGTCCTAAAACCGCAGATGCCCAAAGAGTATCATCTTCATCTATCTCTATAATTACACTAGCTAACGGTTGTTCAGCAGGTCCTGAAAGATTTTTACAGCCACTTTTCACATCAAATGCCGAAAGATGAGAAGAACAAACCATTACTCCTCCTTCTTTATAAGCCATTGTTTTTTTATCTTTTTGACAATACTGCAAGAAACTATCTTCTGGTGTTGGGTGAGCTAATTGATGAGAGCATATTGCCACAAAAGCAACGATAGTATTTTTTGAACCAACTCCACCCTTCCAAATATACTCTTCTCCATCTTCACTTTTTAACTTTACATCTTTTTTTGTTGTTTCATCAAGATTTAATAAAATTACAGGAGTTGAAACATAAGGATAATTAAAAACATAATTCGTTTCTTTTTTAAGTGAACTAGCTTTAATTGGTTTGCCATGGGCATCTAAGAGCTGTATTTTTTCATAAGTGATAAAAAGTGAACCATCGCTAGCATATAGCGTAGAGTTAATACTTGAAGGAGATACTGCTATAAGTACCCCTGTGGTACCTACTATTTTTAAAAAATTTCTTCTATCCACAAAAATCCTTTATTTGAAAACAGAAGAGTTTAGAACTCTTCTATTTGATTAACTAAATAAATCTCTCATAACTCCATTGTACCAATCATGAGTAGCTTTAGCAGTTCCTGTTGAACGGAATTTTCCACTTGGAGCTTTAGGTACATGACCTTTACCTTTAATGATTTTTCCTGTCCATGAGAAATCATGTGTAACCATAATAGCTTCCTCTGGATTATCACTTACCATTGAGTAACAAACATTACCAGCAGTAACTGATTTAGATTTAACAGCTAAAGTAAATGATTTTTTCTGAATTCTATGAACGATTTCATCTGCACACTGTTTACCTGCCCATACAGCAGTTTGACCACTTGGTGGAATACCATGACCTACAACATCACCAACAGCATAAATATTTTCATCTGATTTTGTTCTAAAAGAACAACCATTCATAAGAACTTTACCAAATGAATCTTGTGTAGTTGCCACACCTGACATAGCTACAACAGCATTTGACTTGTTGTTAGGGATAAGGTTAAGAACTTCATACTTTTCAGATTTTTTAATAGCTTTAGTGATTGCTAGTCCATCTTCATCTTTTTTACCAGTTGCAACTTGTTGCGTGAAAGAGATAGTTTTACCATCAACATCAACATCATCAATTTTACAATTATCCATATGCACTATTCTATCACCATATAAGTCATTCCATGCTTCTTTAAATGCAGCACCTTTTGCTATTTTAGCACTAGGGTTAAGAATAATTACTTTACCTTGAATGTCTTCTTTTTTCATATAAGTAGCTATCATACAAGCTCTCTCAAAAGGAGCAGGAGGACAACGGAATTTTCCTGATGGAACTGTGATAATGACATTACCATCTTCCATATCAGATAAACTTCTTTTTAAAATAACATGTTCACTACCTGGAATCAAAGCACCTGGCGCAGTTCTTTGGATTTGAGCGATTTTATCTTTTGAGAATGTTGGAAATTGTTGTTCATAATTGTAATCAATACCAGGAGAAAGAACTAAGATATCATACCCAACTGTACCATGTGCAGTTGTAACTTCTTTTGCTTTAGCATCTATACTAACAACTTCAGAACGCAACATACTATAACCATACTTTTGAACTGGCTGAGCATAATCATGTATAAAAGTACCTAAGTTAATATCTTTTAATTCACCTAAATATGTATTTGAAAATGGACAAGACATAAATGTGTCATTTTTTTCTATTACAAGAACATCAATATTCTTATCTTTTTTCTTTAAGTTTTTGGCAACTGTTAAACCACCAAAACCACCACCAATAACTACTACTTGATGTTTACCAAGAATATTTTTACTAGAACTTGCATTTGAGTTTGCCGCCGCTGGAGCAGCCTCAGCTTTACCACATCCTGTTACACTTAAAGCTGTTGCTGCCGCAACAACGCTAACTGCACCTATCTTTAGTGCATCTCTACGATTCATATTCATTTCTTCCCCTTTATATTTTAAGTCTTAGATTTTACCTGAGAAGATATTATATTTTATTATATAACATAAAGCTTATAAATAACAATTAGTTATAAATTTTAAACATCTCATCTTTTTTTATTAATAAGCTGTGATTATATTTTGATAACTTTACGAAGATTTAAATAAGTTATACTATAATATCTAATTTAAAATATTATACGATTTATTTATATTATTAGGACAAAATTTGTTATACTTTCTTCACGACATTTTAGACATTCATATACTTGGGTATATCACTATTAGAGCAGGAATTTCATTTTTTATTGCTCTGTTTTTTACACTTTTTTTACTTCCTCGTTTTATAAAATGGGCGCAAAGAACTTCAAGCGTACAGCCTATTAACGAGTTGGCACCAGAGTCGCATCAACAAAAAGCAAAGACTCCAACTATGGGTGGTATTGTCTTTATTGGCTCTACTATAGTCGCTTCACTTTTTACTATTAAATTTTCAAATCCTTATGCACTTGGAGCCATTTTAACTCTTATACTTTTTGCCCTTATTGGTTTTCAAGATGACTTTGCAAAGATTAAAAAAAGCCAAAATCTAGCTGGACTAAAAGCAAGAACAAAATTAGCACTTCAAATACTAGCGTCCCTAATTGTTACATCTTTTTTATGTATTTTTTCAGATTTTAACACTGAGCTATATCTTCCCTTTATCAAAATGCCTATTCTTGACATGGGAATCTACTCTATTGCTTTTTGGTCCTTAGTAATCATATCAACTTCAAATGCAGTAAATTTAACAGATGGACTAGATGGCTTAGCAACAGTTCCTTCTTTAGCGGCACTCAGTTCTTTTAGCATTATTATCTACATTACAGGAAATGCAACTATCTCATCTTATCTTTTGATGCCACATTTTAATGTTGGAGAAGTTGCAGTAGTTGCTAGTGCTTTGATGGGAGCTTTAACTGGCTTTTTATGGTATAACTGTCACCCTGCGGAAGTTTTTATGGGAGATAGTGGTTCTCTTACTATCGGTGCTTTTCTTGGTTATCTTGCCATCATATCAAAAAGTGAGATTTTACTACTTCTTATTGGCTCCATTTTTGTGATAGAAACTGTTTCTGTAATTTTACAAGTCGGAAGTTATAAGCTTCGTAAAAAAAGAGTCTTTTTAATGGCTCCAATACATCACCACTTTGAGATGAAAAAGTGGACGGAAAATAAAATCATTGTAAGATTTTGGATTATATCTATTCTTTCAAACCTTATAGCTCTCATAAGTCTAAAGATTCGTTAGATGCAAAAAATCTCTCTCTTTGGCTATGGAAAAACTACAAAGGCCATCGCAAAAGTAGCAAAAAATGCTGTTTTTTATGATGACAAATGCACTAAACCTTTTCGTGATGAAAATGGTTTTAAAGTAAATCCAGCTAGTGAGTTTAATGCAAAATACTCTTCACTTGAAATTCCCTCACCTGGTATTGCTCCTTCAAACGCACTTATACAAAAAGCTAAAAATCTTATAAGTGAATATGACTACTTTAAAGATACTCCACCTCTTAAAATCTGGATAAGTGGAACAAACGGTAAAACAACTACCACGCAGATGATGCAACATCTTTTAAAAGACAAAGGTTCACAAGCAGGTGGGAATATTGGAACTCCTTTAGCTGAGTTAAGTCTAGATGCTAAAGTATGGATATTAGAAACTAGTTCTTTTACCATGCACTACACAAATGAAGCGAGTCCAAATATATATGTTTTACTTCCTATCAACCCTGACCACTTAAGTTGGCATGGAAGCATGAAAGAATACGAAGATGCTAAGTTAAAACCACTTTTAACAATGCAAGAAGGCGAAATTGCAATAGTTCCACATAAATATAAAGACATTCAAACAAACGCTCATATCATAAGCTATGAAGATGAAAGTTCTTTAGCACAGTATTTTGATATAGATATGAAAAAAGTTAACTTTAAAGGTGCTTTTTTAGCAGATGCGCTTCTAGCAATGGCAGTCGATAAGATACTTTTTGATAGAGTAAACTATACAAAGATAAATTCTTTTGAACTTGACCCACATAGACAAGAGGAGCTAAAAGACTCCAAAAATCGCTTATGGATAAATGATACAAAAGCAACAAATATAGATGCAACCATAGCCGCACTAGCTAGATATAAGAACTCATCAATTCATCTTATTTTAGGTGGAGATGACAAAGGTGTTGAGCTTAATGAACTTTTTGAATATCTAAAAAATATAGATATTTGCATCTATACTATTGGCTCAAATAAAGATAAACTTTTCTCTCTTGGCAACAAATATAAAATTAACTCAAAACTATGCTCAAACCTCCTAGATGCTATATCTAAAATAGATAAAAATTTAAAAATAGATGAAGTCGCTCTACTCTCTCCAGCAGCTTCTAGCCTTGATGAATTTAGCTCTTATGCACAGCGCGGTGATGAGTTCAAACAAGCTGTTAAAGATATAAGCTAACTTTCAGTACGACCAAGATATAATTTCGCTCTTTAAAAGATGGCCAATTAGCTCAGTCGGTAGAGCAACTGACTGAAAATCAGTGTGTCCTTGGTTCGATTCCGAGATTGGCCACCACCTTTTAAAGATATTACTTTTTTAACTTACAATATTTACCGTGGCCAATTAGCTCAGTCGGTAGAGCAACTGACTGAAAATCAGTGTGTCCTTGGTTCGATTCCGAGATTGGCCACCACCTTTATTAACTATCCTTTAATAATTCTAATATTACTTCTCTAATTTCACTTTTATCAAAGTAGATATTTAATGCTAACTCTTGATTAAACTTTTTTAACAATTCATTTTTTTTAGAAATTCTTGCTTGTTTATCATCTTTTAATGGAGTCAATGCTTTTATGAGTTCTTGTTTATATCTATCAATGATATCCTGTTTTGTTTGTGTTGGTGTTTGAATTTTTGTTGATTTAGTATTACTTAGCGTAAAAATGACTATACCTATCAGTCCAATTATCCCTATGATTGAATATAAAATCTCTTCACTCATGTTTAGTCTTATTTAATTTGCTTAAAAAAGAGTTTAATTGATTTGCAAACTGTTGTGCATCTTTTGTGTTAAATGGTTTTGGTCCTTTTGTAAGCTCTCCACTATCTCTTATCTGCGCCATCAAATCTCTCATGGCAAGGTATTGCTTTATATTGTCTATACTATATAGTTCACCTCTATGGTCTATAGCATGAGCATTTTTTGTGATAACTCTATCTGCAAGTGGAATATCCGCAGTAATTACTAAATCACCAACTTTTAGCATCTCTACTATTTTATCATCCGCCTCGTCAGCTCCTGCATCTACTATCAGGTAACTTATAAAATCACTTTTACCAATATCTATTTTTTTATTAGCTATAACATAAGTATATATTTTTAGTCTTTGAATGGCTCGATATAAAATCGGCTTTAAAAGATTTGGGAAAGCATCGCCATCTACATATATATTAATCATTTTTTATTACCAACTCTAAACCTTAAACTTATTTAAATTTGCACTACCAAAGTCCATAACATGAACAGCACACGCTAAACATGGGTCAAAGAAGTGTCTTGTATCTTTCAGCCAACCAAAGCTTCCTCATAGGCTCCTCTAACTCCATTAATATTATTGTACTATTTTTTCTTTATAAATGGTTTTAAGAATTGCATCTCATACTTGTTAAGACTATTAGTCTTTATCTTTTTTAAATTTATCTCGAATTATTAGAAATTCATCTATATGCTCAAAAAATATATCCATTAGTTTTGGATCAAAATGTTTTCCTCTTTCCTCTTTAAATAATTTAAAAATCTTTTCATCATTCCAAGCTTTTTTATATACTCTATCTGAACCCAAAGCATCAAATACATCAGCTAAAGCTGTTATACGACCATAGATATGGATATCTTCACCTATTTTAGCATTTGGGTATCCTGTTCCATCCCATTTTTCATGATGTTCTAGGGCAACAATAGCGGCAGTTTTTAGAAGTGCTCTATGAGAGTGTTTAAGCATGTCATACCCAAGGATTACATGCTCTTCCATTATCTTTTTTTCTTCATCATCAAGGCGTCCAGGTTTATTTAAAATTTCATCAGGTATTGCCACTTTACCTATATCATGCATAGGACTTGCTTGCTTTAACATTTCGGCTTCATCTTCATTCAAACCATAATAAAGAGCTAAAACTTTGCTATATTCAGCGACTCTCTTAACATGGTCTCCTGTTTCTTTTGACCTACTCTCAGCAATAGACCCCATAGTAAAGATTACTTCTTTTTGAGTTTCCGCTATCTCTGTTAAAAAATTTTGTGAATTTTGATGATAAGCAATCTCAAGCTTATCTGAAAGTTTGTTATACAAGTTTATCAATTGTCCAACTTCATCATTATATTCACTATCTATTCTTAATGTGAAGTCAGGATCTTCTTTTGTTAAGTTTTCAACTGACTTTAAGATGTTTTTAAACCTATGATATATAAGTCTATGTACATATAAACCCGCTAAAATCATAACAATAAAACCAATAAGTGAAATAATAATAGAATTTTTGAAAAACGAATTTGTATTGTTTGAAACCTCTTTTAAAGAGAGTACTATATTTTCTCTTGAAAAATATTCTACCTCTTCAAACAATAAAAATATTTCATTTGAATATTCTTGTAAAGCCATAGCATCTGACATATTAAATGCTTTGCCTTCTAATATATTTGAAGAAAAACTATACCCATAATCAAAGTACTTGTTAAATCCTTCTTCGTATTTTTTAGTAGTAACATCATACTTATTTAGTTTTTTTAAATTATTTATAACCTTTTTTTTAAACTTCAAGGTATTCATTAAGATTTCTTTTTCATTCGTAACAGAACTATCCAAAAAAGCATTTCTAATAGCTTTTAGTAGATAAAGATTATTAGTATATAAAGAAGAAACTGGTAATGCCTTTTCCTTTAAGGACTTAAGGTTTGAAGCATTATTATTGGTAAACACATAGCTATTGGCAATAATCACAACAATAATAATAATATTTATTAAAAAAAGTCCTAATAACTTTTGGGATATTGTTAAATTTGACATTTAATAAGCAAAACAAAAACTGACATTAAAGGCGTATATATCTTTGTCCTCTGTGCCAGATTCACGGGATATAACACCAAACTTTTCATAACCAACACTTTGAACTGTAGAAGACGATATACTCCCATAGTTAGTAGAGGACATTCTATCTATTTGCATCTTCAGTGCCATTCCTATTTTAATATCATACCTCACACCCAAAGAAGCTGTTGATTGAGAAAAATTACCCAAATAAAGAAGATCATCCAATTTTCTTTTTAACGCTTTACTTGTTGCATCTGATGTTTTTATGCTACTTGTATCATAATGACTTTTATCATTTTGATTTTCTGCATACATAATATAAGGGGTAAAATCATTTATTTTATACCCAACCATCATATAAGCTCCTATTGAGCTTGCAAGTAAACTATTCGTTTGAGAATAGGCTATCTCACTATCTAAAGTAAAATCATTATTTCTGAATTGGAATCCCAATGAATAAACTGATATAGTTCTGTTTTCATAAGTAAATCTATCCATATCATTTCCATAAGCACTTAATCCATTTACAATAGTTTTAGTTGTTGCATCATCTTCGATATTTACTTTTGATTTTGTATATGAAGCTTTATATTTAAACATATCACTGCTCAATTCTAATGCAAAAGAGTGTGAATCATCTACATCTATAACTACTTCTTCTATACTACCATTAATATTATCGCTAAAAGAAGCTAAACCTACGGCTGATATACTTAAAGTATAATCATTAAAAGTTTTATCGTATATTAATTCTATACCATCATATGTTCTTATGGGCATCAAATTATAAACTTCTACTGGTGGCTTAGCCCATAATTGTAAATAATCAATATCTAAAGATTCTGAATGAAGTAACATTTTTGTTTGAATTCGACCTCCACGAATAGCAAAATTATCATCAATATCATACTTTAAATTTAACCATGTCAGTTCTACTTTATAATTATCATTTTCTTTTCTTATCAAGCCTTGTGCTGTAAAAGTAAAATTATTATTATTTATGCTAATTTGCGCTCCAGCCTTGGAGTACGGAGTAAGACTCAAATCACTACTTACGCTATCATGACTATAATTATTAAGATAAAATCCAGAACTACTTAATTTACTAGCACTCAAGTTTCCAAAATAATTGAATCTTGTATTAAATTGATCCTCTGATACAAGAGAAGTTGTAAAAATTAAGAATATAATAATTTGTTTAATATTCATAAATCACCTTTGCGTCTAAATCAATTTCTGAGTAAACTATTGCCGATGGATTATTTTTTAAAGTTGAAATAATTTCAGAAGGTATTATTTTTTTGGGAGGTACATTTTTACCAGAAAATATCTGTTTCATCCAGTAGGCATGTAGTTGACCATCAGTTTTATTTATAATTTTAAGATAAAATTCGCTTTTTTCATCTTCATTATCATAAACAACAACGGGTTTATTATTTAATAATTTCGTTTTTTTTAAATATAAGTCTTTTAAAATTTGTACTGATATACTATCAATTTCACTATTATGCGATACATACACTTTCATATCTGAGCATAGTGTGGACATTAAAAAAAGTATACTTATAAATAATTTCATACTAGTTCCAAGAACCTAATGTTAAGCTGTACAAGTATAACTATTAGATTCTTTAATACTACTAAATATTAATTCCAACTATTCCATATTAGATTTTATGTGCTTGCATATCCGTATCTATATTCATAACATGAACGGCACATGCTAAACATGGGTCAAATGAGTGAAGAACTCTTAAAACCTCTAGTGGCTTGGAAGTGTCTTGTATCTTTAAGCCAACCAAAGCTTCCTCATAAGCTCCTCTAACTCCATCAAAGTTTTTAGGAGTTGCGTTCCATGTTGTTGGAGCAATTACTGAGAAGTTTTCTATCTTTGCATCTTTTATATTTACAAAATGACTAAGCATACCTCTTGGCACTTCAAAAAATGCTCTTCCTTTTGCCTCTTTTTTTAGAGAGTCAAAATCAAACTTCACCCAAGTATCTGTGTCATAATATTTTATATTTTGTATTAACCTTGAAACCAATTTAAAAATATACTCACAAATATAAGTCGTCTCAATTGCCCTAGCAGCATTTCTTCCAACAGTAGAAGACAAATCCATAAGTTCTAAGTCCGTAGATTCTAAAAACTCATCTACAAAAGATTTTATAAGAATATTGTCTTTTTTATAGCTGATAATTACTCTTGCCAAAGGTCCTGTTTCCATTACTTTCTCGTCATATCTAGGAGCTTTTATCCATGAATATTTATCATCATTTTTAGCAGTTTTTAAAGAGCCGTCTTCATTTACATCAGTATATTCTACTTCGTTGTCAAGAGCTTTATTTTTATACCAAGCTCTGTCTATCTCTTCGCTTATCTTACTTTCATCAAACTCTGAAATATCTTCAAAATCATGATTATAAATTACACCAGAACAAAATAAACTTTTATCATCAAATTCATAACCACCAACAGATAAAAAATTACCATTTGCTCTACCGTCTGCTACTTTTATCTCATCTCTATAAGCAATAGCTAAAAGTTTAGCATCTGGTAAATACGCTCTATCTATAAACTCCTTAGCTTCTTTAATTATAAATAGATAATCATTAAGTCTTTGCGGGTTTAACATATCTGCAACACTTGTAATCCCTCCAACAACAATACTTTGAGGGTGTGGTGTTTTTCCACCAAAAATAGCTACTGCCCTACTGATTTTCGTTTGAAATTTTAAAGCTTCAAAATAATGAGAAATCATAATAAGGTTTTGTTCAGGAGTTAGTTTATAAGCACTATGCCCCCAATACGCATTTGCAAATGGTCCAAGTTTTCCAGCTTCTACAAATTTTGCCAACTTATCTAAAACAGCCTCATAATGCGAATGCGAATTTCTAAAAGGTTTTTCATGATACTTGCGCGCTTCTTTTGAAGTTAGTTTTGCATCTGCTTTTAGGGCTGTCGTTATATCTACAAAGTCTAATGAATGAAGTTGATAAAAATGAACAACATGGTCTTGAATAAAAAGAGCCATCGCCATTAAATCACGAATAATCTCGGCATTTTTAGGAAGCTTTAAAGAGTAAGCATCTTCAACACAACTAACAGCCGCACGAAAATGAGAGTTTGTACAAACACCACATATCCTTCCTGCTAATAGTCCTGCATCTCTAGGGTCACGATTTTTTAAAATAATCTCAATGCCACGAAAAAGTTGTCCACTTACAAAAGCATCTTGAACTACGCCATCTTTATCAACTTCTACTTCAGCTCTTAGATGACCTTCTATTCTTGTTATTGGGTCTATAACTATTTTTTTCATTATTTATCATCCTCTTTATAGACTCGCTCATTTGCAAATTTATCCACAAAGCCAATTTCTGTACATGCCATACAACCATGACCAGCTTGAACTGGCCAACTTGTACCTTGGTTAAACTTCATTGTTGGACAATTAACATTTGCATAAGGACCTTTACATCCCATCTCAAAAAGACAGTATCCTTTTTTAGCACCTTCGTCTCCCCACTCTTGCACAAACTCTCCTAACTCATAATGACCTCTTCTCTCACAATTATCATGAACTCTACCTTCATAAGCCCATAAAGGTCGATTAAATTTATCTAAACTTGGCAACTCTTCAAACATTATATATGACAATAGTGTTCCAACTATATTTGTTGGGTTTGCAGGACATCCTGGAAGGTTTATAATATCATCTCTTTTTAATGCTTCAGCGACTCCCACTGCCCCTGTTGGATTTGGTGCTGCTGCTACGATACCTCCATCTAAAGCACAACTTCCAACAGCTAAAACTAAAGCGGCATCTTTTGCACACTCTCGTAAAAGCTCTATTCCTGTTTTAGCATCTGCACCTATTCTTAGAAATTTTCCATCCATTGCTAAGGGAACGGCACCTTCAACTATTAAGATGTATTCACCTTTTTGATTTTTAACAATATCTTGTAAAATTGTTTCACTTTGTTCACCACTTGCACTCATAAGTAGTTCATGATAATCAAGTGAAATATAATCAAAGATTAAATCTTCTATACTTGGATTTGCTGATTTTATAAATGCTTCTGAATTTCCACTACAATCACTTAACTCTAACCAAATAATAGGAATCTTATTTAGCATTGTCACTCCAGCATCTACAACCTGTTCAAAATTTGGATGAAGTTGCATATTTGCTGTGACCATTGAAACCCAACTATTTACTTCCGATTTTGCTATATCAAGAGACTCCATCGCCGCTTCTAAGTTTTTTGTAGTCAGTTTATTTATAGGATTTAGAGTATTAAATTTATCTAGTCGTTTTTGAACTTTAGCTATCTCTTTTTCTCTTTTTAAATCCTCTGGCGTTTTTCGTGGCATAGTTGGGTCTATTAAATGTTGAGATTCTTTTATAATATCTTGAACCATTATTTTACATCTACCACAAACTCGTCCAGCCTCACTAAAGTCCGAAAGCTCTCCAAAGGAGGTGATTCCTGTTTGTTTTACTATATCTACTAAATCTTGGACATATACATGCTCACAACTACAAACAAGTCTTCCTCTCTCACCAATTAGTCTATTTTCATAAAGATAATTAATATCAACTTTTTCACCACTATCTATAAGAGTTTGTATATATGCAATATCTACATTTGAGTTTATTCCTATAAACCTTGTTAATTTATCATCATTTACAAAATATTCATCAATTCTATTGTCTTTTTTAGAACTTATCAGTATCTTTTCATACTCATTTGTAAACTTAGCAGAATTCACTTCAACTAAATCGAACTCTCCAACTTTTAGCATATCTATACTAACTTCAAGTTCAAACTTTTTGACTTCTCTTTGTAAAATATGTGAAATCGCACAATCAGCTTGAGAAGTACACTCTTTAACATGTCCAGCAACAAAACCAAACTTTTCTACCTCAGCACATTCACCAACAGCATATATATTTTCATCTTCACTTTGCATATACCTGTTTGTTAAGATACCTCTGTTACACCTAAGCTCATCTCTAAACTCTTGTATATTTGGTTTAATCCCAATGCCAAATATAATAAAAGGGTTTCGTATATTTAGTTTTTTAGTTTTAAGAAGTGTGACTTCACCATTTGTTATAACTTTATCAACTATCTCATCTTCATAAGATATGTTGATTTTTCCACTACTTAAATAACAGTCTTGTATGATTTTTATAGCATCTATGCTTAGATGCTTAGAGTATAGATGCTTAGCTCGTATGAGTAGCGTGATTTTTAAGACATTTGGCATCTTGCTTAGAGTTTCTAAAAGCTCAAGAGAAATCGGACCACTACCAACTATAACTACTTCTCTACTCTTTATGCCATCTTTTATGAGAGTACAATCGTCTGCACTTCTAAAAATGGCTACATTTGAAATACCCTCGTTGTTAAATAATGAGATAGGAAGTGAGCCTGTTGCCATGATAAGTTTGTCATAAGTAAACATGGAAGTATGAGAAAATACTCGTTTAGCTTTTTTATCTATTTTAATTATTTTTTGATTTAACTCTACCTTTAGCATAGGGTCAAGAGTTAAAGAGATGTCCGAAGTTATTTGTGAGCCATCAACTAAACGACAAAGATGAATCCTGTCATAAGGCATATACTTTTCATCACTTAAGATAGTGATTTCCAGATGCGAACCAAGTTTTTTTAGGTTATTTGCTAAATATACAGCAGCGATGCCACCACCAACAATTATGACTCTCATATAAATTCCTAGTATTGTTTACAACAAGCTTACACTATAAATAATAAAACTGTCTTGAATCGATGTTATATATAAATAATTTAAGTTTAAAGGTATTATTCGCTATAATAAAAAATAATATTTAATTCGGAGGTTACAACATGAAAAATTTATCTATAAAGACACAGATATTAGCGCTCGTAATTATTTCTTTAATTACTTTGTCTGCAATCCTTACCTTTGCTTCAATTAGTAAAAGTAAAGATGCTTTAATGGAAAAAAGCTACAATAGCTTAACATCAGCGAGAGATTCTAAAGCTGAACAGATTCAAAATTTCTTTAAAGAAAGAATTAGCGATATTAATATCATTGTATCTAGTGATAATGTAGAAGCTTTAGTAAATAGTTTAAATGGATTAGATAATAAGCTATTTATAGATCCAAAAGGTGCATTTCCGATAACTAACCCAGAAGTTATAAAAGCAACAGCTCCACATGAAGAATTCTTTAATAAATATATAAAAGAGTATGGTTATTATGATTTATTTTTGATTGATCCAGAAGATGGTCATGTTATCTATACAGTATCAAAAGAATCTGATTATGGTGCAAATCTTATAACAGGAAGTTTAAAAAATAGTGGACTTGCTGAAGTATTTAAAAAAGTAAAAGAGTTTAAAAGAGCTGTATTTGTAGATATGCAACCTTATGCCCCAAGTAATGGTGCTCCAGCTATGTTTTTAGGTGCTCCTATAATTGATAAAGATGGACATTTTGAAGGAATTTTAGTATTTCAAATTTCAGATGCTACGATAAATAAAATCATGCAATTTAGACATGGTTACGGAAATTCTCAAGAAGATTATCTAGTTGGTCAAGATAAGCTTATGAGAAGCGATAGCTTCTTAGACCCTAAAGGTCACTCTCTAAAAGCTTCATTCGCCAATCCAACTACAGGTAGTTGTGATACACAAGCAAGTAGAAGTGCCTTAAATGGTCAAAAAGACACAAAAATAGTTATCGATTATAATGGTAATCCTGTATTATCTTCTTATGCTCCAATTAAAGTAGGTCAAGATTTAAATTGGGCAATACTAAGTGAAATAGATGAAGCAGAAGTTTTAATAATTCCAAATGCTATAAGAAACACTCTTATTGTAGGTGCTTTTATTATCTTACTAATTGTCATTGCAATTGCGTTTTTTATTATCTCAATAAGTGTTATTAAACCATTAAATGCATTTAAAATAAAAATACTTGAAATCTCTTCTAATCATGATTTAAAGCAAAGAGTAGATATAAACGCTCCACAAGAGATTATGGATATGGGTAAAAGCCTTAATACCTTACTTAGCTCTTTACAAGAACTAATAGCTACTTCTAAAACTTCTTCTACTGAAAATTCTTCAATTTCTCATGAGCTTTCAACTACTGCCCTAAGTGTTGGAAATAATGTTGAAAATTCTGTTAATATAATAGAAGAAGCAACAGTCCAAGCAAAATCAGTGCAAAATGAAATAATAAATGCCATTTCTGAAGCTCAGAAATCTAAGAATGATATTGTTGAAGCGAATGAAAATCTAGGAACTGCGAGAGATGACATCATATCTTTAACATCAAAGGTTCAAAACACTGCACAAACAGAGGCGGAACTCTCCCAAAATATGGAAACTCTTTCAAAAGATGCAGAAGAAGTTAAAAATGTGTTAGTTATTATAGGCGATATAGCAGATCAAACTAATTTACTTGCTTTAAATGCTGCTATAGAAGCAGCTCGAGCAGGCGATCATGGTAGAGGGTTTGCAGTTGTTGCTGATGAAGTTAGAAAACTAGCAGAGAGAACTCAAAAAACATTAGCAGAGATAAATGCAACTATAAATGTTGTTGTTCAATCTATCAATGACGCTTCTACTCAAATGAGTGCAAATTCAAATGAAATACAAAAGCTTGCAAATATCGCACAAACAGTTGAAGACAGAATCAACTCAACAGTTGTTATAGTTAATGAAGCAGTTGATGCAAGTGATAGAACTGTAAAAGACTTTGAAAGCACTGGTAAAAATGTAAAAATAATTGTAACTAAAGTAGAGAAAATAAATGAACTCTCAGCTACAAATGCTAGAAGTGTTGAAGAAATTGCCTCGGCAGCTGAACATTTAAATACACTTACAAATGAGCTAAATTCAAAACTTGAAACATTTCATACTTAAAAGATTGTCCTAGTACCTCTACCCGAGGGCTAGGACAAATCCAAAAAATAATAGTCATTTTTACAAACTATATGTTATACTTCGAATATATGGGGCTGACCTGGTTTCGACGGGATCAAGTAGCTTTTGACTGCATGTCGGACTGAGCACTTCCGTTACACGGCTTAAAATTGCTTAAACGCAAACAATACAAATTATCGCCCAGCTTTAGCAGTAGCTTAAGTTTTACCCCCTCTTAGAGGACGGGCTGCTTCACCGATGGACTCTAGATAAGTCGGATTCGAAGTATAACCCCTATGTAGATATATGTTAAGTCTGTCTCAGCTTAAGATGAACCTTGAGGCTCGTTCTGTGTAGCTTTGCAAGTTGTGTGAAGCAGAATTAAACTTTAACGGCTTTTCTAAGCATGTAGAGGTCAGGAGTAGCGTGGTTTCGGACTGGAGTTCGATTCTCCACAGCTCCACCAATATTTAATCTCATACACTCCAATATAATCTAATAGACCCCTAAAGTAAACACTTTTTAAGCATTTGTTAATCTCAGTTAGTCTAAGCTACTGCAATACAATGTACCTGCTAATGGTACATAATTTAGTACATTACGATAATAACTTCTTTATCACTCTCTAAAATGTACCAAAAAGGATTTTAAATGTCTAAATTACAAGCTGTTACACTCTCCAGACTAAAACCTAAAGACAAGCCCTACACAGTAGCAGATGGTAATGGCTTATCATTACTCATCAAAACAGATGGAACTAAACTATGGGAATTCAGATTTACTAGTCCAACAAAATTAAAAAGAAGAAAATCATCTTTTGGAAAATTTCCTGATGTACCTTTAACCTTGGCACGAGAAAAAGCACAAAATTACAGAGAACTAATATCTAAAGAAATAGACCCCATAGATAAAAAACAAGAAGATAAGATAAAACTACAAATTGCCCAAGATGGAATATTTGATAAAGTAGTTGACGAGTGGTTTATAAAACAAGAGAAAGAACTTGCTTATAGTATAATGGTTCCCTTTTTCAAGACCAGTAAAACAAGTTTTCTTATTTTACCTCTTTACGATACCAGTGGTAACAGTTTTGCTCCTTTAGGATCTAAATTATTGACAGCTTTATAATAAACTTCATTTGGAGTTTTATATCCAATCGCCGAATGTAATCTTTTTTTGTTGTAAGAGTTCATATATATTTTTATTGCTCGATTGAGAGATTTTATATTCTTATATTCATTCAGATAAATTTCTTCATACTTAATACTTCGCCAGAATCTTTCGATGCAAATATTATCAGTAGCTCTACCTTTTCCATCCATTGAAATTTTAATGTTGTGTTTTTTGAGAATATCAACATGAACTTTTGAAGTATATTGACTTCCCTGGTCTGTGTTAAATATCTCTGGTTTAGGATAAAATGCGAGTGCTTCATTTAACACACTTTTAACTAAGGAAATATCCATTGTGTTAGAAAGTTTCCATGAGAGTATTTTTTTACTATGCCAATCTATTATTGCGGCTAAATATACAAAGCCTTTTTCCAGTTTGATATAAGTAATATCTGTACTCCAGACTTGATTAGTTTTTTCAATTACAACACGTCCAGCATAATCTCTAAAATCTTTTAGGAGATATGGATACTTATAATGTTCTTTGTTTGCTGTAGTGGTCTTAGGCTTAGGATACAAGGCTTCTATACCCATATACTTCATAGCTTTCTTAACGAACTTTTTCCCTATGCTATACCCATCTCTTAAAAGTTGAGCATGAATTCTTCTACTTCCATATGATGGAAAGTCTGAATATATATTATTTATAGCATCTAATATTTTCAAGTCTTTACCTCTACTAAACGGTTTAGTTGGAGTATAGTACAAACTCGACTTACTTACCTGTAGCAATTGACACTGCTTATTCTGTGATAATTTATGCTTAGCATCAAGTAGAGTTTTTCTCTCTTTAGATGAGGCCAAGCTTTTTAGCTTTTCCACAAGAAAATCCTTCTCAACAATTGTCTCTCCAAGTTTTTTTGCAATTGCATCTTTTTCATATTTAAGAGTATCAATTTCATCTTTGTATTCTTTTACAACAGTACTTTTATCAAATGCTAATGACATATTCTCAAGAAACTGTTTTTTCCAATTTCTTAAACTTAGAGGTAGGACTTCATATCCACTAGCTATTTCATTAACAGTTTTTTCACCCTCTAAAACTTCCAGTACTACTTTTGCTTTAAAATTTGCACTATAACTTTTTCTTTTTGCACTCATATTTAATTCCTATATTCTCTATTTCAATTTTATCATTTTTGAAATAAGAAAACAAATTTTACTGGTTCAGTTTTAGGGGTTCATTATACCTAAAAAAAAGAGACAAAAAAGAACCAAATTTTTGGAAAACCATGCCTATATAATTTTATAATACTCTCATACAAACTCAATAAATCTTATTAAATTCTATAAGATTTAAAAAGGAAATTAGAGATGCAAAATGAAATTAGATGGATGAGAGTTGATAGCTTGTCGACGTACACGGGAATTGGAATTTCAACTTTGTGGAAAATGGTAAAAGATGGACGAATAAAATCAAAAAAATTTCTACACGAATTACCGTATTTGATAAAATCGAAATTGATAAAATGATGTTAAATGTCGACTCATAAACCGGTACCATATTTTCCACATCAAGATTTACGGAATCAAAGACAAATGAAAAGAGCGATGTCAGACTTTCCTGGTGGTGTTGGATACGGCGCGATTGTTATTTTAATAGAACATCTAAAATCTGAGCCAAACTATGAATATCCATTAAATGATTTGGATTTATTAGCAATTGAATTTAATATTTCACTTCCCATTTTGAGTACCATAATTAAAAATTATGACTATTTTGATATAAAAGAAGATGAAAACGGTACACAATTTTTTTCTCCAATGTTGATAAATTTGATGATTCCATATGATGAAAAAGTTGAAAAAAATCGGATAGCTGGGAAAATTTCTGCAAAGAAAAAAAAAGAAAAGCAAGAGCAACAACTAAAACAATTAGAATCATTCTCAAAAAAGAATGAGAATTTTATCATAAATGACGAGATACCAAATGTCACATTTTAAAATGTGACAAAATAAAAAAGCTTAATACAAAAATATAATAATGACAAAGTCAAAAACAAGGATAAGAAATGATAGAAAATGAAATCAATTTAGAAGAGTGCGAAATTGAAGGAATAATTAAGCATGTGAGTTTAAATATTTTAAAGAAAACGATGCAATCTCAAACCTCACATTTTAAAAAAAAGGGAGAAGAATCTATTCGAGATTTTATCTCTTATTTTTTTGATTTATCAAAACTAGAACAACAAAACACTATATCAAAAATTAGAAACCTTAGAAAAATAATTGATAAAAAAAATGAAAATGAAATAATAAAAACTTTTGAAACTCAATCAAATTTTATACTTAGTTTTTTTAATTTTGACGAAGAAGAGCGTCGTAAAATTTTTGATATTATCAGCCCTCTTCAAAAAATAAATCATTTTGAAAACTACGAAATTGAAGAAAATAACATTGAGTTAAAACCGTAATTTTCATATAACAAATCATATAATAAACACTCTTTTTTTTATACCTCAAAAAATGAATAAATGAACAAGTTCATTTATTCAAATTAATACCCTTGTGGTATAAATTTTCCCACACTCATTAGTTCAACTTGTTGATACTAATGTGTAGTGGGTACCCACTACACATTACCTAACGGAAATAAAGTGGGTTTTGTGAGACCACAAGAGTACTCAAAAAATTATCTAAGGAAATATAAATAATGTCAATTTCATCCATTCACATCGAAGCTGGAAAAATGGGGTTTTTTGGGCATAATGATAGAACTAGACCAACAAAAAATTCTATTTTTGAAGCTAAAAACTGGCATTCAAAAAGTGCAAAAGATGCAATTATTTTATATAAAAATGAACTTGCAAAACGCACTCAATCATATTTAAAAAATCATCCAACTCGTAAAAAACTACATTCAAAAACGATTACACAGTTAAGTGCAATCGTAAATTTAAACCATGACCACAAAGCTAAAAATTTAAAACCATTGCTAGAATATTTAGAAAAATCCCTTGATACTAGAATCATTCAAGCTTCAATTCATAGAGATGAAGGACATATTTCGGATGATGGAATACCTGTAAAAAATTATCATGCTCATATTGAGTTTATGGGAATAGATTCTCAGGGTAATTCTATCCGTCGTAAACTCTCACAATCTTACTTATCAGAGCTACAGAACCAAACAGCTCAAATTTTAAACATGCAGAGGGGCACTAATTACACAAGAGAGCGTAAACCTCGCCCGAAGAGGCTTAATACTTATGAGTACAAGGCACAAGCCAAACGACTACAAGAACAAAGGCTAAGGCTATCTCCTTATCCTAATATAATTACCAATATAAAAAGTTGGATTACTCCAGAACCTGAAAGTCATCAAGCCAAACAAAAAGAACTCAAATTAGAGATTAGTAAGCTAAGAGCCGAACTAAAGGTTTGGGGAGCTAAAAGAGCTGATTATGCAAAGCTTGAAGCACTAAATAAAAAGCTAAATGACAAAATAAAAAACAAAGACCTCACAATATTACAATTACAAAAAGAGCTAAAAGCACCTAAAAAAAACATATCAAGCACCAATGAAAATGACAAAATAAAAAAGTTAGCTGATTTAGCAGCACAAGAAATTAATAAATTAAAAGAAGAGCTTGAAGCAAAAGATTATCAATTACAAAAACAAGAAAGAACTATCAATATATTTAAACAAGAGCTACTAAGCTACAGAGGAAGCGATAGACAAATAATGAGAAAACAACTTAGTGATTTACAATTTGAAAATAAAGAATTAAAAAGAGAAATAGAGGTACTTAAAAATAAACCTTTACCTAACCCTAAAAATTCAAAAGAATATAAAACTTTACAAATGGAATATGACAAGCTTTACAGCTCTTTCCTAAAAATATCTCAAGAACAAACGAGTGAACTACAGAAGGGAATATCTCCAAGGCCCTAAGAGAAAATTAATATTTACCTTTTGAGGTATTTAATTGCATCTCCATATGCCATATATTTTTCTTCAGTATTTGTATTCACTGTATAATTATCACTTTTAAATTGTTTGTCCATTGAAGAAATGGAGGTAGTTGATGTAGAATTTATACTAAAATTTATTATTGCATCGGCTCCCATATTATATGCTTTAAATAAAAGTGTATTAGTTGCTCTCTCTTCTGTATCATTCTCTGTTTTTACTATTCCTAAATTTGTGTATTCGTTTGCTGGTGCTTGTGAAAATATTTTTATTTTATCAAAAATCTCATTATGACCTTTTTGATATAGAGGGTCTATTATTTCAAAGGAAGGCTCCCATATTCTTGTATTCTTTAGATAGTTTTTTCTCATACGTCTCATTACTTCAATCACAGCTATTAAAATCCATCCAACAGGAGGAAGGACAATAAATACAACATATATAAGTGAAGTTAGAATACTATTTTTTAATTTGAAACGATTATTTATCGCTTCCATATCCTTATAAATAACTTCCCTAAGTTCCTCAATTATGACTAGTTCTTTTTTTGGTAACAGTGTATAGTTTGGATATTTATACAATAGTGCATCATTTACTTCTTTCATTGTACTCCCCCACCTTTTTTTATTTTGTCATATTTTAACATATTTTTTACTATAAAATTTATTATAAAAGAACTACAATAAACTTACCTTAAGCTCTGTCAATATGGTACATTAAAAGGTACATTAGTAAATGTAATTTTTTTTAAAACCCCTTGTATTAGCTATTTACAGGATGTTATCTAGTAGACCACAGCTCCACCATTTATTTCTCACTTAACCCCTAAATTACAAAACTTTAAAATAATTTTTAATGCTCTCCCGATTAAGTCTTAAATGTATCAAGCTGATATTTGAGCTTATCTGTTAATGAATTTAAATGATTAGATGCACTTGATATCTCTTCAACATTTCTAGCATTATTTGATGAGAACTCATTTATCTCTTTCATTTGAGTTACTATTAAATTTATACTTTTATTTGTCTCTTCAAACCTAACAACTGCTCTATCGTTTGTTTTAGACGCTTTATCCACTATATCTACAGAACTATTTATCGCTACCTCAACTTTTATAGCTATAGTTGATAACTCTTGTATCCCTTTAGAGTTACTACTCATTTGTGCACTAGCATCTACTATTGATTGAACTATTAAGCTTATTGTAGTGTTGATCTCTGTTAAACTTTTTTGTGTTCTCTCTGCTAGTTTTCTAACTTCATCAGCAACAACTGCAAATCCTCTCCCGTGTTCTCCAGCTCTTGCAGCTTCTATAGCAGCATTTAAAGCTAGTAAATTTGTTTGTTCTGCTATATCTTCTATAACTCCTAAGACATTTTTAACTTCTTCTGCACTACTAGATAACTCTTCCATTTTATTTGCTAACTCTTCTTCCGACTCTGCACTACTTTGTACATTTTTAGCTAGAGTTATTATATCTTCTCTTGCAGATTGTAGTTTTTTGTTTGCTTGGTCTATCTCTTTTTTACTTTCTTTTGCGTCTTCCATAACACTTAATATCTCTTCTTGTACTTTAATCGCTTGCTTATTTGAATTTTCTACCAATACTACAGAATTTTCAACATTTTTTCCTACTTGATCTGCTGTTGTTGATAGCTCATGGGATATAGAAACATTTTCAGTAGATGATTTTTTGGAATTGTCTATTAAGCTTAATACTTGATCTAATAATTCATTGAATACTGTTGCCATATGAGAAAGCTCTTGTGGAGCGTTTGTTTCTGCTCTTATTGTTAAGTCATTGTTCTTGGTAACTTGTACCATAGTAGCTTCAAGTTTATTGATTGGTTTAATGATTCGTGTCATCATGAATACACCGATTACAAACATGAAACAAATAATAAGAAACATTGCTATATAAATATTTACTAACCAAAAGTTTGCGTTATCTTTCGCCTTTTTAAGTTGAGCTGTTGTTCTTTTTTCTAATTTTATAAAGAACTTTTTAATTGGTGTACCTATTTTAACTAACTCATTGTGGTAATTGTCATCGAACAATAATCGCACAGCAAAAGCGTCATAAGTTTCATTTGCAAGAGGAGTAGCTGGTCCTTCAACAAAGTCTCCCTTTGTAATTGTAGCCATTGCTTGCACTTCTATATTAACCAACTCAGTAGAGAACTTACTTGCTTCAGCCAATAGTGAAAATTCTTCTTGTGTAAATTGTAATTTTTTCATAATGTCATCTTGTGAAATAGTTTCACCTTTATATATATCAACTCCATCATTGGGGCGAGAGATTTTTGCACTACGCCATGCTAAAAAAGTATTATATTTATCTAAATATTTTGAATTCCCTGTCTTCGCATAAGTTCTTGCCATATTTGTCAAACTAGCTGAAACTGCAGCTACTTCTTTAGCAATCACATATGATTTATATTGCTGCTCTGATAAATAATGTTGTTTATCATTAGCTATACCATAAAAGTACAATGCACCTACGCAAAACGCCACAATGATAGCAGAAACCATCGCTATCATAAATATTCCAATTCTTAAACTCATCATATTATCCTTTTTTAATAATCACTTAAAATATTAATTATTAACTACTTTATTTAACCTATTTTATCATAAAACAGTTGTTAATAATATTTTTCAAAAACTCTTTTGAAAATTTTACGAGTCCAACTAAGGAGAATATGGAATAAGATAAAATATTGTCAGTCCTTGTGATTTAAATATTTTTATGTTTGTAAAACTAAATAAATAATGTGAATTTGCTCTTGACAACTCTTATAAATATGACTATTATTCATTAAAAGAAAAACTACACTAAGCTCTATAATAAAGATTTAATTGAGATATTGTTAAAAATATTTAAAATAATTTCAGGAACCAATAAATGACTTTTTCTTCACTCAAACTCTCTTCGAACATACTGCAAGCACTTAACAAATATAACTTTGAAATACCTACTCCTATCCAAGAAAAAGTTATTCCTCTTATTCTTGATAACAAAGATATTATGGCAAGAGCAAAAACAGGTAGTGGTAAAAGTGCTAGTTATATTCTTCCTATTTTAGAAAAACTACAAAAAAATCGACCTCAAGGCAAGATGAAAATTAAAGTCCTTGTTTTAACTCCAACTAGAGAGTTAACCCTTCAAATCTCTCAAACATTTGAAACTTTTTGTGAGTTTATGACAAAAGCTCCTAAGATTGTTAGTCTTATAGGTGGAGAAGGTATTGGCGATCAACTTTACGATATTCAGCAAGGTTGTGAAATATTAGTAGCTACTTCTGGTAGATTTTTAGATGTTCTTAGTAAAAAACAGATGAACCTTTCGCATCTAGAGTATTTTGTTCTTGATGAAGCAGATAAGATGTTAACTCTTGGATTTTCTGAAGAGTTAAACCTAGTTCTAGATGCCATTCCAAGCAAAAGACAAAATCTTCTTTTCTCAGCAACCTATCCAGATAAAATTTTAAACATAGCATCTAAGATAACAAAAGATGCTACCCAAGTTAGTATTGATGAAGTTGTACCAACAGTAGATACTATAACCCAAAGAGTCATAGAGGTAGATCAAGTAAATCGTGGTCCTCTACTAAGACATCTCATTAAAACTGAAAAATTAAAAAATGTACTTGTCTTTATGGCTAACAAAAGAGCAACGGACAACATAGCACATAAGTTTAGAAAGTATGGTTTTTTAGCTGAGTCTTTTCATGGTGATTTATCTCAAGAAGATAGAACTTACACACTGCGTGAGTTTAAAGATAAAAAGATAAATATTCTTTTTGCGACTGACATTGCTGCAAGAGGTTTAGATATACAAAATATTGATTGTGTTATAAACTTTGATTTACCTCGTTCTCCGACAGACTATATTCATCGTATTGGGCGAACTGCTAGAGCAGGTAAAGAAGGTCTTGGGATTTCATTTGTATCGCACGAGAATCAAGAACACTTTAAAATCATAGAAAAAAAATGTAAGGTAAAAATAAAAAGAGAACAAATAGCTGGATTTGAACTTACTGGAGAAACACCGAGAAAAGAAAAAGGTCCCGCCCCTATAAAGGGCAAGAAAAAAAGTAAAAAAGATAAACTTAGAGAGAAGTTGTTAAAGTAACTATTGTACTTCACATTTATAATTGATTATTACTCTACTTCCCCAATCCATCGCTAGTGTATTTCTATCTTTTGGATTTATTTTACACATAACATTACTATTTACATCCTTGTATATTTCAACAGAAATATTTTCTTCTATTTGAGTATCAACATGTTTTAGCTCTATAGTTGTACTAGCATTTTGTAATTTCATATTTTCTTCATTATAAGATATAGTATTTGCAAGACCTGACTCTTCTGCTTGGTGTTTTGTTAGTGTTCTTGTAACTTTACCACCCACCGTAAATTGGTATGGGTAACATTTAAGATTTATAGTTGTTTCATTAGCTGATAATAAACTTATTGCAAAAATAAGAGATAGTGTGATGATTTTCATTGATAGTTCCTTGTTTTATATGGCGTATCATATAAAACAAGAACTTTAGTATTGTTGAATAGCCTTAAAAACTTACTTTTTAGAGTTTAATCTTGAAAAATACTTCTCATCATGCTTACAAATAGGACATTTTACTGGCGCTTTTTTCCCATAATGAATATGACCACAGATCTCACAAATCCATGATTCTTGGGCATCTTCACTCTTAAACTCTGCATCTGCTTCAAGTCTGTCTAAAAGCATTTTAAACATATTTTCATGTTCTACTTCTATCTTACAGATGCCTTTAAATAGTTGTGCAGCTTCTTTATAACCCTCTTCTTTTGCAATAGTTGCAAAATCAGGATACATTGTTACATTTTCATAACTCTCTCCATCTATCGCTGATTGTAGGTTTTCTTTAGTATTTCCAAAACTGTTTTCACTATCACTCACCATTCTATTATGAAGAGCAAGTTCCATTTTAGCGTGAGTTTTTTCATTGTTCGCAGCGCGTTGGAAATGTTCTGCAATATCTCTATAACCCTCTTTTTGAGCAGCTTTTGCAAAGTACTCATACTTATTTCTAGCTTGTGATTCACCTGCAAAAGATTTAATCAAGTTAACAAGAGTTAAATTAGGAGTAATCATCTCCATAGCTTCGCCACAGCAGTGAAGTTCTCCACCACCAACATTTTGAACCTCTACTACATTACCACATTTGTTACATCTATATGACTGATACTGTTTCATTTCTTTCTCCAAAATTAAATTCTAAAGGATAATTTTTATCCTTTGTTAAATTATACTATTATTAAACTTAAAATATAATTTTTATCCTTTAAACATATATAGTGTATAATTTTGACATGATTAACTTTACAGATGAATTAAGAGTACATAACTTAAAAGCAACACCGCAAAGACTAGCTATCTCAGATGCTATGTTTACACATAGACACATAAACATAGATGCCCTATATACTATAATGCTCAAAAAATTTAACTCTATCTCACTTGCTACTATATATAAGAACATAAACTTAATGCTTCAAAATTCATTTATTCAAGAAGTGAAAATTCCTAACAATAAATCTGTTTATGAACTAACAAAAAAAGTACATTCACATTTAGTTTGCCAAACATGTAATGAAGTTTCAGATATAGACTTAGAACTACAAACCGTTTTAGATGAAGCTCAGGCACAAAGTGATTTTTTGGTATCTAAAACTGATTTAGTATTATCTGGAATTTGCAAAAAATGTCGATAAGTCTTTAGATTTTAAAAACTCCTCAGCACTATTATTATATAATCCACTATTAATTTTTAAAGATAAGGAATCCTATGCGTGGTTATAAAATTTTTGCTGGAAGTGCTAGTGTTGATTTTGCAAAAGAAATTTGTCAAGTTCTTGATATTTCGCTATCAAATGCTACTATTAAGAAGTTTAGCGATGGAGAAATCTCAGTTCAAATAGATGAAAGTGTTCGTGGACGAGATGTGTTTATAGTTCAATCAACTGGTTCTCCATCAAATGACAACCTAATGGAACTGCTAATCATAACAGATGCTCTAAAGCGGTCTTCTGCTTCAAGCATAACTGCTGTTGTTCCTTACTATGGCTATGCTAGACAAGACAGAAAAGCTGCACCTCGTGTGCCAATTACAGCTAAACTTGTTGCTAACCTTTATGAAACTGCTGGAATTGACAGAGTTATAACTATCGACCTTCATGCTGGACAGATTCAAGGTTTCTTTGATATCCCTGTTGATAATCTTTATGGTTCCATAACTTTTGAGCACTACATAAAAAGTAAAAATCTTAAAAATCCTATAATTGCATCTCCTGATATTGGTGGAGTTGCAAGAGCTAGATACTTCGCAAAACGCATGGGTTTAGAAATGGTTATCGTTGATAAACGCCGTGAAAAAGCAAATCATGCACAAGTGATGAATATCATCGGTGATGTTGAAGGTAAAGATATCATTATGATAGATGATATGGTTGATACTGCTGGAACAATGGTTAAAGCAGCAACTGCACTTAAAAACAAAGGTGCAACTTCAGTTATGGCATGTGCTACTCATGGTGTTCTTAGTGGAAAAGCTTATGAGAACTTAGAACATGGTGAGCTTGACGAGCTAATCATTACAAATACGCTAGAAACAAAACCCCATAAAAATATAAAAGTATTAACAGTTGCACCACTCTTTGCAGAGGTAATTCGTAGAGTCTATCATAACGAAAGTGTAAACGGACTTTTTGAATAAATCTAAAAGGCTAAGCTTTTATAATATTTAAGAGCTAATATAGACTCTTTATTTCCAGTATGGAGTTTAATATTATCTTCTAGCACAACAATAGCAGCTTTTTTATCTACCTCTGCTAGTGCTATGGCATACACATAAACATATTTTACATTTGTAGGGCTTAGTTTTGCAGCTTTTTGCAATAGGTGCAATCCCTTATTATTATTTTTATTTCGTATATACCATAATCCAAGAGCATGATATATATCAGCATTTTTATTCTCTATCTCTAAAGCTTTTTCTAAAATAAAAAGAGCCTTCTTCTCTTCTCCTAATTTTTGAAAATAGTAAGCATAATTTATGTAAGTTGGCATAAACATAGGTTCAATTCTAAGAGCTTCTGTGTAAGATTCTTCTACTTTATCAAACTCTTCTAAGTTAGTATATAAATGTGCGAGATTATTTTGAGTTTGTGCTCTATCTGCATTAAAAAGTAGCATCCTTTTATACTTTTTTATATACTTATTAAAAATCTTATTCTGGTGTATATCAAAAGTTTTTTTTGGCAAATTTAAAAGTTGCCTAGTCGCTTCCATCTGAATAATATTTCGTTTATCTTCTAATAGATTAAAAGTTAGAGCCAATCGATACTTGATAGGATAAGATTCAAGAGAATGAAGAGCATTTAGTCTTATCTCAAGGTCATCACTTTTCAACAACTCTAAAATCTTTTTATAAGATTTCAGTGATTTGTAATTTCCAAGATATTCTACAACAGTAGCCTTTGCAATATTTGGTGCGTCTGACATAAGAACATCATACAAATACTTTTGTCCATTTTTATCATTCCTACGCAAAGCCTCTAAAGCATGAGAAAAATTCTGTTTTCCAATTGGTACTTTTTTATACCATTTTAACATAGCCTCAGTAGCCCAGTCAGCACTCTTATCTTTATGGCAGTTATTACAAGCATTCGGTATATCAGAACCCACAGATAAATCTGGTCTTGGGACTCTAAAACTATGATCATTCCTCTCATCTACACCCATATAGACACGAGATGGCATATGACAACTTATACAACTACTTCCTTGTGAAGCAACCTTATGTTTGTGATGTTTTTTTTCAGTATATTTTTTTGGAGTATGGCACTGATAACAAACTTTCTCACCTACTGCCTTATGTTCAAGTGAGTGAGGATTATGACAGTCGGAACAACTTACTCCTTGCTCATACATTTTGGATTGTTTAAAAGAGTTGTATACATATACTTCATCTTTTATCTTACCATCTGAAAAGTATAGTCCCTCATTTAGGTTTACATTTTTATAATGATCAAAAAAGTTATCTCCTGGTGAAAAATCATCATCTAAGGGTGTACGACGGGAATGGCATTTTGCACATACATCAAGCTCAGAAGATTTTTTTAGATGAAAAGCTAAGCCATTTTTTCCTTTTTTTCCAGAATTAATCATTTTTTCATGTCCTGATGCTGGTCCATGACAAGACTCACAAGAGACATTGATAACATCAAAAGTAGTATTAAATGTTTTTGTTTTAGGATTATAATTCTTTTTTACATTTGTACTATGACAATCAGCACACATAAAATTCCAGTTTAGATTAGGTGAAGTCCAATGCAGTATGTCATCAGATTTTATTTCTACATGCGGATGCAGGTGATACCAATGTTGACCTCCATCTTTTTTATTCCTACTATCCCATGCAATATCTAGTACTTGTATCTTTCCCTTAGGGAATTTAATCATATATTGTTGTAAAGGATATACACCAAAGACATAAGCTATCTCATAATTATGAAGTTTTCCATCTTCTCCATCTGTATTTACAAAAAACTTTTTATCTTTTTTAAAAAATGTTGTTTTGATTTTTGATTTTGAAATAAATGATGCATTGTTAAAATTACCTAATACTGTTTTCTCATTAGCAACTTGCATAGATAAGTCATGATGAGAGCCCTTCCATTGTTTATAAATATCAGCATGACATTTTGCACAACTTTTATCTCCTATATATTTAGGAGAAGCATAAAGTATAGATAAATAAAATAAACTTATGACGAAAAATATAACTTTCAAATTCAAGACTCTTTAGTTTTAGAATATTGTAGCAAAACTAAACAAAGTCTATCTCACTTTATGCTAATATAATCAATTATAATAAAACATTCAAAGGTCATCAATGAAATCTGTAATTTTAATTTTTACATTACTTTCTATATCGTTAAGTAGTAGTTTTGCAACATCAACTAAAGTACAAGAAAGACCAAATATTTTATTAATTGCTGTTGATGATATGGGATATTCTGATATTTCTCCCTTTGGAGGTGAAATAAAGACTCCAAATATCAATTCACTTGCCCAACAAGGTGTTAAATTTACAAATTTTTATGTAGGACCTAGTTGCTCAGTTACTCGTTCTATGTTATTTTCAGGAAATGATAATCATGTTGCTGGACTTGGTAATATGAACGAGTTACTTACGCCAAATCAAGTTGGAAAACCTGGATATGAAGGTTACTTAAATGATAGTGTTGTATCAATAGCATCTCTTTTAAAACAAGCAGGTTATCACACTTATATGGCAGGTAAATGGCACCTTGGAGAAGAACCAAGTCAGGATCCTTCTAAGCGTGGGTTTCAAAGAGTTTATACTATGCTTCAAGGTGGAACTAGTCACTTTGATGATGAGTGGATGATGTATGCAAACTATACACCAACTTATCGAGAAGATGGCATACGAACTCATGTTCCACAAGGTTTTTACTCAACAGAATTTTATACGAAGCAAATTATAAAATACATGGATGAACAAAAAGATGACAAACCATTTTTTGCATATCTCTCATTTACAGCACCACATGACCCTTTACATGTACCTGATGAATGGCTTGACAAATATAAAGGGCAATACGATAAGGGTTATAATAACCTACGCAAAAAGCGTCTTGCAAAAATGAAAAAACTTGGCATTATCCCAAAAAGCACTACATTGGGTCCATGGATAAGTAAAGTTAAAAAATGGGACAAACTCACTACTAACGAAAAAAAGATGCAAATGCGTAAAATGGAAATTTATGCTGCAATGATAGAAAATATAGATTATCATATAGGACGCGTGTTAAAGTACCTAAAAGACTCAGGAAAACAAAAAAATACTCTTGTTATATTCTTTTCAGATAATGGTGCAAATGGCTTTGAGATGGATAGTTATCCAAATACAGATAAAGCATGGATAGAAAAAAATTCTGATAACCGTTTTTCTAACTGGGGCAAAAAAGGTTCTCGCATCGCACAGGGTCCAGGCTGGGCACAAGCCAGTTCAACTCCTTTTTATCTTTATAAAAATTTTCTCGCTGAAGGAGGTATTCGTTCACCACTAATAATGAGCGGTGCAGGAGTTAAGTATAAAGGCGAAACTATGCATAGTATGGCTCATGTGATGGACTTAGCTCCTACCTTACTTGAACTTGCAGGAGCAAAATATCCAGCCACATACAAAGGTAAAGCTGTTAAACAACCTCGTGGAAAATCAATGATTCCATTACTATCTAAAAATAGTTCTACTGTCCACAAATCAGATGAAGCTATTGGTTGGGAATATAATAATTTTAAGGCGATTAGAATAGGTGATTACAAAGGAATCTGGATTAGTAAACCTTTTGGTTCTGGTAAATGGCGTATCTTCGATCTAAGTGTTGATCCAGGTGAAAGCAATGACTTATCTATAAAAAAACCAAAATTACGACAGCGTCTTATTGAAGCTTGGCATGAGTATTCAAAATCAGTAGGAGTTATCCCTCCTGTAGGTGGTTTATTTGGAAATAAGTAAGTTAAAACCACTTAACAACTCTATTAGAACAATTTTTGTATAATCGCGTAATTATTTCTAAATAGGATAGATTATTTGAAAAACATTAGAAACTTCTCTATTATTGCTCATATCGACCACGGAAAAAGTACACTTGCTGATAGAATCATTCAAGAGTGTGGAAGCGTTAGTGAACGAGAAATGGGTACACAAATGATGGACACAATGGACATCGAACAAGAACGCGGTATAACCATTAAAGCACAAAGTGTTAGACTTAACTATGTTAAAGATGGTGAACATTATATTTTAAATCTCATAGACACTCCAGGGCATGTTGACTTCTCTTACGAAGTAGCAAAATCACTTGCTTCTTCTGATGGCGCTTTACTTATTGTTGATGCCGCGCAAGGTGTTGAGGCTCAAACAATTGCAAATGTTTACTTAGCCTTAGATAATGATTTAGAACTTATTCCTGTCATTAACAAAATAGACCTTCCTGCCGCTGATCCTGATAAAGTTGCCGAAGAGATAGAGACTTCTATCGGAATTGATGCAACTGATGCTTGTTTAGTATCTGCAAAAACTGGTGTTGGGATTCGTGAGTTAATTGATGCTATTGTAGATAGAATCCCTGCTCCTGTTGGTGACCCTGATGCAACTACAAAAGCCATCATTTATGACTCTTGGTTTGACCAGTATTTAGGTGCACTTGCACTTGTTCGTGTTTTTGATGGTCAAGTAAAAAAAGGGCAAAATATTAAGCTTATGAGTAATGGTGAAGAGCACCACATTCTTGACTTAATGTACCCCCATCCTATGAAAAAAATCAAAACTAAAACTATTGAGTGTGGTGAGATTGGTATAGTTGTTCTTGGACTTAAAGAAGTAAGTGTTATCAATGTTGGTGATACTATTACTGATGTAAGAAACCCAACTGCCGAGCCTGTTGGAAAATATGAACCTGCAAAACCATTTGTATTTGCAGGAATTTTTCCTATAGATACTGATAAATTTGAAGACCTAAGAGATGCGCTTGATAAGCTAAAACTAAATGACAGTTCTCTCTCTTATGAACCTGAAACTTCAGTAGCGCTTGGTTTTGGTTTCCGTGTTGGTTTTCTTGGAATGTTACATATGGAAGTTATCAAAGAGCGTCTTGAAAGAGAGTTTAATCTTGACCTAATCGCTTCTGCCCCATCTGTAATTTATAATGTTTATCTAAGTAATGGTGATTTTATAAATGTTCAAAATCCTTCACAACTACCAGAAGTTAATCGTATAGATAGAATTGAAGAGCCTTATGTTAGAGCTACTGTAATAACTCCTGCTGAGTATTTAGGAAATATCATAACACTACTTATAAATAAGCGTGGGACTCAAACTAAGATGACATACTTAAATGAAGATAGAGTTATGCTTGAGTATGAAGTACCTATGAATGAGATAGTTATGGATTTTTACGATACTTTAAAGTCTATCTCAAAAGGTTATGCATCCTTTGATTATGAGCCTATTGAATTTAAAGTTGGTGACCTAGTTAAGCTTGACATCAAAGTAGCTGGAGAAGCTGTAGATGCATTAAGTATCGTAGTACCTCGCAATCAAGCTCTTTCTCGTGGTCGTATTTTAGTTAAAAACATGAAAGAGCAAATTCCAAGACAACTTTTTGAAGTTGCAGTTCAGGCATCTCTAGGTTCTCAAATCATTGCTAGAGAAACTGTAAAGTCTATGGGTAAAAATGTTACTGCAAAATGTTACGGTGGAGATATTACTCGTAAGAGAAAACTGCTTGAAAAACAAAAAGCTGGTAAAAAGCGTATGAAGTCTATTGGTAAAGTTCAACTTCCTCAAGAGGCGTTTATGTCAGTTCTTAAAATGGACTAAAATGAAATGCTTATTGTGCGAAAAATTGTCTTTTGCACATATTTGCACTTCCTGTCAAGAAACATTTTTAACTCCTAGCATCTATAAACGAAAAATCTTAAACAACATAGAAGTTATCTCTTTTTATAAATACAAAGATATTAAAGACTTACTACATACAAAGCATACAGACTTAGGATATTATATTTACAATATTTTAGCTTTAAACTCATTTGTCAAATTCGCTAAAGAGTTTCAATACACAGATACCATAACTTCCATAGCAGTTGATGATAATGTAAAAAGTGGCTACTCTCATACTGCAATCTTAAATAAAGCACTTAAGAACAAATACATCAATCCACAATACAACAAACTTAGAGCAAAAAATGATATATCTTACTCTGGTAAAAGTAAAGAGTTTAGACTTTTAAATCCAAGAAATTTTAGCTTTCATAACTCAAGTTTAAATGACATCATCTTAATAGATGACATCATAACAACGGGCTCAACACTAACTCAAGCTACACAGGTAATACAAAACTCAAAAAAAGAAGTTCTGTTTTGTCTTACTTTGGCTGATGCAAGTTTAAAATAATCCTTTAAGAAAATTACCAACTTCTTTTTTTACAGCTTTTTCGGCTTCTTTTTCTAGTAACTTATTGGCATCTATCTTGACCTTTGGTTTTGATATATTTCCATTTAGTTCTACTGTTATAGGACTAGAATTAGCAACTATTTCTATCTTAGAGTTTATAGTTTTTCTTAGCGTATTTAACTTTGTATCTTTTGTTTTTATAGATGAAGTGTTTGATTTTAGATGCATAGATGCTAAGATTTTTTCTTTATTTATTTTTGCACTTACATCACCTTTAAACCTTTGAGCATACATATCAACATGTGCATATTGTTTTACAAGAGTTAACACTTGATTTTTAGTAAATGTGCCCTCTGTTAAATATCCTTTAAAGTCACCCTTTTTACTTAAAAGATTATAATCAAGTTTAGCATCTAGAGATGACTTAAATATCTCTGGATATATAAGCATATGTAGAGCATCTAGAGTTTGCACACTTTTTATATCTGCATGAAAATCATCATTATGCAAAGTTGCATCTATCTTACCACCTGCTACTTTGGTATGTATATTTAAGTCCAAATCTTTAGCTTTTTTAAGTTCCCCATTTATAAGCATACTTCCTTTCATATGTTGATTTGTAGCAAAAAAGAACTTATCAAGGTTTGGAATCTGCATTGCATAATCACTCACTAATGACTTAGCATCTAAATTAAAACTCGCTTTTTTAATCTTAAGGTTTGCAAGGCTAGAATCTAAATCTATCTTAGTATTTATCATATTTCCCTGAAGTTTTGTATCTGTTTTCATAGTGAATGTAGTCTTTGGCATCGGAGTTTCAAACTCATAGGCTTTTGTCATATATGCAGAATTTACTCGTCCACTTTTTATTTTTGTTAAGATTATCCCATCTAATTTTCCACTTTTTGCATCTTTAATATCTACATCTAAAGAAAAAATACCCTCAGCGTAAGGAGGCTGTTTAACCATATATAATACACGAGAGAGTTTAAGATTTTTCATACTAAACTTTACTTTTGATAATATAAACTGTTTTAATACTGCTTCAAAATTTGTATCTGAAGATGCAAGATCACTTTTACCATCTACTATCAAGTTGCTTTTTGAACCATTTACTTTACCATCAAGTCTAAAAGCACCTCTAACATCAGCACCAGTTATTGGCTTTAGTAGAGCTAACTCTTTTACATCAAAAGCATACTTTATATTTATATATAAAGGTGTTGGTCTAACTTTCCCTGAACTATTTACTTTAAAAAGATTTGATAAAAATGTATATGTATAGTTTACATCATCACCTTTTAGTTTTGCATCTAGGTTCATCGTAAAATTAGTAGGAGGAACTACAATATGGAAATCTTTTTTCATAACTTTAGTATTGATTTTTCCATCTTTTGTAGCTAGTTTGATATCTCCATCTAAAGCATGAGGTGTAATATTTTTAAAATTTACATCTAAATTTACATCAGCACTTGCATATTGTTTCTCTCCTAGCATCTCAAGAAAGGCTGCTAATTTTAACTCTTTTATATTTGCTATTATTGAAGTTGGGTTAAGATTTGTAAGTTCTACATGATAAGTTGTAGCACTAGATGCTACATCACTTTTGCCATCTACCACAAAGTATGACATGTCACCTTTTACATTTCCATCTGTATGAAACTTTCCTTTTAATGGTGCATTTGTTAGTGGCTTTAAACTAGCTAGTTTATCCATCTCTATTTTATATAGTATATTAAACGCTTTTGAAAAGAGTGAATAATTTCCATTTACATATATAATATTGTCCCTATCAAGTTCTAATACTATGGAAAATTCACTCATATTAAGTGAAAATTTACTAAGTTTACTTTCTAATTTTGTCTGCTCTTTTATCTTTGACTCTATAATTGGTTGAAATATTGAATTTCCAAAAGATGTAAAAACTAAAATATAAATTCCTATAATCAAACTCGCTAAAAGCCCACCAAACCATGTTAAATACTTCATAATAATCTCCATATTTTTAATCTAATATTTTACAATAATTCACTTTAAAGAGTTATTTTTCGTACTTGATAGAGATAGACTAAACTTTCTTAAGTAAAAACATTTAAGATATACTTGACATTGTTACACTCAATGTGTATAATGGTAATATCTTTTTAATATAAGGAGTGATTTAACAACTATGTCAAAAGAATCCGAAGAAGAATTACAAGACGAACTTGAAGTAAATCAAGAAGAAGAAATAACAAGTGATGAGGCAGAAGCTGAAGCAGAAGCTGTTGAGAATGAGTTTGACCTTCTACAAGAGGAACTGATAGCTTTAAAAGACAAATATGCGAGAGTTCATGCTGATTTTGATAACATCAAAAAAAGACTTGAACGCGAAAAATATACAGCGGTAGAATACTCAAATGAGAAGTTTGCTAAAGATATGATTCCTGTTTTAGATGCATTAAATATGGCAATCACTTCTAGTGAAAGTGTAACTGATCCTGTTGAGCATTTTGAAAAGCTAAAAGAAGGTATGGAGCTTACACTTAAGCAATTTAAAACTTCTTTAGAAAAGCATGGAGTAACAATGGTTTCACATGATGAGCCATTTGACCCAAATATTCACAACGCTGTTCAAACAGTAGATAGTGAGGAGGTAGAGTCTGGACAAATTGTTCAAACTTTTCAAACAGGTTACAAGTATAAAAACAGACCACTGCGTGAAGCAATGGTAATTGTTGCGAATTAGATTCGTATATAAAACTAAACAATTAAGTAAAAGACACAAGGTGTCGTGGGCTTTCCGCCGAGGAAAACCTAGCGTTAGCGTAGTCAAAGGAATTACTTCCTTTGGCGTAACAAAAGGGAATAAATGGTTCCCTTAAATTTTTAAAAAAAATTAAAGGAAAATATAATGAGCAAAGTTATAGGTATAGATTTAGGAACAACAAATTCGTGTGTAGCAGTTTATGAGGGTGGTGAAGCGAAAATCATCCCTAATGCAGAAGGGAAAAATACAACTCCATCAGTAGTTGCTTTCACAGATAAAGGTGATGTTTTAGTTGGAGATCCAGCAAAGCGTCAAGCAATCACAAACCCTGAAAAAACAATCTCTTCTATTAAGAGAATTATGGGGCTTATGATGAATGAGGAACATGCTAAAGAAGCTCACGATAAAGTAACTTACAATATCGTAGATAAAGATGGTTCAGCTGCTGTTGATGTAGCAGGAAAAATCTACACACCTCAAGAAATTTCAGCTAAAATCCTTAGCAAACTTAAAGAGGATGCAGAAGCTTATTTAGGTTCAACAGTAACAGATGCTGTTATTACAGTTCCAGCATACTTTAATGATGCACAAAGAAAAGCAACTAAAGATGCTGGTACTATCGCTGGGCTTAATGTTCTTAGAATTATTAATGAGCCAACTGCTTCTGCTTTAGCTTATGGTTTAGATAGTAAAAAAGAAGAAAATGTACTTGTTTATGACCTTGGTGGTGGAACATTTGATGTTACTGTTTTAGAGATATCTGATGGTACTTTTGAAGTTTTAGCAACTGATGGTAATGCATTTTTAGGTGGAGATGATTTTGATAACAAAATTGTTGATATGTTAAATGATGAGTTTAAAGCTTCTCATGGAATTGAACTTAAAAATGACAAGATGGCTCTTCAAAGATTAAAAGATGCTGCAGAAAATGCTAAAAAAGAGTTAAGTTCAGCTACAGAAACTGAGATAAACTTACCATTTATCACGATGACAGAAGCTGGACCTCAGCATCTAGTTGTAAAACTTACTCGTGCTAAATTTGAAGGTATGATTTCTGATTTAGTTGAAGAAACTATTGATCACATTAAAGTAGCTATGGAAGAATCTGATTTAGATAACAATGAAATCAAAGAAATCATCATGGTTGGTGGTTCAACTCGTGTTCCAATGGCAACTGAAGCTGTAAGTAAATACTTTGGCGGTAAAGATGTAAATAAAGGTGTTAATCCTGATGAAGTTGTTGCCGCTGGTGCTGCTATTCAAGGTGGTGTTTTAAGAGGAGATGTTAAAGATGTTCTTCTTTTAGATGTTACTCCTTTATCTCTTGGAATTGAAACTCTTGGTGGAGTTATGACTAAGATTATTGAAAAAGGAACTACGATTCCTGTTAAAAAATCTCAAGTTTTCTCAACTGCAGAAGATAATCAACCAGCTGTTTCTATATCTGTTGGTCAAGGGGAAAGAGAGTTTGCTAAAGATAACAAATCTCTTGGTCTTTTTGAGCTTGGAGATATTCCAGCAGCTCCAAGAGGTGTCCCTCAAATCGAAGTAACTTTTGATATAGACGCTAATGGTATCTTAACAGTTAGTTCAACTGATAAAGGAACTGGTAAATCTCAGTCAATCACGATTTCTGGTTCTTCAGGACTTAGTGAAGAAGAGATTAACAAGATGGTTCAAGATGCAGAAGAGAATAAAGCTGCTGATGGAGAGAGAAAAGCAATGGTTGATTTGAAAAATCAAGCAGATGCACTTATAGTTCAAACTGAAAAATCTGTTACAGAAATGGGCGATAAATTAGACGCAGAGGAAAAAACTAAAATTGAAACTGCAGTAACTGAGTTAAAAGAAGTTTTAAAAGATGAGTCTGCTACTAAAGAGCAAATCGAAGAAAAAGTGAAAACACTTACAGAAGCTTCTCATAAAATGGCTGAGCAAATGTACAAAGATAAAGAGCAAGGTGGTGAAAAAACTGCCCAAGATGAAGCTAAAAAGAAAAAAGACGAAGATGTTATAGACGCTGAGATAGAGTAGGGATTTCCCTCTCTATCTAAAGTCTTTCTTAGCTACAGCTAAAGCCTCATTAAAACGCATAATTTTACCGCCATATTTATCTTGAAACTTTTTAGCCATTTTTTTATCTAAAAAAGCGTACTTACTTATTTTACTCATAGTACCTCTCTTTTTACTTCCGACAACATAGTAAGCATCTCCAACATTAATAAATTTTAAAGTAGCTACATCAACTACTTGTGGATTTTTAAGAGTAACTTCCTCACCTAGATGTTCTTCTAAACAATGAATAGAGCAGTATTGAATAGGTTTGTTGTTATGTAACGCCTTATGCGATGTTTTATAAAACATAACTAAATTCATTCCACATCTATTGCACGAGTGTTTATTTTTACCACTTTGAACTAAAGTTGCATCTTGAGTATTTACCGATTGAAACATCCCTGATTTTACCTTTGGTTTATTATCGACACCACAAGCTACAAAAACTAAAGCCAAAACTACTAACATGTAAATTTTAAACATTTTTTTCTCCTATTTTTATTTATATTATCCATAAAGTGTTACTAAAGTGTTAAAATACAAAAAAATTATGGAAAATATTATGCGAAATAAACTAACACACTATGCAAAAGAAATACTTACTTTTTCTTTATTTATGATAGTTTTGATGAACGCTATAAGTTTATATAAAAGTAGCGATTTAAACAAAGAAGCTTTGCAAAATATAAATGTAAAACTAATAGATGCCAAAGCATATACATTTGCAAAAGATAAACCTATTTTAATTCACTTTTGGGCTACTTGGTGTCCAATTTGTAAAATAGAATCAGGAAATATACAAACCATTTCTGAGAATTTTGAAGTTCTAAGCATCGCTGTTAGTTCTGGCGATAACAATGATTTGAGAAAGTATATGTATGATAATAGCTTAGACTATAAAGTTTTAAATGACAATGATGGCTTTTTTGCAAAAGAGTTTAAAATAGCAGCTTATCCAACTACTTTTATATATGATAAAAATAAAAACTTAGTTTTTAGTGAAGTTGGTTATACATCTACTTGGGGTTTATGGTTAAGAATGTTGTGGGCAGGACTATAACTAGTTCCATCTCGGGAGAGATGGAACTTGATTGAGTCATTGCGAGGAGGTACGACGAAGCAATCTTATAAATATTATTTTGAAATATTTACAGCGTATGCTTTATCCGAAAGTGGAACCCACGGACGCTTAATATGTTGAGGACGGCGTTTAACTGAGTTTTCATCTAAACCACGAGTTAAATCATCTCTCCAACCTTGATAAATTTTAAAGTTATTTTCATAATTTACATAGATATCACCTATCTTATCCCCATCTTTTGCAGGTTCTAAGATAACTTTTTGATGCCAACAATGCATACCAGAAATTGGGTCTGGATGAGGGGCAGCAACAGCATTTTGCCATGAACCACTTAATCCATCCCACCAGATATTTCCACTATCACGATTATATTCAGCAAATCTCTCAGATGCAAAAGGTTTTATACCTTCAACATATTTAAGTTTACCCTCTTTACCATCCATTTGAAGCTCAGCAGTTGGAACACCAAAACTGTTAATTCCAGAACTACCTGTATAATCTTCGATTTTTATTTGCGCACCATCTTTACCAACATTACTAGGAGAATGAGCCATAAATTTAGGGTCATTCATATTTCTTACAACTGGTTGTGAGTCAACTCTTCCATCTGTAACACCATTTGGTATAGTCACAGAGTTTATAAGTTTCCATCTACCACCATGATGTGAACAAGCTAAAGTTCCGGGTAAAACACCTTCGGTAGGAACAGCCATCGCTACAAAATAACCAGATTCTAAACCTGTAACACTATCTGTAATTCTTACACGAATAGAATCTCCACGCTTAAAACCTTGTCTTGCAGCGTCTGGAGTTGAAATCCAAATCGGGTCATGATTTTGTGAGATTTCCATTAGATGCTTAGAGTTAGCAGAACGAGTATGAATATTATACGGCAAGCGGAAAACTGTATTTAATGCATAAGAATTTTTCTCTGTCATAAAAGAATGGTCAACATGAGATACAATATGTACCATCTCTTTTTTCTCTTTTGGAGTTCTTGGATAAAATGGAATTGCATATTCTGGCCATTTCCAATCATCTGCTAACCACTCACAAAAGAAGTCAAGTTTTTTATCTAAAGTTGCAAAACCTTCAACCATTTTGCCATCTACTTCAATAGCAATAGGTTTCATACCATTTTTATATTTTGTATCACTTTTATGGTCTTTCACATATATAACACCTGTTTTTCTATCAATAGTTAAATCTCTCTTATCATATTTATGACCATGAGAAATCAATGTTCTTCCATCATACTTTACAGGTTTTTCTTGAGCAGAATAGATGTTATTTTCTTCCATCCAAGCACCATGATCACGCATATATGCATAAACAGGAAACTCTTCATTTTTATATCTTGAGTCTGAAGTTGCAGTCGCTTTAAGGTTTGGTAAATTATCACCAAATGCCGCGTCATACCACTCAGCAATAGTAACTGGAGTTCCAGGAGTTTTCTTAGACTCCCACATTGAACGAATTGATTTTGTTTTTGCGTCGTCAATAAAGATTTTTCCATCTGGGTCAATATAATTAACACACATATCAAACCAAAACTCATTTTCTTCCCAAACCTCACCAAGACCTGCTTTTATGTGCGCTTCTAATGTAGCTCTTGCAGGATTTTTAGGTTTCCAGCCAGATTTTTCTAGTGCAACTCTCATTACAGGCTGACGAAATGATGTCCATCTTGCTGGCATCGTTGCTTCAGAATGTTGGTCATGTCGCTCTCCAGCTAAACCAACTGGCAAGATGTAATCAACATACCAGTTTGTTTCAGACCAAACAGGAGATAAGTTAAATGTTAACTCCATTTTTTTCTCATCTTTAATAGTTTCAATCCATCTAAAACCATCTGGATTAATCCAAACAGGGTTATACATACGAGGAATCCAAACTGAAAGTTTAGTAGGAACAGTTAATCCTTTTGCTTTCCATTTTTCTTGCCACTGTGTATCTGCAAGTAAGTGAGGAAGTAAAAATGACATCTCATAAGTTGAAAGAGGCCACTCTGGTGGGAAAGAAAGCTCATTATAAACATCAACTTTAGGAATATTTGAACCGCGTTTTCCTTGACCAACTGTTGCACTTCCACCTTTTCCTGCAACTGAGATAACATGGAAGTGATGGAAAAATGTTCCACCTTCAGGACCAATAGCACCACGAAGCGCAATAGGTAAAAAACCAGTTCTACCACTCATCCAACCACCACGATTACCAGCAGCAGAAGCTCTCCAAAAGTATGAAGAAACTGATGTACCAGCCCAGATGAACATATCATATAACTCTTCTAGTTTATGTGAAGGAACTCTAGTTTCTTTTGCAACCATTTCTAATGTATATGGAGTATAAAGTTCTTGTAAAGTATCTAAAAATGTATCAAACTCTACTTTTGTAGGTGCTTTAGCAATATACCCTTTTTCAACCATAAAGTCTAAATATTTTTTATTACTTAAAAATACTTCCCAATTCATCCATTTTTTTACAAAATCTCTATCTACTTTACCTTCGTTTAAAATTCTTTGCGTTAAGTAAAGATAGATTAAAGGTTCACTACCAGGCCATGGAGCTATCCATAAGTCAGCCATACCAGCAGAGTTAGAAAGTCTAGGGTCCATAACTACAAGCTTAGCACCTTTTTTTCTAGCATCTGCAATAAATGAAGCTGATTGTTGAAAGTAGTGTCCTGCATCTGCCGCGTGAGATGAGTTAAGAAAAATTAACTTTGCATTTGCCCAATCTGGGGAACTTCTATCATCATTTGCCCAGTGAATTGTCGGTGTACGACCACCAGAAGAACAGATATTTGTATGAGAATTAAAAGCATCACAGCCAAGTGTATGCCAAACCTTACCTGTAAAACCGTTTTCATTTGGACGACCAACATGAAACATTACAGTTTTTTTAGATAACTCATCACCTTTAGCTAATGTATCACCCATCTTTTTACCGATAGTAGTCATTGCTTCATCCCAAGTCGTACGAACCCATTTACCTTCACCACGAGCAGAACCAGCCGCTCTTTTTAGTGGAAAAGCTATTCTATCGGGATCATACATTTGACTTTGAGTTGCGTAACCTTTTGCACAGTTTCTACCACGAGAAGCTGGATGCAAAGGATTTCCCATATACTTTTTAACTGTAAATGTTTTTTTATCTATCCAAGCAGTTAAACCACAAGAAGCCTCACAGTTTGAACATGCTGTTGGAATAATCATATAATCATTTACTTCTATACCGTCTGGGTTAGATTCGCTTCTTACACCCTTACGATCTATTCCACCTCTTTTCCAATCATCTCCATCTAACTCTTTAAAGTCAGCCCACTCTTCCATCGGAGGATAAAAAGATAATGAGTCTGGAGTATTTGTAAATTTGCTATCAGTTATAGACTCTGCAAGAGCATCTGTCGTAAACACCCCTTTAGCAATAGCAGCACCAGCAACACTAAATGCAGCACCTTTTAAAAATGTTCTTCTACTTTGTAAATACATCTATTTCTCCCTAACTCATTGGTAATAACTGTGGTATTGTAAGCCAAACATGTTTAACTAACCACAGACCTATCAGCGCAAAAATCGCTGCAAGTTTTAAAATATTTTCGCTTTTTGAAGCTCTACTTAACATTATTAATAACATTGGTAACAGGTAAGCTATCCACTGACCTAACCAGAACATTACAGTATAAGGTCCATCACCTTTTATATACTCTAGAACTGCTGCTACTTCTTCTGCTTTCATCGGTCCAAACACATACTCTGACATATACATGATAAAAGACATCAATGCACTTAAACCAAGAACAACCGCTAAAGAACTTTTAGCTTCATAGTTTAGTTTATTTCCACCTAGTAAAATCATAAATGCTGAACCTGAAAGAAGTGCTGCAAAAATCATTTGAGCTGATTCTGTTGGCATCTGCCATAGTTCTCTTGCTGTACATTGTGACATAAGTCCCGCTGTATAAAGTGTTACAGGAATCGCAAGTAATACAACCCAAGTTAAAACTTTATCAAATCTTGCATCGTTTTTTTGTACATAACTTACATATGCTAGTAAAAATAACAAGCCTACAAAAGCAGTCGCCATCCATGCACCAACGGTAATAGCTGAACTCCAACTAGGATAGAAAAATATATGCCACATTCTAAATGGCTGATGTAAATCTGCCAATGTGAAAAGTAAAAAGATATGAATAAAAATTATCGAAACCACAGTAGTTGGAAATTTGAGTCCAACAGCTTGATTTGGATACTTTTTAACAAGCATAAATAACATAAAAATCACACCAGTACCGATACTTTTTGCCCACATATTAACTGTTACAAGCCAAGGCCATACTATACCTGGGATTGCTATATCTAAAGTTACCACAGCATTTGTTGCTGCTAATATTTCATGTGTTGCCATTAGTGGTGTCCTCCTACTGGAAGTGTTGTTATTTTACCAAAGAGTGAATAACCTTCTTCTCTTCTAGATGCGAGAGGATTAAGATTTACATTACCTGCATTTGTATAGAAGTGATGAGGGTTTGTCCCTTTTTCTGGCTTACGAACTTGAACATTACTCTGATTAACTTGAATATATTTAGATATATTTGAAGCTGGATCATCTAAGTCACCAAAAATATTTGCTTGAACAGGACATGCGACAACACATGCTGGCATCATTGATGAAGCAACACGATGGGCACAATAAGTACACTTATCAGCAGTTTGCGTTTGTGGGTCTATATAGATTGCTCCATAAGGACAAGCCATAACACAGCCTGCACAGCCAATACAGCGCTCTTTATCAATGTTTACAATTCCATTATCTAAATAATGCAGTGCCGATACTGGACAAATTCTCTCACAAGGAGCATTTTCACAGTGATTACATCTAAGGGGTGTAAATGTTCTTCTTGTATCTGGGAAAGTTCCAACATCTACATACTTAACACGAAGCCTCCATGTACTAAGTGGAACTTCATTTTCCACTTTACATGCGATTTCACAACCTTTACATCCCATACAAAGATGTAGGTCGACGAGGAAACCTAATTGCATATATTCTCCTTATTTATTATCTTATATTATATGTATTAAAAGAAGCACTTATTATAAGTAAAATAGACCTCTCATTCATAAAAATAATATCCAAAATAAGCTTAAATCTATTCTTAAAAAGTGATAAAATTTTGATAAAATTTTGTTTTGAGTAATTTTCGAGTTTATCTTAAAAAAATAAGAACCCTTATAAAATTATTTTATTTAATGAACCTAAACTTGAACATTTAGTTTAATAAATTTATAATAGTTATTGCTATATCATATTGGTATGTCTATAAAAAATAACATTTTAATAGTTGATGATAATGTTAAAAATATTCAATTAGCTGCAAATGTACTAAAATCTACATCTCTTTACAATATCTTTTTTGCGACAAGTGGAAAACATGCCATTGAGCAACTAAAACTCCGTGAATATTCTCTAATTTTACTAGACATAAATATGCCTATTTTAGATGGATATGAAACAGCTACAATAATAAAAGAAGATAAAAAAACAAAAGAGATTCCTATAATATTTTTAAGTACAAATGCTAATAAAGAAAGCATAAGAAAAGGTTTTGAGTATGGTGGAGAAGACTATATAACAAAACCTTTTGATGAACAGGAACTTCTTCATCGTGTTAAAACTCATGTCACTCTCTTTAATACAAAAAAAGAACTGCAACACGAAGTAAATGAAACTAAAATACTGCTACAACAGTATAAATTTGCAGTAGATGCTAGTACCTCTGTGTCAAAAGCAGACCTTAATGGAAATATAACTTATGTAAATGATAGATTTTGTGAACTTACTAAATACTCAAGAGAAGAGATGCTAGGGAAGAACCATTCTATCTTCAGAAGCCCTGATGTAGGAAATGAAATATATAAAGATTTGTGGAATACAATAAAAAATAAAAATATTTGGACTGGTTTAGTTAAAAATGTTGCTAAAGATGGAAGTTATTATTATTTTGAAGCAACGATAATTCCTATACTTAACTACAATAATGATATAACTGAATACATAAGCATAAGAACTGATATAAGTAAAGAGATAGAATTAAAAAATGACATCATTGCTACTCAAGAAGAAGTTTTACACACACTAGGTGAACTTGGAGAATGGCGTTCTAAAGAAACTGGTGACCATGTAAACAGAGTTTCACTTTTTTCTGAAATACTTGCAAAAGCTTATGGTTGTAACGAAGAGGATACAGCACTTTTAAAGATGGCATCTCCTATGCATGATATTGGGAAAGTTATTATTCCTGACTCTATACTTTTAAAACCTGCCAAATTGACAGATGAAGAGATGCAAGTTATGAAAAATCACACAACTTTTGGTTGGGAAATTTTTAGTAAATCTACACATGAACTTTTACAAACAGCAGCACTCATCTCTTATGAACATCATGAAAAATGGGACGGTTCAGGTTATCCAAGAGGAATTAGTGGTACTGATATTCATATATTTGGAAGAATAACGGCGATAGCAGATGTTTTTGATGCACTTAGCCATGATAGAGTTTATAAAAAAGCTTGGAGTATTGAGGAAACGATAAATTTTATAAAAGAGCAAAGTTCAAAAGCTTTTGAGCCAAAACTTGTAAATCTACTTTTAGAAAATATAGATAAAATACTAAAAATAAAAAATAAATACAAAAAATAATGCAAAAAAAAATCTATGCTGTTTTGATAATAGGTTTTGTAGTTGCTATATCTATATCTGTTATGATTATACCAATATTTTTTACAAAAGGAATCTCTAGAACCAAACTAAACAAAGAATTTACGCTACCTATGATTCTTAGTGACGAGCAAGATATTGAGTTAGTATTTTTTGGCTACTCTGGTTGTACAGATATATGCATGCCAAAACTTTTTGACATACAAAAACTCTACGATACTTTAGAAAAAAACATAAAACAAAAAGTTGGTGTTATTTTTGTTGATATATCTATGCCAAAAGATGAGGAACTACCTCAAAGATTTGCTGAATTTTTTAATATAGAATTTAAAGGCATCTACTTAAATCAAACTATTCTAAGAGATTATACAAAAGTTTTTAATGTTTACTTTTCACAAAGCTTACTAGAAAATACAGAGTACGACCATACAACAAATCTATACCTAGTTAAAAAAAGTAAAGGCAAAAAAGAGATAAGATATATTTATAATGCTTATCCTTACGACATCAAACAAATTAAACAAGATATAAAGGAGTTAAGATATGAGTGATTTTGAGAATTCTAGTAGGTCTTCAGATGCTGACCTATTTATGCTTAAACTTGTATTTTTTCACTGGTTTATTGTTGGATTTATAACAGGTTTTTTATTTAATGCTTACGCACTAGGTATCATAGGTGGGGGGCTTTTGTCACTTGCTACTTTACTCTCTTATCAACTATTTAGAGGCACACAAAATTATAGATATGTGATTAGTTTAGTTCTTTTAACATTTTCTATCATTATGATACAACAAAGTTTAGGAAGAATAGAGATGCACTTTCATATTTTTGGAGTATTATCTTTTTTAGTTATTTACAAAGATTATAAAGTTATCTCTCTTGGTTCAATATTTATAATAGTTCATCATTTGATTTTCAACTATCTTCAAGAGTTTAATATTACCTTTTATGATACACCTATTGTAGTATTTAACTACGGGTGCGGTTTAGATATCACTTTGCTTCATGCTGCCTTTGTTATTTTTGAGTGGTTTATTTTATATAAAATTGTAAAAAGTATGGATAAAACACATAGAGAATTATTTAGAACTAAAGAAGCCCTGTCATCTATAAATAGGAACCTAGAGAGTATTGTTTCACTCAGAACACTCGAACTCCAAGATGCAAAAGAAGAAGCAGACATAGCTAACAACATGAAGTCAGAGTTTTTAGCTAATATGTCCCATGAGATAAGAACACCTATGAACGCTATTATAGGCTTTACAGACTTACTAGACAAAAGACTTAAAGACGCAAAAAACAGAAGTTATATGAAATCTGTTAAAGACAGCTCTAAAATTTTACTCTCAATAATAAATGATATCTTAGACCTTTCTAAAGTTGAGGCTGGAAAACTAGAAATTGAGCATGTTCCAACAGATATAAGAGATATTGCAGATGAGATAAAAAATATTTTTTATCATAAAGCAAAGTCAAAAGCATTAGAATTAAATGTAACTATAAAAGATTCACTACCACAAACCTTACTTTTAGATGAAGTAAGAACAAGACAAATACTTCTCAATCTTGTTAGCAATGCCATAAAATTCACTACTGAAGGTTATATAAATTTAAATATATTTTGCTCAAAAAATAACAATAACAATAAAATAAATCTTATTTTAGAAGTTCAAGACAGCGGGATAGGTATGGATAAAAATGAGCAAATTAGAATATTTGAAGCATTTGCTCAACATACAAACCAAAGCAATAAACAGTACGGAGGAACAGGTCTTGGACTAGCAATAACCAAACAACTCGTAACTCTGATGAATGGAACAATTACTTTAAAAAGTACAATAGATGTAGGTTCTACTTTTATAGTAACCTTGCATGATATACAAATCACAAAACAAATACCAGCCATACACTTAAAACAAAATCAAATCATTACTTTTTTTAAAGCAACTGTTTTAATAGCAGATAATATTGATTTAAACAGATATTTAATAGTAGAGTATTTAAAAGACACCCCTTTAAAATTACTACTTGCAAAAGATGGCGAAGAAGCGGTAAAAATTGCTAAAGAGGATAAACCTGATTTGATTCTCATGGATATAAAGATGCCTAACAAAGATGGCATCGAAGCAACAAATGAAATAAAAAGTTTTTCCACTATTCCCGTTATAGCTATTACTACTTCTGTTGTTTTTAATTTAGACAATCCAAAACATGATATTTTTGATGACTTTATACATAAACCTCTAAAAAAAGACACTCTTTTACTCTCAATGAGTAAATATTTAAAGTCTAACACGGAGTTTTTAGAAGATAACCAAAAGCAGATAAAAATACAAAAAGATGCTATTTCTTTAAAAAATTATCCATCTTTATCTAAACTACTCCAAAACACCAAAGTTGCTGGGGACATGCAAATGATACAAAAATTTGCATATGAACTTGAGTCTTATGGTAAAAAGGACAAGGTAGAAAATTTTAAAAATATTGCAACAAAACTATCTTCAGCAATAGATAGTTTTGATATAGAAGAATGTGATCTATTACTAGCTATGTTTATAGATTAATTATTCATCTTCTTCTAAAAACTCCTCTGGGTCATCAAGGCAGTCCATTCCATCTGAGTGTTTTAGAACATGTGCGCCATAAGTGTAAGTTAGTTCTCCTCCCATTTTACTTTGGTACAAAACACCTCCACTAACAAAAGCCACTAAAAGAATGGCAAACAGTTCTGCTTTAAAAGCTTTAGTAGCACAGCCATAAAATTTTATAACCGCACTAATCCCCATAGCTATTGCTAAGTATAGTCCAAACTGTTTATGCTCTAAAAGAAGTTTTTGTCCTTCTCCTGAGATAAACATATAAACTTCACTTCCATCACCCTTTCCTGTAAAAAAAGCTATAATTATAAAAACAGCAGATGCTAAGATAAAGCGTGTGGAGAGTTTAGACATCGCTTCACTAGGTTTTATCAAGTAAGCTAAGCCGATAACTAAGGATATAAGAGGAAGCACAATCGCAAAATGTGCTGTTGCTGGATGTATCATAAGAAATCCTTTTTTTATTCATAAAGTTTACAAATAAATTATAAAATATTAGCTTATAAAGAAAAATTAAAATAAAAAGAGTAGAATACTGCATGTCTTTAAATTTCAACATTTTAAAACAATTATCACAAGACCTGTCTTTGTTATATGTAGAAGATGATAAAATACTACGAGATAAAACATCTTATATATTTTACAATCTTTTTAAACAAGTAGATACTGCAACAGATGGCTTAGATGGACTTAATTTATATCAAGATTATTATAAAAAAAATGATGTGTTTTATGATATTGTTGTCACCGATATACAGATGCCACTACTCGATGGGATATCATTAAGCAAAGAAATATTCAAGCTTCATAAAGAACAAAAGATTATTGTTGTTTCAGCATATAATGATAAAGAATATTTAATCGACTTAATCAATCTCGGTGTAGAAGGTTTTATGCATAAACCACTTTCTTCACAAGAACTGTTAGAAATACTACATAAAGTTTGTAACTCATTTAAAAATGATAATATCGTAGTTCTAAGTGAAGGTTTTAAATATAATATAACTAAATCCATACTTTTATTTAACAGTACAAAAATTGAACTTAGTGTTATGGAACTAAAACTCCTTCATCTACTCATAAAAAATCCAACGCAGTCTTTTAGTGCTGTTGAAATATTTAACCACCTGTATTATGAAAAACCAGACAAAGAATTTTCTAACGATTCCATCAAAAGCTTGGTTAAACGATTGAGAAAAAAAACTCCTCAGGATTTCATCTCAAACACTCAAGAACTAGGTTATAGTATAAACCTTTAAAAAAACTCCATATCTCCCTCATCTTCAACTTCTGCATTCTCATCATACTCTATAAACATTATTATAGTATCTACATTAGAGAAAAATGAATTATCTAAAATATTAAGTTAATCGAACCCTTACAGATTGTTCATGTGCCGTTAAACCTTCGGTATTTGCGATAAGTGCACATGCTTCTCCTATCTCATTTATGCCCTTTTTAGAAAAAGAAATGATTGAAGTTTTTTTCATAAAATTCTCAACTCCAAGAGGAGAGAAAAATTTTGCTGTTCCTCCTGTTGGAAGAGTATGATTTGGTCCAGCAACATAATCTCCGATTGCTTCAGGAGTATTATGACCTAAAAAGATTGCTCCAGCATGCTTTATGAATGGTAAAAATTCAAATGCATTATCTGTTGCAATTTCAAGGTGCTCAGGCGCTATCTCATTCATAAGTTTTATAGCCTCATCCATATCTTTAGTTACTATGATAGCACCTCTATCTTCTATGGATTTTCTAGCTATTTTTTCTCGTGGAAGTTTTTTAAGCCAGATTTCTATCTCAATAACTACCGCATCAGCTAACTTTTGGCAAGGAGTTATCAGTATAGAACTTGCCATCTCGTCATGCTCTGCTTGAGACAACAAATCAACTGCTAAATGCGAGGCATTTGCACTATCATCTGCTAAAATTCCTATCTCACTAGGTCCTGCTATCATATCAATGTTTACATCGCCATAAACCATTTTTTTAGCAGTTGCTACAAAAATATTTCCTGGACCTGTTATAACATCAACTTTAGGAATGCTCTGAGTTCCATAGGCCATAGCACCAATTGCACTAGCTCCTCCAACCTTGTAAACTTCACTTACTCCACATAAGTGACAAGCAGCGAGTAAAAGCTCATTGACTTCATTTTTAGGAGCAGGAGTACAAATTATGATTTTTTCAACTCCAGCAACTTGCGCAGGAATAACATTCATCAAAAGTGAAGATGGATAAGCAGCTTTTCCGCCAGGGATATATAAACCAGCACTATCAACAGGAGTCGTTTTTTGTCCTAAAATAGTTCCATTTTCTTCTGTATCAAACCAAGATTTTGGTTTTTGCTTTTCATGGTAGATTTTGATTCTGTCATATGCTAAATGCAAGGCACTTTTTAGTTTAGCATCTATACTATTATATGCCTTACTCATTGACTCTTGTGAGATTTTAAAATCTTCATCGGTTTTTGGAGTCCAGTTATCAAACTTAGTAATATGCTCTTTTAAAGCTTTATTTTTATCAGTTTTGATTTCATTTAAGAGAGTACCTACAACAGAACTAACCTCATCGATATCCATCTTCCCTCTTAAAAGAAGCTCATTAAAACTGCTTGTAAACTTTTCATCTTTTGTATTTATAAACATCATAATCTATTTTCCTATTTTTTTAGAGTCATCGAACTCTTTTTTTACTGTACTCAAAGCTTCTAAAAAATCTTTTGCTCCAATAGCCCCCATGATTGGCTGATACATTGGTTCACCTGAAGGAAGTAAAAACCAAATTGCTGGAGTCCCTGGTTGGTAAAGTTCTTTTGGCATATAATCATTTTCATCACTATATGAGATAATTGAGGTAAAGTCTTTGTTTAGCGAATCTATGACTTTTTTATTTTTTAAAGTTGTGTTATCTAATATTACACAGTATCTACAAGTATGTCTTGAAGATATAAATAAAACAGGCTTATTAAACCTAGATGCTTCTTTTATGCCTGCTTTAAAATCTTTTGCCCAGTTAATCTCACTTGCCACAAGAGTTGAAGCAAATGTAAGAAGTAAATATACTAATAAATTACGCATTATTTTTTACCTTTTTAAGAAGTTCTTTTGAACATTCTACTACACTTTTTTTTGTAACATCTATAACTATATCTGCTAAAGCTAGATACTCAGGACGACGCTCATCGTATAGTTTTTTTGCTTCTTCTAAATCTTGTAGTAATGGTCTTTTTTTTAGTTTTTTAAATGCATTTGGGTGATTTTTAATGCGTTTAATAATCTTGTCAAAAGGTGAGTCAAGTAAAACAACGATTCCTATCTTTCTTAAATTCTTTTGTTTGTAAAAACCGCCTCCTGTTGAGATGAGAGTATTTTTCACACTAGACTCAAGCCAAATAGCCACATCTTTTTCAAGATTTCTAAAGTGCGATTCACCATCTTCACTAAAGATTTTATTTATCTTTTTATTTTCTATGCTTTCTATTAAATCATCTGTATCCAGGGTCATGTAGTTAGAATGTTTTATAACTTCTCTAGCCACACTACCCTTCCCAACTCCCATAAAGCCAATCAAAATAATATTTTCCACTAATATCCTTATTTATGTCCCATTACTTAAACGCACTCATATCAAAATCTGGTTTTGTTTTTATAATCTTTTTGTATATAAGCATTGGTGCTATGACATTATATTGTAAAATCATCATACTAACTATAAAACTTACTGCCGATATTTTTAGTAAAATCGGGATATAAAAAGTAACAACAAAACCTACTAATGAAGCGATGAAAAGAATAAACTGAATTCTTCCGAGTGTTTTATTTATCATCTCATTCATCGTTGGTATAGTCATATACCCTTTTGCGTTTAGATGAAACCATACAAGAAAAGGAATAATTTTATAAAGCATCCCCATCATTATAGAAAGTATAAAACCACCAAGCAAAATACTAACCATAACTATATACTCATGTCTAAAATACTCATCAAATATCCAAAGAAAAGCACCTAGCGTAAGTAAAACACTTGCACTTCTCCAGTACCAAACTGTAACATCGCTAATAGGTCGTTTACGACGAGATAATTTTAACCATACTGTTGTGGAAAATGCCCAAAAAAATGTTGCAATCCAAGCCTTGCCTATAATAGTAAGTGGCTCATAAACTAAACTAGTAATTAACCAAATAAAAAGACCTACACTGATTAGCCAAACTACCTTTCTTTTGCAAAACTGCTTAAACTTTGGAGCTACATAAAACATCGGCAAAACTTGAAATGTGACACCAATAATTAAGATACTCGCAAAACCAAAAATACCCCAAACACTATGAACATTTGCTATCATATTTCTGTATTGAGAAATATCATCATTGACATAAGTATATAACAAGAAAATTCCCATTAAAACTGTAAAAGATGCAAAAAACAAACTAACACTCATAGCTTTTACTGTTGGGTTAAAGTTTTTAACTTTTATAACTGCCATAACAATTACACTTATCATCATAGCAAAACCACTTCCAAGAAGCCCCATAGCAAAAAGATTGGCTGTAGTATTTTCCAAGCTTAGTCCAAGCATCATCAAAATCAAACCAAAAACTAAAAATATATGTGCAAATTTTGAAACGATATTAACTTTTGGAATCACTACACCAGCTAAAACAGGTAGCATCTGAGTTAATGAACCAAGCATTATGAAACCTAAAAAGCCCACAGTTAAAGAGTGTGTGATTATAATGGAGTCTATTGAGTACCTTGTCATCAATAAATCTGCTTCACTAAAAAATATAAAAAAACCAGCTAATATCGCAAAAAGTGGTGCTGTTAAATAAAATCTTACTGGTGCTGATATGGGAGGAGCTTGATCAATCGATAATCCATTAAGTTCCATAAAAAAATCCTAAAAAACTACTCAACAAGCATAGACTCCATCATATCTACTATTCTGTCTGAATCAGCACTAAGATGTTGTTGAGCCATTGTGTAGAGCATCTGTTCTTCTTTCATGTTGTGTTGTTGCATTAAAATCATTAAAGTTTCTGAAAGTCCAAAAAATCTATCTTTTTTTTCATCTTCTATGGCTTCACCCATTTGCGAAACAAGAGTTCGCATCTGTTCATGTTCATGACGCATCATCGCTGTTGGACCTTGAGTCATTCCCGTCTTTGTTTCAAACTCTAAAAACATAACTCTTTCTTCCATTTGGAAGTGTCTTTCACTAGAGTCTGCAAATGCTTTGTAAGCTACTTTAGCATCTTTTATAAACTTACTAGCACTATCTTCCATTGCAGCAAAAAGTTCATCACATCTGGTATGGTCAGTTGTTAAATATTCTTTTATTGTACTCATTTTTTATACCTATTGTATTAATTTTTTTGTATTATATTGAAAAAAATTTAATATTTAATTATTAGTCATCAATACAATAGTTTAAAAAATTAAATATGTTAGTAGAAAGGCAAGTGCCGACGCTCCAATGTGTGGAACTCCATAAAGAAAAGTAGCAAATACTTTAATCAATAAATTTTTTTGCAATTTCATAACAAAAATAAGTGTTGAACCTGCAAAAGTTGTAACAAAGATATATAATAAAGCTTCAATCAGTCCATAATCTGGCTTATGTCCGACAGTTGCTAAAATCAGTGTAATAAAAAAACTAGAAGCAAAAAACATTGCTACATATCGAGATGTGTCATACTTTTTAAAGCTCTCACTCAGACTGTCACTTGCATCAGACGAAGCTTTGTTAGCTTTTATAGCTAAACCTTCAAAATATAAAAATGCACCTAAAGATAAGATTACCCCAACTAAAATCAGAAATGATATTGAATTCATTTTTCACCCTTTATATATAAGTTAAGATAATTGTAACACCATATACATTTTAAGTTATTAAGTAGCTAAATTAGATTTGTTATTTAAACAGCTTTTTACTATAATATCTCTTTTAAACAGACTAGGAATAAAATATGAAAAATAAAAAATATATAACTATGGGATTTGCGACAGTAGTAGTAGTATTTTCGCTACTTTTTTCTGCAAACTTATTTGCAGAACCAACCGACACTGCAAAAGAAGAAGCTTCAAGACTTCAAGCCTTAGCTAAGTTTACAAAAGTCATAAGTATTGTTGAACAATACAATGTAGATGATATAACAATCGAAGAACTAATGGACAAAGCACTTCAAGGAATGATGAGCAACTTAGATGCACACTCTAACTTTTTAACTCAAAAAGATTATAAAAAACTTAAAGTTCAAACAAGTGGTGAATTTGGTGGACTTGGTATAACTGTCGGCATAAAAGATGGAGCACTTACTGTAATCGCACCAATTGAAGGAACTCCAGCAGATAAAGCAGGACTGAAATCTGGTGACATAATTTTAAAAATAAATGAAGAGTCAACTCTGAACATGACAATAGATGAAGCTGTTTCAATCATGAGAGGAAAAGTTGGTGAACCTATCGACATCACAATAGTAAGAAAAGGGGAAGCGAAACCTCTTCCTGTTCATATTATTAGAGGTATTATAACTATCCAATCAGTATATACAAAAACTATTGGTAAAGATATTCAGTATATTCGCGTTACTAGCTTTGATAGAAAAGTTGTTGAAGATGTAGCAAAGGCTATCAAAAAGAAAAAAGCTGTAACAAAAGGGATTATTCTTGATTTAAGAAACAATCCGGGAGGACTACTTGACCAAGCAGTTGGACTTGTTGATATTTTTGTAGATAAGGGTAAAATCGTTTCTCAAAAAGGTCGTAAAGAATCAAACAAGCAAGAGTACAAAGCATCTGCTAGTAATACTTTAACAAAAGTACCTTTAATCGTTTTAGTAAATGGGGGAAGTGCAAGTGCATCTGAGATTGTAAGTGGAGCACTTCAAGACCATAAACGCGCTGTAATTCTAGGACAAAAAACTTTTGGAAAAGGAAGTGTACAAGTTGTTCTTCCTATAACAGACAAAGAGGCTATAAAATTAACAATAGCAAGATACTATCTTCCAAGTGGCAGAACTATTCAAGCAGTTGGAGTTACACCAGACATAGAAGTTCAAGCAGGTGAAGTAAAAACTCATGAAAATTCTTTTTCTATAAAAGAAGCAGACTTAAAAAAACATCTAGAAAAAGAACTTGTAAAAGTAGATGGTAAAAAGAAAGATAAGAAGAAGAAAGCTAAAGCTAAAAAAGATATAATTACAAAAAAAATGTTATACAAAGATATTCAGCTAAAAGAATCAGTTGACATCATAAAAGCACTAATAATTGTAAAAGGATAAGAACAGATGCAAAAGAGAGAACTACTATACGAAGGAAAAGCAAAAAGACTTTTTTTAACTGATGATGAAAATCTAGTAATTTCTGAATTTAAAGATGACTTAACTGCTTTTAATGGTGAAAAAAAATCAAGTGCTGCTGGTAAAGGTGCACTTAACAATAAAATCTCTACTGAACTGTTTAAACTTTTAGAAAACAACGGCATACAAACTCATTTTGTGGAGATGCTAGATGACAATCATATGCTTCATACTAAAGTTGATGTTATTTTAATCGAAGTTATCGTTAGAAATATTGCAACAGGAAGTCTTACTAGGAACCTTGGTATAGAAGATGGAAAAGTTCTCCCTTTTACTTTAGTTGAATTTGACTATAAAGATGACGATTTAGGTGACCCTAAATTAAATGACCAACATTGTCTTATACTTGAGTTAGTTGAGCACCAAGATGAACTTGATAAACTTAGAAGAATGGCTCGTCAAGTAAATGATATACTTAAGCCTTACTTTGCAAGTATTGGTCTTAACCTAGTTGATTTTAAACTAGAGTTTGGAAAAGATGCTCAAGGTAACATCCTTTTAGTTGATGAAATTTCTCCAGATAATTGCCGTTTTTGGGATATTGAGAGTGGCGAAAAAATGGATAAAGATAGATTTCGTCAAGGTCTAGGTGGTTTAACTGTGGCTTATGAAGAAGTATTAAATAGAATATTAGGAAAATAGATTATGATAAAAGCAATAGTAAATATTAGTTTAAAAGCGGGAGTTTTAGACTCTCAAGGTAAAGCAGTTCATCATGCTCTTGATTCACTTCACTTTGATGGTGTAAATGATGTTCGTGTTGGTAAACAAATTATCTTAAAACTAGATACTGATGACAAAGAAAAAGCCAACAAAGATGTAACTCAAATGTGTGAGGACCTTTTAGCAAACACAGTAATTGAAGATTACGATATTGAACTAGTATAAAGGAGATATAAATGATAAAAGTTTCTATTCTTCAATTTCCTGGAACTAACTGCGAGTATGATACTCAACATGCTTTTGAAGCTTTAGGTGCATCAACTGAACTAATCTGGCATAAATCAGAGTCTATTCCAAGTGATACTGACCTTTTAGTAGTTGCTGGTGGATTTTCCTATGGAGATTACTTAAGAAGTGGTGCTATTGCAAGATTTAGCCCTGTTATGAAAGCAGTTGAAACTTATGCAAATAATGGTGGAAAAGTTCTTGGCATCTGTAATGGTTTTCAAGTTTTAACAGAAGCAGGGCTTCTTCCTGGAGCACTAAAAAGAAATGAACATCTACATTTTATATCTAAATACCATCACTTAAAAGTTATAAATAATGATAATATTTTTCTGGAAAAATTAAACAATGAGACGATAGTAAATATTCCTATTGCTCATCATGATGGAAACTACTTTATTGAAGCTTCTGGATTAAAAGAGTTAGAAGACAACAATCAAATTCTTTTAAAATACACAGATGCATCTGGTGAAATCAAAAATCCAAACGGAAGTGTTGAGTCTATTGCTGGAATTTGCAACAAGCAAAGAAATGTATTTGGACTTATGCCTCATCCTGAGCGTGCAATGGAGTTACTTCTTGGAAGCGATGATGGTATCAAAATGCTTCAAGGGTTTACTGAAGCGTGATACGGTTATTCTTTTTAGGGTTGTTGCTTTTAACAACTCTAAGCTCTAATGAAAACACAGATGTTATACAAGATATAATATCTTCTCATAATGAAAGTGAATCAAACCAAACTCTAAACCAAAATAATTTACAAAAAGTTTTATATTTAAACATAGAAAAAGCACCTACTAGAGTTATTAAAGGTGAGATATTTTCTTTAACTTTAAAAACACTCTCCACTGTAAAAAACTTTACAAATATAACTTATGAACTTACAAATCATGATGGACTAAGAGCGCTTAACTCTATCCCATATAGAGATAAAGATTCTAAATATTTTTATGATACTTTTTATTTTCTAGTTCTTGGTAGCTCTGCATCACTTCCTGAATTTACTGCAACTTTACATGACAACGACAAAACAATTTACAAAAAAACAATATTAAAAACTTACGAATTAGAAGTAGTTACACTAAATCCTAAAAAAGATTTTGCAAATATAGTAGCTAATTCTTTTGAACTTTTAAACTACAAAACGACTACTTATGACCAACAACATAATATAATAATCTTTAGTGCTATTGCAACTAACTGTGACTTAACCGCTTTTAAACTCCAAAATGTTTTTAAACAAGGAGTTGAGTCAATGACTGAATCATATTTTGACTCCAAACTACTTTACTATATAATAATTGACAAAAAACTAGAACATTTTTCTTTTTCATTTTTTAATCTTAAACGAAATGGGTTTTCGCTTATAAGTATTCCTATAATTGTGAGTGATGATAGTGTAACAACTCAAAGTGATTTAAAGCCAAAAGACCAATCAAAAGAGATACTAAAAATGAAAATAGCTGCTGCTTTTGCACTTTTAGCAACTCTATTTATTATCTTCAGAAAAAAATATATCTATTTAGTATTTGTTATCATTCCTTTAGCGTATATTGCATATTTAGCAATCCCATCTAAAGAAGTCTGCATAAAGGTAGGTGCTGCAATTTATCTTCTTCCTGTGCAAAATGGAACTGTCTTTGAGGTCACAAATCGAGAGTACCGTTTACAAAAAGAAGGAAGTGTAAAGAAGTTTATAAAAGTAAAACTTCAAAATCAAAAAATTGGTTGGGTGAGAAATGAAGATATTTGCTCAAATTAGTTGGCTATACGCTACTATTATCATCTTTACATCTTTACTTCTTCAAGTAATATTTTACTACTTACTACCTCGTCCATATACTAGAAAAATTTCTTCATGGTTTATGCGTTTGAGTATATTTTACTCAACTGAAATAATAGGTAAAGAAGACCTAGATGCTCAAATGTTTTTGTTTAATCATCAGAGTGATTTAGATATTGGTGTAATTGAAACAAGTACGCGGAGTGACATATCTTGGGTAGCTAAAAAATCACTCTTTAGTGTCCCTCTTTTTGGTTTAGTTTTAAAGTTTAACGAAGATATTCCTGTCGAGAGAGAAAGTAAAACTTCACTTATTAAACTTCTTAGAGCTGCTAAAGATAGAATAGATAAAGGAAGAGTTGTAACAATGGCTCCAGAAGGAACACGCTCAACAAAAGGCAAAATGCTTCCTTTTAAATCAGGAGCTAAAGTTATCGCTGATAAGTTAAAACTAAAAGTTCAACCAATCATATTAATGCAAACTGCCAAATATTATGATTTAAAAAGATTTTACTATAAACCTGGGAAAGTAAAAGTGATTTTTTTAGACTCTTTTTATGCCGATAAAAGCAATAAAAACTGGTTAACTGATTTAAGAGTTCAGATGCAAGGAGTGTACGACAATGAGTTGGCAAACAATCCTAGCCATAGGTAGTGGCGGTTTTATAGGTGCAGTATTAAGAGCTTACTTCAATGGTTTAATCTCACATAAACTACCACACGATCTTCCTTTTGGAACACTTGGAGTGAACCTTGTTGGTAGCTTTATTATGGGCTTACTTATCGCTTACTTTATGTACACTTCTATCTTTTCTATGCCTGCTAAATCATTCCTCTCAACAGGAATACTTGGAGCTTTAACAACTTACTCAACATTTGCAATTGAGAGTTTTTTACTACTTGAAGGTGGTCACATCTTGTTGGCTTTAACAAATATTTCACTAAATGCTTTTGGAACTATTTTTATGGCAGGTGGGGGTTTTTATCTTGCTAAATATTTTTTGAAGTAACTTTAGAATTAAAAATTACAGAAATATTAAATACTTATTTGAACAATGATATTTTATTTTAACTGAGAATCCATTTCTGTAAATATTTTATTAGTCCAATCAGAAGCAGTTATATTTGTAAAAACAGCGGCTTTTGAAACGACTTCTATTTCAATCTTATTTTTAGAAATTGGATAACAAAACACCCCCTACTCTTTCACCCCAACTAAAAGCACTAACACCATACTTAGCGAGAACTGAACATTTGTTAGTATCTTCTTCTACTATTTCACCACCTGTATTTACAACCGCTATTTTCATTGCACTCCAGACTTCTAACTTCGACTTAGTATATATTTTTTTTGTTCCTGTTCCCTTGGAGTCCTTAGCTACCTGTACTGTTGAACACCCACTTGATAAAATCGCTATTATAATAATTGTAAAAAATGTCATTATAGACAACTTATTATTCATTTTTATTTTCCTATCTATTAAATTATATTTACAAATATAATACCTAATAATATATAATAATAATGTTAAGTGAAATAATATTTCTACATTTAAATCATAATAATTTCATCAGCACACCAAGAAGCTAATTCTAAATCGTGAGTGATAAGTAACATTCCCATCTCTTCAAGAGAACTCATAAGCATATTCATAACCTCTAGTTGTATGACATTGTCAAGTGCTGATGTCGGTTCATCAAGCAAAAGTAAAGAGGGTCGCATAAGCATAGCTCTTAGTATAGATGCGCGTTGAAGCTGTCCACCTGAGAGTTCATGTGGAAGTTTTGTTAGAAGTTCCTCTTCAAGATTCATACTTTTTAAATATTTATCAATATCTTGCGTTGAGGCAACATCTTGTATCTGATTGATTAAAGAGTAGCTTGGATGAAACGAGCTGTATGGGTCTTGATAAACTTGAGATGCTTCTTCGCATTTTATAGTTCCATGAAGTGGTTTTAAGTTACCAAGTATAAGCTCAAAAAGTGTACTTTTTCCAGCACCACTTTCTCCAACTATAGCTTTTATTTCACCCTTTTTTAGGGTAACGCTTAACTTGTCAAAAAGTAAAGAGTCTTTTGTATAACCAAAAGAGAGTTCTTTAACTTCTAAAATATTACACAACTATTTTTATCTTTTATTTAATGCAATATATAATTTTGTTAGTTCTTTATATAGAACTTCTGGTTTAATATTGCTATTTTCTTCCCAGATTTTTTTCATTATAATGTTGTCTTCTACTCCGTCCCACATCTTTATGTAAGAACCTTCCTTATAACCATTATCTTGACGAAATTGGTTTAAAATATTTTTACCTACATAAAGACGGTAAAGAGTATCTAAGTCAAGCCCACTGAGCGTAACAAGGGTAAAAAAGTCCTCCACAAAAACATCTAAATCTAACTCTTGTAAACTTAAAGAAGTTCGCATAATACTCTCTACTTTTATGATTACATCATCTTGATAACCAAAAAGTTTATTTTTATTTTCTAGTTTACTAAATGCTTCAAGGTTTGAAATATTTATGGCTAAATCTTCGATACCACCTTTTAGATTTGCTGAATAATTTTCAATCGCTAAACTCATCATAAAATGCCAAACATCAACTACTTCTATTTGTAAATTATCCCAATCTGCTTCTTTATCTATACTCTTCCAATGTTTCCAAGAAAAACTATCAATCATCTCTGCGCATTCCATATATATGCATCTCTTCCAGTTAATCGTTTTAGAATTTTTTGTGATACCCTTAACCCATTGTTCTCCATTTGTTGAATCATTGAGTTGTGCTTGGAGCTGAAGCATTAATAATATTTTATCCATGTTTAGTATCTCTTTTAGTAAATTTAATCTTCTATTTTACCTAATATGCTAGAATTCTACACTTAAAAAGAAGAGATTTATGAAAAGAATTAATTGTAGAATATGTATCCATTATTTTGTTACTTGGGAGAAGGATAAACCACATGGCTGTAAAGCTTATGGTTTTAAAGCACAACAGATTCCATCTATTGTCGTTTTTCAAAGTAGCGGGAGTGATTGTAATTTATTTAGAGCTAAGCCTCTTGCCAAATAATCTTCTTACCAAAGCCTAAAGTATTGTCAGTCATTTTAAAATAATCTACTTTTATTTGCCAAAGTTTTGGACTTAAAGCTAAAGCATAAGGAAAAGTTTTAAAATATAATTTTTTTAATTTTTTATCCTTAAGTGATAAAAACTCACCTTTAAACTGTAAACCTTGAATTTTTCCAACTATCGTAGTTTCTAAAACTATACTTCCTGCAATTCTTGAATTCTTTAAAATATTTTGTATATGTGTTGTGTCATCACTACTTGCAACTATAAAAGAAAGTTCTTTTGAATCATAGGCATAAAAAAGATTACAAACACTGATAATATTTCCATCTGTAGATGCAAGACTCAAAACATGATGCTTATCTATAAAATTTATAATTTTTTTTAAATCATCTTCCATAAATACTATTGAAACATGAAGTTTTCTAAACCTTCGGCATCTACGATATCTCTTTTTTCTAACATTAATCTACCCGTTCCATCCGCTTTTAATGTATCATACACATCAGTCGGATTTGACATGTTGTAGTAACTTCTTAAAAAATCTATAAGCATCTCAAAATTATTCTCTTTTATTGCGTGTTGCTTATACTCTTTAAATTCTACCCAGTTTATATTTATCATCTTTATCCCTAAATAAAGTTATTTTTTGTATTTTATCCTAAGTGCTTTGTCTAATCGCTTAATCACTTCTAGCATCTGCGAAGTTGATACAGCAAAATTAAGCCTCATAAAACCACTTCCTTCTCTACCAAAACTCAGACCTGCATTTAAACCTAATTTGGCTTTTTGAGTAAAAAACTTTCTTAAATCTCTATCGGATAAGTTCATTCCACGACAATCTAACCATGCCAAATAAGTTGCTTCAATAGGAATCAGTTTTATTTTATCTTTGTATTTTTGACATAGTTCATTTAAACTTTTGTAGTTTTTACCTAGATGCTCTACTAACTCATCTCGCCACTGAGAACCATCTTTATAAGCACTTTGAAATGCCACATGACTAAGAACACTTCCCTGTGCAAAATGCACACGATTATAACTTTGTGTAAATTTTTCTCTTAACTTTTTGTTTGTAATCGCAACACTACTCATAGCAAAACCAGCCATATTAAATGTTTTTCCAACACCAATGGCAGTTATAGTTATATCTCTTGCTTGTTTACTTATAGATGCAAAAGGTATATGTTTGTTTGGAGCATATACTAAGTCTGAGTGTATTTCATCACTAAAAACAACTATATTATTTTCTAAACAAATCTCTAAAATCTCTGTTAGTTCATCTCTTGACCACACTCTTCCAACAGGATTATGAGGTGAGCATAAAAGCAGAAGTTTAGTATTGGCATCTACCTTTGATTTTAAATCATCTATATCAAAGGTGTATCTTCCATCGCTCATCTGTTTTAAAGGATTTATTAAAAGTTCTCTTTTATGTTCTTTTACACTATGAAAAAATGGCGGATAGATTGGAGTTTGCACGATAACCTTATCGCCAATTTCACTAAAAGCATCTATGGCAACACTCATAGATGCCACAACAGAATGAGAGTAAAGTAAATCTTCAAGCTCAAACTTTACCCCATGTTTCTCATCCATCCACTTTATTTGCACTTCAAATGCACTTGTGGGAACTTCTTCATAACCAACTATTGGATGCTTTAACCTCTGCTTAACTGCTTCAAGTACAAACTCTGGTGTATCAATATCCATATCTGCCACCCAAACAGGCAAGACCTCATCTGAACCAAATAATTTTTCTCTTAAAGTATATTTTTCTGCATTTGAATTTTCTCTAGATGCTGATGAAGTAAAATCATATTTCATCTTTTTTTCCAAACACTGACTTCAGATATTGTATGTTGGTATTTTCTTTTAGTTTCTTTTATAACAAACTCCAAATCTTGTAAGTGAATAAGTTCAAACTTTTCTAAAAGTATCTCTTTTAAACTATCTAAGGTTTTAATGTTTTCACCATTAGCATCTATGTATCCTCCAAGCCAAAGCTCTTTTTTTGTAGAACTTTCTTGCCAAGTATATGGAGATGCTATGATTAAAATGCCATCATCATTTAATCTTTCATCAATACTATCTAAAAAAAGTCTTGGGTTATAAAGTCTATCTATAAGGTTTGTTGCCATTACCATGTCATAAGAGTTAAAATTAGATTTTAAATTACAAGCATCTCCTTGCCAAAATGAAACTTTTTGACTTAGGTTTTCATATCCCAACTCTTTTATTGTAACTTTTTTATTTTCTACTAACTCGCCTTCTTGTTTTGTATGAAAAGCCACAAAACCTTTTTCTTTAAGCTTTGAGCCAACCTGAATAAAACGAACCGAAAAGTCAATCCCTTCAACCTTATCAAAACTCTTTGCAAGTTCAAACGAAGCTCGTCCTGTTGCACAACCCAAATCTAATGCTTTCGTTTTTTTACCCGAAAATTTTGAAGCAATTTTTGCCATCTCAATAGCAAAATTCTTAACTCCAAAATACCCATCGCTGTATTGAAATTCACAATACTGAGATACAAGTTCATCACTTTCATATATATATTTTTCTTTATACTCTACACTATTTGAAATAACATACCTAAATCCAGAAAATTGAGGAAAATGTTTTCTAAAAGCATAACGGGAATGCTTCATTATTAAATTTCCACTACTAGCCCATGATGAGCCTAAGATAAGTGCGTGTTTACCATCAAAAGTAGGAATAGAAAAGTCATCATAAGCTTCATGAATTTCAAAGCCATCAAAGCCAAAGATTGGGGTACGACTCCACTGCCAAACATTTCCAACAACATCATAGATGCCATTAAAACTAAACTCATTTACAGGACAAGAACTACCATAATGATAAAAGTTTAAGTTTGCTCTACTCTCATGGAATTCTGGTAAATCTTGTAAATTTGAACGATTATAAATTGCCATATATTCCGCTTCACTTGGAAGGGAATATGTAACATTATCTACTAAACTTTTATATCTACAAAAAGCATTTGCTTCTAGTGCATTTACCTCAACTGGAAAATTCATCGGCATCTGAATAACTTTACTCAAAGTTCTATATTTATAAACTCCATTTTCTTTTATCCAAAAAACTGGAAATTTAACTTTTGAGCTTTTTAAAAACTCTAAACCTTCTTCATCCCAATACTCATCTTTTTCATAACCTTTTGCATCTACAAACTTCATATACTCTTCATTTGATACTAAAAACTTTGAAGTCTTAAACTCACCTACTTCTTCTTCATACTCTCCGTACTCATTATCCCAGCCATAAAGATTATGTGCCTTACTTTTACCTAGTTTTATCTGCTGGGCATCTATGTTTATCATCTCATTTATTGGTGCATCTGCGCTATGAGAACATTCACTAAAGCATTTAACTTCTTTTATACACTCTAGTGGCATCTGTCTATGAAGAACAAGTGAAGTTTCTATATGGATTCTTTCATGTTCTATGCCCATCAGTATTATCCACATATCACTATCTTGTTTTATAGGGAGAGTTAAAGGCATACTCATTATCAAATCATTTACAAGCTCTTTTATCTTGCATCTATACTCTCTAACCGCATCGACACTCGGCCAAGCATAGTTTTTAGCCTCTGTATCATCCCAAGCCATTTCATCAACGCCAACGGCAAATATTGCCTCAAAATCTGCATCTATTCTTTTGTTTATTATCTTCATATTTATTAGTTTATTTACAAAAAAAGTTGCTGTATGTCCAAAATAAAATATCATAGGATGACGAGTTAGTTCTGACTTTTTATAAAACACATCATCATTTTTTAAGAGTTCAAATACTTTTTCGTAAAGATTACAAGTATTGTTAAAATACTCTTTAATTTCTTGTCGTTTTTTTTGTATGTCATTCCCATCTAGCGTTACTGGGTATCTACTAAGATTATTCAAAAATATTCCTTTATATCTGCTATAATAATTATATGCAATTCTATCATAGTAAAGTATTAAATAATGTATCAAATATCACACATGCTTTTACAACTAAAGTATCTGGCAATTTAGCCTTTCATGTAAATGACAATCCAAAAGTCGTGCAACTAAATCATACTGTCTTAGCTAAGAAATTAAATTACGACAAGAAAACACTTATTCATATGAAACAAATTCACTCAAATATAGTACACCTTGTAGATGTAAAAGATAACTTCGACAACCCTCCAACTTGCGATGCTCTTATAACAGATAAACTAAATACACCTTTAATGGTAATGGTTGCTGATTGTTCTCCTTTACTTTTTTTTGATACTAAAAAAAATATTATCGCTGTTGCTCATGCTGGGAGAGAAGGTACATTTAGTAATATTATTAAGAATGTAATCAACTCTTTTAAAGAAAATTATAATTCAAACGCTCAAGATATAATTGTGTCTATTGGAGCAAGTATAAAAAAATGCTGTTATGAAGTTGGAGATGAAATATATAAAGAATCTTGTGAACTAAACTTGAACTATGCCATAGAGAAAAAAGATAAAAATTACTACTTAAATATTAGTAAAATCTTAAAAACTCAACTCCTAGATGCTGGGGTTAAAGAGCAAAATATTGAAATTTGTAATGAGTGCAGTTGTTGTGAAGACAAAAAGTATTTTTCTTATAGAGCAGATAAAAAAAGTGGAAGGTTTTGTGGAGTTATCTTGCTAAAGTAACTCTTCAACCTTTCTTGCTAGTTGTCTTGGTAAAATTCCTAATGATTCTTCAACAAGTTTTGTATTTCCATGAGTTATAAACGCATCTTCATATTCAAAACTCTCTAATTCTATATCTCTAATCTTATCTTGAGCTAAAAATTCTAAAATTGCACTGCCAACTCCACCCATTTTAGAACTATCAGAAAATATAAACCATTTTTTATGTTTTTTTGCCATATCTCTTAGCATCTCTTTATCTAATGGTTTAACAAATCTTAAGTCTAAAATACTCACATCTTCTTTTAATAGTTTTGATGTTTCATAAGCACGACCTACTCCGTTACCATAACCGATAAAAAGAATATCACTATCATTAGAACTTAGAAGTTGTGAAGTTCCAAGCTTAAATTCATTTGATTGTGTCAAATCTGTTTTTATAAATGAGCCTCTTGGATATCTCAAAGAACATGGATGCTCATACTTAGATGCAAAAGCCATAGCTTGATGAAATGACTTCTCATCTCTTGGAGCAAAAAGTGTCATATTAGGGATTGCTCTTAAAAAAGATATATCAAAAACACCTTGATGGGTTTCTCCATCTTCACCAACTATACCCGCACGGTCAAGTGCAAAAACAACAGGTAAGTCCATAAGACAGGTATCGTGAATAACTTGGTCATAACCTCGCTGTAAAAAGGTTGAGTAGATTGTACAAAAAGGTTTAAAACCCTCTTTTGCTAAAGCACTCATAGAAGTAACTGCATGTTGTTCTGCGATTGCTACATCCCAAAATCTATTTGGATAAATTTCTAAGAGTTCACTCAATCCTGTTCCACTTGGCATCGCAGCAGTAGCACCAACAATTTTTTCATTTTCTTTTGCTAGATGAAGTAATGATTCTGTGTAAATTTGAGTAGCACTTTTCTCAGAACTTTTTTTGTAACTGCTTCCATCATTCAAATCAAATGGACCAACTCCATGCCATTTTTCCTCTTTACCCTCAGCGATATCATAACCCTTACCTTTAATAGTTTGAGCATGTATAATTACAGGCTGACCTAGTTTTTTTGCTTTTTGAAAGATTGATATTAGTTGCTTAAGGTTATGTCCATCAACGGGTCCAATATAGTTTATCCCCATCTCTTCAAACATTATCCCAGGAGTTATTAGCTTTAAACTCTCTTCCATCTTTTTTTGCAAGATAATGTGCTCCATCTCCAAAGTTATCAACAAAATTTTCAGTATGTTTTTTAAACTTTTGGTAAAAAGAACCAGCCATTGCAGAACTAAGGATTCTACTTAATGCTCCAATAGGTTTTGCGATACTCATTTCATTATCATTAAGTATGATTATCATAGGGTATTTTCTATCGCCTAACTCATTTAATGCTTCATATACCATTCCAGCAGTCATAGAACCATCACCTATCATAACAACAGGGATTCTTGAGTCCTCTTCACCTTTAATAGCGATGCCTTTTGCAGCACCAACGCCTAAAGATATAGAAGTAGAACTATGCCCTGCTACAAAATAATCATGCTCAGATTCACATGGTTTTGTGTAACCACATAAACCACCAAATTCTCGCAAAGTATCAAACTCTTTCCATCTCGAAGTTAGAAGTTTATGTGCATAAGCTTGATGAGACACATCAAAAATGAAAGGGTCTTTTTTTGAGTCAAACACTTTATGCATCGCTACAATAAGCTCTGTTGCACCAAGTGTTGAACTTAAATGACCACCATTTTTACTAACTACTCTTAGTATTTCTTCTCTTATATCACCACAAAGATGTTCTAATTCTTCTATATTTTTTGATTTAATATCCATCTATACTCTATTCACTTAAGGCTGCTCTTTTAACTCTCTCAAATCTTTTTGATATTTGAGCGTCTATATTTCCTGCATCACTAATGGCTATGACACCACCCTCGCTTACAGCACTATCTGAAATCACTTCAATATGTTCTAATGATCCAACACTTTGAGAAATTTCTCCATGATTTTTAGGATTTACTTTAAGAGTTACCTTAGATGCCCCTTGCAACTCTTTTATCAATTCACTTGATAAAATTTGAGCTATTTTTGTAGAGTTATCGCCCAACTCAACATTTACAACTTCTTTAGCAATATCAAGTGCCGCACTAATAAGTTCACTTTTTATCCCTTCGAGTGCTTTTTCATATTCAGCTGCACTATTTTCTAGTGTTGCAACAGAAGAACTAAACTGAGCTAAACCATTTGCCATACTTTCTTCTTCATCTTTAAAGGCTTGTGTTTTACCTTCTTGTATGCCTTCGTTAAATGATTCTTCTTTAATCTTTTGTATTTCTACCTTATGTTCTTCACTCATATCTTCTAGTTTCATCTGTAACTTTATAAAATTCGATGACATTTCATCTGTCTTTTTCATTAATGATTCGATAAGAGATTCTTTAGAAGAGTTACTTAAAGAGCTTGAATCTACATCACTATCTCTTAAACCAGGATTTTTATCTTTAGTAAATGAGTCATCTTGCTCTTCTTCACCAGCTCCAAGATTTAAAACTTTAAAATTGTACTTATCTACACTATGATTATTCATATTTTGATTTGAAATTACACTTTCCATCTTATACCTACTCTATCATCTCATCAGTAGAACCCATCTGAATAACACCAGATTCAGCAAGTGTATTAACAGCTTCAACTATCATTCTTTGAGAACTCTCAACATCTTTCATTTTAACGGCACCAAGAAATTGCATCTCTTCTTCAAATGCTTCTCTAGCTCTCTCACTCATAGCAGTAAAGAATTTTTCTTTCAACTCTTCTGCTGAAGATTTAAGAGCTAGCATTAAGTCTTTTTTATCTACCGTTTTTAAAATCTCTGTTATAGCATTTTTATCAAGTGTCACAATATCTTCAAAAGTAAACATCATCTCTTTGATTAAAGTTGCCATCTCTTCATCTACTTGTTCAACTTGAGCAAGAGTTGCTTTTGCAGATTTTGCACCAAGACGGTTGAAAATATCTGCAACCGCTCTTGGACCACCAACTTCAACTTTATATGAAGCAAGAGATTCTAGTTTAGACTCTAAAACTGCAGAAACTCTTTTAATAACTGAAGGAGAGATATCTCCAAGTTTTGCCATTCTCATAGCAACTTCAGAACGCAAATCATCTGGAAAATATTGTATAGTATCTGCGGCTTCTGTTGCATCCATATGCGCTAATATAAGAGCAATTGTTTGAGGATGCTCTGTGACAATAAAGTCTGAGAGTTGCTGAGGCTTGATTTTTGAAAGGTATGAGAAATTTTGTGTATTTTGCATACTTTTTGAAAGCTTTTCTAAGACCTTTTTTGCTTCTTCTGCACCAAGAGTTCTATAAAGAAGTTCTCTTGCATACTCCATGCCACCAGTTGTAAGAAACTGACCAGATTGAAAGATAGCATGAAATTCTTCTAAAATTGCTGTTCCTATCGCTTTATCTATACTTCTATTTCCTGCGATAAATTTTGATACATCTGTTATCGCAATTACACTTAAGTTGGAAAAAATTGATGCTGTAGATTCTTCACCAAGTAGCATTAATAAAATTGCAACTTTTTCCGCCATACTCATTTCATCAAAGGTTGCTTGTTGTGTTGGTGATAAATTCATGGTTTTACAACTCCTTCTTCTTCAACAAGAAGTGATTGCAATAGTGCTGCTACCTCTTCTGGTCCTTCTTCTACCATAGTTCTAATTTTTTCTAGTAATACTTCATGTTTGAGTTCATCTTCATTAAAACCTTCTCCAACACCAAGCTGACTTTCAACTTTTTTACGCATTTTTTGAACTTTTTCGACCAAATCTTCTTCTTCATCATCTTCTATATCCAAAGTTGGACGACTTTGCTCATCTTCTTCTTTTGATACTTCAAGCATTTTAGCAGCAAAAGGAGATATGATTTTTTTATAAAGTATTAAAAGTAATATCATTACAAAAAGATATTTAAACAAACCAGAAAAAGGTGCTAAATAAGTTTCGCTAAAATTAACAGCTTTAGAAACTCCATCAATCTCAACAGGAGAGATATCTCTTGTAAATCGTAAATTTTTTACACTTACTATATCACCTCTTACCTCATCGATTCCAATAGAGCGACTAACGAGAGAAGAAAGAGCTTCTAGATCACTTTCTTGAATTTTTTCATACTCAAGAGTTTCTGTTGGGTTACCTTCATCATCTATTTTATAATTATATTTTCCATCTATTATTACCGCTGCACTAATTCTTTTGATGCGAGCAAATTGTGACTTTGTAGTTGAAACTGTTTTTCCAACTTCATAATTTGTTGTTCCAGTATTTTTTTCATATTTTTCACTAGGTTTATTAGACTTTAGACCTTGTACTGGACCTATATTACTTACAGTTCCAGGTACTCCTCCGATTTGTTGTGATGAACCACCCTCTTTTTTCTCTTCACTGACTTGCTCACTTCTTACCACATTTTCAGGGTCAAATACTTCTGATGTTGAGTTTTTAATAGAAAAATCGAACTCTATAGTAACTTGGGCAACTACTTTTTGCTTTCCACCAACAAAAGGAGAAATAACATCTATGATTTTTCTCTGTCTTTTTTTCTCTTCTTTATTTTTAAATTTTTGTTGAACCGCTGAGAGTTCACCCATTTGAGCCATCTCATCTTCATCACCTAAAGTTTCACCATCAGAATTTATAAGCATAACATTTGCTGATGTAAGTTTAGGTACAGATGACGAAATAAGGTTTTTTATACCTCTTATTTGCCTAGATGAGAGCCTTCTACCTTCCACAATCTGCACCATAACAGAAGCAGTAGGCTCAACTTGTTTAGCCACAAAAAGTGTGTCTTTTGGAAGAGCCAAGCTTACACTTGATGATTCTATTGGTCCAAGAGAGTTTACTGTTCGAGAAAGTTCACCTTCTAATGCACGAAGATATTTTACATCTTGGTCAAACTTTGTTGCACCAAATTCTTGTGTATCAAACAGTTCAAAACCCACACCTTTATTTTTAGGAATACCCATAGATGCAATTACAATACGCTCTTTATAAACAACATCTTTAGGTACTTTTATAACATTATTATCTTCTAGTTTATATACGATACCGTCTTTTTCAAGCTGTTCTACAACTTTAGCTGCATCCTCAGAACTAAGTGCGCTAAAAAGGATTTCATATTTATCTTTTGTATCTTTTTGAGCAGTAAAAACAACCATAAAAATTAAAAATGCAACTATACCTATAACAGCCGCAGAGATAATAATTCTTTGTTGTTTAGTTAACTTATCAAAAAGGGTAACTAACTGTGAAAAAAGTACCTTAAAATCCATCAAATTCCCATTTTATAATTACAAAATTTCGCAAGTTAAAGCAAAAAATCTACTATTTTGCTCCGCTGTTCCGACTGTTACTCTGATCGCATTCATTCCATAACCACTTAAATCTCTAACTATCATTCCCTGTTGCAAAAGCTCACTTGCAATTTGTGAAGATTTTTGGTTTGAATTTAGACACAATGTAACAAAATTTGTATAACTCTCAATTATATCTATTTTTTGCTCTTTTGCAAACTCTTCATAGCGTTTCATCTCTTTAAAGTTGTCAACTATACTATTTTTAACAAACTCTTCATCTTCTAAAGCGATTGTAGCTGCTTCTAAAGATAAAGTTGTTATGTTAAATGGTGGTCTAAGTTTATAAAGCTCTTTAATGATTTTAGCATCTGCTACTCCATAACCAACTCTCATCCCACCTAATCCATAAGCTTTTGAAAAAGTACCTAAATATATAGTATTACTAAACTCTTTAAGTAAATCTTTTGGCTGGACATATTTAGAAGTATCTTTAACTAAAGCGTATTCCATATAAGCACCATCAACTACTACTAAAGTATCATCATCTATCTTTTTGATAAAGTCAAATAAGGCTTTAGCATCTATAGCATCTCCTGTTGGATTATTTGGAGTACATAAAAATATTATGGAAGGTTTCTCTTGTTTATAAATTTTATAAAACTCATCTAAATCATGTTCAACCGTACTAGTTCTTAAAATCTCTGCTCCAACATGTTTGGCATAAATCTCATACATTGCAAATGTTATAGAGTTCATCAAAATTTTAGACTCTGAATTTGCTTTTGCGTGAATTAAAAATTCTATTATTTGGTCACTTCCTGAACCAATAATAATATTTTCATCTTGCACTTGAAATCTTTTGCTCAATCCTTGCTTTAAACTCATCATAGAGTCATCTGGATATAGTGCCATTTTTGAAACTATTTTGACAATTGCTTCTTGAACTTTGAGTGAACATCCATTAGGATTTTCATTACTTGCAAGTTTCACAATATCTTGTGGTTGGATACCAAACTCTCTTACAACTAACTCTATTGGCTTTCCAGCTTCATAAGTTTTTATATCTTTCATTTGTTTATTAAACTTCATTATTATCTCCATTTACATAACTGCCTAACCATGTAACTTCACTACCATGTTTATCCAGAACTCTTTGTATTCTTTTCTCATCTATATGCCCATAAAAATCTATATAAAACCAATATCCAAACCCACTTTTATCTTTAGAGGGACGAGATTCGATTTTTGATAGATTTATATTTTCTTCATCAAAATCTTGTAAAAAATGCACTAATGCACCAGCTTCTACACCATCTTTTAACCTTACTAAAATCGAAGTTTTGTCATCTTCACTTTTAGCATTTTTAAAATCACTAAGTATTACAAATCTTGTACTACTATCATGAGCATCTTCAATATTTTCAAACATTGTTGGCACACCATATAGTTTTGCAGCTATATGACTACAAATCGCTGCAGCATCTGGGTCCTCAGATGCTAAAATAGCAGCTTTTGCGGTTGAATCAACAGGAATTTGATCAACATTAACTAAACCATGCTCTGCTAAAAATTCTCTACACTGTCCAAAACCTTTGTCTTTTGAGTAAATTTTTGTAATTTTTTCTATTGAAGTTGCTTTTGTAACAAACGACATATGAATAGGCATATAAAGTTCTGCTACTATTTTTACACTACTTTTTGCTAGTAAATCAAGAGTTTCTCCAACTATACCATCTTTTGAATTTTCTATTGGAACTACACCAAACTTAGCTCTTTTAGCTTCAAGTGTTTTAAAAACAGAGTAAATTGAACCTAGTGATATATAGTCACTCATAGCACCAAAACGACTCTCTGCCGCTTGATGAGTAAAGGTACCTTCTGGTCCAAGGTAAGCTATTTTTTCTGGTAATTCCAAGTTTCTTGAAACTGCAAATATTTCTAAAAATATCGCTTCAATAGCATTTCTATTTAAAACGCCTTCACTTTCTTTACTTTGTCCTTCTAACCTATCAATGATAGCTTTTTCTCTCTCAGGTCTATAAATGGTTCCACCTGATTCACTCTTAATCTCACCAACTTTACCAACAACTTTCATTCTATCATTTAAAAGTTTTAAAATTTCATTATCAATAGCGTCTATTGCAATTCTACAATCATCTAAAGTTTTCATCTGCTATGTCCTTGATTTTGTTCTAATATCTCTTGCATATCTGCAAATATTTCGTCTGGTCTTAGTTCTTGCTTTAAAGATGGAATAATTTCTTGTGCAGTTTTATACTTTCCACTTGTCACAAAAATAGTTTTCATACCCATCTCTTTTGCTCCACCCAAATCACCTTTAACATCATCACTAATCATTGTTATTTTACTAAAAGTGGCATCCTCATCTTGAAGTTGCAGCCCTTTTAATGCTTCTTCATAAAAAGCTAAACTTGGTTTTCCCACAACTTTGTATGAGGTAGAAGTTGCAAATTCCAACATTTTCAAAATTCCACCTACCCCAGGGTATCTTTTAGCATTTTGAGCATAAATAGAAGTTTCATTCATTCCAATCAACTCTGCACCATCAAGTAAAAAATCTATCATTTGAGCATATTCATCAGCTTTAAAATCTTCTTTAATAGCGACTAAAACCGTTTTAGGTTTTTCATAGTCTAAAACATAACTCATATTTTTTATAGTTTGTAAAAAAGCTTTTGAGCCATAAGCAGCTACTCTTTGTTTAGATACACAAGATTCTAAAATCATCAAAGGGTCTATATATGAAGAAAGTTCAAACTCAAAACCAAGAGATTTTAAATATTGATAAAAATCAGATGATGATTTTTTAGTGTTATTTGTAACTATCATATATGGCACTTTTTTCTCATTTAAACTGCGAATAAACTCTAAAGCACCAGCTATGGGAGTTTTGTCTGCATCGCTAATAAGAGTACCTTGAACATCTATGAAATACAAATTATTAATCTTTTATATAATCTGTTTCTAAAGCTATCAAATCATCAAAGCTTTCTCTTTTTCGTATAAGCTTTGACTCTCCATCAATAACTGCTACCTCAGCACTACGCCCACGCGTATTATAGTTACTACCCATTCCAAAACCATAAGCTCCCGCACTATGAATAACTACTAAGTCATTTCGTTCTAACTCAGGAAGTAGATAATCTTTAGCGAAAAAATCTCCACTCTCGCAAACTGGACCAACAATATCAACTGCTCTTGGAGCAGAAGTAGAATCTGTAATAGCTTCTATCTTGTGATAAGCACTATATAATGCTGGACGAAGAAGATCATTCATAGCTCCATCAACTACTACAAACTTTTTATCGCCATTTTGTTTTTCATAAAGAACTTTTGTTAAAAAGTATCCTGCATTTGCAGTTAAAAATCTTCCAGGTTCACAGATAACAGTCAAGTCCAGACCTTTAAGAGTTCCCAAAATTGCTTGTACATATTCATAAGGCTCAATAGTGACTTCATCGTCATACTTAATTCCAAGTCCGCCACCAACATCAAAAAACTTTAGTTTAATATCGATTGTTTCTAATGAACGAACCATATCTGCAACTATAACTGCTGATTCATAAATAGGCTCTAGATGCGTGAGCTGTGAACCGATATGGAAGTGAATTCCTACAGGTTCTAAAGACTCAGAATTTTTTGAAAATATATACATTCTTTTAGCTGTGTCTATCTCTACTCCAAACTTATTGTCGTGAAGTCCTGTTGAAATATATGGATGAGTTTTTGGGTCAATATTTGGATTTACTCTAATGCTTATTCGAGAAACTTTACTTAACTCTTTGGCAATAGACTCTACTCGTTTAAGCTCTGCTTCGCTTTCTACATTAATATATAAAATATCTTTTTTTATCGCTTCACGAATCTCATCATCACTTTTACCGACACCAGAAAAGATGATTTTATATGCTGGTATACCCGCTAAAAAAGCACGACGCACTTCTCCGATAGAAACACAGTCAGCACCACTTCCCATTTTTGCAAAATGTTTTACAACACTTAAATTTGAGTTTGCTTTAACTGCGTAAGCCAAGATAGATTTTCTTGCTTTAAATGCATCTTTTAACTCGTCATATTGTTTACTCATGTAATTAAAATCATAAATATATAATGGAGTTTGATACTTAGATGCCAATTCTTTAAAATTCATTTATAATTTCCAAATCTTTTTTAAGAGATTTTATCTAAAAAGTGCTTATATTTTTGTTATAAAAAATATCTCTCACAAAAGGAGAAGCTTTATATCAAAAGTAACTGAACATCCTCTAAGTAGCTAAACGATATTTTTTCCATTGTCGTATTGCTACAAACAATAAGAAGACAACTGGTGCTACCACTCCTACTTCACTCGAGAGTGTTTTATTATTTGAAAGTTCTATAAGCATAAACAAAATTCCCCAAACAAGAAGTGTTGCTAAAATTGCACCAAAACTAAAAAGTGAAACATTTAAAAACCTTACACTTATTGGAACAAAGAAAAAGATAATAACCACTAAACAAGGTACAAAGAATGGATATATAAAAATCTTATAAAGAGCACCTTTAATGCTGTCGGTATTAACGCCTTGATTTTTAAGTAAAACAAGCGCTTCTATTGCATTTGTAATGGTAAAGTTAACTTTTCCTTCATATACTTGATCTAGTATTTTAGGTCTAAATCCTTTTAAGATTTTCAAACCTGTTTGATGCTTTACTCCCATACCTTTTGAATCAAAACTCATATCATCAGGTCTTGTAATGATGTCAGCATCTTTAATAAACCAATAACCATCTCTATACATCGCACTTGAAGCTACGATGACTTCTTTTAACATATTGTCTTTTATACTAAAAACTCTTATACCTTCTGCTTTTTCTTGCAAAGGTAATAATTTAGAAAAATATACATATTTGTCTTCATAAGTAAAAAAGAGATCCCTTGTAGGACTAAGATAGGCTGCATTTTCACGAATATTATTTGAAAATTCATCTGCACGAGAAAAACTAGGAAGAGCATGCAGAGATATGAAAAGAACTATGATAGAAGTAGATACAACAACAAAAGGCTTTAGTACATCAACTCTTGTGTAACCAAGTGAATAAAAAGACACAAGAGCATTTGAGCGAATAAGAAAGATTTTAGTTGTTATCATTGCAAATATTAAAGCTAGTGGAAGAAGCATATCGATGGCAAAAAATATCTTGTAAACCAAATAAATCAGCACTAAGTTAGCTGAAGAGGATAGTTTATCGGCATTGTCCATATAATCAAAACCGACTAAAAACATCACAAGTGCAATCAAAATAATCATGAAATATTTAAGATAATGAACAGATATATATTTGAATGCTAGCACATTATTCCTTCTCGTATATTCTTATTTTATCTGAAATTTTTTAATTGTATATTTAGAACTCACATCTTCTAAAGAATTTTCTAAAAGACTCTCTATTGCTTCACAAGTTCTAGTGATTAAACTCTCTAAATGCTCTTTTTCTTTAATAGTAAAATCTCCTAAAACATAAGAAGAAACTTCTCCCTTATGCTCTGGTTTACCTATACCCAACCTTACTCTTTTATACTCTTTGGATATTTTTTCATCTGTTGATTTTAAACCGTTATGACCACCATGACCACCTCCACTTTTAAAACGCAAAGTCCCAAATTCTAAATCTAAATCATCATGTATTACAACAACATCTTCAATCTTATAAAATTTTTTTACGGCTTGTATTGAATTGCCAGAAAGATTCATAAAAGTAAGTGGTTTTAATAAAAAATGATTTTTAAATTTGAAGAGTTCACCATTAAACGATGAAGAAGATAGTTTTTGAGCATTTTGTCTTAAAATAAGCTCATTTATAACCATAAAACCAATATTATGGCGATTTTGTGCATAAGTCGCCCCAGGATTACCTAGACCGACTATAAGCATTTAAAGCCCTTTAAAATCTCAAAAAAACTTTTTTTTTGTAGCTTTAGGGGGTTGTAGGGACATTTGTCCCTGCCACTATAATGGGCTTCGCTCATTATAGTGTTTAGCATGATGTATTTATTTAGCTTTGATAATACTTATCAATGCTACACGATCTGAATCTAAGATAGTAACATTAGGGATAGCATCTAAATCACGAACAAGTTTAGAATTACCTACATCCATTTTGGTAACATCGATTTCTATTGTGTTTGGAAGGTTTTCAATGGCAGCTTTTACTCTTAAACGAGGTTTTGCTATATGAAGAAGACCTTGATTTTTAAGCCCTACCGCTTCACCAACTGCTACAACAGGAACATTATAAGTTGTTTGGAGACCTGCTTGTGCTACCATTAAATCAACATGTAAAAGCTTACCTGTTACTGCTTGTGACTCATATGATTGAACTACAACGCTCAATTCTTTACCATCTACCTTGATAGCAAATGCTAAATTATCTTTGTTGCGAACACTACGGATATATTCATTCATTTTGAATGCAGCATTGATATTTTCAAGCCCTTTTCCGTAAATGTTAGCAATTAGATATCCATCACGACGAAGTGCTTTAGTGCCCTTTTTGCCAATACTCTCTCTAATTACGCCTTCTAACATATTAAATCCTTAATAAAAAATGTTTGGGATTATACTTGTTTTTGCTTTAAACTCTACTTTAAATCAAAAATATCATCACTTTTATCAATCTCGATATTTCCTTTTTCATCAGAAGATGTATGTTTAGTTGTTTTAGCAGAAGTCAAACCACTCATTCTTAACTCCAAATCAGATGCACTTGTTGCATAATCTTTGGCTTTTTCTTTTGTGATGATACCTTCTTCATATAGTTCTAAAATATGTTGATCAAAACTTTGTGATTTATAATGCGCTTTCCCTTTTTCAATAGCATCTCTAATCTCATAATCTCTATTTTCCATAATAAGTTTTTCTATAGTAGGTGTTCGGACTAAAACTTCCATAGCAGCTCGTCTTCCCCCTTCTATGGTTGGAATAAGTCTTTGAGAAACTATACCTTGAATTACACCTGCGAGTGACATTCTTACACGATTTTGCTCTTCAGTTGGAAAGGTTGCAATGATACGGTTGATAGTTTCTTTAGCATCTATAGTATGCAGAGTTGAGAAGACTAGATGCCCTGTATCTGCCGCATGAAGTGCAAGGTTTATCGTTTCTCTATCACGCATCTCCCCAACTAAGATTATATCAGGGTCTTCACGAAGAGATGCTCTTAAAGCTGCACCAAAAGAGAGTGTATCTTGACCAACTGAACGCTGATTTATGATGCAACCCTTATCTTTGTGAACAAACTCAATAGGGTCTTCAATAGTAATAATATGTTTTCTTTTTGTAAAGTTTATCTCATTTATAAGAGATGCTAGAGTTGTTGACTTACCACTACCGGTTACTCCAGTAACAAGCACAAGTCCTCTCTCTTTTTGTGTAAAACTCTTTAAAATATCAGGAAAGTGTAACTCTTCCATCGAAGGTATTTTTACAGGAATAACACGAAAGACAGCAGACACTCCATCCATCTGAAAAAAAACATTTACACGAAAACGATTTCTTTCATCAAAAGGATAAACTAAATCTATCTCTTTATTTTCTATAAACTCTCCAAATCTTCCCTTTAGCAACTCTTTTGCAAAAGTAAGTGCATCATCTTTAGCAAAAATATCTCCAGCAAATTGAACAATATTTCCGTTAATTCTTGCACGAATCACAGAATTTGCTTTTATATGAAGGTCACTTCCCCCAAGCTCTATCATCTTTTTTAAATAGGCTCTAACTTTATTTAATTGTGCAAAGGTTAACTTGCTAACATCTACTTCAGTACTCATAAAGAATCCAAAATCTCACTAAAAGCACCTTTAAAGGACTCTAATCCATTTTCAATTTGCTTATCAAGAACTGCTTCAAAATCAATACCTGCGTTAATAACTCCATCAAAATACTCTTTAATTACTTGATTTGAGATAGGTAGAGCTTTTTCTTTTACTCCATCTCTATCAAAAGCCAGTATAGTATCTATTGGAGCTGTATTTATACTGTTAAACGCTAATAGCTTTTCTACATAATACTCTGGAGGTAATGAATCACCTTTAACCCCAGTACTTGCAAAAAGTGCTCTACAACCTGTTACATTCATATCTTGTATTGTTGCATAGATATTTGCACTATTATAGATGCCACCAAGAGCTTCATCTAAACCTTTTTTTCTTAGTATTGGGTCTATTGCTCTATCAATTCTACTTACAAAAATACTTATAACTGTATCAACTTTTTGTCCATGTTTTTTATTGCCTCGCTCAAAAGCTTCAGCGCAAGATATTGCTTGTGATTTTTTAAATACCAAAGTTGCATTTACTGGAATACCCTCACTACTCAAGGCTTCCATTGCAACATATCCTGCTCTTGTTGCTGGAACTTTAATCATTACATTTTTATAACCTATCTCAGCAAAAAGTCTTTTTCCTTCTTCTATTGTAGCATCTGCGTCATCACAAAGAAAAGGGTCAACTTCTATGCTTACATAACCATCATTTCCAACATTATAAAGTATTTGTAAAATACTTGCTGCTTTTTTTATATCATAAATTGCAAGTGCTTCATACTTCTCTTTTGGACTTAACTTTTTAAGAGATTTTAGTTGTTCTTTATATGCTGATGAGTTTAAAATAGCATTTTTAAAAATTGCTGGATTAGAAGTTGCACCATTTATTATGCCTTTTTCTATTAAGTCTTTAAACTCATTGTCCAAATAATCTCTCTCTATAAAATCTGCCCATAATGAAAATTTTAAATCTTTAATATACATACTAATACCAACCTTTATATAATTTTTTTGCTCTCTGACTTATTATATCTCAAAAATTATCAAATTTTTTTAAATTTAATAAAAGAAAGTAATGAAGTAGTAGTAAAATATACATTACTTCACTATTTACATAGATACTCTCTTTTATCAAATCAAAATAAAGAGTAACTTCAAAAATAAACTCTTTATAAATATTTAAATTTATAATGACTATACAAAAAATACTAATAAAAGAAAATACTAATAAAGAAAAATGAGCATAATATTTATATAAAAAATATCCAAAAACAACTAAACTTATAAAGTACAAAGCATAAAAATCAACAAAGAAAAAGTATAACAATATATTATGAAATATTAACGCTACTGCAAAAAAAATAGTATTTTTAAAAAGAAGCATTTAGTCTATTGTTTTTGGAAGTCTAAAACTAAACACTGAACCTCTACTAGATGTTTTAACTTCTATATCACTATCAAATTGTTTTTGCATAATCATCTGACTCATATAAAGACCAAGTCCTGTTCCATTTTTTCCTTTGGTACTAAAATAAGGTTCAAAAAGTTTATCTATATTTTTAATATCTATGCCATTTGCATTATCTTTTATGCTTATTTTTACACTATATCTTTCATCTTGAACAACTATACTTATCTGTGGGGTTTTTCTTTTGGCTTCGATGAGTGCATCTATGGCATTATTTAAAATATTAAGTACAACTTGTACAACTTCATTTACATATGTATCTATACTAATTTCATTTATATTTTCTAAGAGTATTTCAACACCTATTTCTTTTGTTCTTAGAGTAGAGAAGTTGATTGCTTTTTGGAGTAGTTGGGCTACATCAATGCTACAAACTTCTTTATTTGGTCTAAAGTAAGTTTGAAAATCATCAACAGTTTCTGAGAGGTACATTATAGTATCGCTAATTTCACTAAGTGTTTTATCTACTTCTTTATCTTGAGAATCTCCATTGATTAATTGTTTTATTTGATATTTTGATATTTGTAATGTGATTGTTGATAAAGGTTGTCGCCATTGATGAGCTATCATACTTATCATCTCTCCCATTACTGCTTGTTTTGACTGAGCTGTAAGAAGTTTATCTTTTGCTTTTAACTCTTCTAGTTGATCGGCGAGTTCAAGATTGAACCTTCGAAGCATATCTTGTTGTTTTAAAATGAGTTTCTTTGCTTGGTCCATCTTAATCTGGTAAAAGTGAACAATAATACTTAATATTATTAAAACAAATGATATATATGTAACCTGATAAAGAGAATACTCAACTTCTACAAACCCTTGTAATGGGGCAATAACCAATAAAATTATTATTCCACTCAACCAATAAATACTATTTTTTGTATTTTGAAAATACAAAAGGATTATGGGGTATGTAAAAAGCCATATATGTTTTAAAGCACTTGGTTCACTGATATATACAAGGAAAAGAAAAAGAAAAGAAAACTGTGCTGTTAAAACAAAAGCAACTTCTTCAAATAAGCCTCTATATTTTCTCAATATAAAAAAAAGCATAAGATTCATAAAAATTAAAAACATCTCTAACGGAATCAGACCTGAGATATCTCTAATTAAATTACCAACTATTCCGTAGGCTAGTGCAACAGAAGATAAAACTAAACCAATATTTACCATTTGATATCTAGATTGCATGTCCCTTTGATTATCGTTAAAATTCCATCCACTTGTAAAAAAATCATCATAATTAAATCTTTTCATTCTCTCTCTCCTATCATCTATGGCAGATATATTTTATCTAATAATTCACTATATTCATCAGATGCATCACTATCTAAAGTTATGCCTCCACCACTTTTATAAATATATCCATTTTTAGTTTTTTGCACAAAACGAATCATCACTCCACTATCAAAACTCTCTCCATCAAAAATGCCAAAAATACCACTAAAATAACCTCTATCATATGCTTCTGTCTTTTTTATTATCTCTAAAGTGCTTTTTTTTGGTGTTCCACTTATACTGCCCGCTGGAAGTAAAGAGTTTAAAATATTTCCAAGATTTTCTCTCCAATCATCTCCTATGTCACCACTAATGTGTGAGCTAACTTGCAAAAGTTTTTTCTCTCCCGAATCAATCTCTTGGACATATCTAAATTTTTGTACTTTTACATTATTTGCTACTATGGAGAGGTCATTTCTCAATAAATCTACAACCATAATATGTTCTGCCATCTCTTTTTCATTTTTAAGTATCTTTTGCTTAGCATCTACTAAAGAAGCATCTATTGTCCCTTTCATAGGGTATGCATTGATTTTATTATCTTTTATTTGTATAAATTTTTCAGGAGAAAAGCAAACGAACTTATCTTTATATCTTAGTTTATAATGAGCATTTGCAAGAAGGTAAATCTCTTTAAGTGATAAGTCAGATTTGACCTCAGTCGGAGCAGTTAAATTTAAAAGATAAGTATTTCCAGATTTTATTTCTTGGATAATATTTTCAAATTTTTCTTTATAACTATTAAAATCTGTAGATTCTTTTTCAAAAAACTCACTATGCTTTTTATACTTATAATTTTCATCTATGCAAAAATCTATATCATGTAAATAAAGTTCATTTAAAGGAATCACTTTTATATTTTGCGCTAAAAAATCACTTATAAAAAGAAATGGTACTCTATCTTTTGCTAGTCTATTCAACTCATTAATTGTCATGTATAAGTTTTTTTAGTACCGCCATTCTTATTGATACACCATTTGTGACTTGTTGCAGGACTTTACATCTTTCATCTGCTAAAAGAGCGTCGCATATATCTATGTTTCTATGAACAGGCCCAGGGTGAAGAAGTATAATATCTCTATCTCCTATTAACTCCGTAGTTATACAAAAATCACTTGCATAATCTTTTAAAGAAGCGTAACTTTGGGAAGAGTGTCGTTCTGTTTGAGTTCTTAAACTCATAATAACATCTACTTCATCAACTATTTCATTTAAGAAATGTGTTGTTCTAAGAGTGGTTTTTGGTAAAAAATGAGGTGGTGCAACTAGAATAACTTCCATACCAAATCTACAAAGAAGTTCAATGTTTGAGTTTGCAACTCTTGAATTTTTAATATCACCAACTATCGCAATTTTTTTACCCCTTACATCACCAAAATGTTCTTTTAAAGTAAAGAGGTCTAAAAGTGCTTGAGTTGGATGGGAATGTGCACCATCTCCTGCATTTATGATAGATGCTTTTGTATGATTTGATAAAATTTTAGGAACACCAGAGTTTTGATGTCTTACCACTATGGCATGAGGATTCATAACATCTAGATTCATAGCAGTATCAACTAAAGTTTCACCTTTTTTTGTTGAACTTTTTGTTAAGTCTAGATGCACCATCTCAGCACCCAATCTTTTTGCAGCTATTTCAAAAGAGCTTCTAGTTCTAGTTGAGTTTTCAAAAAAAAGTGTTATTATTATTTTATCTTGTAAAATTCTATAAAATTTACCATCACTAAACTTTCTTGCATCTTCAAAAAGCTCTTCTATCTCTTTTATACTAAAGTCATCTGTACGAATCAAGTGTTGCATCTGAATCCTTTTAATTTAGAGATTATACAAGACATCACAAATCGTGTCAATATTTTGACCTACTTTCATAACTTTAAAACCACTTTTTTGAAAATATGGTTGAGAAATTTTTGAAAAACTAGCTTCATCATCTCGAATATTAAACGCTATCGTATGTTTAATTTTTTTACTCTCTAATGCTTTTTTACTTAACAAAGTATCATTTATGCAACCTAGAGAACAATGAGTAACAAGAAGTGTAGACGCATCTAGGTATTTTATCAAATCTATTATCATTGTATTTTCATCTATTGGTACATAAAGCCCACCAGCTCCTTCTATTATCAAAACATCACATAAATTTTCTAATTTTTGTATTGTATTATCAATTTTTTTTAAATCTAATGGAGTGTTTCTAGATGCCACAAATGGTGCTGCTGCTAATTCGTACTGAATTGGTACAATATCATTTACGCTAATATCTTTAAACTCAATATTCAACTCTTTAACTAAACTCAATAGTTCTTCCCCATCTGGACAAAAACCATCCAATACACCGGTTTCAATAGGTTTCATTACACCAACTCTTAAACCCCTAGATGCATACTCTTTTAAAAGTAGTTTTGTTGTATATGTTTTACCTATATCTGTATTTGTCGCTGTTACAAAAATTTGTTTTTTCATATTGGGATTATATGACAATTAACTTTAACTATTAATTATCCCTTATTCGCTATAATCCAGTATTATAAAAAGGTATCTAAAAAATGAAGAATTATGAAGAATTTTGTACAAAATTTGTTCAAAAAGTTGGGAACAAAGAAGGCGCTGTTAGTCCAGCACTAATAAACTCGGCATCTTTTGCTTATGGTACAGCACAAACAGCAGAGGGTATATTTGATGGTAGTGTAAAAAAACCTCTATATTCTCGTATGGGAAATCCAACATCAGCAAAACTTGAAACTATCATGGCTGAGATGGATGGAGGAGTTGGCGCAGTAGCAACAAGTTCTGGCATGGGAGCTATTACATTAGCGACTATGTCAATTGTTTCTATGGGCGATGAAATCATTTCTATTGGTGGTCTTTTTGGTGGAACTTATGCTCTTTTTAGTGAAACTTTAACTCGGTTTGGAATTAAAACAAACTTCTTTGATGTTGATGAGATAAAAGAGATAAAAGAAGCAATAAATGATAAAACAAAAATCATATTTTTAGAAAGCGTTGGTAATCCAAATATGCGATTACCTGACATAAAACAAATAGCAAAAATAGCAAACGATAAGGGGGTAATATTTATGGTTGATAATACTATTACTCCTTTATGTGTATCTCCTTTAAAATTAGGAGCAGATATTAGCATCTACTCAACTACAAAAATTATCTCAGGAAATTCATCTGCTCTTGGTGGATGCGCGGTGTTTCGTGCTATAAAAGATAATGATAAATTAAACAGTTCAAGATACCCTTTTTTAGCCAAATTTATAAAAGGCGTTGGCAAAATTGCACTAATAGCAAATGCAAAAAAAAGAGCATTAAGAGATTTTGGAATGAGTGCAAATGCGAATGCTTCATACCAAACTATGCTTGGGCTTGAAACGCTTCCACTACGCCTATCAAGAGTATCAAATAGTGTTGAGATAATAGTTTTAGCCTTAAACAAAGCAGAATTAAATATAAATCATCCATCTCTAAAAGAGCATCCACACAATAAAAGATATTTAAATGATTTTAAAGACGGATGTGGAACACTCTTTACTATCGATATGCTATCAAAAGAAAAAGCATTTAATTTTTTGAACAAAACTAAACTAGCAACTTTAACAGCAAATATTGGAGACAGTAGAACCTTAGCACTTCATATGGCATCTACAATTTATGCAGATTTTGATGAGCCTGCAAAAGACTTTTTAGGTATAAGTGAAGGTTTAATACGAATCTCAATAGGCTTAGAAAATCCTCAAGACATAATTGATGATTTTATTCAAGCCGCACAACAAGGGATTTAACTCATGCCAACACATACAGATATAGAACTTCTTAATGAAGTAAAAATTAAACATCCTAAAAAGTACAAAGTATATTTATTAAATGATGATTATACTTCTATGGAATTTGTAATTGAAATACTCATAACTATTTTTTATAAAAACTATGAAGATGCTCAAAATGTTATGCTTGATATTCATAAAAAAGAAAAAGGTTTATGTGGTGTTTATACACATGAAATCGCAGAAACAAAAATAATACAAGTTCATCAAAAAGCTAAAGATAATGGATTTCCATTAAAAGCTGTAATGGAGCAAGAATGATAAGTACTAATTTAAATGATATATTTCAAAAATCAATTCTTTATGCGAAGGGATTAAGACATGAATATTTAACAATAGAACATGTTTTTATTTACTTCTTAGTTCAAAAGATGGTTCAAACATCATACAAACATGTGGTGGTGATGTAACTAAGATGAAAGAAGTTCTTGGAGATTATATAATCACAAATATTGACACTTTGCCTAAGGAAATTTCACAAGATCCTTATGAGAGTGTTGCACTTTCAAGATTAGTTGATAATATGATTAGACATATACAAAGTGCAAATCAAGATAGTGCTGATGTTGGTGATTTACTAGCTGCTCTTTTTGAGGAAAAAAATACTTTTAGTTATATGCTTTTAGATGAGTATCAAATATCACGCTTAGATATTTTAGAAATTATCTCACATACTGAAAAAGATGAAGAAAAAGAAGATAATGAATCTTTTTTAGATAAATATACTATAAACCTATTAAACAAAGCAAAAAGTGGAAAAATCGATCCTGTTATTGGTAGAAGTAATGAAATAAAAAGAGTTATTCAAATTTTATGCAGAAGAAAAAAGAATAATCCTATTTTAGTCGGAGAAGCAGGAGTTGGGAAAACTGCCATAGCTGAAGGTTTAGCTCTAAATATTTCAAGTGGTAATGTTCCAAAAATCATAAAAGAAGCTGAACTTTTTGCACTTGACTTGAGTGCTCTTTTAGCAGGAACTAAATATAGAGGTGATTTTGAGAAACGCCTCAAAGGTGTAATGGATGAACTAAAATTACACTCAAATGCTATTCTTTTCATAGATGAGATTCACACTCTTATAGGTGCAGGAGCTACAAGTGGAACGATGGATGCAGCTAACCAGCTAAAACCTGCCCTAGCATCTGGAGAGCTTAGATGCATGGGTGCTACTACCTTTGCAGAATACAGAAATGGATTTGAAAAAGACAAAGCACTTAGCAGAAGATTTTCTAAAGTTGATATAAATGAACCTTCAATCAAAACTTCTATTAAAATTTTAAAAGGTTTAAAAAGTAAATATGAAGAGCACCACGGAGTCACATATACAGCAAAAGCTCTACAAAATGCAGTTGAATTATCAAAAAGATATATAACAGATAGATTTTTACCAGACATCGCGATAGACTTGATAGACGAAACTGCCGCTAGTTTTCATTTAAAAAAAATTAAACGCAAAAAAGTCACAGGCTATGATATAGAAAAAACTATCACCTCTATTATTGGTATATCAAATTCAAAAATAACAAAAGATGAAAATAGTTCTTTAATAAACTTGGAAAAAGATTTAATGGCTTTAGTTATTGGGCAAGATAATGCAGTAAAAGAAGTTACTAAAGCAATTAAAATTTCAAAAGCTGGACTAACTCCATCAAATAAACCAATAGCCTCATTTCTTTTTTCTGGTCCTACTGGTGTTGGAAAAACAGAACTAGCAATATCACTTAGTAATACTCTTGGCATAAACTTTGAACGCTTTGATATGAGTGAATATATGGAAAAACACGCTCTTAGTAGATTAGTTGGAGCACCTCCTGGTTATGTAGGTTTTGAACAAGGTGGTTTACTCACAGAAGCGATAAAAAAACATCCATATACAGTTTTACTTCTTGATGAAATAGAAAAAGCACATCCAGATTTAGTAAATATTTTACTTCAAATAATGGATAATGCTACTCTAACTGACAACAATGGATACAAAGCAAATTTTCAAAATGTAATTCTTATCATGACATCAAATATAGGCTCAAGTTCAAGGGCAGTAATGGGATTTAATAAAGACACCTCTTTATCAAAAGATGAAGATTTAAACTCATTTTTTACACCAGAATTTAGAAATAGACTAGACGCTATTGTAGAGTTTGAGCAATTAGATATAAATACGGTTAAAAGTATTGCACAAAAGTTCATTAATGAATTAAACCTTGAACTTATAAAGAAAAAGATATCTATATCAGCCTCACTAAACGCGATAGACTTCATTGCTAAAAATGGATATTCTAAAGAGATGGGAGCAAGACCATTAAAAAGGTATATTCAAGATAATATTACAAATAAACTAAGTGATGAAATTTTATTTGGTAAGTTGAAGCATGGTGGTAAAGTACAAGTAAGTTTTAATAAAAAACTAATTTTAAAATTCAAAGTTCTAGATGATTCCTCAACTAAATAAGCATGATTTAGCTTTTCCTGATCCAAATGATGCGAATGAAGATGGTATTTTAGTTTGGGGTGGTGACTTAAATCCATCAAGACTAATTCGAGCTTATCAAAATGGAATATTTCCATGGTACTCTAAAGATGATCCAATATTATGGTGGTCACCAAACCCTAGACTAATTATGGAACTAGATGATTTTAAATTAAGTAAATCACTAAAAAAGAGTATGAAAAAATTTAATTATAAATTTGATTCAAACTTTCAAGAAGTTATGCAAAAATGTAAATCAACTCCAAGAAATGACCAGTATGGTACATGGATAAGTGATGAAATAATAGAAGCTTTCTCAACACTTTACGATATGGGTATAGCTCATTCAATAGAAAGTTACAAAGATGGCGAACTAGTTGGTGGCTTATATGGTGTAGTAGTCGGAAAAGTATTTTGTGGTGAATCAATGTTTGCTAGTGTAAATGACGCTTCAAAATCTGCTTATGCAGTTTTAATAAAACATTTAAAAGAATGGGGTTATGATTTTATAGATTGTCAAGTGCCAACTGAGCATCTTAAGAGTTTAGGTGCCAAAGAAGTAAAAAGAGAGTACTTCCTAAATAGATTGTTAAAAGTAAATATGGATAAAATAGATAATGTCTGGGAGATAAATAAAAGTTTAATAGAATAAAAAAGTAAAAAAAATAGAAGGTATTAGTAAAAATAGTTTAAGAAGTAAGTAAGAAATGATCAACTAGGCAGCGACCTACATTCCCACAGATGCAATCTGCAGTATTATCAGCGATGAGAGGCTTAGCTTCTGGGTTCGGAATGGGACCAGGCGTTTCCCTCTCTCTATAGCCACCTAGACAATCACATATAAAGATACCTAAGTATTTTTATATGTGACTGTATGAGTCAATATGAGTGAGTACTCATTAAATATTAATTGCTAAAGTCTGGCTCTAAAAGCCGATACTCCCGTCGCTAAAGCGTAAGTGGGGTACAACACCATCTTAGTAGATAATCGGGGTCATTGGTTGAATATTTTATTGCAAAGCAATGAAATATTAAAGCTGTGACCTCTGTAAGGCTAAACAAACAGTTAAAACTGCCTATTAAGTTTACATCTTCAAAGAACTAAATAACTTCTGCGCTTTAGCGCTAATACACTAAACAAGGTAGTGAACGAATTGTATTTCTAATTAAAGAAATGTATAAAAAAGACAAACGATCTATTAGTACTGGTCAGCTAAACAGATTGCTCTGCGTACACATCCAGCCTATCAAGCAGTTAGTCTTACTGCGATCTTCAGGGAGAGTTCATCTTAGAGTTGGCTTCCCGCTTAGATGCTTTCAGCGGTTATCTCATCCGTACGTAGCTACCCAGCGATGCTCTTGGCAGAACAACTGGTGCACCAGTGGTACGTCCAACCCGGTCCTCTCGTACTAGGGTCAGCTCTCTTCAACTCTCCTACGCCCACGGAAGATAGGGACCGAACTGTCTCACGACGTTCTGAACCCAGCTCGCGTACCGCTTTAAATGGCGAACAGCCATACCCTTGGGACCTGCTCCAGCCCCAGGATGCGATGAGCCGACATCGAGGTGCCAAACCTCCCCGTCGATGTGAGCTCTTGGGGGAGATCAGCCTGTTATCCCCGGCGTACCTTTTATCCTTTGAGCGATGGCCCTTCCACACAGAACCACCGGATCACTATGACCGTCTTTCGACTCTGCTCGACTTGTATGTCTTACAGTCAGGCTAGCTTATGCCATTATACTCTACGAGGGATTTCCAACCCCTCTGAGCTAACCTTTGTAAGCCTCCGTTACTCTTTAGGAGGCGACCGCCCCAGTCAAACTACCCACCAGACATTGTCCTCGCACGAGATAATCGTACCGAGTTAGCTATCAGAATATTCAAGGGTGGTATCTCAAGATTGCCTCATCATAATCTGGCGACTATGAATCAATGGCTCCCACCTATCCTGCACATGAATATCCCAATAGCAGTGTCAAGCTATAGTAAAGGTGCACGGGGTCTTTCCGTCTTTCCGCGGGTAGGAGGAATTTTCACCTCCACTACAATTTCACTGGATCCATTGTTGAGACAGCTCCCATCTCGTTACGCCATTCATGCAGGTCGGTATTTAACCGACAAGGAATTTCGCTACCTTAGGACCGTTATAGTTACGGCCGCCGTTTACTTGTGCTTCAATTCATGCCTTCGCAAAGCTAAGCAATCCTTTTAACATTCAAGCACCGGGCAGGCGTCACACCCTATACATCCTCTTACGAGTTAGCAGAGTGCTGTGTTTTTGGTAAACAGTCGGGAGGGACACTTTGCTGCGACCTTGTAATGCTTTGGGAAGTAAATTCCCTAACACTTAAGGCACACCTTATACCGAAGATACGGTGCTAGTTTGCAGAGTTCCTTAACAATGGTTCTTCCACGCGCCTTAGAATACTCATCTCACCCACCTGTGTTGGTTTACGGTACGGGCAACATTACATCTCGTTTAGAGGCTTTTCTCGGCACGACAGTATCAACGATTCAGTTCGCTCTCCGAAGAGATTGAACTGCCTGTAAGATCTCGGTTGCATGAGAAGCGGATTTTCCTACTTCTCAACCTACTTCCTTCGAGCCACTATTCCATCAGTGACCTCGTTTAACTCTATGCGTCCCCCCATCACTCAAATGATGTAATGTCGGTATAGGAATATTAACCTATTTGCCATCGTCTACCCCTTTCGGACTCGACTTAGGTCCCGACTAACCCTACGATGACGAGCATCGCGTAGGAAACCTTGGGTTTACGGCGAAGGAAATTCTCATTCCTTTTCTCGCTACTCATGCCTGCATGCTCACTTCCATCCGCTCCAGTACTCCTTACCGGTATACCTTCAGCGCTGAATGGAACGCTCTCCTACCACTTGGTAGTTATACCAAATCTAAAGCTTCGGTGTTTATCTTAGCCCCGTTATATTTTCGGCGCAGAATCGCTAGACCAGTGAGCTGTTACGCTTTCTTTAAAGGATGGCTGCTTCTAAGCCAACCTCCTGGTTGTCACAGCAACTCCACATCCTTTTCCACTTAGATAAAACTTTGGGACCTTAGCTGTTAGTCTGGGTTGTTCCCCTCTCGACATAGGATTTTATCACCCTACGCCTGACTCCCGAGGTTACACATACAGTATTCGGAGTTTGATAGGGTTTGGTACCGCGGTAAGCAGCCCTAGCCCTGTCAGTGCTCTACCCCTGTATGCTAATGCTCGAGGCTATACCTAAATATATTTCGGAGAGAACCAGCTATCACTAAGTTTGATTGGCCTTTCACCCCTATCCACAAGTCATCCCAACAGTTTTCAACCTGTACGGGTTCGGTCCTCCACTGGCTCTTACACCAGCTTCAACCTGCTCATGGATAGATCACTTAGTTTCGGGTCTGCAGCATCTAACTATGTCGCCCTATTAAGACTCGCTTTCGCTACGGCTCCCCGTTAGGTTAACCTTGCTAGATACCACAACTCGCAGGCTCATTATGCAAAAGGCAGTCCGTCACACTTGTATTACCGAAGTAATACAATAGTGCTCCGAATGATTGTAAGCCATAGGTTTCAGGTTCTATTTCACTCCGCTCACCGCGGTCCTTTTCACCTTTCCCTCACGGTACTTGTTCGCTATCGGTCTAGTAGTAGTATTTAGGGTTGGAGGGTGGTCCCCCCATATTCAGTCAAGATAACACGTGTCCCGACCTACTCGTTCCTTAGTCTAGTATCATATAAATGCTTTCGCTTACGGGAGTATCACCCTCTATGCTCACTCTTTCCAAAGTGTTCTGCTAACATCTATATTATCACTAAGTGCCCTAATCCAATTTCGCTCGCCGCTACTCTCGGAATCTCGTTTGATTTCTTTTCCTTCAGGTACTGAGATGTTTCACTTCCCTGAGTTCGCCTCATATAAATATGATAACATGAATCGCTCCATGCTGGGTCGCCCCATTCAGAAATCCCCGGATCAAAGCTCTTTGGCAGCTCCCCGAGGCTTTTCGCAGCCTAATACGTCTTTCATCGCCTCTACTAGCCAAGGCATCCACCTATGGCCCTTAATATCTTTTTTAATTAATATTAAAATGTTTGAATAAGATTTAACTCTTACTCTTTGTTATTCTAATTTGCGTTCACTACCTTGGTTAATGTATCATTTATATTCCCATTAAGAAATGCTTATGCCCTTGTGGTACAAGTTCCTTAATTTCGCTTGGACCGCTGTGGTCACTAAAGCTAAATATATATTCAACAAATAATCAAGTTAGTAATTTGTTTATTGTAGTTATTTAGTTTATAATTAATAATTGACTTATCTTATAATTTAATATACGATTCGTTTCTTATTATTATATGTTGACTTTAACAATTATAATTTAATGAACAAGACTAATATAAATAGAAGTCTAATAAAAAAGCTAAATTTCTTTAGTTCTTTTATTAAGCTTCTTGTAGTATGAATTTCCAAAAATGGTGGAGAATAACAGGATCGAACTGTTGACCTTCTACGTGCAAGGCAGACGCTCTCCCAGCTGAGCTAATCCCCCACTTTTATGTAATAATAGTAAATTCCATAAATCACTGAAAACTAAGCAAGTAATAAACATTAATAACAACATATCTCTCGTGAGATTTTCTTTGTAAGATAAACAAATGAATGTTTACTCTTTACTCTAGAAAGGAGGTGATCCAACCGCAGGTTCTCCTACGGTTACCTTGTTACGACTTCACCCCAGTCGCTAATTCCACCGTAAGTGGTAGCCTCCCGAAGGTTAGCTTCCCAATTTCGGGTGAAATCAACTCCCATGGTGTGACGGGCGGTGAGTACAAGACCCGGGAACGTATTCACCGTAGCATTGCTGATCTACGATTACTAGTGATTCCAGCTTCATGGAGTCGAGTTGCAGACTCCAATCCGAACTGAGAGACGCTTTAAGAGATTAGCTCCACCTCGCGGTATCGCAACTCTCTGTACGCCCCATTGTAGCACGTGTGTAGCCCTAGCCGTAAGGGCCATGATGACTTGACGTCGTCCTCACCTTCCTCCTCCTTGCGAAGGCAGTCTCTTTAGAGTGCCCAGCTTAACCTGCTGGCAACTAAAGACGAGGGTTGCGCTCGTTGCGGGACTTAACCCAACATCTCACGACACGAGCTGACGACAGCCGTGCAGCACCTGTTTTCATGCTCCCCGAAGGGCACCTCTGTATCTCTACTGAGTTCAATCAATGTCAAGGCTAGGTAAGGTTCTTCGCGTATCTTCGAATTAAACCACATGCTCCACCACTTGTGCGGGTCCCCGTCTATTCCTTTGAGTTTTAATCTTGCGACCGTACTCCCCAGGCGGAACACTTAATCTGTTAAGTGCATCACCGAGATGACAAGCATCCCGACGACTAGTGTTCATCGTTTAGGGCGTGGACTACCGGGGTATCTAATCCCGTTTGCTCCCCACGCTTTCACGCCTTAGCGTCAGTAATGTTCCAGGAGATCGCCTTCGCTTTCGGTATTCCTAGTGATATCTACGGATTTTACCCCTACACCACTAATTCCATCTCCCCCTCCCATACTCTAGGTTAGTAGTTTCAAATGCAGTTCTACAGTTAAGCTGTAGGATTTCACATCTGACTTACCAACCCGCCTACGCGTCCTTTACGCCCAGTGATTCCGAGTAACGCTTGCACCCTCCGTATTACCGCGGCTGCTGGCACGGAGTTAGCCGGTGCTTATTCATATGCTACCGTCATTTTCTTGACATATAAAAGGAGTTTACACACCGAAATGCGTCATCCTCCACGCGGCGTTGCTGCATCAGGGTTTCCCCCATTGTGCAATATTCCTCACTGCTGCCTCCCGTAGGAGTCTGGTCCGTGTCTCAGTACCAGTGTGGCGGATCATCCTCTCAAACCCGCTACCCGTCATTGCCTTGGTAGTCTCTTACACTACCAACTAACTGATGGGATATAGTCTCATCTCGAAGCGAAAAAACGTTTACCAACTCTACTTATGTAGAGAAGGACTATTTGGTATTAATCATCGTTTCCAATGGCTATCCCAATCTTCGAGGCAGATTAACTATATATTACTCACCCGTGCGCCACTCGTCAGCAACTAGCAAGCTAGTTCTGTTACCGTTCGACTTGCATGTGTTAAGCACGCCGCCAGCGTTCACTCTGAGCCAGGATCAAACTCTCCATAATTATCTGTTTCCTTGAAACGGAACAAGTCCCGTTTCAATTCCTTGCACTAAAGCTACAAACTAACAAGTAGTTTGAGAATTGATGTTTGGAGTTTAGAAACTTTTATCATGTAAAGTACTTATTGCTAAGTATTACTGATCTTTTGCCCAAGAATTAAAATTCATTGGCTTTGATTGTTTTATAGTCTAAACTAACTACTGCTTAAAGTATTAGTTACGACTTTTTGTATAGTATCTATTACTATTTGGGAACCAAACATAACCTAAGTTATATCTGGTAACTAATAGAATAGACGGTTGTTGTTATATTAGTTATTTCTAAGTAACATTTCCAACTTAATAGTTATTATTAAGTCTATTACTTGCTTAGTTTTCAATGATCTCAAACATCTCTGAACCTCTTATGGCTCTTGACTCCTAAACTTTAGGTGTCTGTGTTTGTGGACGGGAATTATAGACAAGTGTTGCTTAGTCTGTTCTTAATGTTTCGAAATTGTTTTGGGATTTGGAAAAAGTTAATTGAAAATTAACTTTTTTCCTTAGAATTTATCTCTATAAAAACAGGCTCAGAGAAGTTTGGAACATCATCATAAGAGAAAACTGCATAATATTTATGCATATCTTTATCTCCAAAATTATCATATGTATAATCATCCATTCCGCCATATAATTTCTGCCCATCATAAGCAGTACAAGGTACTTTAAAAGGGTTTTTCACAACAATAGCACCTTTATACCCATCATCATTTGGTAAATCCCATTTTAATTTTATTATATTACTTTCAATTGAATAAGTTAAATTTTCTACCTGTTGCGGAGGATTTCTTCTTTTTTTAATATACTTAATCACCAATGAAGGTCTTTTAACTCTTTTAGTATCCATAAATTTTACATCTTGGTTTTTCAAAAATACTTGAGATGTAGCAGAGATAACAAAATATGCTTTTGCATTTTTAGAAACATTCTCCGCCATTTCATTAATTGCATATGTATCAAAGACAAATCGTTGAATTGGTTCAGATTTAACATCTAAAACACTTACATCGTAACCTATTCTCTCAATAATTTCTCTTTTTTGAATTTTCTCATATGTATTTACACCATCACTTGGAACAATCATCTCTATGTGAAAACGCAGAGTATTTTTAGAGTCTATTTTAATTGCTTCAATTTCTAAATATGCACTTGATATTATTGTATTATCCATTTCAGGCCATTGAGATAAATCAAACTCTAAGCAAGCATACTTTTTAAAACAATTTTCATCATAACCTGCTAACAATTTACTTTCTAATATTTTGTCATTAATAGCTGTAAACTCTCTTGATGATTTTAGTTCAATTTTAGCTTCATCAACAGTATAAGATATGTCTAGTTTTGGTCTGTAAGTAAGACCTCCACTAAATTTACCATACCCTATATCCCACTGCATTAACTGAGAAGCACGATCGATTGGAAGAGTAGATGGACCATCAAACCTAAAAAGAGCCTCTGAGCGTAAAAGAGATTTTTGCAAAACTCTTAATTCTTGCGATGCAAATGTATATGTTCTCCAGATGCCTTGTGACAACTGTGCAGAACCTGTTGGTCTATCTATATAACTTAATGACTTAACATTTTTTATCTCATCAAAGCTACTTATATTATCAATTGTTCGCTCATCTATCTGTCCTACTCTCCACTCCCCAAAACTCTCTACCTGTACAGAAACTCTATTCATCGGATAAAAAGAGATAGATGCACTAGTTATGATGGCATTTTTGGGTATGCTAGAGAGTGAAAATCCACAAACTCCAAAACATTCACCCTTACTCTCAGACACTCCAACAAACATAGAGTTATTTCCATAATGATCTGTATTTTTTTTTGTTTTTTCTCCAACATAGCCGACTTTGTCTGCTAATGGATATAAAATTTTTGAAAACATATTTTCTGCTGGTTGTGTTCTAACACCTAAAATTTGAGCATATGGAGATTTGATAAATTTTGCTTTACAAACTGCTCTTACATAATAATAATAATTTCTTGAAGATTTCAAATTTTTATCAATAAATGTTTTTAACTTTGTTGTACCAATCCTATTTGACACTTGAGAAAAACCTTTTTGTTTTTTTGAACGATATATTTCAAAGTAAACAGTTTCATCATCTGCATAATCCCAACTAAGTTCTACTTCTTTAAAAGTAATTTCACTTGCAACAAAATTTTCAACTCTAGGCAGAGCATTTTCTTTTTTATAATTTTTTGCTTCAGACAAGGCTATCATTAATGCAGGAAGATTTTCATCAATATTTTCACTCATATGTTCTTTATAATCACTAATGTTTCTTGTTCCGACTTCAACAACAAGACTAAGAGCACCTTGCGAATAATAAAACTCTCTACCACTTCCAGAAATAAGATGAACTGGAGGTTTTCCCATATGAATGCCATATTCACGACCAGACCTTTTTCTAATCTCTTCTGCCATATTACCTGCTAAAAGATTTAAATCAATAGCATCAATAGCATCTTCGTGTATAAAGTTGTGTGCAGGAAAGAATACATTTCCTTGAGAATGATAATCTAGAGCTATAGTAATATTCTTATGCTCTATTACAAAATCTCTAAGTGCTGTTGTTTCAGGTTCACTAAAGGCAGATGGTCCAGAATAGACATTTGAACTCGTATCTTTATTTGGTGTAAAACCTACAGAAAAATTTCTATTTAAATCAACTCCAAAACTACCATCAGCATTTTTTCTTCTATTCTTTCTCCAAAATGAAAAATGATTTCTTGAATACTCAAATCCATCTGGATTTGCACAAGGAACCATATATAAAGTTGCTCTATCAAGAATTTCATTTAGTTGTGGGTCATAATCAATATGTTCTATTATATATTTAGCAAAACTTATACTTAACTCTATTCCTATCCATTCTCTTGCATGAACAGTTCCCGTAAAAAAAAGTGCTGGTTTATCTAAATGATTATCAACATTTTTTGTAACACTCACAGCTATTATCTCTCGGTCTTCCCATGTTGTACCAATTGTTCGAACTTGAAAAAGGTTTGGATTATTTTTTTGTGCATCCTTAAAAAATGCTACACACTCATCATATGAACTATATTGTTCTCTCAAATTGTTATCCTAAAATTATTTATTTTTCTTTGTTTTTTTATCTATTAAATCTACTATTAAATCTATTTTTTTATTATTAAAATCTAAGCCCATTTTTTCTTGTTCTGGTGTTGCAAATGCTGGTATGCCATTTACTTCTAAAACTATATACTCTTCTTTTTCCAAATCATATATTATATCAACTCCACCAATATCTACATCACATGCCGCACAAGCTTTTATAGCTATATTTTTAATCTCTTCATTTGCTTCTCTCATAAATACAGAACCACCAGCAGTTACATTTGTTCGCCAGTCAGTTCCATTTGCTTTTCTACCATAACAAGATACAAATTTACCATCTACAATATCAACTCTAAAATCAGTATTATCATATTTTATAAATTTTTCTACATAAAAATATCTTAAATCCATTTGATTTAAAAAAGGCATTAACATATCTAAGTTTGCTTCACTTTCTATTTTTGTCAAACCTACTCCACCCCAACCATCAGTAGGTTTATAAACCATTTTATCCCATTTTTTGATAATTTTTTTTAAGTGATGTCCATCATCTCTATGGCATAATTTATAATCTGCTGTTTGAATTCCTGCCTTTCTCAAAATAAATGAAGTATGAAATTTATCCTCAGTTAACGCGAAAGAATCGTAAGAGTTAATAGTAGAAATGACCCGGTTTAAAGCTTGGTATAAATACATTTGATACTGCGTTTGTTCACCAGCATTATAAGAGAAAAAAAGATTAAGTTTATCTAGTTTTATATCATTATGTAAAATATGTCCATTTTTAGCGATTGCATGTCTTAAGTTAATATCACCGATAGTATCTATATCTCTATCTTTTAACTTTTTTACAATTTTTTTAGTGATTTTATCACCACCACCATTACTATAAAGCCACATTCCAATTTTTCTATTACTCATCTATGCCCCTTTAAAATCTGAATTTTTTATAAAATAGATAAAAAGCTTTTCACTTAAGGATATCCTAGATTCAAAACTTTTTTTATTTGCTCTCTCTTTTAGAGTATGATCACCATCGCCAAATGGTCCAAAACCATCAAGAGTAATAACTCCACATGAACTTACAATATTTGCATCACTTACTCCACCCCTCTCTTCATGTTTAAGTGTAGTATTTGTAATGTTTTTTATGTTTTTTATTAACTCCAAAGATTCTTGTGATGTTTGCATTACATCTCTTTGAATGCCACCACTTAGAGTAGATATAGTTCCTTTTACAAATGATGTTTGAACTATTTTATCAATCTCTTTTAAAACTCTTTGTTTTTCATCTAAAAGTTTATATCTTAGCTCAAAAACTAAATTTGCATGAGGAGAAATAGTATTTGCTCCTATGCCTCCTTCTATCTTACCAACATTTACCGTTGTTCCTTTTTCTAAATTAGTAAGTTTTACTAAGTTTTGAAGTTTATAAGTGGCTTCTAAATTTGCATCATGCCCATCTATATAATGATTTCCAGCGTGAGCAGCTTTGCCTTGTATATCAATAAAAAAAGTTCCAACACCTTTTCTAGCAGTTACTACTTCCATATTTTTACCTGCTGCTTCATATACAAAACAATAATCGTATTTTTTAGCCAATGTTGCTGTTAAATATTTTGAATCATCACTTCCTGTTTCTTCATCGCTTACAAATAAAACATCTATATTTTTTATATCTATTTTTTTTTTATTTAAATTGCGAAGAGCCTGAAGAACTACAATATTTCCACCTTTCATATCACAAACTCCTGGTCCATAAATCCACTCTTTATCTTCAGAATAATCTTCAAATTTATTTGGAGGAAATACGGTGTCTAAATGCCCAAGAAGAAGTAATTTTTTTGAGTTTTTATCGCAGGCAGAAATATAATGTCTATGATTACCTATGGAACCTCTATTGTGAATATTTAGTTCAAAACCTAAATCTTTAAACCATTCATCAAATATTTCACCAACTTTATCCACACCAGTTTTATTTTTTGTATAAGAATTCATATTGATTATTGTTTTTAAATCATTTAAGTAGTTCATATAATAGATTGTACTATATGTTTATTTAAAAATTGTAAAGAGTTTAGATTTTATGTAGAAAGAGAGTTGAAACTTAGAAGATTATTTTCTTCTAAGTTCTTTAATACGAGCTTTTTTACCTGCAAGATCACGAAGATAAAATAGTTTAGCACGACGAACACGACCGCGACGAATAACTTTTATCTCATTGATTGAATCAGAGTAGATTGGGAAAATTCTTTCAATTCCAATACCATTAGCACCAATTTTACGCACTGTTATAGTTTTTCCAGTACCTTGACCTCTTTTTGCAATACAAACGCCTTCGTAGCTTTGCACACGAGATTTATCACCCTCTTTAATAGTTACTGCCAAACGAACAGTATCACCAGCACGAAATTGGGGAAGTGTTTTCTCAGCTACTTGTGCTTTTTCAAAGTTTTCTATATATTTATTTCTCATCTTTGAGTTCCTTTATTTGTCATTTTAGAAGCAATTTTATGCTTTAATAACTGCTCAGGTCTGAAAAACTTAGTTTTACATTCAGACAGAGCTAATTTTAGTGAGCGGATTTTACTATGATTTCCCTTTAAATATTCTTTAGGGACACTATTGTTTTTATAATTTTGCGGTTTTGAGAAAGAAGGTGCTTCTAAAAGTGGCGTTTCAAAGCTCTCAACACTTAAAGAATCACTATTTCCCAAAACTCCAGCAACATTTCTCGAGATTGAATCACATATAACTAAAGATGGAAGTTCTCCCCCCGTAAGTATGTAATCTCCGATAGAAAAAACCTCATCACAATACTCTTCAAGAACTCTCTCATCAATCCCTTCATATCTTCCACTCACAAAAGCTATATGGGATTTTTTTGCTAATCTTTTTGCATCGCGCTGAGTAAATTGCTTTGCAACTGGGGTTAAAAAGATTATATGTGTATCTTCATCACTCTTTTTTAAAGAATCTAAACAATCATAAAGAGGTTGTGGGTTCATAACCATACCTGCTCCACCACCAACTGCTGTGTCATCAACTTTAAAATGTTTATTATCACTAAAATCTCTTGGATTTAGATACTCAATATTTATAATATTTTTCTCTATTGCTCTACTTAGTATAGAATCAGAAAAATATCCATTAACAAGATTTTTAAATAAGGTTACAAAAGTAAATTTCATTATGAAGCTTCTAAAATATCCAATGCACCATCTGTCGTGATGATTTTTTTATCAATATCTGTATTTAAAATAAATGGTTTATGAAAAGGGATTAAAAATTTCTTTGGTAAGCCTTTTTTTATCAACTCATCACTTGTAAAAACATTTAGATAATTTGTAACTGCTATACGCTCCACATCATCAACTTTTCCTATACATTTACCATCTTCATAAATTTCACAATCCTCTAAATCAAACCAAAAAAACTCACCTTTTTCTAAGTGGCAATTTTTTCTTGTTTCTTCTCTTGTTGTATAGAGTTTTAGATTTGTGTATTGTTTAGCATCTTCAACACTAAAAACACCTGCAATTTTCACCTGAGCTTTGTTATGGTTTACTTCGCTTAAAGTTATTGTAGTATTTTTATTTGTCAAAAATGTGGAATTATTTTGAAATTGTTCGGGAAAATCACATTTGATATGAAATTTCATATCGCCTTTTATACCGACAGTTTTGCCAATAGTTGCGATATGAAGTCTTACTTCTTTAATTTGGCTCGACATTTATTCTGTAACTTACGCCATCTTTTGCTTTACAACCAGAGATAACAGTTTTTATCGCACCAATCATTTTGCCCTCTTTACCAATCAGTTTACCAACATCGGCTTGATTAGCAAAAAGAACTATTTGAGTTACTTCATCGCTTTGTTTAATTTGCACTTTTATGTCATCTGGATAAGTTGCTATAAGTTTTGCAAATTGTGCGACAAATTCACTAATCATCTTAGCGACCAGTTATCTTTTTAACTCTGTTACTCATTTGAGCACCAACACTTAACCAATAGTCAACTCTCTCGTTATCTACAACTAATACTTTTGTCATTGGATTATAGTGTCCAATAAGTTCAATCCAACCACCGTCTCTACGCTTACGGCTATCTGTTACCGCGATACGATAAAATGGTTGTTTTTTTCTTCCCATACGAGTAAGTCTAATTACTGTCATTTGTCTTCCTAAATATATTATTTGAACGATATTTGAGTAAAACTCAGATATCTACGCTAGCCGCTATGGCACTAAAGGTATTTCTCTCGAAATATTAATAAATGTTTGGTGGTATTTTTGCAGAATAAAAATAATTATGTAATTTTATTGTGCCTCTTACCGCCTAATTTGGCGTTATGTACAGCTCACAATCACAGAGGGATTATTTTGAGAGCCAAAACGATAGCGGAATTATAGCTAAGTATTTTTCAAATGTAAAGTTTATGTATTAGTCCATAACATTTTATATCTCATTATTGTTCCAAGCCTTAATGGCATCTACCAAATTTTCAAAACCATCAACCTTACCAACTATAAATATTTCATCTAAAACATAACAACATATATTTCCATCTGATTCGAGCATAAACAAAGCATTTTCATCTTCGGCTCTTTTGTCAGTTGAGAGAACTCTCATACCATCAACCATATCATTTATTGTTGGTATATCATCATACTCAATATCTATGAGTTTTTTTCCATCACTTATATATACTGACATTATTCTCCTTTGAGAAAATACGATACAATAAAAAATATAAAGCTAAACTTTTAAAAAAGGAAATTCTCATTAAAAACACTTTTTTGGAAACTATAAAATCAGTTGATGGAAGATTATTGCATCTAGGATATCATCAAAAGAGATATGAAAGTGTTTTAAAATCATTTGGCATCTATACTTTTCATAATTTATGTGAATATTTAAAACCTCCATCTGATGGCATCTACAAATGTCGTTTGATTTATAATGAAAATATAGTAGATATTTCTTATACGCTCTACATAAAAAAACAAATCAAATCTCTTAAATTAATATATGACAATAAAATAGAATATTTTCATAAATCAACTTCCAGAGAAGTCATAAATGAACTTTTTGAAAAAAAACAAAACTGTGACGATATACTTATAGTTAAAAATAATCTTGTTTGTGACACAAGCATCGCGAATATCGCTTTATTTAAAGATGGCATCTGGTTTACTCCATCAAAACCTCTTTTAAATGGAACAACAAGACAAAGGCTTTTAGATGAAGGAAGACTACAAGAAACAAATATAAAAGTTGATGATTTGAAAGATTATACAAAGCTTGCTCTTCTTAATGCTATGATAGATTTTGATATAATACAAAAATATAATTTAAAGGATATTATTTGTTAGACAATGCCATAGACGATATAGATTTTTCAAAATTAATGAAAAAACATATAGAAGAACTAATAATTCATTTTTTTCAAAAAGAGCAAAATTTTGGAATTCTTTGTAATATCGAAGATGTTTATTTCGAACCTAAATTACCTAAAAATATAGCAGATGAATTTAGACCTTTAACTCTGTTTTTTTTAGCAGGTTATACTTTTGAGAGTGCAAATATTCAAGATGGGCATCTAATCTTTGAAGCTGGTTTTGGAACTGATAATTTTGGAAGTATAGTAAGCGTTCCTCTTTTGAGTGTTTTACAAATCATCGTTGATGAAACACCGCTACTTATAAATCTAGCAACTCATAAGGCTTTAGCTCAAGAGAAGGTAGAGTCAAGTCCAAAAGGAGTTCAAAACTCTATGGCTTCTTTTTTATCAAACCCAGAAAACTCTAAGTTTGTTAAATAAAAGAGTTTTAAACCTTATTTATAGAGAGTAGATAATGAACTACATTATCAACAAAAGCGTCATGTTTTCTCTCTTTTAAATATGCTATATAAAAATGTCTTTGTAATTTAAAGTTTTTAATTCTGGCCTCATAAAGTCTTCCATCTTGTATATCACTTTGAATTACATGTCGTGACATTACAGAAACCAACGGTCTTGAAGAGTTTTTATCTGCATGTAAAATAGACTCTTTTATAGCAGTTGGAGATGCTAATACAGCAAGAACATTAAAGTTAGCACACTGAACACCTATCTCTTCAAATACTTCAGCTGTTAGTTTTCTTGTATGTGATTCTTCGTTACGACAAATCCAATCAAAGTCAAGTAAATCATCTGCTGTTAGTTGCTTTTTAAGTGGTTGATTTGAAAAAATAACTAACTCATCTTCAACCCATTCTCTAAATATTATTCCATCTTTAAAAACTGGAGATTCTATTAAAGCAAGATCAATTTTTTTATCTTCAAGCTGTCCTATAACATCCTCTGAAAGTCCTATTTGTATATAAACTTCATTATCAAGTCTTTTTTTAATCTCACCTAAATAATTTGGAAGTATATAGTTTCCTATTGCATTTGAACTTCCCATAATAAAAGTGAATTCTTTATTTATAATTTTTAAAAGTTCTTTTTCACTACTAGATATTGCTTTTTCAAGTTTAACTGCTATTCTATACAGGTCTTCACCCTCTTTAGTTAGTAAAATACCATTCTTTTTTCTCTCAACTATTCTTGTATCTAAATAATCTTCAATAAATTTTATCTGCTGAGTAACCGCGGGTTGTGAAATACCTAACTTTGCAGATGCCTTAGAAAAACTCTTTTCTTTAATAACCATCAAGAAGGTTTGTAATTTCGCAAAATCTTTTAACATAATAATTCCTATAAGTTCATATAATATAAAAATTATAACTCAAAATTATAATTAATGCAATAGTATTGTTATAATTTATAACAATTTGGCTATAATTAAGCTATAGACCATAAATAATACAAATAGTTGGCAGACAATGGAAAAAATATTTAACAAACTTAACGAATCTCAAACTAAAGCCGTAAAACACTCAGAAGGTCCTGTTCTAATTTTAGCAGGAGCGGGTAGTGGAAAAACAACTACCATCGTTTCTCGTTTAGCTTATCTCATTGAGGTGCTTGGTATTCCTGCATCTAATACTCTAACTCTTACTTTTACAAACAAGGCTGCTAAGGAGATGCGAGATAGAGCATTGTCTATGATTAGTAATGTTTCTTCACCTCCACTTCTTTGTACTTTTCATAAATTTGGACTTTTGTTTTTAAAGTTTAATATTCATCTTTTAAAAAGAGAAAATAACTTTGTTGTGATTGATACAGATGATAAAAAACGAATAATTAAAAAAATAAATTCAGAAATACCGACACCTTTAATAGCTAGTGAAATTTCAAGATATAAAAACTCTCTTTTAACTCCAGATGATGCGTACAAACAAGCAGAACTTTACAACTATCAACAAATTGCAAAAGTTTATGAAGCATATGAAGCATATTTATTAGAAAATAATTTAGTAGATTTTGATGATTTGATTGCTCTAACATACAAACTTTTAGAACAAAATCCTGACTTAGCTCAAAAAACATCTCAAAAATATCGTTACATTATGATAGATGAGTATCAAGATACAAATGAGCTACAACTAAAACTTTTACAAAAATTATGTTGCTCTCATAATAATCTTTGTGTTGTTGGAGATGATGACCAAAGCATCTATGGTTGGCGTGGAGCGCATATACGAAATATTATGGAATTTGACCAAGATTTTGCTGGTACAAATACTTTTAAACTTGAAGAAAATTATCGTTCTCGTGAACCTATCTTAAAAGTTGCGAATGCTCTCATAGAACACAATCGTTCTCGTTTAGGAAAGAAACTCATACCTACTTGTGGAGCGGGAGAAGATGTTACTGTTTTAAACTCTCACGATGAAAATGAAGAATCAAGAAAAATTGCAACTAAAATTACTAAACTTTTAGATTCTGGAGTTAATGCAAATGATATAGCTATTTTATATCGTGTAAATGTATTAAGTCGTTCTATTGAAGATGGTTTAAATCGCTCTGGCATCTCTTATAAGCTAGTTGGTGGACTCAGATTTTATGATAGAGCAGAGATTAAAGACCTTATAAGCTACATTAGAGTTATAACCAATTTCCATGATGATTTTTCATTTAAAAGAGTTGTAAACAAACCAAAAAGAGGTTTAGGAAAAGCAAGTATAGATAAAATTGAGTTAGCGGCTCATGCAAATGAAAGTTCTATCTATGAGTATGTTAAAAAAACATCTGTCACTGATTTAGAAGTTTTAGTCAGAAAGAAAAATGCAAAAACTCTAAAAACTTTTATAAAAAACCTTCAAAAAGTATCAAAAGTTGCAATAGAATCAACCTATGAGTTTATAGATGCACTAGAAGAAACATTTCACTTAAAAGATATCTATGCTGGAATGGCTGATGAGGCAGATAGAATCTTAAATATGGACGAATTTTATGGCTTGTTTCGTGACTTTGTAAAAAAATCTCCAGAGTCTGGTCTTGACGAGTTTTTAAATGAACTTACACTTCAAAGTGAACAAGACCAAGTGGAAGGCAGAAGCATCTATATGATGAGTATTCACGCTTCAAAAGGTTTAGAGTTTGAGCATATTTTTATCATTGGACTTGAAGAAGGCTTTTTACCTCTAGTTGGAGATGGCAGTGACTTAGAAGAAGAAAGACGCTTGGGTTATGTGTCCTTTACTAGAGCAAAAACAACTTTAACTCTTTCTCATGCATCTAGTAGATTTTACAAAGGTAGAAGAAGTGATTTAGAAAAAAGTAGATTTTTTAATGAAGCTGGTCTTTGTGAAGGCTCTTTAAAAGTTGAAAAAAACACAGCCTTTAAAAAAGGTGATTTAATTCGTCACAAAATTTTTGGCACGGGAAGAGTTATTGGCATCAGTAAAAGCGGAAGAGAGTTTAAACTAAATATAAACTTCGCAGGTACTTCAAGGGACATTTTAGCCTCTTTTGTTGAGCGCTTATGAACCGACTCTTTGTTGCAAATAAACCAACAGGGATAAGTTCTAATCATTTTTTATCAAGCCTAAAAAGAAAATACAAAACAAAAAAAGCTGGATTTACAGGAACTCTGGACCCTTTTGCAAAAGGTGTACTTATAGTTGGCTTTGGCTCTCATACAAAACTTTTCAGATTTTTAAATAAAACACCAAAAAAATATAGAGCTACTTTATGGTTAGGAGCAAAAAGTGACTCTCTTGATACAGAGAGGATAGAACATGTTGAAATACTTAAAGAATTTAATCATGCAAAAATACAAGAAGTTGTAGAGTCTTTAAAAGGTGATTTGATATACGAACCTCCTATTTTTAGTGCAAAACGCATAGAGGGACAAAGAGCTTATGACTTAGCAAGAGCAGGTAAAAAGTTTACACTTAACAAGATTAACTCTAGCATCTATGAAAGTAAACTCATCAACTATTCACACCCTTTTGTAACTTTCCAAACAACTGTTTCAGAAGGTACTTATATCCGCTCACTCGGGCTTATTATCGCTAAAAAACTAGGCGTTGAGTATGGAAGTCTTAGTGCTTTACAAAGACTTAATGAAGGACAATTTACTTACGATGGAGAAAAAGCTCTTGATATAAAAAAATCTCTTAACATTAAACAAAATTTTTATCTAGGAAATAGTGATAATTTGAAATATGGAAGAGTTCTTGCTTTAGATGATTTAGATATAAAAAAAGATGGATATTATTGGATAGATAATGGTGATAATATCTCAATCATAAACATTCAAAATAACATAGTAAAATATGAACTAAACAAGGTAAGCGTATGTTAGTATTAGCAAGAAAGTTAGATGAATCCATCAGCATTGGCGACAATATATCCATAAAAATCATCTCTATTGACAAAGGTGTAGTAAAACTTGGCATAGATGCTCCAAGAGATATTTCCATAGTTAGAAATGAACTTTTAGAAGATGTGAAAGACTCAAATATTGCAGCATCTAAAAAACCCAATCAAAATGATTTAAGTTTACTTAGTAAAATTATTAAAAAATAAAACATATTATGAAAATCTACAAAGCTTTTGCTAAAGTCAATATCTTTCTAAAAATAACAGGAATGAGAGGTGATTACCATGAAATCATCTCAAGATTTATGAAGGTAAATTCTCTTTATGATGAACTCTCTTTTAGAAAAAAAACTACAATCGACTTTGAGATAATTGGAGATTTTTCTTGTACAGTAGAGCAAAACACCATATATAAAGCCTACAAAGCCCTAAAAGAAAGCATAAAGTCTGACTCTTTAGAAAAACTAATGCAAAGCTACGCCATTAAAGTTGAAAAAAAAATTCCTGCTTTTGCTGGTTTGGGAGGAGGAAGTAGTGACGCTGCTACTTACCTTCACATGTGTAATGAAGTTTTACATCTAGGACTTAGCCAAAATGAATTAGCATCTATTGGTTCAAAAGTTGGAGCTGATGTAGCATTTTTTATCTACGGATATGAAAGTGCAAATGTTAGTGGAATCGGCGAGATAGTAGAGCAATATAAAGAAGATATACTTGATTTTGAAATTTTTACTCCAAAAGTAGAAATCAGTACTCCAAAAGTTTACAAAAGTTATAGAGAAAACTTTTATGCCCCGATAGATGCCACTGAAATAGAAAAATTAAAAAACATGAGCTCATTATATGTCTTAAATGAGATAAAAGCAGATGAAGCAAACGACCTGTTTAAACCTGCTCTTGAAGAATATAAAGAATTAAAAAATCACTACAAACAGGGATATTTTTTCAGTGGAAGCGGAAGTAGCTTTTTTAAGTTACTAAGCTAAAAATTACGCTACAATAAAATATAAAATTTATAAACAGTAGGTAAAAAATGAAAAAAATAATAATCACTAGTTTAGTTGCTCTAACTATCTCCCTTAGCTCTTTGTCTGCATACGACTTAAAATCAAATATGTTACTTTTAAATGCTGAACTAAGAGATGTTCAACAAGGTTTTATTTCAAGTGATAAGCAAGGGGTAAAAGAAGCCATTGATAAATTTGCTAAACATGCAGAGGAACTTCTTGGAAACAAAGACAACTTTGCAAAAATGCTTCCAAAAGATAAAAAAAACAAGGCTAAAGAAGCTGTAATGAGTGCACAAATCATCGCTCATAATGTTCAAATCATCAGAGATGCAATAGACAATAAATATGGCCAATCTGGACAAATCAGAAGAGAAGAATCTCAAAGAGCATATACATATATAGAACATGCTTGTTTTCGCTGTCATAACATAGTTCGTGACTAAACATGGGTGAAACAGTAGCAAAAAATAAAAAAGCCTACTTTGACTACTTTTTAGAAGAAAAATTTGAAGCTGGTTTAGTACTTCAAGGAAGTGAAGTAAAAGGTATTCGAGCAAATAGAGTAAATCTCAAAGATAGTTTTATTCGTTTTGTTCAAGGTGAAGCATTTTTATTTAATGCTCATATTGGAAGACTTGAAACTACACATCATTACTATACTCATGAAGAAAGAGGTAGCAGGAAACTGCTTTTACATAAAAAACAGCTACAAAAGATGAAAACTGCAGTTGAAAAAGATGGTTACACCATAGTTCCTCTTCAGTTATACTTTAATGCGAGAAATCTTGTGAAAATCCAAATTGCCATCGCAAAAGGCAAACAGCTTCACGACAAAAGACAAGACTTAAAAGCTAAAGATATGAAACGGGATATAGCTAGGGCGATGAAGGATTACTAATGAGATATTTTTTTCTTTTATTACTTTTAGCATCTACACTTTTTCCTTTTAACATAGATATATACACCTCTGAGATAGCAAATGGAAAGACCACAGTTTTAGAGTTTAAAAAAGAAAAAAACATACAATATACTAAAGTTGTTTTAGCCAAAAAGAATTATAAAATCTACCAACATCCCTCAGATGCAAAAAAACTATATTCTTTAATCCCAATAAACTACTATAAAAAACCCACAAATTTAAAAGCTAAGGTTTTTTATGAAGAAAACGGAAACATAAAAACTAAAACTTTTTTTTTTAAAGTCATAGATGGGCAATATAAAAAAGAAAATATAAAAGTACAAAAATCTAAAGTAACTCTAAATAAAAAAGATAAAAAAAGAGCTTCAATAGAGTATAAAGAAGCAATGAGTATTTATAATCACGCAACAAATAAAAGTTATATTTCTTCAAAATTTATCACTCCGATGCAGAGTAAAATAACAAGCTCATTTGGAAAAGCTAGAGTTTATAATAACACTTTAAAAGGTTATCATAGCGGAACAGACTATAGAGCAAAGATAGGAACTCCCATAATTGCTAGTAATTCTGGAAAAATCGTTTTAGTAAAAGATAGGTTTTATTCAGGTGGAAGCGTTATAATTGATCATGGGCATGGCATCTACACTTGCTATTATCATATGAGTAAATTTAGCATAAAAAAAGGTGCTTTTGTAAAAAAAGGAGAAGTAATTGGACTTTCTGGAGTTAGCGGAAGAGTAACAGGACCTCATCTACATTTTAGTGCAAGAGTTGGTGGAGAGCAGGTTGACCCACTTCAACTTATAAAGTTAATAAATAAAAATCTATTTTAATCAAGGATAAACAATGTCAGTATTTCAACTTCTAATGCTTGGAGCCTCAGCTTTTTTTGCATTTAAAATTTATGAACATATACAAACACTTCAAGACCCAGAAGGTGAAGGAGAAAATTATACTCAAGATGAAACAAAAAGTGCAAATGCTTTCTCACCTTTTGACCCAGAAGCTTTAGTACAAAAAGCTGACGAGGCTTTTGAGGAAAAAGATTTTCAAAGAGCCTTAGCACTTCTTAATGAAGCCGATTCTAAAAAACCACATGATTCAGAGATTTTATTTAAAATGGGCTATATTCTTCATCAAACAAATGATAATGATGAAGCGTTAAACTATTATAAAAAAGCTCTTGAAGTAGATAAAGAAAATGAATTTATTCATAACTCAATGGCTAGCATCTACAAAGATAATGGGGAATTCACATCAGCAAAATTACATCTACACGCTTCTTTAGAGATAGACGATAAGAATGCAATAACTTACTATAACTTTGGAAATCTTTTTTCTGAGATGAAACACTTAGAAGAAGCAAAAGCAATGTATGAAAAAGCATTAGAAATTAATCCTGAATTTACTCAAGCAAAAGAAGAGTTAGAAAAATTATAATGAAAAAGATTATATTCTTAATCATTGTATGGGTAAACTTATTTTCACAAACTGGAGCTATTTTAAAACTTGATACAAAAGGTCACACAGGTCTTATAAAAGACATTATTATTTCTAGAGATGAAAGTGAAATCATAACTGCAAGTGATGATAAAACTATACGGGTCTGGGATGCTGTGTCTGGAGTAGAAAAAAGAAAGATTTTAGGGCAAATAGGAAGTGGTTCTGAAGGTATGATATTTGCAATGGCACTAAGCCCTTATGATAAGTATCTTGCCGTTGGTGGTTACTTTGACAACACTCACGCTTCTTCAAACCTTAAACATGGACAAATAAGAATATATGACTATCAAACAGGTAAAATCATAAAAATATTAAAGTCACACGAAAGTGTTGTTTTTGATTTGGGCTTTTCAAGTGATGGAGAACTGCTTATATCAGGCTCAGATGATGACACAGCAAAAATTTGGGATGTTTCAAATAATTTTTCACTAAAAGATACAATCACTTTTCACAAAGATGCAGTAAAAGGTGTAAAAATTATAAAAAATGGCAGTTCTTATTTTGCAATAACATCAGGATATGATTATAAAATAGCTCTGTATGATATACAGGAGCAAGAAATTATAAATAGTATTTCTATTGATAAAAGACTTAAATATATCGCTACGACGAACGCTAACGGTGGACATATTGCATTTACTGGAAAAGCTAAAGCTATATATATATATGATTTTGATTTAGAACTAATTAAAGTTATAAAAAGCACTAATAAACCTGTAGGACTCGCTTATAGCAAGGATGGTAAATTTCTCATTACAGGCACAGGTAAATCACCAAGAGTGGTAAGAGTATATGACGCGAGTAATAATTACACCACAGTAAGCTCATTTAAAAAACACAACAATACAACTATAGCAGTAGCATTTTTAAACAACAAAACTGCTGTAAGTGCTGGGGGAAACAACAGTGAAATATACATTTGGGATATAAAGACACGAAAAGTAAAAAGAAAAATATCTGGCGTTGGACAAAGAGTTTGGAGTGTTGGTTTAAAAGGCAATAAAATTGCTTGGGGAACAAAACCTGATATATCAAAAACAAATAAAATGTCTACATTTACAAAATCAATAAATCTAAAAAATTTTAAAATATCAAAAGATACGAGAAACTTTAAAAGAAATATAACGACAAATGGAAGCTACTCTTTAAAACATATTAAAGGTGGCGATTATGGCTATAACGGTGGAACTTTACAAATAAGAAAAAATGGCAAAATAAAAAAAACTATAACAAAGAACTCAACAAATGGTTTTAGACATAGATGCTATGGTTGGTATAAAGATTATATCATAAGTGGTGGAAATAATGGCGACTTACGAGTTTATAATAAGCAGGGTGAAAATGTAGCAACTCTCGTAGGTCACACAAGTACAGTTTGGTCTATATCTATTGATGGAGATAGACTAGTAAGTGGAAGTGGAGATCAAACAATAAAACTATGGGATTTAAGTAAACTAGATGAGATGAAAGGTTCTTTAGTAAAGTTATCTTGGTTTAGCACTAAATGGCACAAATGGATATCAAAAAACTACCCAAACTATAAACTCCAAAACGAGAGAGATGTAAGAAGATTCTACAACAAACTTATAGAAAATAATGATAATAATAATGCTAAGAAACTAATAGCAAAAACTAAAATCCTAGAACCAATCCTAAATATCTTCGTAAGCAAAGATAACGAATGGGTAGCATGGACAAAAAGTGGTTACTTTAACTCCTCAGTAGGTGGAGATAAATATGTAGGTTATCATATAAATCAGGGAGCAAATAAAGAAGCAAGATATGTAGGAAGTGATAAATACTTTAATACTCTATATCGTCCAGATATAATCTCTCTTGCTATTCAAACTGGTAGTGAAAAAAAAGCTATCGCTTACGCAAGTAGAACTAAAAAAGTTAAAACTATAAATATACAAGAATCTCTTCCTCCTGTTATAAGTCTACTTTCTAACTCAAATATAAGAACTAATAAAAAAGCTATAACCATTAAGTTTAGTGTGGATAGTGACAAACCAATAAAAGATATCATAATCTTACATAATGGTGAACGCCTAAGTAAAAGAGGAATAAAAAGAAAACAAAGTAATAACTATAAAAGTATAACAATAGAGTTAGATAGTGGAGAAAATATCATAAGCATAAAAGCAAGAAATAAATTTGCTATGAGTGATGAAGTTCTAGTCTATGCAACAAAAACCTCAAAAACTAAAAATATATATAAACCAACTCTATATATGTTAAGTATTGGGGTAAGTAAATATAAAAATCCTGAGTATAACTTAGGTGTTGCAGATAAAGATGCAAAAGCTATGGCTAAAATGTTTAAAAAACAAGAAGGTAAGATATATAAAAAAGTTGTAGTTAAAACTCTTATAAACAAACAAGCTCATAGTGATAATATACTTGATGGTCTAGACTGGATAGATAAAGAGGCAACAAGTAAAGATGTTGTTATTATCTTTATAGCAGGGCATGGAGTAAATGATGAAAAAGGTTCTTACTACTTTTTAAGTCATGATGCAAACTTAGATAAACTAAGAAGAACAGCAGTTAAATGGATAGAGATAGAAGACACAATAAGTAACCTTCCATCTAAAGTTATACTTCTTGCAGATACTTGTCATAGTGGAAACATTACAGGAACTAGAAGAGATATAACAAGCGCTATTAAGAGTATCATTAATTCTGGTAGTGGTAGTATTATCATGACAGCTACAACAGGAAGTGGATACTCTTATGAAAAAAAAGAGTGGGGACATGGTGCTTTTACAAAGAGTTTTATAGATGGACTTGATAAAATGAAAGCTGATTATGATAATGATGGAACAGTAACTATAAAAGAGATAGATTTATATATTACCACTAGAGTTAAAAAACTCACTAATGGTAAGCAAAAACCAACTACTATTATGCCTAGGTCTGTTCCTGACTTTGCTATTGGAGTTAGGTAATGAAAATTTCACAAATATACTCGTTTTTAGATGAACTCTCTCCGTTTGAACTACAAGAAAGCTGGGATAACTCAGGTTTATTACTTGGAGATTTTAATCAAGAAGTAAAAAAAATAGTTTTAAGCATAGATGTTGATGAAGAACTTATTGACTCTATGGACAACGACACTCTTTTAATAACGCATCATCCTATTATTTTTGGTGGATTAAAACAACTAGAATTTAATAAATACCCAGCAAATCTCATTCAAAAAATGATACAAAAAAATATTTCTAACATTGCGATGCATACAAATTTTGATATAACGCATCTAAATGATTATGTAGTAAAAGAAATTTTAGGCTATAAAATTTCAAATAAAGATGGATTTATTACTTACTTTGATGTGGATATAGAGTTTGATGAATTTGCAAAAAAAATATCATCAGTATTTGGTCTTCCTCATGCAAAATGTGTAAAAGGAGCAAAAAGCTTAAAAAAAGTAGCTTTAACAACAGGCTCTGGATGCTCTTTGATAAAAAATGTAAAAGCAGATTGTTTTTTAACAGGAGATGTCAAATACCACGATGCTATGGAGGCTAAGAGCATTAATTTGTCACTTATTGATATAGGACATTTTGAAAGTGAACGCTTTTTTTCACAAATTTTACATCCTTATTTGAAAAATTTAGGTTTAGAAGCTATAATTGCATCATCAAAGAACCCATTTACATACATATAAAGTATAAATCCTAAAGGAGATTGATTGAATCAACATCTTAAACAACTAATAGACCTCTCTCATGTAGATAAAGAGATAGATGCATTTGAGCCACAAATCGAAGAAGCAAACTCTAAATATGAAGCTGCATTAGCAAAAAAGAAAAGTATCGATACTGATATTGAAAATCTTACTAATGAAATCAAAGATGAGCAACTTAAAAAGCATAAAAATGAACTTCACTTAGCAGAACTTTCACAAAAATTGGAAGACAACTCTAGAAAAAGTGGTGAAGTTAAAACTGAGAGAGAAATGAAATCTCTTCAACTTGAAGAAGAAATAGCAAAAGAACAAGTAACTTTTGCAAACGAAGAGATAGCAAGACTAGAAAAAATTATTGAGTCTAAAAAAGAACAAGTTGAAGTTGCAAAAGTTTCTCTTGATGAGATAGATGCAAATCTTGAAACTGTAAAATCTGAAGTTGATAAAAAACTAGAAGTAATCAATAAAGATAGACAAAAAGTATTTATACAAAAAGAAAAACTTTTAGGTTCTATAAACCAAAAAGGTCTTACTTTTTACCAAAAGATTCGTCGTTGGGCTAGAAACACTACTGTTGTACCAGTTGAAGATCAAGCTTGTATGGGTTGTTATATGACAATTAATGATAAAATTTATGCAGATGTTATAAAAGCTGAAGACATTACAACTTGTCCACACTGTGGTCGTATTCTTCATGTGGTAGAATCTAACGAGTAAGGCTTGAAGCCATTTACAGCACTTTACTATATTTTAAGTGTTGTGCTATATGTTGTAGCACTTCCACTTTTAATATACCTTTCCTTTAAATCAAAATACAAAGAATCAATCCCTTCTCGTTTTTTTCTTTTAAATAACCCTTCTTTTAAAGATGAAGATGGAGTTTGGTTTCATGTATGTTCACTTGGTGAAGCAAAGGCATTAAAACCTTTACTTGAGCTTATAAATGGCGTAAAGATTAACATAACAACCATAACACATACGGGACAAACAGAGGTAAAAAAGTATAAGGCTGATGTTAGGTATTTACCATATGAGATGCTACTTCCTTTTTGGATAAAAAAGCAAAAATTACTTATAGTCTTAGAGGCTGAGTTTTGGTATATGCTTTTTGTAGTAGCAACTTCTAAAGGAACTAAAGTAATTCTTCTAAATGCTCGTATTTCAGATAAAAGTGTAAAAAAATACTTGCAATTTACTTGGTTTTATAAAAAGCTTTTAGCTAATGTAGAGATTATTTATGCTCAAAGTGAAGTGGATAAAAACCGTTTTATCGCTTTAGGGGCAAAAAATATTGAAGTGATTGGTAATATAAAGTTAGCCGCAAAAGTTATAAAAACAAAAGATTATAAAAAACCTTTAGTTCAATGCATTGTTGCAGGGAGTACACATGAAGGCGAAGAAGAGTCGATTTTAAAATCATTTGTAAAGTATAAAAAAGAAGTAGATGCCAAACTAATTATAGTACCTAGGCATCCAGAAAGGTTCCAAAGCGTTTTTAGCACAATGAAAAAATATGCTGATGAAAACTCACTAAGTTTATCAAGGTTTTCTAATACAAATAACTTTGACTCTGATTTAGTTTTAGTAGATGCTATGGGCGAGTTAAACAATATCTATGCGATAAGTGACATAGCTATACTCGGTGGTGCTTTTAGAAATGATGTTGGTGGACACAATCCACTAGAACCTGCTTTTTTTGGCTGTAAAATAATTACAGGAAAGCATTTTCACGACCAAAAAGAACTTTTTAAATATGTTCATCATGTTCAATATGTAGATGCACAAAAAATAGATGAAGCACTCTTTGCATCTAAGGACTTGCCTCCTTCAATGGTAGAAGAAAAAATAAATTTAAAACCAATAATAAATAAAATACTAGGAAAATAAAATGGCAAATGAAAAAGCATATAAAATCTTAGCCTTACAAGAAGGCGTATCAAATAATCAAGCTAAATCTATGATAGATAGAGGTTTAGTTTATGTTGGAAACAAAAAGGTAATCATCGCTCGTGGAGAGTTAGATGCTAAAACTAGTTTCAGAGTTCAAAAAATAGAAAAAATGAAACCTATTTTTGAAAATGATGATATTATAGTTATAGATAAACCAGCTTATGTAAACTCCGATGAGATAGAAAGGCAACTTAAACCTGCTGTATTACTACACAGACTTGACCGTGAAACTAGTGGCGTTTTGATGCTTGTAAAAGATGAAGACTTTAGACAAAAAGCGATAAAAGAGTTTAAAAAAGATACTGTTTATAAAGAGTATATCGCGTGGGTTGAAGGTATCATCAGTGAGCCAATAGAAGTTGATAAACCAATACTAACTCAAAGAAAAAACAATAAAGCATACTCAAATGTTTCGGGAAAAGGCAAACCAGCAAGAACTGAGTTTTTTCCAGATATTGTAAGTGCAAATAAAACAAAAATTAAATGCATCATTCATAATGGTAGAACACACCAAATAAGAACACATCTACGCTATATAGACCATCCAATAGTAGGTGATGAGCAATACGGTGGAAGACGCGCTAAAAGAGTTATGCTTCATGCTCACAAAGTTAGGCTACTAGGTATGGAGTTTATAGCACCAGAGCCTAAAATATTTGTTGATTTTCAATAGTTTTGCTATAATCCAAAAAAATTTACACCAATTTAAGAAGGTATTTTTATGTTTGACTCACTAACAAGTTCATTTACAGCGGCTATCAGAAAAATTCGTACATTTGATGATGATAAGGCACTAACAAAAGCACTAAATGAGCTTAAAAAATCACTCTTAAAAGCAGATGTAAATCATAAAGTAGTTAAGCAGTTAATTACTGATGTTCAATCTCAAACAAGAGAAAATGGCATCGGAAAAGACCAGTTCTTAGATGCACTAAGAGCTACACTTTATGAACTCTTAGAAGTAGGTGGGAACAAAGGCTTTATCTTTGCTCCAAATCCTCCAACTGTTATACTTATGACAGGACTACAAGGTTCTGGTAAAACGACTACAACTGGTAAACTTGCAACTTATTTAAAAAATAGACAAAAAAAGGTTCTTATAGTTGCCGCCGATTTACAGCGTCTAGCAGCAGTTGAACAACTTCGCCAAATCACTACTCAAATAGAAGTAGAACTTTTTGAAGATGAAACACTTAAAAATCCAGTTGATGTTGTAAAAGCTGCTCTTAAAAAAGCAAATGATGGCATCTATGATGTTGTGCTTATCGATACAGCAGGTCGTTTAGCGGTAGATGATGAACTAATGAATGAGCTTGACGCTGTTAAAAAAGCAGCAAATCCAAGTGAAATATTTTATGTTGCTGATTCAATGACTGGTCAAGATGCAGTAAGAACTGCCACAAGCTTTAAAGAAAAAATAGGCATCGATGGCGTAATACTTTCTAAATACGATGGAGATGCTAAAGGTGGTGTAGCTCTTGGTCTTTCATCCCAAGTAAGAGTTCCTCTAAGATTTATCGGTAACGGTGAAAAGATGGAAGATTTAGAAGTATTTATACCTGAACGAATCGTAAATCGTCTTATGGGCTTTGGTGACATTGAAGGGTTAGCTGAAAAAACTGCAAATATCATAGATGAAAAACAAGCTAAAAAGCTAACTGCAAAAATCAAAAAAGGTAAGTTTAATTTCAATGACTTTTTACAACAGATGGAAAGTATGAAAAAAATGGGTAGCATGAAGTCTATCATAGGAATGATGCCAGGTATGGGAAATATGTCAAAAGCTCTTAAAGATTTTGATATGGAAAACTCAAGTGAACTTAAAAATATAAAGTCAATGGTATCTTCTATGACAATGAAAGAGAGAGAAAATCCAGACCTACTAAATAACTCTCGTAAACTTAGAATCGCAACAGGTTGTGGTTTAACTCAAGCAGAGATAAACCGTATGATTAAACAGTTTAAAAACGCTGGTAAAATGGCTAAAAAGTTTTCAGGCAAAAAAGGCATGCAAGACTTACAAGCGATGATGGGACAAATGGGTGGTCCTGGAGGAATGGGAGCTATTCCTAGATAATATCGTTAGTGTTAATTTGAAAATGGTGCGACCGGAGAGATTTGAACTCTCACACCGTTAGGCACAAGCCCCTCAAGCCTGCGTGTCTACCGTTCCACCACGGTCGCAAAAAAATAAGTAAAAAAAAAGCTTAACCCGAAAAACGAGTTAAGCTTGAGGTATATTTAGTTTAGTCTAAGACTAGCCTAAATATGGGTTAGCGTAAAGTGCGATTAGTGCAATTACTAGTGCATAAATAACTTGTGCTTCAATCATTGCAAGAGCAATAAACATTGTAGTCATAAGTTTAGCACCAAGACCTGGGTTACGAGCAGTACCAGCGATAGTAGCAGCAGCAGTATGACCCATACCGATAGCTCCACCAAGAGCAGCAAGACCAAGACCAAGACCAGCAGCTATCATAGAATAAGCTTTAAGTGTTTGATTAGCAACATCACCATCAGACGCGAATGCAGCAACAGAAAGTGCTACTAAAAGAAAAAGAATTTTTTTCATATAAATCTCCAATAAATTATTACAATATCGTTCGGATAGCGTAACGCCATTTTTAACATGGCGCAACCGATACATAAATGCAACGATTTCCCTACTAGAAATTGATGGCGAATTATACTAAAAAAGTAATAAAAATGAGTTTAAACAAGATATTATGCGATTAATAAAAATAATCCTAGTAAAAGAATTATGCCTAAACTTGCGTATTCTAAATATTTTTTTAAATTATCATTATAGTTTGATGTTTTCTTACGAATTGCAACACTTATTAGAGCAGACAAAAATATGATTGTGCTCATTCCTAAACTCATTACAAATGCAGATAAAAACCCCGCATAATAAAGTCCAAGAGAAAGAGAAAATATAAAAATTGTCACAGTTCCAGGACATGGAATGATTCCAGCGGATATTATGAGAGCCATATCTGTTGAATTGTTATCCACTTTACATGAACTACAAGAACATGTTGAGACATGAGGATTTGCACTAAAGCTGTATTTGGCTGCATTTTGGATTTTCTTATAAGCTTTATATTTATTATATATGAGATAAAGAGCTATACTAATAATAACTAGTGCTGATATTTTTGTTGTGTAATATAAGCTTTCATCTATAAACTTAGCCAAAAATGTGTCTACAATGTAATATATTACTAGAGTAAGTAAGAAAGCTGAAAATGTATGAACAATCCCTATAGCTAATGATATAAACAAAGCTTTAGAATATGAACGATCATTTGATAAAAAATAGCTTCCAACAAGTGTTTTACCATGACCTGGTCCTAAAGCATGAATAGCTCCATAAATATAAGCAAAAAATAGCAAAAGCGTATATGTAAAAGGATTTTTTTCATCTTTAATAGATTCAAATAGAGACTTAATCTTACTTATACTACTTTTGAGTAAATTTTCTTGAATAGTTTCTATTTTGCTATATTCTTGTTTTAAAGGTTCCGTAATTTTTACTTTATGCTTCTCCTTTACTATTTTTACCTCTTTTTGTATTTTATCTAATGAAGAATAGCTAAAAAATATAGAAGCAGTAAAAAGATATAAATTCTTTTCATAATAAAGTTCACTTGAATGAACATCAATAGATGAAGTCATAAAGTTAAAAAACGATTCATCATCTTCAAATAAAAACGATAACATCATCTTCTCTTTTATCTCTAAATCTAAATATGCTTCATAAGAAAATAAAAGAATATTATCTATCATTTTTATATCAAAATTCTTATACTCTGCTCTTATAACTGAGCTATAGTTATCTTCATAGTTTGCATACTGGATTTTTGTTAGCATCTGTTTAGGAACTAGGTAGTCAAGTTTAGCTTTTAATACACTATTTAATTCATCTTTATCAAGTTTAGCATTCTTATTTTTGTCATATTGCTTTACAATCTCATTTGAATAAATATCAGAAAATTTCCACTCTACATGAATATTTGTAAGTTTTTTATTTTCTACAATTAAATCTATATCTACTTCAGCAGAAGGAATCATTAGCTGACATGTGGCACAACCAAAAAGAAGCGTTTGAAAAATAAGAAAATAACTTAATATAAATTTTTTAATTTTAATTTTGATCCAATCATAAAAATAATAAGTGAAAATGCCGACACCAAAATTATAGATGCACCAGATGTTAAATTATAACTATATGATAACCAAAGACCAACCATTGTAAAGAAAGTAGCAATAAACCCTGAAATCAACATCATAGAATAAAGTGAAGAAGATAAATTTTGAGCTATATATATAGGAATAGTAAGTAAAGCAATAACCAAAATAAGTCCGACAATTTTTATGGTAACTACAATAGTCAATGCAGACAAAATAAGTATAAGTGTATAGTAAAACTTTACATTTATACCACTTAATGCAGCATATTCACTATCATAAGATACAGCTAAAATATCACGATACTTAAATGTAACAACAAAAAGTATTATGACAAGCAAGAAGCTCATAAAATATAAATCATCACTATTTACTGCTAAAATAGAACCAAAAAGATAACTCATTAAGTCGACATTATATCCCGGTGTTAAGTCTACAAAGATTATCCCTATTGCCATTCCAACAGCCCAGATAAGTCCTATAAATATATCTATTTTTTCTCTTTGATTGATAGTTACAAAGGCCATAAATAGTGCTGCAATAATAGCAAAAATAGCTGTTCCTAAAAATATAGGTATTCCAGTAAAAACAGCTATTCCAATTCCTCCATAAGCGGCATGTGCAATTCCACCAGCTAAAAATACCATTCTGTTTACTACGATAAGTGAGCCAATTATTCCAGCTGCAAAACTAACTAACACTCCAGAGATTAAAGCATTTTGTATAAACTCATAAGATAAAGCTTCTAACATTTACATCTCCCAAGCATCTGCAAAAGTTCCACTTCGCAGATATGATTATTACTTGTTTTAAACTCTTTTTTCAAAAAACTTAAATCATGATAAGAGAGTTTTTTATTTACATGTGCAACTTTAGTGGCATAGTCTAAAATAACTGATAAATCATGACTAATAACTATAACGGCAACTTTTTTACTTAACTCTTTTATTAACTCATAAATTTTCTTTTGACCTTGGGCATCTATGCTTGAAGTTGGTTCATCAAGTAAAAGAATTTTTGGGTTAGAATAAAGTGCCCTAGCTATCATTACTCGTTGACGCTGACCACCTGAGAGTGAGGCTATTTTTTTATTAGCATAATCTTGCATTCCAACTTGTTTGAGTATCACTATTGCATGATTTACTTCCTCTTTTCTGTAACCAAAAATAGAAGATTTTTTAGAGTCACCTCCCATCATAACAACTTCTATTACTTTAATTGGGAAGTTCACATTTATATTAGTGTTTTGTGGGACATAACCAATACTAGTCATATTATTAGAAGGTTTATTTAAAAAGTTTATAGAACCATTTTGGATATTATTTATACCTAAGATAAGTTTCATTAGAGTACTTTTTCCTCCACCATTTGGACCAATGAGAACTAAAAAATCTTTATCATAAACATTAAGGTTTATCTCTTGTAAAACCAATTCTTCAGCATAAGCAAAAGAAAGATTCTTTATCTCTATTACTGGTATATTTTCATTTTTTTGCAATTATTTTTGCCATGTTAATTAAATTTAGAGACCAGTTGGCATCTAATGGAGAGATTTTTTCTACACTTACCTTAGCCTCTTTTGCAATTATTTGAGCACTTTTATCAGAAAATTCAGGCTGAGTAAAAATAACTTTTATATTCTCCTCTTTAGCCTCTTTTATAATCATAATCATCTCTTTTGCTTTTGGTTTTTTACCATCTACTTCAACAGCTATCTGTACAAGATTATAATCATTTGCGAAATATCCCCACGAAGGATGAAAAACCATAAACTTACTCTTTGGTTTTATATCTCTTAGTGCATGTTTTATCTGTTTATCTGTATCTTCAATCTCTTTAATAAAATCATCCAAATTTGATTTGTAAGATTGTTTATTTTTAGGGTCTAATTCTACTAAAGCTTTATAAATAGTATGTGCCATAATAGATACATTTTTAGGTGAAGTCCAAGTATGCGGGTCAGTTGCATCATGATGTTTTTCTTCTTCGTTATGATGCTCGCCGTCATGATGATGTTCACTCATTTGTATTTTTGGAACATCAGAGCTAATATTTACAATTTTTAAATTAGCATTTTGTGATTTAAACCTATCTATCCAAGTCTCCTCAAATTTAACACCTATGCTAAAGTATATATCAGCTTTTGATATCACTATCATTTGTGATGCTTTTGGTTCATAAGAGTGTGGCGAACTTCCTGGTTTTACCATTACAGTTATATCTACCATCTCTTTTGCAATTTTTTGTACAAAAGTTTTTTCTGGAAGGATACTAACAACTATGGCAGGCTTTGCAAAAGCAATAGCATTAAAAAGTATAAAAACTAACAATATGATTTTCTTCATCTGGATACCTTGTAATTAAATTTACCTGAAATTGTACTAGCATAGAACTTAAATGCAACTTAGTCGCATTTAGATTTACTAAAGATTTAAAATGCTAAAATACAACTATGCAAATCACAAATATTATTGAAGAAAAAAACTTAAAACTCACATCTGCGCGTAAAGAGCTTTTAGAAATACTTGACAGAGAAAAAAGACCTATATCATTTGAAGATATAAAGCATAAAATAAATATGGACAAAGCAACATTTTATAGAAATATTTCAAAATTTGAAAGTAATTCTATTGTTAATAGTTTTGAGTCAAATGATAAGAAGAGATACTACGAAATACAAGGTTCTCCTCACTCTCATTTTATCTGCAATACTTGTAATCATATAGAATGTTTAGAAAATACCTTACCCACAAAACTTGAAGGGTATAGTGTTTCAGATGTTATTTATAAAGGTCTATGTAGGAGTTGTAATGAGACAAATTTAGAAAATATTATTATAACAAAGTAGATGGAGAAAAGAGTATTTCCATAGACAAATACTCTTTTAAAAAAATTCTAAGCACGACCTAAAGAAATTTTATTTCCTTTAAATTCTAATATTTCAACTGTAATTTTTTCACCTTCACTTAAAACATCACTTACTTTTTCAACTCTTTTATCAGAAATTTTAGAGATATGAAGAAGTCCATCTGTTCCATCAGGAAGACCTATAAAAGCTCCAAAATCAACTATCTTTTTAACAGTACCTTCATACTTGTCGCCTACTTGGTATTTGATTTTCTCAATCTTTGGAGCATTAGCGATTCCTTCAATATGCTCTCTTGCTCCTGAAACACCAGTTTTATTTTTACCAGTAACTTTTACTTTTCCATCTTTTTTATCAATATCTATAGCAACTTCAAACTTTTCTATTATTTCACGAATAACTTTACCAGCTTGACCAATAACTTCACCAATCACACTTGGGTCTATATGAAAAAAGTCTGTACTTGGTAAAACTCCGTCATTAAATTCTATCTTTGACTCAGCATCTATCATTATGTCAATAATATGGCTTCTACCCTCTTTTGCTTGATAAAGTGCTTCTTTTAAAATATCTAAAGAAATTCCACCAAGTTTAATATCCATCTGCATTGCAGTGATTCCATCTTTAGAACCTGTCACTTTAAAGTCCATATCTCCATCATGATCTTCAAGTCCCATAATATCCGAAAGAATAGCATACTTATCACCATCGCTAACCATACCCATAGCAATACCTGCAACAATCTCATTTGTGTCTATATCTGCCGCTTTTAGAGCCATATAACCGCCACAAACTGTTGCCATTGAAGATGAACCATTTGATTCTAAAATTTCAGAAACCATACGCACTGTTTGACCATCTAAATCAACTATCGGCTCTAAAGCTCTTTTAGCTAGATTTCCATGTCCTAACTCTCTTCTTTTCGTACCCAAGATTGGAGAAGCTTCTCCTACACTAAAACCTGGAAAGTTATAATGAACCATAAAGTTTTCATTTTGAGTTCCATCGTCAGTAAGGCTTTCAAACATTTGTGCATCTTTTGAATTACCCATAGTTAAAACTACTAAAGCTTGAGTTTGTCCACGAGTGAATAAACATGATGAGTGAGCTTTTGGTAAAATATTTGTATCTATGGTTATTGGTCTAATTTCTGTTAAACTTCTTCCATCTGCACGGACTCTTTCATTTAAAATTTGAGAACGAACTTGCTCTTTTTTTACTTTTTCTATCGCATCTTTAAGTTCTAACTCATCCCACTCATCTTTTACAAGAATAATTTTTTTTCTAAGTTGTCTAAGTGCAGTTGAACGCTCACTTTTAGCCATTTGATTCATAGCATCTGCAATATCCCCTAGATGCTTATCTCTTAAATATGTAGCCATCTCTTCATTTAGTGAGTGAGCTTTATAATCAAGTTTTGGTGTTTCTTTTTTGTAAGGTGCGAATGCATTCTCATATTGAGTATTTGTTGCAAAAAGAAGTTCTTGTGTTTTTTCAAAAATATTTATAAGTTCATCTTCAGCTAATGCATTTGAAGTATGTACTGATATACTTGGCAGACTCATAACTGGGTCTATCATTGGGTCGATTACAAAGTTATCTTGAATTTGCTCTTCATTTGAAGAAAGTGAACGCATCTCAATCATCAAAAGGTCATCTTTTGTACCAGACAAGTACAAGTCAAGCGTTGAGTTTTTAAGCTGTGAAAGAGTTGGATTTAAAACTAACTCTCCATCTACTTTTGCTGCACGAACAGCACAAACTGAAGTGTTGATATCTATATCTGAGATATAAAGAGCAGCAGATGCTGCATTTAATGCTAAGACTTGTAAGTCAGCATCTGAACCTGCACTAAATACCATTATAGTGATTTGAGTTGGATGCCCAAAACCTTTAGGAAAAAGTGGGCGAAGAGAACGATCAACTATACGAGATGTTAAAGTTTCAAAATCACTCGGTTTTGTTTCTCTCTTGAAAAATCCTCCTGGAATCTTTCCAGCTGCATATGTTTTTTCAATATACTGAACTGTTAAAGGTAAAAAATCTTCTTTTACTATCTCTGTTTCATTTATAACAATTGTTGCTAAAATAACACTATCGCCAGACTTTAACCAAACAGCACCATTCGCTTGTTTTGCAACATCACCAAACGAGTAATCTTCTACTCTATTTTCTAACTCTAAATTTACATCATATTTCATTTTTAATCCTCTAAGTATTTTTCTAATTTTTCTTCATCAACAATTTCTAACTCTTCGTAATAAAGAGTTGTTTCTACATAATCACCTATATCATGTAAAAAGAATATCTCATCAGCATATGGCTCAAGTAACTCTAGCGTATCTTTTGGTAAAACTGCTACGGCAATATAAACAGCTTTTGGCTTCATAGCCAAAATAGTTTTTATTGCAGTCATCAGTTTTAAACCTGATTCACTTCCTTCATCAATAAGCATAACAATTTCATTTTTTACACTAAAAAAAGGTCTTCCTTTTCTATACTGGTAAACATAACTTAAAATCTGTTCTTCATGCTTTCTATGAGCTTCTCCATAAATATAATCATAGCCTATATCAAATGCTTTTACTAACTTCTCGTTTATGACTATCTCTTCTCTTTCACTTACTCTAGCAACTTCACATGTATCATTATTTGGAGCCATTATAGACTCTGAAAAAAGAAAGTCTATCTTATTAGGAAGTTTTTTTCTTATAAAGTGAGCTAACTCTAAACCACCACTTGAAACAGCCACCATCTTCCATGATTCTTCTTTAAGCTTTTGCATTGGCAGTATATCAATTAGTTGGTTAGCTGCGTCTTGTCTATTTTTAAGTATATGTTTGTACTTTTTCATCACTTAAAGTCCTTGCATTGTTTGTGGTAATTTATAGTCAAAAAGTGGAGCACCACCAGATGCCATCATCGGTTTCAGATTTACTGTAAAATAGATATATCTATCATAAATGGAACTTGAACCAGTTTCATTTAAGATAGGTCTATTATTTTCAACATATCTCAAACCAAAATCCCAACATCTTTTTTTATATAAAAACCCGATTTCAGCACTTTTCTTTAAACCACTCTCATAATCATAATTATATCTTAGATTATACGAATAATGTTTATTATAATCATAAGTTGCACTTGATGTTATGTAACTTGTGTATGGAGTAGTGTCTGAAGTGGGCTGTAAAAATGTATCTTTGTAAAGATGCGAAAGAGAAACATTAAATCCATTTCCATTGTAAGAAACTTGATTATACATTTTTGAAAATGAATTTTCATCGTAATTGTAAAAAAAGTTATTATAAAATTTTATACTTTTTGTGATCTGATAATCTAGTTCATTTTCAAGTTCTCCAACACTACTTTGTGCCTTATCATAAGAGATACTTTGAGCAACTCTATGGTAAATTATTTGAGAGCCTGTTGTGTCATAAAAATACTGAGTAAAATCAAGTTGAAGTTGCTCTTCAATATCACTAATATTATAAAATTCACATCTTTTTAAGCCTTGATTTGCAGGGTCGGAACAAAAATTTTGGTTATCTTCATAAAAACCATCTCTTGATTCTGCCCCACCTGTCGTATATCTTGTACCAAAACCAGCAACATGTGTAAAACTATCAAAAGCACGACTCACTTGGGTAGATGCTGAGAATATATGATAATTTCTAGCAAAATATCCGTTATTATACTCTCCACTAACAACCTCTTCTGTTCCACTAAATTTTGAATACTGAGCATAAAAATAAGCTTTGTAAGAAACATTTAAATACTCGTCAAACAACTCTGTTTGAAGTGTTATGGGGATATTTAAATCTGTTTGTGTTACATGTTTTCCAACTTCTCTGTATATATTATTAGCTTGCATATCAACATTATATATTAAGTGGTCCCCAAAAAGTGTATCTAAATAACGATGGTACTGGAATGTAGGAATCTTCTGTAGAGTTGCTTCATTATTTACTTCTGCTAAATCTTGATAGTATTTAAAATAGGTTCCAAAATAATTATCTTGTGTATTGTAAAAAATATTTATTCTTGAAAGAACCTGTTTTGATGTTATATTATCAGTTGTATCATTTGTTGAAAGATTTATATAATCAACATCATTCATACCATTTACATCCATATATAAGCTAGACTGACCTTCAAAACTTGTGCCAAACCATTGGTTTATTACATCTGTATTGCTATAAAGAAGGTTATATCCATAGTGCGTGTCGTGTGCTAAATTTTGTTGTACAAAATAATCATCTTTTTCTGCAAAATAACCAGTCTTAAACTCACCCTTTGAAACTTTTGAATCAACAAATCTAAATACTGAATATCCTCCTGCTCCACGGTTTGTTCTGATTTGTGGCTTTAACTCTAAATCCCACCAACTTTGTTCTGCAATGTAGATAGGTTGTTCATAGTAAAAGCCTTCTATATCCGAGATTCCCATAGCAGGAGAAAGAAGTCCTGATCTTCTTTTTGTATCAAGGGAATAACCAAAATATGGGGAATAAAAAACAGGTATATCATAAATAAAAATTCTTGCATTAAATATATGCAACCACTTAGTGTCTGAGTTATATGAAGTAGATGAAAAGTGCATCTTCCAAAGTGGGTCACTTGGATTACATCCACTTAAAACTCCAGACTTTATACTGAAGTCTTTGCCTTTTGCGCAACCCTCATCAGCACTCATCCAAACTTGTGAACTTTTATCAAGCATAAAAAAAGGTTTAAATATTCTCTCTTTTTTTGCTATATTTAATTTCGCATACTTTCCTAAAAGTTGATACTCTTTACCCTGATTTGCACGAACATTTTCAAAAAGTTCTAACTCTCCACTTTCCCTATTGTAAACAGCTCTATCTGCACTTAAAAAATAATCTTTATATACAACGGTAACTCCCCCAGATGCATTAACAATATTTTTTGAAGACTCCATTTTTGTTGCATATATTTCAACTTTTGAATCTGCTAAAAGATAAGTAGTTAAAAAAACAACTAAAGCGAGGAGTTTAAGCATCTACAACCAAGGTTCGTGCTGTTTTATCATGCCAAGTTTGTCGTTCTGGATTAAGTAGTCCCCATAAAAAACCAAGATAAAAAATCATCTCCGATATAACACGAAAGATAGAACGATTTAAAGCGACTATGACATTTGGCGTTTGCATACTTTTTACTTCAATGACTCTTATTTTCATAAGGATTTTTCCAAGAGTCGCCCCGTATTGCATAACAAAAAAAGCTTGGTAAACAATCTTCATAAACATATATTCTAATACAAAAGTATTTGTTATACCTATCAACTCTTCCATAGTTTGCGCACTTTGAAATGAATCCCATAAAGCAAATACAAGTAAAAAAGAAAGTAGCATTTCATCTACAAAAAATGCCATTGCTCTTTTTTTATTTTGTGCTAAAACGATTCCTTCACGGTAAAGATTTTTCTCTATTTCTTCATTCACTAAAATTTTCTCCTAAAGAGCTTGATAAGCTATATCTGTTCTGATTTTTTTACCCATATAGTGTACTTGTCCGCATCTAAGATATGCTCTGTCTCTTGCTTGTTTTATGCTATCGCCTAAGCCAACACAAACTAAAACTCTTCCACCATCAGCATAAAGTCTGCCATCTTCCTCACTTACTCCAGCATAAGATATGTGTGTAAAATCTTCTATCTCTTGATGTTTAACTTCATCTAAAATAATCTCAGCAGGGGTTGAACTTCCATAAGGATAATTTCCACTAGCCATAACTACACCGACTGCATATTGAGATGAAAATTCTACTTTTAAATCACTAAGTTTATTTGTTGCAGCTTTATAAAACATATCGCTAACACTCGAAGTCATAAGAGGCATAAGTATCTCACACTCTGGATCACCAAAACGAACATTAAACTCTAGTGTAATTGGCTCGCCATTTACAACCATGATACCTATAAAAAGAACTCCTTCAAAAGGTGCACCCTCTTTTTTCATTCCATCTAATGTTGGCACGATAACTCTATCTCTAACCTTTTGATAAAGTTCTTCATCAACTAAAGGTGTTGGAGCATAAGCACCCATTCCACCAGTATTTGGTCCTTCATCTCCATCTAAAAGTCTTTTATGGTCTTGTGCAGCAGGTAGTAAAATATAATCATCACCATCACAAATAGCAAACATTGAAAGTTCATAACCATCTAAAAACTCTTCAACTATCACTTTAAGTCCTGCATCTCCAAAACTTTTTCCACTTAGCATCTCAGATATTGCAACTTTTGCTTCATCGTGAGTCTGTGCAATAATAACACCTTTACCACCACATAATCCATCTGCTTTTACAACAATTGGAGTAGATAAAGTATCTGTAAATTTAAAAGCATCTTCGATAGAATCTGTTTCTATATATGCTGCAGTTGGTATTTCATATTTTGCTAAAAAGTTTTTCATATATACTTTTGAGCCTTCAAGTTGAGCAGCTTCTTTACTTGGTCCAAAAATTGTTAAATCTTTTGCTTTAAATATATCTACAACTCCATCTACTAATGGAGCTTCAGGACCAACAATTGTTAAGTCTATTTTTTCATCTTTTGCAAAATCTGCTAAAAGGTTATAATCTTTAATATCTAAATTTGTACCTAATGTTTTTGTAGCGCCATTTCCTGGCATAAAAAATAATTCATGTTCTTGTTTTTCATTTAAAATTGCTCTTGCAATAGAATATTCTCTACCACCAGCGCCTAGTATTAATATTTTCATTGATTGTTTTCCTAGTTAAAAGTTATAAAAGCCCAAGTAGCCGTTTCGCACAGGCTTGGTTCTAAAAGCCGAATTTGGGTGAAGAGAGAGAAATCTATTGGCCACATTATCTTGACAGAGTTAACATATCTCAAACGATAACACCGACTCACAATAACTCTACTAGTTCACTAATTGAAAATGTAGAACCCTCATAATTACGATATATCGAACTACTCAGACTATGAATATATTATACTAAAAAATTCTTGATTTGTAGCTAAAGTGTAATCGCTAGTTCCATACAACTTTCAATAGATGTTTTTTGAGATATTTGATACTTAATATTTTTAGGTAATGATTTTGCAGTAGTTTTTCCAAGCACAACTACTTTTGCGTACGAATCAATAGTATGTGTTTTTAAAAAACATGTAATAGCAGAAGGAGAAGTAAAAATTAGAGTAGCATTTTTACAAATATTAACATCTAGTACTTCTTGTGAGCACTGACTTGCATATAATATCTCTTCATCTATATCATATCCATCATCCTGGCATCTAAGCACAAAGTCAGATGCTATAAGCTCTGCTCTTAAATAAAGCCATTTTTTATCTTTAGACTTTTCTTTTATGTTTTTAACTAGATTATCGCCATAGCCGTCGCCAATATCTAAAATATTTCCACCAAAGTTTTCATAAGATGCAGCAGTTTTTTTAGATACACACAAAGCGGGTATATCTATAAAATCTTTTTTATCATATTGTTCTAATGCTTTAACTGTTTGTTTTGAGGTAATTATGAGGTAATCATAAGCACTAAAATCAATAGAAGGTTTTAAAAACTTAACTTCTAAAGATTTTACGCTTATTGCATCTTGATGTTTTGAAGTAGCAAAAAGATAGATATTAGTTTTCATCAGTTCTCAACTTAACAATCAATGAGTTTACAATTGATTTCATCTCGATATTCTGAACAAATATATCTATATTACTTAAGATAAAATATCTTAACGAGTAAAACTTTTTTTCTTTATTACATTTTTGTATAAATTGCTTCACGATAAGAATTAAGCCTTTAACTGATTCTCTTTTACCTTGATTATTGTTTTCATCAAATAATAGATGATATTCATTAACTAAACCTATAAAATCTTCAACTATCTCTTCTCTTAATTCTCTCAGCTCTTCTCTATTTAAATTACAAGTTTCGATAGTATAGTCTACTCTAGGATTCTCTGAAGAGATATTAGAATCTCTGTTAAAAATCAAATCTGCTTGAATATCCTCTTTTTCAGGATTTATAAGCATTGGTTTTTCTAGTTCATCATAACTATTACCTAGATTATGAATATTTTCAAATATTTCACTATTATAGGTTACTCTTTGATTTCTTGTTTCAAAATTTACACCTTTTGAACCATTACAACTTGTACAGCAAAGTAGTAAGTTATCCCAACTATAAGCCAACCAAAAATATATATCTTTTGGTCTGTAATGTTCTATATGTTTTGGAGAGTTTAAAAGAGTATCTTCACAATAGACACATTTTTTATTGTAAATTACATGAAGTCTATTTTTTAATTCCTGAGGTTTATATAAAGTTTTGCCATGATTAAATGCTTCATCTGAAACATTACTATTGAAAGCATCTTCTCTTTTTTGATTATTTAAAATTTCTGGAACATCACTAAAGTCTTTTTCAACTTTAATCATATCTTATCTAACTCTTCATCTATAAGTTTAAGTATCTCTTCTTCATCAATATTTATATTTTTTTCTATTTTCTTTGATATAACTTGATGTATTTTATCGTAAATATAATCATCACCGCTGACTCTTTTATCATAATCCCTTGATGTAATATTTTTTAAATCAAAAAGTGGTGAAGAAATTAGACTATTGTTTGTGTAGCCTTCATTTAGCATCTGATTTGATATACAAACCTCTCCATCTTCTTTATATATCTTATAAAACACAGCTTCTTTACTAGCTCCAAGTATAACAGTTGGACTATGGGTTGTTACTATAAACTGTATTAATGGAAAGAGTCCTCTTAATTTGTTCATAAAATCATATTTCCATATTGGATGCAGATGTAACTCTACTTCATCTATAAGTACTATTCCTTGATATTCTTTTATATCTATAATATATGGTTGATTTTCTGATAATCTAACTAACATATCACATATTATTGTTATTACACCTTTATATCCTGCTGAGAGTCTATCAAACTCTATTTGTTTAGAGCCTTTTTCTGTAAAAATAACATCTGTTGGACTAATATCAATCTCAACTTCTTTGTTTAGTAGTTCTTGAATAAGCTTTTTAGCTTGAACAACTGATATAATATTATTTTCATTTTTACTTTCACTATAATCAAGAAGTTGCAACCACTTAACAGGGTCTTTTAAATCTAAACTACCATCAAAGAGAGTTAAATAGCCAACTTCATCATCTTTTATCTGACAATTATTATTTCTACTTGAGCCATACGCAAACATATTCTTATATATATTTTCATCTGATTTATATATTTTTTTATTACTATTAGTAATTTTTAGTTCAAACTCATCTTTTATCTTACGAAATCTCTCTTGTCCATCTTTTTGAACACCTTTTAGTGCTATGGCAATCGCTTGTAGTAGTAGAGTTTTTCCATCCCCATTTTCACCGAGTATGTAAATCTCTTTTTTGTCTTTTAGATTGTCTAGTTGTAAATCTTTGATACTGAAAAAGTTTTTTATCTTTATTTTATCAATAGTTGATATGTCCTCTTTTTTAATATTTTTAGATTTTTCTTTTTTTAAATCATTTTCCAATACTTCTAAAAGTAAGTCTATATCTTTTAGTTTCTTAAGATAAATTGGTTTTATATTTTCACTATCATTAATTAGCTTATTGTATATATAATTATTAGATGTTACTACAATACTTGATATATCAATAATAGCCTCATAGCTATCTAAATCATTCATATTATTTGTAAAGAATATCTTATGTCCAAAATAATTCTGAACAAAACTGTGACTACTTTTAAATGATGTATATCCAGCAAAACTATAATTTTGGTCATAATATAATTTATCACTCAGTAAATTACTATTATATTTTTTCATTTTTTTTATAAATAAAGATGGGTGTAAATCAATAAATGAAGTGAATATTTTATTATATTTAAATTGTTTAGAATCAATGTGTAAAGAGTCAATATGCTCTATATACTCCTTAATAGATAAAGATTTTTTATATAAGTTGATTTTTTCAATTATTGTTAAATTATTAAAATTTTCTGGTATATCCCAAAGTTTACTTTTAAAAGAGTTATTGATAATTAAATCCGCATATTCTGAAGCTACAAAATCTGGTGAAACATAAACTAGGCTATCCTGTTTAGCTATATTTAGCAATAACTTATATGATTTACACTGTTGAGGATTTTGTGGGTCAAATATATATTTTTCTATTTCATCTTTATCTATAGTCATTATATACCTTTATTTACATTCCATATCAGGAGATATGGAACGAGAGTATTTGTCTTGGCATTGAAGAAATTATTCCCACTCAATAGTTGCTGGTGGCTTAGAAGATATATCATAAACAACTCTATTGATACCATCAACTTCATTGATTATTCTTCTTGAGATTCTTTCAAGTAAATCATGTGGAAGATGAGCAAATGTTGCAGTCATTCCATCAACAGCTTCAACAACTCTAACACAAACAGTATTATCGTAAGTTCTATTATCACCCATAACTCCAACAGATTTTACATTTAGTAAAACTGCGAATGCTTGCCAAGTTTTAGCATAGTAACCACTAGCTTTTAACTCATCTAGTAAGATAACATCTGCTTCACGAAGAATAGTTAAATCAGGTACATTAACATCACCCATAATTCGTATAGCTAACCCAGGTCCAGGAAATGGATGACGGTTAATCATACCCTCTGGTAGGCCAAGCTCTAAACCAATTTTACGAACTTCATCTTTGAATAGTTCACGAAGTGGCTCAATTAGTTCAAAGTCCATCCAATCAGGAAGACCACCAACATTATGATGAGACTTAATTACTTCAGATGGCCCATTTACAGAGATAGACTCAATAACATCAGGATACAAAGTACCTTGAGCTAAGAACTTAATTCCATCATGTTTTTTAGCTTCTTTTTCAAATTCTTCTATAAAAGTATGTCCAATAATTTTACGCTTAGTTTCAGGATCTGAGATACCTTCTAATTTACCTAAAAAGTTATCAACAGCATCTACTGTAATTAAAGGAGTTTTTAGGTTTATTTTAAAAACTTCTTCAACTTGTTCTCTTTCACCTTTCCTAAGCAATCCGTTATCAACAAAAACAGGGATAAGTTGATCGCCTATTGCTTCATAAAGCATAGCAGCAACAACAGAGCTATCAACTCCGCCACTTAAGCCACATAGAACTTTTCCTGTTCCAACTTTTTCACGAATCATTTTGATTTGTTCTTTTAAGAAATGTTCCATTTTCCATTTTACACTAACACCACAAATATTTCTTGCAAAATTACGAAGCATTAAGTAACCTTCTTCGGAATGCTGAACTTCTGGATGATATTGCATTGCATAAACTCGTTTTTCTTCATTTGCAATTGCTGCATAAGGAGAATTTGCACTTGTTGCGATTGGATTAAAACCTTCTGGCAATTCATCAACTTTATCAGAGTGACTCATCCATACAATAGCGTTATCATCACAATCTTCAAGAAGAGGGGAACAATTTTTACCTATATTATTTATGGTAAGTTCTGCTTTTCCATACTCGTGATGGTTTGAGCGAACTACACTCCCACCAAAATCAACTGCTATTCTTTGCATTCCGTAACAGATGCCTAAAATTGGAAGACCCATCTCATAAACACCTTTATCTACTTTGTAAGCATCTTCATTATAAACGGAAGATGGACCACCACTTAAAATGATTCCTTGAGGATTTTTTGCTTTAATCTCTTCAACTGAAGTATGATATGGAAGAATTTCACAATAAATTTTATCTTCACGAAGACGACGAGCTATAAGTTGTGTGTATTGAGAACCAAAATCTAAAACTATAATACTAACATTTGTCATTGAAAAAACCTTTTAATAAATATGATAAATAAGTGTGAAAGAATACAATAACTTAGGTTAATGTAGAATTTAGAAGATAAAAAAAATGAGGTATTCCCAAGCTTTGCTTGGGAATAAAAAGTAAAAGATTTAGTTAAATCAACCACCTATTCCTAGTATTACATATTGAAAATACCAAACTGAAACAGATACAACATAACCAATTAGAATTGTCCAAGAATATTTCATATGTGCACCAAAAGTGTAGATGCCATGAAGTTTACCCATAACACCAACACCTGCTGCCGAACCAAAACTAATAAGACTACCACCAACACCAGCAGTTAAAGTAACTAGCATCCATTGAGCAAGTGGAAGATCTGGAGAAGCTTTTAGTACAGCTGACATAACAGGAACATTATCAATAATTGCAGAAAGGAAACCTACACCAATATTTACATAAGTTGGATCAAACATCTCATAAAGTTTAACAGCGTGACCTAAGAAACCTGCAAAGTGCAATGCACCAACAGCAGCTAAGATACCGAAGAAAAACAGTAGAGTATCATTTTCAATTTTTGAAACTGACTTGTATATTTGAATATCATGGTCATGATATCTTTTAAGAGTATATGCGTACAGTTGTAAGAGTGAAAGTCCAAATAACATTCCCCACATTGGAGGTAAGTGCATTATTTGTTTACCCATAACTGCCGAAAAGATAGTAAATACTCCTAAAAATATAATTACTTTTCCACCACGATGGATATGAACTGGCTCCGCACCTTCAACTTTCTTAGGGTGACCTTCTGGAACAAAACGAGAAAGTAAAAATGCTGTAACAACCCAACCAATAATAGAAGCAGGAAATAAAAATAAGAAATCAACAAAGGTTCCCTTTCCAGCAGACCAAGCCATAAGAGTTGTAATATCTCCAAATGGTGACCAAGCACCACCAGCATTAGCTGCAACAACTATGTTTATTGCCGCTGGGATAAGGAAAGCCTTGTTGTCTTTTTCAATAGTTAAAAGAACAGTTGAAAGAATTAAAGCTGTTGTTAGATTATCAGCAACTGGGGAGATAAAGAAAGCTAAAATACCTGTTACCCAAAATAACTTTTTATAGTTATATCCAGCACCAAGTAACTTCTCTTTAAGTGCGTCAAAAACATTTCTTTCTATTAGTGCTTCAATGAAAGTCATCGCAACAAATAAGAAGAAGAAAATCTCTGCTATTTCTAAAATAAGATGCGCTATCTCTGTATCAAAAGCCGCAAAATTTAAACCATTATAAGCATAATATGCACCTAAAAGCATAAACATAAAAGTACCTGTAAACAGGGCTGGTTTAGCCTTATTTATACTGTACTTTTCTTCTGCTGCAATAAAGTAGTACCCAACTACAAATATTGTTAACAATAACCAACCAAATGGCTCTGTTGCCAAATCAACCGCATGACCTGCTGCATGTGCAGCAGTCGTTGCAAATGCTGCTACACTAGTTAAACCTAATAGCGACAAAATTTTAAACATCACATCTCCTTAAATAATTGTGTGAACTCCGAGAGATTCTTCTCTAGCTAAACTAGAACGAATAATCTCTTTTGCCGTAAGTAAACGAAATTTCAGTAGTTTACCAATATTTTCTTTTAAAAGAGCATTAATTTGCTCTAAAGCGTCATTTAATCCTTCTTTTGTTCTAACAATTGATACTTTCTCCCACATTATAAAACGCAATAAGTTCTTTTTAGCTTTATCTTCTTTTAAACTCATTACCTCATCACTCACTTCAAACTTTAACATCTCTTTTGTTTGAGTATCTTGTAATATTTCAGTTACTGCTTCTTTTGCAAAAACCAAAGCTTCTAAAAGAGAGTTTGATGCAAGTCTGTTTGCTCCATGAACACCTACAGATGCGACTTCACCTACTGCATAAAGTCCTTCAATATTTGGGACTTTTCCACTCAAGTCTGTTTTTATTCCACCTATAGCATAATGAAATGCAGGTGAAATGGGTACTCTTTGAGTTGGAACATCAAAACCTATGTCTTGAAGATTATTATAAATATTTGGAAATCTTTGCATAAAGTAGTGATAATCAAAATTTTGAAAATTTAAGTATATTTTTTTATTTGTTTTTTTACAATAATCATAAATAGATTTACTAACAATATCTCTAGATGCTAACTCTCCCCGTGAATCATACTCAAACAGAAATCTTTTTGAATCTTCATCTTCGATAGTAGCACCCTCGCCTCTTAGGGCTTCAGTTAAAAGTTGTTTTTGGACATTGTTACTATTTACATAAACTGTTGGATGAAACTGCATCATTTCCATATGCTCTAATTCTATGCCTTTTATCAAGCAAAGACCTTGCATATCAGCACTGATACAAGGGGCATTTGTATGATATTCAAAAAGTGAACCAACTCCACCACTAGCTATGATGACATCTCTTGCATAGATATTTTCACTTTCTCTATTTTTTAGTACAGTTACCCCATAACAAACTCCACCACTAATAAGCAAATCAACAACTCGTGCATCACTAAGTAAAATATGTTTATTTTGTTTTAACAAAAAGTAGTGCATGTGCCGACCTGTTGCATCTCCTCCAGCATGAAGTATTCTGTTTGTTGAGTGAGCTGCTTCTTTGGTATAAAGCAAATCTCCATTTTCATCTTTATCAAACTCAAAACCAGCATCTATCAAATCATCTATAACTATTTTTGATTTTTTACTTAAAATATTTACAGCTTCTTTATCACAAAGCCCCGTTCCAGCATCTAGGGTATCTTTTATATGAAGGGAAACATCATCTTTATCTTTTGCAAGAGCAACACCACCTTGAGCATAAAAACTGTTACATTTAAATGTTTCTCTCTTGTTAATGATAAGAACTTTTTTTGATTTTGGAATGTGTAAAGCCGCATAAAGCCCTGCAACTCCCGCTCCTATGATTATTACATCATACTGCATTATTTCTTTTGCTCTTTGATGATAAACTTAACATTTTCATCACTTACAGGTGCATCTTCTTCATAATAAGGTGCTCCTTTATAACCACATCCATTTACACTAAACATAAACATCGCTATAATTAGCAAATGAAAAATACTCTTCAAATTTTTAAATCTATTCAAAACAAGCCTCAATTTTTTAAACTAAATAATAGTTCGATGATAATACACAAAGCATTAAAAGTGCTTTAAATGACTCTTAAACAAACCATAAATCAACTTCCATCATCTGCTGGCATCTATGAATACTTTGATAAAGATGGGAATCTACTCTATATAGGTAAAGCAAAAGACCTACAAAAACGAGTTAAGAGTTACTTCAACTCTAAACTTTCACTTAGAATACAAAAGATGATAAGTCAAACTACTTCTATGAACTACATAGTAGTAAACTCTGAACATGACGCACTCATACTTGAAAACTCACTCATAAAACAGCTCAATCCGAAATACAATATTTTACTTCGTGATGATAAAACATACCCATATATATATGTAGATAACTCTTTAAAATATCCAAGGTTTGAAATCACTAGAAAAATCATAGATGCTAAAGATATAAAATATTTTGGTCCCTACTCCATCGGAGCGAGGGATATTTTAAACTCTATTTATGAACTTTGTAAACTTGTTCAAAAAAAAGGCTCTTTAAAGTCAAAAAAACTTTGTCTTTATCATCAAATAGACAAATGCCTTGGTCCTTGTGAACTTCCAATCTCAGAACAAAGATATAAAATAGAGTTAGATTTAGCTGTTAAACTCATACAAAACAAAAGATTTTTAATAAAAAAACTTCAAGAACAGATGGAGTTTTATGCTTTAAACTTACGCTTTGAAGAAGCAGGAGAACTCAGAGATAGAATAGAGAAAATTTCTCGTTCTGAGATTAAGAGTGAAATAGACTTTGCAACAAATGAAAATTACGATATTTTCGTTTTACAAAACTCTAATACAAGAGCAGTTATCGTTAGAATATTTATGAGAGATGGAAAGATTATCTCATCTACACATGATTATATACAGTTAAATGAAGGCATAGATGCATCTGAGCTTTACCAACGCGCAATTTTAGACTTTTACTCAAAAGAAAAACCACCTATTATTGCACCAATCTTAGTTGCTTTAGAATTTGAAGGTTTAAAAGCCATACAGATTTATCTGAGCACTATTTTTGAAAAAACTGCTTCTATAAAAGTACCAAAACAAGGTAAGAAAAAACAACTCATCGACTTAGCAATTTTAAATGCAAAAGAATTATTAAAAAAGATAAAAATTCATTTAACACAAAAGTACTATACGAACTTCAAGAACTTCTTTGTTTAAATAGAATTCCTAAAAGAGTAGAAGTTTTTGACAACTCACATATGTCTGGAATTGCTACTGTTGGCGCAATGATTGTATGTGAAGATGGAGCATTTGATAAAAAAAGTTACAGAACATATCATCTAGATGCAAAAGATGAGTATGCCCAGATGCGAGAAACATTAACTAGACGAGTAGAAAGTTTTTCTAAAAATTCTCCTCCTGACTTATGGATAATTGATGGAGGCTCTACTCTTTTAAAGTTAGCATCTGAGATTATTGCTTCATCTGGAGTATTTATAGATGCTATTGCTATATCTAAAGAAAAAATAGATGCAAAAAGTCATCGGGCTAAAGGTAAAGCAAATGATATTTTACATACAAAAAATGAGAGTTTTAAACTAAAAAACTCAGACAAACGACTTCAATGGGTACAAAATCTAAGAGATGAAGCACACAGAAGTGCAATAAGTTTTCATAAAAAAACAAAATTAAAACTAGACAAAGAGAGCAAACTTCTAAATCTAAAAGGCATTTCACAAGCAAAGATAAAAAAACTTTTAAATCATTTTACAACATTTGAAGCTCTCAAAAAACTCCCTCTTGAAGAAATAGCTTCTATTTTAAACATAAAAGATGCCAAAATTATAAAAAATATTTATAAATAAGTATATATTTGCATCTATTATGATATATTATTATCAAAATATTATAGAGGTATGTTTATGGATAAAGTGACACCTGTTGATGAAGAGTATGTTTTCGAAGGTAGTGCGATTATAAGTCAAACTGATTTAAAGGGCTTCATAACCTTTGCAAATAGAAAATTTTGTGAGGTTTCTGGTTATAAAACGAGTGAGCTGGTTGGAAGCAATCATAATATTATTAGACATCCTGATATGCCAAAGTCTATCTTTGGGAAGATGTGGGATACTCTTCTTGGTGGAGAATCATGGAATGGTTTAGTCAAGAACCTTCGTAAAGATGGTTTATACTATTGGGTATATACGGAAATCACACCTATTTACAATAACAATGAAGAAGTTACTGGTTATATGGCGGCTAGAAAAAGTGCTCCAAGAAAAGATATTGAAGAAAGTGAAGAAATTTACAAAAAAATGCTTAAAACTCAAAACTAAGGGAAACTAATGTTAATTTATAACTATCAAAAAGAATTTTTAGGAATTGATGAGCTTGATTTAAAAGCTTTAGGATTCTCAGATTTTGCACAACTAAGAAGTGAATCGGCTGATTTTGCAGACCTCTTTGTAAAAACACCTGGTTTTGTACATAACTTTAAACATGTTCACTGGATAGACTTTGTTACTTGTGCAGAAGGCAGTGAAGATTCAAAAGTAATCATACATGTGAATGGAAAAAACTTTAGATGTACTCTTGATATAAAAACAATCTTTTTAGTTGATGACCCTTCTCAAAAAGCGTACATTATTAACCTTGTTAATTTAAGAGTTTTATCTCATAAAGAAAATGAACATGTTGCTGACGATGTACTTGAGAAACCAGCACCAAGAGTTTCTACACAAAAAGCTGCTATTTTTAATGCTCCACAATTTAGTGAAAATTCTCAAAACGAAAAAGTTTATAAACCAGAAACTCAAACTCAAGAGGTTCTTGAAGAAGTAGAAGTCACACATGACCCATATGAAGTAGGTGCTACTCAAACTTACGATACTCTTGAAACAAATCCGATGGTAGTTGATGATATCTACGAAGATAAAGAAATAGACTTTGAAGATGAACTTTTAGAAATAGATGAGATTGAAGAAACTCATCAAGAAATAGAAATAGAAGAAGTAGATGAGGAATATGAACAGAAAACAGTTGTTTTTTTCTCAGGCTTCAGATGTTGGTTCTGATTATCTGTATGACCCACACTTAGCATCTGAAGAACTTGGTCTTCCTGTTGATTTGATAGAAGAGTTTATTCAAGACTTTATAAATCAAGCAGAAGAATTTAAAATATCATTATATGATTCATTGAATAGTGATGATATAGACAAAGTAAAAATACTATCTCATAAACTAAAAGGTGTTGCTGCAAATCTTCGCATAGAAGATGCTTTTGAAGTCTTAACCACTATCAACACTTCAGATAATACTGATAAGATAAAAACAAATATAGACACTTTTTACCTTATCGTAGAAAAACTCTCAGGTAAAACTTTTAAGCAAGCTAAGCCTTCACCAGTCCAAGAGGAAGAGGAAGAAGAAGTTGATGACGATTTAATCTTGAGTTTTAAAGATGAAGATGAAAAAATACAAGAACAACAAGAAATAGAGATAGATATACCTAATATTTCAAAATTAGCTAAAGCACCTATTAAAGATGTTATTGAAAAAATAGAAATAGAAGAAGTAAAATTAGATTTAGATTTGGACTTAGAACTAGATGAGTTTGATAATAATTTAGAAATCTCTCAAGAATTAGCAGAACCTTCTTACTCTAAAACTTTAGCCGCTAATGAAATTGGCATAGATATAGAAGATTTTAAGGTTCTTTTTGATGATTATATACAAGAGGGTAATAAAACCTGCGATAATGTACAAGAAGCGATAGAGCAAAATGATTTACAAAAATGTAAAAAAATTGCTAAGAAATTAAAAAGCATAAGTGAAAATATGCGCATAGACGCTTTATCTAAAAACCTTGAGTCTATTATTGGTTCTCAAAATATAGAAGCAGTAAAAGAGTCTATTTCTAAAGTTCGTACTACATTAGAAAAATTATCTCAAAGTGAGGCTTAACAGATGCAGTTCGGACTAAAAAACAGACTAAAGGCAATCAGTCTTTTTCCAATTTTTATCTTGTTTTCACTAGCTAGTTATTACCTTTATGATTCATACACAAAGTTTCAAAGTGCGGAACTTATTCATGAAAAATTATCTGAAAACACTCAACTAAATGACATTATTGGTAATATCGCTAGAGAGCGTGGAATGACTGCTATGTATATCGGTGATTCATCAAAAGGAACACTTCAATCTTTAAAGATTCAAAGAAGCATTGTAGACACAAAAATCAATCTTTATATAGAAGATTCAACTTACAACAAAGCTTTGCATGACCACCAAAAAGGTAAAGAGAATTGTATTGGTTGTCAAAATATTCACTCTATCGAAAATGTTCTTTTTAGACTTATAAATGTAAGAAAACTTGTAGATGCCAAAAACATCAAGTTTAATGAAGCATTTACAAATATATATAGCAACATTCAAGAAAAACTTATAACTCAACTAGAGAAACTCATAAAAAATCAAACAGATCAAGAAATCAACGAACTATATACTATATATATAGAAATGGTAGATGCTAAAGAGTTTAGTGGTAGAGAGAGAGGTTTTATGTCATATATTATCTCTAGTGGTTTGGCTCCTACAAAAGAAGATTTAAACAAGTGGGTATCAGTTATTGGTAAAGCAGATGCTCTCTCATATAAAACACTTCATAATCCAGAATTATTGTCTAAGCTTAACGAGCTTTTTGAAAATAAAGAATCTATAAAACTTTATAAAAAAATCAATAATGAGAGAACAACAATAATTAATGATACTAAAAGCAGGAAGTATAAGATAAGTGCGAAAGAGTGGTTTGCAATGCACTCAGAGAAAATAAATATTATCTCAAATGCAGAAGACTTAATTTTACAAGAGATGGATGTTAGAGCCATCACCGTAAGAGAAACTGCTTTACAATTTCTTAGTATAACTTTAGCTGTTTGGCTTATCTCATTAATACTTGGTATTCTTGGTTTTTTCCTCTCAAATGAGATTACAAAAAATATCAAAAACCTTGAAGATGTTTTAAAAAGGGTTGCAGAAGATAGTGTTGGCGAAGATGAAGAAAAAACAATTATAAATCTTCATACTGCAGATGGAACTACTCAAGCCTACAACTTACTCGAGAGAATCATTGAACAAACAAGGGAAGATAAAGAATCTGCACAAGAAGCAAGTGAAGCAAAATCAATGTTTCTTGCCAACATGTCACATGAGATTAGAACTCCTTTAAATGGCATTGTTGGATTTACAGAACTTTTAAAAGATACAAACTTAGGTGAAGAGCAAACAGAGTTTGTTGAAATCATTGAAAAATCATCTGAAAATCTTCTTGAAATTATCAATAATATTCTTGACCTATCTAAAATTGAGAGTAATAAACTAGAGATTGAGGATATCGTCTTTAACCCTATTAGTGAGTTTGAAAGTGCTGTTGAAGTTTATGCCGTTCGTGCAAGTGAAAAGCATATTAATCTTGGTTGTTTTATCGACCCTAAACTTGAACATCCTCTAAAAGGTGACCCTACAAAAATTAAAGAAGTTATCATTAACTTACTTTCTAATGCTGTAAAATTCACAAGTAGTGCGGGTTCTATCAATGTTGACATTAGAGTTATCGAAGGCGATCAAGAAGGACAAACTAGAGTTAGATTTGAAGTTCAAGATAGTGGTATTGGTGTAACAAATGAGCAAAAATCTAAAATCTTTGAAGCCTTTTCTCAAGCCGATACATCAATTACTCGTAAATATGGTGGTACAGGACTCGGTCTTACTATTTCTTCTAGATTTATTGAGCTTATGGGTGGGGAACTTGACCTTCATAGTGAAGCAGGAGATGGAACAACATTCTTCTTTAATATAGATTTTGAAAAAGTTGAAACGCTAAATGAAAGTTCTGCTGGAATCTACTCAAATCTAAATGCGCTTGTTCTAAAAAATTCTCACAAAGCAAAAAGACAAGAGATTTACTTAAAAGAGTATCTTGATTTTTATGGTGTTAGATATACTGCTTTTGAAAATATCAATGAACTTGAAACACTTCAAAGACAGGTAAATTATGACTTAGTATTTGTTGATTATGATTATACAAAAGAAAGTCAGCTTATAGAGTATTCAAACTTACCTCAAGCACTTGTACTACTTACAAAAACATACTTTATGAGAAAAGTGGATTCTCTAAACATAGATGTATTTAAAACTATTTATGAACCATTAAATATTTCAAAAGTTAAATTGACGCTTGAAAATTATGCATCTGAAGGTTTTGATTCTAAAAAATTAAATCATAAAAAATTCAATAAAAAGACTTCAAAATTTCAAGCTAATGTTTTGATTGCTGAAGATAATATAATCAATCAAAAACTAATCAAAAGAACACTAGAAGATATAGGACTAACCATTGATATAGCAAGTAATGGACTTGAGGCTTTTCAAAAAAGAAAAGATGGAAACTACGATCTAATCTTTATGGATATTCAGATGCCAATACTTGATGGCGTTGAAGCAACTGCTGAAATATTAGAATATGAAGAAGATTTCAATCAATCACATGTTCCAATCATTGCATTAACAGCGAATGCTCTAAAAGGAGATAGAGAGCGCTTCTTAGAAGCTGGTCTTGATGAATATACCACAAAACCACTAGTTCGTTCAGAAATTATTTCTTTACTAAATCACTTTTTATCTGACTTTATCATTGATGATATGGTACAAGAAGAAGAAAAAGAAGTTATTGAGCAAGAAGTTGTAAGTGAAGTGGCATATAAAGCAGACATACTTCTTGCAAAAGAAAGTCAATTTGAGTCAAAACTTTATGTTCAACTTCTAAAAACTTTAGGTTACTCATATGAAGTAGCACACTCAGCACAAGAGTTAAATGAACTAACGCAAGAAAATTCATATAAACTTGTTCTCTTTGATGAGGATTTAGAAGGCTTAGAAGTAGAAAAATTCTCAGGTATTGTAAAACAAAAAGAACTGGCATCTACCCTAGTTCTTATTAGTGATGGAGATGACTCTAATTTTGAGCAATTCGTTGATGAAGCAATTAAAAGCGTTGTAAACAAAAATTTACTTCGCCAAATATTTGAAAAATTTATTTAAGGATAATAAACTATGTTAAAAAATAACCTAATCGTCTTAGCTGTTGATGATGATATGATAAATCTAAAACTACTTAAATCGATGCTGATGAAAAGCGGAAATGTAAAAGAAGTTTTAGAAGCTAAAAATGGTTCAGATGCCATTGGAGTTTTAAAATCACGAGATGATATAGACTTAATACTATTAGATATTATCATGCCGGTAATGGGTGGTATTGAAATGCTAAAAGTTGTTCGCGCGGATGATAATCTAAGACAACTTCCTATCATAGTCCTTACAACAGATGAAACGAAAAAAAGTGAAGCTTTAGAGTTTGGAGCAAATAGCTTTTTAATGAAACCTATTAGAAATGCTGATTTGTTTGAGAAAATTTCAACTGTAATCGTTTAGGAGTCTTAAGACTCCTTCACTAAAATGTACTTAAGTACCTCTTCCACTCTACTAACTCCGATGATTTCTAAAGAATCTTTTACCTCTTTAGGAATATCTTCTAAATCCCTTTCATAATTTTTTTGCGGTATTAAAACTATACTCATTGCAGCTTTATGAGCAGCTATAAGCTTCTCTTTTAATCCACCAATAGGAAGAACATCTCCACTTAAAGAAACTTCTCCAGTCATTGCTATTTCAGAGCGAATCTTATCTCCACTTAATATGGAAGATATAACACTCACCATCGCTATCCCTGCACTTGGTCCATCTTTAGGCGTTGCTCCATCTGGAACATGAATATGCAGGTCATAGCGTCTATATACTTCGCTCACATCTACTTTTATCTTATCTTCTTTTTCTTTAAATGTAAGTGGAATATTTTTAGAGTCGATTTTTAATTTTTTAGTATCTATAAGAGTTTTAACAACACTCATTGCAATTCTTGCACTCTCTTTCATAACATCGCCAAGGCTACCTGTTAGTTGCATAGTGCCTTTACCTTTGATACGAATACTTTCAATCTTTAAAACATCTCCACCAACAGCAGTCCATGCTAGTCCATTGACTACACCAACTATAGGAATCTTAGTTGTTTTTTCTATTTCAAATATATTTTTATCAAAAAAGTCTTTTAAATTTTTAAGAGATACAGATACTTTTTGAGTAGATGCATCTTCGAGCATCTGTCTTGCTATCTTTCTACTCATATCTGCTAAGCGTCTGCGAAGATTTCTAACTCCTGCTTCTCTAGTATAACTATGTATCAACTCTTTTAAAGCGGGTTTTGAGATGCTGACTTCACTCTTTTTAAGTCCATGTTTTTTTAACTCTTGTGGAAGCAGATACCTAGATGCTATCTCATATTTTTCTTGTGGAGTGTATGAACTGATTGTAATAAACTCCATTCTATCACGAAGAGGAGCCGGTATTCGTCCAACATCATTTGCCGTTGCTATAAAAATAACTTTACTCAAATCTATGTCAAAGTTAAGATAATAATCTCTAAACTCTTTATTTTGCTCAGGGTCCAAAATCTCTAAAAGTGCAGCAGTTGGGTCACCTCTACCAGTACGAGCGATTTTATCTATCTCATCTAAAACAATTACAGGATTCATTTTTTTAGCATCTATAAGCCCTTGAGTTATTCGCCCTGGCATCGCTCCTACATAAGTTCTTCTATGTCCTCTAAGCTCATTTACATCTTCAAGTCCACCAAGTGCTATGCGAACAAGTGGTCGTTTTAAAGCCTCAGCTATTGAGTTAGCTAAAGATGTTTTACCAACTCCAGGAGGTCCTGAAAAACAAAGAATTGCCCCTGCACTATCACTACCTAAACCTCTAAGTTCAAGTAACTCTTTTACCGCGAAGTATTCAACTATACGCTCTTTTGGTTTTTTTAGTGAAAAATGGTCCTCATTTAGTTGTGCTTCTACATCTTGTATTTTTAGTGCTTTTTTTGCTAAATCACCAAAAGGAATCTCTAAAGTCCAGTCTAAATATGTTTGAGTCATAGATGCATCTGAAGAGTCTGGATGCATCCTTGCATATCTATCTATCTGTTTTAAAATCTCTTTAAAAGCGTCTTCACCCATTTTAGATTTTTTAGCCTCTAGCTTCTTTCGATACTCTTCTATCTCTTCATCTCTTGCTGTATCAGTTCCTAACTCTTTTTGAATCTGTTTTAACTGCTCTTTTAAAAAGTATTCTTTATTTACTTTTTCTATATGCGTATGAACTTTCGTTCTTATTTCTTTTTGAAGTTTATTTGCTTCTATTTCATCTATAAGATAATCTATCAAAAGTAAAAATCTTTTTTCAGTATCTACCTCAACAAAAAGTTTATATGCTTGTTCTTTTTTTAGCTTAACACTGCTACATATCAAGTCTATAATACGATTATGGTCATGGTTTTCTTCTATGGTTCTAAGTAAATCTGGTGGGAAGTAGTTACTAACTCCTGAAAGCGTTCTAACCTTTTCTCTAACTATTTCTAAAATAGCGTCTATCTTTAAAGACTCCACATTTTCAGCCTCAAGTATCGCAACATTAGCGATTAGTGGAGTCGCTTGTACTTGATATAGAGTTTTTGCACGAGCAAGTCCCTGAAACAAAACTTTGACTCTTCCATCTGGTAAGGCAACTTTTCTCATGATAGATCCAACAACACCAGCGTCATAAAGTGAGTCATATTCGCGTTCACCCTCTTTTGAAGGTTTACTTGGACACACTATTACTAAAGAGCTATCTTCCATCGCTATTGTCGCTGCATTTATATTGTTTTCATCACTTAAAAAAAGCGGTGAAATCATAAATGGGTATAAAAAAAGTTCATCTTCTGCTATAACAGGTATATCTGCTGGAAAATCTCCATAATTACTTAGTTTCATATATAAATCCTAATTTATTAAAGTTCTAATATTTTTTCTTTTAATGTTTGATATTCTGCATCACTTAAGATGCCTTTATCTCTTAACTCTTTTGCTTTTGCTAATTCACTCTCTTGAAATGTACTAAGTTGTTGTTTTTGTTTTTGAGGTTGAACTTTTTGTACTTGCTCAATTTTCTTCTCTAAACCACTATCAGGAACTGAGTTTCTTGAAACAACACTTTTTGTATCTGGTATCATAAAAGCATACCAACTAGAAGTCCCATCTCCTTCAAACCACTCTCTATACCAAGCACTATTTGCTCTATCTATTTCATCCCATTTTATCCATGGTTGTGGTTTTATAGCTCTATAATGTGCTGCACTTTTTGGTTTATCTAACCTATCGTAAAGGTCTGCTATGGTTTCATTTAGAGCAGCTTCGGCCATAAAAAGCCTTGTTTGCATAGTATCAACTACCGCGTAATACATAGAGTTCGGATAGTTATACTTAAACTTTTGCGCTTCTTTTATAGCATCACTTATAAGTGCTTGATCACGCCTTGGGTTTGGTAAAGCCATATATTTTGCTTTTATTTTTAAAAAATCTGCATCTTCTTTTTCGTTAACTGTTGCATACCTTTTTACATACTCATTTAAAAAGTGCTCACTAAGGAGATACTCTTCATAGTGCATATGAGCGATTGCTAAAATCATTGTAGCTTCGGGAAGAAGTGGTGAACCAATATGTTCGCCCTGAAGGGAACTATAATATTCGTCAGCTTTTTCTAAATCTCTTTTTGAAATATTTTCAATAATTTTTCCATACCAATAAACTGCTGGTTTGTTATACTCTTCTAACTCTTTTGAACATCCACTAAAAAATAATATAGTAGCAATTAAGATTAGTAAAAAACTTTTTATAAATTTCATTAAATTATATTCCTCTAATTAATAAGTTTGTATTTTATCCAAAAGATATATAACACTTATTAAACTAGGTACATTTTATGCTTTAAACTGCTATAATAATAAATATTTACAAAAGGTTTTTTATGAAATTTGACATTAGTGTACCTCTTTTAGGATTTGACAATATAAAACAAGTTGAGCTACAAAAAATAGATGATATTTTTATGAAGATGCGTTCAGTGGAAGATGAGCATATCTCTTTTACTCTTATCGACCCTTTTGTTCTAAGAGAATATGATTTTGAAGTTCCAACACATATAAAAGAAAAACTAGATATAGATGAAAAATCAAACCTTTTAATATTAAATATTGTACTCCTACAAACTCCAATAGAAAACTCTGTCATAAATTTCATCGGTCCTCTAGTGTTTAACACTGACAACAATAAAGTTGCTCAAATCATACTAGCAGAATCAACACAATATGGAATCGCTGAGAAAATTTCTACTTTTTTGGATAAATAAAAAAGAAGTATAATTCTTTTTTAAGCTATTTATTTATATAATGAGAATTATACTTCTCTTTTTAGGATAAATTTTGACACTTCTTGAGCTATCTAACAAAATCAAATCATTACGAAAAGAACAAAATTACTCTCAAAATGATATGCAAAAATTTTCAAATATCACAAAAAGAACCATCTCTAAAATAGAAAATGGCTTTGTTGATGAAGTAGGAATTAAAAAAGTAGAAAATATATTGGATTTGCTTGGTTATGAGTTTAGTATTCGCTTAAAAAATCGTCCAAAAACACTAGAAGAACTTCAAGATGAAAGAAAATAACTTAAAAGTTTTTATAAATAAATCTCCTAGCGGATACTTAAGTTATGAAGATGAAAAATACATTTTTAACTACAATAACCAAGCAAAAAAATTAGTATCATTAACCATGCCCATCCGTAATGAGAGTTGGGTGTCAAAAAAGCTTCATCCAATATTTCAAATGAACATGCCTGAAGGTGCATTAAAAGATGTCATCAAAAATCATTTTTCTAAAATACAAAAGATGGATGATATAAACTTTTTAAAACTAATCGGTCCATATATGCTAGGGCGTGTGAAGTTTAACACCCTACTTCATACAGAAGAAAATCTTACTCTAGATAGCATTTTGAAAAATAATAAAGAAAATCTATTTGAAGAATTAATGCAGAAGTTTGCAATACGCTCTGGTATATCAGGGGTACAACCAAAGCTACTTCTAAGTGCACATAACAAAACAACAATGAAATTTGAGCATTACATAGTCAAATCTTTTGAAATAAACTATCCAGAATTGGCTCTTAATGAATACTTTTGCATGAAAGCTGTACAAAATGCCAACTTGCCTACTCCAGATTTTCATTTAAGTGATGATAGAAGCATGTTTATTATGAAAAGATTTGATGTTAAAGATGATGGTAGTTACTTTGGCTTTGAAGATATGTGTGTCCTTACCGCAAGAGGCACTGATGAAAAATATGACGGGAGTTATGAAGAGTGTGTTAGAGTTATAAAAGATATTATCCCTCCACAAAAAAGAAAAATTTCTATTAAAATATTTTTTAAAGCCATAATCATGAATCATCTTTTACAAAATGGTGATGGACATTTAAAAAATTATGGTGTTGTTTATAACAATGATTACCAAGATGCCACACTTGCTCCAATATACGATGTTATAACAACAACTATCTATATAAAAAAAGATATACCTGCCCTTAAACTTAGCGATGCTAAGCTTTGGTTCAAAGAAAAAACATATAGAAAATTTGCTTTTGGAAGTTGTGGGCTATCTAAAAATGATTATGAAAATATACTACGCGAATGTGAAAATGCTATAAAAAAAACAAAAAAAGAGATAGATGATTATAAAAGTAAAGACAAAAAAGTTATAGATTTTTTAACTTCTTTAAAAGAATGCTGGAAAGATAAGTTTTAACAGAACTTTGATAATAAATATAAAAAAAATCATTCTATCTTTTTTAAAGATGACGCATTTGCAAAACTAGAAAAAATTCAAATATGTTTAAAGGAAGAACAAATAGCTATATAAAAAATAGACTATAATCAATCATAGATATAGAGTATTTTGTATCTCAAAAAGATGATTAGATACTTGAAACAGTTCTAAGAATACACCTACCAAAAATAAAACTTACAATAGAAAAAATTATTCTTATACCTTAATTTACTTTAAGCTTTCTTTTTCTTTTATGGTAGTATAATGTAGTTATATATAAATATTTTAGTGTTGAGCCCTATTTTTTGGTACACTCATTTACTTTACTTCAAGGAGACCATTATGAAAACTTTTAATACAAAATTTTCTTTCCTGCTACTACTTGCTTTATTTTTTATTCCTCTCTCAGCGTTAGAATTGTCAAATGATACATTTAATAGTAGTACAGATGGTTATACTGGTACAGGTGTTTCAGCAAGTGCTGGAGGATGGTTAGTTATTACAAAGGATAATACAGCTACTAAAACTTATAATTTTGGGACTTTATATGCTAACCGAACTGTTACTTTAAATATAAGATATAGAACTTCTGGTGGCTGGGAGAATTCTGGAGGCAGTCAAGATTATTTTAACACACTTGTAAATGGCACTAATGTAAAAAGTTATTCTCCACTAGACGGAACATATGCAGAATCATTTACAGCAACTACAGATGCGACAGGTAAAATAATTTTAGCTTTTAATCCAAATACTACTGGTGCTGGTGAACAAGTAGAACTTGATTATGTTCAAATCAACATTGAAATACTAAATGCGGAATACCGTTTTGATGAATGTTATTATGATGGTTCGAGCAATGAAGTTACAGACTCCATAGGATCTATACATGGGGTAAGCTACAACGGCACATCATTAGACTCAAATGAATTAATTTTATGTTCTAGTGCTTCTTTTGATGGTGTTGATGATTCAATCTCTATGGGCAGTAATTTTAATGATATTTTTGGAACAACAAATGATAAGTTCAGTGTCAGTGCTTGGATAAAACCATCAAGTGATGACAATAGTACAAGTATCATTATTACAAAAGATAACTTTAAATTACAAATATTGGCGAATAATAAATTAAACCTTTCAGTTAAAGCTTCTTCAAATATCTCTGTTAACTCAGCGGTAAGTGTTAGAGATAACTCATGGCACTTCATAACTGCTACTTACAATGGATCAGCCTCACCATCACTAAAGCTATATGTTGATGGTGTTGAATATGCTGATGATGTTAATGCCACTGGTAATTTACAAGATGCTAGCAGCGATGATTTTCTTCTTGCTAATGGATCTTATTCTGGTCTCATTGACGAAATTAAAATCTTCAACACTACTCTTACCAGCACATTTGTAAACAAAATATTTACATATGAAAAAGCTGGATTTACTTATCTTCTAAAATCAAGAGTTTGCCAGTCATGTGTTCCGAGTTATTGTAGAATAAATGGACTTGGAGAAGGTTTTCATATAGTTGATCCTGATGGAGGAGATGACTCTAATTCTTATGAAATCTATTGTGATAGGACTAGTACTAAAGCACCTAGAGATTTAATTGCTCTACCTCTTAAGAATCACTATAATAACTTCGTATTTAAAGATGACTTACCTTCCTCTAACTACTATACTGAAGCGGATAATTCTAGAATAAATGAAGCAGCAAATTCATTTAATTTTTTACAGATATCTATATCTGGAAGCACAATTAAAGTAATACCAAGTTCAGTAGCAGAAGGTTCAAGTAATCAAGGATACTTTAGTAATATTAATCTTATAGGTACTCCATTTTCCATTGACTGGACTAATACAACTTTATCAAATTGTGATAATGGTAAACTTCGTAAAGGTGCATGGAATCAAGCTGTTAAAATAAATACACTTGATTATACAAACGGACGATGTAAAGTTGAACAAATGCAACTTAAACTACTAACAAACTATAAATATTTAACATTTTCAGATATTATGGGAACAACAAATGGATCAATTACTGGAGCTTATAATAGTGAAATTCTTGAAGAAACTTGCAGACAAATTTTTCAAAAGGTTCCAGATGACGCTACTCATCTGCCAACATTAGGTGGTGCCTCAAACGGTTATTTTTGGGTAGATCCAGACAAGGGTGGAAGAGTTATTGGGGATTTAATCACAACAAAATTTAGACCATTTGTAGCATATTGTAAATATCAAGAAGATATTAAACAAGCTTGGACATTTGTTATGGCTCTTGATGCAAAAGTAACTAATTCCAAAAATGATATAAAAACTATGTCACAAGTTCGCACACATCCAAATATATATCATGATACTTGTTCTCAACTTGGTCTTTTATTTTTTGTTCCAAATACAAAGGATACATTTCAAAGAACAAGAACATATTTATTTGATAATAAATCTGAATGGATAAACTATACAGGTACTATCCGTGAAAAATATAAAATATACACCAATACTCCATCAAAAGAATACTATATTCAGGGTGAAGGATATAATGAGATTTGGCCTTATGGACCATTTGGACTTTACTTTCCACAAAGTGGAAACCATTATGCTGATGGCAGATCACTTTCTTGGTCCAATAATAATAATATGACTGGAAGATGCATGAACTCTGGAATAGCTTCAGGCGCTTCTACTTGTACAGACTATACCAATAGTCTTCTTACTCCTGATGATGGAACTATGGGCATTATGGGATGGAGAACTACACTCCGAGATATGATAGAAAACAATCCAACTGACCCTTCTTTATCAGCTATATCAGATGGTAATCAATGGTGGATAGCTGATGTGGGTGCAGGTAACTACTTAACAAATCAAAATGATGGTACTCCAGAATTCAGTGTGACCGCTCCTGGTATTGGAGGGGGTGGAACAAGTGTACATAGAGCCCCTTACTATGAGCCAAATGGTAACTATACACAAGATGCTTGGCTTAACTTTATTTCTGATAGCAACGGTAATGTTTACCATAATGATGACAATAATGCATTCTACTCATATTATGATTATCTGTGTATGTCTTGGGATAATTACCTTGGAGTTAGTCGTTATGGACTTACAGAAGGTCCATTTACAATTATAGATCGTCCAAATCCTGCAATAGACACTAGCAGTGGCTATCCTATAACAACTCCAAGTGACTTAAATATAACTACAAAAATTCTTAATGAAGCAAAAAACTTTGATATTCTACTTCTAAGTCAAAACAGAGCAGAAATAGTAGATGATCAAAATATAAGTGCAGGAATTTTTCTGACAAAAATAGAACAATCAGAGATAAACGGACTTCCAGTCACTAATGTTACTGATTTAAAATATTATGGACAAATCGGAACTAATAATAATTTTAATCTTGCTGGAAATCCAAGAGGTGTTATAGCCCTTGACAATGCATTGTCATTAGTAACTAGCGTACACAAAAGGGTTGTATTTCAATTTAAATATTGCAGTTATAATAACTTTTGGAATACTTGCTGGAACATAACAGGTAGTGGAACAAATACAAAAGCGACATGTACTACTGGGTATGATGCACTTGGAAATCCCAATAGCCCATGTCAAGTAGCAGAATCGAATGATTTTGCGATTAGACCAAATAATTTTGCAATTGGAAGCTTAGATGGAATTCAGAGTGGGGGAAAGCTTATAGTTAAAGCTCAAGATTCAAATATAAGCTATCTTGCTAATGACTTTACTGGTAATATAGCTCCTGACTACAATGTGTCTTTTAATAATTTAGATACAGATGTAACTCTAATAAATCTTGGTTTAAATTGTAGTACTGATGACCTTAGTGATACAAATCAATCTGCTTATAGCTTTAGTAATGGGCGAGATTCTCATACTTATACTCTTAGTGATGTTGGTGAATATAGTTTTAGACTTCAAGAAGTAGATGGTCAAGAGTTTGCTTTAGTTGATAAAGATGATACTCCAGATATAGATAGATTTATAACTCCAAATGCTATTAACTTACTTATAAAACCTCATCATTTTAATATTACAACACCTCCAACTAATATAAATCATAATAGTGCAACAGGTTACACATACCTATCTAATGATTTAACAAATATGGCAGTTACTCTCAATTTTCGTGCAACTGCTCAAAACCATCTAAATGCTCCTACTCTCAATTACTCTAAAGATTGTTATGCAAGTAATGTAAATATTGATTTTGCCTATACCATTCCAAGTGGAACCTTAACTCTTCCAAATCCTATTGGCAAAATCATTTATAAAGACTTTATCACAACCGGTGCGATTGATGTAAACTCTACTGCAAGCCTTTTAAAAGGAGGTCTTCTTATTCCTCCAACTCAAGTTTTTACAACTGATCATAATGGAAGTGCAGACTTTCAAATAAAATTCAACTTTGAGAGAGATGTAAATGCTACAAAAAATCCTTTTGTTGTAAATGTGAATGATTTAAATGTTTCTGATCAAACAACAGTTTTACAAATTGGGACAGATGCTTCTCATATTATTGATGTAAATGCTACCATGTTTTATGGTCGTGCACAAGGTCCTAAAAGGGCTATAACTAAGATTTGTCATGTAACGGGTCCATGTATTACGAGTGCAAGCCCTGATGCGAATAACCCAAGACTTATATACCAAGTCTATAGTGATAACCCTCCTTTAGTACCTGCCTTTAATAATAATGGAACAGGCGATATAAGATGGTTCGCTAACTCATGGCATAGGGAAGGAAACAACGACGGACTTATTGGACCAGTTAGTGAAGATGCTGGATTTGTAACTAATGGTTTAGGCAGAAGTGGTGGTGTGTTTAATTTTGAGTATTATCTACAGTACAATGGAATAACTTACCCATATCTAGCAGACATGAAAAATACTCCAGATTCTTGGCTTATTTATGATGAAAATAATGCCTCAGCAACAAGTAATAAATTTCAAGTTAACTTTAGTAAAGCTGGTGCTTGGAGTGGTAAAGCTGAAAATAACACAACTACTACAACTAAAGCAAAAGGCATAACAAATAGGAGAACAATGTGGTAAATAAAAACACTCACAAACTTGCCTTTACTATGATAGAGCTGATATTTGCTATTGTTATTATCTCTATATCGGTAATGTCACTGCCGATGATGACTCAAATTACTCTTAAAACAATTGAAGATAGTCTTGTTCAAGAGGCTATTTTTGTATCCGTTGCTGGTCTAAATGAAGCAAGCACATACAGGTGGGATGAAAATTCTATGGATGATGAGTTGATTGATTCAGATAATGCTAGAGTTGTAAATACCGCAATTGGTGGGTGTACAGCTCTTGGTACACCAAATAGAAGAGTTGGACATATCCATAGAAGATGCTTAGAAGATTTAAGTCTACGCCCTGATATAACTGGATTTCATAGTGATTCACTTCACGAAGCTGCACATGGAGCTCAATCAGTATATATAGTTGGTGCAACCACATCAGCAGAGGGTTACAAAAAACTTTACAATTCCACTTTAACTGTTACAAATGGAGGAACAGGAGCTGGTGCAGAGTTTGAAGATGGAACAGGTAATGACCCAAACATGAAAGAGATAATCATAACAGTTTTAGATGCTGATGACAATGTTACAGTTATCACTCGCTTAAAAACATATAGTGCAAACATTGGTGAAGTTGCATATACACTACCTAGGACTTACTAATGAATCTTAAAGAAAAAAAAGTAAGGACGCATCTTCGTAAAGCTTTCACAATGATTGAACTCGTATTTGTTATAGTTATCATGGCAATCTTAGCAAAATTTGGAGTAGAGTTTTTAGCTCAAGCATACAACAATTTTATTTTCTCTAAAATCAATAATGAATTACAATCTAATAGTGCTTCATCAGTTGAGTTTATTTCCTCAAGACTTCAACATCGAATCAAAGAGTCTAGCATCATGAGAAATACAACAGCTGGCTATCCTGGTACACCACAATCTCTTCAAAATAGTGTTAGTGATGTAAATGCTACAGTTCTTGAGTGGATAAGTGCCGATATAGCAGGCTTTAGAGGAGATACTCTACCTTACTGGAGTGGAATTATAGACCTAGATGATAGTAATGCAACTACATTAGTATCAAAAGAGACAAATACAACAGCAATCAATAATCTTATAAATAGCTTATCAGATGGCAACTCTGGGATAAATAATAGTGCAATTTATTTTATTGGCTCTTCTCCCATGACAACAACACCTTTACAACCTGAAACTGCTTGGGGATATGATGTAAACATAACAGACCAAAATCACAGTATGCATCCTATAACATTAACTGGACAAATAAATCAATTTATTCCAGATAGTGGTGCCATTAATTTTTCAGGAGTTGGTATTTGGGAGTATTATAAATTGGCATGGACTGCTTATGCTGTAGAACTTCGTGATTATAATAACACAAGTAATACTGGAACTTTAACTCTTTGGTATGACTATCAACCTTGGGAAGGTGAAGTTTACAATACTCATGGAAGAGATAGCATAATTATGGAAAATGTAAGTTCATTTCAATTTAGATCTATAGGTTCACTAATAAAAATACAAGTTTGTACAAAAAGCTTATTAACAAATGAGGAGTATTCAATATGCAAAGAAAAAACTGTTTTTTAAGAACTTCTCAAAACACAAAAACTTCTAAAAATGGTATGGCAATGATGATGGCAATAATTGTTCTTGTTGTTATTGCTACTGTAATGGCTCTATCTTTATCCCTTGCAACCCAAACATCAAAAAGAACTACAGACTTATATCTTTATGAACAATCAATACTACTTTCTCATAGTACAGCTGAGTATATTATGCTTAAGATATCTCAAAATCCTCCATGTACCCCACCAAATCTAAATTTTACTCACGATGGTATATATGATATCAATGTAAGTTTGTATTATGTTTATACTACTCCATCTCCATGCGATCCACCTATATCAGCTGGAGGAACAAAATACTTTGACATCAACACAACTGATACTAATGGAACAGTCCTAATGGACATAACTGTAACAGCAAATCCAGCTGGGACAACAGAACCTATACGATATTTTAGAAGAAGCCTTCAAAAATTATAGTTTTACATAAACCTTTTAATGTTATAATCACAAAATTAAAATATTAAAAGGATTCTTTTATGAATATTTCCCTTACAGGAAGACAACTAGAACTAACTGAACCAATAAAAACTCACATGACAACTTCTATAGAAACACTTAGCAAGTACAATATGGATATTATCTCTGTAAATGTTGTAGCATCTGCTCAAACAAAAAAAGGTAAAGAACATTCAAGTGTTGAGTTTGTTATAAATCTTGCACATAAAAACTCTATTATTATAAAACAGAGTGATGATGATTTATATGCTGCTATTGATATGGCAACAAGTAGAGCACAAAAAGCTATTCGTCGTATGCATGACAAAGATGTTGGACATCGTAAAGTTGGCTTAAATGAAATCAAAGCTGAAAATGTAAACCTCAAAGAAGAAGCAGAGGCTGGTGAAGATGAAATCGTACCAGTTGAGCTTGACCTCTATAAACCTCGTGAAGTTGAAGATGTTTTAACAGACCTAAAAGATAGTAACAAAATGTTTGAAATCTTCTTAGATAACGAAGGTAAAACTCGTGTTCTTTACAAAAGAAACGATGGTAAATTTGGACTATATTAAGTCCTTTTTTACCGCTCGTACAACATCTTCATCTAGTGCTAAATCAATCCACTTAAACTGACTTCCACTTTGAGAACTTCCTCTAAGCAAATCACCACTTTTTCTAAATTTTAAATCCAAATTTGCTATATCAAAACCGCTAGTAGTTTTTACAAATTCATCAAGCCTATCTGATGAACTTTGATTTGTATATAAATAACAATACCCTTTTAATCCTGTTCTACTCACCCTACCTCTAAGTTGATGCAGGGTTGATAAACCTAAACGCTCAGCACCTACAATTACCACCGTAGAAAGCCTTGGAAGTGATATACCGACTTCTACAACAGTTGTAGCTATAAGTAAACTTCCTTTTTCTCTAAACTCTAAAAGTACTTCTTCTTTATGTTTATCTTTTCCATGCGTCACATATACATCATCAAAGTTTTTTTCCCAATATCCACGAGCTTCATCTATACTTTGATACTCTAAAACTTCACTTTGCTCAACAAGTGGATAAACTAAAAGAACTTGATTATTTTTAGCTATCTCTTTTTTTATTCGTTCTAGTAACTCAGAAAAATCATTTTTATGAATCACTTCACTAGTTATATCTTTTTTAAAAGGAGTTGTAGTAATCAAACTTACATCTATATGCGCAGTTTCAATCATCGCTTGTGTTCTTGGAATCGGTGTTGCACTAAACTGTAAAAAGTGTGGTTTTTTTTCTTTAGAACTAACAAGTTTTTCTAACATATTTCTTTGCTGTGTTCCAAAACGATGCTGCTCATCTACCATAACCAAACCAGCAGATGGCAATTCTCTATATAAAAGAGCGTGAGTTCCTATGATAAAATCATACTCACTTAAATCTATTTTTTTTGTTTTATTGGTTACTAAAATAGTAGTCATATTTGGAAGGTACTTTTGTGCTTCTTCAAACAGTTGATTTGCTAACAAAGTAGTTGGTGCCATTAAGATTGAATAACTTTTTCTCATCATATATGCAGATGCTAAGATAACCATAGTTTTTCCACTACCAACATCACCAACTATCATTCGTTTTGAAGCGACATCTTTGGCAAAATCATTTTTTATATCTTTTATGGTTAGCATCTGCTCTTTGGTTAACTTAAAAGGTAATGATGAAGTCCAATCATCATAAGTTGCATCTACCCTTACAAGAGGCTCAAAATATCTTCGCTTAGATGCTAACAACTTCATATAGATAAAAAGCTCTAAGTACTTTAAAGCATCTATACTTTTTTTATCTAACTCTTTTAAGTTTATCATAGTTGTTGGAAAGTGAAGTTTTAAAATCTCTTGTGCTACTTCTTCTTTTAAACCTTCTGATTTTAGTAGTTCTAAAGTAAGGTTATTTTGCACTAAACGAAGCATAACATCACTTCTAAGAGTTGATTTATATTTTGGGGTTATGGAGCCTATGGTGCTGATTTTCCTTGGCATACTCATACTACAGTTACCAACTTTACAGTCGATAACACCATAAAAATAATCCCTTTCTCCAACTTTAAACTGATGCATCATATAAGGTTTTGGACGAAATAAAACACCATTTATAGTATGTCCTAGATTGTGTGCATAAAAAGTTATTTGGATTGTATTAGGTGAGCGAAAAACTGACTCAACACTAGCATCTATAAGCTGAGCCTTCCCCATATCTATAGTATTTTTTAAGGTTAAGTCTTCATAAGAATGTGGAAGCATAAGAGAGAGTTCACACCAAGAGTTTATCTTTAGTTTTGAAAATTTTGTTTGAATATCTTTTGTGAGGTTCATTTAATTTCCTTGAGTTACTAATAATAGCTCTTTTTATAAACCTCTCTGTAAAATATTGCAAATTGCAATATTTCTGAATTTTATTTTGTAACTATAGCAAAACTCATTTCTAAAATCTCTTTATGACTTTTGATAAATTCATTTAAATCTTTAAGTTTTAGTTTTTTAATCTTTTTAAGTTCTTGTGCTGAATGTCCCAGCTCTTGACCTTTATAAAATTCCATAAAAGTTCTGTTAAGTCTTTGTCCCATTGTTTCAACTCTTAATGGCTCACTTCCTAAAAGAAACTTTTTAGTTTGTTCTAACTCTTCTTTTGTAACACCATCTTTTACAAACTTAGCTACAACTTCTTTAACAGTTTTTTGAGCATCTTCGAGTGACTCTAGTTTTGTTTGTAAATATCCAGTCATATATGAGCTTGATTTACTAACACTTACTCTTGCATAAGCCGAATATGCCAAACCTTTTTTAACTCGTATCTCTTCCATAAGTCTTGAACCAAAACCACCTGTTCCAAGTATGAAAGTTGCGACTCTAGCCTTATAATAATCCTCAGAATCAACTCTCATATTGTAAGGTGAACCAAAATAAACATAAGCTTGCTTAGTATCTCTTTTTAAGATGCTTTGAGTTGCTTTTTTACTTACTTCATAATGTTTTAAAGCTTCCATCTCACCTTTTGGCATAGCTTTAATAATATTTTTGATTTTAAGTTTTGCACTATTTATATCTATATCTCCACCAAGAACTACAATAAGTCTAGAACTCACTAGATGCTCTTTTACAAAGCCTTTCACATCATCTAAATTTATACTCTCAACACTTTTTATAGTTCCAGAAGATGGATTTGCTAAAGGTGTGCCTTTAAACAAAATAGCCTTGAGTTCATTAGATGCTACATAGTCAAAATCATTTGCTTTTGCACTTAATGAACCGATGGTTGTTGTTTCGATTTTACTCATAACCTCATCACTAAAGTTAGGGTCTTTTAGTAAAGCGTCAAAATATTTAAGTCCTTGAGTAAACTCACCTTTTAAACATCCAACTTCAACAACAAAGGTTTCCTTACCAGCAGATGCTGATATGTGAATAGCCTTGCTCTCTAAAACTTCTGCAAAAGCAGATGAGCCTAATTTTTTAGTTCCCTCACTCATCACTCTAGCGCTAAATCTTGCTAAACCTGCTTTTTTTGTATCCGTTATGCTTCCACTATTTTGAAAAATAAACTGCATTGTTGCAAGAGGTAGTCTTTTATCTTCTTCATAAATCAAAGGTATTTTTAACCCATCTACTTGCAAATATTGTATTGTTGTTGCCATTATCATCTGTCCTGTCATTAGTAATATTAAAAGGTATTTCATTAAAACTTCTTTAGTATTTTGTAGGCTGTATTTCTTACAGCTGGTGTTTCGCCAATATCTCGTATAAGCTCTATCATCTCTTCTTTTGCCATTGTATTTGTAACGCCTGCACTACTTACAACATTTTCTTCCATCATAGTTGAACCTAGGTCATTTGCTCCAAATCTAAGTGCCATTTGACCGATGTATGCACCTTGAGTAACCCAAGAACTTTGAATATTAGGTACATTATCAAGGTATAATCTAGCAACAGCTAAAAGTCTTAAGTATCTATTTGAAGTAGGTTTCTCCATATCTGGGATAAGTCGTAAAAGCTCAGTATTTTGCCCTTGAAAACTCCACATGATAAAAGCTCTAAAACCACCTGTTTCATCTTGAAGTTTTCTAACCATATCAAAATGCTCTATAATATCTTCATCACTCTCAACAGTTCCATACATCATAGTTGCAGTACTCATGATGTCGAGTTTATGAGCTTTTCTATGTATATCTATCCAAACCTCACTATCTATCTTTTTAGGCGCGATAATATCTCGAACTTTATCACTAAGTATCTCTGCTCCAGCTCCTGGTATAGATGCCAAACCTTTAACTTTTAGTCGCTCTAAAACTTCTTCAACGCTAATTCTAGAAACCTTGGCTATAAAATCAATCTCAATAGAAGAAAAACCATGAATATTTATAGTTGGGTATTTTGTATGAATATGCTCGACTAAATCTTCATACCACTCTATTTTGAGTTTTGGATGAACTCCACCTTGAAACAAGATTTGTGTTCCACCAATTTCTAGAAGTTCATCTATCTTAACATCTATCTCCCCAAAGGTTAAGACATAAGCATCTACATCTTTTTCATGTCTGTAAAAAGCACAAAATTTACAATCAACCCAGCAAATATTTGTATAGTTGATATTTCTATCTATTACAAATGTTGTAATACCCTTTGGATGATGCTCTTTTTTTCTCGCACTTGCCATTTTTCCAAGTGTTTTTAAATCGGTATTTTTGATTAAATCAAGGGCTTCTTTTTTACTTAACCTTTTTTGCATTGTCCAGCTTTTGTAGTTATATTGTCCATGCCTTTGTTTATTTTTTGAACTTTTTTAGGAGCATCTATAATATGTTTGTCAGCCAACCAAGAACCATCTCTGTATGCCATTTGAACTTTGCCATTTTTATCTTTAAAAACTAATATTCTAAGAGGTAGGTCAAGCCCTACTCTCATATCTTGCTTCATTAAAGCAGTTCCAAGTTTAGGATTTCCAAAGATTACCATTTTTGAAGCACGAAGTTTCATACCTACCATTTTTGCATTACCTTTATGATTGATAGTTGCAAAAACACTTAAGCCTTTTTTCTTTACGATTTTTTTTATATTTTTAACTGTTTTATCAACGCTACAATTACTTTGTTTTACAATTATATCACTTGCACTTAAGCTTGTAACTATCGCTAAAACAAATACTAAGATTAACTTTTTCATTATTTATATCCTTATGTGTCTTTTGATATCGCGTCCAAAACACCATTTATAAATTTTGGAGATTGTTCAGTTCCAAATGCTTTTGTAATTTCTACAGCTTCATTTATAACAACAGCAGAATCTAACTCGCCAAACAAAATCTCAAAAGTTGCAAGTCTAAGAGTAGCTCTTTCTATACTTCCTAATCTATCAAAATCCCACTCTTTTAAGTGTTCTATTATCGCCTTATCACAAGCTTCAAGATTATCCATTACACCTGAAAAAAGTCCAAGTGCAAAATCTCTTTGTTTATTACGAATTTTTTTTTCTTCTAAGATTTCATCTGTATGCTCAGCAATATTTCCATTTCCTAAATCATAAGCATAAAGTAGGCTTACAACAGCCATACGAGCGTGATGTCTAGTCGCCATTAGATGTTCTCATAAAGGTCTAGCATCTCAATAACAGTTGTCATCGCTTCAAAACCTTTGTTTCCAGCTTTTGTTCCAGCTCTTTCTATCGCTTGTTCAATCGTATCAGTTGTTAAAAGTCCAAAAGAAACTGGTTTTTGATACTTTAAACTCATAGTAGCTATACCTTTTGTAGCTTCAGCAGCAACATAATCAAAATGAGGAGTCGCCCCTCTGATAACTGCACCCAAAGCACAAACTGCATCATATTTTCCACTTGCTAAAAGTTGGTCAACAACCATTGGAAGTTCAAATGCTCCTGGGATTAAAACATGAGTTAATTCATCTTCGTTTCCACCATGACGCAAAAATGCATCTTCAGCACCTTCAACTAATCTATCAACTATAAAATGATTCCATCTTGTGCTAACTATTACAATTTTTTTGCCGTTTATTACTTTTAATTTACCTTCAACTAATTTCATTCTTATTCCTTAAATTTCTTGTATTTTTTTAATTCTTGTTATTAGAGTTTCTAACTCTTCTAGTTTTACCATATTTGGTCCATCACTTAGAGCGATACTTGGGTCAAAATGCGTTTCCATAAAAAAACCATCTACCCCAACCGCTGCTGCTCCAGATGCTAAGTATGGAACCATTGAACTATCTCCACCAGTTTTACCATCTTTTGCTGTTGGCATCTGAACTGAGTGTGTTGCGTCAAATATTACGGGTGCAAACTCTCTCATAGTTACTAAGTTTCTCATATCTACAACCATGTTTCCATAACCAAAAGAGTTTCCTCTCTCACAAAGGTAAACACCATGTTTTAGTGAGTTTTCATAAGTAGCATCTGGGCATCCGCGAGTTTGAAGTACTTTTAAAACTGGATACTCCATTGCATCTCCGCTTAAAAACTGCCCTTTTTTAATATTTATTTTACGGCTTGTTTTTGCACAAGCAACTAACAAATCAGTTTGACGACATAAAAAAGCAGGGATTTGCAACATATCTGCAACTTGGGCAACTGCATTTACTTGAGTAGATTCATGCACATCAGTAACGATTTTGTATCCAAAATCATCTTTTACTTTTTGTAAGATTCTTAAACCTTCTTGGATTCCAAGCCCACGAAAACTCTCTAAAGATGTTCTATTTGCCTTATCAAAACTAGCTTTAAAATAAAAATCAATCGTATCATCATTATAATATTTCTCTAACGATTTAGCTATTTTAAAAATATTTTCTTCACTCTCAATAACACAAGGTCCTGTTAATAGCGTCATATATTCTCCCATAAAAATAAAGGAAGATTATATCATATTGGAATTAATCTAAAGTTACTTAGCCTTAGCCACCATTATCCCTGCAAAGACGATGAGAACTATGCCTATTGTTGTTGTCATATTTGGTAAAGAATCACCTAGCATCATACCAACTAAAATAGCAAAAATAATATTTGTATAACTTACAGCTCCAACTATTCCTGCCTTAGTTTCGCCATAAGCTTTTGTCATAAAATACTGAGAAAAAGTTCCTAAAATACCTAGTCCAATAACATATAACCAAACAATGCCAGTTGGCATAATAAACTTACCAAGCATAAAATCCAAGTCTGGATTTGTTATAAATTCTGAGAGTATAAAAAGGATTATCGGTCCAATAGTTCCAACAAGAGTAAAAGATAAAACAATGGCTCTTGTGTCATAAAACTTTCTAAGTTCTCTAACTGAAGTGTAAGCTAAAGCCGCTCCAATTCCGCTAAATATACCAAGTAAATCATACTTAGTAAAACCCATACTACTTGGCTGAGTAATAAGAACTATCCCACCAAAGCCTATGAATATAGCAAACCAAGCAGAAGTAGAAAGTTTTTCTTTTAAAAAAAACCAAGCAAAAATAGCGGTAAAAATTGGAGCAGTTTTACTAAAGGTTACAGCATCTCCAAGCGGTATATTTGCTATGTTGTAAAAGTATGCTAGAAGTGCAGTAAAACCCATGGTTCCACGAAAAAGAAGTAAATAAGGTTTCCCTCCGCTATGAGTCATTGGCTTTTTATATATTGCATAACTTATAAGAGCGACACCAAATATATTTCTAAAAAACACAACTTCGAGTGAAGACATGTGTCCAGATGCAAGCTTTGCTAATGCACCCATTATGGCAAAAGTAAAAGATGCCATCAGCATATACTTTACGCCATTATTTAAATTTTTTATTAGTTTCATAGATGCAATTATACCCATCTATTAACTTGCATTTTATATAATCACAAAATAAACTAATCTACACAGGAAAAATTATGGGAAATTTAATAATTTTATTTATCATTGGATATATTTTATACAAGGTTTTTAAAAGTTACGCTCGTTTTACAAACTACTCTCAAGAAGCTTTTAAAAACTTCTCTATTTCTAAAGAATCTTTACAAAAAAGTGACTTAGGTCTTTTTGTAGCTTTAGTTGCAAAAGTTGCTAAAGCAGATGGAAAAGTAGATGCACTTGAAGCCCAACTTATTGGCATAATGTTTGATGATATTTCTGCAGTTTTCCCAGAACCAAGCAAAACAAAAGATATACTAAAACAGATTTTTGATGAAGAAAAAGATAGAAGTGACAATCTAGAAGAAGTGGCTCAAGCTCTAGGTCAAGCGATAAGAAGAGATAAAGCGAAAGAACAACAGTTCATGGGCTTTTTAATCCAACTAGCCTTCATTGACGGCGAAGTTTCACAAAGTGAAGATGATGTTTTACAAACAATAGCACAAGCTTTTGAGTTTGACCCAGATGCTTACCATGCAATATTTGACCAATTTGAAAAAATGATGAAAAACATCCACCCTAAAGCGAATATCACAGATGCTTATAAACTTTTAGGTGTAAATGAGAGTGATGAAATGAGTGTTATCAAAAAAGCATACAGAAAACTCATAAGAAAGTATCATCCAGACATCATAAAATCTCAAAACAAAGGTGAAGATTATATGCAAAAAGCAACTGCAAAAACACAAGAAATAAATCAGGCATATGAGATGATAAAAAAGGTCAAAAAATAAAAAACTTTTTATTTTTACTTCTATTGTCACTAAATTTATCTGCTAGTGATTATGGTTCACTTTTGTTTCATGGCAACTGTATAGCTTGCCATATTGAAACCAAAGCTGTGTCCGCTCCCTCTATAATGCAAATAAAAGAAAAATATTTAATATCATTTCCTAAAAAAGAAGATTTCGTCGCATATATGTCAGAGTGGGTACAAAATCCCAAAGAAGAAACTTCTATAATGCTAGAGGCTGTAAAAAGGTATGAACTTATGCCTTATCTACACTATGATTTACAAAGTTTAAAAGAAATTTCTACTTATATTTACGAAACTGATTTTGCTAAAGAGCATAAGGGTCATTGAAGTAAAGGTTTACAGCCCAGGCTATTCTCTCTTGAGCTAAGGCTCAATTCACCTTGAAATCTCTTTCCCAAAAAAAATCTATCCATTCTTCTGCTTCATTTATCCAAAAATCAGGCTCATAAACAGATGTTTTTTTATAAAATAGAGTTGCTGATTTAAACTCTATCTTTGCATGTTTTAATTCTAGATACCCCATAATAGCTTTTAATGTATCTCCACTATCTGCTATATCATCAACTACTAATACTCTAGAAATATTTTTAAAATTACAATCTCCAAAGATACTAAGCATCTCTCTTTTGCAAGTTTTATCGTAAAGTTCGGTTCGTAGAGTTTGAACTTCTCGTATATCTAAACCTTCTGCTAAAGCATGAGATAGGGTTAGTCCACCTCTAGCAATGCCAACAATAACTTCTGCTTCAAATATTTTTACATCTAAAAGTAACTTTTTTGTGTCACATTTAAAATTTTCATAGGAGTAATATTTCATGGAAGTATTATACTGAAATTTAATCGAGGTCTTTAAAAGAAAATTTAAAAGAATTTCATAGTTAATAAATATTGTTTAAGATTACTAATAGTATAATCAATTATAATAAAAAAAGGAGATCAAAATGATCAAAACTTTATCATCAATCGCATTAGCAGGTTTAATAGCTGCAACAATTACAGGATGTGGTGGTAGTGCCCCGGAACCACAAGAAGAAGAGTTTGATAATCGTTGTAGAGTAGAGAAACAATTAGCTCCAAAATGGGCTTGTGTTCCTATGGTTGAAGGTGCTTATGCTGGTGTTGGTATAGCTCAAAAAAGTGCTGCTGGCATGGGACATATGAGAAGAATTGCTTTAGCAAATGGTCGTTCAGACTTAGCTCAACAAATCAAATCTCAAGTAAAAGACAAAGTAGAAACTTTTACTCGCACAACTGGTGTAGGTGAAGGAGAAACTATTGATCAAGTAAATACTGCTGTTTCAAAACAAATTGCAAAAGTTGATTTACAAGGTTCAAAAGCTGTTGACGCTTGGACTGCTCCATCTGGTGCTTTATATATGTTAGTTACAGTTCCTGAAGCTACAGTAAATGGTGAAGTTAAAAAAGCTATTAAAACAAGTTTTAAAAATGACCAAGCTCTATGGCAACAATTTCAATCTAAGAATGCTTTAGAAGGTCTAGATAAAGAATTTCCAACTGAATAATGATTAAGTTATTAAGTTCTTTTTTACTGCTTTTTGTTCTAGTAGGTTGTAATTCACAACCTGCTCCAAGCGCATCTAATGGCACTCCGACTTGGATTTTAAATCCAAATCAAGATGGTAAGAATGGTGCAGTTGGAAGTTCTATGAGAACTTATGATCAAAAAATGTCAAGCCAACGAAGACTCGCTATTACTCGTGCTTTAGATGAACTTTCACTCCAAAGAGGAGTAAAGGTTCAAATGAGTATGACAAAACAAGAAAGTTATACAAATGGCAAAGGAAACACTAGGATAAATGTTGGTGCTAATTACCAAACAAATAACATGATTACTGCACATATACAAAAGATTTATCAAGATAAAATCTCTGGTGAACTTTTTGTGTGGATGGTTATAGATTAATTTGTAGCTTTTTTACGCTACATAAATTGCTTCACTTCGTTCACAATGACATACTTTCACTTTTTAGATATACTTCCATAAATATTTCTACTTCTATCTACAAGGTTCTAACTCATGAAAAAAAATCGCAATTATCGGTCGTCCAAATGTTGGGAAAAGCTCACTTTTTAATCGTCTAATCAAAAAAAGAGATGCTATAACATCCCAACAAGCTGGAACAACAAGAGATGTGAAAAGAAAAAATGCAATTATTATAAATAAACAAGTTGAACTTCTAGATACTGGTGGACTAGATAAGGGTTGTGAGTTATTTGATAAGATTAAAGAGATGTCACTAAAAGCCGCTTACAAAGCGGATATCATACTTTACATGGTTGATGGAAAAGGAATTCCAGAAGACGAAGATAAAAAACTTTTTTATGAACTTCAAGCTATGGGTAAAGATATGGCTTTAGTTGTTAACAAAATAGATAACGATAAAATGAAAGAAAAACTTTGGGATTATTATGAATTTGGTACAGATGCTATATTTGGTATCTCTGTTTCGCACAACAGAAACACAGTTGAACTACTTGAGTGGATAGTTTCTAAAGTTCCAGATAGTGATATCGTAAAAGAAGATGGCGAAGAACAAGAGCTAACTAAAGTCACAGAAGATGAGATTAGTGATGATGATTTTTTTGCTAAATATTCTCATACAGATGAAGAAGATGATGGTTTTACATATTGGGATGAAAGTGAAGAAGTAGATAACTCTATTTTTGCTCAAAATGACTTAATAAAACAGTTTGATGAAAATGATGTAAACCACATTAAAATCGCAATTATCGGACGAACAAATGTTGGGAAAAGTTCACTTTTAAATGCTCTTCTAGGTGAAGAACGCTCTGTTGTTAGTAGTGTGGCTGGAACTACAATTGACCCTATTGATGAAACAGTAGATTACAAAGACAAGCAAATAACCTTTGTTGATACTGCCGGTTAAGACGAAGAGGTAAAATTTTAGGTATTGAGAAGTATGCTCTTATGAGAACAACAGAGATGCTAGAAAGTGCGAATATGGCTCTAATTGTCTTAGATGCCAGTGAACCATTTTTAGATTTGGATGAAAAAATTGCTGGTTTGGTTGATAGCAATAGATTAGCATCTATCATCGTTTTAAACAAATGGGATATCTCTAAAAAAGAAGATCATGATAAAATCCTAAAAGAAGTTAGAGATAGATTTAAATTTTTAGCTTATGCACCTATTATCACTTTATCTGCTCTTTCACACCAAAGAGTTGATAAACTACATGAAATGATTTTAGAGATAAATGAAAACTACTCTCAACGCATCTCCACTTCAAAAATAAATGAAGTTGTAGAAAAAGCTTTAAGACGCCATACTTTACCAAGTGTAAGTGGGCAAGTTATAAGAATTTACTACGCAACACAGTATGAAACAAGACCCCCAAAAATTGCAATTATTATGAACAAACCAAGTGGTCTTCACTTTACATATAGAAGATATTTGACAAATAAATTACGAGAAGCTTTTAACTTTACTGGAACACCAGTTCTTTTTAAAGCTAAAAAGAAAGGTGAGAAGTAGAAGGAAAATAGTTCCTTCTATGCGTCTTTAGGTGTTTGTTTTATAACTCTATAAATTACAAAAGCCCCAATTGCCAATGTTATAAAAGTAAAAGCAAAAGAAAATGTTTTAGTAATTACATACCCTACAATCAACAAAGACAATACAGTTGGCACTTCATTGTAAGCTCTAAAGAAATTTCCACTTTTAGAATAGTTTTCTTTTTCAAGTTGGACTCTGTAATATTCTAAAGAAAATGAATAAACCATCAACACAATAACTACCAAGATTTTAGCATACATCCATATATCATTTTCTAATAAATCTGGTCTAAGTAGCAGCATCCAAGCCCCACTAATTACCGTTGCCCACATTGCAGGAAGTCCTATGTATTTATACATTTTATACTCTTGAATCTTTACAACTTCCACAAATTCTGGTTTGTTTTTATACTCTGTATGATATACATATAATCTTGGTTGATAAAAAAGCATTGCCATCCATGATATGACTGCCATGATATGAAATACAACTATCCATAAATAATAATCCATAATATTCATCTAATTAAAAATTCTTCTCTATTGAAATAGTATAATAGTTAGAACCACCTTTTTCAACATCATTAATTAAACCAAAGACACCGGAACGATGTTTTAGAGTAAAACCTAAGTATAGTTCATCTAAAGGCTTATACCTTATCAGTTTTGCTAAATCAAAATCAACACTCACTTCCATATAGTTTAAGATTTTAGAATTATTGTCATTATTGTCTAATGCCTCTTTTTTTCTACATAAAGAATTCCACTTGTGTAAGAAACTCCCTCACCTAGACCTATTCTAACTCTATTTTTGTAAAAATCTATATTCCAATAAGCTTTTATATAAAGAGTTCCTTCATATATATTATCTTGCAAACCTGCCTCATCAAACTGAGCAAAACCAGCTCGCCCGTAGATATCAAACGGTAAATCAAAAGCCCGTTTTTTTAAAACATATCCGCCATCTAAGGCAGTTACTTTTAAATCTTGCGGATATGATTTAATATCTAAAAAAAGAACCTCCCCAAAAGTACTATCTGTAACCTTACCATGAGCAAGTCTAAGGGAATAATCCTTATCTGCGCTCAAACTTAAAAACAAAAACAATAAAACTAAATATTTCAAATAAATTCCTAATTAAGACTATGCGTCAAGTGTTTTTATATCTTTGATAGAACCTTTGGAGTGGTCAATCACTTTTGTATGTAAACGACGAAGTGCTTTTGAAGCTCTGTCTATCGCTAAGTCAATAGCAGTATCTAAATTGTCATCAGCTTGGTTTATTACAACGGGAGAAGCATGAGCGATATGAATATCAAACTCTATAGAAACACCTTTTTTCTCAGCTTTTACATTGACATTAACAGTAGTTATATCTAGCGTGTATTTTGAAAAGCCTTGTATAGCAGACTCGATGTGAGCTTTGTTCTTAGCGTGAAGTGTAATATCTTTTGCGCGAATTTGTACATTCATAATAAATCCTTTGTTAAGTGGCTTCTTGCCACTTTATATAGAAGATTATAATAACAAAATAAAGCTGAGATTGGTATAATACGAGAAATAAATTTAGGATTTTAAAATATGAAGAGAGTTTTAACGGGTATTCAACCATCTGGAGATTTACATATTGGAAATTATTTTGGCTCCATAAAGCAGATGGTAGATGCTCAAAAAGATAGTGATACTTTTGCTTTTATCGCAAACTATCATGCACAAACAAGTATCAATGATGGCAAAAAGTTAAGTGAACTTACAATGCAATGTGCGACAGATTTTTTAGCACTTGGAATCGACCCAAATAAATCAACATTTTGGGTTCAGTCAGATGTAAAAGAAGTACTTGAACTTTACTGGGTTCTATCTTCATACACTCCTATGGGTTTACTTGAACGAGCTCACAGCTACAAAGATAAAACTGCCAGAGGACAAGCTACAAATCACTCTTTATTTTCATACCCTGTTCTTATGGCAGCAGATATTTTAATCTTTGGCTCAGAAATTATCCCTGTTGGAAAAGACCAAATTCAACATGTTGAAATCGCTAGAGATGTGGCAATTAAATTTAACAATAAATATGGAGATATTTTAACAGTTCCTGAGTTTAGAGTTCAAGAAGAAGTACAAACTGTTCCAGGTGTTGATGGGCAAAAGATGTCAAAGAGTTATGGAAATATTGTAAATATTTTTGGGGAACAAAAAAAGCAATTAAAAACTATCAAAAAGATTGTGACTGAAAATGTAGCAATGGAGGAGCCAAAAGAGTATAAAAACTGTAATGTTTACAACATGGCAAAACTCTTTTTAAATCAAAATGAACTTATTGAACTTCAAAACAGATACAAAAGTGGCAAAGAAGGTCATGGTCATTTTAAACTCTATCTAGCTGAAGTTATGTGGAAATATTTTGCAGAATTTAGAGAAAAACGCTCTTACTATGAAAAAAATCAAGATGAAGTCAGAGATATTTTAAAGCATGGTGCAAAAAAAGCAAAAAAAGTAGCCTCTCCAATGATAGAAAAAATAAGAAATGCAACAGGAATTAGTTACTAATAAAGAAAAAGTGATACAATATAAACATTTAAACGACTAAGGATAAAATAATGCGTATACTTCTTATAATAATGAGTTTGATATTTACCCTAAATGCCAAATCTTTATTTAGTAATTCTGGGCAAGAAGAAAATTCAAAGTACATTGGTGCTCTTAAAGATTTAGTAATAGCAACTCAAAAAACAAGAGGTTTAACAAATAATTACCTCAATGGAAATACAACTTCTATGCTTTTAGTTTATGGAACAAGAAAAAATATGAAAAAAGCCATAGGAATAATGGAGTCACTTCCATTAGCTGCTGACCCTATTATAAACTCTAGAGCAACTTCAATATCTCAATCATTAATATCACTTAATAGAGTAGCATTTAATAGAGAGCCTGCTGGTGTATTTAGCAAATATACAGAATTAATAGAACAAACTTTAATGCTTGCACAAAGTGTTTCTAAGCGTGGTTCTGAAGATTTAAATCTATTAGGTAAGGAACTATCAACTATTATGATGGAAGTTATTTTACCTTTTACTGAGTATGTTGGACAGATGCGAGGTATGGGTTCTGGTATAGTTGCAAAAAGAAAGATTACTCCAAAGCAAAATGCTCAGATGCTAGCAATAATACATGAGATAGAAAATTTAAACTCAAAGTTATTAGCAGATATGCAAGTTGTAATATCTAAAAATAAAAGTCATTTTGAAGCAGACATTTCTATAAAACTCGCTCAAATTGAACAAGATAGCAAGGCTTATATTTATTTAACAAAAACAAATGTTTTAAGAAAAAAAGAGATAAATTTAAATACCAACAAATATTTTAACCAAGGTACGGATTTAATTTCTTTACTTATTGAAGTTTATAACATTAACAATAAAGTTATTTTAGAAGATTCCAAAGGATGGATTTAGACAGAAGATTTTATCTTTGTCTATCTAACCAAACCATTAATCCTTTTTGAGCATGAAGTCTATTTTCTGCTTCATCAAAGATAATTTTCGAGTGTTTTTCAAAGATTTTCTCACTTACTTCCAAGCCTCTATAAGCTGGTAAACAGTGTAAAAACTTAGCATCTTTTTTAGCTAAAAGCATCATTTTATCATTTACCATAAAACCTTTAAATATTTTTATGCGTTGTTCTTTTTCCTCTTCTTTACCCATCGAAGTCCAAGTATCTGTTGTAACCACACTTGCACCTTTTACTGCTTCACAAGGATTATGCATAGTTTTTATAACAGCTCCACTTTCTTTTGCTAAAAGAAGTGCAACTTGCAAAACATCCTCATCAACTTCATAACCTTTTGGAGTTGCTATTCTAAGCTCAAAGCCAAGTTTTGCCGCAAGAATCATCCAAGAGTGAGTCATATTGTTTCCATCGCCAATATAAGCACAAATAATATTTTCACTTGCTTCATATTCCACTAAAGTCATATAATCTGCTAAAAGTTGTACAGGATGAAAATAGTCTGTCAAGCCATTTATAACAGGTACTTTTGAGAATTTTGCAAACTCTTCTATCATCGATTGCTCAAAAGTTCTAATCATTACCATATCACACATAGAGCTTATTACTCTTGCTGTGTCTTTAATGGGTTCTCCACGACCTAAATGAATATCACGGTTTGATAAAAATAGCGCATGACCGCCTAACTGTGACATACCTGTTTCAAAACTAACTCTAGTCCTAGTTGAACTTTTTTCAAAAATCATTGCAAGGGTCTGATTCTCTAACTCTTTTTTATAAACTTTTTCTTTAAGATTTTGTTTTATTTCAAGGCTTATATCGATAATCTCTAATATCTCTTCTTTTGTAAAATCTTGTAATGTTAAAAAATGTCGCAATAAAAATCCTTTTACTAAAATACTTTATTTAAAAAAGCATTTATTATACCCTAATTTTACTTTTGAAGCATTTTAGCAACTTCTTTTGCATGATAAGAAATAATTATATCTGCTCCTGCTCTTTTAAAAGAAATCATAGTTTCCATAACAACTCTTTCATAATCTATTAAGTCATTTAAACCTGCGATTTTTAACATTGCGTATTCGCCACTTACATTATAAACTGCCATAGGAAGGGAAGTATTGTCTTTGATTTCACGAACTATGTCTAAGTAAGCAAGAGCAGGTTTAACCATAAGTATATCTGCTCCCTGCGCCTCATCTGAAATGGATTCATTTATAGCTTCTCGTCTGTTTGCTGGATCCATTTGATAAGAAGCTCTATCACCAAAAGATGGAGTAGATTCTGCAACATCTCTAAATGGTCCGTAATATCCAGATGCAAACTTTGTAGAGTATGCCATGATTGGTAAATTCTCATAACCATTAGCATCTAGCGCAGCTCTAAGTGTTTGTATAATTCCATCCATCATTCCTGAAGGTGCTATCATATCTACTCCAGCTTTTGCGTGTATAAGAGCTTGCTGTGCTGATATTTCTAAAGTTGCGTCATTATTTACTGTTTCGTTTTTAGCATCTATAATTCCACAATGTCCATGGTCTGTATATTCACAAAAACAAAGGTCTGTAACAACAAACATTTCAGGATGTTCTTTTTTTATGGCACGAATAGCAGATGCTATGATTCCGTGTTCACAAAGAGAATCAGAACCAATAGAATCTTTTACATCAGGAATACCAAATAAAATAATAGAGTAGAGTCCTAACTTTTTTAACTCTCCACACTCTTTTAAAATTTCATCTAAACTCATCTGAAATACCCCAGGCATAGATGCTACTTCTGTTTTAATATTTTCACCTGAACGAACAAAAAGTGGATAAATAAAGTCATTTACACTAACACTTGTTTCTCTTACTAAGGCACGAAGATGATTATTTAAACGAGTTCTACGAAATCTTTGAAACATAATAAACCTTTTTTAGCTATAATTTTGAAAATTTATTTTATCGTTTTAACCCAGATTATGCAAGAAGTCTATTCATAGTTGGGTTTAATGTTAAGTTAGGGTACATTAATTGAATATAGAGATTTCACAGATAGCAAACCTACCATCAAAATTTGGTAACTTCAAAGTAAAAGCCTTTAAAGAAGGAGAAAAAGAGCATCTTGTAATATACAAAGATAACTTAGACGAAGTTCCAATAGTTAGAGTTCATTCAGAGTGTTTAACCGGAGATGCCATAGGAAGTTTAAAGTGTGACTGCGGAGAACAACTCCAATTCGCGCTTAAACTAGCAAATAAAACAAACGGTATGGTTATTTATTTGCGTCAAGAAGGACGAAATATAGGTCTCTTAAACAAAATAAATGCTTATGCTCTTCAAGATGATGGACTAAATACAGTAGAAGCAAACCATCAACTAGGCTTTCGTACTGATGAAAGAACCTATGAAGTGGTTACATTTATTTTACATCATTTTGGCATAAAAAAGATAAAACTACTTACAAATAATCCAGATAAAATAAGTTCAATTAGTGATATTGAAATTGTAAAAAGAGTACCTATCATTATAGAGTCAAACACCCATAATGAAGATTATTTAAATGTAAAAAAAGATGAACTTGGGCATCTACTTTAGCTAAATTTAGACTCCGCTAAAGCACTAAGTCTTCGCTCAGAAGAATCTATGGTCTTTATAAGTTCTTTTGTAATGCCTTTTAGTTCCCTGTGGTAACTTTTTGCTTTTTCTAGTTCCATTCCTGTTACCTTAGAACTTCCAAATGCATTTTGAAAAAAACCTTTCTTTTGTTTTTGAAAAAAAATATCAAATGTTTTTACAAATTCTTCATGCCATCTTACATGAAGTGTTTCTATCTTATCGTAAAAAAGTGAGCCCAATATACATCTTATGTTTTCATTTTTTAAATAAAACCACTCTCCAAAAACATAGGCTGTTTGCAAAGCTGCTGTTGGAATTTTGATGTCTGAACCGTCCATAGCAATTTCTAGTTTTTCCATCTGTTCTTCATAGGCTTTTTTAGCGTTTTGAAATGATTCTATTGTCTTTACTTTGTCCATATGTACACACTTAATTAATTTTATTCTTATTATTACATAATTTTATTAAAAAAAGTATATAATAATCTAAATTTTTCAGGAGTCTTGTTTTGAAACGCCCTATACCCACGAATAATGAAGTAAATTTTAGTACAAAAAAATATTTAATCTCTAAAACTGACGAAAAAGGAATCATTATAGAAGTTAATGATTACTTTAGCAAAGTTTCTGGTTATAAAGAATCTGAACTTTTAGATCAAGAACATAACATCATTAGACATCCAGATATGCCAAAAGCAATATTTAAAATGATGTGGAATAGACTTAGTAAAGGTAAAAGTATCACTAGCATTATAAAAAATCTAACAAAAGATGGACATTATTACTGGGTTGTTGCAGAATTTGAAATAAAAAGAGACCATAAAACAAATAATATTATTGCTTATACCTCGTTTCAAAGAGTACCTCCTCAAAAAGCGATAGACAAAATGACTCTTATTTATAAAAAACTTCTTGAAATAGAAAAAAAAGATGGTGTTAGTGATTCTTTAAAATATTTTCTAGGATTTTTAGATAGAAATAAAATAAACTATGATGAATTTATAAAAGAATTAGTTGAAGAAGGTGGTTTTTTTAAATCACTATCAAGTATGTTTTCATAATCTCAAGGCAATAAATTGAATCTAAAAACAACTCTACAAAAAGACAATATACAACTACCTGATGACTTTTTTTATAATATTCAAAAATACAAAGAACATCTTTTTAAATGGAATAAAATTCATAATTTGACTGGTGCAAAAGATGAAGAAACCATAGATGCTTTTATCTACGATGCCATTTTTCCTCTTAGTTTTTTAAAAGAAACAAAAACTCTTTTAGACATTGGGACAGGGGCTGGATTTCCTGGTATGATACTCGCATTTGGTATGCCAAACACGGAGGTCACCTTAGTAGAGCCTTTAAAAAAAAGAGCTAGTTTTTTACAATTTATAAAAGCTGACTTAGGTCTTAAAAATGTTAGGGTTGTTAAAAAAAGAGTCCAAGACATGCCAAGTAAAATCTTTTCTCTTGTAACTTCAAGAGCAGTAACTGACACAAAAATGTTACTTAATTTGAGTAAAAACTTTAGAGATGAAAACTCAAAGCTTCTTTTTTATAAGGGAGAAAAAGTTTATGATGAGATTGATGAGAGTATCAAACATAAAATCATAAAAACTAAGAATAGACACTATTTACTAATTGGAGAAGATATATAATGATATTGAAATTTTTACTTGTTGTTGGGGTTATTGCCTTTGTTTACTTTGTTTTTATAAAGAAAAAACCTGCTGTATCTCATAGTAAAAAAGGTACTCAACATAAAGAAAGAAAACCTAGTAATGAGCTGGTAGAGTGTGTTGAATGTGGCATCTATTGTGAACTTGATGATACAATTTTAAGTAGCAATAAATACTATTGCTCAAAAGAGTGTGTGGAGAAATCATAATGCTAATATATGGACACAGATTTATACAAAATGATTCGTTTTACCATGTTACAAACATAGATGCTATTTCTAAAACACCTCCAAACTCAACCATATATCTTGATTTTAGTGAAGATAATTTAGAAACTATAAATCATGCAACAACAAACGGAATTATTTTAGCACTAGGCATTAATGATATAACTCAACTAATCTATGCTTCATCTTTAGATGCTAGTTTTATAGTAATACCCAAAGAGTTAGCAAAAACAGCTCAAAATATTGCAAATAACTACCTTTTTGATGCAAAAATTTTAGTTCATGTCTTAGATGAAAATGAGATTGAAGAATTAGCTATAATTGGTGTAGATGGTGTTATCTTTTCAAATGCTATTATTAAAATAAACTCTTGAGATGTTTCATCTTTTACTTTTAGCATCTATACTCATTCTTTTTAGTGGCTGTTCCTCAAGAACACTAAGACAACACTCATATCAAGAAACTTCTTCAAAATCTCAAAAAAATTATGCTCCACCAAAATACAAACCTAAAAAACAAAATTGGATAACAACTGCTCTTTACCATGAATATAAAAAATGGTATCGAACCCCTTATAAATATGGTGGTATGAATAAATATGGACTTGATTGTTCTTCTCTTATTCAAATCGTTTACAGAGATGCTTTTAATATAAGACTACCTAGAACTACAAAAAACCAAGTGAAAAAAGGTTATTTAATTAGTAAAAATTCTACAAAAGAGGGAGATTTAGTATTTTTTAAAATAGGTTATAACTCAAGACACGCTGGTATAGTTATAGAAAAAGGCAAGTTTATGCACGCTTCACAAAAAAATGGGGTTAGCATCTCTAGTTTAAGTAACCCTTACTGGAAAAGTAGATACTGGCAAAGTCGAAGAATTTTACCTTAAACTATCTCTCTTTTTAAATCCGCTTTTAGAGATGTTAATATTTCATAAGATATAGTTCCAACTAACGGAGCAACAACTCGTGCATCATTAAAAATTAAAAGTTTTTCATCTTCACTTATAAATGAACTGTTATCCATCGATATTCTTCCAACTAACTCTTTTGCATCTGGAGTTGTAAAGTTGTTTGAGAGTGTTCTAAAAAATCCATCTGCATAACCAAAGTTATAGTTTGAAACGGTACAATCTTTTTGAACAGTTTTAGTTCCACCGTAACCAATTTTTTGACCTTTTTTTACATTTCGTGAAGATATTTTATCTGCGTGTAAAGAAAGAACAGGTAATAGTTTTTCATTTGCATCTAGACAACCATAAGCAGCGATGCCAACTCTTGCCATATCTTCATCAAAATCTGAAGTTCTAAGTATAGATGCTGAGTTTGCAGAGTGAAATCTAAGTGGCTCAAAACCAAACTCAGTAGCTAACTCTTTTGCCTGATATTTAATCTTTTTAAAGTTACTATTTTGCCAAAACCATTCACTACTTAACTCATCAGCACTTCTATGATGCATAAAAATTGCTTCTAAATTAAGCCCTGCCTCTTTGATTTTTAAAAATGCTTCTCTTAGTTCACTCATATCGATGCCATTTCTATGCATTCCTGTGTCAACTTTCAACTCTACTTTTGTCCCTTTTGTAAACTTTTGTATTGAATTAATATCGTTAATGGTATATCTCATTTTTTCATTTGCTCGTGAAGGATAATCTGCTAAAACTAAGATATACTCAAAAAACTTCTCTATTTTTTTTGCTTCTATCTCGGAGCGGACAACTGCTTTTTTTATGCCATACTTTTGAGCTAAAAGAGCAATCTCAAGAAGTCCATGTCCATAAGCGTTATCTTTTAAAACTATCGCTACTTTATCTTTGCTTTTAGTCTGATTTGTGATAATATCAAGGTTATTAAAAAAATTGTTTTTATTTAAAGTTATGTAAGCCATAAAGGAATTATACACTATGAAACGCCTAATCGCAGAATTTGAAGAACAAAGTTTTATTCAAGTAATATTTCCTCATAAAAAAACTGATTGGTTAGAGTATTTAGATGAGGTGCAAAACACTTTTATAAACATCATCAACGCAATTATAAAATACCAAAAATGTTTAGTTATTTGTGAAAATATCAAAGCTGTAAAAGAGCTTTTTAGTAAAAACAGTAATCTTCATTTTGTAGAATATGAAAGCGATGATACTTGGGCGAGGGATTGTTCTGCTATATCTATCATAGATGCTAATGAAATAAAACTACTTAACTTTACATTTAATGCTTGGGGCGAGAAATTTGACTATAAAAAAGATGACCTTTTAACTTCTTATCTAAAAAAACATTACAAAGCTCAGATGCAAACAATAGACTTTGTTTTAGAAGGTGGAGCGATTGAGAGTAATGGAGATGAGCTGATTCTTACAACTTCTGCTTGTATGTTAAACAAAAATAGAAATCCAAAGTTAAGCAAAAATGAAATAACACAAAAACTAAAAAAAGAGTTTGGAGCAAATGAAATTTTATACTTAAATCATGGCTATTTAGCAGGAGATGATACAGACTCTCATATAGATACACTTGCAAGATTTGTAGATGCTAGAACCATTATGTATGTTAAATGTGAAGATGCGAATGATGAACACTTTGTAGAGTTGAAAAAGATGGAAGATGAACTTAAAGAATTTGCATCTAGACTCAAACTTAACTTAATCGCACTTCCAATGACAGATGCAATATATGAAAATAAAAAAAGATTACCCGCAACTTATGCAAATTTTCTCTTTATAAATGGTGCTGTTTTAGTTCCTACTTATGGAGTCGAACAAGACACAGATGCTTTAGAGATTTTCAAAAATACCTTTAAAAACAGAGAAATCATTGGTATTGATTGCTCTACTCTCATTAAACAACGAGGTTCACTTCACTGCGTCACTATGAACTTCGCTAGTGGCATTCACCTCAACTAAAGAAGCTTTTTCTTCTTTATCTAGCATTGCTGAACCACTCATTATTAAATAGGTCGCAAGACCAAAACTTAGGGCTATTAAAACTACTCTTTTTACTTTTTGTATTTTACTCATGCGCAATAGTATAAAAAATTAATTAACACTTTCGTAACGCTATTTTTATATCATTACAAAATTTAAATTTTAAGGTTTTTAGATGAATAAAATTATACCTCTTTCATTAGTTGCTATTGTTTCTATTTATGCAGGTGAAGTACAACTCACTCCAATAAATATAGAATCAACTGTCATAACTCAAGTTAGCCAAAATGCTCAAGTATCAGCAGATTTAGCTCAAGCACTAAGTACAAGCGTACCAAGTATAGATATGAACCGCCGTAGTGGTATCGCAAATGATGTTTATATTCGCGGTCAAAAAAGAGATAATATCTCTGTTGAAGTTGATGGAACAAAAGTTTGTGGAGCATGTCCAAACAGAATGGATCCGCCTGTTTCTCATGTTCTTGCAAATCAAATCGAAACAATAGAGGTCATAGAAGGTCCTTATGATGTTGAGACTTTTGGTACTATGAGTGGTGGTATAAAAATAAAAACAAAAGCTCCTACACAAAAACTTCATGGTGAAGTAAACTTTGGTTATGGAAGTTTTAACTATACAAAAGTTGGTGTAACTATAAGTGGAGGAAATGATATTATCAGAGTTTTAGTGAGCGGTTCTAGTGAGTCAAGTGACCAGTACAAAGATGGTAATGGAGATACTCTTTCACAACAGACTAAAAAGAATGCTTCAGTAAATGGAAATAAATATCAAACTAAATATGAAGATATGAGAGCGTATAAAAAAGATTCTATTATGTCTAAAGCTTTCATCACTACTGCACAAGATCAAGAACTTCGTCTGAGTTACACTGCTAACAGAAGTAGCGATGTTTTATATCCAAATACTCCAATGGATGCTATTAGAGATGATTCAAATATATACAGCGTAGAGTACAATGTGGATAAAGTAAATGATATATATCAGAATATTAATTTACAATATTACTACTCTGATGTTGATCATCCAATGAGTACAGAGTATAGAAATGCAGGCTTAGGAGGTATGACAAATACTACTAACCATATGAAGACTACTATGCAAGGTATAAAACTTAAAAATACATTTGACATCGCTAATCATAAGCTTTTAGTTGGTTTAGATGCAAGTAATAGAACTTGGAAAGGTCATTATATTAATAACAATACAGGAGCTACTAAAGGAACTAGCATCGCGGAGACTGATACTACAAATATGGCAGTTTTTGCAAAAGTAGAAAAAGCTTATGGTGCTTTTAATGTTTCTTTTGGTGCTAGATATGACTCAACTGAGATAAAATCAGATGATGCTAATGGCGATACTCAAAACTACTCAGCACTAAATGCAAATATTTTTACTGCATATAACCTAAACAAAGACAATAAACTATTTATAGGTTTTGGTCAAGCTTCTCGTGTTCCAGATGCTAGAGAATTATACTTTAGAAAAGGTCCAAACCAAGTTGGTACTCCTGAGCTAAAACAGACAACAAATAGAGAAGTTGACTTTGGATATGAAACTGACAACGATACATTTAAACTAAAAATTAAAGGTTTTTACTCAATGCTTAGTGACTATATCTACTACCAAAAACAAGCAAATAATGTAGCAGTTACTAAAAACAACTTTAACAACATAGATGCAACAGTTTATGGAGCAGAGTTAAGTGCTTCTGTTTATGCGACTGATTCTGTAACTGTAGATGCAGGTGTATCATACAAAAGAGGTGAAAAAGATAAAGCATTAGCAGGACAAACTGATAAAGACTTATCAGATATGGCACCACTTAGAGGAAATATAGCTCTTAATTATGAGTATAAAAACAACTCAATCGCAACTGTTGAAGTACAAGCTTCTGATACATGGAGTAATTATGACTCTGACAACGGTGAGCAAGAGTTAGGTTCATGGGCGATACTTAACTTAAAAATAAAACATGCTATAAATAAAAACTTTGATTTTACTCTTGGTGTAAATAATCTATTTGATGAAACTTATGCACAGAGTAATACTTATGCTGATTTAACTCTAGTAGCTGGCGGAGCAACAGATATTATGCTTCTTAATGAACCAGGAAGGTACATATATACTAACCTAACTTTTAAGTTCTAAAGCACTCTCTTATATCAAAAAAGATAAAATCTTTTTATGATAAATAGAGTTAAAACTAAAAAAATATTTGTAGGTGATGTTGGTGTTGGTGGCGATGCCCCAATATCAACTCAGTCTATGACTTACTCAAAAACTGCTGACATAGCATCTACGGTTGAGCAGATAAAAAGACTTCACTTTGCAGGTTGTGACATCGTTCGTTGTGCTGTTCCTGACATGGAAGATGCTCTTGCCTTAAAAAGTATAAAAGAGCAAATAGACCTCCCTCTTGTTGCAGATATCCACTTTAACCATAAATACGCTCTAATCGCTGCTGAAGTTGTTGACTGCATCCGAATAAATCCTGGAAATATTGGCTCAAAAGAAAAAGTAAAAGAAGTTGTAAAAGCTTGTCAAGCTAGAAATATTCCAATTCGCATCGGTGTTAATGCAGGAAGTTTAGAAAAAGAATTTTTAAACAAGTATGGACAAACAGCCCAAGGCATGGTTGCATCTGCTGAGTACAATATCAAATATTTAGAAGACTTAGGTTTTAGCGATATAAAAATCTCACTAAAAGCTAGTGATGTACAAAGAACAGTAGATGCGTACAGAATGCTAAGACCTAAAAATCACTACCCTTTTCATCTTGGAGTTACAGAAGCTGGAACTCTTTTTCATGCAACTGTAAAAAGTGCTATCGGACTTGGAACACTTTTACTAGATGGCATCGGAGATACTATGAGAGTATCTATCACAGGGGAACTTGAAGAAGAAATAAATGTAACTCGTGCAATTCTAAAAGATAGTGGAGCGATGCCAGATGGTCTTAACATCATTTCTTGTCCAACTTGTGGTCGAATCGAAGCTGACTTAGTAAGTGCTGTTGCTGAGATAGAAAAAAGAACTGCACACATAAAAGCACCACTAAATGTTTCAGTAATGGGATGCGTAGTAAATGCCATCGGAGAAGCCGCTCACGCTGATGTAGCCATAGCTTATGGAAAAGGCAAAGGTCTTGTCATGGTAAAAGGCGAAGTTGTTGCAAATCTAAATGAAAGTGAACTTGTTGATAGATTTGTGAGTGAAATTGAAAATATGGCTAAGGAAGTAGAATAATGCAAGACAACCTATATAACTTAGCATTTGAGAGAAGTATTTTAAGCTCAATAGTGTTTGAACCTCAGCAGTTTGATGAGTTAAGTGTAGCCTTAAATGAAGAAGATTTTTATCTTCCTGCGCATAAAGATATATTTTTAGCCATGACTGCTCTTATGCAAAAAGACCAACCTATTGATGAAGAGTTTATAAAAAAAGAACTCATAAAAATCAAAAAATTTGATGAACAAGTTATGCTTGAGATTTTGTCTGCAAACCCTATCTCAAACACAAAAGCTTATGTTGATGAGATAAAAGATAAGTCTTTAAAGCGTCACCTGCTCACACTTACAACAGAGATAAAAAGAGTTACCGTTGAAGAAGAACTTCCATCTGCTGAAGTTATTGATATTGTAGAGAAAAAACTTTATGAGATAACTCAAGACAACCAAACAAGTGATTTTAAAGACTCTCCTCAAATGACATTTGACACAATGGCATACATACAAGAGATGAAAGATAGAGGAAATAGTGTTCTTGTAGGAGTAGATACAGGCTTTCATGAACTAAACAAAATGACAACAGGTTTTGGTAAAGGTGACTTAGTTATCATCGCTGCAAGACCTGCGATGGGGAAATGTCTTGGTCTTGGAACAAAAATAGTGATGTTTGATGGGACTCTTAAAAATGTAGAAGATATAAAAGTTGGTGACCAGATAATGGGTAATGATTCAACACCTAGAAATGTACTTTCACTTGCTCGTGGACGGGAAAAAATGTACTGGGTACGGCAAAATAAGGGGATAGACTATAGAGTAAATGAATCACATATATTATCTCTAAAAAGAAGTCGTAACGAAGGTAAGCATAAACATGGAGATGTATTAAATATATCCATAAAAGATTACAACAAAAAGTCAAATAAATTTCATACAAACTACAAAGGCTATAAAGTTGGCATCGAATTTAAAAAACAAAAACTTGACATCGATCCTTATTTTTTAGGTCTTTGGCTTGGTGATGGAACAAGTTCAAATGTTTCCATTGCAACAATGGACAGCGAAATCATTGAGTACCTTAGTCAATATGCAAACGAGCTAAACTTACAACTATCAGAGCAAACTCCTAAAGACAAATGTCCTATGTACAGTATAACATCAGGTCAAAGAGGTGTATCTAAATACAAAGATATATCCTTACAAAAAAAGTTAAGAGATTTAGGTGTTTTAAATAATAAGCATATCCCACATAACTATATACAAAATTCACAGAAAAATAGACTTAAACTTTTAGCAGGTTTACTAGATAGCGATGGTTACTATGATGCTAAATTTAATGTATTTGAGATAGTTCAAAAAGATGAACGATTATCGCATCAGATAAAATATCTTGCAGACTCTCTTGGCTTTCGAGTTTCTTTAAAAACAAAAAAAGCAAGAATCAAAAAAATAAATTATGAATGTGATGTTTATCGTCTTCGTATTGTTGGTGATTTAGACAAAATTCCAACAAAAATCTCAAGAAAAAAAGCAAGAAAACTACTTGCAAAAAGAGATGTTCAACATACTGGTATAAATGTAGAGTATGATAAAGTAGATGATTATTACGGATTTACAATTGATGGAAACCATCTTTTCTTACTAGAAGATATGACAGTTACACATAACACCTCATTTGTGCTTAACACAGTAAATTCTCTTATAACTCAGGGTAAAGGTGTGGCATTTTTTTCTTTAGAGATGCCAGCAGAACAACTTATGTTAAGACTTCTTAGTATTCAAACATCTATACCTCTTACCCAACTGCGTCTTGGTGATATGAACGATGAACAATGGAGTTCACTGCATGGTGCGATAGATAAAATGAATAGTGCCAAACTATTTGTTGATGACCAAGGAAGTATAAATATAAATCAACTTCGTTCTAAACTAAGAAAACTTAAAAATCAGCACCCAGAAATAGAAATAGCAGTCATTGATTATTTACAAATTATGAGTGGTGTCGGAACACAAGACAGACATTTACAAGTTTCTGAAATATCTCGTGGCTTAAAAATGCTCGCTCGTGAGTTAGACATGCCAATAGTCGCACTTTCTCAACTTAACCGTACTCTTGAGGCTAGAAATGATAAACGACCTATGCTGAGCGATATTCGTGAGTCTGGTTCTATTGAGCAAGATGCAGATATTATTCTTTTTGTTTATCGTGATGATGTTTATCTTTATAAAGAAGAAAAAGAGCGAGAAAAAGCTGCTAAAAATGATGGTAAAGAGTTTATATCTGAATATATAGAAAAAGATGAAGAAGATGCAGAAATTATCATCGGAAAACAAAGAAATGGTCCAACAGGACATGTGAAACTTGTTTTTCAGAAAAAACTTACTCGCTTTGTCGATGCTCCTAAATTCTCAGCAGGAGTTGAAACAAGCTATGAAAATATTGATACTCGTTCTGCAAATATCGATATTGGAAATAACTCCATTTCAATGCCCCCTCTTTAGATGCGTCTAGAGAGAGTTGAACTTTTTACAAAAAAAGAGTTCCTCTCCTTTTTACTTTTTTGCCTTTTTATTTTCACCTATTCTCTTCTCATAGACTACAAAAACTATAAACAACTAACTCGTTTTGACTCTGCCCTAGTTAACGCCACTGTTTTAAAGCAATACTCAAAAACAAAAGGTAAAAAAGAGTATCAAATATTAAAACTCAAAACTGATCATGGCTCTATTTTTTATACAAGTGCAAGAAAAAAATTTCAAGAAGTTAAAGGAAAAAAACTACATCTTGAAATCTATCCAAAAGAGTTAAATTTTCACCAATACCTTACAAGTTTTTATGCCTTTAGTAAAGTTTTGTTCATAGATAAAAAACAAACTTTAAAACAAAAACTCAACTCCTTCATAGCATCTAAACATAAAGATGAAAATATAACAAAGATTTATCAAGCCTTATTTACTGCCTCCTCGCTAAGTAAAAACTTACAAACTACTTTTTCAACTCTTGGAGTATCACACCTTTTAGCTATAAGTGGTTTTCATTTAGGAGTTTTAAGTGCCCTACTCTTTTTCTTATTTCGCCCTATTTATACTTTTTTTCAAAATAGATATTTTCCCTATACAAACTCAAAAACTCATCTATTTTTACTTGTCGTTTCTTTTTTATTTTCATATCTTTTATTTTTAGATTCGCCACCCTCTTTACTTCGCTCTTTTGTTATGCTACTTATTGGTTTCATACTTTATGACAGAGGTATAAAAATAATCTCGATGCAAACCTTAGCTTTAACAATTATTTTAATCTTATCTTTTGCACCAAAACTTTTTTTCGCACTCGGTTTTTGGCTATCTGTAAGTGGTGTATTTTATATCTTTTTATTTCTTATTCACTTTAAGCATCTAAACAAAATTTTACAGTTTGTCTTAGTTCCATTTTGGGTGTATCTTATGATGTTACCATTATCTCTATCTATCTTTGGAAGTTTTAGCATCTATCATCCACTATCCATTTTATGGACAACACTCTTTAGTATTTTTTATCCACTTAGTATTGTTTTGCATCTTGTTGGCTTTGGAGATTTGTTTGATGGCTTGTTAAACTCTTTTTTACTTTTGCAACAAAATCAAACTACTATAAAACTTGACTATTTATATCTTGTTTTATTTGTATTTATTTCAATTTTAAGTATTTTTAAAAAGAGTATTATTTGGCTCTTACTTAGTTTTGCTCTGCTTATTTTCATATACGCGATTTATCATGTAACATAGCTTCAAGCCATAAATGAAAATAATCCAAGAAACATAAATCCATAAAAATAAAAACATCATAATAGCAAACGAACCATACATAGTTGTATATGATTTATTGTAAAAAACATACTCTATAAAAGCATTTTTTGAAATACTAAATACGATAGCAATGATAAAAGAGCTAATCAAAGATGCTCTTGGATTTATCTTTGTATTTGCTGCAATTTGAAAAATAAGAAAAAACAACGCCCAAATGATAATATAAGGAACAAGAGGAAGAATATTTATGCCAGATGTAATCTCATTTGACTCTATAACAACAGCTAATTTTGCGGTTATATAAAAAGACGCACCTAATGCAATAGGGGTTAGAGTTAACATAGTCCAGTAAGTTGTAACTGACTCCCAAAGTGTTCTTTGTTTTGCATGAAAAATCTTGTTTGCTATAAACTCAAAGTTCTTAAAAAACAAAAGTGAAGCAACTAAAATCATCACAAGACCGATAACCCCCATCTTTGCAGAGTTTTTCAAAAAACCATCTATATGCCCCATAACAGCTTCAGAATTTACAGGCATAAGATTTGAGAATATAAATGTTTTTATACTCTCATAATGTTCTGCAAAACTTGGCAGAGAAGTTAAAAGTGTAAGCATTATAAGAAGTAGCGGGATAATAGTAAAAATAGTATAGTAACTAAGACTTGCAGCAAAAAGAGTTAGTTCTTTATCTATAAATGTGCTAAGAAAAAACTTTGTATGTCTGTAAATATAGTTTAGTTTTTCTCTGTTTTCACTCATATTTAGCCTTTAGTTTAGTCCCATCTTAGCAGGATTTAAAATATTATTTGGGTCAAAAGCTTTTTTTATAGACTTAAAAAGATTCATCTCTTGCTCTGTAAAAGCCATACTCATATAGGGAGCTTTTGCAAGTCCTATACCATGCTCACCACTCAAAGTTCCACCCAAGTCAATAGTTGCTTGGAAAACTTCCTCTATCGCCTTGTAAGCAATTTTAACCTGCTCAGGGTCACTTCCATCTACCATAACATTTGTATGAACATTTCCATCACCTGTGTGACCAAAACATGGTATATTTATCTTGTACTTATCAGCAATGGCGTAAAATTTTTCTAAAAGTTCAGGTAAAGCCGCACGAGGAACTGTTACATCTTCATTTAGTTTTTTACTTCCATAAATACTTAAAGACTGTGATGCATTTCTTCTTGCAAACCAAATATCAGCCGCCTCTTTTTTATCTTTAGCAATTTTAAATTCCCTACAACCATTTTCACAAAAAACTTTCTCTATTTGAGCTAACTGAAAATCCAAATCTTCTACTAAGTTTCCATCAACATCTGTAACTAAAAGTGCCCCAGCATCTACTGGTAAACCTTTGTTGAAAGTTTTCTCAACCGCTCGTATGGTTAAGTTGTCTAAAAACTCCATTGCAACAGGTGTAATTCCACTTGCCATAGTTTTATAAACTGCTTCCATAGCTTCACTAACACTATCAAAAATTCCCATTGCAGTTTTAGTTAACTTTGGTTTAGGAATTAGTCTTAAAGTTATTTCACTTAAAACCGCTAAAGTACCTTCAGATGCTATTAAAATTCCGCTAATGTTATAACCTGCTACATCTTTTATGGTTCTTTTTCCTGCTTTAATAACATCGCCATTTGGTAAAACAGCGCGAGTTGCCATTACATAATCTTTTGTAATTCCATACTTTGCAGCTCTCATACCACCAGCATTTTCACTTACATTTCCGCCGATTGTTGAGTAGTCTTGAGATGCTGGGTCTGGTGGATAAAAAAGTCCTACCTCTTCAACAGCTTTTTGCAAATCCATATTAATAACCCCAGGTTGAACGATAGCCACCATATTTTTCATATCTATCTCTAAAATCTTATTCATATGCTTCTCAAAAGCCAAAACAATCCCACCACTACTTGGCAAGGCACCACCTGTAAAACCACTACCTGCTCCACGAGGAACAATAACTATTCTTTTTTCATTACAGTGTTTTAAAATTGCACTTATATCTTCTTCGTTTCTTGGAAATATAACAGCATCTGGCTCAAAATGCTCTCTTGTTGCATCATAAGAGTAAGCGATTAAATGTGCTTTATCAATGTAGATGTTTTCACTTGAAACTATTGAAGTAAAATGTTCTATGTCTTTTGCATCTATCATTTTTTAGCCTTCATGTTAAAGTTTTTAATTGCTTCTTTTAACTTTTCGTTCTCTGGATTTGCTTCACTCAAAAGTCCAAAATAATATGGTTCATACACTTCTAACTCATCATTTCCAGCTCCAAACCAGTTTGCTTCTATATTATCAACTCTTGAGAAAAATGGAAGTTTGATACTCTCTTGCTTTAGATGTGCATCTGTAACATTTAAAATCTTAAAACTTTTAGAGTCAACTGTATAAAGTTTTTCATCTAAAAAGAAAAAGACTAAACCAACAGAAGTTGCAATAGAAAGCTTTTTAAAATCTTCACGAAGTGGTGTTGGATGACCATTAAAAGATAAAATAGTTGCGAAAATATCAGGATGAACCCATTGTAGGTGCTTCACACTTTTTGTAATTCTATAATAAATCTCATCATTTGGAGCGATTAAAACACCTCTTGTGTAACCAAAAGCTAAGATTGCAGTATCTCCAACCTTTACACTCCATCTACCACTTGGTAAAGAGTTGTTTCTTAGAGCATCATAAGGTGTCATTTTTAGTGTCGCTATTTTACTTTGTTTATCATACGAAATTACTTCTATATTTTTCAAAATTACACTATGACCATCTGCAATAATATGAGAAATAAAACCACTCATACCCATGTCAATTTTATTTATTTTTATCGTTGCCAAACTATTTTGCTCGTCGATGCTAACAAGTGGAGATTTTACAACTCCCGCCATTAAACTAGATACAAAAACCAATATTAAAATTATATGCTTCATTAACTCTCTTTTTATAATTTATTAATGCGATTATATCAAATAAACCTCTCACTAAGCCAAGTTTTGTTAGAGTTTGCAGATTATTTTTTAATATTTAAGATTTTAGGATTTTGATGATACGATTTTTTATACTTTTTTTACTTACAACTGCTCTTTTTGGCTCACAAGTTGAGCGTTTTAGATGGATAAAAGGCGAAACTTATCTTATCTTTTTGGAAAAACAAAACTTACCTGTTAAAAGACTATACTATGAGCTTGATATAGATGACCAAAGATTAACAGAAGAGATGCGAACAGGTGTTCATTGTCAAATATTAAGAGATAGTGAGGGAAGGATAGAACAAGTCTTACTTCCACTAAATGATGAACTACAGATTCATATCTATAAAAACAAAAATCTTTATCATTTTGAAGCAATTCCTATAATTAGCAGTTCTAAAGTAGAAGCCTTCACACTAAAAATAAAAAATTCTCCATATTATGACATCATCAAAGCAACTGGTTCAAAAAAACTTGCACAAATTTTTGTTTCAAATTTTAGAAATTCGCTAAACTTTAAAAGAGATTTAAGGGTTGGCGATACACTTGTTCTTATTTATGAGCAAAAATATCGTCTTGGTCGTCCTTTTTCGATGCCTATACTAAAAACTGCTATGATTGAGATGAGAAAAAAACAACACTTTATCTACTTAAATGGCGATGGTCGATATTATGATGAAAAAGGGCATGAGGTTGAAGGTTTTTTACTGGCTCGTCCAGTTCGAGGGGCAAGAATCTCTTCATACTTTACAAAAAGAAGATGGCATCCAATCCTACATAAATGGAAAGCGCATCTTGGAATCGACTATGCTGCAAGGCGTGGAACACCAATTATTGCCGCTGGAAGCGGAAGAATTATCTATGCATCTAGACTTGGAACTTATGGAAAACTTGTAAAAATCAGACATGCTGATGGATACGAAACAAGATACGCTCACTTAAAATCATTTCGTAGAGGAATAAGACGAGGAAAGTATGTAAAAAAAGGTCATACTATTGGCTATGTTGGAAGCACTGGTCGCTCAACTGGTCCCCACCTTCACTTCGAGCTTAGAAAAAGAGGTCGAGCTATAAACCCTCTTCGTGTTGTTCAAGTTACTACAAAAAAATTAAAAGGAAAAGAGAAAAAAGCCTTTTTGAAGCTTCAGAAAAATTATAATGAGAGCATTGCTTTGCATCTAGCAAATGAAACATCATTTACTAAACCTCAAAAAGTAGAAAGTTTTTGCTACTTTTATAATGGAGCATATTGTGAATAAAATAGACTCTATAACAAAACTGCAAAATCCAAAATTTGTAATACCTGTAAAGATAAACTACACTCAAAATGGCAAAAAGAAAGAGTGGGAATCGGTTAAAACGATTGACTGTGTTTCAATTTTAATCTATCATAAAACAAAAAAAGCCTTTGTTCTTGTAAAACAACTCCGCATCCCAGTTCTTCATGCAAATGAGAAAGATGGAATGATGTATGAACTTTGTGCGGGACTTATAGATAAAGACACTTCAATAGTTCAAATCGCAAAAGAAGAGATTTTAGAAGAGTGTGGTTATGATATACCTGTGCAAAATTTACAAAAAATAACTTCATTTTACACAAGTGTTGGCATCTCTGGAACTAAACAAACACTATTTTATGCTGAATGTGATGAGACTATGAAAGTAAATAATGGTGGTGGCTTAGAAGATGAAGAAATAGAAGTAATATATCTTCCGATAAACAAAGCAAAAGAGTTTATGTTTGATGAAGATAAACAAAAAACACCTAGTATGATTATGTCTTTTTACTGGTTTTTTGATAATATATTAACGCAATAACATCCTTATCCAAATTCAATAGGATCCATATCAATCTCAGCTAAACCAGTCTTGCATCTAGACACAGCTTTTATAATATCCGTGCTTTTATCACTTCTAAGGAGTATCTCAAATCTGTACTTATTTGCAATCCGCTCAACTCCACATTTCCCAAAACCAACAACTTCTATATTTGAAATTTTAACTAAATCATCTTTCATCTCTCGCATCTCTTCTTGTGCTTTTGCTCCATTTTTGTGACTAAACAAAACCCGACAAAGCTTTTTATATGGTGGATAAAGCCCTACTCTAAAGATTTTTTCTTCTTGCAAAAAAGCTTCATAATCATCTATGAAAGTAGAAAAAAACTCTTCATTAAAACTTTGAATCAAAACTTTTGCATCTTTTGCTCTACCACTTCTTCCTGATACTTGTATAAGACAAGACAGAGCCTTTTCTCTTGCTCTGTAATCACTCATATTTAACATATTGTCAAGTCCTAGAACCACCGCTAAAGTAACTCCATGATAATCATGCCCTTTGCTTAGCATCTGCGTTCCTACAAGCATATCAGTTTCTCTCTCATTAAAACGCTTAAGTGCTTTTTTTAGTTTGTTTGCTGTGGTAATTGCATCTCTATCAAACTGCTCTATCTTGGCATCTGTGAGTTGTTCTTGTATAAGCTTTATTGCCTCAACTGTTCCAAGTCTAGAACTTATAAGAGAAGCTCCTTTACACTCACTACAAATTTGAGGTATTGCTTGAGTGAAGTTACAGTAGTGACATTTTAATGCTCGTGATTTTTGATGTATACTCATACCAATACTACAAAAAACACATTGTGCTGTATGTCCGCAATCCTCACAAATAAGATACTTAAAATTTGCTCTTGTTGGTACAAAGACTATCGCTTGGTTTTTAGCTTTTATGGTTGAGGCTAGATGCTCCATGATTAAAGGCGATAAACTCTCACTAGATTTTTCATAAATAAACTCTTTTTTAGCACTGAAAAATCCACCTTTAAGTCTAAAATATGGAAATTTAACAAAGGAGTTAAGAGATGGTGTAGCGCTTCCTAAAACTACGGGAATATCATGCAGTTTACCCATATAAATAGCTATATCTTTTGCATTATATCTTGGTCTTGAAGATGATTTATAACTATCATCATGTTCTTCATCTACGACTATTAAGCCTAAGTCATTTATTGGTAAAAAAAGTGTTGAGCGAGGACCAGCAACTATTTTTGCACTTCCATCATAAATTTTTTTAAGAGCTTTTTTCTTTTGAAGAGCAGTTAATTTTGAGTGCCACATAATAACATCTGTCCCAAAATGCTCTTCTAACCTTTGACTCATTTGAGGAGTAAGAGATATCTCAGGCATTAAAAAAATACATCGTTTACCAGATGCTATTATCTCTTGAAAATATTTCATATATATTTCTGTTTTTCCACTTCCTGTATCTCCAAAGAGTAAAGAAGTTTTATGTTGTTTTAGAAAGTCTAGAGCTTTTGTTTGTTTTGAAGAAAGAGTTAGTTCCACCTCGGGAGAGGTGGAACTAGATGAGTTAATGTATGTGCGTTCCATCTCAGGAGAGATGGAACGAGAAAACGCAGTCATAACCCCAAGAGCCTCACCCAAAGAACAAACATAATAAGTGGAAATAAACTTAGCCAATGCCATCTGCTTAAGTGAATAAAAAAACTCACTCTCACTCAAAATCTCAATAGTTTTAAATTCTGGTTTTTCACATTTAGAAATAATAGTAGCTTTAACTTCTTTATTTCTAAGAACAACATTTACAATAGTGCCAATTTCTAAAGATAAAGAAAAATGATAAGTTAAAGGATTAAGAGGGGAAGAGAGGATTGACACTTCATAAAAATACAAAATAATCCTCTAGAATTTAGTTTACTAAAGCGTTACATTTACCTGTACCAGCTGCACAGCCGAATATCCCAGATGTACTGTTATAATCAAATGTTGTTGTCACTCCATTTACAAGATATCGATACTGTTTTTCACCTGAACCAGTAACTACGCTCCAGTCACCAGAGCCTGTTCCAGCGCTAATACCATACAACAAAAGACTTCTAGTCCCATCACCTTTAAATAAGGTTGTAGTTTCACCGGTTGGGCTTAGTTTTGGTATGTAACTGTTAACACCTTTTACAAGTTGGGTTTGTCGCTCACTTACAATAGCAGAACGAATAACAGAAACATCAGCCCGTCCAGAAGCTATATCAGCTTGATTTTTTGTAGATGCAAATTTTGGGAGTGCAATAGCTGATAAAATTCCTAAGACAACGACAACAAAGATGAGTTCTATCATAGTGAAAGCTGTTTTCATAATTTATCCTATTTTATATTGGAGTAGATTATATCTAAATTATTTTGGGGGTTTGTTTAATGTGTTTCATGAATTGTTTTAATATGTATTCCACCTCGGGAGAGACTGTGAAATAACTACTATTTCCAGTCTCATTCATATAAACACATCCAATCAAGCAATTTAAAATCAATTTTTCAGTATAATAACACCAAACAAAGCCCTGTATTTAGGCTTTTAAGGCAACTAATGAGTGAACTATATAAACAAGGTTTAAATAGAAATCAGCAATTATTATTTCCACCAAGTATTGATGATTATGTAGATGAAGATAACAATGTAAGAGCAATAGATTCTTATGTAGAATTATTAGACTTAACTAAACTGCAGTTTTCAAATACAAGAAAAAGTGATAGAGCAGATGGACAAAAAGCTTATAGTCCTAAACTACTGTTAAAAATATATATTTATGGTTATCTAAATAAGATAAGAAGTTCAAGAGCATTAGAAAAAGAGTGTAAAAGAAACCTAGAACTAATATGGCTAGCACAAGACTTAAAACCAACATATAGAACTATATCAGAGTTTAGAGCAAGGAATCCAAAAGCACTAAAACAAGTATTTAAAGAGTTTGTAGTTTTATGTAAAAATATAGATTTAATAGGGGATGGATTAAAAGCTGTTGATGGAGCATTTTTAAGAGCGAATGCCTCTAAAAATCAACTAATATTGAAAAAGACACTGGATAAAGATTTAACTAAAATTGAAACTGAAATAGAAGAGTATCTCAAATCACTAGAGTATGCAGATAAAGAGAAACAACCATCAAGTATCATTAATAAACTACCAAAAGATTTAAGAAAACTAAAATATCAACAAGAAGAGTTATCTAAAAACTTAAAACTTTTAGAAGAGATGGGTAAAACTCAATATAATAAAACAGATTCAGATGCTTCTCTTATGAAAAAACCTGCACATAACCTTATGGCATATAATTCACAGATAGTTGTAGATGATTCATTTAAATTCATAGTAGCTACTGATATTTCAACAGTAGGTAGCGATAGAGCACAACTGCATAAGATGGCGAAAGAGACCAAAGAAAATTTAGGAGTAGATAAACTAAAGATAGTAGCTGATACAGGATATTATAGTGCTAAAGAATTTAAAAAATGTAGTGAAGATAATATTAATGCTATTGTTCCTTTAGCAAATATGAGACAAGTTCAAAAAGACAAAGGTAAATTTACAAGAGATGAATTTATTTACAATGATAACAATGATTGCTATATATGTCCTAATAATTATCAACTTAAAAAAAGAATTGCACCACAAATAAAGAATGATAAAGTTAATTTCATTTATACAGGTACAAGTGCAATATGTAAAGCTTGTCCTCTCAAAGATAAATGTATACCTACAAAAGCACCATATAAACAAATATATAGATGGGAACATGAGTATATAACAGAAGCACATAATAAAAAGATGCAAACTGAAGAATCTAAAGTAATAGTCAAAAAAAGAGGTTCAATAGTTAAACATCCATTTGGAACAATTAAAAGAACTTTAGGTTGGGATCATTATCTTGTTCGTGGCAAAGAAAAAGTATCAGGTGAAAATGCACTTATCATGTTTAGCTATAACTTTAAAAGACTTTTAAATTTGATAGGTATAAATCTATTTCAAAAACTGATGATAGCTTTAAAAAATAGAGATATAAGTTCCATAAAAGAAGAAATAGCTCAATATATAGCTAACTCTTTATTATATGTAGTTTGTTTTTTTAGAATTTACTTTATGCTTAAATTTAAAAGTAGAAAAGCTGTAATTTTAAGATAAAAAATCATCCCATTGGAGACCGTAAAATAAACTGTTGTTATTTCACAGTCTCGGGAGAGGTGGAACGAGTAAAGAGTTTACTGTTGTTGCCATACCCAAGTAGCAGCAGATGTACTATTACCGTCAGTAAAACCTACAAAATAAGTTTTTCCACCAATTGCAATACCAGTACCATTACCATCAGCAAGCCAAGTTAAAGGAATAGTACCAGAAGCAGTAATACACGCAGTTGGGATTTCGAACTGTAGAGCTATTGCACCGGCTGCACCGGCTGTATTATTATATGGTGCTGTACTACCAGCTTTTAACGAACCTTTATTACCATTCAATAAAGAATCAGACCATAATGCTGGACCAACTGTTCTGTTCATTGTACCAACAGCAGCCTTACACTTTCCAGCTTCAGCTTGCTCAGAAACACCAATAAACTTAGGAAGCGCAACCGCTGCTAAAATACCTAAAATAACGATAACAAAGATCAATTCGATCATAGTAAAACCAGCTCTTTTCATAAGAACTCCTTAAATTAAAAAAATATGAGTTACTCTAGTAACCTTGTAGTCATTATCTAGTATTTTACATTAAAATTTGCTTAAGATATCACTAGCATTTTATGGAACTAAAGTTGCTTTACAAATACTATATGTATAAAAGGAGTCACTTGTGAGCATTCAAATTTCAAGAACACACAGTTTAATCTCAGATGCACTTGACTTTAGAGCTATGCGTCAAGAGCTTATATCTTCAAACATTGCAAATGTTGATACTCCTTTTTATAGACCTAGAGATGTGAATTTTGGTGACGCTCTTGCGGCAAAAAAAGCTGAACTTTTAAATAAGCGTAATAATAAACTAGAACTTGCTCAAACAGATGGCGCGCATATTCCTTTTAAAGATGAAAAATCTTCATTTAAACCTCAAGTCTTTTTCAGAGATGGACATATGGCGAGAAATGATGGGAATAGTGTTGATTTAGATATAGAAACAACAGAAATGAGTAAAAATTCTATCATGTTTAATGCTCTCGTTGCAGCAAATAAAAAAGATAGTAATATTTTTAAAAGTGTTATAGAAGCATCTAAGAAAACATAGTAAAAGGATACTAAGATGAGTTTTTTAAGTAGTTTTGATATTAGCGGTTACGGTTTAAGCGCACAAAGAGTTCGTGTAAATGTCATCTCTCAAAATATCGCAAATGCACAAACAACCAGAACTGAAGAAGGTGGACCTTACAGAAGAAAACAGGTTGTTTTTAAAGCTATAGACTTTAGTGAGCAATTTAACAAAGCTATAAGTGGCATGACAAACAGTGTTAAGTTTGAAGACCCGTTAAATGAAGGCGATTTTGGCAACAAAGTAAATCCTGCTATAATGAGTGTAATCGTTGATAAAATCTCAAGAGACGATTCGAAACCAAATCTAAAGTTCGACCCATCTCACCCAGATGCAGATACAAATGGTTATGTTGCGTATCCAAATATTAATCCTGTTATCGAAATGGCCGATTTAGTAGAAGCAACTCGTTCTTATCAAGCAAATGTAGCTGCATTTGAGAGTTCAAAAAGTATGGCAAATTCTGCGATTTCATTATTGAGAATAGGCTAAGGAAGGAATAAACTGTGAGTGAATTTGGAAAAATAAACAGCATATCGGGTACATCAACAGCCGACTTACTAAAACAAAAAAGCAAGACTGAAGCCACTGGTGGAGCAGCTTTTGCCGAGCAGTTAAAATCTGCATTAAATGAAGTAAATGAGATTCAAGAAAAAAGTGAAGTTGCGATTGGCGAGATGGCAACAGGACAAGTAAAAGACCTTCATCAAGCAGCCCTTGCAATTAATAAAGCTGAAACAAGTATGAAACTTATGCTAGAAATCCGAAACAAAGCTTTAAATGCTTACAAAGAACTAGGAAGAACACAGTTATAATCAGTGGATAATCAAAATAAAAGTAAAAAAATATTTCTTCTTTTTGGTCTTATTGGGCTTGGTTTTTTTATCTTTTTAACAATCATGCTAGTTCATGTCGTAAAATCTCGTAACCTTCCATCTTTATATACGAAAAACTCATCTAAAGCCCAAAGAGGTGCCATCATTAGTGCAGATGGTTTTCATGTGGCAACAACTAAAAAACTCTACAAAGCTATTGTAAATACTTACTATATCGACCCACAAAAAAAAGAACTTTTTATACAACTCTTTAGCATCTACTCAGGTGTAAGTACTTCGGAGATAAAAAAACGACTTAAACAAAAAAAAGGTGTAGTTGTTTTGAGTTACAACATCTCCGAGCAAAGAGCACAGTACTTAAAAAAGCTACGCTTTGAACTTAAAAGATACAAAGTGTTTGTACAAAGAAAAAATCCTCGCACAAGAAAAACAACTCTTCACGGTTTAAGTATCATCGAGAGTGGAGAAAGTAGAGAATACCCTTATGGAAATCTTTTAACTCCCATCATTGGTTACCCACATAAACTTGAAGAAAATGGTTATACCTACATAAAAGGTGTTAAGGGCATTGAAAAAAGCTTTGAAGACGCTCTAAGTCCTAGACAAAATGAGATAAGTCAAGGCAAAAGAGATGTAAATGGCTATATCATTTTAAATAAAGAAAGTTTTACTAAAAACAGTATAAATGGGCTAGACATTAAACTAAATATCCCCATAAGTTTTCAAATACGAGTAGAAAAAATGCTTGACTCTATGAAAAAAAAACTTGATGCAAACCAAATCATAATAGCAGTTATGAACTCTAGCAATGGAAAAGTTATTGCATTGGCATCTTCAAATAGATTTTTACCAAAAAATATAAAAAGAAGTGATTACCCATCTTTAAATAGTGCTGTAACCGAGTATAGTTTTGAGCCAGGAAGTGTTATAAAAACTATTACTTTTGCCTTGCTTTTAGATAAGGGTTTGGTAAATCCTTATGATTTAGTAAATGGGCATAATGGACACTTTAAAATAGGCAATAAAGTTATCACAGATGAGCATAAATTTGATTGGTTAAGTGCTGAGAATGTTATCGTTCACTCTTCAAATATTGGAATCGCTCAACTAGCTCAAAAATTAAATGGCATAGAGTTTCACGATGGACTTAAAGAGTTTGGCTTTTCACAAAAATCTACACCAGATATGATTTATGAAAAAGTAGGTTCTATTCCAAGTTCGACAAAACTTAACAACCAAATATATAAAGCCACTTGTTCTTATGGTTATGGAATGAGAGCAAATCTTATGCAACTCATACGCGCGTATAGTGCTTTTAACAATAATGGTAGATTGGTGACTCCTAAAATTGTAGATTCGTTTATAGATGCTAGAGGTAATATCATAGCAGTTGAGCAAGAGAGGCAAATTCAAGTTATAAAAAGCTCAACTGCAAGAAGAATAAAAGATATTTTAATCAAAACAGTAAATAAAGGAACAGGTAAAAAAACAAAAACTAAAGGTCTTATCATAGGTGGTAAAACTGGAACTGCGCATATAGTTGAAAAAGGAAAGTATGTAAACAAATACAACACTGCTTTTCTAGGATTTTCTAATGACAAACAAAACAAATATACTATGGGCGTTATAGTTATACAACCTAGAAGTAGTCAGTTTGCAGCGGCTACTGCTGTGCCAGTTTATAAAAAAATTGTCGATATTATGGTTGAAGAGGGTTACTTAAAGCCAGATATTGTCAAGTAATCTGGTTTCACCTACTCTAACTTCAACTAACACTAAACTTCTTCCAACTTCTACTTTTTTAATTATCTCAAAATCATGATTTAATATCTCAACATAAAAAATTTCTAATGGTTGAAGAGAGTTTAGCATCTGCTCTTTTATAACCTCTACTTCTAAAATATTTCTTGTGATAAGATTTCTAGCTAAATAAAGTGCTGATGAGATTTTTAGTGCTTCTTTTCTTTCATCTTTACTTAGATAAATATTTCTACTGCTAAGTGCCAAACCATCACTTTCACGAACTGTATCAACTGCGACTATCTCCACACTCATAAACAACTGCTTAACCATTAAACTTATAAGGTTTAGCTGTTGAGCATCTTTTTTTCCAAAATATACCTTAGTTGGATTTACAATGTTTAAAAGCTTCATCACAACTGTTAAGACTCCATTAAAATGTGATGGTCTTGTTAAACCCTCTAGTACAAAACCACGAACTTTTGGAGCCATTAGACTTACTTCATCAGAGCCATAGATATCTTTTGCATTTGGAAAAAATAAAATATCAACTCCACTAATTTCACATATTTTTTTATCTGCCCCATCTTTTTTAGGATATTTATCTAAGTCTTCATCTTTTGAAAATTGTGTAGGATTTACAAAAATAGATACAACAACAAGCTCATTTTGCTTTCTTGCCTCTTTTATCAAAGATATGTGTCCCTCATGTAAAGCACCCATTGTTGGAACAAAGCCAATAGTTTTATTTATAGTTTTTAAGTATCGTTTTAGTTCTAACGGTGTTGATATAATCTTCATTTTAAGCCTAAGTTTTATATAATCGCAATTATACAATATATGGACAAGAATATGGATAATTACGAATATACAGAACTTTTAAAAAATTTGAATTTCAAAATGGATAATATCACAGGTGTTGTAGAACCTCAAAAAATTCAAACAAGACTAGATGCTATAAAGAGTCTTGAAAATGAACAAGATTTTTGGTTAGATGCTAGTTATGCTGCAAAAATTCAAAAAGAAAAGACTCAACTTCAAAGAAAACTAGATAAATACTTTTTAGCTAAAGATGCCATAGTAGATGCAAGCGAACTATACGATATGGCAAAAGAAGAAAAAGATGAAGAGTCCATAGAGGCTTGTTATGATGAGGCATCCCAGTTAGAACAACTCATACGCAATATGGAAGTAGAAGTGCTTCTAAGCGGGGAGAGTGACTCTAATAATGCTATTTTGTCTATTCATCCAGGAGCAGGAGGAACAGAATCTCAAGACTGGGCAGCAATGTTGCTTAGAATGTATAAAATGTTTGCAGCTAGACGAGGTTTTAGTGTAGAAGTATTGGACTATCAAGCTGGAGATGAAGCAGGTATAAAAGATGTTTCTATCATCATCAAAGGTGAAAATGCTTATGGATATTTAAAAGTAGAAAATGGGATTCATAGACTTGTTCGCATCTCTCCTTTTGACTCAAATGCAAAAAGACATACTTCATTTAGCTCGGTTATGGTTTCTCCAGAAATTGATGATGATATAAATATAGTTATAGAAGATAAAGATATTCGCGTAGATACATATAGAGCAAGTGGTGCGGGTGGACAACATGTAAACAAAACTGAATCTGCTATCCGTTTAACTCATATACAAACAGGAGTAGTTGTTCAATGTCAAAATGATAGAAGTCAGCATAAAAATAAAGCAACTGCAATGAAGATGCTAAAATCTCGTCTTTATGAGTTGGAACTTGAAGCTCAAAAAGCAGAGTTAGACGGAGTTGCAAAAAGTGAGATAGGCTGGGGACATCAAATCCGTTCTTATGTGATGCAACCATATCAACAAGTCAAAGATACAAGAAGTAATGAAGCTTTATCAAACATATCTGGCATCTTAGATGGAGATATGGACAAACTTATAGAAGGCGTCCTCATTTCTATGAACAGAGGTACATAAACACTCTAGCTCCTCCTCTCCCTAGGTGTAACTTTAAGTTTCCTTCTTCTTCACAAAACTATACCCTAAAGAACCAACTCCTAAAATCATTACGATGATTGTCAAGTAACGCATCTGCTTAGCTTGAGTACTTTTCATCTCATTTAAAAATTTAGAATCATCTTTTTTTGTGGATTTTTTAGAACTAGAACTGCCTCCAGATGCTTTAGCTTCCATTCTAGCAACATTTCGTGCTGCAATCTCATTTTTTGTTAAACCTTCTTTTGGTGTTACCCAAAAATGCACAACAAAACCAACTAAAAGCATAAAAGCACCTAAACTTCTAAGTATAATAATTTTATGTTTTATAAAAAATTCCAATAGTTACCTTTTTTTTAATACAAATTATGTCAAAATCACACTATGAATCTACTTAAAGAGTTTTTACTAAACGATAAATGTTCTTATCTTAAAGATAATGAGCAAACTATGCACTACAAAGTTATTGATGGCTGTGATAATATAAAATGTCAAGACCTGATTGAGCGTGGTTATAGAAGATTTGGAAAAATGTATTTTAGACCGATTTGCTCAGACTGCGATGAATGTAAAAGTATAAAAATAGATGTCAATAATTTTGAATTTAGCAAATCACATAGAAGAATTATAAAAAAAGCCTCCTTTATAAAAAGTTATATTCAAACGCCTACCATGACACAAGCACATCTAAATCTTTTTGAAAAATATCATCTACATATGAAAGAAAAAAAAGGCTGGGAATACACTAAAACAAATCCTCAGAACTATTACAGTTCCTTTGTTGATGGACATAATGGATTTGGTTATGAAGTTTTATACTATGACGAAGATAAATTAATCGGCATTGACTTAATCGATATACTAGAAGATGGAATTTCGTCTATATATTTTTACTATGACCCTGATTATATGAAATATGGACTTGGGAAATTATCTCTATTGCTTCAAATAAAATTTGCCATTGATTCTAAAAGAGATTGGATATATTTAGGTTATTATGTAAAAGACTGTCCATCATTATCTTATAAGTCAGACTATAAGCCTTTTTTAACATTAGATGGACGACCAGATGATGATAAAAATTTTACTTATTTAGCTAACTCTTGAACCTGTTCTTTACGAATATCACTCTTTTTTTGAATAAGTTCTGCTTGTAATTTCTTTTGTATTTCTTCTTGCTTTTGTTTATCTCTTAAACGAATGCGTCTTATTTTTGCTTCTTGAATCTCTTTTTTTGTAAAAACTATCTTTTTTGATTTGACTTGTTGTTTTCTTAGTTCTTCATCTTCATCTAAATACTTTTGTATCACACCAAATGTATTTATCTCATCAATATGCGTAAAATAATATCGCATTATTTCATCTTTATTTTTATCACTATCAAATAGACCTGAGTTTATCACTTGTGAAAAAAGTTCATTATTTTCATCTTTTATAGATGCTTCGTAAGTTTTTATAATATCTCTATGGAAAAAATCATTTGTTTTTGAAAGTTTTCTTATTTTTTTAAGATAAATTGTTTTATCTTGAGCTTTATCACCCATATCTATCGCAAAACCCATCTCTTTTACATCTTGGACATCTACTATGTATTGATTTATTTTATTTTCAAATCTTGAGTATTTTTGTATATATATTAGTTTTTGTATTTGGGAAACATTGTCATAGATAACATCTCCTAAAACAGAATAAACATTAGGATTTTGAGCGAATAAAAATGTTGAGAGTATAAATAAAAGTATTGCTTTTTTCATAAATCGACCTATATATTTTGGAAGTATATCGACAATTTAGCTCTTAAGTAAAACTTAAGAGCTAAAAAAGAAAGAAAGTTTAGTGCCAGAACTAACCGTTTCTCTTTTTTTGAATCTCTTCAGATACATTTCTTGGAACTTCTTCATAATGATCAAATTCCATAGAATAAGTTGCTCTACCTTGAGTAGCAGAACGAAGGTCAGTTGAGTAACCAAACATCTCTGAAAGTGGTACAAATGCATCAATAATTTTGTTACCAGAACGGTCACCCATATTATTAACTTGTCCACGACGGCGATTAAGGTCACCGATAACATCTCCCATATAATCTTCAGGAACTTCAACTTCAACTTTCATAAGTGGCTCTAAGATAGCTGGTCTAGCTTTACGACAACCCTCTTTGAAACCCATAGATGCAGCAAGTTTAAATGCCATTTCATTTGAATCAACATCGTGATATGAACCATCATAAAGAGTGATTTCAATATCTTCCATAGGATAACCAGCAAGAACACCAGTAGCCATAGTTTCTTTACAACCTTTCTCAACAGCAGGAATAAATTCTTTTGGAATTGCTCCACCTTTAATAATATTGTTGAAAACGAATCCACTATCTGGAGCACCTGGCTTGATTCTAAGATATACATGACCAAATGCACCACGACCACCAGATTGTTTAGCATATTTATACTCTTGCTCTACTTCATCTCTAATAGACTCACGGTAAGAAACCTGAGGAGCACCAACTTCTGCTTCAACAGAGAATTCTCTTCTCATTCTATCTACAAGGATTTCAAGGTGAAGCTCACCCATTCCAGAGATAATAGTTTGACCAGTTTCTTCATCAGTATGAACTCTAAAAGAAGGATCTTCAGCAGCAAGCTTACTTAGTGCGATACCCATTTTTTCTTGGTCAGCTTTAGTTTTTGGCTCAACAGCAACAGAGATAACTGGCTCTGGAAAGTCCATTCTTTCAAGAACAACTTTCTCGCCAATACAAAGAGTATCACCAGTAGTAGTTGATTTAAGTCCAACAACTGCACCGATTTCACCAGCATAGATAGTTTTAATTTCTTCTCTTTTGATAGCGTGCATCTTAACGATACGCCCTATTCTTTCTTTTTTATCTTTAGTAGTGTTGTGAACAAATGAACCAGCACTTAACTCTCCACGATATACACGGATAAAAGTAAGAACACCAACAAATGGGTCAGTCATGATTTTAAAAGCTAGAGCGGCGAAATCACCATCATCACTTGATTCTACTTCTACTTCAACTTCTTCATCATCCATCAAAGTACCTTTGATAGCAGCTGATTCAACTGGAGAAGGCATATATGCAACAACAGCATCAAGTAAAGTTTGAACACCTTTGTTTTTAAATGCAGTACCACAAGTCATAGGAACAATTGCCATACTTAATGTAGCAGCTTTAATAGCAGCACTAATCTCTTCTTCAGTAACCTCTTCGCCTTCTAAAAATTTCTCAGCAAAATCTTCATTTCCATCAACTTCAGAGATAGACTCAAGCATTTTTTCTCTATACTCATCACAAACATCAACTAAATTAGCTGGAATCTCTTCAACATGGTAGTTAGAACCCATAGCAGCATCTTTATCCCAAACGATAGCTTTCATTTTAACTAAATCAACAACACCATCAAACTCAGCTTCAGCACCGATAGGCACTTGAATAGGCACAGGGTTACCTTTAAGTCTTTCACGGATTTGAGTTTCAACTTCAAAGAAGTCTGCACCAGTTCTGTCCATTTTGTTAACAAAAACAATTGATGGAACTTTATAACGGTTTCTTTGTCTCCACACTGTTTCTGATTGAGGTTGAACTCCACCAACAGCACAAAATACTGAAACAGCACCATCAAGAACACGCATAGAACGCTCAACTTCAATAGTAAAGTCAACATGCCCAGGAGTATCGATAATATTTATCTGTTTACCTTCCCACTCACAAGTTGTAGCAGCAGAAGTAATTGTAATACCTCTTTCTTGCTCTTGTTCCATCCAGTCCATAGTAGCAGCGCCATCATGAACCTCACCGATTTTATGTTCAACACCTGTATAAAAAAGAATTCTTTCAGTTGCTGTAGTTTTACCTGCATCAATATGTGCAGCAATACCAATATTTCTTACATCATTTAATTTGTGACTTCTTGCCATGTTTTAATACCTTATTTAAGTTGTTGTAGAGATTACCTCTTTTATAAAAAAACTTTGATTTTCTTATAAAAGAGGTTTATAATTATATATATTGTTAACACAGACAAGGGAATTTATGGGACTAGCTCCCGACAGCACCGTGGCTCATGTGTTCTATGCCATTTCGAAGCATAGAATAAAAGCCAAAGTGTGTTACCTTCCCTTGTCGTTAGAAAATAGTAACTACTACCAGCGGTAGTGAGCAAATGCTTTATTAGCTTCTGCCATTCTGTAAGTATCTTCTTTTTTCTTAAATGCATTACCTTTATCAGATGATGCATCCATTAATTCATTCGCTAATCTCTCAGCCATAGTTCTTTCATTTCTCTTACGAGATGAGTCTATCAACCATCTGATTGATAGTGAAAGTTGACGAACTGGTCTTACTTCTACTGGAACTTGATAAGTAGCACCACCAACACGGCGACTTTTTACTTCTATAATAGGTTTAATATTCTCAATAGCATCATTAAATGTATCTATACCAGTTTTTTCACCTCTAGAGCTGATGATATCCATCGCACTGTAAATGATTTTTTCTGCTTTAGATTTTTTACCATCTAACATGATTTTATTTATAAATTTCGTCAGTATTTTGCTTCCATAAACTGGATCTGGCATAACTGGACGAGTGGGAGCTTTTCTTCTTCTCATTGTTTTTCCTTCAATTGTTTTTCAAATTTACTCAGAGAATATATGTTCTCTGTCATCTCTTCTTAGTCAAAGACTAATACTCAATGTGTTTCTATCAGCTCTTATACACTTTCAAACTATAGTTTAAAACGAAACTAATTTCGCGAGCCCTCTGCTGAAGAGAACACAGTGTTAACGTAGTGAAACGGACTTTGTTCGTTTCGCGTATCTAATTAGTAGCGGTTCCTGAAAAGTAATTTATTACTTTTTAGGTCTTTTTGTACCATATTTAGAACGAGCAACCATACGGTTAGCAACACCAGCAGTATCTAATGCACCACGTACGATATGATACTTAACACCAGGTAAATCTTTAATACGACCACCACGAACTAGAACAATTGAATGTTCTTGAAGGTTATGACCCTCACCACCGATATATGAAATTACTTCAAAACCAGAAGTTAATCTAACTTTTGCAACTTTTCTTAAAGCCGAGTTAGGTTTTTTTGGTGTAGTTGTGTAAACACGAGTACAAACACCACGACGCTGTGGACACGATACAAGAGCTGGTGATTTTGATTTTTTAATCACGCGCTTACGCTCTTTACGAATCAATTGATTGATTGTAGGCATACAATTCCTTTTACTTAAATTTTTCCAGTAGAATTTAACCATCTATTCTTAGAGGGTTATAAACGCGTAATAATACAAAAAAAGTGATTAAAGTTAGCTTATTTTAAGTGTAGATTAATATTTGATATTTATAATGGGAAATTTATTGAAGTATTTGTTTCCAAGCAAAGCTTGGAAACTAGAAGATTTAATAGTTAACTATTCTTCTTCTGTATCAAAAACTATCTCTTGATCTTTATATATACCTGTTCCAACAGGAATAGTACGACCAATGATAACATTTTCTTTTAAGTCATTTAAATCATCAACTTTTGCAGAAACTGCTGCTTCTGTTAAAACTTTTGTTGTATCTTGAAATGACGCTGCTGAGATAATACTGTCTGCTGCAACTGCCGCTCTTGTAATACCAACTAAGAATGGCTCAGCAATCGCTGGACGACCGCCAAGACGAATGATTTTGTCATTTTCTATTTTAAATTTAGCTTTTGAAATCAAATCACCTTGAATAAACTTAGTATCACCAGATTTTACAATTCTGATTTGTCTTAGCATCTGAGTAAAAATAACTTCAATATGCTTATCGGCAATATTAACACCTTGAGAACGATAAACTTGCTGAACTTCAGATACTAGGTAGTTATAAAGTGCTTTAACACCCATAATACGAAGTAATTCATGTGAAGATATAATACCAGTAGTCAATCGTTCACCAGCATGAACAAAGTCACCAAGAGCAACAACTGATTCATGAGATTTATCAACAAAATATTCTTTAACAATTCCATTCTCAGATGCTATTACAATACGAACTTTACCACGAAGAGGTTTTCCAAAACTAACTGTTCCATCAATTTCTGATATAAGAGCTGTCGCTTTTGGACGACGACCTTCAAATAACTCACTTACTCGTGGAAGACCACCAGTTATATCTGATGATTTTTGAAGTGCTTTTGGTGTTTTAGCAATTAAATCTGCGATTTTAACATTCTGTCCATCTTCAATAAATAGAGATGATTTTGCTTCAATAGCATATCTTAAAACTTCCCCATCTTCTGTTGCTAAAACAATAGAAGGTTTATAGTCTGCTGATATATGATCATTTATCATTAAACGCGTTTTACCAGTAAGTTCATCCATCTGTTCTGTTGCAGTAGTTCCGATGATAATATCTTCATACTTAACAACACCATTTGCCTCAGATATAACAGGATTTGAGTATGGATCCCACTCTGCTATTACAGTTGATTCATCATTTTTTGGTTTTGCTATAAGTGTAGATGATTCAACTTCAGAATTATCATCTGCAACAATAACAGAACCACGAGCGATATAGTGTCTTATTGCTTCACGGTTGTTTGAATCAACAACAGTTGCAAATAGACCTTTTTCTACTACTTCATATCCAGCTTTCATACCTTCAAATCTCTCTAGATAATCACCTTTAAGTAAAAAGTACTTAACTATACCATCTTCTTTTGAAAGTATTTTTTGAGTTACGGGGGCTCCATCTTTAACTGAAATTTCTGATGCGTAAGGAATACGAGAAGGTATATTCCAAGCGTCTTTAATTGTTTCAACTATCGACTCAGCTTCCGTAATTTCTGAACCATTTTCATAAGGAAAATAGTATTTACCTTCAACCTGTCCAGCGACTCCTGCTAACTCATTTGCTTTTGCAATTTCAACTTTACGAAGTGAGTAACGGACAGTTTCATCTTTACCAACAATACTTACAATTACTTCATCATGTACAGTTTGAACTTCAAACTTACCAGCAAATGGAGCTTTGATTTTTGGTTCAACTAAAAGTACAGCAGCATTTCTTCTGTTTGCTACTATGTTTTTACCCTCTTTAGAGATATAAGTTTTAACATTATAGTAACGGATAAAACCTTCTCTAGATGCTACAACTTGACGCTCTTGAGCAGTAGAAGATGCAGTTCCACCAACATGGAATGTTCTAAGAGTAAGCTGTGTACCAGGTTCACCAATACTTTGAGCAGCAATAATTCCAACTGCTTCACCTCTACGAACAATATGCCCAGTTGCAAGATTTACACCATAACATAAAGCACAAATGCCACCTTCGCTTTTACAAGTAGTAGGAGTTCTAATATGTGCAGTTTTTATACCAGCTTCTGCTATAATTTTCGCACTAACTTCATCTAGTAAAGTTCCCTCAGCAAACAAAATCTCATTTGAAATAGGATCAATAACATCATCAGCTAAAACTCTACCATTTAGTCTATCTTCTAAAGATTCTATTAAAGTATTTTGGTCGGAAATATCTGAAATTTCTATACCTTCGTGAGTATGACAGTCATGCTCAACTATCTTAACATTTTGCGCAACATCAACAAGTTTACGAGTTAAGTAACCAGCATTTGCTGTTTTAAGTGCAGTATCGGCAAGACCTTTTCTAGCACCGTGAGTTGAAATGAAGTACTCAATAATATTAAGTCCCTCTTTAAAGTTAGAGATAATTGGTGTTTCAATAATATCACCAGAAGGTTTAGCCATAAGACCACGCATTCCAGCTAACTGACGAATCTGTGCAGCCGAACCACGAGCACCAGAATCAGCCATCATATGGATTGAGTTAAAACCTTCTTTATCATTTTGAACAAGTTCCATCATCTGAGTCGCTAGAGTATTATTTGTATCTGTCCAAACATCGATAATTTTATTATATCTTTCTTGTTCTGTTAAAAGACCAGCTTCAAATTGTTTTTGAATCTCTGCAACTTTATTTTTAGAAGAAGCTATTTTTTCTTCTTTTGTAGAAGGAATTCTTATATCATCGATAGAGATAGAAACACCAGCTTCAGTAGCATGTTTAAAACCTAAATCTTTTAGCTTATCTAAAAATCCAGAAGTAATACCTATACCACCATGTTTTTGAACATAATCAACAACTTCATTGATATACTTTTTCTTCATAACTCTATTCCAAAGTTCTATAGGAACAAAATCAGGAATAACTGCTTTTAATAACATACGCCCAACAGTAGTATGAATGATTCTACCATCAATTCTAGTTCTAACTTTTGCATGTAAATCAAGAGCATCATTTTCTAAAGCAATATTAACTTCATCTACATTTGCAAATAATTTATTTGAACCTTTTACTCCATTTTTCTCTAGTGTTATATAGTAAATTCCAAGAACCATATCCTGTGAAGGAGTAGCAATAGCCTTACCAGAAGCTGGTAAAAGTATATTCATAGATGCCAACATAAGAACTTTAGCTTCAGCAATTGCTGCAGAGCTTAAAGGTATATGTACAGCCATTTGATCCCCATCAAAATCGGCATTAAATGCAGCACAAACTAAAGGGTGAAGCTGAATAGCTTTACCATCAATTAGTTTAGGGTGAAAGGCTTGAATAGAAAGTTTATGCAGTGTTGGTGCACGGTTAAGTAGTATAGGATAACCATCAACTATCTCAGCTAAACATTCCCAAACTTCATTTGTTTTAGCTTCTATCATTTTTTTAGCAGCTTTTACAGTTGTAGCATAACCTTTGTCTTCAAGTTTAGCAATAAGATGTGGCTTAAATAGCTCAAGAGCCATTTTTTTAGGTAGTCCACACTCATCCATAGCTAAATATGGTCCAACAACAATTACAGAACGACCAGAAAAATCAACTCTTTTTCCAAGTAAGTTTTGACGGAAACGCCCTTGCTTACCTTTAATGATTTCACTTAAAGATTTAAGTGGTCTTTTGTTAGCACCTTTTACAGCATTAGCACGACGACCATTATCAAATAATGCATCTACAGACTCTTGAAGCATTCTTTTTTCATTTCTTACGATGATTTCTGGAGCTTCAAGTTCAACTAATCGTTTAAGTCTTTGGTTACGGTTTATTACACGACGGTAAAGGTCATTTACATCAGAAACAGCAAATTTACCACCATCTAAAGAAACTAGAGGTCTTAAATCTGGTGGAAGAACAGGTAAAACTGTTAACATCATCCATGCTGGATTGTTTCCACTATTTAAAAATGACTCAATAACTTTAAGTCTTTTTGCGATAGTTTTTCTTTTAGCTTCACTTTTTGTAAGTTCTATATCTTCTTTAAGTTGAGTAAATAAATCAACCAAATCAATAGAATCAAGTAAGTCACGAACAACTTCTCCACCCATACGAGCTTTAAAACCAAGTGCGTCAAATCTTTGAACTAGTGTTCTATATTGTTCTTCGTTTAAAACATCATATTTTAAAACTGGAGTTTTTGCTTCAGCATCATAATATGCTTCGCCACCACTCTCAACAATATATGCTTCATAATAAAGTACGCGCTCAAGGTCTTTCATCTTGATACCAAGAAGAGTACCAATACGAGAAGGTAAAGAAGAAACATACCAAATGTGTGCAACAGGAGTTACAAGTTCGATATGACCCATACGGTTTCGTCGAACTTTTGTACTTGTTACTTCAACACCACATTTTTCACAAACTACGCCTTTATAGCGCATCTTTTTGTATTTACCACAAAGACACTCATAATCTCGTACTGGTCCAAAAATCTTTGCACAAAAAAGTCCATCACGCTCTGGTTTAAGGGTACGATAGTTAATAGTTTCAGGCTTTTTTACTTCACCATGACTCCAAGACATTACCTTCTGGGGAGAAGCTAAACGAAATTGTAGCTTTTTAATATCTTTAGGTCTTTTATCTTCTGTTACTTCAATAGGTACTAATTTACTCATCGTCTTCCACCTCGTCAAAAATCTCTACATCAAGCGCTAATGCTTGAAGCTCTTTTGTTAATACAAATAATGTTTCAGGGATACCAGAAGGTGGGATTAACTCACCTTTAGTAATCGCTTTATAAGCACGAACACGCCCATCAACATCATCTGATTTAATAGTTAACATCTCTTTTAAAACTGCAGATGCCCCATAAGCTTCAAGAGCCCATACTTCCATCTCTCCAAATCTCTGACCACCAAATAGTGCTTTACCACCAACTGGTTGTTGAGTTACAAGTGAATATGGTCCAGTTGAACGAGCATGAATCTTTTCATCAACTAAGTGATGAAGTTTAAGAATATACATATAACCTACATTTACTCTTTCTTTAATCTTCTCACCTGTTAAACCGTTATAAAGTACAGTTTTACCATCAGCATCCATTTGCGCTAGTTCAAACAACTTATCAAACTCTGCTTGATTTACACCTTCAAAAATTGGAGTAGCAAATCTAACACCACCTTTAGCCCAATCTCTAGCGTATCCTAAAAATTTCTCATCATTCATATCACCAATTACTTTTACTGCATTCATCATGCCAGCAACATCAGCAATTGAAATCATTTTTTTTCTAAGAGTATCTATAAAATCTTTTTGTTTTGTTTCAAATTGCTCTAATATTTGGTTACCAAGTTCACGACCTGCCATACCTAGATGCATCTCTAAAATTTGTCCAATATTCATACGAGATGGAACACCTAGAGGATTTAAACAAACATCAACGCTTCTTCCATCTTCCATATAAGGCATATCAACTTCAGGAACTATAATGGAAACGATACCTTTATTTCCATGCCGTCCAGCCATCTTATCACCAACTTTTAGTTGGCGTTTTGTTGCTATATAAACTTTTACATACTTAACAACGCCATTTGCTAAAATATCGTCTTTTTCTAAGATATTGAGTTTTTCTTCATGTTCATCTCTAAAAAGTCTTTTTTCTTTTTGAAAATAATTTTTAGTTTTATTGTATTCATCTTGAATCGTTTGAGAAAAAGATTTAACAATAGCGTTCATTGCAAAACGATTTACTTCAACTAAATCATCAGCATTTATAATATCTCCGTTTTTATACTCAGTTTCACCAATTTTAATATCGGAAATTAGTGCCTCTTTTGTTAAAAGTTTAGAAACACGAAGCATCTCTTCTTTATCTATCATAAGAAGACGGTCATAATGCTCTCGCTCTAAATAATCTCTCTCTTCTTTTTCAAGTTCTAATGCTCTTGCATCTTTGTCATAACCTTTTTTAGTAAAGATTTTAACATCAACTATAATTCCTTCCATAGATGGAGGACAATAAAGTGATTTGTTAATAACATGACCAGCTTTTTCTCCAAAAATTGCACGAAGCAATCGTTCTTCTGGAGTTGGTTTAACTTCACCTTTTGGAGAAACTTTACCAACTAAAATCATGCCACCACTTACTTCAGTACCAATTTTAACTATACCACTCTCATCAAGATGAACTAACTCATCATCTCTAACATTAGGAATGTCACGAGTAATCTCTTCAACACCATGTTTAAGTTCTCTAGCTTCAAGCTCTTTTTCATAAATATGAACTGATGTAAAAGCATCTTTACGAATTAACCTCTCTGAGATAACAATAGCATCTTCAAAGTTAAATCCATTCCAAGGCATAAAAGCAACCATCGCATTAACACCAAGTGCTAACTCTCCTTGATCCATATTCGGACCATCTGCAATAACTTGACCTTTTACAACTTTTTGTCCAACATTTACTATTGGTTTTTGAGAGAAAGATGTATTTTGATTTGTACGAAGATTTTTTGTTAATGGATAATAATCTATATATATCTCACTATCTTCTTCGCCCATAACATAGATATGTTTACCATCTACTTTTTCAACTATACCAGCTCTTTTAGCTTTTACACATTCCCAAGCATCTCTTGCAACAAGTTTTTCAACACCTGTTCCAACCATTGGTGAAGTTGGTCTTAAAAGTGGCACTGCTTGACGCTGCATATTTGAACCCATCAGAGCACGATTGGCATCATCATGTTCTAAGAATGGAATAAGTGAAGCTGCTACACCTACAACCATATGAGAAGAAAGGTCAGCATATTCACACTCACTAGCTGGACGATTTAAAATTTCACCATCTTGTCTAACTGTAACTATATTACTAATAAACTGACCATCTTTATCTAGCTTATTTGAAGCAGCAGCAATTTTCACGCCCTCTTCTTGAGTAGCTGTAAGATAAATTATTTCATCAGTAATTTTTCCATCTTTCATAACTTTATAAGGAGCTTCAATAAAACCATGTGCATTTACTTTTGCATAAGTAGCAAGCGTATTGATAAGACCAATATTTTGACCCTCTGGAGTTTCAACTGGACAAATTCTACCATAGTGAGTTGGATGAACATCACGAACTTCAAACCCAGCTCTTTCTTTAACCAGACCACCTTCTCCTAGTGCTGAAAGACGACGCTTATGAGTAACTTCAGATAGTGGATTTGTTTGATCCATAAACTGAGAAAGTTGCCCACCAGAGAAAAATTCCATAATTGTTGAAGTAATCATTTTTGAGTTTATTAAATCATGTGGCATTAACTCCGACATAACTCCACTCATAGTTGAAAGTTTATCACGAATTGCTTTTTGCATTTTAATAAGTCCATTATGTAACTCATTACCTAAAAGCTCACCAATTGAACGAATACGTCGATTACCAAGATGATCTCTATCATCAATATGACCTTGACCATTTTTAACTTTAATAACATACTTAACAGAGTTAATAATATCTTCATGAGTTAAAACAGTTACATATTCTGGAATATCTAACCCAAGTTTATGATTCATTTTCATACGACCAACTTTAGTTAAGTCATATCTTTCTGGATCAAAGAAAAGTTGGTTTACAAAGATTTTTGCAGCTTCTTTTGTTACAGGTTCACCTGGACGCATAACTTTATATATACGAATCGCAGCTAAATCATTTTCATCTTCAATTTCTTCAGTTTGTTTTAGAAGTTTAAGAGAATCAGCATCTGCATTAAAGGCATTGATTATAGAACTATCTACTCCATTTGCTAAATCATTAGCAATTTTAAATTCACTTACGCCAATTTCTGCCATCTTTTTAAGTTTTGTTTCATCTATATGAGTCATCGTGTCAAAAAGAATTTCACCAGTTTGTGGATCTATAATAGGCTCTGCTAGATAACGCTCAAGAAGAGTTTCAAGAGGATACTCAACTGATTTAAGTCCATCTTCTATAAACTTTTGGGCTTTTTTAACTGAGAGTCTTTTTCCAGCAGTAATAAGAGTGTTTCCATCTGTATCAACTAAATCAAAAACCAATCTTGAAGCAAAATCACTAGGATTGAAATCGATTGAAAATTTATTTTCATCTATACTAATTGTTTGAATAGGATAAAAAAGTTTTAATATATCTTGCTTAGAATAACCTAAAGCACGAAACATAATCGTAATAGGAACTTTACGACGCTTGTTGATTCTCATATATAAAATATCTTTTGGATCATACTCAAAGTACAACCAAGAACCACGGTCTGGAATAATTTGTCCAGTATATATAAGCTTATTTCCAGCTGTTGTTGATTGTTCTTCTTTAAAAATTACACCAGGAGAACGGTGAAGTTGGTTTACAACAACACGCTCAACACCATTAATAATAAATGATGTTCTGTCTGTCATAAGCGGAATATCACGAACAAAAATATTTTGTTCTTTGATATCTTTTACACCAAGTTTTTCTTTAGTGTTTTCATCTCTATCCCATAGTACAAGGCGAGTCTTCATTCTTAAACTAACAGCGTAAGTAAGACCACGCTCCATACATTCTCTAACAGTATATTTCTGATTTGCTATTTCACTTCCAAGGTACTCAACAGTAAGTCTGTTTTGAGTGTCATGAATAGGAAAAACTGATTGAAATACTGTTTCAATACCACTTTCTGATCTATCTTTTGCATTTAGCATTAAAAACTTATCATATGAACTTTGTTGAAGTTGTAGTAAGTTTGGTACTTCTATCTGTTGAGGAGTTTTTGAGAAGTCTACACGAAGACGATTTCCGGAGTATAAAGTGTTTAACATTAGGGTACCTCGAATTGTTAATTAACTTAATCATTTTGACTAAGAGGGGTATCTATACTAAGCGTCCTTAGATAGATTTAGTTACAGTGCTTATAAACGACATAAGGGCACTTTTGCAAAGAGGTCGAAATCTCTTCGCAAAAGCGCCCGCTTAAAAGGATACATAGAAAAAGAGTTTACCAACTTTCATTTAGTGAAAGTTGGCATAATGCTTTAGCAAAAAATTCTTTTTCTATGACAGGTCTTTAGACCTAGTTATTTAACTTCTACAGTTGCACCAGCTTCTTCTAGAGTAGCTTTTGCTTCAGCAGCAGTATCTTTATCTACACCTTCTTTGATTGTAGATGGTAACTCTTCACAAGCAGTTTTTGCTTCTTTAAGTCCTAAGCCAGTTAAAGCACGAACAGCTTTAATAACACTGATTTTCTTAGCACCAACATTAGTTAATACTACATCAAATTCAGTTTTCTCAGCAGCAGCTTCACCAGCTACAGCTCCACCAGCTACAGCAACAGGTTGTGCAGATACACCAAATTTTTCTTCAAATTCTTTTACAAGCTCAGAAAGCTCAAGTACAGATAGTCCAGAAATAAATTCTAATACGTCTTCTTTAGTTACAGCCATGTGTAATTCCTTAATTTTATTTTATTAATATTGTTAACTGCTTACGCAGCTTCTTCTTCTTTTTTCTCTTTAAGAGCATTAAGTCCGATAGTAAAGTTTGCAATAGGTGCCATCCAAGTAGCAGCAAGCATTCCAAGAAGCTCATCACGGCCTGGAAGTTTAGCAAATGCTTCAACTTTAGCAGTGTCAGCAACTTCACGATCAATATAAGCAGACTTAATTACAAATTTTTCATTATCTTTAGCGAATTCAGAAACTACTTTAGAAGTAGCAACAGAATCTTCACCCCAAATAAGAATATTTGTATCTTGTAATTCAACTCCTATTAAATCAGCATTTTTCAGTGCAAGTACTGCTAAAGTGTTTTTAACAACTTGTACTTTTGCTTCTTTTTCACGAGCAATCTTTCTTAAACCTTCAAGTTCAACAACGCTTAAACCTTTGTAATCACAAAAGATTACAGATTGAGCAGTTTTGAATTCACTTGAAAGAACTTCAATAATTTCAGCTTTTTGTGTTTTTGTCATAGAATTTTCTCCTTTCCAGACAACACTTCAAACAGGATATATTAAGCCTCACGACTCCCGTTATCTTTAGTCCATAAAATGCAGTTACTAACGAAGTAACTTTATAGTGCCCTAAATATAGGACACTAAAAACTACTTATTTTGCTTTTATATCAGCAACTTCGTTTAAATCAAGTTTAACAGCTGGACTCATAGTTAAACTAAGAGCTGCATTTTTGATATAACGACCTTTTGCAGAAGCTGGCTTTTGTTTATTAATTGCAGCAAGAAAAGAAGTTAAATTCTCAGCAATTTGAGCTGAATCAAAACTTGCTTTTCCAATACCTGCATGAATATTACCTTTTTTATCAACTCTAAAGTTAACTTGTCCACCCTTAACATTTTTAATAGCAGTTGCAACATCTGGAGTTACAGTTCCTGTTTTAGGGTTCGGCATTAAACCTTTTGGTCCAAGGATACGACCAATCTGTCCAACAAGTCCCATACAATCTGGAGCAGCAACAACAACATCAAAGTTAAAGATTCCTGCTTTAATATCAGCTACTAAATCATCAGTACCAACTATATCAGCACCTGCTGCTTTAGCTTCATCAGCTTTAACACCTTTTGCAAAAACTGCAACACGAACTGTTTTGCCAGTTCCATTTGGAAGTACAATAGCACCACGAACCATTTGATCAGCATGACGAGGATCAACATTTAAGTTCATTGCAATTTCAATAGTTTCATCAAACTTTGCACTTTTCAAATTTTTTACCGTTTCTGATGCTTCTACGATACCGTATGCTTTTGTATTATCAAATTTTTCTAATAATTGTTTATATCTTTTACTCATTTTCAAATTCTCCTATGAAATTCTTCCACAAAATTTTAAATCATTGTGGTTATGATTAATAGTAAGGTTTTTACACCAACTATTAGTCTACTATTTCTACACCCATTGATCTTGCTGTACCTGAAATAGTATTTGCTGCCATCTCTAAGTCATCAGTATTTAAATCAACAATTTTTCTCTCAACAACTTCCATTAACTGAGCACGAGTTAATTTCCCAACTTTATTTTTAATAGGGTTATCTGTACCTTTTTTAAGGTTCGCAGCTTTAAGTATTAATGCTGCTGCTGTTGGTTGCTTTGTAATAAATGTAAAACTTCTATCAGAATATACTGTGATTACAGTAGGAACTTTAAAGCCCATTAAATCTTTTGTTTTTTCATTAAATGCTTTAGTGAATTCCATGATATTAACACCGCGTTGACCTAGTGCTGGTCCAACTGGTGGAGCAGGATTTGCTTTACCAGCATCAATTTGTAGGTTTATGTAACCTGTTATTTTCTTTGCCATATTTATTTCCTTGTTCTATTTTATTGTCGTTTTTAGACTGTGCTAAACTTAAATTTCAAAAAAATCTAAATTTAGCACAGTAATATTTATATAATTTTCTCTACCTGAGTATAAGAAATATCCACTGGAGTTGCTCTTCCAAAAATAGATACATTTAGTTTTAGAGTTCCATGTTCTAAATCATACTCATCTACAGTTGCTGTAAAGTTTGCGAATGGGCCTTCAATAATACGAACAGTTTCTCCATTATCAAAAAATACTTTGGTTTTGGAGCAGCACGATTATTTACACGATCTAAGATTACATTAATATCATGCTCACTAAGTGGTGTTGGAATATTTGCTTCGCCAATAAAACCTGAAACTTTTGGTAGTGATTGGATTAAATGTTGAACTTCAGTATTTAGGTCAATATTTGCAAAAACATATCCAGAATATAAAGAGCGTTCTGTTATCTTTTTTTTACCATCTTTTACTTCGATAACATCTTCAGTAGGAACTATTACTTCTGCTATAAAGTCTTGCAAACCCATCTCTTCTATCATATTTAAGATTGCATCTCTTACTAGTCTATCGTTTCCATAAGTCTGGATTGAGTACCATTGATGTGCCATATCTATCCCTTAACCTAAAATCGCTGACATAACTGATGACATTAGTAAGTCAACTAAAGCTAAAAAAGCTGCTATTACAGTAACTACAATAATAACAGAAATATAAGCTTGTTTAACTTGTCCTTTTGTAGGAAAAATTACCTTCGCTAGTTCTGATTTTGCGTTTCTTATATGTAAACCTAAATTCATCAAACATTCCTAATAAAGTGCATTAATTATTAATAAAGCTCTGTAGCTTTACTAATAATTAATGATGGCAGGCACAGGGGGACTCGAACCCGCAACACCCGGATTTGGAATCCGGTGCTCTACCATTGGAGCTATGCGCCTAAAGTGAAACCTACTTGCAGTAAGTTCCAGACTTTTGTTACAGTTTCATCTCTTTGTGAACAGTATGTTCACGACAAAATTTACAATATTTTTTTACTGAGAATTTTTCAGTATGTATTTTTTTATTTTTAGTTGTGTGATAGTTTCTTCTAGTACATTTCTCACAACCTAAGTGAATTGCTTCTCTCATTTTAATTTACCTTTAAATTCCAAAATGGGCTTCACCCATTTTGGTTATAGTATAGATGTTATTATTTTATAATCTCTGCAACAACACCAGCACCAACTGTTCTACCACCTTCACGGATAGCGAACTTAGTACCTTGTTCCATTGCAATTGGGTGGATAAGTTCAGCAGTAATACTAACATTATCACCTGGCATAACCATTTCTGTACCTTCTGGTAAAGTGATTGCACCTGTAACATCAGTTGTACGAACATAAAACTGAGGACGGTAACCGTTAAAGAATGGAGTATGTCTTCCACCTTCATCTTTACTTAGTACATAAATCTCAGCAGTAAATGTAGTGTGAGGAGTAATTGTACCTGGCTTACAAAGTACTTGACCACGCTCAACATCGTCTTTACCTATACCACGAACTAGAACACCACAATTATCACCTGCAACGCCCTCATCCATTTCTTTACGGAACATTTCAATACCAGTAACAGTAGTTTTTTGAGTATCTCTAATACCTACGATTTCTATTTCTTCACCGATTTTAACAGTACCACGCTCGATACGCCCAGTAACAACTGTACCACGACCAGAAATTGAAAAAACATCTTCAACAGGCATTAAGAAATCTTTATCAGTTTCACGAACTGGTTCAGGAATATACTCATCAACTTGTTTCATTAGTTCTTGAATTTTTGCTGACCACTCACCAAGAGTACCAGTTTTAGCTTCTTCAAGAGCCATAGTTGCAGAACCAGCTACGATTGGAGTATCGTCACCTGGGAAGTCATACATATCTAATAGTTCACGGATTTCCATCTCTACTAGTTCCATAAGTTCTTCATCATCAACCATATCTTCTTTGTTCATGAAAACAACGATATATGGAACACCAACTTGCTTAGAAAGAAGGATATGCTCACGAGTTTGAGGCATAGGACCATCAGCTGCAGAAACAACTAAAATAGCACCATCCATTTGTGCAGCACCTGTAATCATGTTCTTAACATAATCCGCGTGACCTGGACAATCAACATGCGCATAGTGACGAATGTCAGTTTCATACTCAACATGTGATGTAGCGATAGTAATACCACGCTCTCTTTCTTCTGGAGCATTATCTATTTGATCATAGTCCATAAGTTCTGCACCATTTGTTACTGCTAATACTGCAGTAATTGCTGCTGTTAATGTTGTTTTACCATGATCAACGTGACCAATAGTACCAATGTTTACATGCGGTTTATTACGCTCAAACTTTTCTTTTGCCATAGTGTCCTCCGACTTTAATTGTGAATTGAAACGGGATTATACCCAAAAATCATTCAATTATTGCTTAACTTTCCTAAAGTATTCTCAAAAAGTTTACTTTTTGTAGCTTTAGGGGGTTGTAGGGACTAAAGTCCATGCTAATAAAATGGTCTTTTGCTCATTTTATTATTTACAACAATGGTGCTGACGGTGGGATTTGAACCCACGGCCTCTTACTTACCAAGCAAGTGCTCTACCCCTGAGCCACGACAGCTCTTGTGCGCAATACTAAGCAATAATTGCATAATTTTTTATTTCAGTACTAGTTTTTTGTGATTAGTTTTAAAGCTATATAGATATCTATATAATATACTATATATGAAGTTAATTCGTTGAAATTGTACTTCAGCTTCCAGAAGATAATTGGTTCAATGGAGCGGGAGACGAGATTCGAACTCGCGACAGCCTGCTTGGAAGGCAGGAACTCTAGCCACTGAGTTACTCCCGCAGCTTCATTGATGGTGGTGAGAAGAGGAGTCGAACCTCTGAACCCATAGGGAGCAGATTTACAGTCTGCCGTCGTTGGCCACTTGACTATCTCACCATTTGTAATTATATCTGGTCTAACACTGTTTCTAATATTCTATTTCAATGGTGCTGACACGAGGATTTGAACCCCGGGCCTGTTGATTACAAATCAACTGCTCTAGCCAACTGAGCTATGTCAGCATCGAAATTGAGTCAGAATTATAGTGCAAAATATTTTCAATGTCAAGAGATATTTACTAAAATTTTATAAAATCTTCATCTTTTAAAATAATAGGCTTCCATTTACCACAATATTGCTCTATTTCTTTAACAACTTTATCTAAAAAAGTTGGTTTAATATGATTTATATATAAGTTCACATCATCTCTTTTTAACTCTTTTAATGCATCAAAAAGTAATTTTGGAGTTAAATGTTTAGAGTCAAATGCAAGTTTTGGCATATCTGAAGGGAAAGAACATTCTATAACCATAGATGCTATATCTTTATTGTTTTGAATAATCTCTATTACATTATCTAAATCATAAGTATCTGCTGTTATTAAAACAGAGCTGTCATCTTTTTTATATATATAACCACAGCTTGGAACTGTATGATCTGTTTTAAAAGCTTTAATCGACTCACCACTTCCTATGCTGTACTCTTTATCTAGTTCTATTTCGGTGTATGTTAATGATGCGTCACTTGAGCCTTTTAATGATATTTTTGAAAAATCAGGCCAAATCAAGTCATTGAAAAAATGTTTCTTTAGTGCTTTGATAGTTTGAGGAAGAGCCATAATATTTAATGTTTTTTCTCTAATAGAGTAATAATTATCAAGTATAGATGCTATATCACTAATATGGTCAAGATGAGAATGAGTCAGCCAAATATTTTCTATATCTGCTGATTCTTCATTCATTGTTACGAGTACATTCCCAGCATCTATGACATTTTTATCATTTAAATAAAATGAACTTGTTCCAAAACCTTTAGCTCTTGTTCCATATGCTCCAAGAATTTTAATCTTTTTCTCATTCAGATTTTCTTTCACAACTTGTTCTTGATACTCATCTTTAAAATGTTCTCTTATCGCAAGTATCTCTTCTAAGTTTGTAAAAAATAGGTCCATGAGTTTAGGGTCAAAATGCTCCCCTCTTTCTTCTTTAAAAAGTTTAAATATCTTCTCATCACTCCATGCTTTTTTATAAACTCTATCTGAACCTAATGCATCAAAAACATCTGCTAAGGCTGTTATGCGTCCATATAGATGAATCTCTTCACCTTTAAGTCCATTTGGATAACCTTTTCCATTCCATTTTTCATGATGTTCATAAGCTACTATTGCTGCAGCTTTGAGTAATGGTCTATCTGAATTTTTAATCATGCCAAAGCCAAGTTCAGCATGAGTATCCATGATTTTTCTCTCCTCCGCATTAAATCTACCTGGTTTTTTTAAAACTGCATCTGGAATTGCAATTTTTCCAATATCGTGCATAGGAGAAGCTTGTTTTAAAAGCTCAGCCTCTTTTTCATCCATACCATATGCAAGACCTAAAATTTTAGAATACTCAGCAACTCTTTTTACATGATTTCCTGTTTCTTTACTTCGACTCTCACCAATCGCTCCCATGGTAAAAACAACTTCTTTTTGTGTATCTTCTATCTCATTTGTCAATCTTGCAGATACTAGAGTTTCAGCAGCGTAAGTACTAGCCAACATTAGGCGTTCCATATCTCTACCATCAAAAATACCTTTAGCACCTTTATGATTTATAACTTGAAATGCCCCTATGATTTCATCATCATTATCAAACATAGGAATAACCATCATGCTTTTTGTAACATAGCCTGTTTTTTTATCTATTTCTGGATTAAATCTATCATCTTCATAAACATCATCTATTAAAATCTTTTTTTGAGTTGAGATTGCACTTCCTACAATTCCAGAATCCATAGGCAGTCTTATAGCATCCATGCCATGCGCTACTTTTGTCCATATTTCTTGTTTTTCTTCATCAACAATCCATACAGTACATCTATCAGAAGATGTCAAAGCTCGACCCATATTCGCTAAAACCATTATAATTTCGTCGTACTCTCTTAAAGAAGATACTTCTGTCAAATAGGTAAATATAAGTTGTAATATTTCATTTGCACCCAAACTTCTTGCATGTTTCATAATCTATTCTCCCTACTTTGTAGTCATTTTATGGATGCCCCACAATTGTCCATCTTTTATATTCTTTAAAAAAAACTTTGATGGATTATCATCATACTTATCAACCAAAGAACTAAATAGCATCTGTGCTTCTTCAAGCTTATCGCTCTTGTAAACACTCAATGCTTTATCATACAACTCTTTAATAGTTTTTGATTCATCATCATTTTTCATCAGTTGATAAAGAAGCACCGCCTCTTCTTTACCTTTGACTTTAACTGGTTCTATTTCTCTATATATAAACTCTTCACTTATTTTTGCTACTGTAAACTCAGTTATCAAAATATCAACACCATAGTTTTTTGTTAAACCCTCTACTCTAGATGCTAGATTGACTCCATCGCCAATAACCGTATAGTTAAATCTACTATCAGAACCCATATTTCCTACAACCACCTCTGCTGTATTTATACCGATACCAATTTTGATAGCGTTAATGTTTTCTTTTTCTAGTTCAACATTTAAAATCTCTAATCTTTGAATCATTTCTAAAGCAGTTGTACAAGAGGCATCTGCGTGTTTTTTTATATTAACAGGTGCATTGAAAAATGCCATAACAGCATCTCCTATATATTTATCAAGCATTCCACCATTTTCTAAAACAGAATTTGTCATTGGTGTAAAATATCTATTTAAAAGGTTAATCAAACTTACAGGGTCCATAGACTCTGAGATAGTAGTAAACCCACGAATATCGCTAAATAAGATACTAAGTTCTTTACTCTCTCCACCTAAACTCAAAGCATCTGGGTTAGCTATGAGTTGGTCAAGTAAATCACCAGACAGATAAGAGGAAAAAGCCCCTCTCATAAACTTTGAACTTTTTTCTTGAATATTAAATGCCACTGCTTCAACTGCAACTAAACTCAAAAATAAGGAAATAAGAGGATAAAAAAGGTCGATATAAATCATTTGTTCTACAAATAAATACCTTATATAAACATATAAAAGTAAATATACACTAATATTTACAGCCGCTCTATGTAAAATCTTTTTAAATACAAAAATCAATAAAAATGGAAGTAGAACCATAAAAACTATAAGATATAAAGTTACATTTTTCGGCTCTCTAATTAGATGATTTTCTAAAAAATTTGAAATAAAAGTATAGTGAAGCAAAGGTCCTGGTATAGAACCAATAGGTGTACTTACCACATCACCCGCACCAACTTCTGTTATACCAAGTACAACGATTTTTCCTTTAAAATATTCTGGTTTTATAATGCCCTTAGCCACATCTAAAAAAGATACTATTTTATATTGCTCTTCATTATAAAAGTTTAATCTAATTAAACCCTCACTATTAAGTGGAATCTCTTTCTCCCCTATTTTTACACGATAATCATCAACTCTCTGAATATCTTCATTAAGTTTTAGTCTTAATCCCTGAACACCCAAAGATGGATATAAAAGGTTTTGAAAATACATAGAAATTGGATAAGCTCGAAGTTTATCATCACTCGCTCTAACTGTTGAAAAACTCCCTGACATTGTGCAAGATTCTAAAATACTCAAAATATTTATCTCTGCAAAAGGAGCTGAAGCAAAATTTGGCTTAGAATATTGTGCTATTTGAGATTGAAGCAGGTCTAAAGATGAGTCACTCAAGATATCAAGCTCATCATCAGTTATATCTTGAGTAGCATTATTTCTTAAAAAAAAGCCACATACACTTGCATTTAAAGAACTAAGTGACTCCCCTAGTATGCTGTCTTGTCCCAATGTTGTTGGTTCTGAAAAAATCATATCCATCAAAACTACATCTGCTTGGACTAAGGCATCTATGCCTTTTGCTAATTTTTCTCTATCCCATGGCCATCTACCATATTCATTTACGCTAGGTTCATCAACTGCAACAAAAACTATGTTTGGATTTGGTTTTTTTTCTTGAAGATCGAAATTTACATCATTAAAACGAAGAGAAAAACTCTCAAATGGCTCTACTTTATATATTTGAAGTAAAAGAGTTAATATCAATATAGGTATTAAAACACCAAGATAAAGAGCTTTTTCTTTCATTTATTTTACTTTATAGAACCCATAAGTTTTTCAAAATATTCAAATTCAGCATCATCATCTTTAGAAAAAGTTTTCTCATCAACTTTTTGCCCATCAAAAACAATAGTATTTCCAGCTTGAAGGTCAAACTCTTTTGTTAGTTCAGCTTTACCTTTGTTTTGTTCACTTAAAAACTTTTCATATTCACTCTGTTGCTTAGAAACATAGTTATTATACTCTGCTCTTATAGCCTTTCTATAAAGCTCAAACTCCTCTTTTATGCTCTGGATTCCAACTAAACCTTCTTTTAATTTTACAGAAGATTTTTCACCAACGCTTACCACGAAAGTTGTTCCTTTGATGCCGATAATTGCAAATGGTGTTTTAACTTTAATGGCATTTTTGGAATCTCTAGAAGTGATTTTATAGTAAACTCTACCTTGAAGTTGTTCAGTAAGTTTTACAGATGCAAAAAACAGAGTTGAACTTTTATCAAGAACTAAAGTAGAGCCATCGCTAAGATTAATGACAGCACTCGCTTTTTTACCAGTAGTTATCAAATCACCTTTTTTGATTTCTAAGCCAACTTTTACTTTGCTCTTTTTAAATGATCCTTCATTTTTGATTTTAACATTTCCATCTATACTTTTTACACTTCCAATGCTAACACTTGCATCTAAATTTGTAAGACATACTAAAACCATAACAATAGACAATAAAAATCTTTTCACAATAAACCCCTATAATTATTTTTACCTATTATATCATTTAAATTGATATAATTGGACTCTCTTAAATAAGGATTTATAAATGCTAAAAATATTATTTTCACCCTCTGAAGGAAAAAACAGTGGCGGCAGTGAGTCAAAAAGAGCACTTCTTGGCTCAAATGAAGCAAGGAAAAATATTTTAGATGAGTACAATAAAATAGTTTTAAACTCTGATGAAACTCAAATAAAAAAATTATTTGGTTTTAAAAAATTTGATGATTGTAAAATCTATATGAACGATGTATGCAACTCTAGTCTTATGAGTGCCATACAAAGATACAAAGGTGTAGCTTATAATTATTTAGATTATAACTCTCTAGATGCATCTGCACACAAATATTTAAAATTAAACACCATAATATTTTCAAACCTTTACGGTCCTATTTTAGGTGGAGATACTATCGCAAACTACAAGGTAAAACAAGGTAATGATATTGGAGATATAATTCCTGATAAATTTTATAAAGATAGATTTTCTTATCAGCTAGATTTATTTTTAAGTAAAGATGAGATTTTAGACCTTCGTGCTGGATATTATGAGAAATTTTACAAGGTTACAAAACCCTATACAACTTTAAAATTTTTAAAAAATGGTAAGTCGGTAAGTCACTGGGCAAAAGCTTATAGAGGTTTGGTTTTAAGAGAATTAGCAAAACGAGACATACATTCTATGGAAGAGTTTATGTCACTTGAAATTGAGGGTTTAAACATTAAAGAGATAAAAGTTATAAAAAATAAAACTGAAATTATTTATGATATTGTGCAATAAATAACTTACGCACTAAGCAGTTGACTTGGGCGTATCATTTTATCTTCTAAAAGAGCTTTGATTAGTTTTTGTTTTGCGTAGTAGTTGTTTGTCCAAACACTAACTAAACCATCATGAACTTTGTAGTCTAAATCTATCGCATTTTTAGAAAAGTAATCAAAAACATTCTCAACTCTAACGCCAACTTGACACTCTCGTGGAACAACAAAGCGTCCATCTTTTATAATAGTTCCGTTAATTATGCTAATCGTTGTCATTTTAAAACTCCTTCTTTTTATTTATAATAGAACTATAAAAAAATAAAGTGTAAAAATAGTGTAAAATGTCGTTTATAACTAAAAGAAGGATTAATTGTGGAAGATTCACAAGAGTATAAAGACAAAAAAGCATATTTCCAAAAGATTATTACACTTTATGGAAGGAATGTTGTTATAGAAGCTTTGCAAGACTCCAGCATAGAGGTGCATAAACTACACCTTGCATCTAGCAATAAACCAGATGGCGCTATAAAAACTATTTTAAGTCTAGCAAACACAAGAAATATAGAGATAACTTACCATGAAAAGAACTCTCTTTCTAGAATAAGTAAAAATGCTAAACAAGACCAAGGTGTCGCCATAGATATAATCGCACAAACTTATAAGAGTGCAAATGAAATACAAAACCTTAATAACTTTAGGCTTATCGCTTTAGATGGTATCCAAAATCCACAAAATCTTGGAATGATTATCCGTTCTTGTGCTGCTGGAAATGTAGATGGAATAATTTTACCTAAGAAAAGTTCTGCAAAAATTTCTCCACTTGTAATCAAAGCTAGTGCTGGGACTCTCTTTAAACTTCCTATTTACTACTGTTACTCACTTGATGAAATTTTACCAAAGCTAAAGGACACTAGTATCTACGCTCTTTCTTCTCATGCAAAGAATAGCATCTATAATGTTAAAGCAGAAAAAAAATCTATCTTCGTTTTAGGAAATGAAAGCGATGGGATAAGCCCAGAAGTTGAAAAACTTTGTAACAACTCCATCTCCATCCCAATGCAAAGAGGCGTTGAGTCACTAAATGTAGCAGTAACTGCTTCACTTTTGGCTTTTATGAGATAAGGTTGGATTACTCCTCGTCACAGCTCTCCTGAGCTGTGATGTATCTCATTATTTGTAGGCATTCCATCTTGAAAAGATGGAACGATATAACTCTATCAAGATTATTTAATTTTTCATTAAACTAAATTTCACAACTGTACCTGTAGCAAATACAGATAAAATTGAACCACCATTAGCATTATTATAAGTGTGTTCTATTTTAACTCCTATTATTGCATCTCCACCATTTAAAATTACTTTTTCTTTTAATTCTTTTAAAATAGTTTCATTTGCTTGATTTAAACCTGATTCAATTGAGCCTATTCTACCACCTACAATATCTCTTACAAAATTAAATAAATCTTTTATAATATTTATTCCATATACACATTGTGCAGAAACGATACAAATTCTTTTTTCTATTGGCACATCAATAAAAGTTTCCGTTGTTACAAAAATGGAATCTATTTTTTCTTTTCTTAATTCTTCCTCTCTTCTTGATTTTTCTCTTCTTATCACTTCTACTATTTGTTCTTTTCTAATAACTTCAGGACTTACACAGTCCGTGCAATACCCATCATTTAATTCTTTCTCTGGAAAGTTATAATTACATTTTATGCACTTAGGCATTTTTATTCCTTATCAATTTATTTACAATTATCTCTTTTTTCTGGTTACATCTCTCATGAGATGTAATTTACTATATTTCTTGTGACTAAAGTGTATTTTATCGATAATACATAACTCCACCAATATCAATATATGAACCTGCAAACTCACAGCTAACAGTACCACTTTTTATTTTCTTAGCTTTAACTCTACCGGTTTCTTTCTGAGTTGTTCTCATTTTAGATGTATAATTAAACCTCATTGTTGTTTTTGTTGTTGACCAATCAAAATCAACTTCGCCCTTGTATCCATGATAATCTTTATACTTTGCATCATAGGTATATTGAACAAAACTTCCTGTTCCTCGTGAATTAATTGTAACTATTTGGTTGCCATTACTACTTTTATATACACCAGCTATATTATCTTTACAAGAAAATTCACTTAAGGATTTACTCTTAACACGCTTACCTTTATTTGATCTTTTTTCTGCTTTTTCCAAATCTTTAACCATCTGAAGCATAGATGCTGGTGGATTATCCATTTGAGATAACATTTGTTTCATTTTTTGTAGTTCTACTGAATCTGCTTGAACTAAACTACTTATGAGCATAATGCTCACTATCAATATACTTTTAAACATTAAAAATTCCTTATATAAAATTTCATAGTATCTATTCTGACATTTGTATGTCACAACGAAAATACATAAGAAATAATTCTATCATTAATAAGAGGAACGATAAAATATTAATGTGATTAAATCTTTCTCAAGCATACTTGTGGTCATGTAACTTACCCTATTTATCAGAGCTATTTAATTTTAGTAGGAGGCTTATTTTTATTAAATATTCTGATAATCCTAATCAGATTTTTTTCTAAATCTACTTTATATACTATTGTATATCCTTTGTAAATCATATCTCTTATACTATCATTGCCAAAATATTTTGATTTTCTAAATTTGTATGGAAAGTTTGGTAAGTTGTTGATTAATTCATCTAACTCATTTTTAAAATTTTCACTTGCACTTAGTTTGTCTTGTGCTATATAGTCTAGAATTTGAAAAAGATTGTTTTTATATCTTTTTAAACGCTTAATTGTCATATTTTGATTTTAGTTCTTTGAAAAAAGTATTCATTTCATCATCATACTGTTCTTGAGTTAAAAACTCAGCTTTCCCATTCTCAATATCTTCTAAATCTTTTTGTAGTTCTTTTTGTCTTTCGTAAAAATAAGGATCATATTCTAAGTTCTTATCCTTTGATATAGTTATGCGGTCACTATGATTATTAACATAATTCATAAAATCATTCACATAATCATCTTGAACTTCTACTGCCATTGTTTGCATAATATACTCCTTATATTTTAATTTTATCTATTATAGCAAAAAAAATCTAGTTCTCAAATTAGATTTTTATCAAAATCTTATCAAGCATACTAGTAGTCAAAACTCTTTTCAACGCACCTAGTATATGAGTAGCTAGAGTGTTATAATATCTTGCTTGTGGTTTTTTAGCTTCAAGAGCATGAACTATATTTTTTATAACAACGACAGAGTTTTTTGTGAAGGGGTCATTTTCTTTTTCTTCTTTTGATTCTAGTAGTTCTTCGTTGTACTCTCTCTCAAAAATACTGCCTTTTGAAATGACATTTTTTTTAAACATTTTTAAAGCATTTTGTCTAAAGTCAGACCTAACAGGGCCTGTATTTATGGTGCAGACAAATATATCTGTATCCATAAGTTCCAAACGAAGTGTGTCACATAAGCCTTCTATGGCATACTTAGATGCATTGTAAGCTCCTCTAAAACGAAGAGAGATAATTCCCAAAACAGAAGAGTGTTGTAAAATTCTTCCATATCCTTGTTTTCGCATAATTTTAAGACTTTGTCTTGTTAGCTCATGGAGTCCGAAAAAGTTTGTTTCAAACTGCTCTTTTAGTGCATCTGTTGTTATATCTTCAACTGCTCCAGGTTGCCCAAATCCAGCGTTGTTAAAAACTGCATAAAGTTCTTTATCTTTAGTTATAAAATCTAGTATCTTTTTAATGTTTGAAGAAGAAGTAACATCAAGTAAATAAGCATCTAAACCTTCACTTCTTAATCTTTTTACATCTTCTTCTTTTCTGGCAGTTGCGTAAACTTTGTAGCCATTTTGATGTAAATAATGAGCGGTATCATACCCGATACCACTAGAACAACCAGTTATTAAGATATTTTTTTTCATGAAGTCATAATCTCATAAGGTCTTTTAATCTCACGAATAACCTCATCAACACTCATGTGACGAGATTTTCGTAAAAACTCTTTAGAATCAAGAAAAACTAAAACAGTAGGAATACTAAAAACTCCAAAATGAGGAGCTATTTCTTCATTTAACGAGATATCCACACTCTGAATTTTAAACTCTTTAAAGTTAGCATCTATTGCCTCTAAAAGTTTAGGTTTTAGTGCATGACAGACATTACAAGTCGGAGCAGAAAAGTAAACCATAACCGCTATATTTTCATTTATACATTTTTGAATATTTTGGATTGTTTGCATGATGAAATTATAACAAATATAATCTCATTATAATTTAAAAATGATATTTTAAGCCAATGCTTATCGTTCTTATCCACATATCTTCAAATTTGTAAACTCCGATTGAATGCGTTGTATTTCCTGCTGTTCTTTCATCACCTGAAGAGGCATCACCTATATTTACTAATGATAAATCAGCAGTAAATGATAGATTTTGACTTAATAAATAGTCGATGCCTACTGCTAGGCGATAAGAAAGTCCTATTGTAGTTTTATCCTTTAGATAAGTAAGATGCTTACCGTTGCTGAATTCCTCTCCAGATTTAAATTCATTTCTTGACTGACCAATGCCTACTCCGATGTAAGGTGAAAAAGAATTTATGGTAGTAAAATCATAATAAGCACTAAGCAAAATTAATCGTGAATCCATATCTGCGATAAATTCAGTGTGATGATTTCCTGGAAAGTTAGTTGTCCAATCCAAATTACTCTTTATTTTGTAGTAGCTAATATCAAAGCGATAATTATTTGACACTCTATAACCAATACGAACTCCATTCATTGTATTAACATGAAGATTTATATCACTCATACGCCCATTAAAAGAACCGCCTGAAGTATCTGGTCCAGAATTAGGACCACCATAAATACTTACTGCCTGTCCACTAAATAATTCAACATAATATGGATTAAAATCTTCTGCATATACGCTGCTTGTATTTATAAAAAGACCTAATGCTAATAATAATTTATAGGGATAACGCATATAAGATTTTTTAACTCTTAAAATATTTTTTACCATTATTTCAACCTTGTACTTCAATATTTAACTATACTCTTTTATAACTATTTTCTATTATATTTATAATACTTCATTATAGCATATAATAACTTTAGTTAATTTTTATCTAAAAAAAATTATGATAATCAATGCAAATATGATAGTTAAATTCTTTTTCAAATTCTATAATATAATAGTTATAATACTATCATGAGTTCAATAATATTTTCTATTCTTAGCATCTACATCTTCATCGTGATCGGTTTTATAGCAAAGCTGAGTTTTAAAGAAAAAATTGATGATAAAACCATAAACCTTATAAATATATATTTTTTACAAGTCTTTTTAACCTTTTGGGGACTTCTTATTCGCCCTATCGATATTACACTTTTATATGCTCCAAGTATTTATCTAGGTATCGTTCTAATTTTACTTTTAGTATCTATTTTTGTTGCAAAAAAACTCTTCTCTTCACCAAAAGAGTACTCCATAGCAACAGTTGCAGCCATCATAGGTAATACTGGGAACTTAGGAATCCCGATAAACATAGCTATATTTGGAGAAGAGTCCATTCCATATACCACTGTCGTAAACCTTGTGAATGTTTTTGTAGTTTACACTGTTGGTGTTTTTTACTACTCTCGTAGCACTTATGACATAAAAACCTCACTTTTTAACATCATAAAACTTCCTATTTTATGGGCATCTATCATTGCTATACTTCTTAGCATCTACGGGTACAAACCATCAGGTGCAATAGCAAATATGTTAATGATGGGAGCATACGCATCTATGACTATGCAACTCTTTTTATTTGGTATCTATCTTTATGGAACTAAAATAAAAGAAGTTAGTAAAAGCCTAATAATCTGGGTAATTACTTTCAAGTTTATCCTCTTGCCACTTATAGCCTTCATAGTTCTTTACTTTTTAGAACTTGATTCTATGATAAAAGGCATAATCTTTATAGAACTTATGATGCCTCTTGCAGTTGCAAATGTAAACTTAGCATCTCTGTATGATTGCAAACCAAAAGTTGTAACTGCTTTAGTCTTCATTTCATCTATTATATTTTTAGGCGTAATTTTTATAGCTGTCAAGGCTTTAGAGTATTTATGAAACATTATTTAGTTATTGGTTAAAATTTAAACAAAAATTATCTTTTGATTAAATGTAAATGAGATATACTAATATCAAATTTTAATTTCGGGAGAAAATGAATGGGAAAATTTGTTAACAATACAGAAGAGTTTTTTGCTTTTTGTGAAGAAAATGATGTTCAATTTGTAGACTTTAGATTTACAGATATTAAAGGTGCATGGCACCATATCAGTTATAGAATGAGTGCTGTTAATGCTACTCAACTTGAGAATGGATTACCATTTGATGGTTCTTCAATCGAGGCATGGCAACCAATAAACAAATCAGATATGCTATTAAAGCCTGATGTTGGAACTGCCTTCTTAGATCCATTTACTGCTGACCCTACTATTATTGTAATTTGTGATGTTTATGATATTTACAAAGATCAAGCTTATGAAAGATGCCCTCGTTCAATCGCAAAAGCAACACTTAAACATGCTGAAGAGATTGGCATAGCTGATACTGCTTACTTTGGACCTGAAAATGAATTTTTTATCTTTGACAATGTAACTTTTGTTGATAATATCAATCAAGCTGGTTATAAAGTCGATACTGAAGAGGGTGGCTGGAACTCTAATACTGAGTATAAAGATATGTACAATACTGGTCATAGACCAGGAACTAAAGGTGGTTACTTTCCAGTAGCACCGACGGATTCTGCTGTTGATATGAGAGCTGAAATGATGCAAATTTTAGAGCAAGTTGGTCTTGAAGTAATGCTTGGTCACCATGAAGTTGCACAAGGTCAACATGAACTTGGAATTGTTTTCTCTGACATCATCGGTGCTGCTGATAATGTTCAAAAATACAAATATGTTGTAAAAATGGTAGCTCACCTCAATGGTAAAACTGCTACATTTATGCCTAAGCCACTTTATGGTGACAACGGAAATGGTATGCATGTTCACCAATCACTTTGGAAAGATGGCAAAAATCTTTTTTATGCTCCAGGTCAGTATGCAAACTTAAGTCAAATGGCTGTTAATTATGCTGGTGGTATCTTTAAACATGCTGCTTCTGTTTCAGCTTTTACAAATCCAACTACTAACTCATACAAAAGACTTTTACCAGGGTTTGAAGCTCCTTCAATCTTGACTTACTCTTCTCAAAATCGTTCTGCTGCTTGTCGTATTCCTTATGGTGCTGGTGAAATGGCTACTCGTATCGAGATGAGATTTCCAGATTCTACTGCTTGTCCTTACTTAGCATTTGCTGTAATGATGATGGCTGGACTTGACGGTATCAAAAAAGAAACTGTTCCTGTTGGTCCAATGGATGAAGATTTATTTGAGCTTTCTCTTGATGAGATTCGTGAGAAAAACATTCCTCAGATGCCACATACACTTCGTGAAGCATTAGAAGGTCTAATCAGTGATAATGACTTCTTAAAACCTGTATTTACTCAAGAGTTTATAGATGCTTATCAACATTATAGATTTGAGCGTGATGTATGGCCAGATGAAGGTCGTCCAACTGCTTATGAGTTTAAAACTACTTACCAATGCTAAATTAAATGAGGCTTTTGCCTCATTTTTTGATACAATATACTAAAAAATAGAGTATCATGCAAGAAAATATTTCTAAAGAACTAATCGATGAAATTGTTAAACTCTCTAAAAATGCTGATAAAGAACTCTACTCTAAAATAAAAACCCTTATAAATATCTACAACGAACAAGTAAACCTAAATAATAAAATTACAAAAGAAAATGACTTTTTTTTAAAAAAATGGGATAAAAGAAATATATTATCTCATAATAAAAAAGATAAACTTATGGAACAACAATCTCGTTTAGCATCTATGGGTGAGATGATAGATGCTGTCGCACATCAATGGAAACAACCCTTAAATGCCATAAGTATGATGGTAGATATACTTCGAGATGATTATAGCACTGGTCATGTAAACGATTCATATATAGATGATTTAGATACAACAGTACATTTACAAATAGACCACATGGTAAATACTCTTAGTGAATTTAGAACCTTTTTAAGACCTTCTACTAAAAATGAAGACTTTCAAATAGGTAGCGTTATACAAAATGTTGAAATTCTTATGAAAGATGAGTTAATCACTCAAAACCTACATATAAAAATAGATATAGATGAAGACATAAGTATCTTTGGAAATAAAAATGAGTTTAAACATCTTTTCATTAATCTAATAAATAATTCTATTGACGCTTTTAATGAAAAAAATATATCTGCAAGAGAAATTAATATCAGAGCCTACAAAGAAGGTAAAAACATATATATTGAAGTTGAAGATAATGCTGGAGGAATTCCAAAAAATATAATCAACCATATTTTCAGACCTAATGTAACAACAAAAGCAGAAGGAAAAGGCACAGGAATCGGTCTTTATATGAGTTCTCAAATCGTTACAAAAAACAATGGCACTATTAATGTTCACAACACTGATGAAGGTGCTTTTTTTACAATAATCTTACACCAACCATTTATTTGATATAATTGCGATTAAGATAGCTAAAGTTACAGACCATAAATAACTTCATTCTCAACAATATTTAAAAGGTTTAGGTTCAAGACAAACTTTTTTTGGCGATACGAGTATCGTTAAAGAAAGTTTAACGCAGAAGATGAATCTTTTAAATGTTGCCCTTCGGGTGAGAAGAGAAGCTACAAGCTACTTCGTTAAAAGCTCTTTAAGCTACTAGTAGCTCATGCGAACTTTCGCCTTGTATCTTATAGCTTCTCTTCTCATTGAGTATGAAGTTATTTATGGTCTGTAACTTATAAGAGTGCCTATCAAAATTTCAAGTAAGGATTCAATTATGAGTCAGATAAAACAAGGTAAATACAAGCCTTACCCACAAATAGATTTGCCAAATCGTTCTTGGCCAACTAAAACAATTACTTCAGCTCCATTATGGTGTAGTGTAGATTTACGAGATGGAAATCAAGCACTTATCAACCCTATGGACATGAACAAAAAACTTGAACTTTTCGCACTCTTATTAAAACTTGGATTTAAAGAAATAGAAGTTGGTTTTCCATCTGCTTCAAAAGTAGAATTGACTTTTTACGCCGTTTGGTTGATGATAATCTTATACCAGATGATGTAACAGTTCAAGTTTTAGTTCAAGCAAGAGAGCATTTGATTGCTAAAAGTTTTGATGCACTTAAGGGTGTTAAAAAAGCGACTTTGCATCTATACAACTCTACTTCTACTGCTCAAAGAAAAATAGTTTTTGGCAAGAGTCAAAAAGAGATAATTGAACTAGCATTAGAAGGTGTGAAATTAGTAAAAAAGTATGAAAAGACTCATGATGGAGAGATATTTTTAGAGTACTCACCTGAAAGTTTTACAGGAACAGAGTTAGAATTTGCAGTAGAAATCTCAAATGCAGTTACAAAAGAGTGGGGGATTTGTGAACAAAGAAAAGTTATCATAAACCTTCCTGCAACTGTTGAGATGGCAACTCCAAATATTTACGCTGACCAAATAGAGTGGATGGCAAATAACTTAGAAAATAGAGAAAATGTCATCATTTCAACTCACACGCATAACGACAGAGGAACTTCTGTAGCAGCTACTGAGTTGGCTCTTTTAGCTGGAGCAGATAGAGTTGAAGGAACACTTTTAAGTAATGGAGAGAGAACAGGAAATGTTGATATTATTACCTTAGCTTTAAACATGACAACTCAAGGTTTAAACTCTAAACTTGATTTTACAAATATAAATGAAGTTTTAGATGTTGTTGAGAGATGTACTGAAATAGATACACACTTTCGTCACCCTTATGTTGGAGAGTTAGTTTACACTGCATTTTCTGGCTCACATCAAGATGCGATAAACAAAGGTTTAGCTTATCAAAAAAATAAAGAAGATGAGTTTTGGGAAGTTCCATACTTACCAATAGACCCGGAGGATGTTGGAAGAAGTTACGAGAGTATCATTCGTATAAACTCACAATCTGGTAAAGGCGGAGTAGCTTTTATACTAGAGAAAAACTTTGCTTATAGCCTACCAAAAGCTATGCACCCTGAAATAGGAAAGATAGTTCAGGGTGTTACAGATGCTAAAGGTAAAGAGCTAGATGCTAAAGAGATTTTAGAGATATTTAAAGACACTTACTTTAGAGCAAAAGAACATATTTCGTTTGTTGATTTTAGAGTAAAATCTGATAATAAACTATCTTCTTGTACGCTTACTTACAGTTATAATGGAGTGCAGATAGTAGCATCAGGAGAAGGAAATGGTCCCATAGATGCTTGTAAAAATGCTCTTATGAAAGACTATAAAAATGAGTTTACTATAAACTCTTACTCTGAACACTCCTGTGGAGATAAAAGTTCAGCTTTAGCCGTTGCATATATAGAAATACAAACAAAAGAAACTTTATCTTGTTATGGCGTTGGTAGAGATAATGACATAGCAACAGCATCTGTAAAAGCTATGTTTTGTGCATTAAATAGAGCTTTTAGTTAAGTAAAACTTAGATGGAAGATGAAAATCAAAAACTCATTGATGAAATCATTCTTCTTTCAAGGCTCTCTAACCATAGGCTTAGAGAGCAAACCCACCGTCTTATAGAAATCTATCAAAATCAAAAAAGAAAACTCAAAAGATACAAAAAAATAACTCTATCTTTCTAAAACAAATAGATAAGCGTTCTGTTATTGTTCAAGCATCTAGTAGTAAAAAAGATAAGCTACTATCTCAACAATCAAAAATGGCTGCTATGGGAGAGATGATGGATGCTGTTGCTCATCAATGGAAGCAGCCTTTAAACTCTCTAAGCATGATGAATGATATGTTAGAAAATGATTTTAAAGATGGAATAGTTGATAATGACTACATAAAAGATATGACACAAACGACTCAGATGCAAATAGCTCACATGCTAAATACTCTAAATGAGTTTAGAACTTTTTTCAGACCTTCAAAAGAAAATGCAGATTTTTTTATCGATGATTGCATACAAAGTGTTGAGATACTAATGAAAGATGAACTAATTAAAAATAATATAAATCTAAATATAGAAATTCAAGACAATATTAGCATCTATGGTCTTATCAATGAATTTAAACATCTTTTTTTTAAATCTTATAAGTAATAGTATAGATGCTTTTAATGAACATGCCCTAAAGGATACCGCTACGCATAATATAAAATCTAGAACGATTGATATAAAAACATATATAGATGCAGACAATAATATCATAGAATTTAAAGACAACGCCCTTGGAATTCCACAGAGTGTTATAGCTGATATATTTAAGCCAAATGTCACAACTAAAGCTGATGGCAAAGGTACAGGCATAGGTCTGTATATGAGTTTGCAAATAGTTAAAAAACATGAAGGTGCTATAAGCGTCACAAACACTGAAAATGGCGCACTTTTTACAATAACTATTAAAAATTAAAATTTATCAAGAAACTCATTGAAAACACTTAATTGTTTTTTTTAACTTTTTTTTCTCAGTGGAGTCTTCTGTTTTTTTAATTTTCTTTTTTATATTTGCTATTTTTTTTGAAAATGAGCGTTCTAACTTCTCTCTTTTGTTCTCTTTACCCTCTTGAATCTCACTATCTAGCACAAAAAACTTTTCAGCTTTTCTAAATAATTTTTCTATATTCATGAAGCACTCCTTAAATTTTGTATATCACTATCTTTTATCCAGAGGATAGAAGCTGTGTGGATTAAATTTTTAGATATTTCATAGGTAAATGAACTGTCATTTATCAGTGAAGTTGACATTTTTTTCTTAATTAGATTATTTCTAATTAATTCATCTATTTTACCACTTTGGATTAAGTCTAACTTATCAACTTCTTGTTTTAACAGTTCTATGCTAGATAAAACATCCAAATCATCATCAAGCTTTCTAATTTTATTAATAGCATCTATTGTCCCAGCTATCTCTTTTCTCAAAAAATTATACTCATCTTTCATTATTTCATTATTACCATTTAAATAAACTTTTATATTTTTTTGCAACTCTCTTACAGATTTTATGGACTCAACAATATCTCTACATGAAACTTTTAGTTCATATACCTTGTTTTTTGATTTTCACTCATATCTGTTTGTGCGATAGTCGCATAATGAATTATCTGACCATAGAGTTTTTTTATATTTTTATCATAAAAAGTATTTATATCTGTATGAATATCTTTATCTGAGTGCTTTATGACACTAGATATGTCTTTACAACCTAAGTATTGATGTCTGTGAAGAGAGAGAGCATGAGAGAGAACTTCTACAGCATTATCATAAAGATGAATCACCTCTTTTCTTATAACTTCTATGGCAGCTTCAGGAACATTTATAACTACATCATCAAGGTATTTTGCTATATCCACATTTTCTTCTATTACAAAAATTGACTCTAAAAATTTTACAAGTTTAGATGTGAATGGTGCAACTATTAATATACCTAAAAGATTAAAAATAGTGTGAAAAAGAGCTAATTTCATAGCATAATCATCACTTGCAATACCAACTACATTTGATAAAAATCCAACTAAAGAAGCAAGTTGATACAAAAAGACTATTGCTACAAAAGCAGTTACTGTATTAAATATCAAATGAGCAATGGCTAATCTTTTTCCATTCGCATTTGAGCTGAGAGAACCAAGTATTGCAGTGACTGTTGTACCAATATTTGCTCCAATGGCAAGTTGAAGTGCGTTAAAGTACTCAATCTGTCCAGTAGCTAAAGCTGTTATTATAAGAGCCATTGTAGCACTGCTAGATTGAATAAGTACGGTTGCGATAGAACCAATTAGAACATAAACTAAAACACCAAGATAACCATCCATTGCATAAGAAGCTAGATTGATACCATTGTTCAAAGCTTCAAAACCATCTTTCATATAGGCAATACCTAGAAATACAAATCCAAGTCCAACTAAAATAGTTCCTAATCCTTGATATGACTTAGAATCGTTAAACCTGAAAACTACTCCAAAGATTATCATGGGAAGTGCAAACTGTGCTATTTTTATTTTCACTCCAAAAGAAGATACTATCCAAGCTGTCGTTGTTGTTCCAATGTTTGAGCCAAAAATAACGCCAATAGCACCACTTAGCGAAATAAGTTCTGCACTTAAAAAAGAGATGACTATGATGGTAAGAAGAGAAGAACTCTGCACTATTGCAGTTGCCACAAAACCAGCACCGATAGCTTTAGGTACAGATGAAGTTGTTTTTTTTCAAAACTTTTTCCATTAAACCTCCGCTAAAAAGCTTAAAACCATCCTCCATAAAAACCATGCCTATTAAAAAGACAGCGATACCTGCAATAATAAGTTTTGCATCGTCACTTGAAAATAAGACATAGGCTAATAGGAGTAAAAAGAGTGGATAAAAATATTTTTTCATGCTCTATTATACCACTATATCCATCTAATATAATGGTTCAAAAGCTCACTATCTCCATTATAAAAAATTAAATAGCATAATTTATGTAGGTATGGGATATAATTGCATAAATACTTCTTTAGGATATAAAATGTCATCAACAAAACCAACTATTAAACCGAATAACCATAAGATTCACCCATGTCCTAATGATAAGAAATTAGCTCTTGCTCATGACTTAGTTGCTCAAAATACTAAGGAAGATATAATCGTAGTAACTTCAGGTGATACAAGAGTCCTAGAAGAAACTCTAAAGGGTATCAAAGTAATAGATGATAAAACACTTATTAAAGATAAAAATTTAACTTGTACACTTCTTATCAGTTTTGATGTTCCATTAAAAGCTGTTATATATATAGCTAGATTATCTCATACAACAAAAAATGCTGTTTTACTTCTAAATGAAAGTGAACAAAAACTACTTTATCCAATAGAAACTCTTTTAGGTCGTGTTATAAAACAAGAGATTGTTAGCGGTTATGAATACCCTCAAAAAGAGATAAAAGAAACGGATCCAAAAGCTAGAAAACCTCTCTCAAAAGAAAGAATCAAAGAGATTGCCAAAAAAAACTATGATGAAAAAGTAGGTACACCAAAACCAAAAAGTGACAAACCTAAACGAGATTATAAAAAAGATGATGAAAAAGCAACCCAATGGGAAAAAAAGAAAAAAGCTCCTAATAAATTTTTAGGAAAAGATGACAATGGAAAAGCTATATTTTCAGGCAAAAGTGGAGATAGAAACCACCGTTACGATGGAAGTGCAAGAGATTCAAGTTATCCTCCAAAAAAAGTTGGAAGAAAAATCAATATAAAAGCTCTAAAAAAACCTAAAGACCAAGACTAAAATGAAAAGGCGAAAGTAACTTCTGGATAAGAAGTGCTTGAGTCTTTAAATATAGAACTATTATCGTAGAACTCATTTACCCATGCGACACCAATATACGATTTTTTAGAAATTGTATATGCCAAACCAACTTTAGCACCATAAGAAAAATAATCATCATAACCATCACTAACAAAAGTTTCTCTTACAAAAGCTCCAACATACGGTCGAAACTTTTCACTTAATGGTACATAATAATTTACAGGCAAAGTAATTTGATTTAAAGAAGGTGTAGCACCAAACCAACCAACATAACCAAACCCAACAGATAAATCATTCATAACAAAATACTCAGCACTTACTCCAGCAATGGTGTAATTTTGAGTTTTACGATTAACATTAATTGAACCTCCCCCAACTATAACACCTAAACCTAAATTACCTTTTTCAAATAACTCTGCATGACTAATACTACTTAATAAAATAAGCGAAACAATAATGTTTTTTATCAAAATAACAACTCCTCTTCTGGATTTACTTCATTTTCTATGCGTGGTGGTTTAGATATATCACTAAAATATTCTTTTCTTTTATCTACTTCTACTTCTATTATTCCCTCAGGTGCAATAAACTTTCTTTGTATCTGAGGGTATAATTTTAAAAGACTTTGGTAAAATTGTGAAAAGGCAGGACCCGCAATTTTCCCACCTGTTTCCCATCTATGCATCGGAGTATTATCATCATTTCCAAACCATACAATAGTTTCAACAGTAGGAGAGTAACCCGCGAACCAACCATCAACATTGTTGTTTGTTGTACCCGTTTTACCTGCAAGTTCTATGCCTCTTGCTCTCGCTCTTCTACCTGTTCCACGATTAACTACATCTCTTAAAATTGTTGTCATTATATATGCTTGAGTTGGTTCAGTAATAAATTTAGTTTCTTCTAGTTTTTTATATATAATATGTCCACCTTTATCTATGATGTTGATAAGGTGTGGTTGAACTTGCAATCCATGATTTGCAAACGAAGTGTAATATTTTGCAAGTTGTAAGGGAGATAAAGAGATAGTCCCAAGGGAGATAGAAAGGTCATGAGGTAAGTTCTCTATACCAAATTTCTCAAACTCTCTTAAAAGCTGAGGAAGACCTATATCATTTACAAGGTTAATAGTTGCTAGATTTCTCGAATGGATCAAAGCTTCTCGTAAACTTATAAGACCTTTATAGTTTTTTTCATAATTTCTTGGTTGCCATTTCATCTCTTTGCCATCTTTTTCATACTTGTATGTCCTAGCAATATCTACAAGTTTAGTCGCTCCAGAATAACCTAAATCAACTGCAACTTGATAGATAAAAGGCTTAAAAGCAGACCCAGGTTGTCTTCGCCCTTGAGTAGCACGATTATATGATGAAACTTTATAATCAACACTACCAACAAGAGCTAAAATATCTCCTGTTTTTGAGTCAAGTGAAACAAGTGCTCCATTTAAAAGAGTAGTATTTGTATCTCCTGCTATTTCCCATGTTGGGTCTTTTAGAAGTATCTCTTGATCTTTTATCTTATAAGCTTCTATACGCTCTAGTGACAAACCATAAGCATTTTTAAGTGCTACTCTTGCTGCGTCTTGAAGCCTTAAGTCGATAGTAGTATATATCTCATAACCACCTGTTTTAATGTCATCAACTCCTAAAGCTCTAGCGCGTCTTGTAACTTCGTCAACGATAAAAGGTGCTCTGTTTTGAGTTAGAGTATCATTAAAAACTTCAGGAGATTCAGCTAAAGCCTCTTGATAAGCAAGTTCATCTATCCAACCAAGTGTACGCATTCTAGTTATCACACGATTTGCTCTACCCATAGAAATTTCATAATTTTTTGTAGGAGCATATGTACTTGGTGCTTTTGGAAGTCCTACTAAAATAGCCATCTCTTTTAAAGTTAAATCATCAAGTTTCTTATGAAAATATCCATCTGCTGCTGTTTTTATACCATAATATCCATGACCATAATATATCTCATTTAAGTAGCACTCTAATATCTGCTCTTTACTTAAAGCATTTTCAAGTTTTAAAGCAAAAATAGCCTCTTTTATCTTTCGTGAGAGTTTTTTCTCTCTTGTTAAAAGTACATTTTTGACTAACTGCTGAGTAATTGTACTTGCACCTTCAACTGCTCTCCCTGCTCTTATAACTTTTATGGCAGCACGAAAAATAGCATCTATATTTATCCCGGGATGCTCAAAAAAAGTTGTATCTTCAATGGCAACAAGTGCTTCAATAATTTTTGGTGGTATTTGAGAAAAAGTTGCATAATATCTGTGTTTTTTATTGAAAATATTTGCTATTTTATCGCCATTTTTATCATAAACTCTTGTTGTTACTTCTGGCTTATAATTTGTTAAAGTAGATATATCATAGTTATACGCCATCAAGAAATATCCTAAAACTAAAAATGGAGATAAAAATCCAAGTAGTAAAATACCAAAAAATATATTCTTCATTTTCATCATCTTCTAAATTCCCTATTTGCAAAACCTGCATTTATTAATGTTTTTGTATAAGCCTCTTGAGGGTTCAACAAAATTTCGTTCATTTTTCCATCTTCTACAATTTTTCCATCTCTTAAAACACAGATATCTTCACAAAGTGCTTTTGCTGAAGTTATATCATGTGTTACTAAAAGCATCTTAAAGCCATGAAGCTGCTGTAACTCTTTTAACAAGTCTAAGATTAAAACTCTTGTTTGAGGGTCAAGTGCTGTTGTCGGCTCATCAAGAAGTATAAGCTTTGGATTATGTTCTATTGCCATAGCGAGGACAACTCTTTGAAGTTGTCCACCTGAAAGTTCTGGAGCAAATCTATCTGCTAATTCTATATCTAAACCAACTTGAGAAAAAAGCTCTTCTATTTTTTTCTCATCTACAAAAAACTGTTTTTTTATTTTTGTAAGTGGTGATAAAGCTGTAAAAGGGTTTTGAGGCACAAAAGAAATATTGCTACCTACTTTTAACTCAAACTCTGATTGAACTTCTAACTCACACTTCATTGTATTTGGTAACATTCCCAAAAGTGCTTTAAGAGTTAAACTTTTACCACTTCCACTCTGTCCTACAAGAGCCAAAGAAGAAGATATACTAAAACTTATATCCACTAAACTCTTATCATCAATAGTAATTTTTAACTTTTGGATTTTCATAAGTTATTTTATCTAATTTATACCTAATAATTTATGATTAAAACTTCAATTGTGCTATTTATCTTTTTATTTTTTGATTGATAATTGCAGTTATGATAATTATGTTCTAGTTTGTGAACTTTATACTTTTCACTCCACTTGATTAAAAGTTCATTTACTCTTCCCTTATTTTCAAAAACATTAGAAAGGGCAAACTTAATACCTCTAGCATCTAGAGTATCCATATAGTTTAAAAGTTCCAACTCTTTTTCTTCATTCCAAGCTCCATTTTCATTGTAAGTGGCTTGTGTTATTAAGTAAGGTGGGTCAATATACACAAATGAATCTTTTGAAACTTTTATATCCTTGAAATTTTGTGAAATAAAAGTGATGTCCAAAGCACTTAACTTATCTACAAATAATTCCAAATTTCTTTTTATATTTTTGTTAAAATCTCTTTTATTTACAGGAGTATTAAACTCACCTTTTGAGTTAAAGCGTATCTGATTATTAAATGCAAAAATTAGCGTTATATAAAACATGAGAGGGGTTGGATTTTTATTATAATCGGCTCGTAATTTTTCATAAAAGGGTTTGTTATATTTTCCAACACCCACACTTGAGTTAGTATTATACTTTTCATATCCATATTTTGAAGTATTTGATAACTTATATTTTATAATGATTTTTTCTATATCTTTAATGATTTCATCAGCTTTATTTTCTTTAAAATATCTGTACAATTCTATAATATTTGCATCAATATCATTAGCAATAACCTTCTTGGCATCTGCGTTAACAGCGACATTACACCCACCCGCAAATAAATCAACAAAAGTACCTATATTTTTTGGAAAAAGTGGCTCAATTTGTTTTAAAAGTTTATACTTTGAGCCTGTGTAGTTTAGTGGGGATTTTATATAGTTCATGCAATATTACCTATAAAATCTTCTAATACTTTTGGAATTGCTCTTAAAAACTCATCTGAAGTATTCACTTCATCTTTTAAACTTACAATACTTTGTAAAAAAGATTGAAATTGAGAATGGTAAAAAGGTTTATTTTGTTGTTTTAAAACTTTTATAAATTCCAATATTTTTATAATTTGTGAAATTGTTAGAGGTACTATCTTCTGTTTTATTCCTTCATACTCATACTTTATAGAAAACCAAAAAGTATTTATAGTATCGCGATGCATCTTCGGTGCTACAAAGATGCAGTAGTTTTCTTCATTGTCTGAGCTGTTTTCAAAATCTCTAAAATGCCTCATAACAGGCTGACCTTCATTATGCCATTGGTCACGCCCTGCGAGCATTGTAACTTCACAGATGCTATTAAAACTTTCATAATAACACTCAATATCTGGCTTGTTTGCAGGAGCAGTAAATATAAACTCATTATCATCACCAACTAATGAATTTGCTTTTATTTCTTTTGCATCATTTATAATATTTAGTGCCATTGTGATATATTTTTCTAAAGCAATACTAGGTTTTAAATCTAAATTTCTAATATTTATTAAGTTATTTATGGTTTCATCTATTTTAGAAATATTTTGAAGCTCTTTTTTTATTTTTAAATTTTGTAGCTTGGTACGATAAGTTCTAAGTTCATTAATACTCATAGCATCTAGGCTATTGCTAATTGAAAGTTCTTCTTGAAGTTTATCTATTTCTGTAACTATAATTTCAGATATTTTTTTCTTTGACTCTTGTGTTTCCCATGGTAAAACAGGCAAGTTAATATCTGAAATGTATCTAATATATTTTTCTTTAGAAAACTCTTCTGCTCTTCCATCATAACTATTTAACAAGGCCTTTATTTCAACCATTCTTCGTGGTTCTAAGTCTATATAGTAACCTCCACCACGAATATATATTAGTCTTGTAAGTCTAAAATATCTTATTGTATTGTCTGCATAATCTTTTAAATTATCTACATTTGAAAAATCTTGTAAAAAGTCATCTTTATAGCTTTTAACAAACTCTTTTTTTACTTTATGCTCTTTTATTTTTTCATATTTTTTTCTAAATTCTATTAAATATTTAGCTTGTGTTTCTAACTCTTTATAGCTAGTTAATGTCTGAACAAATATCTCAAACTCTTCTCTTGATACACCTTTTTCTTTTAAATTATTTTCTTTACAGAGTTCATTAACTTTATTTATAAGTTGTAAGCTTAAGATGAATGGTTTAATATTATAAATTGAACTATCAGAAAATTCTCTATCAACTGGATTTGGATATTGCCATTTTAAAAAACTTTTAAAAAACAATTCACCTAAATCATACGAGTCTGAAAGCAAATACTCTCCTAAAGATGTGATATAAACTTTAGCATCTACAATAGCAGCTAAACCCATTTTCTCTAAAGTTTTGTATGAGTTTCTTCCCCTCATATCTGCACCAACATAGTTTTTAGATTCAAAAATATCTTTAGCTTCATCCATTGATATTTTTTTGTTTATATCTTCTAATAAGTCTATTTGTTCTTGAGTTAATCCATTATAAAACTGAGTATTTCCAAATCCATAAAATCTATTTTTTATTAGACGGATTTGAAATTCTAACTGAGTTTTTTTATTCCAAACTTCACCTTGCATCTCTTTAAGTGTAATGAGAAAATTTCTTAATCTTTCAGGATTTCTAAGTGTTGTAGAAATTGACCATATTTTTTTCATAACTTACCTTTTTGTCTGTCTTCGTATAGCAATCACGAAGTGATAAAGCACAAAACTTGCCAAAAGTTTATGCATAAACCATAAAAAACTATAATTTTTAAATTCATTCTGTAATTTTAAATTTAAAAAATTAGCAAACTGATTAAATGAATTATAATCAACCATATAAGAATAGTATAAATTAAAGACTAACATAATAGCTGTTATGTTAAATAATTTATTTTTAATTGACCCTAAGTATATTAAAAATAAAGATATACTATATGGGAAAATATGGTTATAATCGTTACTACAATGTAAATTTAATATATTTAATAAAAATAAGCTTATTGCTAAAAACCACAACATACTTAAAAACCAATTTCTCCCAAAGTCTGATATATGCTCATTAATTGAAAATATTAATTTATCTTGCCAATATACACCAGACTTAGTTTTTAATTCTTCCTTATACTTTTTCATCTCCATAACAAAAAAGTTATTTGCTTGTATATAATCTTCTTGCTCATCTAAAACATACTTTAATTGTCTAAATGTATCCCGACTAGCGTTTATTTTCGAAATATTACCCCATAAAAATAAATTAAATTTTGCACCATCAAAAGATGTCTTGTCTATTGTAATACTTCCCGTAATCTCTTCAATATTAAAGTTATTAAAATAAGTATTTGCAAATTCTATTTTATGAAATTTCAAATATTTTAATATTTTAATGTTATTGAATTGTATATAATCAGCTTTTTGAGATACTTTTTCCAAATAAAACTTTTCAACAACTATATTCTCTATTATTAATGTTGATTTTTCAACAAGTTTTACATTATTCATATTTAAAACTTTAGTTTCTGACTTAATAAATTTACATTTCTCTAAGATACAATTTTGAAAAATAAAGGTGCAAAATTTATTTTTTAAATTTGATATTTCACTATTAATTATCTTTGATTCTTGTATTTCTATAACACAACTATTATTTTCAATAAGACTTTGATTAAATATAAAGAATTCCATATCATTTTTTATATTTATTGTTGAAGACTTAAATGTGCAATTATTAAACTCTAATTTATTTTTTACATAATTTTTTATTATTACATCATCCAAAAATAAACATTCTTCAAAAGATACTTCATCCTTTTTATATTCTTCATTACTGAAATAAGGAAAAATATACTGATTTAATTGATTTTCTTCTAAACTATTGAATTTTTCCCAAAAAAACTCTATTTTATATTTGTCCCATTTTTCAAGAGTATCATCTATTTCATAGTCTTCATTTACCCATTCTTGCTTATCGCAATGAAATATACATAAATCATTTTCATATTTGCTGTAATCACAATTATGATGATTGCAAGTCAACGCTCGACCTTCACAAAAAATACTCTCTCTTTATTATCATCATGCTTACTTTTACCAGTTGTAAATGCCTTATAGTCTTTCTCAAAAACTTTTACTTTCCCTCGTCTTGACATAGATTTTATTATCTCTTCATCAGATATTTTTGCATTACTTCTAGAGTTACCTCTATCACCCATGTTGTTGTATGAGAGCAAGATATATTTACATTTTGCATTTATTATCAAGTCATCAAAACTATCGGCTGCACTTTTAAGTGAGTATTCACTTTTGATTTTGGAACGGTCAAACTTTTTTGCTACTCCAAAAACTTCTGGTTTTTTCCATTGTGTTAAGTTTTCAAGTAGATGGTAAGTATCACAATATTGTCTTGAATTATAGGGAGGGTCTAAATAAAGCACATCACATTCTATATCTCGTATGAGCATATTAGCATCTATATTATGAACTTCATTTCTTCTATTTTTATCCAAATCTATATCTAGCATCTTCATCTCGAACTTTTGCTCTCGTATCTCTTTTTTTATGTAAGCATCATAATGCCCAACAGTATTTGCTATGCGGTCAATAGAATAGTTAAGCGAGGTTAAAAGTATATGTTTTTCTTTTAAGTTTATAGCATCTTCTAAAAAAAATCTTTTTATCTCTTCTCTTATAAAACCGATTTTTTTTGCAATCTTTTTTGAAAAATATCTTCCGCCGAAGTTTTTAGAAAAGTAGTTCTCTCTTGAGGTCGTAGATGCGTTAAACTCTTTTATGATTCTTTGTAACTTAGTCTCATCAAAATCTTCATAATTTAAAAAAGCATTTAGAGATACAAAGTTTTGATAGAGTAAGTCATTGGAGATTATCTTTTTATTTTTATCGTTAAAGTATGAACTAACTACACCCGTTCCTGAAAATATATCACAAAATGAGTCAAACTCTCCAACTTCTTTTTTTATGATGTCATCTATAAAATCAAGTATTGAATTTTTGTTACCAAGGTATCTTCGTTGCGATATTTTGTACAAAAATTTTCCTTTTTAATTTGACATATTATTTGATTATTTTAGTCAGTTCTTTACATAGAGCTATTAGCTCTACTTCACTCTGACCAAGTCTTGCGATTAGTCTAACTATTGCACTCTTTACTGTTGGCTGACGAATGCCACCTATTGCATAGCCACTCTTTAGCATTTCATCTTTTATCTCTATCACTTTTTCATTGTCACCTATCATTATTGGAACGATTAAACCATCAACTTTAACACCTAGTTCTTGTAAAACTATCATCTGTCTTAGTCTGATTTCATCTTTTATAATTTCTTTATTTTTTAGTATATATTTTAAAGCATTATGAGCGAGTAGAGTGTCATAAAGAGAAAGTGAAGTTGCATAGATGATAGGTTTCCCACGGTTTATAAGATACTCTATTATATGCTTAGATGCTAAGATAAACGCACCAAAACTTCCATAAGCTTTTCCAAGAGTTCCCATTTTTATATGGTTAGGTTTTATCTCAATGTTATATAGGTCAAAAACTCCCATCAAGCTATCTCCAACAACTCCACTACTATGTGCTTCATCAACTATGAGTATAGCATCTGCACTATCACAAATTTCAAAAACTTCTATCTCTACTAAATCTCCATCCATTGAGTAGATGCCCTCAACTGCTACTATTTTCCTCGAAGCATCTGAAGACTCTAGCATCTGAGTTAAATCTTGCATATCGTTATGCTTAAAAAACTGAACTTTTATGCCATTTAGTCTAGATGCCAATACTCCAGATGCATGATATAACTCGTCCATAAAAAGTTCATCGCCACTTCTTACAAGAGCCTCAATAAGTGCTATATTTGCATTAAATCCACTCCCTAAAATCACTCCGCTCTTAAAACCATTTGCCTCACAAAGAGCATCTTCAAAATCTTTATGAATTTGATGATAACCATTTACTAAAAGAGAGGCTTTTGAACTGTGAAAAGGCTCATTAGATAATGCCTCACAAGTTTGTTTATGAAGTTCTTTATTATGCGAAAGTCCTAGGTAGTCATTAGATGCAAAATCTAAAATATCATTGTCAACTACTTCTCTTGTACGAAATCTTCTTGATTTTTTTAGTGCTTTTATCTCATTTTCATAGTAGTTCATAAAAATGCCTTTAGTAGTTCAACATTTAATCCCATCGCCGTACTCTCATAGCCTCGTACTTCTTTTATGTATGATTTACAAAAACCTTCAACCATACAAGCACCAGCTTTTCCTCTCCACTCTCCATTTCGTAAATACTTCTCTAAATCATCTTTATCAAACTCACTAAAAAGATAATCAGTTTGTGAAATATCTATAATTTTTTTATGTTTTGAGTGGTAAATCATGCAAGTTACGATGCTAGTAATACTTCCGCTTTGAGTCATCAAAATCTCTCTTGCACTTTCAAGTGAGTTAGCTTTTCTAAGTATTTTATTATCTGCAGTTACAACTGTATCTGCCACTAAAAGAGGATAATCCTCAATTCCAAAAGCTTCTATATTTACTTCATATTTTCCTAAAGTTGCTTGATATACAAAGTTTTTAGGGCTAGATGCGATGATGGAATCTTCATCAAATTCTTTTGATTCTTGTAAAAACTCAATACCGGCTTTTTTTAAAAGCATCGCACGAGTGTATGAGGAAGAGGCAAGTCGTATCATTTTAAAGTACTGAAGAAAAGTAAGAACCTATAAATATAGCCGTTACACCAAGCAAAATATTTAGAGGTACCATATATTTACCTATGAGTTCTAATTGGTTTTTCGCAAGAACAAAATCTCCATTATTAAGAGCTTTTTCTGCTTTATTTCTTCGTCTAATCATAAGACCTAGATTAAGAAACATTATTGTCCAAATACCCTCTTTTGCGTAGGCGAAGAGTTTGAATTCACTATCTGAAATTGAGTAGCCTTTTATCATAAATATGGCTGTAAAAAGGAGAAGTAATACAAAGGGAGCAGCGATGCAAAAGAGTCTCTTTAGTGCATCTGCTATTCTCTCTAGTCTTTTGTGTGGTGATTCTATTTTTATAAATGATGGATGAGCGGCGTAACGCATAGCTATCATACCACCAACCCATACAACAGCTGAGATAACATGTAAAAAAACTATAAAAGTTTTGTATTCAGCAAAGATTTCCTGCATTAAGAAAGTACCTCTGTTATGTATGCAAGTGCTTGTGTTTTTGCATCTGGAAGTTTAGTTTTATCTTTTCCACCAGCTTGTGCAAAGTCAGGACGACCGCCACCACCACCACCAAGGATTGGGGCAATTTTTTTAATCCAATCTCCAGCTTTAGCATCTGCACCTTTAACACCAGCAGCTATAAGAACTTTATCCCCTTTAACTTGAAAAAGCATTGCACAAAGTTTTTCATTTTGGTTTTTAAGTTCATCTATCTTTTCTTTTATATCTCCAGATGGAAGTTCTTCAACAACAACAGCTACACCGTTTACTTCATTTGAAGTTATTTCAACTTTCACACTTTCCAAAGACTCTTTAAGCTCTGTTTTTAACTCTATTATGTTTGACTTTAGTCTTGAAATCCCAGCCATAATATCTAGGTTTTTTACTTCAGCCTCAACGCGTTTTATCATAACTCTTTGCTCACAAAAATGCTCATACGCAGCGTGACCAACAACAGCCTCTATGCGTCTAACACCCGCAGAAACTCCACTCTCTTTTGTAATGATAAATGAACCAATATTTGCACTATTATCAACATGAACACCACCACAAAACTCAACTGAAGCATCTGAGAAACTTACAACACGAACTTCATCGCCATACTTCTCGCCAAACTGAGCTTTTGCTCCTGACTTTTTAGCATCTTCTATGCACATAACTTCTGTTTTTGCAGGGATAGCTCTTAAAACATCACGATTTACTCTTGTTTCTATCTCTACTAACTCTTCATGTGTTAAAGCTTTTGGATGAGAAAAGTCAAACCTAAGTCTCTTGTCTTCTACAAGTGAACCTGCTTGAGAAATATGTTCACCTAAAACATCGTATAAAATAGCATGTAAAAGATGAGTCGCTGAGTGATGTTTAATGATTTCTGTTCTTGAAATATCAACTGTTGCTTCAACTACATCTCCAACTTTTAGAGTTTTACTAAGAGTGATTTGTGAAAGATTTAAGCCGAAAAATTTTCTAGTATCTTCTACTTTAGCAAAACCTTCTAACTCTCCGCTATCTCCCATCTGTCCACCACTCTCTGCATAAAATGGAGTTGTATCTAAAAGAACCCAACCGCTCTCACCTACTTGAAGTATATCAGCATGTTTAAATTGTGCATCTAAGAGTGCTAATACTTCTCCAGAATGAGCTAAAAATTCATAACCAACAAAAGTGTTTTCAGCAAATTTTTCTAAAAGTTCTTTAAAATCTCCATGTGCTTGAGAATCTCCACTACCTTTCCAAGCAGCTTTTGCACGAGTTCTTTGTTCAAGCATCAACTCTTCAAATTTTGCAGAATCTAAATCTAGGTTTTTACCCTTAAGCATATCTTCTGTTAGGTCTAGTGGAAAACCAAAAGTATCGTAAAGTTTAAAAGCAACCTCACCACTAAAAATATACCCCAGGGTACTCTCTCTGTCTTCGACATTCACCTTGTCTTTTGTATTTTTTAACTCTTCTTCAAAAAGCTCTATTCCTGACTCAATAGTCTTAAAAAATCTAGCTTCTTCAAGTTGAATTTGTTCTTTTACTACATTTGCTTTTGTGATTAGGTAGTCATACTCTCCACCCATAATCTCTACAACACTATCAACAAGTTTGTACATAAAAGCTTCTCTAAATCCAAGAAGATAACCATGTCTTACAGCACGACGCAAGATGCGACGAAGCACATAACCACGACCTTCATTTGAGAAGTTTATTCCTTGAGCTAAAAGAAAAAGTGCCGTTCTAATATGGTCAGCGATAACTCTATATGAAGCTCCTGTTGCGTACTTATACTCTTTACCTATAAGAGTTTGTACCTTGTTTATGATTGGCATAAAAAGTGATGAGTCATAGTTAGAACGCTTACCTTCTTTTATGGCAACAACTCTTTCAAGTCCCATACCGGTGTCAATAGAAGGTTTTGGAAGTGGAGTCATTGAGCCATCTGATGATTTATCATACTGCATAAAAACAAGATTCCAAATCTCTAAAAATCTATCGCCTTCTCCACCAAGATAATCTTCTTTGCCATTAAAGTGTTCTTCACCTTGATCATAAAAAATCTCAGAACATGGTCCACACGCTCCTGTATCTCCCATAGACCAAAAGTTATCTGCATCTCCTAGTCTTAAAATCTTATCTGCTGGAACATGTTTTTTCCAAAGTTTTTCAGCTTCATCATCACTCTCATGAACTGTTACCCAAAGCTTATCAACAGGAAGTTTAATAACCTCAGTCAAAAATTCCCAAGCATAGTCAATCGCTTCTTCTTTAAAGTAATCTCCAAAGCTAAAGTTTCCTAGCATCTCAAAAAATGTATGATGCCTAGCAGTATGCCCAACATTTTCCAAGTCATTATGCTTTCCACCCGCTCTTAAACATGTTTGACATGACGATGCTCTTGGGTTTGTAGGTCGTGGAACTTCACCTGTAAAAATCGACTTAAAAGGTACCATTCCTGCATTGTTAAACAAAAGTGTTGCATCTTCTGGCACTAAAGGTGCAGATGCTACTCGTTCATGATTTTTTGACTCAAAATATTTTAAATACTCTTCTCTAATGTCCATCTATTATTCTCTTTTATAAAATTAAGCGATTATATCTAAAACAGTTTTAATCTTTTATATTTTCTAAGTTAAAAAGATGTATACTGTACTAATGTAACCTAAATCCAAAGGATTTTTTATGAATGTTTCAAACACAAATGCCCTAGCAAACTCAAGCATAAACCTTAACTCAAACCTAACTAAACTATCTTCAGGTTCACGAATAAATAGTGCCGCAGATGATGCTTCAGGCATGTCTATTGCGGATAAAATGTCTGCTCAAGTTCGTGGTTTAGGTCAAGCAATACAAAATACTAACAATGCAATAGGTATGGTTCAAATAGCAGATGGAGCTATGCAAGAGTATTCAAATATACTCAATGACATAAGAGAATTAACACTCAAAGCATCTAATGGTATTATGAATCGTAGCAACAGAAGTATTATACAAAATGAGATAGATAAACTTCTCTCTTCTGCAAACAATATTGTAAATACAACATCATACAACGGCATAAATATACTTCAAGAAAAAGGCGAATTTTCATTTCAAACAGGTGCAAATGCTGGAGAAGAAATTCATATAGACTTTGGCAATGCCTCTTCAATCCTTCCTTCAGTAGATGTTTTAGATAGTAGTAAGATAGAAGATAGTTTAAAAAATATTGATAAAGCTTTGGAATCTGTAGGTTTAATCATGAGTAACTTAGGTGCTGGGCAAAATGCTTTAGAATCAAATGTAAGAAATATATCTGTTTCAAGAATAAACATAGCCTCAGCAGAGTCACAAATCAGAGATTTGGACTTTGCACAAGAGAGTGCAAATTTTAATAAGAACAAAATTTTAGATCAAACTGGTGTCTTTGCTCTTGCTCAAAAAAATGTAGTCCAAGCAAATATTTTAAAACTATTTCAATAGTTTAGTTCGTCTTTTATTTTTATAGTTGTATATTCTTTTAAAAAGATTTCCGCAGCAATCCCGTTGCCAAGATTAACCACTTCTTTTTCTTTATTCATTATCGGTGTAGTTGCATAACCACAACTTGGGCTTTTAGATTTTAGAACTATGGCATCTGCATCTGGATAAAGTTTTATAAATGAGTTTATTTCATCTTTTAAAAGTTGCGTTACATCTTTGTTCGTATTATCTGTAATAATTCTATGTTTGGCATCTAGCTTGACTACACTTATCTTCTCTCTTGGAGTTCCAAAAACTTGTGCTTCTGGACAAAAAGGAATGATTTCATAATCTTTAAACTTTTTTACTATGGCATCTATGCCTTTTGTTCTACCATCATAACGACACAGATGCCCGAGCAAACAAGCAGAAATGATTACTTTTTTTTTACTCATCTAACATATCACTACTGACTTTATCTCAGTAAATTCTTCGATGGCAAATCTAGGACCTTCACGCCCTACTCCACTAAGTTTTACACCACCATAAGGCTGAATATCAAACCTAAGAGTTGGCATATCATTTATAATAATTCCACCAGCATCTAGCTCACTAATTGCCCGTTTTGTTAAACTCAAATCATTTGTAAATACAGAAGACTGCAGCCCATACGGAGAGTTGTTCATACGAGGAAGCGCATCATCAAAACTATCAACTTTAACAAGAGAAACGATTGGTGCAAAAACTTCTTCACATACTATTGCCATATCATCCCTAACATCTGCCATCACACATGGCTCAAACATAACTCCTTCACACTTAGGCGGGAGAAGTGCTCTTGCACCTTCATCTATGGCACTTTGTACCCAGTTCATTGCGCGAGTTGCAGCTTCTTCATCTATGAGAGGACCCATAAAAGTATCATCTTCATAAGGGGAACCAACTACAAGTTTTTTTGTTTTCTTCTGCCATCTTAAATGCAAATTCATCATAAACCTTAGCATCAACATAAATACGCTGAAGAGAAATGCAAACTTGTCCAGAATTTACAAATGCACCTAAAGCACAACGCTGTGCTGCCAAAGTTAAATCCGCACTAGCATCTATGTAAGTTGCTGCATTTCCGCCAAGTTCAAGTGAAACTTTTTTAATTCCTGCACTTTTAACAATGATTTCTCCAACAGGAACACTTCCTGTAAAGCTTATAACACGAGGTATGTCACTTGTGATTAAAGCACTTCCCACCTCAGCATCTCCATAAACTACACTCAAAGCATCCTTAACTGCATACTCACTATCTATGAAAAATTTTGCAAATTTGTACGCTGTTAACGGTGCTTCAGGAGTTGGTTTTAAAACTACACAGTTTCCTGCAACTAAAGCAGGAGCCAACTTATGTGCTATGAGATTTAGAGGAAAGTTAAAAGGAGTAATGGCGACAGCAACTCCGATAGGCTCACGAGAAAAATAAGAGATAGTTTTTTTACCACTGGGCATAGCATCTGTATTGATTGTTTCGCCATGCATAGTACGCATCGTCTCAGCAGATAAAGTCACAGTTTCGATGCATCTATCTACTTCAATACGAGCAAAAGTAATTGGTTTACCAACTTCATCAGTAATAGTTTGTGCTATATCTTCTTTGTTCTCTTTGAGTTTAGATGCAACATCTAAAAGCCAAGAACATCTTTGAGAGAGTGTAGATGCTTTAGCTTCTTTTGTAGCAATTTGCGCAATTTTTAAAGCTTTTAAAGCATCTGCCTCGTTACAAATAGGAGCGGTAGAAACCACCTCTGAACTAAATGGACTTTTTCTTTCACTCAAGTTTTCTTTAGTAGCCTCTGTTGAGCCAAAAAATATCTTTGCATTCATTTTATTTCCTCAAATTATATAAAGAAATTATATCTAATTATCTTTGAAGTTTAAAAAGTTATATTTTGCACAAACTCAATATCATTAGGAGTTACGACTATAGCATCTACACTAAAGTCAACATCAAGAGTATTTTTTTTCATATACACATGAATAGTTTTTATAAATTTACGAAGTTTTGAAGGGGTGATATTTTGGATGGCAGACTCATAATCGAGTCCACTTTTTACTTCGATGAAGTGGAGGACTTCATCTTTAGATGCGATAATATCTATCTCCCCAAAACGAGAGTAGAAATTTCTCTCTACGATCATAAAACCATTTTCATCAAGGAACTTACAAGCTTTATCTTCTGCTATATTCCCTTTGGCTCTACTCATTTTATTTGCATTTTTTTAAATCTTTATCAAAACTCAATTTTCCAAACCCTTGTAATTTACTTTTTGCACATATCATAGCATCTACAAAGTCTATATTTTTATTTTCAATGATGTTTAAGGCCTCATATATTATGACTTTATTGCTATTGACTACACCATTCAAACTTAATATAGTTTTTAAATCATTTATTACTTCAACTCTTGGTAATTTATAAAATTTAACCAAAACAAAATAAGCTTCCATCAAAACGCCATCTAATATTTCAACTTGAAGTTTGGCTTTCTCTATATCTTTAAAAATTTTTATACTTTTTTCTAGATGCTCTTTATGGTCACCTACTAAAAATCTTATGATTATATTTGTATCAAGAAGATAAACCATACTTATCTTCCATTGCTGATTTTATTGCTGATTCTTTGATTTGCTCAAAAGTTAAAGTTGTTGGTTGAATCTTGTCTTTATATTTTCCCGCTAAAGTATCTATTACACTTTGACTTTGTAAAGGGTACACCATTGCTAAAACTTGTTTTTTTCTTTTATCTATTATCTGCATAGCTTCAGTTAGGTTTGAAAAAACAGAACTATTTTTTTGTATTTCGCCTATTCCTATACTTAACATAATAAAAATCCTTTTATATATACTAGATTTATTATATATAAATAGAAGAAACTTGTCAAATAATTTATATTATTTTTACAACCATTATACTTCTCTTTCCATTCTTTTCTAGCATATTAATCTCAAAAACACTACTAAGATTTTTAAAAATTTCACCCCATGTTTTAAAACCATACTTATTTGCATTAGAAGAATTTTGATTTTTCAGATATGTGCCAACTTCTGCTACATAGGCAAAATCATCATCCCCTTTTTTATGACGAACTGCATTTAGAAGTATATTTATCAACTTCTTATTTTTTTCTAGATTATTACTTTCTATTTTTACACCAACTTCTATAAATTCACTACAAGCCTTTTGTAAAACATTACTTGTTTTTTCCTCTCCAAACCCAATAACTTGGATACCTTGAGATTTTATTTCTGTAATAAGTGGTGTAAAGTCACTATCGCTAGTAGCTAATGCAACATAATCTATACTATTATTTTGACACAATACTTTCATAATATCAACAGTCATTTTAATATCAGATGCATTTTTAGTTGTTGTATATGGAGGTTGATGAATAGGCTCGAGTGAATAATCAAATAATTTATCATTCCAACCATTCAAAGAAGGGTTTGTCCAATCCCCATAAGCTTTACGAATATTCACTTCACCATAACTAGCCAACTCTTCTATTATTACTTCTATATGTTTGTGACTTATATTTTCACAATCTATAAAAAGTGCTATTTTTTTGTTTGCAGTCATTTTTATTTCCTACTTATAAGTGTGTTGAAGTAATCTCAACACACTTGCATATTAATCTAATTACTTAGACGGACAATTACCTCTACCGCCACCAGATGGATTCCCAGTTGTACTTGGACCATTCGGTGGTGTGCATGTTGATTTTCCCATTTTTAGCTCCTTTTTAATTATATTTTGTGAATTCACTTCTTAAGTATAAACAATAAAATATTAACTATTGCTTAAATTAAGTAGTAAGTATATATTTGCACTTATTTTATCTTTTTTGATATACTTTTTTAAGGATTTATATATATGAACGAGACAATTCAAAATATTACAAGTTTAAAAGACATACTTAAAAAAGATAATATTGATAATGATATATTTGAAATAGCATCTAGGTTTGGTGCTATCAAAAATGCACTTTCTTATGATGATGAACTCTCATCTTCACTTAACGATATTGAAAATATACTTAAAAAATCACTAATGAGTGGTGGGTTTAAGATGGAAGACAAACTAGAACTTTTTTCTATGTTTGGTGCTTTAGAAAATCATTTAAAAAACTCATCTTTAACCGATGAAAATAAATTATTAAATTCCGTAGCTGGTGGTTTATCAGCATCAGCAGGAGCAAGAGTGCTAATGAAAGCTGGACCTATGGGGATGTTAGCAGCTGGAGTTTTAGGAGTTGCAACTACTTATATACTTCAAAACAATGAAGAACCTCATATTGCCAATAAAGACTTATTAACTATTGCTTACTATTTAAGTAGGTTTGACCACGAATACCTTTTTGGATTACATCTTAGTTCCGCTAAAGCTATAGATGCCATAGGAGATGTTTTAAATGTTAAACCAAATACTATACGAGGAAAAAGAGATTATTTTGATAGTTTATTACCTCAAGAAGATAGAAAATCATCAAGAAAAGGTTATAACGAAATTAAATCTACTAAAATATATGAAGAAATTATAGAAAAATATAGCTATATCACTAATAATGATGAGCAAAGAATGAGAAAAGTCATTGTAGATATTTTAGGAAAATATCAAGACGGGCTAAGCTTATAACCCATCTATTTAAGCACAAACCAAAAGTTTTTCTACATTATCTAAATTTAGTTCTTTTTTTGCGAGCCATAAACTATAATTATCTTGCATCAAAAGCCAGCTTTCTGGAGTTCTTCCAAGAGTAATAGACAAACGCAATGCCATCTCTGGACTTAGGTTTGTTTGTCCCTTTATTAAACGATTTAAAGTTGATGGTGCAACTTTTAATTTAAGTGCAACTTCTCTTTCACTTATACCCAATTCATCTAAATAGACCTCTTTTATAAATTTGCCTGGGTGTGGTGGGTTATACATTTTACGACTCGGCATTTAGTGCCTCCCTGCATTGAACTTTAGTTCTCATCATTAGTGATAATCCTCATAATTAACAATCTCTACATCTCCATCTTCAAAACGAAATGTAATTCTCCAGTTTCCACTTACTTTTATAGAATATATTTCTGCTCTATTGCCTTTTAATTTATGAAGATTAAAACCTGGTAATGCTAAATCTTCAATAATTAGTGCTGTGTCTAAAGCAAGTAATCGCATCTTAATTTTTTTAATATGCTCAGACTGAACGCCTTTTGTCATACCATTTTCATAGAACTTTTGAAGTCCTTTGTGTATAAATGATTTAATCATAGGATATTATAACATATATTGCACACCATGCAATATTAATTCCTATAAACTATCTGTAAATATTCAATAAATGGGTATGTATTTTCAAGTAAAATTTTACCAATTTTTCTTAGTTTGATTAATAAGTCACATAAACTCTGTAGTAATAATGCTTAGTGCAAATAACACTAGTTAAGCCTATAAAACTACCATTTATATACAGTTAATAACCTCAACCTTAACAGATTTAAATGCAGCAGTCATTATGAGTTCATCACACTTATCTCCAAAGAGGGCATTTATTTTTGATTTTGCGTGGTGAAAGGTTACGAATAGTGTCTTTGGTTGTATCTTTTTTGTTAGTTTTATTGTTAGTGGGGTTGTTTGTCCAAACTCTGTTTTTAAGATAACTCTTTGTGCCGTAAAATCAGCTGCATCATCTTCATTTACAAGTAAAACATCTTCACTATATCTTTTATTTAAACTATGTGTTCTTGAACTTTGAGAAGCATTATTATACTGAGCCAGTGTTCTTCCTGTTGTTAGGTGATAACCTGTTAGCGTGTTTGTAGTTATCTCTTGTATCATTCCACGAAGTTTATACTGTTTATATAAAAATTGACCTAGCCCATCTTCTGTTCTAAAATCTAACTGATGAAGTATAGGTGTATCTTCTGTATGTACAGGCCACTGTAAACCTCGTTTTCTATGTCGCTCTAGTCTGAGATATGAAGCACCACTAAAACGACGATATGCAACTTCTCTTACTTCATCCCAAATCTCATTTGAGTTTTTGTAGTTATATGCTCCACCCATCTTGTTATCTAGCATCTGTAAAACTTCCCAGTCATCAGGAAGGTCACATTTAACAAGTGGTTGGCTTAGATGCAAGCGACGCATAGCATTTACATAAACACCAGTTTTCTCATAAGCTGATTTTACACCAATAACTATATCTGCTCGTTTAGCAACATCTGTCATAAAAAGTTCTTGAACCATAATGAGTTCTACTTTTTCTAAAGCTCTATCTATTTTATTTAGATTTGGATGTATATGAGTTAAATCTTCTCCAATATTTAAAATAGCTTTTATGCTACCTTGAAGCATCCCATCAACTAGTTGAGGAGTCATCAAACCAACTTCTTTTGGCTCTTGATAATCAGGTGCATAATAAGGAAGCATTCCCATATCACAGGTTCCTTGAACATTATTTTGACCACGAAGAGGCATAAGACCTGCTCCTTGTTTTCCAATATTTCCTGTCATCAGGGAAAGATGTGTGATAGCCATAACAGCATAAGAACCGTCTAGATGCTCAGTAATACCTAAGCCCCAAAAAATCATTGATTTTTTAAGTGCATATTCCCGTGCAACTTTTCTTATCATTTTACAAAGGTATTCATAACCTTCTATTTCATTAAAATACTCAGGGTTTGCAAAAGGATCATTCATAATACTTTCTTTAAACTCTTCAAAACCATTTGTTCTATTTTCTATAAAATCTTCACTGTATAACTCTTCGTCAATAATAACATAAGCTAACATATTTAAAACAAGGAGGTTAGCTTCATGAGGGATAATTGCTTTGTATTTTGCTGTTCTATGAAGCTTGATTTCTCTAACATCAAAAACAGCTAAATTATCATCTTTTCTAGCTACATCAAGGATACGATTTGCTATGATTGGGTGAGCTTCTGTTGTGTTTGAACCTATAACAATCATAAACTCTGTGTTATAGATATCGTTATAAGGATTTGTAGCAGCACCTTCTCCTATAGTTCTTCTCATACCACTAAGAGAAGGAGAGTGACAAACTCTTGCACAGTTATCAACATGAGGAGAGTTCAAAGTATGGCGAGTAAATTTTTGAAAAAGGTATGAACTTTCACAAGAAGTTCTAGCCCCACCAATAGAACAAACAGATTTTCTACCATATTTCTCTTGTATCTCTTTTAGTTTGAGTGTTGTTGCCGTTGTAGCTGATTCTAAATCACACTCATACCATTCATCATTGTAATCAACAAGTTTTGAACCGATTACATTTTTTATTGCTGGATTTTTCTCTAAAAAACTTTTTTTAATTCTTGGAATTCTAAGTCTATCAGGAGCATCTACAAAATCATAGCCATACTTGCCTTTTATACAAAGCTTACCTTGAGAAACAACTCCATCTGCATGAGCAAATATTTTCTCAATCTTGTTAGTATCAGTATTAACATTCGCTGCTATATCACAGCCAACACCACAGTAAGTACATACACTATCTATTGTTTTAATATTATCCATGCTTATTCCTTTAAACTATTCTAATCATTACAGGAGTTGAGTTTACAAATTCTAAGCTTTCCATATCTTTTATCATTTTTTGAATATCTTTTTCCAATGCAATATGAGTAGAAATAAGTAAGTTTGCAGAAGACGCTAAAGCTGGTCTTTGAAGCATCGTTTCTATTGAAATATTATTATCTTCAAATATTTTAGTAATTTTTGCTAACACTCCTGTCTTATCTGACACATTTATACGAAGGTAGTATTTTGAGTTTATATCATCTGTTGCTTTTAAAGTAAGCTTACCATCAAGAGCCTTATCAAAGCCTAGCATTGGAGTAGATTTTCCACTTCTTGCTATATCTATAATATTTGCAACAACCGCACTTGCAGTTGCATCTCCACCAGCTCCTGGTCCATAATACAAAGTTTCGCCGACTTTATCGCCAACAACACTTATAGCGTTCATAACTCCATCTATCTTAGCAATCATTTCATCTTTGCTAATCAAACAAGCATGAACTCTAAGTTCTACTTCATTAGCATCTTTTTTTGCTATTCCTAAAAGTTTTATAGCATAACCAAACTCTTTAGCAAAGGCTATGTCATCTTGACTCACATTTTGGATACCTTCTATTAAGATATCTTCAGGTTTGGCATCTATGCCATAAGCAATAGATGCTAAGATAAGAAGTTTATGAGCAGCGTCGTAACCACCAACATCAAACGAAGGGTCAGCTTCTGCATACCCTAAATCTTGTGCCTCTTGTAAAATAGCATCATAATCAACACCATCATTTGTCATCTTAGTCATCATGTAGTTACAAGTTCCGTTCATGATTCCAACAATTGACTCTATATGATTTGCAGATAAACCATCTCTAAGAGCATTGATGATAGGAATACCACCCGCAACAGATGCTTCATACTCAAAAGCTATATCTTTAGCAATAGCTTGTAATTCATAACGATGATATGCTAAAAGTGCTTTGTTTGCAGTCACAACTGCTTTGCCACTTTTTAATGCTCGTTTTACTATTTCAAATGGCTCTTCAACCCCACCCATAAGCTCAACAACAACATCTATTTCTGGGTCATTTAAAATATCATCTACATTATCTGTAAGTTTTATGTCTAAACCTCTATCTTTTTTTAGGTTTTTAACAACTCCACTTTTTACAACTATCTCTTGTCCTGCACGAGCAGAAATAATATCAGCATTATCTTTTAGTATTTGAACTACACTTGTTCCTACAGTTCCAACACCGATTATTCCAACTTTTATCATTATTTTTTGTCCTCAAACTGTTTTAAAAATTCTTTTATATTTCTAGCTGCTTGACGAATTCTGTTATCATTTTCAATCAAAGCTATACGAACATAATTCTCACCATAAGCACCAAACCCAATCCCCGGAGCAACACAAACACCTGCTTCCATCAGAAGTCTTTTGAAAATTCTAGACTACCTAAATGCTCAACACACTTAGGTAATTTTGCCCAAACAAACATACTAGCTTCATTTTTCTTTAGATGCCAACCAACTCTATCAAAAGCTTCTATCAACACTTCTTGGCGATGGTTATATTTCGCTGTAATATCTCTAACACATTGTTGGTCACCATTTAGTGCAACAGTTGCAGCAACTTGAATTGGAGTAAACATTCCATAATCTAACCACGATTTTATTTTTTGCAAAGCACCTATAAGTTTTTCATTTCCAACAAAGAAACCAACTCTCCAACCAGCCATATTATATGACTTTGAAAGAGTAAAACTCTCAACCGCTACATCTTTTGCACCTTCAACACTCATAATTGACGGAGTCACATAACCATCAAAAGTTATATCTCCATAAGCTATATCTGAAATTATATAAAATCTTTTCTCTTTTGCCATAGCAACTAAACGAACATAAAACTCTTGAGTTACTGTTGCTGTTGTTGGATTGTGAGGAAAATTAACTAATACATATTTTGGCTTAGGAGAACTTTCTTTAAACACACGATCTAAGTCTTGAAAAAATTTATCTTCATCTACTCTGTAATGTTCATCAAACTCTATACCAAATTTAACAACATTTCCACCTGCTAAGATAAAAGAATATTCATGAATAGGATAAGTTGGGTCTGGAACAACAGCTACATCACCTGGATTTGTTATAGCATAAGTAAGATGTGCATAACCCTCTTTTGAGCCCATTGTTGCAACACATTCAGTTGAAGGATCTAATACACAATCATATCTGCGTTCATACCAATCCGCAATAGCTTTTAAGAGTTTAGGGATACCTTTTGAGGTCGAGTAACCATGAGTTTTTGTTTTTTTAGCAGATTCTACAAGTTTTTCTCTTATATGCTCAGGAGTATCGCCATCGGGGTTACCCATTGAAAAGTCGATGACATCAGCACCGGCTCTTCTTTGTTGCATTTTAAGGTCATTTACCTCAGCAAAAACATACTTTGGTAATCTTTTCATTTTGTCAAATTGTATTTCATCAAACATATTTATTTCCTATAAATTATTGATGATATTTTAGCGAAAAAAAACTTTACCTTGAGCCAATGGGTGTAAGAACTAAATCATCTCTAATATTTTTAAGAGTATAGATATCAGAAATTTTTAAATAATAGGTATTTTCTTTCATATTTAAAAGTATTTTACTTCTTCTTCTATCTCTTTTTATAACTTTTAAAAGATGCATAGAACTGTCATAATAAGCGATATATGGGTACCAACTATTCCTTGGTGATGAAGTTATACGAAGTTTTTTTATATTTGAAACATCTACCCATTTAGCGTAAAGTGACCGTTTTAGTTTTACCTCTATATCTTCTTCAAGAAGCTCAACATTTAGCCGTCCATTTCTCATATCTATAACATAAGTCCACTCTGTTGGTTTTTCTCGATTTATATCTACTATGACACATCCACTTTTTGCTAACTCATTTTGTAAAACTCGAGGGTCTGTTGCATATTCTGATATTAGTGAAATTGTCCAAGTAAACTCTGTATTATCAAGGTTTGATTCTTGAGTTACATATCTGTAATAACCTATATTTCTGAGTGTATCACCCATGATTTTAACAAAAAATAGAGGCGAACCACTTGTTTTAAAATGTAAGGTTAATTCACTTGGTTTTTTAAAAAATAGATTTAAAAGACCATTGTCTTTTAGGGTTTGTGTAACTTTGACAGCATCTACTCTCTCTCCAAGATAATATTGAGATGAAGGAGTAAATAAAATATTGATGTAAGCTTTGTTTTGTTCATAAACTTGCGGCTCTATAAAAGTTTGTATCTTTTGTGTTAGAGCATCTACTTCTTTTACCTCATCTGATACAAGAGCAGATAAACTCAAAAGAAGAGCCAAAAATAGTTTTACCATTTATTGCCTCTGTTTAACTCCTTAAACTCTTTAAAACTGATTTTTGAAATTTTAGAATCTTTATACAAAAGTCTGATATTTAACTTATCTGTAAACTCTGTAACTTCTCCATTTATAACTACTTTAACATAACCATGACCAAGTGTTAAAATCCAATCTTTATTTGGGTCAATATCAAGCTCACCCTTAAATAATTTTTGTTTTTTTGTATAAGATTCAAGGTCAATATAACCTATCCAAAGTTGAGATTTTGGAATTATTTTAAAAGATTTTTCAACCTCTAAAACCTCAAGTACATCTGAGTCTTTTTTAAGTACAACAACTTCTAAAGTATTATTTTTATCTTCAACTTTTTCTTCTTCAAATATATTACCTTTGATATTCTCTCTAGCACTCTCTATCGCGCTATTATCAATAGAGTGGGATGAAGTTTTGATTGCTGCTGTTGATGATAAATCAAGAGTGAAAAAAACTGCTACTACAAAAATAAGCAAAGCTATACCAACATAAACTAAAGTATAGTTTTTTTTCTTTGTTGGTGCTACAAAAACTTTTGTATTTTTTTGTACTTCAGGAACTTCAACACTCTCTTCAACATGAAAAAACTCTTCTGCTTTTGCTTTTAAAGAAGTTAAATCTACTCCATACTCTCTCTCAAGGATTGATATAAAGCCTAAAGCTTGAATCTTTGTCATTTTTTCAAAATTTTCATGTAAAATAGCTTGAGCATTATGTCTAGCTATATGCGTTTGTTCGTGTATCTTTTGTGCGCCAATGCTCTTTAACTTATCAAATCCATTACTCATATTCTCATCCTATCCATCAAAATAGCTCCTGCCACACTAACATTTAAAGAATCAAATTCATGTGACATTTTTATACTAACAACTTCATCTAACTTTGAAATAATTCTCGAAGTTAAACCTTCACCTTCACTACCTAAAACTAAAGCTCTCTTTTGTTTTACTTTAACATCTCTTATGTCATTTCCATTCATATCAGCACCATAGACGCAAAACCCAGATGTTTTTAGGTTATTTATAACATCGTGAATATTATGCTCTATTGCTAAAGGCATATCAAAAAGTGCTCCCGTACTAGTTCTGAGAATAGGCTCAAGATTTAAGTTTCTTATCCCACTAACTATGATGCCTTCTACACCCATAGCATAAGCCGTTCTCACAATAGCACCAATATTTCCAACATCAGTTAAACCTGATAATATTAAAACAAAGTTTTTATCTAAAAAAGAACTTGCGTCAAAGGGAACATAATCATCAACTTCGGCTAATATTCCTTGATGCATGGCATTTTTACACATCTTCCCTGCAGCATCTGAAGGGATGCGTTTAACTTCAAAATTCATCTTCATTAATCTTGAATATTCTTTTTTTTCTATCTCTTTTGCGAGGTACAAAATCTTGATTTTATTTGGATAATTTTTTATTATATAATTGACTGGTTGCTTAGCATAAATTAACATGAGCTATTTTAGCTAAAAAAGTGTTTATTTTAAAGTTTTAATAGTCTTTGATAGCAAGATTTGGTATTTTCGCCCGTTATTTTACATATAAGTTTAGCTTGAACTTTTTTAGGAAGGTCAAGTTCTAGTATATCTACCTGAGAAACAGCACTGCTATTTTGAGTAGCATCTGCATTTAAAACAACAACCCACTCTCCACGAAAGTTTGAATCAAGAGTAGTCAAGATTTCCTCTGCTGTTCCATAAAAATAGTTTTGAAATTTTTTAGTTAACTCTTTTGCTAAAAAGATTTTTCTTTCATTATCTTCTTTTTTTATCTCTAACAAAAGTTTTTCTAAGCGATGTGGGGATTCATAAAGTATGGTTGTAAAACCACTATATAAAGCACCTTGAAGTGAAGATATTCTATCTTGTCCTTTATGAGGTATAAATCCCCAAAACAACATTTTTGTTTGAACAAAACCACTTGCTACAAAAGCAGTAAGAAGTGCATTTGCCCCTGGAAAAACATCATACTCAACATTATTCTCTTGTGCATATTTTACTAAAAGTTGCCCTGGGTCACTAATGCCTGGCATCCCAGCATCTGAAGCATAAACTACATTTGCATCAAAAAAAGAAGGCTCTAGTTTTTCTAAAAACTCTTTTTCGTTGTGTGAATGAAGAGAGATAAATTGTTGATTTTCTTTAAACGAAGTGTTGTATCGCTCTTTTAAAATGTGTATGAGTTTTTTTGTAACGCGAGTATCTTCGCAAAGTAGTATATCAGCTTCACTTAAAGCTTCGATAGCTCTAAGTGATATATCGCCAATATTTCCAATCGGAGTTGGAATTAGTTTTAACAAGAAATATCTTGTCTATTTTTTATCGTAACGCGCGTTAAATTTCTCAATACGACCTGCTGTATCTACCATTCTCTCAGAACCTGTGAAAAATGGGTGACATTCATTGCAAATATCAATACGCAATATATCTTGTTGGCTTTTGTTTTCAAAGCTGTTTCCACATGCACAAGTTACAGTACAAGTTACTAAATTAGGGTGAAGATCTTTTTTCATTTTTTTACCTTTTGATACACGATTTGTATGCGTATATCTATATATTTTTAAATCCGTATGGGTGCAGATTTTAAGAACTCGAATTATATCGAAATTTATCTTAGTTTACAATATTATCTTACTAGCCACGGCAACAACAGCACTCTCAGAACGAATAACCATAGGAGTGTCAAGTCTAAAGCTATCTTGAGTTTTTAAAAACTCTCTCTCATTCTTAGAAAAACCACCCTCGCAACCTACTAAAACTCTTTTAAAATCACTTGTTTCTGTTAGAGTTTTTTCACAAAAATCAAAAACTTTTGTATCAGGAAACTCACCGATAAACTCTTTTATACTTTTGTATCTGTCAAACTCTATAAAACTGCTTCTTCCAGATTGTTGCACAGATGCTTCTTGGATTCTTTTAAATCTAGCAAAGTCTAACTTAAAGTTTTTTTGACTTCTCTCACAAGATATAAAAGAGATTTTTTCTACTCCAATCTCACTCAAACTTGGCAAAACTTTTTCTATAGACTTAGCATCTATCACGCACCAAGCTAGATGCAGACTTTTTTTAGCTTTTACTTCTTTTTCTTTAGAGCTTATTAGACTTAATACAACTCTTTTAGCATCTAGCTCTACTATCTCATAAGCATATAAAGTCTTCATCTCATTTGGATTTCTAAAGTCAAGCCTATCTCCAAGAGCATGACGGCGAACTTTTACGAGGTACTTATGAAGTTCACCTTTAACAACAAAGCTATTTTTTGAAGCTTCATCACTTAAGATATATATCAAATCCACATCCAAATAGAGATAGACAAGGTTAAAAATATCTCCATCGCAAATATTCTATATGCACCTGCTTTATAATACTCTAATGAATAAGCATCCCTTTTATCTAATTTTTGCAAACTTTTTGAGCGTTTATTTTCTAAAACTATTAAAGCTATTGCAAAAATTATCATAATAATATTTTCTATTGTAAAGTCTAGATGCTTTGCTGCCATCATAATAACACCAGTAAAGATAACTGTTCCAATCGTTGTGATGCCAATAGGCATAAAAAGCAACATAAATCTTGCATATTTTTTTATATCATCTGCTCTAAGGAGCATAAAAAGATGGATAAAAATCATTCCTAAAATTCCAAAAACACCAAAGTTATGTGTTACAATACTCATATCATACATTTCATTCATAGTGGAATACTACAACAAATCAACTAAAAGAAGAGTTATGGAAGTTACAATAAAAAAAGCACTTGAAATAATCTACAAAAATTCTAAGAAAAAATCATTGAAAATATTACCCATAGAATCGGTACTCGGTTGCATCTTAGCTCAAGATATTATAGCTACTCATAATCTTCCTCCTTACGATAACTCTGCAATGGACGGTTACACTGTAAAAAGCATAGATGCTGGTAAATGCGTTAAAGTTGAACATACTATTTTTGCAGGGGACAACTCTAGTGAAGTTCTCAAAAATGATTATGCGATAAAGATTATGACTGGTGCTAAAATTCCTGAGGGCTGTGAATTAATCGTTCCTATTGAAGATACAAAAGAGTGTCAAGGAGGAGTGCAATTACCTCAAACTTTGACTCCTTCAAAACACATAAGACTTTGCGGCGAAGACATTAAAAGCGGTGAGATTCTTTTAAAAAGTGGAGATAAACTACAAGCGCACCAAATCACTCTTTTGGCATCTCAGGGTATCAGCCATGTAAAAGTATATAAAAAACCTCGTATCGCTCTATTTGCTTCAGGGAGTGAACTTAAGATGCACTTTGAGAGCGTTGAAGCATATCAACTTTACAACACAAACACACCTGCACTTTTTTCTCGTTCACTTGAGCTTGGATGTGAGGTTGATTTTATAGGAACGGCAAAAGACACTTTAGAGGATTTAAAAGAGCATATCAAGAGTGCTTTAAATAGCGACCTTATCATAACTTCAGGTGGAGTTAGTGTTGGCGATGCAGATTATACCAAAGAGGCTTTTAGTGCGTTTGGTATGCAAACATATTTTGATAAAGTACAAATCAAACCCGGTAAACCTACGACTTTTGGTACGATTAATGATACTTTAGTTTTAAATCTTCCTGGAAATCCTCTTGCTGCATCTTTAAACTTTGAACTTTTTGCTCAAAGTATTATTTTAGCACTTAGCGGTAACATAGCTAAATATATAAATACAATTCAAACAAAAATGAAGACCAACTATAAGCTTAAAAAAGGACGAATAACTTTAGTTCCTGGGTTTTTTGATGGTGTGAGTTTTGAAGCGTGTAACAAATTCGCCCCTGGAATGGTTAGTCCTCTGGCTTCTTCAAACTCTTATATTATGATAGATGAAGGTGTTGACTTTATCGCATCTGAAGATAGTGTAAAAATTATTCCTATTAGATGGTGTTTTACTTCTAAAGAAATGGTGGATTTACTAACTAAACCTCTTTAGGATTTAAAAAACTCTCACCTTTTTTTATCTTCTCCCACAGCTTAGAATCCACCCAATCATTTTTAACTTCATCTGAAAATATTATATCTTCAAGCTGTATATAACCCATCTCTTTTGAATAAGCATCTTGATTAAAAGCTTGAGCATAACCCGTTTGTGTTTCATGTACTATGATACTGTTTAACTTAACTTCTTTTTCGCCATTTACACACGATGTAAGTTGTAGGAGTCTATCTATCATCACAAAAATTACTCGAGAGAACTGCTCACAAGAAGGAGATACGGGAAGCTCAACCCATCTAGTGGAATGTTTCTTCATGTCATCTTTATACTCTTGTGTATCCCCACTCCAAACAGCGATGCTATGATCAAAACTCTCAATCAAAGCCTTCATATTTTGCTTCATAAGTCCAAAATCATAAACCATTTGACCATTATCTAAAAAGTTTGATTCAAAAAGAAGCTCTACTCTATAAGAATGACCATGCAAAGAACTTCTGCATTTTATAGTTGAGCATCCACGAACTATATGAGCATTTTCAAATTTAAAAAGTTTTCTTATTATCATATATCTAAACTCCTTTATTTATATCCCATATTCTTATATGAAGTCTATCAGAAAAATTATAACCTTTTGCTTTACAAAACTCTATAAGTGCAGGTGTATTTAACTCTACTTCTTCTTTATTACCACCCAAAGGCATACAGTAAACTTGTGTAGATGCTGAGTGCATTAAAATATTTTCTATCTCTTCTTCAAGCCCTAAAGTTATAGACTCAGCATCTATGCTAAACTTAAAAAAAGCCTCTGATGCATTTGATGCTATGGAGTAAATAACATCTCCTTTAACTCTTTTTTGTAGCTCTTCCTTTGAGTTAGATAGTTTTACAGACAAAGCAAAAATAAACTCTTTATAGATAGGATATTTTTCAAAATTTATATTTATAGTAGCATTTGTTTCAAAGGTAACTCTATGACCTTTTTTATGAAGTTTTTGCAAAAATTCTAAAAATATTTTATCATTTAGATTTAAAAGAGGCTCTCCTCCTGTTAATACAATATCCACAGGTCGTGAAGGCAAATCGTAAAGATTTAAAATATTTAAAAGCTCTTGTGCTTGATTTATAACTATCCAGTTTTTAGAAAAATGCTCTTTATTTACTGCATAAACTGTGTCGCAACCAAGTATTGAAGTTCCATCTGGTGCTGTTTCTTTGCATCCAAAACCTTCACACTTAAGATTACATCCACCAAAGCGAAAAAAGACAGATGGAGCGCCAACATAACGCCCTTCCCCTTGAATGGAGTAAAAATGTTCTACTAAATAGAGCAACTACTAGCCACCAGTTTCATAAAAAGCGCGAGAAGAAACTTCCGCGTCATCTCCACCCCAGCGATTCTTTTCAGGCTTTGTTCTAACAACTTCCCTAAGTACTTGGGCAGCTGCTTTAATATCTCCCGCTTTTATAGCTTTTGATATACTTATAGCTTCATCAAAGTAAAGACAAGGGATAAGATTACCTTCTGCGGTAAGTCTTATGCGGTTACATTGTTTACAAAAATCATCTGCATAAGGCTCTATAATTCCAAATCTATAACCATCTTTCATAGTAAAATAATGCGAAGGGGAAGAGCCATCAAAGCCATCATCACTAAACTCATACTTTGTTCTTAAAATATTTAAAAGCTCATCAGATTTTAAACCTTTTATCTCTTTAGATGCAAAAGAATTTTCCATATACTCTATAAACCTTATGCTCATTGAACGCTCTTTACAATACTCTAAAACATCAATGATTTCATCTGCATTTACATTTTTCATCGGAACCATATTTACTTTAACTTTTAGTCCAACTTTTAGTGCTTCTTCAACGCCTTGCAAAACATTTTTTAAAACATCTTTTTGTGCTATATCTTTAGCTACTTCAGGTTTTAGTGTATCTATGCTTACATTTATGCGTTTGAGTCCTGCATCTTTTAACTTTTGTGCAGTTCCTTTTAAGAGATAGGCATTTGTAGTCATTGCTAAGTCTATACTAGGCTTATAAGTATAAATCATATTTATAAACTTATCTAAATCCTCTCGTAAAAGTGGTTCTCCACCTGTTATGCGAATTTTCTTTACGCCTTCATCTATTGCTATCTTCATAAACTCAAAAAGTTCTTCAAAATTAAGAAGATTCTCTTTAGGAACCCATGAAAATGGTTTTTCTGGCATACAGTACTGGCATCTAAAGTTACATCGTTCTGTTACTGAAACTCTTAAATAATCAACTACTCTGTCATAAGAATCTATTAGCATCTATCTACTTGTTTAATATATTTATTTTTAAAGCTTTGAACTCTTCATCAGTAACTATACCTTTTTCTTTCATCTCGAAAGCCTTCATAATTTCATCTGTTTTTGAAACTTGAGGAGAAGATACCGCAGGAGGAAGAGTTACTTTCTGTGGAGTTGTAACAGGGACAACAGCAGGTGCTACAGCAGCTTTAACTTCCATAGATTCTTTTTCTTTAGGGTTTACAAATTCTGTAATGATATTTTCACTAGATTCTTCCGAAGAACCTGCAAGCCCTGTTTTAGTTATCTCTTTTGAACCAATAGAATTATTTATTTGTTCAAAATTAACAATACCATCTTCTGAAGAACTTATTTTAAGATAATATGTTTTTCCTTCTTTAAAGTTCATTTTTAATACTTTTTCAGATATCTGTTTTTTTGTAGCTGAAATAGTCATAGCTTGAGGTTTTAGGTTTAAGACAATATATTCACCCTCTTTTAGTCTTTGCATATATGGTTTATTATTAATACGAATACTATACTCTGGATCACTACTTCCATCGTCTGATCTTATTTCTACATTTGCATATATATAAACTAATGCAGCTTTTTCAAGCACTTTTTGCTCTTTGAAAGGTGTTTTATTTCCACAAGCACTAACTAACAGAAGGGTGATTAACAGTAGTAAAATTTTTGTGATTTTCATAAGTTTCTCTTTTGTTTAATATAAAATAGATTATATCATAAAGAGTTTTGAGTAAAATTAAGCTTAGCTAGTTATTTCACCTGCATTTGTACCAATATAAACTATAGTCCCAATAAAAAAAGCAATAGTTGCTATAACAATAAGTTCCATTATAAATCCTTTAAGCTTTTTATTTTATTTTTTATTTTTTTGTCAATAATAATAACAGAAATAGTCAATGAAATAATAGAGATAAGTCCGCTAACAACTTTTATAGTTGTTGCTGTTTCATAATTATTAATCAACCAAGCATTAAACTAATAGTAGTGATAACTATAATGCTTAACCATACTTTTAAATAATTGAGTTCTTCTCTTATTTCATCTATTTGTGCCATTTAACAATTATACCATAAAGAGTTTTGAGTAAAATTAATGTAAGAAGGTATTCCCACGCAAAGCGTGAGAATAAAGTTTTGCGATAAATCGCGTCTATTAAGCTAAGTGCTTATTAGAAGTTGTAACGAGCCCAAACACGAATTTTATTTTGTGAATCATACTCACGCTTTGCTACAGTAGCTTTTTCTGACCATGCACGGTTAACCCATGCTGCGAAGTATTGAATACCACCAGCTTTAACTTTATAAATTAAATCAAACTCACCATAGTCAGTCTCTTTGTTACCAGCCGTATTATTCATAAGATTAGATTTACCAGCAGAAGTAGCAGCATACTGAGCAATGATTTTACCGTAGTCCCCAGTGTTATAAACACCTTTAACCATAAAAGTATTTGCATCTAAAGCAATTGCATCTTGATTATATACCATTTGAGTGTATAAAGGAGTTTTTATACCACCAGTATTTTTAAGAACATGATTTGCTTTATTATCATCACCATCAACTGATGTATAAGCTAAACAAAAAGATAAAGAATCCATTGGTTTTAAACCAACTTTAATACCCATAGCAGATGTTGTAGCAACATCTACAGAAGATAGTTTACCACCACTTATTTGTCCAGCTTGAAGACCAAACTTAAGTCCAAGAGGTAAATCTTTTCCAGCTACTTTTACATCTGCCCATAGAGCTGTTGCACCATTATTACCAAGATCTAAAGCAGCTACTTTAGCTAAGTTGTAATATGAAAGTGTAATAGCAGTCATAGGAATAGACTTATTTGCTACAGTAACCATGTAAGCAGTACCTTGAACAGCAAGTGTAGTATTTCCACCTACTGTACCAGTATTTGCATTAGCATTAATATTACCAAGAGTGTTAATATCTGTAGATCTGTTACCACCTGCTACATATGCACCAACTAAAGTAGTATCTGGAATATCACTATTAACAACTAAGATAGCATCAAAAGTATTTTTAAATACATTCCAACCTTCTGAGAAAGCAAAAGGAGAAAGTGATTTAGGAAGCTCTTGACGACCTATTTTAGCAGTAGTCTTACCAAGTTTTTTAGCAACAAAGATTTTTGTTAATGCTATTTGGTTTTGAGCATCATTACTTGAAGTTGTTACACCACCACCTTGCTTAACACCATTTACAAGATTTTTTTCTAAACCCATAGTACCTAAGTAAGTAAGTTGAGAACCAAAAGTAAAGTTATTTTTAAGGTCAGCATCTAAATTCAACTGAACACCAACATTTCCAGTTGAAGCACCATTATCAGTAGAGCTATCGAAAAGTTTTTTACCATCAGTTCCATTATCTGAACCTGTCTCATAATAAACAACCGCTTGACCAGTTGTAACGATATCTATACCCTTATCTGCAGCCATTGCAGATGTAACGATTAGCGACGCTGCCGCTAAAGAAACTAAAGTTTTTTTCATATTAATTCTCCTGTTTTATTCAGCACTAAGACTTTGATAAAAAAGTGATAGTAGCTTCTAGGGTTTATTATACAAGGACATTTTTTAAATTAAGTTGAAATTATATGTATTATTTGCTATTTGTTTACTTTTTAGGAGTATTTCGCTATTTATTCATGAATTGTCATTCATTATTTGTAGTTTTTCGCTATATTACTAACTTCCAAATATTATCATACAAAAAGTCTAATACAAAATAAACACCTTATTTGCTATAATCATCTTATGAGATTTAGAAATATTAAAAATAAAAATAAACAAAATACTGACCAAATCAAGCCAAAATACACACATGCTAGAGTTGTAAATAGAATAAAAGCCTTTATAACTGATATGTTTATGATTTATATGCCAATTATGTTTGTAGTTACTTATGTCATTGTAAGTGGTAAAGATGCACTTCAAGCATCTGAGTTTGCTCCATTTCTTGGAACTCTTACTTATGGAATTGTATACAGTATATTTTTAACAAAACTTGGACAAACTCCTGGTAAAAAAGCCTATGATTTAAAAGTAGTTAATGCAAAAACTGGTGAGTACATTAGTTTTTTTAGAGCTATGTTAAGATTTGTAGCATTTTTATTTACTGCTACTACTGTTTTAGGTTTGCTTGTTTCGTTTTATAGAAAAGATAGAAGAAGTTTACATGATTTAATAAGTGGAACTTTAGTGGTTGTAGAAAAAAAGTAAAAAATTGATATCGATTGTCACTCCGAGCGTAGCAGTCTAAATGTTTAGATTGCTTCGTTCCTCGCAATGACGAAGATAAGTGCTTTAACACAAAAGTAACTCAAGCGGAAGTAAAATAAATTTCTGACTCCAAAGGAGTCAAGCTTCAGTGACCAGAGCGGTCGAAGCGAAGCAAAAGGAACGAGTTCCTTTTGCTATTTAATTAATGTAAGTCTTTCCAAACTTGTTTTTTCCATAAGAAAGCAAAGATTGCGAATATAAAAGTATAAAGCATAACTTTAATTCCAACCGACGCTCTTTCATGGCGTTTAGTATCTCCAGAATCTAACATATACTCAACGATTTTATCCATACTATCAGCTGTTATACCAACACGAGGCATAGAAGTTCCTGCTAAATGGTTTTGAGGATTTTCAACAAAAGTTTCTATGTACTGTTGTGAACGAGAACGAATGTACATACTTAAATCTGGTGGTAATTTACCCATATAAGCTTTAAGTGAATCTTGATACTCTAATACTTTAATATCAAAAGCTAAAGAATCTTTTTCATGTTTAAATCTAGGTTTAGTACCTATTTGAGTCCATTTTTCATACTTGACTGCATGACACCTACCACAAGCATTCTCAAACGCCATAGGAGGTGTTACTTCAGATTCACTAACAGCGATTGACTTAAGATAAGCTACCGTATCAGCTATTTCTTGGTCTATATCTCCACCCATTCCATAAAATGCTACCATTGGGTGCATCTGACCTTTAGCCTCATCGAATTTATGTTCAACATTTAAAGCGTGTGCAGGATTTTTAATCAAGTCAGCTAAAAATTTAGCATCATAAATTACACCTACATTACTTAAATCTGGTGGATTAACGCCATAACTTCCAGCTGCCATAACTGCATCCATAGGAGCATGAATGCCTTCTTTAGTTATAGAGTGACAACCTGTACAACCTGCATTTGTTACTAATTCTTTCCCATTTACCGCATTTCCTGTTTTTGTAATCTCAGGTAAATCTGAATATGTGAAATTTTGAGAATCTACATGCTTGTGCATTACATGGTGAGCATAAGGCTCAACCAAATAGTAAGTTACAAGCGAAAAGAATACAACGACTGCTAATATTAATGGTTCTTTATTTTTCATCTTATCTCCCTATAACTTTTTTTCAAATGTTGTAATGATTGGTAAAATTACCCACATAGCAACAAATAATATAGCCGAAACTAAACCGATTTGACTAAATATACCTTCTGGAGGTAATTTACCCATAGCCGTAAGAACAATCATGTTACTCAGCATTAACCAGAACCATATTTTAAATAGTCCACGACGGTTTGCAGGAACAGCATTTGGACTTCTATCTAAGAATGGTAAACCAACAAAGATACCTTGTGCAAAAGCAAATAATATTAAACCTGTATCAATAGAGAATGGACGAAGAATTTCATACGACCATAAGAAGTACCACTCAGGATAAATATGTGCTGGTGTCTTAAGTCCATCAGCAGGGTCAAAGTTTACAGGGTCCATAGCGAAACCATAGTTATAAAACACAAGATAGAAGAAGAATATTAAATAAATTCCAACAACCATCATATCTTTAGACATAAAGTCATTTGCAAAACGCATAACTTTACTACCAGCTTTATCGCCAGCTAAATATTTTTTAGACTCAGCATCAAAATCAATCTCTTCACCATCTTGATTATTAACATGAGGAATTCTTAGTGCAGCAAAATGAAGACCAATAAGACCCATAATCGCTATAGGTACAAGAAGTACATGAAGCATAAAGAAACGACCTAAGAATGCTTGAGCAGGAACATAATCCCCACGAATCCACTCAACAAGTCCATCAGCGTGTAAAGAACCACCAGAGAAAAGGTTAGTAATAACCATACCTGCCCAGTAACTCATTTGACCCCATGGTAACATATACCCTGAAAATGCTTCAGTTGAAAATGCGATAAATAATAACATTCCCGTTAACCAAATCATCTCACGACCTTTTTTATAAGAACCGTAGTAGATACCTGTAAACATGTGAATATACATGATTAAGAAAACAACAGATGCCGCAACACCATGAACATGTCGCCATAACCAACCAAAACCAACTTCTCTCATGATAGTGTAGTTTACACTGTAAAATGCACCCTCAACAGTTGGTACATAGTACATCAATAAGAATATACCTGAAACTAAAAGAAAAACGAAAGTGATTACAAGAACCATACCCATCGCCCACAAGAAGTTTATATTTTTCGGAATCCAATACTCAGATGCCATAACTTTTTCAACTTTTTCAATTGCCAATCGTTGGTTTAACCAATCTTTAACACTTGTTGCCTTTGTAAAATGTGCCATTTACTCTCCCCTTTCTATAGCGTAACGCCAGTTTCTTTCATCTTTTTGAACTCTGGACCAACTTCACCTAAAACCAATGTATTTCCCTCAATTTTAAATGGAGGTATATCTAAGCCGCGTGGTGGTGGTACTTTTTTTACTAGACCAGATGCGTAAAATTGTCCACCATGACATGCACATAAAAAATCATTTTCTGCTGGTCTAAATGCTGGAATACAGCCTAGGTGTGTACAAAGACCAATAGCAACCATAAAGTTAGCATCGCCAATTTTAATGTTTCTAGCTTCAGCTGCTTCGTTGCCCTTTTCTGTTTCCATTACTGCTGCAGATTTTTTAAGTACAAAGATTGGCTTCCCTCTCCATTTCTCTGTAACCATAACACCCTCTTCATATATACTCATATCAAGAGTTGTAAAACCTGCTGCTTTAACGCTTGGAAGTGGATCCCAACTACTCTTCATTGCAACCAATGAACCTACTGCACCTACTGCCGCAACGGCACCAAATGCTTTCCCCATAAAACCTCTACGGCTACTGTTTTGCATATCTGCTCACTTTAGTGTGAATTTTTAAAGGCTTATTATATACTAAATTACTTTTAAGTAATCATAAATTTAAGTTTTCTTTTATAAATTTATATGTTTGAGAGCCCTTTTGTTGCACTTGGTAATACTCACGAGTGTGTAAATCTTCTAGCACCATCACAAGTTCTTTTTTATCATAACCTTTTATAACAGGAATATTTAGTTTATCAAATATTTTTTGATACTTATCAGTATAATCTTCTCTTTGAATATAAATAGGTTTTCCTCCAGATGCAAGATTTTCTAAAACAGCTTGAGGGGATGGTGTGATTAAAATTTTTGATTTTGTAATCAGTTCATCATATTCTTCAAACTCATGATGTTTAGGAAATTTTTCTCTTAGCATATCTTCATAATCTAAAAAATAATAAAATCCTAACTGTAAGTCTAAATCTAATCCATCAAAAAAAGAAAAATTTTTCTCTAAATCTTTTTCATAATCATCATCACCAAAAAAAAGTGACATCTCTATAGTTTTATCGACCTTCTCGAAATATTTATCATCTACTACTACCATCTCATTTTTTATATGTAAAAAAGAAGAAAAATATTGTTTCATATCTTCAAGCATTATTGGGTTTGCTTCATCAGAATCAAAAATAAGTTTATCCCCATTATTTGCAATTTGGGGAATATTTCTAACAACATCAATCCCTACACTTTTCTCAATCCCAAAGTCACAAGCAACTTGCGCTATACGAAAATCAGAACAAAGAAGTGTTATATCAACATCTTTAAAAAGTCTAAGTATTGTACACGCTCTTCTAAACCTATCTAAACCTATTCGATGCCCTGTGTGTACATAGTAGTATATTTTAGGATTGTGCATTTCTCTCTCTTTTTTGTGCAATTTTTATATATATATGAAGTATCTCTATTGCTGCTGGGGTTATACCACTTATTTGCATCGCAGCTTGAAGAGTTGGAGGATTAAAAGTTTCAAGTTTTTCTACTATTTCATTAGATAAACCACTTACTATTTTAAAATCAAACCCATCTGGAATCTTGATTTTTAAATACTTTTTCATTCTTTGTATCTCTTGAGTTTGTTTCTCAACATAACGAGAATACTTTCCTTCTACAAAAATTTCTTCTTTTATATAATCATTATGTATCGCTAATTCTGGAACTATTTTTATCATCTTCGCCACATCAAACGATTTTCTTGCAACTAGTTGTTGTGCAGTTGATATATCTTTTATAGGTGCCTCTCCCATTTCCTCTAAAACAGATATAAACTCTTTATTTGGAGTAAACTTTGTATTTTCTAAAAGTAAAGCACCCTCTTTAATTTGTTTGTTTTTCAGTTTAACACCCTCATAAAACTCATCACTTAAAAGACCTAGTTCATGTCCATATTTACTAAGTCTTGTATCTGCTGATTCTTCTCGAAGTAAAAGTCTATACTCCGCGCGAGAAGTAAACATACGGTAAGGCTCGTTTGTTCCTTTTGTTACTAAATCATCAATCAAAACACCTATATAGGCTTCATCTCTTCTAAGTATAAGAGGCTCTTTACCTTGAAGCGAAAGAGATGCATTTATCCCCGCCATAAGCCCTTGTGCGGCTGCTTCTTCATAACCTGTTGTTCCATTAATTTGTCCAGCTAAATAGAGTCCGCTTATTTTTTTAGTTTCAAGAGAGTGTTTAAGTTCTCTTGGATCTACAAAATCATACTCTATGGCATAGCCATAACGCACAATTTTTGCATTTTGCATACCCTCTATTGATTGAATCATCTCTCTTTGAACTTCTGGAGGTAAAGATGTGCTCATACCATTTATGTAGCACTCTGTGTTGTCCATTGTTTGTGGTTCTATAAAAAGGTGATGTCTATCTTTATCACGGAACTTACTAACTTTATCTTCAATACTTGGGCAATATCTTGGACTTTTTCCTTCTATTTGACCTGTAAAAAGTGGTGCTCTATAAAAATTTGATTCTATGATATTATGAGTATTTTCATTTGTGTAAGCTATGAAACATGGAAGTTGCTTTTTTGTTGCTCTAAACTCCTCACGAGATGTTCTAAAACTAAATGGACTTGGTAATTCATCTCCACCTTGTTCTTCCATAACACTAAAATCAATAGTTGAACTATCTATTCTCGCACAAGTTCCTGTTTTAAGTCTTGCCATATTTAATGAACAATCATCTCTAAGAGAATCACTAAGCCCAACACTTGTCTGTTCACCAAAACGACCACCAACCTGTTGCACTTCACCAATATGAATAATGCCTTTTAAAAATGTTCCACTTGTTATGATGACTTTTTTTGCTCTATATTCATTAAGTAGGTCAGTTTTTACACCCTTAACAATTTCTTGTTCAATGATTAAACTTTCAACCATTTCTTGAACTAAATCTAAATTTGAAGTATTTAAAATAGTATTTCTAGCGATTACTCTGTATTTGTCCATATCTATTTGCGCACGACTTCCACGAACTGCTGGACCTTTAGTTTGGTTTAATATACGAAACTGTATCCCTGCTTCATCAGTAAGTAAGCCCATTTCGCCACCAAGTGCGTCTAACTCACGAACTAGATGTCCTTTTGCTAAACCACCAATAGCAGGATTACAGCTTGTCGCTCCAACATTTTCTGCCAGCATTGAAATCATTAAAGTTTTGTTACCTATTCTCGCAGATGCTAGGGCCGCTTCTATACCAGCATGTCCACCACCAACTACTATTACATCATAATTCATTTATAATTTCCTTATTTAAATCGAATTTTATCATTTTTCAGTATGATTTGCATAATATATAAAGATTACTCGAGGTATTTAAATAATTATGATAAAAAAAGCACATGAAGCATATAACAAAGAAGACTTTAAAACAGCATTTGAGCTTTACACAGAGTTAGCATCTACAAATGCAGATGCTATGACATCTCTAGGATTTATGTATCAAAATGCTATAGCTTGCCAAAGAGATGATAAAAAAGTAGTTGAGTACTATGAAAAGGCAGCCGAGCTTAAACAACCTTATGCTATTTTTAATTTAGCTATTTTATATATGAATGGTTTATGTGGCGTAGAGCATGACCAGTTTAAGGCTCATGAACTTCACATGCAGGCAGCTGAGTTAGAAGTTCCACCTGCTATGTATGAAGTAGCTCTTATGTTAGAGCGTGGTCTTGGGTGTTTACAAAACTACTCAGAAGCTGCTTTTTGGTATGAAGAGGGAGCAAAAAGAGGACATCTTGAATCTTTTAATAATCTTGGTGTACTATATAAAGATGGTCATGGTGTAGAAGTAGATGAATCTAGATGCTTTTTATGTTTTAAAAAAGCGGCAGATGGTGGCATTGGAGAAGGTTTATATAATTTAGGTCAACTTTATGATCAAGGTTTTGGCTGTGAACAAGACCATGATAAGGCACTTGATTTGTGTAGAAAAGCTGCTTATAAGGGTCACACTAAAGCCAAAGAAATCATCAAAAACTTGCAAAATGATGGTAAAATAGTTTTTTAGGAGAAAGTATGTTTACAGGTTTAATAAGAGAAATAGCAACAATTAAAAGCTTCATCGGAAGTGACTTAAGCATAAGGTCAAAATACAAAGCAAAACTTGGTGATTCCATAGCTATAAATGGTGCGTGCTTAAGTGTTGTAAAACTTTTTTCTGATGGTTTTAGTGTAGAACTATCTCCAGAATCACAAAAGCATCTAGCCTTAGAAAACTTTAAAAATGAAGTTCATATAGAACCGGCAATGATGATGGGCGATAGATTTGAAGGGCATATAGTTCAAGGACATATAGATGCTATTGGAACTATAAAAGAAGTAAGAAATAGCGGAAATTCTTTTGATGTCTTTATAAATGTTGATAAAAAATCTATTCCTTATATTGTACCTAAAGGTTCTATTACCATTGATGGAGTAAGTTTAACTGTTAATGATGTAAATATCGATAATTTTAGACTAACTATCATCCCCATTACAATGAGAGAAACACTCTTTAAAAACTATAAAAAAGGAACAAAAGTAAATATAGAAACAGATATGTTTGCAAGATATGTTTCACACATAATCTCTCATCAGAAAGGTGCTCTTAGTTGGGACGATGTAGATGCTATAAGCGCTAGATATTAATCTCTTAGTGGTTTAGCATCTGGATTACAAGATATTTTATGAGGCATATCTACTTCTTTGAAATTTTGCAATTTTTGTATAGATGCTACCGTTGAAGCTCTTATATTTTTGGAACTATTTATATAGATATTAAAACCATTCTGCCAAAGAGCAAGTCTAGTTGCTAAGGAAATAGAATAAGTTGTTAAGATACCCTCTTCTCTCATAGCTTTTTTCAAATCTTCAAAATATTCCAAAGTCCAAAGAGTCGGATTTGAACTTGGTGAAAAAGCATCTTGATAGACTATGTCAAATTTGTTTGTGAATTTTCTAACATACTCTCTTGCATCTCCTACAAAAACTTCTATATGAAAAAACTCATCATCATAAATACCATCTTCGCAAAGCTTATAAATAATCTCTTTTAAATTTTCAAACTCTTTTGGATATGTGAAATTATTTAAAGAAGATAAAAGAGTGGCATCTAGTTCTGGAGAGTAAATATTTATTTTAGAAATCAAAGAGTTTTTTTTATGATAATAAAGAGTAGCTAAAGTGTTAAAACCAAGCCCATAACAAATATCTAAAATATTTATCTCATCTTTATTTTTTAAAATACTAAATGCTGGTTCAACATGCTTTAAAAGTGACTCGTTTAAAGCACCATCTTTTGTTGAGTGATAATGTTCATCGTATTCTTTTGAATAAGCTGTATATGTTCCATCATCACTTAAAATTATTCTATGCAACTTGTCATTAAATGACATTAAAGACCATTGCCCCACATATGCATCTTTTTTGCCATAATGAGATCATATCCATCTATAATATCTATCTCATTTGCTGCACGAAACTCCATCTCTTCCAAGAGAGTTTTAATCGCTTCTAGGTCTAAGATGCCTTTTTTTTCTAAAATGATTACATTCGCTGTGTTAGCAAGTGTTAAGTAGGAGAGTTTTAAAATCATTTTTTGATTTTCATGTTTTGAAAAAACATCTTTTAATATAACCATATCATGCTCTCTTGGCATCGCACGAAAGGGTTGTGAGAAATTTAGGTTTTGCTCATCATATAAAACTACACTCAATTCCCCATCTACTTTATCCATCATAGAAGATAAAAGTTTAGTCACTTCATCTTCTTTTGTGCAAACTTCCAAGTAATGATTCCCTGGTAAAGGAGTAAAAAGCTGAGAAAACTGTTCTAAATTCATAATATTTAGTAAGCTAAATCGTGCAGTTCTTTAAAAAGATATGCTTCAACTATAGCATCTATACTTCTTTGCGTGTGTGCAACTAAAACCATCATGTTAAGCTCCATAAACGGCCAAACATATTCATTGTCATTTACCACAACAACACACTCACTAAAGTTTTGGAAACCATCTTTTTCTTTTGCGTGAAGTACTTCAACCAACTCACCTTCTTCAACAAGTATCTGAGTCCAAATTTTCACATCGTCTAGTCTTGTTAATGTAGCAACTTGTACTTCTTCAGAATCCATAGGCAGTAAGATATACATCTATTGGTCTACTTTTGATAAATCCAAAGCTAGAGCATCGTTATCCATTATGTCAATGTCTTTACGAAGAATGGTAGATGCTATATCTTTTGCATCTGAGAGAGAATGCATTTTGTAAGTTCCACATTGATAAATATTTAATTCTGGTATATCTTTCTGTTCTTTAACATTTAATATATCTTTCATAGAAGCTTCCCATGCATCTGCGACTACTTCTTCATCTGGTGTACCAAGCACACTCATATAAAAACCTGTTCTGCATCCCATTGGCGATAGGTCAATGATTTCAGTATTTTTAGAGTTTAAATGATCTCTCATAAAACCAGCAAACAGATGCTCTAAAGTGTGAATACCTTCTGATGAAAGCACTTCTTCATTTGGCTTTACAAAACGCAAATCATAAACTGTTATATCATCTCCAGATGGAGTTTTCATTCCTTTAGCTTTACGAACAGCAGGAGCTGGCATGATTGTATGGTCAACTGTAAAAGAGTCTAATAATGGCATATATAATTCCTTAATTTTATTTCATATTTATTTAAGGTATTGTATCAGATTTTGATTTAGATTTATTGAAGTTAAAAGATTATTTAGAAAATCTAAAAAGTTTTAGATTTGGTGCAGATTGTGTTTAACTCAGACTAAGGCTAGGCTAATAGCCTGCCGTGTCTGAGTTAGACGCAAGATGCGCCTAAGCTAAAAGCTTTTTTTAAACTTTTGCTTCTTCACGGCGTTGTAGATACGCCCAGTTAGCATCTACTCTTTCTTGCCACTCTTTGATTAAGTACTTGTACTCATCTTTAAAAAGGTGCTTGAAACGCCCTTGTGCTGCTAAATACTCTTCAACAGGCACAACATTTTTAGGTCTGTAAGTGATATTCCACTCTTTACCTTGAATCACTTCATAAAGTGGGAATACTAATGAATCAGTTGATAAATCAGCTAACAGCATTGTATCTTTAGGATCAAATTTCCACTCAGTTGTACATGGAGATACTGCATTGATAAATACGGCACCCTCTGTTGCAAAACCTTTTTGGATTTTCTTAATCATATCTTTCCATTTATTTGGAGCAACTTGCGCTGCATATGGAATATTATGAGCTGCCATGATACCTAGCATATCTTTTTTGTTTCTTTTTTCACCATAAGAGATTGAACCAGCAGGTGAAGTTGTAGCAGATGAACCAATAGGAGTCGAGCTTGAACGCTGACCACCTGTGTTTGCATATACTTCATTGTCCAGAACAACATACATCATATCGTGGTTTCTTTCCATACAGCCAGAAATCCACTGAAAACCGATATCATAAGATGAACCATCTCCACCAAAAGCTACAAACTTAGGTTTACGATCAGGCTGCTTTAGACGACCTTTTGTTTTAAGTGCATTGTACATTGCTTCAGCACCAGAAACAGCAGTTGAACTATTTTCAAAACCGATATGAATCCAAGATGCATCCCAAGATGTATATGGATAAACAGCAGTACAAACTTCTAGACAACCAGTTGAAGCAGCTAATACTAAATCGTTATTTGTTGCATTTAAAACTTCACGAACAATGATAGAGTGAGCACAACCTGGACATAAAAGGTTTGCACCTTCAAATCTATCAGCAGAAGTTGAGAACTCTTTTAAATTTTTAATTTTTTTCATTTCACTCATTTTCTTCTCCTTATAAGTATGTTAGTTTCGGTCCACGAACACCGATAAACTGTTGTTGTTGAGTAGTTAATTTACCAGCGTCAGCATTTGCTTGAAGCTCAGTATAAAGATCAACTAAATGTTTCTTAGTTAAGTCACGACCACCTAGACCATAAACATATCCAGAAAGTAATACTTTTGAATCAGTATTGATAAGTGAACCAGCAACCTCGTTAAACATTGCTCCTGCCGCACCATTTGGAGATGAACGGTCAAGAACTGCTACTGCTTTTATATTTTCAAGTGCTGCTCGAACTGCCATAAATGGGAAAGGACGAATTACACGAAGACCTACAACACCAGCTTTAATGCCTTTTGCTCTCATCTCAGTTGCAACTTCACGAGCTGTTTCAACTGAAGTACCTAAACAAAATACTGCAACATCAGAATCTTCCATATCATAGCACTCAACTTGATTATATTGACGACCAGTTAGCTTTGCAAAATCTGCAAATACTTCATCAATTTTAGGGCTTACTTTTGTCATAAGGTCATTATGTTGACGAGCTTTATGCTCAAAGTGCCAATCTTCTTCAGTTTGTACTCCATGAGTTACAGGATGTTCAAAATCAAGCATATCGTTCATTGGTTTATAAGTACCAACAAAATTAAATGCTGTGTCATCATCCATAGTTTTTACACCCTGAGCTGTATGAGATGTCATAAAACCATCCTGATTTACAACTATTGGAAGTCTAATACCATGGTCTTCAGAAACTTTAAAAGCAACGAAGTTTAAGTCATAAGCTTCTTGTGGAGAAAAGGCACCAAGTTGAATCCAACCAGCGTCACGACATAAATACATGTCAGAGTGATCACCATTAACATTTAGTGGTGCAGCTAATGCACGATTTACAAGGTTAAGAACTATTGGTAAACGCATACCAGATGCTTGGTAAAGTGTTTCTACCATAAGAGCAAGACCTTGAGAAGATGTAGCAGTTGCAACACGACCACCAGCCGCAGAAGCACCAATACATGCAGACATTGCAGCATGCTCAGACTCAACCATTACAAATTCACCCTCAATATAGTTATCAGACTTGAATTTTGCATAACCCTCAACAATAGGAGTTGATGGAGTAATAGGGTAAGCCGCAACAACATCAACCTGACACTGTCTTAGTGCTTGTGCCGCTGCAAAGTTACCATCCCATACTTCTATATCGATTAATTCCATTTTATCAAATGCCATTACTATTTCTCCTCATCTTTTGCAGGCCACGAAGTGATTTCTGCTTCTTCTTCTGCTTGTTCTGGGAACATTATAAGTGATTTTGGATTTGTTGGACAAACCTCAGCACAAATTCCACAACCCTTACAGTGGTCCATATCTATACCAACCATTTTTTTATCTCTTGATATAATTGAAACATCTGGACAATAAATCCAACAAAATTGACAGTCAATACAGTAATCTTTGTTAAAAATTGGCTTAATTAATCGCCAATCAGCAACACTTGCTGTATATGAACTACTTTGTGAGTAAGAACGATCTTCTTGACTAGTTGCAGCAATGTCCGTAATGCTTCCATCGAATGTACGAAGCATTGCTCCGATTTCAAACTCATCCCATCCTTTTTTCATCATCATAACTCCTTTACTTTACTTCGTCATATGCGCGTTGAATTGCTAGCATATTACCATCAATAATTTTCTGTGGTAATTTACCTAAAACTTTTTTCATGCTTTCTTTAAAAAATTCTATATCATACATCCCAGAAATTTTCATAAACGCACCAAGCATTGGTGTATTTGGAATCGCACGACCAATAGTTTCTTGAGAAATTTTAATACAATCAACAGTATAAACTTCTTTTCCTTCTAGTTTTGGTTGAGCTTTAATTAACTCTTCCGTACTTAAGTGAGAAGTAATAATATATTTTGTATTTTCTTTACCACTAATAGTAACATCAGTAGTAAGTGCTAAAGCAGGATCAATAACAAATACATAATCTGGTTCCATATATTTTTCATGATTCATAATAACTTTATCATCAACACGATTATAGGCTGTCATCGCAGCTCCACGCTTAGCAGACCCGTAAAAGGCGAAAGCTTGTACTTCTTTACCAGTTGTAGAAATAACATTTGCTAAACCTTTTGCACCTGTTACAGCACCTTGACCAGCACGACTATGCCATCTAATTTCTAGCATATATTCTCCTTCTTTTTATTGTATAAGAATTTTCAGTTCTAATGTAGCGTATTTTAGAGAAGTTGCTCTTAAGAGTAGTTGAAAGTTGATATATTCTTATTCTTTAGATGCCTAATAGCTTCAAGTGAATCATTAAATATTATATTTGTATATTGTTTTAAAACATCTATATTGTCATAACCACTTAAAACTCCGATGGAATTTACATTTGCATTTTTAGCAGAAATGAGGTCTAATTTTGTATCGCCTATCATCCAGACTTCTCTGCCCTTTGCATCTAGTATTTCTAAAGCTTTTATTATTGGCTGGGCATCTGGTTTTGGAAACTCTACATCTTCTCTACCTATCAAAACTTCAAAGTATTGCATCAGGTCAAAATACTCCATCAGAACTTTAGAATATTTACCAGTTTTTGTTGTTACTATTCCAAGTGTTGCAAACTCACTTGCTTCTTTCACAGCCTCTTTTGCATTTTTTAAAAGTGTGGTTTTTAGGGTAGAAATTTTTCTATACTCTTCTTTATATGTAGCAACAAAATCCCAAACTTCTTCTTCATTTATTCCTAATTTAGCATACATAATATCAAGAGGATAACCAATAAGAGCCATTATCTTTTCATCAGAGGGATGAGTGGTTTCGTGAACATCAAAAGAGTGATGAAAGGTACTAACTATAGCATCTGTAGAATCTATAAGTGTCCCATCTAAGTCAAAAAGTATAATCATTTTTTTTTGCATCTATACATCTTCCTCATCACTATAAGGTAATTCCAAAGCCTTAACATTACCTATAGCGTTCCCTGCTATACCTTTTATGGAACCATACATACCAATAGTATTGTCAAGAACTTTTTCTATCTGCTTATCTCTTTGTTTCCAAATCCTAGCCATTGAGCGTTTTTCAGTTTCCAAGTCAGTTTTCATGGTTGTAAAGCCTTCAACTATTGCTTCTATCTGCATACTAAACTCTGTACTTGTTAAATAGCCATAGAGCAGACTCATCTTATCTGTTTTATTTTCTTCACTTTTTTTAGCGTGATTTATTTTGATGACACCATCTCTTAACACAGAAGATAAACCTTTAAACTCTTCAAAAGTACAAACCCAAACACCATCAACTAAACCCATTCTCTCCAAAGCAGATGGTAAAACCTCTGTTACTAAAACGCCAACATCTACACTCTTTTCTCGCATATCTGCTTTAAACTTTTCTATCCAAGTTTTTTGAAAATCCTTAGTCCGTTTACTCTCATAATAAATCTTTCCACAGTTTTGAACTTCTCTAGTATGCACTATTTGAATACAATCAGCACCCCTAGCTCCTTTTTTAATCTCCTCAATTACATCAAAAGGATACTTATCTGCAAGATACTCTTCTATCGCCAACTCTTGAACTTCACCTTGGAGTTGCATACTTCCTTGTTCAGCTTTTCTTTGTGCTATTTGTAACTGCTCTTGAAGTTGCTTGAGTTGTTCTTCTTTTTGTTTTAATTTAAGTTCATTTTGTTCATCTGAAGCTTTTTGAATCGCCTGTTTTTCAACTTGAAGCCTTTGAGTTAAAGCTATCTCTGCTTCTGCTTGAACCTTTGAAGTTATCTCTTCTTTTTCTCTTTTTAACTTCTCTATCTCAGCCTTAGACTTATTTAACTCTTTTACTTGATTTGACTTCTCATCAAGTTCTTTCTTTAGTAATGCAATAGACTCACTCTGTTCTTCTTCTAACTCTTTTTTTATACTCTCTTGAAGTTTCTGTTTTTCAATTTTTAGTTGTATTTGTGTCGCTTTTTTGAGCTCTTCATCAAACTTCTCTTGTTGTTCTTTGATGGCTTCTTCTTGAACTTTTAAAGTATCAAATGCTTGTTTATACTCTTTTCGTTTAGCTTCTACTTCATCTCTTAGTTTTTTTTGTTCAGATATATTTTTTTGTTTCAGTTCATCTTCTAATTGATGATAAAGTATATCGTTTACATCTATATCTGTGTTACAATTTGGGCATTTTATTGTTGTTTTAGTTGGCATTATAAGTTTCCTTAATTTGATAAATCACTTATATCAGTATATAATTTTTTTAGATGATGATTAGACATATCTAAAATTGGTTCATACATAAAAGCATTTAGGTGTATATTCTCAGGTGTCATTAAATTAACTTGCTCTATTAATTTTATAGAATTTTTTTCTGTACTAAATTTTCTCTGATATTCTGTAAAGATTGGATAAAACTGTGCTTTCCCACTTGAATATACTTCTGTCATAAATGTATCATCAGAAATACTTAATATCATAAAATCTTCTGTTTTTAATCTTATGGCAATTGCTAATACAATTTTAATTTCTAATTCCATTATTTCACTGGTATCTATGACTATCTCATCACTAAGACTATATATTAAATCAATAACTTTTATATTCCCATTGTTTAATACCAATGTACTTTTATCAATTAATATATTTTTATATATTACTCCTAAATCAGTAATATTTAAATTTTTTGTATCTTCTTTGACATGCAATAATGATGTTAATTTATTATATTCATTGCTATTTGTACCAGTACAATATTCAGATAAATTTCTTATGAAAGGGATTGATGCAATTAACATAATATCATTTTTTTCTAAGTTATCTTTCCAATGCAGAAATGGATTGTTTTGATATTTTTCTCGGAGTAAATCTATTTTTTGATTAGTTTTTAAAACATTTAGTTTTTTATTTCCTGAAATAAGTAGACGACTACTAATTGTTCGGTAAAAATCAAAATTATGAGTTAGTATTATCTGCGAAAAGAAATCAAATTTAGATATATCTTTTAAATATTCAATAATCGCATATTTGTTTTTGTAATCAAAAGAGTCTGCTATATCATCAACTATAAAAAGAGTTTCTTGTTGATTCTGCTTTCTAACTTCAACTTCAAAAATTATATTTAACAAATAAAAAGCTCTTCTTTCTCCTAAACTTAAAACCTCAAAAAGTTCACTCCTAGTTTTTTCTACTGTTTCTCCTGTTAATAAGTCTTTAAAAATAAAATCTAAACTAGGTGTTGTATCTTTCAGAATTACATCATCTTGATTATTTATTTTTAATGAAAATGCAACGGAAAATCTTTCATTAAATATTTTTATTACATTTTCCCAAGTAGTTTCCTGCTCTTTTGCACTTTGTACTATTTCTGCTATTTCTTCTTTCCCTATACGGTATTTAGCCAAAAGAGCAGTATATAAAGCTGCATTGGTAATAAAATAAGAAATCCAAAGCTTTTTTGAAAAACTATCTATATCAACAAGTTCAGTTAATATTTCTCTATTAGTTAATAGGTAGTCACGGAACTGTTCTAGTTCTTTGTTCTTTATTTTAGTGTCTATCTTATTATATATAGTTTGTAATCTCGCATCGCTAAATATTGCTACTTTTTCTACTCTAATTAGTTCTTCCAGTTCGGCAGTATTAGGTATAGTAGTAGTATTCTCTCCATCGAACATATTTACAGAATGCCCCGCAGTAAAAAAATGATTTTGTTCAAGTTGCTTTTGCACTTTGGTTACATGTGATAGATTAAATGTAGATTGAAAGTATGGTGAATCACTTAACAACTCATTATATCTTTCAATATATTCAACTATAATATCACTAACCCCAGTAGTCTTTAAAAATGTAAGTACTTTACTATTAAAAATTTCATTATATTTAATAGTACTATATTCTGCTTCACCAGCAAGAATAGTTTCCTCTAACTCTTCAAGTGTTTCAAAAAAATCACTATCAAAACTATTGATAATTTCTTTTTGAATATTATCACTTGTTTTAGTTAAACCTGATAATATTTTAAGTTCTACAAATAATAATTTTTTTGCTTCATCAATTACAGAATGTATCTCATCATATCTAGTTTTTAATTCTTCATTTACAAGTAAAGTAGATATTTTACCATCAGAAAATTGTTCTTTGTATGATTCTATTACAAATATATTATCAGGTAAAATGTCTGTACCTAGTTCATCTTTTATATTTCTGATTGTAGTTTTGTCAGGAAACATTAGATCCAGTGAATCTTTATTTTGACTAAGGTCTTTAAATGTTTTGGCAAATGATGTTTTCATCACCCCATTGGGAGCATAGATAGAATAAATTTTTCTATCCCTAAAATCAAATGTATAACTTAATTTGTTAATTCCATAACAATTTTCAAGTTCTACTTTAATTTCATTCATGAATATTCATCCCAATCTCTAGCTATTTCCCAATTAGTTTCCCAAGAGATATAGTCAGCTGGATTAAAAATTTCATCTAATTTTACCAAATTGATTATTTGATTTTCTTCTAGTGCCAAATTATGTCTTCCGTTAGGACTATCTAAATCATATAGCTGATATTTTTGTATCTGATTTTTATCTCGTTTACCACAAGCATAATCAAAAGGTACGCATTTTCTTGTTCTATTCACATTGTCTTTTTTTGCAATAAAAGTGACTTCTATCAACTTTTTTTCTTTTATCGCCTCAATAAATATATTTAACATTTTTTTTCCTTTAATTTTACTACTTATCTTTTCAGTTCAGAGGTGATTCCATTCATCATATTTTATCATAAATAAACAATTATATATTTTGTCTAATGACTCGTTAGATTTACTTCTAGCGAAGCTGTTTCAATTTTTTTTCTCCATAAAACCATAAAAAGAGGGCTGAGCTAAAGATGATTATATCTAGCCCTAGCCACATAGAAAAGATACCAAAGTTAAAAATACTTAAGATGCTAAAAAGAACAACAGGGGCTATGAGTTGCCTAAAAACACTTAGAGGAAAGATGATAGCTGGTCTTGCTATACCTTGGAGCATCGCGATATAGACAAAGATTACAACAAAACCATAAGAAGCAAAACCAGCTACACGAAGGTACAAAGCAGCCTCTTTTATAACTAGTGGATCAGAAGTCATCAGCGAAACAAAATAATTTGCAAATAGTAAAAAAGAACTAACTCCTATGGTTGAGATTATCCATCCATAACGAACTGACAGTTTAACAGTCTTAGGAATACGACTGTAAGATTTAGCACCATTGTTTTGAGAGATGATGGCAAGAGCAGCTATATTTATACCGATAACTGGCATTAAAAATATCTGTTCTATCCTCATACCTATACCAAATGCCGCTACTGCCTCTTTACCAAAGGGTGCCACAAAATAGGTTATTATGTACATACCAAATGCCATCATAAACATATTTACACTTGGTGGAAAGCCTTGTTTTAAGAGTTCTTTCATAATGTTTTATATCAAATATCAACTCAGAAAATCCACACCAAAGTTTAGTTTTTCTTACTTTATAAAACAGATAAATAAGAGTAATAGCTTCTGAAATTATAGTTGCTAAAGCAATAGCACTAACGCCCATGCTAAAAACTTTTATAAAAATATAATCTAAAAAAATATTTAAAAAGGCTGTGAAAATAAGGATATTTCTAAAAGAAACTGTATCTCCAGTAGCAGTTAATATAGCATTTAAGAAAAAAGACCCTACAAAAAATATAGAGCCATACAAAATAATATTTATATACTCAAGTGTTTCTTTTGTGTAAGAAGGATCACCAAGAGCATCTATGAGGTAAGGAACACTAAAAATACCCACAATAGCTAAAACTATGGAAAGTAAAGTGGCAAAGACCAAGGAGTTAAGCAGAACTTGTTGAGCTTTAGCTATATCCTTTTTACCTAAGGCATTTCCTATTATAGAAGTTACGGCTTCACTCATACCGATACCTATTGCCAAAACCATAAAAAATATAGACGCAGATAAAGATAATGCGGCAAGAGCCTGTGTAGATATCATACCTGCAAAAATGGTATCTGTAACATTAAACATAGTATGAAAAAAGTAACCAATAACAGCCGGCACTGCCAGTTTTACAATATGATCTTTTATTACACCTTGAGTTAGGTCTATATGCATCTTACACTTCTTTATTAAAATAATTTATGGTCTGCAACTTATTTGTAAGTATCTTTTTCCCATTTTCTATAATTATGCCAGATGCCACTAAGACTTGGCTCAACATTCTTTATATTTTTATTTACAGTTGTTATAGAATTTGGAATATATAAAAATAAATATGGGTTGTCTTTAACTATAATTTTAAACATTTCTCGCCAAAGCTTTCCTAGTTTTTCTCTGTCTATAATGCTTTGTGATTCTTCTATCATCTTATCTATTTTTGGATTTTTATATCCTATGAGATTGAAGCCACCCTTTTTATCATTGTCACTATGCCAAAAAAGATATGGGTCTGGAGTTGAAGAGAGTCCCCAACCTAGAAGTACACTATCAAACTTATTTGGAAAAACTACCATATTTAAAAATGCTTGCCATTCCATAACTCGAAGAGTAACCTCAACTCCAACTTTTTTTAACTGGTGCTGAAGTATCTGTGCAGCGTAAGGTCTTATGGCACTAGAATTTGAAGTTACTATCTCAAAAGTAAAAGGATTTTTTTCATCATAACCTGCTTCTTTTAAGAGTTGTTTTGCTTTTTGTATATCTTGTTTTGGTGCTTTTACATTTTGATTAAAAGCTTTTGTAGCGGGGAGAAAAGGTCCTGTACAAACTTTAGCATGTTTAAAGAACAAGATATCAACTATCTCCTCTCTATTTATCGCCAAAGATAGAGCAAGTCTAACTTTTGGATTTTTAAATTTTTCTTTTCTTAAATTAAAGCCTAAGTAAGTGTAAGAGTGACTTATCTCTTCATAAATATTAAACTTATTAAAAAAGTCATCATTTAACTGTCTTTCATACTGCATCGGCTCGATGCCACCAATATCTAAAGCACCTGATTTTAGCATCAAAAAGCGAGTCATTGGGTCTGCTATTACATGAAAAGAGATTCTGTCTATTTTTGTTCTACCTTCAAAATAATCATCAAAAGCTACTAAAATTATATTTTTTGAATGTTCTAGTTGGTGAAGTTTATAGGCACCTGTACCGATAGGGTTTATGTTAAACTTGGAATTCATCAAGTTTTTTTCATCTTTTAAAATATGCTCTGGTAAAATACCCATCATCCAAGTTTCTAAGGCTTTAAAATATGGTTTTTTATAAGTCACTCGTAAAGTATAAGCATCTATGACTTGAACATCTTTTACAAAACGAAAAGCTGCACTGTATGGAGAAACAACACTTGGAGAGATTAAAGTTTTATATGTAAAAAGAACATCTTTTGCACTAAATTTTTTTCCATCATGCCAAAGTACATTTTTATGTAGTTTAAAAATAAGAGTCGTATCATTTTCATAGTAAAACTCTTTTGCCAAATCACCGATGATAGTAGAAGAATCTTTGTCAAACTTAACTAAACCGTTAAACAAAAATCCTGCTATCTCTGAAGAACTTAAGTCCGTTGCGAGTAGCGGATTTAATCTTGAAGGATTTGCTGATGTTGCTAGATGCAAGGTAGAAGCAAATATATTTAAAGATAAAAAAAAGAGTAATAAAAATCGCACTATATAGCTTTTACTTTATTAGCTTATCGTTTACACTAAGATGCCCATCTATAAACTTAATTACAAAAACAAAATTATTACCTTCTTCTTTAGCAAAAGATTTAGCCATACTTGTTACTGGTACTTTTTTATTTATAAATATAAAAAAATCTTTTGAAAATTTTATGGTTGAGTCAAATTTAATATTTTTCACTAATGATTCTGGAGAATTATTTATATTTTTTGCAAGATTTTGGTCTTGCTTTACAACAAGTTTACTCATCAAACTAAAGCCATCAATAGGAACTTGATTATCAAAAGAGAACTTTTTTATTGAAAAATCTGCGATATTGAGCGTTAAGCCTTTTGAAAAAATTGTTGTTACTGCCTCTTGTATCTTTTTTTCAAACTTTTTAGAATAACTTGATTTTGTGTGTAGAGTTAGTTTTCTAAACTTCTCATAAGCTATTTTATCTACTCCAGTTAAAGCAACATCGTAGTTAAGCTTTGATAAAAGTAGATTTATTTTTTTTGATTTTATTTCAAACTCTTTTAAAGAACTTTTTGCATAAAACTCTGCTTTTTCTCCTTGAGTATTTGATGAAATATTAAACTTAGCATCATCTACTTCAATTGTTGTTATATCACCTTTTTTCTCGTTTATATTCATAGAAAAAGTTTCAATAGTTGCACTAGATACATAAGTACTACTCGAGGCAAAAGTTGAAGAAGACGCGATATTTTTCATTAACAAGTTTATCTTTTCATTTTTTGTACTAATTTCTAGGTTGATTTTTAAAATATGAGATTGTAAACTTTTTGGAGCAATAAGAGGACCCTTACCATAGTAAGTTGCTTCACTTAGTTTAAAAATCATCTTTGTATCATTATCAAAAGTATAATTTTCATCCATATTTTTGATAAAACCAGAAAAAGAATTATCTGCAAGTGAATAACTTATATGATATAAAACACCCTTACTCTCAAGAAGATTTTTTATATATTTATAAAAATTTGCATCTTCTTCTTGCATCTCTTTTTGCATATTTGCAGATAAAGAAAGAGGATAAATATCTACTAAGATATCACTACCAAAAGGAAAGTTACTATACTCAATATCCACGCCAACAAGCACACCACCTATCATGGCATCTACATAAGGAGGAAGTTGAACATCAGAATATTGATTTAAATAGTTTATAAACTTTGGAGCATCTGAGAGTAAAAATTCATAATGATTTTTAGTTTTGAGATAAGTTGAGTTTGTTTTAGCATTTTTAAGCTCTAGCCCATTAGAAGTTAAAACATCTATTCTAGTTGTTAAAATTTCTTGAGTAACTTTGTTGCCAACAAGGGGAGGATTGCTACTGTTGCGATAACTACACAAATAGCTATGATAATTTTTTTCATAAATATACCTTTTAATTATTTAAGTGTATTATATAAAAAAAAGTGTTAATTTGTTGTTATGAAAGGATAAAGATTTTACCAATGCAAAAGCATCGGTAAAAAAGGGTAGAAAATACTAGCGTTTTGAGAACTGACGAGAACGACGAGCTTTACGCTTACCTGGTTTCTTACGCTCAACAACACGAGAGTCACGAGTCATCATACCTTCTGGTTTAAGGATCGCTTTAATCGCTGGATCAAACTCTACAAGAGCTTTTGAGATACCATGACGAAGAGCATCTGCTTGACCACCAAAACCACCACCTAAAGTAGTAGCTACGATATCAACCGATTCACCTTGTTTTGAAAGAACTAATGGTTGTTTAACACGAAGCTTCTTAGCTTCAAGTCCACCTAACCATGCGTCTAATGAAAGACCATTTACTGTAATCTTACCACTTCCTGGAGTTAACCATACTTTTGCTATAGATGCTTTACGCTTACCTGTTGCATATATTCTTGTTGCCATAAATCAATCCTTACTTAGCAAGTTGTGCAGTGTGAGGATGTTCAGCACCTGCATATATTTTTAATTTTTTAAGCATTTTAACGCCTAGTTTTGTTTTAGGAAGCATACCACGAGCAGCTAATTTAAATAACTTCTCAGGATTTTTTTCTAAAAGTTCAGTCATTTTAACACTCTTAGTTGAACCGAAGTAACCAGAATGAGAAAAATACTCTTTATTGTTAATTTTACCAAGACCGTTAAAATGAGCCTTAGATGCGTTAATGATAACAACATAGTCACCACAGTCAATATTTGGAGTCCAACAAACTTTTCTCTTACCACGAAGAATAGTAGCTACTTCAGTCATCATACGACCAAAAGTTTTACCCTCAGCATCGATTAGAACCCATTTCTGGTCAATCTGTTCAGGAGTTGCAATTTTTGTAAATTTCATTCAAAAACCTCTTGTTTTATTTAGTGACGGAAGTATAACCTCATAAACTTATAATTAGCTTAATTTTTGGTTTGTTTAAGGTTTAAAACAACATAAATAGACCAAAGCCTAGTAAAATAATTGAAGATACTACACTTATCCAATACGAAACTCTTTGAGAAATTTTATGCTTAGACCTATGAACAAAATAAGGCATTATAATTATCCAAAGTAAAATTGCACTTATCATTCCCAAAAGTGTTGCGTAGATGCTTAACTCTTTACTAGCTGCATGTCCTGACACACTTAACCAAAATCCTATTGTATATGGATTTATAAAAGTTAATGCAAAACCTTTAAAGTATAACTTTATACTACTTTTATCTGCTATATTTTCACTTACCTTAGCAATCTTGTTATCTTTACTTTTAAATATATTCAAAGCTAAGTAAATTAAAAAAAGACCTCCAAAAATAGATAAGTATTTTAAAATTTCTGGATGATTAAAATAAGAGATAAGACCAAAAACAATCAAAAAAAGATAAGTCATATCAGCACTCATCGCACCAAGACCTATCATAACACCATTTTTATATTTTTTAATTGCTTCATTCATAATGAGTATATTTATAGGTCCAAGAGGAACAGCCGCCCCAAGTCCCAACAAAAAGCCTTCAAAAAAAGATAATATCACACTTAAACCTTAATAATTTTTACTTCATTTGCAATAAGATAACAGATATAACCTTCTACTTCATCTCCTGTTATCTCTTTAACTGCTCTTACATAATACCTAACTTGTTTTAGATGATGTTCTTTAAAATTCATAGAACTTTTATAATCAACAATATTCCAACTTCCATCTTTACTCTTAACTAAAAGGTCAATATAACGAAGATTATTTTTATACCTGATGGCTTTTTCTTTGTAACACTCTCCAGATACTAAAAATAAAAACTCACTAGATGCTAATAAATTTGACACTCTATTTTGTATATCGTTTATCTCGTTTGCATCTAACGAAAAGCCATATTTATTTATCATCATATGAGAAGCATCTGCTATGCTTTTTTGAGTAAAATCACCTAACATTTCGAGCATATAGTGAAGTGCTAAACCAAAGTTTATGGCTTTTAAATCTTCTTCACTATTGTCTTGAAGTTTTAAGATATCACTTTGAGTTCCGTAATACAACTCTTTGTACTCCATAGATGCTACCCTTTGTACTGTTTTAGCATCTACACTATCACTAACACTTGATAAAGATAGTTTTCCACTGCTAAAACTACTAAATTCTAAAATATCAAAAATAGAATTTTTCATTTTAGAAATAAGAAAAAGGTTTCTTTTTGCTCTAGTAAAGGCAACATACAGAGCATTTAAAGAGTCCTCTTTTACCAAAGTCTTCTCTTTTTCAAGCACAAGTGCATAAGATGTATCTATGGCATCTCTACCTTTTGAGCGAAGATATACATTTTGTAGTTTTATACCGTCATATTCATAAATAATACTATTTCTTGCAGGTGGTACTTTTTTTAATCTATCCATCACTATAACATGCTCATACTCCAAACCTTTTGACTTGTGAATAGTTAAAACTTTTACACCATTCAAATCAGATGCCGCACCACTAGCATCTAGCCTTTCGTATTCAAAAAGTAGTGCTTCTATATCTTCGTATTTGCCTAAAACATCTAAAAAACGAATCAAATGAAAATCATCACTAAAAAGTCTATACTCTTGTATGATTTTTTTTGCAATATCTAATAGTTTATTTTTAGAAAAATCAAGCTTTTTTAACTCCTGAATCTCTTCATCAATCAGGACAAAAAAGTTGTGTCTATATATATCTTTTTGAAAATACAAATATTTAAAATACTCTAAAACTGCTTTTACACTTTTTTGATTTATCAGTTTTGTAGTTGTTTCCGTTACTACCTCAATCTTTTCATCTTGTAAAAGCTGTTTTATACTTTCACCATCTCCATTTGTAGCACAAAGAATGGCGATTTCATTTATATCTGCTCCAAGAGAGATTAAGTTCTTTACTTGCTTTAAACTCTCTTGTAAAATCTCTTCACTACAAAGCACTTCCACATAACCAGCATCTGCATCTGCTTGTACACTTTGGGGTGCATAGTTTTTTATTTTGTCTTTAAAGGTTTCATTTACAAAGTTTATGACCTCTTTTTGAGAACGATAATTTACAAGCAATGGCTCAACTTCAGTGCGACACTCTTTTACAACTTCGCCAAACAAAGAACTCACTCCACCACGAAAACGATAGATAGACTGTTTGACATCTCCAACAAAAAAGAAACTTCCATCTTCACTTGCCCCATTACCAGATACTATCTCACCTATCAAAGGTTTTAAAATTTCATACTGTAAAATACTTGTATCTTGAAACTCATCTAAAAGAATATGCTCTATTTTTGCATCAAGTCTAAAATATAAAAACTCACTATCAATAGCATGATTTAAAATATGATGCACCAAAACAGTCACATCATTAAAACTTAGTTCACTATCTTCACAATACAAAGATTTTTTCGCTTTTGTATAGATGCTAACTAACTCATTTAAAGCATAAAAAAAGTTCTGCTCTTTTGCTTGTGTGTGATTTTTAACTGCTTCTTGAATTGTTTTCAGATATATGTCCATTTCAGGAGAAAAACATTTTTTAAAAACCCTGTATTCTAAAGTTGGTTTTGCTACCCAAGTTTTTTCCTTTAACTCTTCAAAACCTTCAGCCAAAACAGCTTTTTTCAAACTCGCAGATGCCTCGCTACAATTATTTACAATATTTTGTAAACCTTCTAGAGCATCTAGAGCTATCGCTTCGTAGTGTTGGTACTCTTCTTTTTTAAATTTTAGGTGAGATAACTCTTCTTGTTTTATATAAAACTCATCTAAAAGTGAAAATATATCTCCAAGTCTTTTTTTTGACTGGAGTGATAAAGTAATGAGTATATCTTTTTTCTTAGCATCTCTAATTTCACTTAAAAAGCGTGAAAGCAGTTTAAGTTCATGCTGTGAGTTCATGGTTGTAAAGTCTGGCATCAAAGAAGCATAGAGTGAAAACTTTCGTAAAATCTGAGAGAAAAATTTATCTATTGTCATAATTTTAGTATTTGCATTTAAAAACTCATCTAAAACACTTTTACGACGCTCCAACAGATGCTCTCTTGAATATCCCGTAACCTCAGAGATAACATCCAACTCACCACGACTCGCCAACTCTTCTAAAGTCAAAACAATTCTCTCACTCATCTCAAAAGCCGCTTTATTTGTAAAAGTAAGAGCCAATATCTTAGATGCCGAAGCACCTTTAAACAGCAAACTAAGATAACGCACCACAAGCATAAAGGTCTTACCACTTCCAGCACTCGCTTCGTAGGCTAGGTTGTTTTTAAAGTTACTCATATTCTCACCATTTGTTATTTTTATCTATTTTTGTTATAATTAGAGTTAACACCAACTTGCCTAGCAAGTACCCCTCTTTTTGTAGGGGATATCATTCAAAAATCAATTCTTTTAGTTTAACCTTTAATTTTTCAAAATCATCAACAGATATTTTCCCTAATTTTACATATATTCTTCTTGCATCAAATAACTTCACCTGCGATAATACTGCATAATTTATTTTACTATTAGTATTTAGCATAAACTTATAATGAAACATATCTTCTTTATGTGATGTAGTAAGTGGTATTCCTAAAAAACTATCTTTAGAAAATTTTCTTAAAATTAAAACAGGACGCAAAAACTCTATACCCTTACCATCCGTTTCATATCCAACATTTTGACCAACTTTTACCCAAAAAATTTCTCTAGTTTTAAATACTAAATTTTTATCTTTTGTAATTAATTCTTTTTTTATTTTATTCCACTCATCAAATCGTTTATCCATCACTCAAAGCCTCAGACATAATCTCATCAGCACTTTTTTCATCAGCATAAAAATACTCTTCTAAAAGAGGTTTTATTTTATACTCTTTGACAAACTCTAAATCATCATTATTTTGAATTTTCATAAAGTAACTATGCCCTAGTTGATAATCTTCATTCAAGTTTTTAGATATATACTCATTTAGTTTTTGCATCATATCTTTTGCCTCTGGATATGTGACTAACTCTAAATTTGGTTTCATTTTTAAAAATGTAAATCTTCTTCTTAGTGCTATGTCTATTGTTGCTATTGATTTATCTGTGGAATTCATAGTAGCAATGATGTAAAGATTTGAAGGTACTGAAAACGATTGTTTAGAGTAAGATAAAGTTACTTCATAAACATCTCTTTTATCTTCTTCTATAAGAGTGATTAGTTCTCCAAAGATTTTAGAAATATTTCCTCTATTTATTTCGTCTATGACTATATAAAAGTTCTGCTCTTTATTATGACCTGCTTCTTCACAAAGTTTTTTAAAAATTCCATCTTCTAATTTTATACCATCATCACTAGGGCGAAACCCTTCTATAAAATCTTCATAAGAATAGCTTTGATGAAAAGTTATAAACTCTACTCTTTTTTCTTCTTTTATTTTTTGAAAAACATCATTGTTTAAATCTATTTTTTCATTATGTGAGATAGTATCAAATATTTCTTTTTGACTTTTATTATCTTCTATCATAGATATTAAGTTTTGATAATTGTGAGTTTTTCCAACTCCGGGAGCACCGTATAGGATAATATTTCTAACTATATCTTTTTTACTACTATTAACTATATCTAGAGTATTCAAATAATTTTCTTTAATATAATTACCAATCGGAATAACATAAGAACTATCATTATCTTTATTTATTTTGCCAGTTTGAATATATCTAGTTATTACTGGGATTGGTTGAGTAAATTGTTTATTTCCATCTATAGGTTTAGTAATTATATTTTTATTATTATTCGTATATACATAATATTTTTTACTTCTACTTGGAGTATGTAACTCTAAACCAACTTGAGGCTCATTGCTTTCATTTATCTTTAAAGTGTTAATAAATTTATCAATTGCAACTTTTATAGAAGAATCATCTTTTTTATTCTTTTGGTCTATTATTAAATCATAATTCAAATTATCAATTAGCTCTATAAAAGCTTTTTTATTTCCTCTTTTATAGTTTCCATTACTATCTGTATAATCATCACCCCAACCTTTACAAACATAAATCTTTTCAGCATTATTTAAATGGATTACTTCAGCCTCATTCATAAAGAATCGTTTTGGAATATCTATTACATATTTTTTTAAATTTTCTAAGTCAGTCTCATTTTTCAAAACACCATAAGAACCTTGTATATCATCTTTAAATATGTCTTTGAGTTCACTGTATGTTATCTTTTCATTATCTTGTATATATTGCTTTACAGTTTCTAAAACCAATCTGTTTAAATACTTTATATCTTTACCATTTAATTTATACATAATTTATTTTCTCCAATCTTTTTCCAATCTCACTCAAAAACTCACCATACCCACCACTAAATTCCAAATCAATACTTCTCATCTTTAATCCCACCATTTTATCATCTATTCCTAGTTTTAAGTCTTCACTTACATTCTCTAGATGCTGAGGGTATAAAAGCATTGTATTTTGTTTTTCAAAATTGGTTCCATAGGTAAACATTTGATACTTATCAGCTGTGTTTAAATCATCTCTGTTTTTAACTTTTTTATACTTTGTATCTATTATCATGGTTGAAGTTATGATGTCAGGTTTTAAGCGTAGATTTCCAAAATCTTTTTGAGTTTGTAGTTTAGTAGAAGCATCTATATCTTCATATATTTTACCTATAAAGTTTTCAAAAAGATTATTCATATCAAACAAAAATGCAAAACTTTTTTTATCTTTAGCAAACAGTGGAATAGACTTACTAAGAAGTAGTATCGCAAACTCATAACTATCTTTAAATCTTATGTTTAGTCTGTCAAAGTTGATTTTTAAGGTAGTTATATCAAACTGTCTAAACTCAACTTCATTGAGTATAAGCTCACACTCTTTTAAAAGTTTTTTATTTTTTGTATATCTAAGTAAAGTTTTTACGGCAAATAAAAAGAATTTATTTAGCTTATTATCTTCACTAAATTCATCATATTCACAATAAATTTTCTCATTTGTAAAGTTGTATTTTAAATTTTCATTTATTAAGTATTTTCCACGAAGTTTTTTTAGATTTTCTTGTTTGGTTGTATACTTTTTATAAACACCTCTTTGAAACTCTTTAAAAAGATTTTTTGCAAAGATTTGTATAAAAACTTCTAAGATATTATGAGAGTTGTTTTTACAAGATGCCATATCTTCATTTTCAAGTTTTATGTCATAAGACTTCATCAACATATAGATAAAAATATCTAAATTTGCCTCTGCATCTTTTTTACAAATCTTTGGAAGTAAATAATAATCTTCCCCTTCAAAATTTAAGATTCCACAATAATGTTTAGATTTTAATTTATTCCAAGTTGGTTTAAAATATTTGTGTAAAGATGGAGAATCTATTATATGTTTTTTAAGTTTATCATCTTTAATTTCACTATATTCATAGATGATATTTTGCACTACTCTCTCCCACACATAATATTATTTTCCAATCTTTTTTTGTTCTTTTTCTATCTTAGTGATACTTTTTTGTGGAACATCCAAATCTTCTGGCATTGTTCCACCTAACTCTTTAATGGTCTGTCTTACTTTTTTTCCTACCTCATGATGTATTTGGTTTGCGCTATATTTATCTTTAATACCATCTTTTTTTAGTTTTTCTTCTGCTTGTGTAGCACGAAATAGATTAGCGGCTAGCTCTGTACTCCCCATATAGTCAAGTATCTTATGAGATTTTTTAAGTTTCTTCTTTTGATGTATGCCTTTTGCATCAAGTCCACCATACAAACCTTTATATCCATGATTTTGGAATATCGCAAAATCCAAACTTGTTTCTACTCCAGATTTAAATGCAACATCAACAAGTTGTTTATTATGCTCTTTGAGTTCATTTCTTAAAAAAAGTCTTTTTTCATCCTCTTTGAGCTGTAAAAAAGCCTCATCATCTTGTAGTTCCTGTCGTCTTGTTTGTATTGCAAAATAAGTTTGTCCCTTGGCTACTGTTGGTTTACTAGGGTCTGCATTTTGAACTACTAAGTAACAAGCATATCTTGATAATGCAAAAGATGGATAAGGGTTAGATACACCAGAACCACCAAAAACCACCTCGTTGACTTCAACGAGGTGCTCTGAGATGTCTTGACCACTATTTTTACAAGCCTCTATTGCTTTTTCAATTACATTTGCAAAGTTTCTAAAATCACTATATCCAAGTAGTTTACCTAAAGCTCTAGCGTACCAAAACTCATTTCCATCTTTATCTATTTGCTTTATATCTTCAAATGATTGATGATGTATTTGTTCTATATTATCCATATTATCTACCCTTGATACTTTTAGTACCATAGCATTTAAAAGCACTTTTGTTAAAAAGCATGTCATTTTGTAATATTTTAAACACTATTCTCTCCCACACATAATCTTATACTCACAAAACTTACAGCTATTAGTATCTTCACATTTTTCAAAGTTTACTTCTTCTATGTTTAACAAATCACTTATAATCGCTTTTAAAATTTCTAGTTTTTCTTCTAAAAATGCCTCTGGAACTATCTTGCTATCTTTTAGGTCATAATATCCACAAAATGAAACCTTACCTAAAGTAGATGCTAGAAGATAGTAAAACTCCAACTGAAAGTCTGTTGCTTCTGTGAAGTTTTTAGCGTTGTATATTGGGTAGTTTCCTGTTTTGTAGTCAAGAACAAACAACTCATTATCTTTGGCGTCTATCCTATCAACAAATCCGCTAAGAGTCATACCTGCAAAATTACAAGTCAGATTTTTTTCACAATATTTTACTTTATATCCATCACGAAATCTTTTTATCTCATTATGAGCAAACTCTATCATCTTTCTTTTTTGCATCTCGATGAGGTATATATCTAACTCACTTTTCCCACATACTGCATCTAGTTCTTTATCCAAGTCTATTTTTAAAGCATCCGCATCTGTATAAAATGGTTTTTTGGAATACAGAGTGTTTAAAGCATTATGAACAGCTGTTCCTATCTCCCATTCCTCAGGCATATCTTTTGGTATATCATGAGCTTTTATCTCCTCAACATACTTATAAAAATATTTTCGTTTACATGTTAAAAAAGTTTTTAGTTTGGTCGCGGATAGTTTTACATTTTTAAAACTATACTCTCTTAGTATCTCTATATCTTCTTGCTTTTTATCTTTTCTTTTGTCAAACAGTATCTTTGCATACTCTTTTTCAAAACTATTTTTAGATTTTATGCCTAGATGCTTTAAAAACCGAGAGCCACTACTTTGCTCAGACTCGACATAAGAGATGCAAACCTCTTTTGAAGAGTTTATAAGCATCTCATAGTAATGTTTTTGAAGATTTTCTCTATCACTCATAGTAGGAAGATTCGCCATCTCTCTTATTTGAGTGTTTAAAAACATATCTTTATCACTTCTTTTTGGAACATTGGCATCTGAAAAATCTACTATAACAACAGCGTCAAAAGAAACTGAACGAGTTTCAAGAACTCCCATAACAGTTATTTTTCCACCACGAATATCATCTAAACTCCTAGATGCTAAGCGTTGCAAAAAGAGTGATAGCAAAGATTTGATACTCATGTCTTTCATACTTAGAAGTATGTTTTTAAGAGTATAAACTTCTGCCTTATATATCTTTTTTTCTTCTTTTGTAGTTTGGCAAAACTCTAAAAAACCTTGCAGTAAACTAAGAACATCTACTTCATGCACCTTTTTATGATAATGTGGAAATAGCTCTTTATATATCTCATCGCCAACCCTTAAAAGTCTTGCACTATTTTCCTCAGATATTTGCTCTATTAAAGTGCAAGTAGCATCTATCTTTTCATATATATTTGTTTTTGAAAAAGACTCTCCCATGGCAAAGTTAAAGTTATGTTTTTCATCAAATATTTTTAGTTTATACGCAAACTTTTCATCTGGTAATATAACAGCTATTTTTTGTGCTTCGTAACCTTTTTGCATAAAGTCATAAACTCTCTTTTTTATGTACGCAACTTGAAGTATCGCCTCACTAAAAGACTCACAACTAATATTTCTATTTTTGTGGATTTTTGTTTTAGAGATTATCTCTTTTGCGTTTAGTGATATTTTATAATCATATCCAGCATCTAACTCTATGCCTAGTTCTAAAAATTTATTTTGCATCTTAGTGTTAAACTTTGATGTTTTAAAAATTATCTCAACACTACTAAATTCACAACATTTCTCAAGTAGTTCAAACTCAAAATTTGTCAAATGCCCATCTACATGAAGTTGGATATTTTTATGTCCTAATGCATAAGCTTTGTTAAATTCATAAAGTTTTGGTAAAAAGATTTTATCTAGTATTTTTTTCTTTGTGCATAGATGCTCATACCTTTTATGTAGTTCTTGAAGTATGCTAATATGCTCTTCATATTCGGCATATATATCAGATGTATCAAGAGTATTTATGTCATAGAGTTCGTGCGCTAACTCTTGAAAAAATTTAAATATATATGATGAATTTTTAGTAAATGTAAAAAAGTTTCGCTCTATTTTAAGATTTGAAAAAGAGTTAAAGTCAGAGGCTTCAAGCAAAAGTAAAACTCTACTATCATCATCTATAATCTTAAAATCTTTAACTATACATAACTTAGATATAAACTCATGCATTGTTATATGATTTGGAAGGAAAAGTGTTTGTTTGGTGTTTAATAGTTGCTCGTGGCGAATCGCACGAGCAGAAGGTAAAACTATTGTGGTGTTATTCATACTTGCATTATAGCCTAACAGGCTCTAGCTTAGTACTCAAATGCCTCTTTTGCTCTTGTATCGGCCTTAACATTAAAGTATCTTTGTTTATCTCCAACACTTATTTTTGCCATAATATCCCATCTACCTTCAACAGGCAACTCTATCGCTTCAAAAGTATAAACGCCATCGATTAGCGTTGAAGAAGTTAAAGTTTGGTCGTGTTTATGATTATTTGGTCTGGTTACAACTACTTGGATTTTTGCGTTTTGTATCGCTACTAAATCAAGATTAGTAATTTTATATTTTATAATCGTACTTTTTAAGTTTAGTCCATCAGTAACATACTCTACTTTATACTCTTTATCAAAGTCTATTCTAGCTTGAAGTAGTTCATTTGCTTTGGCATCTGCTTCATGATAACCCATCATATAAGTATCACTTTTTTCAACTGGACGCTGACTTGTTATAAAAATTGTTGCTATACAAGCTCCAAAAACTAGTGCTATAGATATTCCAATGGCATAAGGCCAAATCATTCCCTTACTTTTGCTCAATTTTTTGCCTTCTTATAAATATTCTTCGTTTTATGTACATAAATATAGCATAAACTAAAAAACCGTAAAATAATACTTTTACAAATAGTATGCTGTTTTGATTTGCATTTCCTACAGCATTTTGCAAAACAATACCTTTAGAGTCTGCGATTTGCTCTGCAATATCCGCATACCCATTAAACATAGCCGCGCTATACTTACCTAAGACTTCACCTTTTTTTGCTTTTCCTGCGAGTAGTGGAATTATCGTACCACTATGACTAGATGCCACATCTTTAAACCTTGCAAAACTATCACTATAAAATAGTGCCATAACAAAGGCTTGAACAGGAGAAGCGACAGGACTTAGTACCTGTTTTTTATCAAAATACTTATATAAAGAGCTGTCATTTACTAAGATATCTACCTTAGAGTTCATCTCTGAAAATGTAAGCAAGATAGTTGGAGAAGAAAAAGTTTTTAACAACTCTCTTTCATACTCGACTATACCTTTTTCATTTGGTATCTCTTTAAGCATAACTAGCATTAAAGATATTCCTGTTTTTTCATACAGTTCTGAACCTAATTTTTCAACCTCTACTTTAAAAGCTGGGTTAAAAATTACTGTATCTTTATATAAATATTCTGCAAGCAATGATGTGTGAAAAACTGCAAAAATAGTGAGGGCCGCAAGCCCTCTTGAAAATTTCAATGAAATCTTCCTAACCGATAAATAAATGGTTTGGTGTTAAAACCACATATGCTGTGTAAGCTGCCATAATAATTAGGCCGACTGTAATAATTTTTTCCATTTTACACTCCTTACTTCGCATCAATAATATGATCAGATACTTTTGATGTTGTATGACCTTCACCAAAACCTATACCTGAACCTATTTTTGTTTCATTTTTTATTTCATAATAATTAGTTGCATTTGCACTTTGAACACCAAGACCTAAAACTGTAAGAACAACTAAAATACTTAGTAACAATACAGTTGCAATTAACATTCCTGTAATTCCATCAAGAGCAAATACGCTTCTATTTTCATTCATACCTGACTCCCTTATTTACTTAAGCTAGTGATGTATGCACCAACTGCTTCTTTTTGCTTAGCATTAAGTCTATCAAATGCTGGCATTTTACCAATAGCGCCTTTTTTACCATGACTAAGAATATTAGTAACAAGTGTTGGAGTAAATGTAGCTACACTAGGAGCAACATATTCCATACCTTTACCATCTTCGCCATGACAAGCAGCACAAGTTCCAGCAAATGTATCAGCACCTGAACCAGTCATACCATTTGCAACGAACGCAGAAACTGCATCTATTTCAGCATCTGTAATAAGAGCACCTGTATTAGCGTTAAAAAGTCCATTACGATCAGGCATTGGCATTTCCATACCAAGTAGTTGATTATTTGAACCATTTTCTACTGCAAATTTAACAGTTTTAGCTTCAATTCTTACATTAAGATTTGCAGCCTTACCATCTATACCATCAGCCGTTAGACCGTGACATACTTTACATTCAGCTAAAAATACTGACTCTCCCATTTCTACTAATCTATCACCAGTAATATCTTTATACTGCGCTTCAAACTTAGCATTATGTACTGCAACATCTTCATTATACTCACCTATTTGTGAATATGCATTTACAGGATAACCTATTGTAAAATACCACATACCCCAAACCATTGTAAGCAAGAACATAATTGCCCAGCCTTTTGGAACTTCATTTAAATACTCGCCAATACCATCCCACTGCTCATCAGCCAATTGACCTTCAGCAGTATCTGTTTGCATTTGACGAACATACTTAATTACAACAAAAACTGTAATAATTACAAGAGCAGCTGCAGCCGCAACTGTTAGTATGTTTACTATATCACCATTAAGACCGCCCTCAGACATACCTACAGACATGTAAGTAAATCCAAGCATTGCTACTGTAATGATAATTCCCCAAAGATAAAGCTTATTCATATATCTCTCCTATTTCTCTTCTGTCTTTGACGAAGACAATACTGGTGTATCATCTACATCATCGTGTAATGCCATATTGCTATACTCTTCATAGTCAATCCCGTTAACATCTTTTTTTGCACTGTATAAATGATATATATAACCATAAAGCGCAATAACTAAAAAAACAACTAAACCAAAATAACCATAAGCCTGTAGCTGAGCAATATCCATTACAAACCTTTACTATTTAAGACTATTTAAGTATGCAATTAAAGCAACTATTTCAGGAATCTCACCATTAGCCACTGCATCTTTAACATCTTGATCTTTCATATCTGCAACAATTAGTTTTGCTTCAGCCAACGCAATAGCATGTGCGTCTGCAACACTACCACCCATCTTAACTACTAAACTAGAACCATCTTTCATAGGAACTGGTTTATTATAAGGAACTGAAAAGAACTGTGCTATTGTTAATTGTTCTGCAAAAGCAGTATCAATATCAGCAGCATTGCTAAACATCCAACGGTATGCAGGCATTATTGAACCTGGCACAACAGCAGCTGGATCTTTCATATGATTTTCGTGCCAATCAGTAGTACGGTAGTTACCTACACGCATTAAATCTGGACCAGTTCTTTTTGAACCCCAAAGAAAAGGACGGTCATAAGCATACTCACCACTCAAAGAGTAGTGACCATAACGGTCAGTTTCTGATTTAAATGGACGAATCATCTGTGAATGACAAGCATTACAACTATTTTTAATATAAACATGACGACCTGCTAACTCTAAAGTAGAGTATGGTGCAGTACCGATTGTCGGACGAGAAGCTTGAGCAAAGTTTGGAAGTATTTCAACTAAACCTGCAAACGCAATTGTTAAGAACACCGCTACTGCAAAAAAGAACGGATGTTTTTCTAACCAATGAAACATAATTAATCCTTTCTATTAAGCGCCCATAGGCGATGCTGATTGAAGTTCTGACTCTTCAACAGGACGAGCAGACATAGTTTTATAAATGTTATAAGCGAACATAAAGAAACCAACTAGATATAATAATCCACCAACACCACGAATAGCATAGTAAGGATGAAGAATAGTAACCGTATCAATGAAAGAGTAAGCTAAGTTACCAAATTCATCGTGAGCTCTCCACATCATACCTTGAGTAATACCAGCAATCCACATAGAAGTAAAGTATAAAACAATACCTAAAGTTTGGATCCAAAATTGTGTAGCCATAAGCGATTTAGAGTAAATCTCACGCTTAAATACACGAGGAGCCATGTGGTAAAGTGCAGCCATAATCATGAAACCAACCCAACCAAGAGTACCATCATGAACATGCCCAACAATCCAGTCGGTAAAGTGTGCGATTGCATTAACAGATTTTATTGCTTGAATAGGACCTTCTAAAGTTGAGAACATATAAAATGTAGAACCAAGAACCATAAACTTAATCAATGGAGATGCCGCAACTTGTTGCCACTCACCTTTCATTGTAAGAAGCATATTAATCGCTGAACCCCATGAAGGAAGAATCAAAATTACTGAAAAAATCGAACCCATTGTTTGTAACCAATCAGGAACCGTAGAATATAGAAGGTGATGACCACCTGCCCACAAATATACAAACATTAAACCCCAGAATGAAAGTAAAGACAACTTATAAGAATAAATTGCTTGACCTGATTCTTTTGGTAAAAAGTAATAAATCATTGCAACAATAGGAACAGTAAAACCAAATGCAACTGCATTATGTCCATACCACCATTCTACTAAAGCGTCATTTGTACCAGCATACATAGATACTGAATGATACCATGCACCAATTCCTGTTTCACCAGCAGCAGATGTACCTAAAATAGTAGGAATCTCCATATTGTTGAAAAGATAAAGCATAGCTATACCTAGGAATGTAGCAATATAATACCAAATTGAAATATATAGTGATTTTTCACGGCGAATACCGATAAGACCAAAAATACTCATACCAAAGATAACCCAAACGATAACGATAGCGATATCAATAGGCCATTCAAATTCAGCATACTCTTTTGAAGTTGTAATACCCATTAATAGTGAAACAACAACCGCTGCTACTCCCACAAGATATAACCAAAAGTGTAATTTTCCTAAAAACATCAATAGCCTTGACTCTGCCATTGACACTTTTAAAACACGCTGACCAACATAATACCAAGTAGAAAAAATACCACTTAGTGTAAAACCAAAAATTACTGCATCTGTGTGCAGTGGACGAAGACGACTAAAGTTTGTATACTCAGCAAGTCCCTCACCTAACATCAGGTTTAACCCTGGAAAAGCAAGTTGAAATGCTAAGATTACACCGACGAGCATGCCAACAATTCCTAAAACAATTGTTGAAACCATGAACATCTTTGCAACCGTATAGTCGTACTCTAATGGACGATTCTCCATATATAGCCTCCTTAAAGATTCAAAGCAATTAAGTCTAGTAAAATCACTAAACCAATTAACTTTATCACTATATCAATATAATTGTTTAATGTATCTTAAAAAATGACATATTTGTGACAAATTTGAAAGTTTATTGGTTTTTTTGTTTACTTTGGTAATTTTATTTAAGTTTAAGAAAGAAGGAAAAATAACATAAATATAAGAAATATTTATGCTATCTTTTTATTAGAGATAGAAACTCATTGAAGATATATTGGCTTTCTTTTGGTCCAGGACTAGCTTCTGGATGATGTTGAACTGAAAAGATTGGAGAATCTTTATATTTTAAACCTTCAATAGTATTGTCAAAAAGATTTGTATGAGTTACTTCTGCTATTTCTATAATATTATTTGGAACATTGTAGTTGTGATTTTGTGCAGTAATCTCCACTAAGCCTGTTTTTTCATTTTTCACAGGATGATTTCCACCATGATGACCAAATTTTAATTTAAAAGTATCATAACCATGTGAGATAGAAAGAAGTTGATGACCTAAACAAATGCCAAACATTGGAATCTTAGCATCTATTAGTTTTTTAATCTGCTCTTGCTCTTTTTTTAAAACAAGTGGATCACCAGGTCCATTTGATAAAAACACTCCATCTATTTCTTTAGACTTGTAACTATCTATCAAATCCTCAGCTTTAAATGTGTTTGGAATAACCTCAACACCAATGCCCGCACTTACAATCTCATTTAAAATATTTCGTTTAACACCAAAGTCGATTACTGCGATTTTTGCTTGAATGCTTGGAGCTTCTTCATACTTAAACTCTGGGTTTGAGTAAGTTGAGCATTCATGCTTATAAACTTTTTTTGTACTAACCTGTTCTATATAATTTACATCTTGTATGCGAGGAGAGTTTTCTAAAATCTTTTTAAGTTCATCTTTGTCACTAATAGAAGTAGATGCTACCATCATCATAGCACCCTCTTTTCTTATCATCTTAGTTAAAAATCGTGTATCGATGTCACAAATGCCCATTACATTGTGTTTGACCAAAAAGGCTTCTAAAGATTCTTCTGCTCTAAAGTTAGAGTATCTTTTTTGATATTTTCTAACTATCATACCTTTTGCATGAGCTTTTGAACTTTCCATATCTTCATCATTTACACCAACATTTCCAATCTCTGGCATTGTAAATGTAACAAATTGGCCAGCATAAGATGGGTCAGACATGATTTCTTGATAACCACTCATTGATGTGTTAAATACTATCTCTCCAACAACAGTATCCTCAGCTCCAAAACTTTTTGCCTCTAAAAAAGTTCCATTCTCAAGATAAACATAGGCTTTCATTATTCCATGCCTCTTTTGTTTAACTCTTCTCTATAAATTTTTTCATATAAAATTTCAAACTCAACAGTTCCAGGGATATATCTTTTTTTGTAAGAACGGATTTTATCCATAACAGCGTCATCCATCTCAGATGCATCTGCTATAAAAGATGTTATTGCACTATAAATGATGTTTTTTATTCTATTTTCAGTTACATCAAAATGAATTAAATCTTCTTCATAAAGTTCATCCAAAATCTTATGAGAAATATCTGAATATCTCTCTTCATAGTTAAGAATCACTCCAAATTCTGGTGCTAATTTTTTCTTAATCATAAAAAATAATTGTCTTTCATCTACAAGCTGAAACTCTATCTCTTCTTCATTTTCTTCACAAATCTCATCAGCTTTATCTTCAAGGGCCATCTCTTGTTTAACACTAAAAAGAAGTATTTTTTCTGCCTCGTGTGCAACTGCTTCTAGACCCTTTGTCATAGTCACAACGCCACTTTTATTTAAATCGATTGCGATTCTGCTTGATATATGCGGTATAGTTTTTAAAGAAATTTTCATATTGCAACCCTAATTGTTAAATAATTTTTAGAAATGATACAATAATTATAATTAGTTTTTGATTATCTTGCTAAAATCAATGTTAGTTCTGAGGCTTTTTTTGAATCCATTTTAGTAAGAATTTTTCCAACTGTTTTTGGTTTAAGTGAAGCAAGTATAGAAGCCGCTTCTTTGGTGTCCATATCTGAGAGAATATTTGCAGATGCTGCTGGTTTCATTTTTGCAAAAGTTTGAGCGATTTTATCCATTTTAATGTTTTTTGTTTGTTTTAAAACTTCTTCATTTCTTTTGAGCATTTTTTTAATAGAGTCCTCTTTTGTAGTTACTTCACTCAATTTTCTATCTACAACTTCCTCTTTTTGCTTTAGTCTGACCTCTTTTTTTAAAAGTAGTTCTTCTGTTGCAATTTTCAATGCACTAAGAGCTTGTTTTTGCTCATCTATTCGCTCTAATTCAACTAAAAGTTCACTCTTTCTTTCTTTAAAGATTTCAGTACAGTCAAAGAGTCTATCACTTGTTTGAATTGCCATAAGAGAGGTAAAGGTTAATATAAAAAGTATAACTAATTTCAATGTTTTTCCTTGTAAGAGTATGTCATTAAAGCAACTTCATCTAAATCTTTTGCCTCTTGCTTTTTTATCTTTTTTATCTTTTTTTGTATTTCTTGAAGTTCTAAATATTTAAACTTTTCAAACTCAATCATATCAAGTTTGAGTTGTTCTTTAGCATGACCAACTTGGGTTGAAGCAAAATTTACCCACTCTTTGTTGTGCTCTATCAAACCCCTACCGCTAGAAAGCAAGCTCCTAGATGCTAAGAAGTCAGACATTGAACCACTTGTAGGAGATTCAATATCATCTAAAGAATTGTAAGCAATTTGTAATGCCATAGCCGCACTATTTAAGTCAGCATTGGCTTTTTGCACTAAACTCTCACTTTTTTCCATTGTAGTTTTTTTCAACTTGACTAATGGAGTAAAGCGAGTTTTCATATTAATGCTTTCCTTTTGTTAAAGAATTATCGTGTCTTCTCTTTCTGGTGAAGTTGAGATAATTCCAACTTTTGTTTGTGAAATTTCTTCAATAATTTTAACATAATCTTGAGCCGATTGTGGTAGGTCTTCAAACTTTCTAGCACCAACTGAGTTATCCCAACCTTTAAAAGTTTTATAGATTGGTGTTACATCTTCAAGATTTGATGGAAGATAATTTATCTCTTTTCCATCTAATTCATAAGCTATACATACTTTTACTTCATCAAAACCATCTAAAACATCAAGTTTCATAAGCGCTAACTCATCACAACCATTTAAACGACTTGCGTATCTTGTAGCTATTGCGTCAAACCAACCACATCTTCTAGCTCGTCCTGTTGTTGTTCCAAACTCATGTCCTTGAACGCCTAGTCTTTTTCCATCTTCGCCAAAGTCTTCACTTGGAAATGGTCCATTACCAACACGAGTACAATAAGCTTTTACGATTCCTGTTACTTTTCCTATGTCTTTAGGATTGATACCTAAACCCGTACAAGCACCTGCTGATACAGTCGCTGATGAAGTTACAAAAGGGTAAGTTCCATGGTCAATATCAAGAAGTGTACCTTGTGCACCTTCTAATAAAATCTTTTTATTATTATCTAGTGCTTTCCAAACCATCTGAGTTGTATCTGTTATGTGAGGAGCAAGTTTGTCTTTAAATCCTTCTAACTCTTTAAGCAGTTCATCTGCTTTTGGTGTTGGAATTTCATAAATATCAAAAATTTGTCTATTTTGCTCAAAGTACTCAATGATAGATGCACAAAGTTTACTAGGGTTTAAAAGCTCTCCAACTCTAAAACCTGTACGGTTAATCTTATCTGCATAAGCAGGTCCGATTCCCTTTCCAGTTGTACCAATAGCTTTGTCACCTCTTAGTCTTTCTTTTGCTTGGTCTATTAAAGCATGATAATAAAGATTTAGATGAGCTTTATCTGAAATATAAAGACGACCTTCAAGACCTTCAAACTGTACCATTTCTTTGATGATAGACTCTGGGGATAAAACTACACCATTACCAACAACATTGATAGCATGAGGATTTAAAACACCTGAAGGAACAAGATGAAGTGCAAATTTAACTCCATCTACCCAAATAGTATGCCCAGCATTGTGACCACCTTGGCTTCTACAAACCATGTCGTACTCTTGTGCTAGTTTATCAACTATTTTACCTTTACCTTCATCGCCCCACTGGATTCCTACTATTAAGTCTGCTTGATTTCTTTTCATATTTTCCTCTTTTTCTCTTAAATCTTATTTTGTTAAATTTTCACAAAGTGCATCTGTATAAATAGCAAATCCAACCGATGTTAAATCTTCATTTTTATATCTTCCACCACTTGCATATACTTCATTTTTTTCTATACATCTAAAAAACAACTCATCATAATAAAGCATTTTTGCATAATACATTGGTGCTAAAACACTATTTTTGTATGACATCTGGGAGCATAACTCTTTCATTTTTATCAACTCTATTTTGATTGACTCTGGTGCTATATCTATCACTTCATCAATACTCTCAACATACTGAAGATAAACAAGCTTGTTTAACCACTCAACTTTTAAGTTTAAAAACTTCTCTATGTTAATATGGCGAAAATCTTCAAGAGTTAACTCATCAAACATCTCAACTAAAAGTTTTGGTATCTTGATATTTGATACTTGCATTAAAGGTTTTAGTTCTAACTTATCAAAAATATTTACAGCCAAGTTTGCAACAGATGAAAGATTTTTCTCATCCATAAACTCAGCACCAACTTGATACTGTTCTTGAGTTGGAAAACGAAATACTGGTTGAATGTAAAACCATTTCTTTTGTTCTGTATTTTTACCTAATCTCTTTTGGATTATTCTTACAACATCAATTGTAGAATCAGCACGAAGTGATAAAGAGTTGTTTTGAGCATCATTTACTCGTACTAACTCTTTGTCATCAGCGATGCTTAGATGCTGATGATATGAAAAAAGAGGAGTTACAATCTCTTGGAATCCATTATCATAAAGAATCTCACTAGCAATGTTTTCTATATTTCTTTTTACTTTTGCACTATTTGCAAAGTAAAGTTTTGTTCCATTAGGAATCTCATGCTCTAGTATCATTTATATCTCTTTTTTTTCTAATGCAGACTTAAAATAAGTTTCATTATATACCTTAGAGGCAATTCCTGCATATTCTAATCGCCCCATACGGTGCAATATAAGTTCTATGGAATTTACTACCCAAAGAGACTCATATATTTCAATCAATCCCATCTGATTTATACGAAATATTTTACCTTTAAGATGGTCTTGTCCACCAGCCACATTTACACCATATTCTTCTTTTAAGCTAGAGCGAATTTTTGAAGCATCGGGGTCATCAATAGTCGTCATACTTTTTGCTGGAGTAGAAGGATAGATATGCAAACCTATCGCTTCAAGTGCAGCTCTTGTAGCTTTTGCGCGTCTTGCAGTATTACAATAAAGAACTCCAAGACCACCCTGCCTTTCTATTGTCTGTAAAACTTCTAAAAGTCCTATGATTAAAGTAGTTGCAGCTGTATATGCTGTTGTGTTTTGGCGTTGTTTTTTTATCTCAGATGCAAGGTTTAAGTAGTAACCTTTTCCTGTTCCAATTTTTTCAATTCCAGCATTACTAAGTCCTAAAATTGAAAGACCAGGAGGAAGCATAAGTGCCTTTTGACTACCAGCAATAAGACAGTCAATATTTGACACATCTATTCTCTCAACACCAACAGCAGTAATACCATCAGCAATAATCATAATCTTAGGATTTATCTCTTTTACAGCCTTTGCTAACTCTTCAACAGGATGACGAAGCCCTCCTGCTGATTCACTAATCTGAACTGCTATAGCATCTATATCGCTATTTGTTTTTAGTATTTCAACAATAGCATCTACACTTACAGGTGTATCCCACTCATTTTTTATCTCTATATTTTTTAGTCCATTAGCAAGAGCGATTTTTCCAAATCTTTCTCCAAACTTTCCAGAGTTTACACTAAGAAGAGTCTTGTGACAAAGGTTTATAACAGCTGCTTCCATAGCACCTGTACCAGTAGACGCAAGCATAACAATTTCATCCGTAGCAAAAAGATTAAAAAGATGTTTTCTTGTTTGCTCAAAAATTGCTTCAAATTCTGGTGTACGATGGTGCATAGTTTCATCACTCATTGCATTACGAACATTCTGAGATACTGGAGTTGGTCCAGGCGTAAAAAGTAACATTTATATTCCTACGAAGTTTATATTTTTATAAAAACCTCGTATTATATCGAAATAAATTTAAATTCCCATTTGGTCATAGGGTCAGGAACCAAATTTCAAATTATGCTATAATCATATTAAAATAAATTAGGGTTATAAAAATGGCTAGACGACCAAGAATAGACCTTGCAGGTTATCATCATATTGTTAACCGAGGTGTAAACAGAACTAACATTTTTGCAACTTCACAAGATAAAGATATGTTTTTGGCAATCTTGTGCAAATCGTGTAAGTTACATGATGTTATTACCCATGACTACTGTCTGATGGATAATCACTATCATCTTTTAATAGAAAACTCTAAAGAAAATCTCTCTTTATTTATGCGACAAATCAATGCAAACTATGCAATTTATTTTAACAAAAAGTATAAACGAACTGGTCATCTCTGGCAAGGACGCTTTAAATCTTGGTACATACTCCAAGACACCTACCTTTACCAAACTATCAAATATATAGAGTATAATCCAATAAAAGCAAAAATGAGTAGCGAAATTGGGGAGTACCCTTATGCACTAGGTAGCACTATACTCTCTAAGATGGAGATTGTACCTTGTGCCAAAAACTCTGTGATGCTTGAGCAATACAGCGTAAAAGAACTAGCTGATTTTTTAGACAAGCCTTTAAGTGAAGCTGAGATTGAAGCGCTAGAAGAAGAAAAGAGTAAAAAGTTAAATAAAAATAGTACTGATGTAATACAAGAACGAAGTAAAAAATTAGAAAACTATTTTTCTGTAACTATGAATAAAATGCAAAGAAATATTGCTATGAAAAAAGCTTACTTAGATGGATACTCTCAAACTAGTATTGCTAAAGAGCTTGGAGTAACTTCTTCTTTAGTTTCTTTCAACATTAAAAATTTGAAATTTGACACCTGACCCTAAGGATAAATATGAATATCTTTGACGCTATTATTTTAGGAATTATCGAAGGCTTTACGGAGTTTTTACCCATTTCTTCTACGGGGCATCTAATAGTTGCTAGTGAATTTTTAGGAATTGAGCAAACTTCTGTTACAAAAGCCTTTTCGGTTATCATTCAGTTTTCTGCGATTTTAGCAGTCTTTTTCAACTATAAAGACAAATTTACTCTTAGTAAAATTTCTTTATGGAGTAAAGTTTTTTTAGCTTTTATTCCTATTGGCGTTGTCGGCTTTATTTTTTCTTCACAAATAAAAGCACTCTTTAGCATCAATATAGTTGCAGTTATGTTTATAGTAGGAGGTATTGTTTTTTTAATAGTTGAGAAATTTTTCATAAAAGAGCATAGCTCTAAAACGATAACTGATGTAGAAAAGATAACTACAAAACAAGCTATGATAATTGGTTTTGCACAAGTATTTGCTCTCATACCTGGCACAAGTAGAGCTGGTTCTACAATCATCGGGGCTTTACTTCTTAACATCAGTAGAAAAGCAAGTGCAGAGTTTAGTTTTTTACTTGCTTTTCCTGTTATGAGTGCTGTTACTGCTTATGATTTACTAAAACATTATCATGAGTTTGATGAAGCAAACCTTCTCGTTTTAGCAGTTGGTTTTGTTGTTTCATTTTTAGTTGCTTTTGTAACTATTAAACTATTTTTAAAATTTCTAGAAAACTTTACCTTTGTTGCTTTTGGAATATATCGAATTATTTTTGGAGTCCTGTTATTAATCGTTTTTAATTAGACTGGAATAGTATTTGCTTTGTCTTCCTTAATATTATTGTTAAAGGAGATATCATGCAAGCAATTAGCGGATATAACGCCCATTTACAAAATATTCTAAGTAGATTAGAGTATTCTTTTTATGCGCTAAGTAAAAAGTTTTTATAATCGTGAAGCTATTAAGGGAATAAACTATTAGCTACAAACTCCAAGGACGGAGTTTTATTATAATGTTTTTAGAATCTTTTTTGCCAAACTTAAAGCTTTAGCTCTATGAGATAAACTTTTTTTAATTTCTTCATCTAATTCACCCAAAGTTTTATCGTATCCAAGTGGAATAAACATAGGGTCATATCCAAAACCACCATCACCTTTTGCTTCAGCGTGTGCCGTACCATACATCCAACCATGAACACAATATTCATAATCTTTTGTAACAATCGCTATCGCTGCTGTATAGTGAGCAGATGATTCTTTTACACCTTTAGCTTTTATATCATCTATAAGTTTATACAAATTATCTTTATCATTTGCATCTATACCTGCATGTCTAGCACTATAGATGCCAGGTTCCCCATTCAATACATCAACACTAATCCCACTATCATCAGATAAAACTATTGCTTCTTCATCCCCAAGTGTTTTAAATACTGCTCTTGCTTTTATAAGTGCATTTTCTTTAAAAGTATCTCCATCTTCGATTATTTCAAACTCTTCTATAAGTTCACTATATGCCACTACTTCATAATCTTCACATAGTGCTTTTATCTCTCTAACTTTTCCTTTATTAGATGTAGCTAAAACTAATTTCAATTTTTTTTCCTTATACTAAATGTAATAATTTTTTATATATAATCTTATGATTATATACTAAATTTACTAAGGCAACACATGTTTAAAAAAGTTTTCCCTCTATCCGCGATACTATCACTTAGATTTTTAGGTCTTTTTTTAGTTTTACCAGTTATTTCTATATATGCGCTTGAACTTGAAGGCTCAACTCCTATGCTTGTTGGAGTTGTAGTTGGTGGATATGCTTTAACTCAAGCAATTTTTCAAATTCCTTTTGGAACAATGAGTGATAAGATAGGTCGTAAACCAACCATTTTAGTTGGTCTTCTCATATTTTTTGTTGGTTCACTTATCTGTGCATATTCAACTGATATATACACTCTAATGTTTGGTAGATTTCTTCAAGGTGCTGGTGCTATTGGTTCTGTTATAACAGCAATGATTTCAGATTTAGTTGAAGAGAAAATTCGTGGTAAAGCTATGGCTATCATGGGAGGCTCTATCGCTATGAGTTTTGCACTTGCTATGGGACTTGGTCCAATCATAGGTGCTTCATATGGTGTTGATACTCTTTTTATCATAACTGCTGTTTTATCTATTTTATCTATCGCTATTCTTTTTACTAAAGTTCCAACACCACCAAGAATCAAACATATTTATCATGGTGTAGTAAAAACTTCAGATATTTTAAAAGACCCAAATCTTTTAAATATGATTATCATAAACGCTATGCAAAAAGGTCTTATGACAGCTGCTTTTGTTCTTATTCCCATCATTCTTACTAGTGATGCTTTTGCTTGGGAAAAGTCAGATTTATACATGGCTTATCTTCCTGCTATGGTTCTTGGTCTTATCGCTATGGGACCAGCGGCAGTATTTGGTGAAAAGTACAACAAACCAAAACAGATATTTCTCATCTCTATTGTTCTGTTCATTGGAGCTTTTTTGACTATGGGACTTACAACAAACAGCACTATGTTTATAGTTGGTGTTTCAATGTTCTTTATAGCTTTTAATATGATGGAACCTTTAGTTCAATCAATGATAACAAAATTTGCAAAAGTTCATCAAAAAGGTGCAGCTTTAGGTATTTCTAACTCTATCGCTTATTTTGCTACCTTTGTAGGTGGTACTTTTACAGGTCTGATGCTCGACATTAGCGATAGACAAACTATTGGTATCTCTATTGCCGTAACTGCTACTATTTGGTTGCTATGGACTCTAAAATTACAAAACCCAATAAAACACTCGCATCTATACTTATCTCAAGATAGCGTAGATGCAACTAAGCTTGAAGAACTAGAACATGAGCATATCGCAGAATGGTATATAAATGAAAATGAAAAACTTGTAGTTATTAAATATGTGACTTCAGCTATAAACGAAGATGAGTTAAAAGCAAAAATCTCTAAGTAAGATTTTAGCTCTACACTCTTTTCACACTTTTTTTTTGTATCTTTTCATAAAGGGATACATTATGAATGATTTAACTATTGAATATCTTTTAAATTATGGCGAAATAACCGCTCAAAAAGATAAAAAAATTGAGATGCAATTTTTAGATGAATTTGGTGAAGGAAAAACAAATGAAGATGAAATTGTTCAAAATCTCATCTTTACTTGCGAAGAGGGTGTTGATTATACAAAAATTTAACGATACTTTTTAATAACTACTTTTGAGGAGTAACATACATATTAAAGTAACGACCTTCAAATTTAGGTGGTTTTTCCATAACACCTATATCTTCAACCATTGGCCAAACTCTTAAAAGAACTTCTTTTCCAGCTTCTGGATGTGCCATTTCACGACCTCTTAAAAATACGCGAAACTTAACATGAAAACCTTTCTCTAAAAACTCTCTTGCATGTTTAACTTTATAAGCCACATCATTTTCAGCAATTTTTACAGATAATTTAATCTCTTTAACAACAATTTTAACTTGGTTTTTTCTTTGTTCTTTGAGTTGTTTTTCTTTTTGGTATCTATATTTACCGTAGTCCATAATCTTGGCAACTGGTGGTTTCGCTTCTGGTGCTATGAGAACTAAATCTAGATTTAATTCATTTGCTTTGTCCATTGCTTCATCAGTTGAGATAATCCCTAAAGATTCTCCACCATCTATATTACATCTTAACTCAGATGCACGAATATCGTCATTCATTATTACACGGTCTTTTCTATTACTCAAAAATTTACCTCATTTATTTTAGTTTGTATAAGCTTCAAGAATTCCTCTTCACTTAGATTGTATTGTTCTCTAGTTCTTCTATCACGAATCGCAACAGTTTTACCTTCAATCTCTTCATCACCTATGATAACAAGCATAGGAACTCTCGTTTTTTCTGCTATTCTGATTCTCTTATTTAAAGAGTCATTTTTGTTGTATATCTCACTATCGGCATTTATGTCGATAAGTTTATCTGATAGTTCCTTAGCGTAAGCATTGTGTGTATCAGCAATTGGTACAATAGCAACTTGCGTTGGAGCAATAAACATTGGAAATTCACCAGCATAATGTTCCGTTAATATACCAATAAAACGCTCAAAAGAACCTAAAATTGCTCTGTGAATCATTACTGGCTGTATTTTATCATTATTTTCGCCATTATACTCAAGTTTAAATCTTTCAGGTAGATTAAAATCTAACTGAATTGTTCCACATTGCCATTCACGACCTATGGCATCTGTGATTTTAATGTCGATTTTGGGACCATAAAATGCACCTCCACCTTCATCAATCTCATAAGCTAAAGAGTTTTTATCCATCGCATTTTTAAGTGCCTGAGTAGATACTTCCCAAGCTTCATCACTTCCAACCGCTTTTTGGGGTTTAGTTGAAATCACCATCTTATATTCAAATTCAAAAGTAGTCATAATTTTATCTACAAAATCAACAACTTCTATGATTTGTTCTTCAATCTGCTCTGTTGTACAAAAGATATGAGCATCATCTTGTGTAAATTCACGAACTCTAAATAAACCATGTAAAGCACCCGTAAATTCGTGGCGATGAACTACCCCATATTCAAAATACTTGATTGGTAAATCTCTATAAGAGTGAAGTTCATCTTCATAAGCTTTTATATGACCAACACAGTTCATAGGTTTAATCCCAAACTCTATATCATCAATCTTTGTGAAATACATATTTTCACCATAGTTTTGATAGTGACCTGAAATTTTCCATAAATCACTTCTTAGCATTTCTGGTCCACGAACTGGCTCATAACCGCGTTTACGGTGTGCCTTATAAAGAAGGCTCTCTAATCTTGCACGAAGTCTTCCACCAGCAGGAAGCCAAATAGGGAAACCTGCTCCAACTTCTTCACGGAAAGTGAAAAGCTTCATCTCTGCACCAATCTTTCTATGGTCACGCTTTGCAGCTTCTGCTAACATCGTCATATGAGCTTTAAGCGATTCTTTATCTGCGAATGCTATACCATATATACGAGTTAACATCTCATTTTTAGAATCTCCACCAAGATAAGCACCAGATATTTTAGTTAGTTTAAAATATCTGATAAGTCCAATAGATGGGAGATGTGGACCTCTACAAAGGTCTTCAAACTCACCTTGTTTATAGATGCTAACAGTATCATCTGTAATTCTGTCCATTACAGCCAATTTTAAATGATCATCTTTAAATTTTTCTTTTGCTTCTTCCATAGATATAGAGTATTTTTCTATTTTATACTTTTTCTTAGCAAAAGAGAGCATCTGTTTTTCAATCTTTTTAAGGTCACCTTCACCTATCTCAGACTCCGTTTTAAAGTCATAGTAAAAACCTTCTTTTACAGTTGGTCCTACATAAAAGAGAGCATCTGGGTAGAGTGACTTAATAGCTTGAGCCATCAAGTGTGCTGTTGAGTGACGAAGAACTTCTAAAGAGTCCTCTGAGTTATCAAGATGAATCTGCTCACCTTCAAACCCAAGTTCTTCAGCAGTTTGTAAGTCAATGATTTGATCATTGTGTTTTATAGCGATTGCGTTCACTTATTATTTTCCTTTTTAAAGTTCAGTTTTTAATACTGCACCATTAGATGCGTTTGAAACTAGTAGTTGATATCTCTTAAGCCACTTGGATTTAACTTCATTTTTATGAAGTTTCCATGCAGCTTTTCTTTTAGCTAAAATATCTTCACTTACATTTAACTGCAATAGGTGCTTATCAGTATCTAGTTCTATCTCATCACCGTCTTGTATTAAAGCAATCATTCCACCTTCAGCGGCTTCAGGAGAAACATGACCTATAGATGCACCTTTTGTAGCCCCTGAAAAACGACCATCTGTGATAAGTGCAACACTTGAACCAAGTCCCATCCCTTGGATAAGAGCAGTTGGAGCTAGCATCTCTTGCATACCAGGACCACCTTTTGGACCCTCGTATCGAATAACTACAACATCACCAGATTTTACTTTTTTGCTCATAATCCCAGCAATAGCTTTTGGTTGAGAGTCAAAACATACAGCAGTTCCTTTGAACTGTCTCATATTTGCTTCGATTCCTGCCGTTTTAACAACCGCACCCTCTAAAGCAAGGTTTCCAAATAAAATAGAAAGACCACCAACTTGAGAGTAAGCATTTTCATTTGTATGAATAACATTTTCATCTAAAATAACTGCATCTGCTATTCTTTCTTCTAAAGTTTCACCTGAAATCATAAGAGAATCAAGATGAAGAAGTCCACTACGACGACTTACTTCTTTCATAACTGCATTTACACCACCAGCCTTGTCAACATCATCCATATGAACAGTTGTTAATGATGGAGATATTTTAGCAATATGTGCAACTTTATCTGCTATTTTATTGATATTTTCTATTTTATATTCTATATCTGATTCTCTAGCAATTGCTAAAAGGTGAAGAACAGTATTTGAGCTTCCACCCATAGCCATATCTACAACAAATGCATTATGAATGGCTTTTTCATTTAAAATATTTTTCATATTATACGCAGAATTATTTTCCATTTTTGCTAACTCAACTATGCGTCTTGCTGCTTTTTTAACAAGCTCAATACGCTCAGGAGTCATTGCTAAAATAGTTCCATTACCTGGAAGTGCAATGCCCATAGCTTCACAGAGAGTATTCATAGAGTTAGCGGTGAACATACCAGAACAGCTTCCACCACTTGGACAAGCTTCACACTCAATCTCATAAAGTTCTTCGTCTGTCATCTTTCCTTCGGCATGTTGACCAACTGCTTCAAATGCAGTAGCAAGGTCGATTGGCGTACCATCTTTTTTATGTCCAGCTTCCATAGGACCGCCTGAAACAAAAATAGTAGGAACATTTACACGAAGTGCCCCCATAATCATACCTGGAACGATTTTATCACAGTTAGGGATACATATCATTGCATCTAACTGGTGAGCATTCATAACTGTTTCTATAGAATCAGCAATAATCTCACGAGATGGAAGAGAATAAAGCATTCCCTCATGTCCCATAGCTATACCATCATCAACGCCTATCGTGTTAAAGACAAATGGAACACCACCAGCTTCACGAATAGCTTTTTTTACAATTTCGCCATATTCGTGCAAGAAAAAATGCCCAGGAATAATGTCAATATAACTATTGGCAATTCCTATAAACGGTTTGTCAAAATCTTCATCTTTTAAACCTGTTGCACGAAGCAGTGAGCGATGTGGTGCCTTGTCAAAACCTTTTTTGATAATGTCACTTCTCATAAGAATCCTTAATTTTTTTCTGAACACTTGTTTTTACCCAAAGGGCATAGCAACCTTCGGCAGGAAGCCCAAAATATATGTATATTTAAATTATAAACGCGATTATACCATTTTTTTTTATATTTGGTTAAAAAACTCTTTACAAACATAAATAAAACGGCTATAATTCCGCTCACTTAAAAACATAAGTGACAAAAATTGCGGGAATAGCTCAGTGGTAGAGCACGACCTTGCCAAGGTCGGGGTCGCGAGTTCGAACCTCGTTTCCCGCTCCATTTAAATTATAAACTGTGAATTCATTCATACATGCCCGGGTGGCGAAATTGGTAGACGCAGGGGACTTAAAATCCCCCGGTAGCAATACTGTGCCGGTTCAAGTCCGGCCCCGGGCACCATTGATATGAAAGATAACTGGTGCCATCGCCAAGTGGTAAGGCCGCAGCCTGCAAAGCTGCTATCCCCAGTTCAAATCTGGGTGGCACCTCCAGTTTTATACTTTAAAACTTACAAATACAAAAAGTGGATCTTTGGCAGAGTTGGTCGAATGCACTGGTCTTGAAAACCAGCGAGGGTTATACCTCCCAGAGTTCGAATCTCTGAGGGTCCACCACTTCTCAATCTAATACAATCCAATAACATCTAAATAAACCCCTTAAACACGAGCTTCTATATTTTTATTAGTCTAACTTAATTCAATGTATGCTATAGTAATCTCAACTTTTTAGGGCTAATTTAAGGGCTTAATATTTAAAAGCCCTTTAACAAATAAAATAAGCCCCTTTAATTTGCAAAAGGGAGTTTTTATGGCACGAACTACAACACCACTAACTGACACAAAAATTAAAACAACAAAACCTAAAGATAAAGACTACAAGCTATCCGATGGTGGTGGTCTATACCTCTTAGTCACAAAAGCAGGTGGTAAGCATTGGAAACTAAAATATCGCTTTGATAATAAAGAACAAAAATTATCTTTAGGGGCTTATCCAAGTGTGTCCCTATCAAAAGCTAGAGAACTAAGAGAAAAATATAAAACAGAAATTGCAAATAGTATTAATCCTAGTGAAATAATAAAAAATAAAAAAGTATCCCAAGAGCAAGAAGAATTAAAAAATCACTACACATTTAAAAAAATAGCTTTAGAGAGACTGGCTAAAATTGAAGATGACATTAGTGAAAGCCATTACAAAAGAAGCTATAGAGGTTTAGCAAATGATGTATTTCCTTATATAGGAGATAAACCAATAGATGATGTTTTAGCAAAAGATATAATAAGCATTTTACAGATAATGATGAAGAGAAATATCAGAAACAGTGCAAAGCAAGTTTATCACTCAATCAGCAAAACTTTTAAATGGGCTGTTGCAAATGCTAAAGCACAACGAAATCCCGCAATGGATATTGACTTGGTAGAGATTATTGGAAAATCAAAAGAAAATCATTATCCAACTATCACAGATGACAATGGCATTAAAAACTTATTACTTTCTATTGATGATTATAATGGAGAGTACTCTACAAAACAAGCCCTTATGATGATGGCTTATACTTTTGTACGGTCTATAAATATTCGTTTGGCTTTATGGAGTGAGATAGATTTTGAAGCTAAACTATGGACAATACCTGCTAAGAAAATGAAAACTAAAAATGAGTTCATAATTCCACTTACTGATACAGTGATTACATTACTAAAAGATATGCACTTATACTCAAGCGATAGTCTTTATATTTTTCCAAGTGTAAAGAGCAAGACAACACCAATGAGCGATGGAGCATTACTTGGAGCCATCCGAAGAATGGGATATACAAAAGATGAGTTCACTCCTCATGGTTTTAGAGCTATGTTTTCAACTATCGCACATCAAAAAAGTGGTTTTAAATCTGAAATTATTGAAACGCAACTTGCACATAGTGTAGGGAGTACTGTTAGCCAAGCTTATAATAGAGCTAAGTATCTTGATGAACGAACAAAACTCATGCAATGGTGGAGTGATTATCTTGATAAAGTTTAAAGATAGGATGATATAGGCTAGGTTAATCAAAGTCCCAAATAATTTACTTAAGTATCTTTTGTTATATCTTTCATATTTTGGATAAAAGCTTTACTAAGTTTATTTTTAAAATTAAATTTAGGTTTTACATAACTTGTGTCTTTAAACTCGTCGAGAGTAAATAAAAAATCTAAGTATCTGTCTATTACTGCTATTTTTGTTGTATCTCTTTTCATGTGTCCTTTAAACTTTTCATAAAAAATTCGCATATCATCTTCTGAAGGTTCATGGTATAAATCCATAGCATACAACTCAGCAAAATGTTTTTGTTTCAAGCCTATTTTATCAATCCAAATTCTAAGTTCATTCTGTTTATCATTAATTTTCATTTCTAGTATGTCCCCTAAAGTCCCTTAAGATTATTTTATAATTCTACCATCTTAAACAAAAGTTTAGGAAAAATATTTTAAGGAGCCAACTATGGCAAAGAAAACACCAATGACCAAGGCTGATATAGCTAGAATTCAATCAGGAGCTGCAAAAAATGGTACTGACACATCTAAAAAAAGCTTTCCCGCTAGAGCACAAAGTACTGCTGACAAAAATTTGAATAAAGGAGTAAAGTAATTATGGACACTTCAAATATGAACCAAGAAGAGTTAGATTTATACTCTGACATTAACAATCCAAATAATGATTCAGATATGGATGACTGGGCTGATTCTCATAACCCTAATAACGATGATTATATCGATGAAAATGATTAATGACTGTTGAGGATTATCTCCTCACAGTTCTGCACTCTTTAAAACTTTTTTTAAATATCTTTAAAAACTCATTTTCATCTAATTTATAATTTGTATAGTCATATTGAAATTCACTTTCTTCCAAGGCACATGTACAATCTTCTAATTTTCGTTCATACTGAACATAAGGGATAGGTTTTTCATCTATGGATAGACAACTATCAGTAATTAGGTATTCAATTTGTATTGGGTAGCGACCTACTTCTAAATTGTATTTTTCAATTATATCATCGATATGATGACCACCAACTGCACCAATAGTTAATGTAGAAAGTATTGAAAGTATTTTTTGAGTTTTAGTCATTATTTTTCCATAAATCATTCATTTTGTATATATATTGATATAAAGCATATAGTATTGGTAATGTCATAACTGTATATATTATAAATTCTACTTTATCATAATCATTAAATGTGTAAATTTTATTTCCTATATACTCAACTAAAATCATAAAAAATATAAATTTCCACAATTCTTTTATGAAGTATATTCTGTCATATATAAAACCTCTTAGCCCTAAAACAGATGTAAAAAACAGCAATATGAAGAAAATATCATATAAATTTGTAAATATATTGTTTCCATCTAAAATAGTTTTTATCTCATTTATATCAGTGATGGACATAAATACAAAAGTACTCACTATAAATATACTAGCTAAAAGCATCAACCAATAATAAATTTTCCAGACTGTTTTTATCATTTTTTTTTGCTCTCTTTTATTTAATTGCTATTCTAATATAAAAAGTATATTTTTCAAAATATTCCTCATAAACTTCTAAAAAAGACTCAAATTATACAATTTTCACAAAAAGTGCAAAAAATTCCTTAAAAAGTAAACATAATTTAATGGCAAACCATAAAAACATGTAATAAAATTTTCTTAATTAAGACAAAGGAAAATTATGAAAAATAATATTGAAAAACTTCAGGATGAGATTATCTATTTTCGAGCTAAGGATTTAGCTAGTTATTTATCCATAAATAAGTCAAGTGTCTGGAAAATGGCTAAGGATGGACTTATAACACCTATTAAGCTTACTGAAAAAGTTACAATTTTTTCAAAAATAGAAATAGACCAACTCATTAAAGATAGAAATAACTAGGTTAATCAAAGTCCCAAAACGGAGTATGAAATGTCAGAATTAAAACAAGTTAAAGTAAATTTTTCACTTGAAGATTATGAACACATCAAACAAAATGCAATGAAGAAAAATATTACAATTGCTGAATTTATTCGTCAAAAGTTTGATTTTTCTATCGAAGCTCCTCCACCAAGTCGCTCAATTAGTAACTTTCAAAAAGTAGACCCAAGTTTATTATTTGAGCTGAATGAAATCTCAATAAGCCTCAATAAAATAGCCGCAACCATGGTATCTGATGTTGAAATTAACACTTTCATACTTATGAATATATATCAACATGTGATGAGACTAAAATGTTAATAAGTTTTAATGGAACCAATGATGGATGGGGTAACTATGTTATAAATGGTACAAGAAAGAAACGAAGGGACCATAAAAAGATTAAAGTACTTAGAGGCGATATTCAACTTGGAGATATTATAACAAATTTTCCAAATTATCGACAAAATGCTTACTCTATCATTTTAAGTTTTAAAGGTAAACCTGATTTAGAATTTATGGATAAAGCCTTATCTGATTTTGAAAAGTTATTTATGCATGGATTTGAGAGGTATGAGTATCATTTTGATGCTGTACTTCATCTCGATACAGATGATTCTCATATACATGTTCGAATACCAAAATTCAACTTGTATACAAGGACTCAGTTACAGCTTTACCTAGATAAAAGAGACCGCTATAGGGTTAATTTCATTCGCAATATACTTGATATGAAATATAAACTAGAAAGCCCTCAAAACAATAGGCAACTTATAAAAGAAGAGCAAGATTTTCATATAGATACATGGTCTGAGCGGCACAAGAAAGAAAAAATTGATTTTTCTGAACCAATATCTAGAAAAAAGTACAGATTAGAAATCAACAATGTAGTTAAAGAACTTCATCAAGCAGGACTCATTGAAAATGTAGATGATATCAAGCAGTTTCTAGAAAATCTAGAACTTGAAGTAATCAATGAAGGACATGACTACAGTAAAGATTTTTACTACATAACAATAAAGAATGAATCTGGAAAGATTAGATTAAAAGGGGATATATACAATGAAAAATTTTGGAAATATAGTAGAGAAAATAGAAGAAAGCAAATCTCTGATAACAAGCAATATAGAGGAAGCTACGAGTCAAATGAACATGAGTATAACAGAGTACTACATGAACTCAAAATCGCACTTAAAAAACGCACAGGAGAGATTGAGAAAAGGTACAATTCTTCAAGAAAAAGAGCTTTTGCAAGACTTAACAACATTCAACAACAAAATAAAAAAAGCCTTGCTCATAAGGAAAAATTTATTCAAAGCAAAAGAGTTACAACTACTCAAACTAACTTTGCTACTAATAGTATTATCAATAATAGGAATATCTTTGATGAGTTATCAGATATACACACAAAATCAAGTAAGCAAATGGCTGATTCCAAGCAAATACAGACTAGAACAAAAAGATGGCAAGTATATGATTATACACTTGAAAGATTTTACTTACTTAAAGAAGACACAACACTATTACTTCAAACTGGAGGATTAAATGGAGCAATTAACAGAAACATTACTGAAAAAAATTCACAAACAGGAATTGAACGAGAAAGCACTCATAGACTCACTCAATCAGGACAAGAGGCTTTATATAGAAAAGCTCAACTCTCTATGCAAAGAATGGGAGAGGCAAGAGTCCATAGAGAGCGACATAGAAAAAAGATTGACACTATTGGAGAGCAATGTAAGGAGATTGAACAACAATTCAACACAAATATCTCAACAATTAACAGAATTATCAGAGATATTGCAAAAGAAACAAGTGATACAGGAGTAAAAAGTAACAATCACAGAGAGGTAACTACTCTTGATTATGTCGATGAATTGCTAGAATGGGGAAGACAGCCGTTTTAGAATATCAAATGACAAAGTAAACCGCAAGAACTAAGCTTTTTTTTTAGAGTACTTAGTATATTTTAAAATTATTGACTGAAAGATATACTGAGTAATTAATAGAGAAGAGGTTGGTTTACACTCTCTATAGTTTATTTTATGGGGTCGTAAAAACTAAATTGACTTAAATCTTCATAACTAATTGCTTCTTGAGGAATTCTTAGTTTATTTACAAATAATTTTTTTATTACTTCTATCATTTCAGTTGATTCAAGCCAGTTGAAAATATCATTAGTAATATTTTTATTTGCATTTTTCTTACTAATTATATTGGATTTCTGTGACTTTAATAAAGCAAGATATAATTTCTTAGCGGGGAAAATTGATGTCATTTTTTCATTTACTCTGTCTCTATTAACATAATATGGGATTTCTAGTCCTATTGGATCAATATCTCCAAAGTAAAAAAATTTAGAAATTTGATAGTTTTTTTGTATCTCATTTAGCCAATGATGTGTTTTACGAAATTCATTTCCATTCCCATAAATAATTGCACCATAAACTTCACTTTGCTTATTCCATCTATTAAAACTATGAAAAGAGTTACTATTTTCACAAATAAGAGCAGGCTTACCAATACAGTCAGGCATAACCTCATAATAAAGTGGAGGAGCGATATCTTCACATTTCAAATCTTTCAAAGTTAATTTACCATCAAAAAGAAGACTTTTTTTATGTAAAGAATCAAGCTTTTTTTCATCATTAAATATTTCCATAGACCTTTCTCTAATAGGAATTACTAATAGCTCTTCATAATTTCTTGAAATATAAAACTCATTAATTTTCTCTAATGTTTTAAGTTGCTCTAAATTATTAATTTTTACAGCAAAATATAGTTTTGGTACCCATGAATTTTGTTTTAGTAAATCTATTTTTTGTTTATTTGTTTCTTTTCCAAGTAAGTTTATGTACTCAGGTATATGAGGTAAAACTCTTTTATTCCACTTAGTTTTAGGAAACGCAATTTGTTTGTTTTTTTCTAGAATATTCAGTAATATAAGAATACGTTGATTTTTATCAGTACTATTTTTATGTTCTGGATAGACTGTATTATAGATGTGTAATACATCATTAAATGCTATTTTTACTCTTTTACTTTTATTTAACTCTATATAAAATTTTTCAAGATTATTCATAATTAATGGTCTCTTCAATAGCTATTAATTTTCTATTATTAGCTATATCATTTTTCATATGACTTAAACTAATTCTATGTTTAAAAAATGATTGTGCATTATGATCTTGAATCCCAGATGCATAGATTAATTGAAATCCAAGTTTTTCTCCCATTTTAACTTGTGAAGCGACTAGTTCAGGCTTGCTTGCTGCTCCAAATGGATTATCTAACAATAAAAATCCACCTGATTGAATTTGTCGATTTCCAGTTTTACTTTGTGCTCGCATCTGTGCCATAATTAAATAAAGTAACAATGCAGAAGTTAACCGCTGTCCTCCACTTCCCGGAACTTTATCAATCGAATAGTAGTCTTGTGGGTTACTAATATTAATCAATTGGATACCAACCTTATCTTTTTTGGAACCTAATACAGCATACACTAACTCAGTGGTTACTTCATCCTTTGATTGAGAATTTACAGATGGAATTCGAAAGTGATTAGTATCTGTTTTCACTTCTAGTAACTCATCAATATATATCCTTAATCCAGATTCTCTCTCTTTTTGATTTTTATTATTTAGTTTTGATCCCATTTTTAATGCTGCTTTATTACCGATTGCCGGTAAAGACTCTGGCAAAATTGAATTTTTAACAGCACTTTTTAATTTTGAAATCCCTAATTCTACATGACCTAATAACATATTCAACAAGATATTATAATCTTCCTTATCTTTAGAGAGTGCATCATTTAAAATTTCAATATTTTCACTTACTTTTTTCACTAATTCGACCGCTTTTTTTGTCGCTATTAGTGCACTGTTTTGTGCAATATTATAAGATACATTTGGCATTAATTTTTTAAAATCTTCTTTTTGGACTTGTTTTGTAACTTTGTCAAATATTATTTGTATCTGTTCTTTTAATGTATCAAAAATTTGTTTATTATTTTTCACATCAGATATCAACTTATCGATTATAGGTTCATATAAATCTATTCCATCTGGAAGAGTAACTTCAAAAGTATTTTTTAAAATCGTATTATCTATATGATCGTTTAATCTCTTTATATAAGCATCGATTTTTTCAACTTCTCTAAACAGTACAGTATTTTTCAATTCATTTTGTTTCTGTTTTTCAGTAAAAACTTCTTTATTCTTTTTACTTTTTTCAAACTCTATATTTTTATTAATTAGTTGAGTTTCTACATCTTTTAGACTTTCAGTTATAGGTACAATACTATTTTCTGGATATTTTAGATTTCTTATGTACTCTTTTTGACTCTTTATTAAAACTTTTTTATCCATATCTAAATGAGATATTTTAATTTTTAAAGTAGATATTTTTTTCTCAAATTCTTTAATCTTTTGTAAGATTTTTTCATCTTCAACTTTTACAAATACTTCAACTTTACCTATATTGTAATCATTAGCTTTCTCTACTTGATATAATTCAGTCCTTGCTTCTTCTAGATTAGAAGAGAGCATTTCTAGCCTACTATTTAAATCACTAAGTCCTTCTTTGTTTTCTTCTCTTCTTAGTATATTTTGAGCATCTTCATAGTTTTGTTTATAACTGGATTTATCATTTAATGCTAACTCTTCCTCATCTATAGTTTTTCCAACATTGTCTGATGTTGCTGTTATAGCTTCCAACTCTTGTGATAAGATTTCAAGTGTATTTGTAGATGTATCTAATTTTTTTTCAATATCAATCTTCTTCTGCCCTTCAGTGCTTAATTCTATTTCAGTTGAATCAAGAAGCTCTATATTTTCATCCAATTCATTAGAATAGATCTGGTATTCTTGTTTTATTGTTTCATGATTTTTATCATGTTCATTGTAAAATGTCTTTAGCTGAGAAATAGATATATTTATTTTAGATTTTTTCTCTCCTTGTTTTTCCTCTTTCTCTTCTAATAACTCCATAGTTTCTTGTAATTTTATTTCTATTGCTTCTTCTATATTTAAACTAATTTTTAGTTCTTCTAATTGAGTATTTAATTGTGTAAAATTATGTTTAATTTGTTCAATCCTACCATTCCCATAACTACTGAAATATTCAGTTAAATCTCTTTTTAAATTCTCTATACCATCAACTTTATTTCCATTTTCTTCAATAGTAATAAAAAGTTTATCTGCCTGTTCTTGAAGTTTATCTATATATGCTGGTAACTCTTTTTGAGAATAAATTTTATTAGAAGGCACAGATATAATAATACTCTCTGCGTCACTTAGACTATCTATACAACTAGTCAATGAGACTACAATCGGTTTACTTAAAAAATTAATTTCCCCCGATAATAATTGAGCTTTATTCAATTCATCTAATGTATTTACAGCAATTCCTAAAAATATTCCCGGATTACTTTCTATTTTATTTTTTATCTTCTGTGAATCATCCTTATATATATCTGCAAGATAATGTGGAAAAAGCTTTGCATTACTTATCCCTTTTGCATGTAATAGTTCTAATAGCTTTTGCACCTGTCCATCAATAAGTTTTGAACCAGTTTTTTGAAGTAGTTGAATCTCTTCTTCAATTTTAGAATGCAAAATCTCATTTGTTTTCAGGTCACTTATATTTATTTCCAACTGCTTCTTTACTTTTAATAAAAGTGTCGTTGATATAACTTCAACTTCTTCATAATCATTTAGCTGTTTTATTAACGCATTTTCTAGTATTTTAAAGCGAGATTGTTCTTCCTTCTCAATGTTTTTTTCAACATCTCTACAATTCGTTACTTGTTTTTGTTGTTCTAGTCTAATGTCAGTAATTTTTTCACTTAATAGATTTTTATTTTTATTTTTTTGTTTCTTATCTTGTCCTATCGTATCTATTACACCTTTAACACTTTCTAGCTCTTTTCTATTTATTTTTAGCCTATTTTCAACTGTTTCATTGGTTTCAACATACATTTTCTCTATTAACTTATCTAATGCATTTTGTCGACTTTCTATTAAAGTTTTTTTAGTAGATTTATTTTCAATAAGTTTCTTATTATTTTCTTTTAGTTCTTTTAATTCAGATGTGAGTTTTTTAATGTTTAAATCTAATATACTACTATTTTGTTCTAACTCTTTTTGCTCTTTTTTTTCTAAGTTAGTTAAGTATTTTATTTTACATGTATATTCCCATGCATATTGATACAATATCTCGCGTAAAGGTTCCAATCCTTCACTTGCTTTTGAAATGCTTTCCTCAAGACCTTCAATTATTTTAGATAAAGAATTAACTTTTAACTTAGGTCGAGCTACCTTATATGAACCAAGCTCAACTTTACCCTCACGTAACTCATCTTCTTTCTTCTCTAAGTCATCACTTTTTTCTTCTATTTCATATGTATATTTTTGAAGTGTCAAAGATTCAATATATTTTTCACTATTTTGTATCTTTTCTTGACATTCAATAACACTTTGTTTGATACATTCTGTAGCCTCTTCTAAAACTATTGCTTCTTCTGAAAGTTCTATTTTCTTTTCATCAATAGCATTGTAATGCATATGAATATTGACTTGTGAATTTTCGTAATAATTTGCTGATATGATATATTTATCAGATTCTTTTTTAAAATTCTGTAGGTTATCTAACAATTTATTTAGGTGTTCTACTTTTTCTTTATTTTGAGGCATTTTACTTAGTTTTTGTAATGTATCTTTTAAACTTATTTTGATATTTTCTGTAGCATCTTCAGAGATTGCCATGTAAAAAAATTCTTTTAAAAAATCGGCTTCAGATGAAAAATTTACAAATTCCTTTATACCACCTTCTGCACTACAAAACTCGACTTGCTTTTCCGCTAACCATGTATCTATCCCCATAGTGTTTAGTTTATCAACCCATTTATGATGAGTATCAGTATGAAAAAAAGTAGAGTTCTTTTGATGACCTTCGTTAAGCCATTTTGTTATGTTATCTTCATTAAAGTCTTTTCCTTCTTTTGACAATGATGGAACATCCTCAAACTTTAATGAGGGTGTAGACTCAAATGAAAAGAAATAACGACTAGTCTTATTTTGTGATACGGTAACATATTGACCTAATATTAGATAATTATTTTCATCTATAAGTAGTCTTCCCTTATCTTCTGGTAGCTCTAACTTTAATAGGATAAGACCAGGAGTCGGATAAAAATAATCCTCAAATTTGTGATTACTTTCTTGAATATGCTGTACAAAACGGCTTTTTTTCGGTACAAACATTGTTAATATAAAACTAATCATACTAGATTTTCCACCCGTATTCTCTAAACTTATTAATGTATCTAAAGATTTTTTATTAGAAGAATTTGGATTGTGAAAATCAAGATTTATATCTAAAAAATAAGCCTCTTTAAAACCAACGTTATCTAAATATACTGTATTAATCGGTAACATTTTCACTCTCCCTAAGTAGCATTAAACTTTCTAAAAGACTATTAGCTAATCTATTTTGAAGAAGTGCTCTGTACTTTTGTCGAATACTATAAAAACCTTCATCTAAATCCTCTTGATAATAGAGCAACCCTTCTTCTGTCAAGTGTTTCATTATAATAGAGGTTGCTCCATACATACTTGAAAAAGTATCTTGTTTTTGACTTGGAATACTATCAGGTAAGGAGTTCACATATGAAGCTCCGTCTTTTAAATATTGAACAAGCTCAACAGTCTGATTTGAAAGAAGTTGCTCAGATAATAATCGTATAACAGTCACAACTTCCTTAACAGTTGCTATCTTTGCAATAGAGCCATCATCTTCTTCTAGCGTTTCAGCTGTAGGATAAAATGTTGCTGGTATAGCAATTAATATCAATGATAAAAGTGCTCTTTTGGAACTACTATCTTGTTTAGAATCATCCTCTGCACCTAACTCTTTACGATACTCATCTAGCTTCATAGAAAAAGAACTATTTAAATCTAAAACACTAAGTACTATTCCAAACTCGCCTATTTCTACAACATCTAAAGATAAACCTTCTGCTATCTTACGTACTAATCTAGCGAATTCATCGACTGAATATATCTTGTCAATTAGACGTTTATATTCTAAATCAGAAGTAGGTGATAACTTTCTAGAAAGTCCTTTTTTAATCAAAGCTGATGCATCATATATATCGTTTAGATTATAATTAGCCATTTTGGTTCTCCATTATTAAATTATCCCCTTGTATATATGGGTTATCATTAAGCTTAGTATTTGACTTTTTCAAAAGAACTAGCTGATTTTTATTGGCAGTTTCAAACTGATCTATTAATAAAAATGATAAATAAGCAATTTCTTTGGTATTTTTACCTTCATTTTTTGCTATATCAAGTAATGCGTTAAAATCTATGCATTCTTTTTTTGTAATTGATTCCTTAAAATACTTTCTCATCTCTGCCATAAGATTTTTTGAAAACATTGATGGAACTTTAAATACTTCTTCATATTCCGGTTCTGATAATTTTTCAGTATTCATCTTTTCTTTTATAGATAACTTATCAATATATTCAATCAATAACATAGGATCAAAAATTTTTGCTTGTTTAGCTAGAGTAGAAGATAACGATATTTTTAAACTAACTGAACTGAGCTTATCAATTGGAAGAGAGAGGTATTCATATAATAAATCTTGTTCAAAATTTGGTTGACTAACTGACCTAGAAACATTTAAAGTTCTACTATGAAATTCAAGGTATTGTTCATGAAAAGGTATTAGTTGTTGAAACAGATCTTGATGTGCTGTTTGACAAGCACTTACCGTTTCTTGAAGTATTAATAGCTGTTCTCTATTTACGCTGGACAGATTTCCATTTTCAATCTGTTCCCGAACTATTTTTGCCATCTTTAATTCTTCATCTATTCGTTCTTGTATATGTTCTTGAGAATTATTTAATTTACTTTTAACATCCTCTTTCCAATCAATCTGCCGCACATCACGTTGTATTTTACGCATTAGTATTTGTAGCATTTGTTTATGTTCGACTGTTCTCTTCCTATTTACCTTAGCAATACTGACAGCTTCAGAAAAACGTTCACGTTCTAGTAATTTTTGAATACGAAAATCATTTAATGCAATCTCCATGTCTGAATCCATTTCCAACATAGACAAATAAACAGTGAAACCTTCTTTTGTTAAGTAGTATCTCCATCTTCCATCATCACATTCTTTCAAAGCAATTAAACGGAATTTTCTAATTGAGTTTTTTCTCTCAATAGGATCAAAATAAGACATCTCAAATATTTTAAATCCATTTTTTTTATTACTAATAAAATCTAGTATTGTTTCTACTACTTCAGAAGTAATTTTAGATGATAAACTAGAATCCATTGTTTTGATTTGTACTCTTGCATCATGAATAAGTATATTTCTCTCTACTCCATCTCCAAAAATCATTCCATCGGAGATTAAGTCAAAAAGATAATTACTAAGAAATAATGTATCTATATTCTCTAATATATTAATATCATTACGATTATAACTATTTTTTGTCGCTTCTAATTCATGTAAAGGACGAAATAGCTGATGATTTCTTATCTGTTTCAAAAGGTCTTTTTCTCGAAAACCAAGTTTATTTTGATTACTAAGTTGCTCTAATTCATCGTGATTTTCAAATAAATTTGTCATCGTACTTCAGTCCTTTACCTCAAAATAATATTTTTCTACTACTTTATAAATACTTATCTATTTTAAAAGTATAAAGTATCTATCGGCATACAATTTTGCCGATAGATACTTTTAGGCTTATTCATTTTGATAAGTTGAAATATTTTTTCTTATTAATTCATCCAGTTCAGGTGGATATACTACTTTTATATTAGGTAAATATTGTTGAATAATTGGCACAAGTTCGTTCAAGTTCGTTACTTCAATACTTAAAGTCATATATTCACTATTTGTATTTCCATAAATTTTTTGTTTTGAAGATATTGGAATACGGTTAAAATATTTAACAATATTTTTATGTATTAAGAGTTCGACTGCTATATAATCACTTTCCGAATCAAAATAAGCATTAATACTTGTTTTTAATTTTTTAAAAAAACTAATATTTGGATATTGAAAATACTCATCCAATAAAGAGATTGATTCAATTGATTTTATATGAAAGTTTTTTGCTTTTTTAAATTCCGTATCAATTTGTATATCAAACAGGTGTAAATACCAATAACCTTCGAGCATAACGACCATAAGTGGTTCAATAATTCGTGGCTTACTATTGTAAATACATGAAACTTTTTTCTTTTGTCTTATTGCGTTCATTAAAATAGTCATAACTATTTCATTTTCTTTATCTAGTTTTTCTTTTTTTGTTCTATGAATGACTTCATGTGTGAATAAACCTTTTTCAAATTTTCCTAAAAGTTTTAATGAGGGAATTGCAATTTCTTCATCTAGTCCCACAGCATAATTTTTTAAGGTTTGTAATGCAATTAGCTCTTCAGCTTTTAAAATAGTTTTTTCATTTAAATTTTCTTTTGAAGCCCAACCAATTCCTTTTTCAGAATATATCAAGTCTGGGAAAAGAGGCTTGATTACTTTATTAATCTTATCTCTAATTGTTCGCTCAGGGATTCCATATTGTTTTTGAAGTACTTGAACATTAATAGCCTCACTATTTAAAAGTTTTTGCATCATCTCAATTTGAAGAAAGGCTAAATTATTCTTTTTCATATTTACATAGCCGATAAAGTTTGAAACTCTTTTAATGCAAAATCATCAGTCATACCACTTATATAGTCAGTTAGCAATCGTATTCTATAATACCATTCAAGTATTTTATATTTCTCTTTATCTTCTTTATCTAACCCTTTGACATCATTTTGATATGCTACTATCTGTTTAGCCGACACCCTTTTAATAAGTCTCATAGATAAAAAACAATCTATTCTTTCATCTTCTAATAATGCACTAAAATCATTTGAACTAAGTTCTATAAGAGGTTTATAAATGTTTAATAATCCATTCACAATACTATAACCCTGTAGCTCCAACTCTTGCACATCTTTATTTTGATAAATATATTTAACTGAAATATTTTGTAATATTTCAATAGCTTTATAGTACTTACTTTCTTTATCGTATTCAAGTAATGCAGAATTAAACTCTCCATTAAAGATTGCTTCATGATTATCTATGTAAATATCCACAACATGATAGACAAGCGAAGTAACAAGTTGAGCTCTAAAAAGTGTAAAAAACATACTAAATTGATATGGAGCTTCATTCTTTTTTGCTTTTTCGTACTTATCGTCTATTATTTCAAGTAAGTAATTTTCGTTCTCCTTTTCACATTCACTTTTTATCATATTGTAAACTTCATCTAAACTCAGTATTCCTTTTTCAACACTATCTTCTAAATCAGCCGTAAGATATGAAATATCATCAGCCGCTTCCATAATGTAAGTTATAGGAAATCTATGACCTGCTTTTACATCTAACTTTTTTTGAATTTTTTCTATAAAGTCTTTCTCACTGTAGTAAAATCCAGGCTTTTTTCTTAGGTAATCTAAAGCACCACCTTTAACTCTATCTTCAAAAGCACCTCTTGTATATTTAAGAACTGATAGTATTTGAGTATATGATAGATTAAGTCTTTGTAATTTAGTAATGACTCTTATCGCTTGTGCATTACCATCATAGTTACATATATCTTTTGTAAGCATCTCTTTTAGTTCTATCATCTCTTGAGAACTTGTTTCAAAATTTTCTAGTATTGGAAGGGCACTATTTTTCATCCACTTATTTATCGTTTGTTCAGCAAAGTGTCCAAAAGGAGGATTTCCAATATCATGAAGAAGACTTGTCATCTCAGCTGTTGATACAAAAGCATTTTCTAACTCTTCAAGTTTATATTTTTCAAGTCCATCTTTTTTTAATTTTGAAAAAATAGTTTTAGCTATAAAACGAGCTGTTTGTCCAACTTCTAGAGAGTGCGTAAGCCTTGTACGAATAGAAGCATTTAACTCTAAAGCAAAGACTTGTGTTCGCTTTTGTAATCTTCTAAATGCAGGTGCAGATAGTATGCGTCCTCTATCACTTTCAATAGAAACATCTATATATTTTGAAGGATAAAACTCTCTGTCTAATGTAAATTTTTTACTATAATCAATCATTAACGACCTCTTTTAATTTTTTAAGAACTTCCACCATAGCTAATGTATCAAGCTTACAATATTCAAGTAAGGCATTACGAGTTTCTTCTTTTTCGTCTGGACTCATACTGGAAAGTTTTGGAAAAGCATTCATTGCTTCACCACCATTTTTAATACCAACTAAGTCTTTATAAGCTTGTTTCATTTCTGGGACTAAGGCAGGTAATACATCTTTAATTGAATTACTTCCTTTCATTAGAGGTGTCATATAATATTGCTTTTTAAAAGGCACAATTAAATCACATACATTCTCATTTATCTCACGCAAATGACTTGATAACTCATCATAAAGTTTTGCTAAATTTTCAATAACACCTTTTTCAAAACTCATATAGTAAGCTAAGACTGTTACATCAGTAGGGATATCTTTTACAAGTTTTTTTGCCAATTCGAAGCGAAGGTCTATACCATCAATAGCTAAAAACTCTTTATGCTCCAACCGTCCATCCTCATGTTCTATATGAAGTGAATACTGAAAAGGTATCTGTTGGTATGGACTAATACCTTTCCACTCTGGAATCGCTTGCTGAAAGGTCTCAAAATCAAGATGATAGATAGGGTAACTCAAAGTATCAAGAAAATCTTTTATCTTTTCTTTATCTATATACGTTGCTTGTTCTTTCCAGTTTTGAACCTTTTGTTTTTGTATTGCTGTCACAGGATAATCATCAGAAATATCTTCTATATTAACTATACCTTGTTCATAAAGTTCTATTTGTTTCTTACTGCCAAGATTAAAAATATTGAACATTGAATACTCAGGTATTTTTCTTTGAACCCTCCAACAATACTCTTTTGCATCACACTCATAAGGCTTATTACAATGACTTCCAATATCAATATCTGGTTCGTTATCTCTATCAGCTAGATATATTTCAAACTCTTCAAGTCTTTTAGGAATCTCAACTTGTAAGGCATTTACTTCATCACTAACATCCACAATCTTAAATAGTTCATTTAAATCAAGCTCATCACCTCGAACATAAGAGTTGTCAATATGTACAACATTACTACGAATCACGCTATGTCCAAGCTGTTTAAGTACATACAACTGTATAGAAACATCATGCAGATAAATATCTTTTACACTACTTGAACTTTTTACTTCGTATATCTCTAACCCATTAGGTGTTATTTTTAAAACATCTACTAAAACTAATATACCTTCATAAATAAAAGTAGCTTCATAGATATATTCTAATCCATCATCCATCCACTGTTTTGTTGTTTCAACCATGCTATTAAAGTCATCAGGATTATAAATAACTTCTCTTCCATTTGGAAAAAGCTTACAAGCTAGTTCTCCAACAACATTTCCAGTTTCAAACCTTGCGAGTGCTGTGGCATCAGGGGGTGTTAAAATTTCTTTTTTGTACTTTTTTAGCCATAAGGCTTTTGGGCATTGGATGGCTTTTGTATATAGGGATTTTGAGAAGTTCATTATTAGTTCCTTAAAAATAATCTACGAAGATTCTTATCATCAATATCATTTAAATAATTTTTTTGACAAAAACATGATGATAAACAGTTTCTTTCTTCATATTTATCTTCAACAAAAGTATTTTTTTTAGTTCTCGAACAACTTCATTAAATACGTGCGTTTCATCACCCAACTCAATATTTGGGTTATCTACTATTATTTTTTCTAAAAAATCAAATAAAATTGCTTCTGATGTATTTTTTATTGTAAACATTTTTTTCTGTCTATCAAAATTATCCCAATTTACTTTAAGGTCATTTATATCTTGAAAATATTTATCTTGCATTGTTAATTTATCAGTCCAATAAATTGGATTATCCTTAGTAATCCAAATGTCTAATTTATCTTCTAATAAAAATTCTATATTAAATTTAAATACAATAGGGCCATAAAGGTTTTGTCTTGGAAAGTATCCATGTAAATCCATTGTATCAATAAATATATCCTCCCACACATCAAATTTTTCATCTTTATCATCTGAACATTGTATCGTTTGTTTTAATCCAAGTTTTTCAACTAAACCTCTTGACATTAAACCATTATTTTCTATAAAGGTTAAAGATGTAGTTAAAGTATTTGCATGAAAAAAATGAGTTATCTCTTTTTCATGCAAAAATTCATATAGTTTTATATTATCTATCTTCATGTTAATCCCTTTTATTTTATTCCTGTTAATAATTGATACTCTGCTATTGTATATTCATCTGTCATACCAGTTATAAAATCAATCAATAATCTTGTTCTGTAATACCATTCATAAATATTAAATTCTATTTGTGTTAGGTTTTTTTCTTCTAATTTCGCTAAAGATTTTACATATGCATTAATATGTTTATTTGATAATCTTCTAAATAATCTAGAAGTTGAAGCAAAATCATTTTTTTCATCATTAAGAATCAACTTAAAATCATCATATTTTATTGACAATATTTCTCTATAACATGTGAATAAACCTTTAATCACTGATTTACCTTTTAATTCTAAAGCTTCAACTTCTGAGTTTTTAAATACATATTTGGTTGCAACATTCTTAAGCACTTTTAATGCTGTATCATATTTAGAGTTATTACCCTCTAATAAAGCTTTATTATAAGTTCCATTAAATATCTTATTATGGTTTTGAATGAAAACATCTGAAGCAAAATCAACAAGTTCATTTGCCAATGTAACTCTAAAACTTACAATAAATTTATTAACTTTAATGTACTTTTCTTTTTTTGCTTCATTGTACTTTTTATAAGCAATTTCTTTTATATACTGACCATCTTCATTTTTTTCTTCTATGAGTTTATCGGCTTCATTTATAATACTTTCATATAACTTTTTTAAGGATAAAATCCCCTTATCAACAGCATCTTCTAAATCTGCAATACCATAAGATATATCATCAGCTGCTTCCATTATATAAGTTAATGGAAATCTACATCCTTCATTAATATTTAATTCATTTATTAATTCTTTTATAAATTCTTCTTCACTAAAGAAGTATCCTGGCTTCTTCTTTAAGTAACTATAAGGACTTTGTTCATCAGGTTTATCTTCATAAGCAGCACGTGTATATTTCAAAATTGAAGCAGTTTGAGAAAAAGTCAAATTTAAATCTTGTAAAGTATGCACAATTCTAATTCCTTGAGCATTACCTTCAAAATTTGAAATATCTTTATGCAATAATTCTGTTAGTTCTGTAAGTTCTCTTGGAATATTTCCTACAGAATCATTGAAACATTTTTCAATATTTTCTTTCATCCATTCATTAATTGCTAATTCCCCAAAATGACCAAAAGGTGGATTACCGATATCATGCATTAAGCTTGCCATCTCAGATGTTGAAACAAATGCATGTTCTAATCCATTTAGTTTATAGTCATTTATCTTATTTTCTTTTTCAAGTTTTCCTAATATACTTCTAGCAAGGTATCTAGCATTTTGTTGTACTTCAAGGGAATGAGTTAGTCTACTTCTAACTGCCGCATTTATTTCTAGTGGGAAAACTTGAGTCTTTTGTTGTAGTCGTCTAATAGCAGGTGAATTTACAATTCTTCCACGATTACTTTCCGTTGCCCAATCAATATTAGTATCAATGTTTCTTTCTTTTTTTACACATGTTATTTTCGTACTATAATCTATCATCCATATCATCCTTTCAATTTTATAATTCTATAACCCATTCAAACATCTCTTTAGTTTTCATTTATCAATCTCAACAAAACTAGTCCCATCCCCATTAGGAATAACCCTTATCTGTAAAGGTATCCGCTCTTTCAACGCTTCCACATGTGAGATAACACCAACCATTTTTCCACCACTTTGTAAGAGGTTAAGCGCATTCAGTGCTGTCTCTAAACTCTCTTCGTCAAGTGTCCCAAAGCCTTCATCTAAAAAGAGAGAATCTATGGCTATTTTTTGGCTTGCGAGTTCTGATAAGCCAAGTGCTAATGCAAGACTTACTATAAAGCTTTCTCCACCAGATAAAGTACTTACAGGGCGAACTACATTCCCTTGGTAAGCATCTATTATCTCAAGTTCTAAAAGTTTGTCTTGGTTTCTAGCTAGTGTGTATCGAGAACTCAGTAGTATTAAGTGCTGATTTGCTAGGTTTATAAGTTGGTCTAGAGTTATGCCTTGTGCAAACTTTTTAAACTTTGTCCCATCTGCTGATCCTACAAGTTCATTTAGTTTTACCCAGACTTTAAAAGACTCTCTTTTCTTTTGTAGAGATACTATTCGCTCTTTATGTTTATCGCTATTTTCTTGGTTAAGTTCTAACTCTTTTTTGTCACTTCCTATACTCTCTTGTAAGGCATCTATTTTTTGTCCTAATAATGCTTGTAAAATTTCTAGTTCTTCTATTGGTTTATCACTTAGAGGTTCTTTCTCGTGTTCTTTCAGTTTTTCTATTGTTTGTGTTTTAAGAGTTTGCGTTTGTTTATATCTATCTTCTATTGTTTTACATACAATAGATAATTCTTCCCTCTCATTTGTATCAAGCATTGCATTTTGAAATTCTTTGGTGTCTTTAAAGTTGTTTTGCTTGTATAGTTCTTCTAGTTCAGCTTTTAATATATATAGCTTTTTTTCATCTTCTACTATTTTTATATCTAAACTTTTTTTATTGGCTAATCGCTCTTCGCTCTTTACTTTACATTCATTTAGAGCATTTTTACAGAGCTGTTCTCTCTCTAAAGCCATTTTATACTTAGCAGTAATCTCTTGTTCATGAACATCTAAATCAGCTACATTAAGTATCTCTATTCGCTTAGAAGACAACTCACTAAGGTTTAGCTTCAACTCTTTTAAATTTGATTCTGCTGTTTCTATCTCTTTAGTTATTAAAGCAACTTTCGTTTCGCTCTCTTTTTTACTTACATTGCATCTATTTAACTCTGACTCTAATTCTGTTAAAGCCTCTACTGTTTCTACATAAAGCCCTTTTCTATCCACTAAATCTGCATACTGAGTATCTATTTTTTCTAAATCTAGTTTTAGTCCAAACTCTTCTACATGAAATTCTAAAGTTTTTATAAATTCGTTAATTTTTAATTCATTAGATTTTAGAGCTAAAATCAACTGCTCTTTTTCACTGCTAAGTTTCTCTAAAACACTTTTTATCTCGTTTAGTAATTTCTCTTGTGTTTGAAGCTCTCTACTAGTACTATCTCTCTGTTTTAAAAATTCATCTTTTTTAATACGGTTTTGCTTTACAACATCGAGTTTTTTAGCAAGTTCTTCCTCTTTTTCTTTGAGTTCAATTTTACTATCATTCGTAGGTTCAAAAGAGTATTTTTTAAAGAGATTTTTAAGAGTGCCTATCTCTTGTTCTAACTTTTGAATTTCAAGTTTTGATGTCTCTTGTTTTGTTTGTGCAACACCTATTCGTAATTCTAACTCTTTAAGAGCCTTCTCTTGATTGTCTAACTCTTTAACTTGGCTTACTATCATCTCTTTAGTTTTATCTATCTGAGTTTCATCTAAAGCATTTATAAATGGGTGTTCAAGAGAACCACATAGTAAGCATGCTTCACCATCAACAAGATTATTTCTATCTTCTTCATATTTTTTAAGGAGTTGCTCTTTTTCTTGTTTTTCTCGAAGTGTCCCTATATGCTTTTTGATTTCATTTATATGTTGCTCGGACACTTTTTGAGTCTCCCTAAGGGAGTTTACTAAATCACTATTTTTTTCATACTCTTTAAACTCTTCATCTTTATTTTGAACTACCTTAGTATAACTCTCTAATGTTCTCACTAGAGTTTGTGTCTCATCTAAAGTTTTTTTAGCACTCTCTTCTATTTTAAAGTCATCAAGAGTGTTTTGTTCTAATGTTGTATATGTAAGTTCTATATCTTTAAAAATGACAGATAACTTATCAACTTCTTCTTTTTTATGATTATAATTTGTCTCTTGAGTAAGAAGTGTACTACTAGAAGCTTCCAGCATATTCTGATTATCAGTAAAGCTTTTTTTCTCTTTTTTATACTCTTGGATATTCTGTTCTATTATCCCAATAACCGATACCAATTTTTCATCTTTATTATTAGCAAATAAATAAGCCTTTTTAATATCTACTTGTTTTTGGATATCGTCATACTCTTTAACAATTGAATTTAAAGTATCTACTATCTGCGTTAAATCATCTTTCTTACTCTTTAGTAAACTCTCTTCTTTAGTAAGGTTTAATTGAGTCTCTTTCTCTTGTGTCTGAATCTCACGAGCTTTTTTTAGCTTCTGATTTTGTGCTTCAAATTCAGCATTATCTTTTTCAAACTCCTTTTTTAAAGTAGAGTACTCTTTATCCTTATTTTTTATCTCTTTATCAAGAAGAGTGAGTTCTTGAGTGAGTTTTGTGGATGTAGCCTTATCTGTAGTAACACTCTTTTGAAGTTGAGTGTAAGATGTAAAAGTAGAAGAGACATTAAGTGCTCTGTTTGCTAAAGCCAATTTTTCAAAAAAGTTTTTATGTTCCTCTTTTGACTTTGTAGCTTCTTTAAACTCATCTTCATACTTTTTACTCTCCTTTGTAAGTTCTGAGAGTTTTTCTAGCCAATTTAGTGCTACTGTAAGTTTTTTCAGCTCTTCATCGCTCCCTCTTTTTTGGACAATGTTTTTGCTAAGTTGTTGCTGCTTTACTTCAACAACTTCTGGTTCTAAAAGTTCTATAGATTCTAAAATTTTTTGGTCAGAATCCATCTCTTGTTGATAGTTGCGATGCTTTTCAAAAATAGCTTTTGAAATTTCTGCATAAATTTGTGTTCCTGTTATCTTTTCAAGTAGTGCTGAACGCTCTTTTTCATCTGCTTTTAAAAAGGCATCAAACCCACCTTGAGCAAGTAGCATAGACTGAGTGAAACGACCAAAATCTAAACCAGATAGTTCTTCTATTTTTTTAGGTACTTCTTTTGATTTTAAAGGTAAAATTTTATCTTCTTCTAAATCAACAAGTTCCATCTTAGCCGTTTGAAATGCACCATCATGCTTTTTTCGTGCTCTTTTTTGTGTCCATGATGAACGATATACTTTACCTCTTATCTCAAAATTAACTTCACAAAAAGCCTCACCTGAGTGTCGTAACATTAAGTCATTTGGATTTTTTAGTCTTGCTGTTCGTCCATATAAAGCACAAGAGATGATGTCAAGTATAGTACTTTTTCCAGAGCCAGTTGGTCCTGTTATAGCAAAAAGAGCACTATCCTTTGTAAGCTCTGCAAAGTTAATCTCTGTTGTACCTTTTAGAGAGTTAATATTGAGAGATTTTATTGAGAGTATTTTCATGAGTTTTGAACCTCACTCACAATTTGTTTAAAGTTAACTACAAGCTCTTTTACAAAATCTTCATCTTCTAAGGCATCTTTTTCCATACGGCGTTCAAATACATCTAAGGGATTTAACTCATCAAGACTTATGACATCAAAGTCTTCTGCATGGAGTATTTTTTCTGTTTTATCTATCTTTACCGCTAAAAGTATAAGCTCTAACTCTTCTGCCTTATCTCTAATGACTTGATTCGCATGGAAAGGATTTTCATCATTAAGATGTAATTCTATCCAAGTGCTTTTATCTTCAACACTCTCAAATTCTTTTAAAATGGATGTAACATTTCCACGAAGAACTAATAAAGGTCTACAAAGTGGTATATCTAACTCAGTAACTGTCATGATTTTATTTTCAAACTTTACAATATTTACTTTCTTTTGTGATGTTGATTCACTAAAACTCAAAGGTATAGGAGAACCACAGTATCGCACATGCTCACATCCGACTTTTTGGTTAATGTGGAGATGTCCCAATGCCACATAATCAAAATGTTTACCTAAAAAATCACTATCTATATCTAGTGTACCACCTATATATATTTCTCTCTCAGATTCACTTGTTTTACTACCCACAGTTGTTAAGTGTCCAGTAGCTATGATTGGGATATCTTTTTCGATTGAAAGCTTTAAAGCCTCCTTATAAACATTATCATAATGCTCTTTTATCCCTTGGGTAAATGAGGACTCTTTATCATTCATAGTTTCAGCACTTACTGATTGACGAACTACATAATCTCGTAAGTATGGAACTGCACAAACAATCCCCTCAAGTTTCTCTTTATTGAAAATTTCAATTACTTCATTCTCATTTTCATCACCACTTGTAATGACATGAATATTTAGTGCTTGAAGCAGTTGTTTAGGAGCTTTTAAAGTAGCAATAGAATCATGATTACCAGCTGTAATAATAATATTTTCACATGAAGATAAAGAAAGTTCTGTAAGAAAATTATAGTAGAGTTCTAGTGCATAGTTAGGTGGTGTACCTGTATCAAAAATATCACCTGCAACAATAAGAGTATCAATCTCCTCAGATGCAATAGTTACAAGTAACCAATCTAAAAATACCTGATGTTCCTCTTGGCGACTTTTACCCATAAAGCTTTGACCTAAATGCCAATCTGATGTATGAAGAATTTTCATTCTAAGTTGAATCCTTGATAAACTAAATATTTTAAATTATATTTGTAAATGCTATCACTATAAGAATTAAATATTGCTTGGTACCTTCTATAATTTATCTTTTAACATCATAAGCTAGGTTAATCAAGTCCCACTAACAAAAAGAATTTTTACTTCAAATTTTTGATACAACATAATTATTATGATGAATATATTTTAAATTATCTCTCTCTGCCTTGTATTTATAAATATAAAAAGATGATTTCTCTCTTTCTAATTCGCAATATATTTCAACCTCATACTCCTTGATATAGTTATGAAAATATTGGGATAGTACACTATTGATAAGAGCTTTTTCATTAGCATGTTCATCACTTCCTTTTCTGTAAATCTCTGATTTTATTTCATCATAAACTATATCTATATCTCTTACTAACCATGTATCAAAAAAGCTACTCAATATTAAAAAAGAGATTAATTGTTCTTTAGATACATATTTAACTTTTGTTGAGAGACCAAGTTTTATTTTAGTACTAATATTATCAGAGTCATTATATGTATCATAATACAATATTTCTACATTATGCAACTCAAATATTTTCAAATAATCCAACATCAAATTACTATCATCCATAAGTACTTTACTCCTCTTTGATTATAAAGATTAAATTAGTATAACAAATAAAATTTCTAAGATTAATAAGTATGGCAATATGTAATATTTTATCTACTGTCTATCAAATTTCATATTTTCTTCTTTCTGCATTTGTTATTTCTCTAGCTCTATGTTTTGTACACAGTCCATTATCATTAACTTTATTTTTATCAATAAATCTCCATAATTTGTTATACTCATTTTTATTCTTTATAAAATTCACTTTCATATTTTTAATTGTAGCCTTACTAATTCGATTGTTATATCTCATTTTATGCATATTTTTTGATAATAGTTTAAGTCTATTGTCTATTTGTTTAAATCGTATACTAGAAAAATATTTTACTGACTTTATAGCTTCTAAGTCTTCATCAGACAGCAAACAATTACTATTTATTGAATGGATAATATCTTCAGCAAATATTTTAAAGTCTTTTATTGATTTTGATGCTGAAAATATAAGTATTTTTTCAAAATCACTTCCATGTGCAATTGACTTATCTGCATGAAAAATATGTTTCCAGTAATCATATGGAACGGCATCTCTATTTATGCCTATTTCTCTTTTAACATAATTTTTACAACTATCATCAAAACATATTTTATTATGCTCAGATATGTAAAATCCGTATTGGTTTAGATTTGTCATATTTAACTGATGCTCTTCTTCCTTTATTTTCTTAAAATATTTATTTTTCTGAACTCCTTTATAATATTCCATAGAAACAGAGATAACTGTAATAAGAATAATTAGGGTTAATATAATCCTTTTAATCATTAATATGGCTTATTTACCGTTTTAATAGATGTTTTCGCAACTTTCTTCTTAGTTTCACCTTTTAGATATTTTTCAAACCATTCGTTTACTTCATTAGTTGCATGTAAAGTTACAATTACTTTTTCTTCATCTAGTAGGTCAAATAATGGTTCTAGTTCTTTTATTACTTCAGCTGTAGAAATACCTTTAAAAATAATTATCTTTTTTTCATCTTTAAATTTGAGTGTCAAGTTTTTAAATCCATAATGTATAAATTCCAAAGACTTAATAAGATATTTTTGTTGATGTCCTCCAATGGAAATTATAAAGTTATCTTTATCTGTGCCAAGCAAAGTACCATTCTTATAAGTAACCTTGTCATATAGTACAAATGGAAGAAGAATAGTGTATCCAATCATCCAACCTATCAAAGAACCAACACCGTACATAGCATCATCTTTGGAACTTCTTAAGTCATAATTGCCATCACTATCTTTATATGCTTTATACGACATTTTAAAATCCTAAAGATACTTGCATAAATATCAAGTCCGTACCTGCTGTACCACTTGCACTATCATCAGCAGGAATATAAGAGAAGTTAGCTTTAATTAAATAATCTTCACTCAACTTGTAACCAAAGCCAATATTAGCTGTTGGAGTAAAATATTGGTCTCTTGTTTCAAAATCCCAATCAACACCACTAAGCATTGCACCTGCAACATTAACTTCCCACATAAAGTTAGTATCGTCAATGTAATTTCTATATCTTATCCCTGCTCCTGCAAAGTAAAAAGGATAATCAGCACAATCTTGAAAATAACCTACAGCAACAATAGGAGAAAAACCCTCTTCTGAGATGTTATCTCTAAAATCATAAGTTACACCGATGCCAGGATTGAAAACCCATTGCCCTTGACTGTCTAACCTTCTTGGAGCTTCTGCATAAGCTTGTGTTGCATCTAAATGATAACTAAGACCATAAACATCTATATCTATCTCTCCTGCATTTGCTCCACTAACTACTATAAAAATGGAAATCAACAATATCTTTTTTATTCTTTTTATTATGTACATTTTAACCTCTAATAATCATTTTAACTAACTATAGTTAGTTGATAACAAATTCTAATGAAAATATACTTATGGTAAGTTTAACTATAGGTATATTTATGAAAGATACAAGCATTACAGATACTGATATGCAAAATATATATAAAAAGATTGGCTTCAATGTTAAAAGAATTAGAAAATTAAAAAAAGTATCTCAATTAAAATTAGCTCTTGCTATTGGTCATAAAGCTGTTGGCACTATATCCATGGCAGAATTATGTATCAATAAAAAACATTTTAATATAGAACACTTAGTAAAAATTGCAGATGCCTTAGAAGTCGATTTGATGGATTTTTTTCAAGAAATTGACATAAAACCCAAATAGCTAGGTTAATCAAGGTCCCGCAAAATAATAACTACCTTAAAAATAGAATATTTTATGATATAATTTATATATCAAATGAAATAATATTTATATCATAAAGGATGTTTGCATGTTAGAAGTAATACTTGGAACAAAAGCTCGTGAATTAACCCTGCAATATCTTTTTACATTTAAAGAGGGGTATGCAAGAGAGATAGCAAAATATTTTGATATGTCACTTCCTTCCATTCAAAACCAACTCAAAAATTTTGAAGAGGGTGGACTGGCTCTTAGTAAAATGCAAGGAAGAACAAAGATATACTTTATAAATCCAAGATATGCTTTTTTAGATGAACTCACATCTTTACTAAATAAAGCCAAACAATACTACAAGCCTGAGTTAAAAAATAAATTTGAGATGCAAAGAAAAAGACCAAGAAGAGTGGAGAAACAACTATAATAGATAGCTTAGTTTTAATTTACATTCATTATTTAAAACACAATCACATAAAGTCTTATATTTACAATATTAAGTATAAATTTACGCTATAATATCTAATATAAGCAATATTAGGATTTAAAATGCTTCAACTAAATACTTCATTAGAGATTATTGAACTTCTATCTAAAAAAATTGAAGATAGTAGGATACGGAAAAATATTACACAAAAAGAACTTTCTTCAAAAGCAGGAATTACCTATGGAGCATATAGAAATTTTATAGATATTCAAAAAATATCATTAATTAATTTCATTTCAATACTTCACACTTTAGACTTATTATCAGAACTAGAAGAACTTACAAAAATTAAAAAACCTAAAACAATACAAGAAATGAAAAATGAAGATAAAGTAAGACATAGAGTAAGAGGAAGTAAAAAATAATGGAAGTAATAGTAAATATATTTAACCATAAAGTTGGTGTTCTTTATGAAAAAAATGGAGTAATAAGCTTTGAATATGAACAAGGATTTTTAGATAGTGGCTTGAACTTATCTCCTTTGAAATTACCTTTTAGTAGAGAAACATATTCAAATACAGATGATAAATACTTTGGAACATTAGCAGGAGTATTTTTTGATAGCTTACCAGATAAATTTGGTACTAAAGTTATGGAAAGATATTATGAAAGTAAAAATATGGCGGTTAAAGATTTAACATTGCTACAAAAACTAATCTACATTGGAAACACAGGAATGGGAGCATTAGAATATGAGCCTAGTGAAAAGTTTTCAAATGATAGTATGAGTGTTGAGCCTATTGAGATAAGGGAACTTTACGAGTCCACCAAAAAAATTGTTAAAGGAGAAACTACTCAGAGTATAAAGGAGATGTTAGCATTGATGGATAGTGCTATTCAAGCAGGTGGAGCTAGACCTAAATCAACTATTGGATGGAATAGAGATAAAAATATTATTACTAACTCTAAGAACACTGATGCAGATTATGAACAATGGTTAGTTAAATTTGACAGTGTAGATGAAAATGCTATTCCTACAGATTTTACAAAATTAGAATATGTATATATGGATATGGCGAAAGATTGCGATATAAACATACCTTTAACTGATATGATTAAAGATAATGGTTTAAGCCACTTTGCAATAAAAAGGTTTGATAGAAATGGTCTAAATAGAATACACATGCACTCCTTAGCTTCCATTGTTCATGTTAATTTCAATGAACCGCTTCATTATAGTTATGATGAAGCAATGAGAGTGGTTAGGTATATTACCAAAGATGCAAATGATATAGAAGAATTTTATAAAAGGGCAGTATTTAATGTAGTTGCTGTAAACCAAGATGACCATGCTAAAAATACATCTTTTCTTATGAATTACAAAGGCGAGTGGTCTTTATCTCCTGCTTACGATATAACTTATGCAAATGGTAAACATTATACGAAAAATCATCAAATGAGCATAGTTGGTAAGGTAAATAATTTTGAACAAGAAGACCTTGTTCAACTTGGAGTAAATAATGGTATTAAAAAAGAAAGAACAATAGAAATAATAGAAAATACAATAACGGTAGTTTCTTCTTTTTCGCAGAGAGCAAAAAAGATAGGGATTAGAGAAGATTTGGTTATCCTAGTAAAACATGATATAGATAACAGAATGAGGTCACTTTAATTTTTAGGGGCTACTTTAGGGGCTTAAAAAATTATATTCCATTCAAGTATCTATATATAGGTTGTGTTCAATTCCCTGAGGGTCCACCACTTCTTTACACAATCCCCTTATACACGATACTTACAGCAATTTAGAAAATCATTTTACATAACTATTATTTATATTAATATTGGATGCTCGCCGGTTATAAAACCGTAGTATTTGTGATTTTTGGTCGCAAAGTGGTCGTAGATTTGACTTCTATTGGCGTTCTATTTCCAAGTATCTTTCTATCTCTACGTTTAACTTACTTCTCCAATTCACATTATAAATATATTCATCGAGACTTACTCACTTAAGCTATAATAGTAGAGTCTAGTTTAAAATCAAAGGATACATCGTTATGTGCATTCCATTTTCAAATGAAAAAGAATATGAACTATTTGCAAAATCATTAAATGACTTTATATAATGGTTCCCTTTTTCAAGACCAGTAAAACAAGTTTTCTTATTTTACCTCTTTACGATACCAGTGGTAACAGTTTTGCTCCTTTAGGATCTAAATTATTGACAGCTTTATAATAAACTTCATTTGGAGTTTTATATCCAATCGCCGAATGTAATCTTTTTTTGTTGTAAGAGTTCATATATATTTTTATTGCTCGATTGAGAGATTTTATATTCTTATATTCATTCAGATAAATTTCTTCATACTTAATACTTCGCCAGAATCTTTCGATGCAAATATTATCAGTAGCTCTACCTTTTCCATCCATTGAAATTTTAATGTTGTGTTTTTTGAGAATATCAACATGAACTTTTGAAGTATATTGACTTCCCTGGTCTGTGTTAAATATCTCTGGTTTAGGATAAAATGCGAGTGCTTCATTTAACACACTTTTAACTAAGGAAATATCCATTGTGTTAGAAAGTTTCCATGAGAGTATTTTTTTACTATGCCAATCTATTATTGCGGCTAAATATACAAAGCCTTTTTCCAGTTTGATATAAGTAATATCTGTACTCCAGACTTGATTAGTTTTTTCAATTACAACACGTCCAGCATAATCTCTAAAATCTTTTAGGAGATATGGATACTTATAATGTTCTTTGTTTGCTGTAGTGGTCTTAGGCTTAGGATACAAGGCTTCTATACCCATATACTTCATAGCTTTCTTAACGAACTTTTTCCCTATGCTATACCCATCTCTTAAAAGTTGAGCATGAATTCTTCTACTTCCATATGATGGAAAGTCTGAATATATATTATTTATAGCATCTAATATTTTCAAGTCTTTACCTCTACTAAACGGTTTAGTTGGAGTATAGTACAAACTCGACTTACTTACCTGTAGCAATTGACACTGCTTATTCTGTGATAATTTATGCTTAGCATCAAGTAGAGTTTTTCTCTCTTTAGATGAGGCCAAGCTTTTTAGCTTTTCCACAAGAAAATCCTTCTCAACAATTGTCTCTCCAAGTTTTTTTGCAATTGCATCTTTTTCATATTTAAGAGTATCAATTTCATCTTTGTATTCTTTTACAACAGTACTTTTATCAAATGCTAATGACATATTCTCAAGAAACTGTTTTTTCCAATTTCTTAAACTTAGAGGTAGGACTTCATATCCACTAGCTATTTCATTAACAGTTTTTTCACCCTCTAAAACTTCCAGTACTACTTTTGCTTTAAAATTTGCACTATAACTTTTTCTTTTTGCATTCATATTTAATTCCTATATTCTCTATTTCAATTTTATCATTTTTGAAATAAGAAAACAAATTTTACTGGTTCAGTTTTAGGGGTTCATTATATTATTATCAAAGCAAATAGAAAAAAAATGTCAACTTATATGTCTGCAGAAAATAGTTACACAATTCACCATGGTAGTTCATTTGGCTCTGTAGATAACAATGAATCAAAATTAACAGAGCATACAGTAAATATAGAATTTGAATACAGTAATATTAGACTTTATAAAATTGAACAATTTTATCTGTTTATTACTAATTTTATTGAACAAATGAGTTCCCAAATGATAAAAAGCATGTACCAAACACTTAATGATACCTGTGATAAAGTGGGTAATACAATTGATGTAAAAGAAAAAAATATGAGTAATTCTGAAGCATTTTTAGAAATGATAAAAAAAGTTGAATTTGGGGTAGATAAAAATGGCAAGGTTTTGATCCCTAGTATTCATTTACATCCAAGTCAAGCCACAAAATTCATGGATGAAATTAAGGCACAAGGCAAAGAATATGAAAATTTAGTTGAAGATATCACAAAAGAAAAAAGTGAGCAAGCTATAAAAAAAGAAAATGAAAGACTACTAAAATACGAAGGAGTAACACTTGAATAATTATTTACTATCCATTGGATGCAATGAATATGATTCTTCTTCAATTAACAATCTAGAGGGAGCAGAAAATGATGCCTCAAATATATTTAATTGCTTGGTTAAATCTAAATATTCAATATACAATAATGATATTTCAAAATGTCTTCAATCACCTAGACTTGAAGACATACGTAATTCATTAGAAAATATATTATATGATGCTACTTGTCCTGATATATTTACATTATTCTTTGCTGGGCATGGTGGAATAATAGATTCAACCTACTACCTTTTATTAAAAGATTCTAACCCTGATAGATTAAGTTTATCTGCTATTTCTTTAAGTGAAATTTTCAGAATCATATCCTCTTCAAATATTAAGCATATTAATTTAGTAATAGATGCTTGTAATACCGGTGGATTAGTTAATGATTTAATGAGCATCATCAAGCCTGATATTATTGGTAAAAAAGGTAGTATAGGAGTCTCAATCCTTGCTGCAGCAGCTTCCGATGAATATGCCATCGAAAAGAATGGAGAAGGTGTTTTTACTAGTAATTTAATCAATTTTATTAATGGAAATAAAAAAATAAGTTCAGAAATTGAATATCTAGATTTAGTGACATTAGGGAAAAGCATTTCTAATCTTTTTAATGAAGAAGGTATAGCACAAACACCCTCAGCTTGGGGTTTGAATTTGTATGGTCCAAGTGTATTTGCAAAGAACTTATTTTTTAATGCTGATGATTCAATAGGTATACATAATTTTTCCTATGTTCCCTCTATATCAAGATTAGGTACAACTTTAGAATCATTTAAAAATGAACTATGGAAATACTATGAAGATATTGATAATATTTCAGATTATGCTGAATTATTACATTTAATGCAAAGTATTTTTGATGAAATTAATGATGAAGATAAAATTTTTTTTATAAGAGGTGTGGGATACAGATTTATCGAAAAAATCGACAATGATATTAATATGAAAAAATTGGAATTGATAAATGTATTTAAATCTTTGCTATTACCATTTTTAACCAATCCAAATATTAAAGAAGAAGTTGAAAGACTAACAGATTATTTTAAATATTTTGGTGTAAAAAGTATTCTAGGTATAAATGAAAAATTTGAAATAGATAAAAATTTCTTAATTTGTAAAAATGAAATGCTTTCAAACTATTATTTCTTACCTATTCGTATATCAAAATTACTATCTATCAGTGCTCAACTACTGTTACTTGATAAATTATTAACAGCAAACATTCTAGAACTAATTGATAATATTAAGAAGTATTATTTTAATCATTTCATAGTTTTAAACGATCTTCAAGCAGCAAATTTATATATCTTTTTTAAGGTATTCAGTAAATTACATTTACAAGAATATGTAAAAGATATTCTAGAAAATTACATTAAGAACTTTCTTGATATTAACGGAAATATTGCTAAGTTTGGGATAGATGCAGAAGATACATTTAAATATCTTTTTCAAAGACACTCAGAAGAAGAGATTGAAACTAATCTGCTTGCAGTTCCATCTCAAACGGGATCTGTCTTTATATTGATTTCACAAGATTATAAATTAGATAAATATCTTAATCTTCATATACACCTTTTAGACAGAAAGAACTTTTTATTATTCATTCCAAAAAACTTATATGATTTTTCAGCACCTATTATACGAGACGGTCATAACTTAATATTACAATGTGGGCTACATTTTTGGACAGTTGCAGACTTTTTATCTATTTACCAAGATGCGATTAAAGATAAGCTTAACAATACTGATGAATTACTAAATGTTTGTTGTATTGCAAGTTCATATATTCAACCAAATAGAATTCCAATTTTAACTATTTAGCTATTTAATTAGTTCATAAATTTATCTCGCTAGATAATATATCCGGCGAGCCATTCTCCAGAAACCAAAGGCCTCACTACATCTCTAGCAATTGATAAAGTTGTGTATGACTTATTTCGTGTCTTTTTTGGAGTCTTTTGATGATTTTGAGGTAGATTTGGCAAAAAAAAATGGATATTAGCATTATCAACAAGAAGCACAAAAAAACTAGTGAATAACACTAAGCCATTCACTAACTTCAAGAAAATAATAATCTAAGCTGACAAACTCTCTAACTGGTTTCTAGTGTCATCTTGATTAAGCTTACCAAATTTCAAATAATATCTACTAGTAATCTCGGTCGATTTGTGTCCTAAACACTTTGACACAGTAGAGATAGGAACTCCTTTTTCAATGGATAAGCTGGCAAATGAACTTCTAGTCTGATAGAGTACAATTGTAGGTAACTTAAGTCGCTTAAGCATTGGCTTATAGTAAGTATCTGTAATTGACCTCGTATCCCTGTAATAACTTCCAGTTTTAGGATTAACAAATACATACTCCGCTGTAGAACTCTCTTTATACTTCAGTAAAGCATTAGCAAGCTCTTTTACCATTGGAACTTTACGAACTTCATCAGTTTTAGTTACATCTAAAACTCCCTTATGAATGCTAGTTGCAAAAGTAATCAGGTGGTTGTCAAAGTCAATATCATCCCATTTCAAACTTGCTATCTCACCCACTCTTCCGCCTGTAAAAAACGCAACATACATATAGGTATTGATAAAAGCATGTTTAGCTTTATCAATGGCAGTTCCATCCTCACAAATATCATCTAAAATCACTCTCATTTGTTCCTTAGAAAAATAGTTATCATCTTTCTTCTGTTGCTTTTTGAAAAGCTTTGAAATAGGATATTGGATTAGTTTTAATGTATCCATTTTCTATGCTGTAATCTAGCACTCTCTTTAGAACATAAAATTTCTTGTTAAAACGACTTTGAGAAATTTGTTTTTGAGTTCCTTGAGCTTCTTTGAGAGCCAGTTCTGCAACATCTCCAAAGGTAGGTTCATCTGTATTTTAGATGAACTTACATCTTTACTAAATAAAGCTAAACAATACTACAAGCCTGAGTTAAAAAATAAATTTGAGATGCAAAGAAAAAGACCAAGAAGAGCGGAAAAACCACTATGAAAAATAGATTAGATTTAATCAATCAAAACTATTTATAGAATTTCTATCAGTTCAAGAGTGCTCTAAGAAGGAATTAACTCATTCTCTATTGAAAGTAAATATTTTTCTACAGCTTCTTGTTTAGAATAGTCACTTTTACCAACTCTTTTGAGTACTGTATCTTCGTAGCTATCAAAAAAATCATCATAGCTTTCATCCTCAAATGGTAAATCAAATCTCATTCTATTTACAACATCACTTAGTTTGTCTAATCTTTGTATGATGTTATTTTTATATTCTTGAATAAACCCTTTTTCTTCCTCTTTTAAACTGTTGTCAATAAAACTAAAATCTAAATTTTTATATATTTTTCGAGCTAATTTTTTAAAGTCATTAAAGTATTGAATTTTTGATATTTTATTCAGTTGTAAAAATTCTAGCATATCAAATAGACCTATTTTTTCAAACTCAAACTCATCATCTATAGCCATTGCCATATCTTGGGCATACTTACCTTTATACATGCTTACATTCACAATATCATAAAACGGAGCTATTTCTAAGCCATTTTTATCAACAAAAAAAGATATGTTTTTACCATGAGCATCACTATTTCCTAAAATGAGATTAATCATATTCCAAGTCACTAACTCTTTTTTAAACAAAAGAGGGATTTTTGCTTCCTCTGCAAGATTAAATAGTTTTTCAAACGAGACACCATCTCGTATATCTTTAGAGTTATATAATCGCTCATATTTATATGTTGATGGGTAACCTAATGCTTGAGTAGAGTCAATAATATGTAACCGTTCTATATGCTTATCATTGATGAGTTTTCTGTCAAACCTCTCTACAAACAGAACATTCTCGCTTCCTAACTTCTTATACTCAACTTGGGCAACATTTATTCCTACAGCTTTTGCGAGTTTAAGAGATAAGTACTCATTTAAAATTACATTCTCATTTTTCCGATTAAATTTAAGAATATGAGTAGAGCAAATATCTCCTTCTCCTAAACCGATAACACCATCAATAATCGCAACAGCTAATTTCTCTTGAACACCTGCAAGACTCAGTCTTAGTTCCTCATCCCAAAGTATAATAGATTGAACATTTTTTTGAGATACCCTCTCTTCAAGTTCATCTAGTGGTATCTCTCTAAAACTTGTTGGTATATCAAGCTCTCTGCTCTGTGTAAAAGTTAATGCCCCTGTTGTTTCAGCACCAATATGTTTAAGTATAGAAAACTTATCGGATTTAGAAATTTGATAATAAATACTCATTTCATCTAAACCCTCTCCCTCTGGTAAGAGATTTTCAACAAAAAGTTTAAAAGCATAATCCTCAAAACCGCTGAATTTTAAAGATGGACTTAACTCAAATCCCTCTTTAATCCAATTATCATCATAAACGAAGTTAAAGTTTTTTAATAAAGGTTCATATTGAAGTAATCCTACAAGAGTTTTTTTATAATAGACATATAGTTTTTGCATCATTAATCCTCAAACTTTATTTTTATACCTAGCATTTTTGCAACATGAAGTGCTGTAGAGAGTCGAACACCTTTAAAACCTTTTTCTAGTTTCTGAAGAGTGACATTAGTAATTTGACAAAACGAGGAAGTTTCCATGATAGTAAGACCTAGCTCTGTTCTTTTTGCTTTAATCACTTTTGCAAAATCTTCTTCATTTTTTATATGCGTAAATGTAACTTTTGGGGTCGCTACAACTTTTTTACCTTTTGCCATCAAATAGCCTTTTATTAATACTTTAGTATTATTATAGCTAAGAAGTAGGGGAAAAGTCAATTATCATATACTAAAGTATTAATATAATAAATTAACTACTAATATTTATATATATTAATACTTTAATATTATTTAATAATCTATTGTTCCCTTAGTTCAAAGATAGTCTACTAGAAAATTGATATATGAGATACTTACAACTAATACATTCATCTATAAATAGGGCATGTTCAATTCCCTGAGGGTCCGCCAATTCAAATAGTAAGCGCAACACCTAGTTAAACTGCTACCTAATATACTTCTTTGCTTCAGAACTAATATTTCTTAATTCATTACTGCAAAAAGCTAGAAGATGTCTAATCTATAGGGGACATTCCATTTTTCTTTTTACACTAATTTCATATCCCTAGTTTTTTTATTTGTTATTTTAGGAATAAGAAAACTGATTTTATTACCTTCATTTAGACTAAATCGTAGGAAACAATAATCGCATTTTCGCTTTCATCTTTGTATTTAACTGTTTTAAAAGTTCGGCATTATATGAACCAATATTTGAATCTATTGTTTTAATAGTAGGATCTGCAACACCGGGATACCTAGGATCTGCTCCTATTAAATTTGGATTAAGCACTGTTTTTACTATCTGCTGTGTGGCAACTGCATATTTTCGTGCTGTCCAAGCTGGAGTTCCCTCTTTAACAGCTGAATCGACATTAGTTACAGATATTGAAATTGTGTAGTCACTATTAAGGCTAATATCAAATAAACGCATCTGCTGAGGGAAGTTAAATAAAGATGATGTTTCAACCTGCCAAAAACCTTGCTCTGCATTATCATGAACAAATGCTTTAACAGTATTTACATGTCTATGACCTGCTGTCCACATCAAAAGATTTGGATGACTATGCAGCTCAGTTATTAAATCTGTTAGCGTTACGGCATTTTCTATTTTTGCTGATGGAGTACGACTATTCTCATACCAGTCCATAAAAGTATCACCTGAGCCATCTTCATTTGCATAGGGACTTACAGCTATTGGAACATGACAAGCAATAATCATTAGTTGTCCAGCACTACTGCCAGATGCAAGTTCTTCCTTTAACCAAGTCCATCTATCCTCATCAAGAAAACCACGCCCATGAATACTATGATCACCATCGTCTTCTCTTTGAGTATCATCAAGAACAATAACCTTTATTGGAAGTTCTGATTTAGGTATAAAACTATAACAAGCAAAGTCAGGTTGTTTCCCAGATGGAACTAAGTTAAAACCATGACCAACTGGACTACTTGTTGTGTTGAAAAATTCCTGAGCCCATTGTGCTTTTGTCAATGAGCGACGATTAACATCAGGAACTACAGTAGGTGCTGAGACAAAATCTGTAACTGGACCAGCTTTTATCATATCACCCCTAGGAGTTGAGCCATCTAAAACACCCATATAGTAAAGAGGTGGATTCATGTTGTATATCTTACCAGCATTAGCAAGAGAGTTTGACATTGCAATAATTTCATCGCTAACATAACTTTCTCTTAAATTTCCTTCATCTGGAGGAATTGAACCCATCCAAAAATGGTCATGATTACCAATTGCTTGATACCATGGAATCTCAGGATCAAGTCCAGCTGCTTTATAAGGCTTCTGATAGTCGATAGTCTTCTCGCCAACATGAACTCCAGAACTTGGAGTAATAACCTTGCCATCTAGTACATCTATATACCATCTAGTTTCATTATACTGAGTGCTATTACATGTGTCTCCAAGTGAAATTCCAAAATCAATTGAATCTTGTTTATGTAGAGCATTTACCGTCTGAATTACAGCATCAAGCACATGAGTTGTATAGAGCATTGATGGTGAATAGACTGAAGTAATTTTATCCTCAAAATCTACGCCAAATTTATCTCCAACAACATTTGCGGGTTGTAAATACATCAACTGAGAAGGAGATTCTTTATCAATAAGATGTATATCAGTAATAGCGAAGAACTTTAATAATCTAACAGATTCATTAGCTACTGGCTTTGTGTAAGAGGTAGGCATAATATCTAAACGAACTGGAGCACTAAGCACATTTTCATCATATGACCAAACCCCATATCCTTTTGAATCATATTCTGAAATATTTTGAAGATTTTTTGGAACAATAATTGAGGAAAAAGTTTGACTTAATTTAACTCTTCTTTGTAGTGTCGTTAAAACAGTAGAATCAATTGGATATCCAGATGGCTCTACAGAAGGTTCTGACGAATCTAAACTACTACATCCTCCTAAATATATAAGAGAAAGCGCACCAGATGAATATTTTAAAAAATCTCGTCGTGCTAGAGTATCAATATTTTTACTTGACATTTAAGTATCCTATTTTAAATTATATATAGATTCGAAATCCGCAAATTATAGCAACTATTCTATAAAGATTATATTAACAACAAATGCTCAAGTTTTTAAATTTTAAGTGCAATTTTTGGAAATATGCTACAATTATCCTAATGAAAATATAATAATTAATATAAGACTTCAACATATAACAAAGTCATTTTAGGAGCATTATCATAGATATAATTTACGACCAAAAAAAGATATTACAAGCCGCAACATACGCAAAGCCAAAGTTTCCAGATGACTTTTGTTGGGGTGTCGCATCAGCTGCTTATCAGATTGAGGGCTCACCAGATGCAGATGGCAAAGGCAAATCAATTTGGGATACTTACTCACACATACCTGGTAAGATGAAAAATAATGATACTGGAGATATTGCCATTGATCACTACCGTCGGTACAAAGAAGATATACGGTTAATGAAAGAAATGGGAGTAGATGCTTACAGATTTTCCATATCTTGGCCTCGCATATTTCCAAATGGCGATGGGATGCCAAATCCAAAAGGGCTTGATTTTTATAGTAAACTTGTTGACGAATTGCTCAAGGCTGGCATTAAGCCATTTGCTACGCTATATCACTGGGATTTGCCACAAGCACTTCAAGATAAAGGAGGATGGCAATCTCGTGATACTGCTTACGCATTTGGAGAGTATGCTGGTTATATTGCTGAAAATCTAAGTGATAGAGTAAATAACTTCTTCACAATCAATGAGTTTCAAAATCTTGTCGACATGGGACACCGTGGTATAGATATGGTAGTTCAAGGCAAACCTGTTAAAATTGAGCTCGCACCAGGCTTAAAGCTCAATCAAAAATCGCTGAATCAAGTTGCTCACAATGCCGTACTTGCTCATGGTATGGCAGTCCAAGCAATACGTGCATCAGGAAAACCTGGCACTAAAGTTGGACCAGCAGAAGTGATGTTCTGTGGTGTGCCAATAATTGATACACCTGAAAATGTTAAAGCAGCCGAGAAAGTGACGCGACACCTAAACGCACGATTTTTAGATGTTATGCAAACTGGTAAATATTGCAAATCGTACCTCGAAGAAGCTGGCAAAGATGCACCAGAATTCACAGATGAAGACTTAAAAATAATCTCTTCTCCAGTAGATTTCATAGGTATTAATGTATATATACCAAAAATGTATGTTATGGCATCTGATAATAAAGCAGGTTATGAAGAAATACCCATGAATGTATCTCATCCTAAGATGTCATCACCTTGGCATACATTTTCACCAGAAGTACTTTACTGGGCAGCTCGCCTAACAGACTCAATATGGAATCCAAAGGAAATTTATATTACCGAAAATGGTTGTGCTACAAGTGATGTGGTAGATGCTAATGGCAAAGTTTTCGATGAAGATCGTGTTATGTACTTGCGTAATGCAATGGGGCAATTGCAAAGAGCAACTTCAGAGGGCATACCAGTAAAAGGTAACTTTGTATGGAGTGCATTCGATAATTTGGAGTGGACAGGTGGCTATGGTACACGTTTTGGCTTAATACATGTAGACTATGAAACGCAAAAACGTACTCCAAAATTGAGTGCAGCTTGGTTCAAAGAAGCTGCAAGATGCAATGCGGTAGTATAAATAAATAACAAACACTCTGGATAGTAGAACATTTTCGCTACTAAAAATAATTATTTAGCCTGAAATATTTTACTTTAAATCTACTTTTCAGACTCTCGTATTTTTCATTAAGCCTAAAATAACAATAATGGACAATTTATTCTATTTTAATGAATAAATAAATTGACAAAAAAAAAGAAGATTTTTTAGTATTCTATCTATTATAATAGCGTTTAAATTTAATATGAGGACTTGTTATGAAAAGAATTTCTAAAGTGTTAGTAGCCAATAGAGGAGAAATAGCTCTGAGAATTATAAGAGCATGTAAAGAACTTGAAATAAAATCGGTAGTTATCTTTTCCGAAGATGATGTAAATGGAATATGGGTGCCACGAGCTGATGAGTGTTATCCTATACTTGGTAATCCTGTAGATGCATATCTGAAGTATGATAGAATAATTGATCTAGCAAAAAAATCAAACTGTGATGCTATCCATCCAGGTTACGGTTTCTTGTCAGAGAGTGCTGAATTTGCACAAGCGTGTATAGATAATGATTTGATTTTTATAGGACCAAAACCAAAACACATAGAACTATTTGGAGATAAAATGGCTTCAAAAGTTGCTATGAAAAAGATAAATGTTCCTGTATTAGAAGGGACAAACAGCCCTATTATTGATATAAAAGAAGGTAAGAGAATTGCTTTAGAAATAGGTTATCCCATTATAATTAAAGCAGCATTTGGTGGTGGTGGAAGGGGTATGAGAATTGTTCATTTTGCTAATGATTTTTCTAAAATGTTTGAATCTGCTACTAATGAGTCTATAAAATATTTTGGTAAAGGGGATGTTTTTATAGAAAAATATGTTCAAAACCCTAGACATATAGAGATACAAGTTATTGCCGATCAATATGGAAATGTAGTTCATTTAGGTGAAAGAGACTGCTCTATTCAACGACGACATCAAAAAGTAATAGAGATAACACCTTCCCCGCTATTAAATGATAAAGTTAGACAAAGTCTTTGTGATATTTCTGTTAATGCTATGAAAGAACTTGGGTATGAGAGTGTAGGAACTGTTGAATTTTTAGTTGATGAAAAAGATAATGCATACTTTATAGAGATGAATACGAGAGTGCAAGTTGAACATCCCGTGACAGAGATAGTGACTGGTGTTGATATTATCCAAAGAATGATAGAGATAGCTTCTGGGGATAAATTAAAATATAAACAAAGCGAAATACAATTTAGAGGGTACGCTATAGAATTTAGAATCAATTCTGAAGATCCTCAAAATAATTTTATGCCTACATCTGGAGTGGTAAAAAAATATTTAACACCGGGTGGTCCTGGAGTAAGGCTTGATACTAGTTTGTATTCAGGATATGAATTACCGACATGCTATGATTCAATGCTTGGAAAGTTGATTGTTTGGGCGCTTGACTGGAAAGGTGCAGTTCAAAAAGCTAGACGAGCATTGGATGAGTTCCACATAGAAGGGTTCAAAACAAATATACAACTCCATAGAGAGATTGCGAAAGATGAAAGTTTTAAAAATGGAAAATTCGATACGGGATATTTAGACATGAATATGAATAAGTTTGATTTAGGGGCAAAAAGCTCTATCGCAAATGAAGAGGAGAAATCTCTTGAATTAAAAAATTTAATTAAGAAAATAAAAGAAAATAATTTAGTATCACTTAAAAATAAATTTATTCTTTATTAAGTTATCTTTTTTAAGCATCTATCTCCTTTCAATAACTTGAAAAAAGACTTTTTAGGCAGCTTTCATACTGCCTATTTTAACTCCGCTCATGACACTACAAATGCTATAGACTAATACAACTAATACAGTTAATTACTTATTTTTGCTATAATTTTTTATGCATAAAAATACACTGCAAAAAAACACTAAAATTGCTAATAGTATAATGTACTATATTTACACTCATATAGATGTAGATATTGATATAAATGAGTTAAGTAAAAATCTTAATATTAGTAAATTTCATATGCATAAAGTTTTTAAAAATATATTTGGAAAAAATATTTATGAGAGTATAAAATCTATAAGACTTCAAAAAGCAGCTAGTTTGCTTTTAACGAATAAATATTCAACTATTTCGGAAGTGGCAAACTTATGCGGATATAGTTCCCATTCTTCATTTATAAAAGCTTTTAGAAACAAGTTTGAATCTTCTCCAAAAGAGTGGAGAAATGGAGCATATAAAAAATACTCGAATTCAATCTTACAAGATTCTAATATATCTACAGAAACTAGTATTGATTTTTCAAATATTATAGCTACTATTGTTGATATGCCAGAAATGAAAAGTTATTATATACGAAATAATAGCTATATAAATAATGTTAAAGAGACTTGGCAGAAACTATATACGCTGATTTTAAACAATAAAGTAAAAAAGTATCAAATGATAGCTTTATTGCATGAAAATCCGACTATAACTGATTTAAATAACTATCAATATATAGCTTGTATCAAAACAGACGAAAAAGAAGATATATTAACACAACGATTACCCAAATTCAAAATATCAAATGGTGTATACGCAAAATTTGATTTACAAGGTAAGGGTGAAGATATACTAAGATTTATACAATGGGTATATCACGATTGGCTAGTTAATAGTGAGTATGAGACAACAACAAAGCCTTCATATATTATTTATCACAAGAATAATTATCTAAATAATGAAAATTTATTTGATATTAGTTATTATATATCAATTAAATTTTAATAAATCTTTATTCTTTGTGATAAAGGATTTAAAGTACATAAAACTACGATATATTGGTAGCTAAAAAGAATGGCAAAAAGTTAGGAATTCAGAGATATAAATCCAAACAATACTACAAGTCTGAGTTAAAAAATAAATTTGCGACATATTATCATTGGGATGATGAGTAATGTCTTCAACAAGCTATTTGGGTTGCCAAGAAGAATGAATTTGACTTGAAATCAGTTCAAGGGTGGTCAGAGAAAGAAAAATATTTAGAAAAGTTTAAAATATTTAAAAATGCTCTGTTATAAAACAAGTAACTTTAATTTTTAGGGGCTAAAAAATAAATATTATCTCATTAGTTCCTTAAATAAGATACCTTCAATTCCATGATAGTCCACTATTTTTTTTATATAATCCCCTTATAGGCGATATTTACAAAGATTTTTCATAATAAATTCTTATAGGAGCATTTACAATTTTATTGAAAAATTGGTCGCAAATTTGTCACACTGTAATACAAAATAAATTACTTAAATTTCATCTTTTGACTCACTATATCTAAGTAAAAATCTAAATAAACTAACTTACCCATATATTTAATATTTTATTTAGCTATACTGTCATCAATAAAAGATGATTTAAGTTACATATTTAGTCTGCTTTGCATTGATGACTCCAAGTTATACAGTATGATTCACCTAACAGAAAAGCTTCATATTAGATTTTAAACTACCTCAGAAATGTGGTATATTCAAACACAAAGGAATTACAATGGGAACATTAGTAAATGGTACAATTAAATGGTTTAACGAAGATAAAGGTTTCGGATTTATCGAACAAGAAGATGGTGGAAAAGATATATTCGTACATTTCCGTCAAGTTAACAACTCAAGTCATGGACGCGTTTCACTAAATGAAGGTCAAAAAGTAACTTTCGAAATTGGTGAAGGCGAAAAAGGCCCTCAAGCAGAAAACGTTACAGGTCTGTAATCTTTATATGAGCGGTTTATCCGCTCATACTGTTCTAAATCTATATATTTTAAACTTATAGTATTTAAAGTTTTACTTTTCTATATTACTTCTATCTTCATCTGATGTTTCATCATTTTTTTGAGCTAACTTTTTCTTACGCTTTTCTTCTTTTTTTTTCTCTTTTTCTAGCTCGCGTGTATGTTTTGCATAACTATAGTTTGTTTTAGCCATTAGTAGTCCTAACCTTGTTGTTTTTTCAGTTTTTTGTCATTACGCTTTTCTTTTAAGGTTTTTGCTGGTGCTTTTTTAACTGATTTTTGAGAGTCTTTACCTTTTGCCATAATCTATTCCTTTGATTTAAATTTGTAAATCGTGTATTCTTCTTCATATTTTATACAATTAAAGCTTAAAATTAGCGATTACATAAAAATTTAGTTCAACTTCTCCCAAGCTTCATCAATATTTGTAGCATTTTGAGTAACAAAAAGATAGACAGCGGCATTTAGTTTTGCTAGTTTTAAATACTCATCAGATGGATTATTTAACTGATTTAGAGAGTCTTCAAGTGAAATAGTATCCCAAGATTTTGTGTAGTTGATGCCAAAGTGTTCAGGGTCAACTATAAACTCTTCAAGTTCTTCGCCTTGACAAACCCAAAGTCTTCCTTTACTAAAGAGTTCCGGTGTTCCTTCATTTCCTTGAATAAGAGCAAATCTTTTGTAACGGTCTGAAAAGATTTCTACATATTTTTTTACATAAGGTTTATGAAAAACACCTGTAATTGCGTACTCACTATTTGCAACACGAGGAAGTTTTTCTATGGTATTAAATCCTGTACGAAGTCCTAGTTTCATGCGAAGATCAGTTAAATCACTTAGTTTCGCAAAGAAATCTTTTCTGTCAAAATAGTGTGCATTTGAACTTAACTCGATTTTAGAGCATATATCTTTAATAGTTATACCCCCCTTTGCTGGAGTTAAATCATCTCCTATTAAAACTAAGTTTAAACTAGAGTCTTGTAAAACTTTTGCAACAAGAGGAAATATATAAGGATTTTTTGCTTTGCCGTCAAAAGGATAACCTAGCTCAAGAGAGTTAGCGATAGTAGTTTTTTGTATGAAACCATCACAAGCATCTATGGCTCCACGAAACTCTTCAACTGTTTCAGGTTTTAAGCGCCAACCCAAAAGAAAGGCAGCAGCTTGTTCACTTGGAATACTCTGATTTAATATCTGTTGCATCATATCTTTTGATTCTTCAAAGCTTAAATCTCTATTGCCTTTAGGTCCCGTTCCTACCGCGTGTATATACTTAAAAAAGTCCATTTTTTCTCCATACTATATTGATATAAATCTATATTTTTTATAATTGTGTATGATATACTCATATACTTAATCTTCAATGAGGTATTAGCATTAGAAAAATAGTTTTAATAACAGGTGCTAGCTCTGGTATGGGCAAAGCTACCGTAGAATTTTTAGCAGAACATAATTTTTTAGTTTATGCGGGAACAAGAGATGTTAAAAAGCTACAGGATATTAAAAATGAAAATATTATTCCAATACAACTTGATATTACAAATGAAAAAAGTGTTAAAAAAGCCATAAAAACAATCCATTCTAAACATAAACGAATAGATATTCTTGTAAATAATGCTGGTTATGGACTTGTTTCAACAGTTGAAGATGTCAGCGAAGAGGAGATGTTTTCTCAGTTCAATGTTAATGTATTTGGGGTTTTAAGAATGTGCAAGGCAGTTATTCCTATAATGCGAGAGAATAAAGATGGAATTATTATAAATATATCTTCATTTTTAGGAAAAATTGGTCTTCCTCTTTTAACTCTTTATAACTCTAGTAAGTATGCAGTTGAAGGCATTACAGACTCTTTGCGTTATGAATTAAAAGATTTTAATATAAGAGTTCACTCTATCATGCCCGGATTTTTTAATACTAAATTTGCAAGAGATAATCTCGTTACAAACCTTGAAACTTTTGATAAAAACTCTCCTTATGCATCTCTTGTTTCAAATCTTGCACCTGTGATAGTTGAGCAAATAAACAATGGCAATGCCCCACAAGAAATCTCCCAAATGATTTTAGAAATTATTCAAAATGACAAATTCCCCGCTCGTGCAACTATTGGCGATAAGGCTAAAAAATTTATACCAATGAGAAGAGAGTTGAGTGATGAAGATTTTGAGAGAAGAGTTCGAGAATATTACAACTTATGATGAGCTTCTATGGATAGTTTCTTCTTTAACATAACAGACACCAGCTACAAAATAACTAAAATATATGAAAATAAAAATGAGCATATTACTAGGGTTGATATCTCTAATGGCATAGTATTTTTTGATATGCATTTAAACCCAGCATCTACAAAAGAGTTTAAAGTAAAAAATCTCGATAGAATGGTTGTTATAGCAGTTTGTAAAAAAGGTAGTTTTACTCTTGAGGACAATATTGCAAAAAAAACTTACGGAGTAAAGGAAGATAGTATAAATGTTTTTACATCTTCTAGACAAGACTTAACACTTAAAATACAAGAAGGGAAAAAGACAGATTTTTTTGTGCTTTTTATTGCTGATTTTATTTTAAAGAGATATCTAAGTTCAAACTCAAAAGAGGTTATAGATTTTTTATACAACAACATTCAAGAAGAAGTTTCTTGCGAACTTATCAACTCACAGCCCCTAGATGCCATAAGTTTACACATCATAGAAAAGATTATAAACTCTTCAAGTGATGACTATATGAATAGCATAAGATGTGAACATAATATTTTAGAGTTTATGATTCACAGATTTGGACTGCTTGATATGCAAGATGATGAACTTAGCAATGATGAGATTTGCATCGCAAGGTCTTCAAAGGCTATTTTACTGCGTAGTTTTAGCACGCCTCCGAGCATCGAAGTTTTAGCACATCTATGCGCAACAAATGAATCTAAATTAAAAAAAGTATTTAAAAAGGTGCATAAAACAACTATTTATGGTTATGTTCAAAAACTGCGTCTTGAAAAAGCAAACATACTTCTTAAAGAGCAGTTTTTAAATATTGGAGAGATTGCCAAAGAAGTTGGTTACAAACATCAAGGTCATTTCTCAAAACTATTTTATGAATTTTATGGAGTTTATCCAAAAGATTTATTAAAAAAATAATCCCTCCTCTGCTAAAATAAAATTCTTCTACTGCTAAAAAACTATTGATGATAACTTTTAATTGATATATACTTTAATAAATAAAATCACAAGGAAGTCAAAATGTCAAAAGTAGTTTTAATAACAGGTGCCAGTTCAGGAATGGGTGAGATTACAGCTAAAACTTTAGCTGATAATGGATATATTGTATATGCTGGAACGAGAGACACAAGTGCTACTCCAGATGATTCTTCACTTAAAAATATTTATATAGATGTAACAAAGACAGATAGCATAAACAGTGCGATAGAAACTATCATTAAAAACGAAGGCAAGATAGATGTTCTTGTAAACAACGCAGGTTACGGTCTTTTAGCAACTGTTGAAGATGGAACTGATGAAGAAATGTTTAACCAGTTCGATGTAAATGTATTTGGACTTTTAAAAGTTACTCGAGCGGTTCTTCCTCATATGAGAGAAGCAAAAAGTGGTGTAATTATCAACATCTCTTCTTTCCTAGGAAAAATTGGTCTTCCTCTTTTAGCTCACTATAACGCTTCAAAATATGCGGTTGAAGGGATAGTTGACTCATTAAGATTTGAAACTCTTCCTTTTAATGTTAGAGTTCATTCTATTCAAGCAGGTCTTTTTGGTACTAACTTTGTAAAAAGTGGACTTGTAGCAAATGCTCAAACTACTGCTGAGGATTCACCATATAAAGATTTAGTTTCTCACTTTGTTCCAATCGTTGCAAAGGCTATAAACGAAGGACCTTCTCCTCAACCAATCGCAGATGCTGTAAAAAATATTATCGAAGATGAAAATTCTAAAATATTCGTGCCAGTTGGTGGGGAAGCTGAGACTTTTGTTCCTTTAAGAAAAGAGTTAAGTGATGAAGATTTTGAGACAAAAGTGAAAGAAACTTTTGGCATCTAAGAAATCTCTTTAGTGTATAATATAAAAAATATGTTTAGGAAAAATTTATGAAGTTTTTTGTTTATGTCTTTATTGGTTTATTGATAGGTGTCTTTGTTGTATCTATTTTGTTACCAACAAAAGAGAAACCTCAATACAGTGATGATGAGCTGAGAAAAGCTGCACTTTCAAGAGATATGTCAAGTACGCCTAGTACTTATGAAGAACTTTTAAAGCTTGTTGACACAGAAGAAAACAAGCTCTCTAGAGCCAAAATAGAACTAGGCAAAGATTTATACTTTGATAAAATACTTTCAAAAAGTAAAGATATAAGCTGTGCAACTTGTCATGTTATAAGTAAAAATCAAAACGATAAAAATATCTACCTAGATGCTTTAACTTCTAAAACAAACGACAAAACAGACTGTGTTATCTGTCATCTCTCCGATCAAAGCGGGGTTGATAGATTTGAAGTAGCAGTTGGAGATGCTGGAAGAGAAAATCCTTTTCATCTAAATACTTTAACAACTCTTAATGCAGCACTTGCCAAGTACCAAACTTGGGACGGAAGTGTAAAAACTGTTGAAGAGCAAGTTGGTGCATCTATACAAGCAAAAGAACAAATGAACCTATCAGCATCTGAGGCTGAGAAAAGGTTATCTCAAGATGATGTTTATCTGAAAAAATTCGCTCTTGCTTTTAAAGATGAAAATATAAGCTTCCAAAATATCCAAAAAGCGATAGGTGCTTATCTCAAAACACTTGTCACTAGAAGCGATTATGATAGGTTTTTAGATGGTGATAACAATGCCATGAGCAAATCAGCCAAAAAAGGTTTAGCAAATTTTTTAAATTTTGGATGTAAAGGCTGCCATACGGGAGTAACTGTTGGTGGGCAAAGCATACAAAAATTTCCGCTTAGAGATTACAACAGTATCATTGATGTTACAAACTCTTTTAATGAGTCAGAAAAAGGTAGAGAAGTTAGCCAATTTAACTTCAATGCAAAGATGTATCACCCTTTTCCTTTCCAAAACAAAGGCGGTTTTATGGGTAAAGACGGCGAAAGACTCTTTAGAGTTCCTATGCTAAGAAATGTTACAAAAACTTCACCATACTTTCATAATGGAGCGATTAAAGACATAAGAGATGCTATTTTTCTTATGGCTAAACATCAACTTGGAATGAACCTTACAGATGAACAGGTTGATGAGATAGTTGAGTTTTTTAAAGCTCTTGAAGGTGATATAGTTGATTATAAAGTTGTTGATAGAGGTGAGTCGTGAAAAATATACATATGAAAATATATATCATACTAATGTTTCTAAGTGGTATATTTCAACTTAGTATCTTTAACCTAAGTTGGGAGTATTTTAGGATGGTTCAAGCAGTTCATATTTTAAGCTCTGCTCTTGTGGCTATCTTTCTTCTTTTACCTTATGTAAATCTTCATACTTATGAGTATATGATTGTCAAAAAGGCTAAAAGTACAAGTGGTGTAATCCTTGGTCTTTTACTCTTTTTTATCATTGCTAGTGGATTTTACCTATTTTTAGTTGGAAATAGAGGCTCAGATAATCTTGGCATCTACTCTTACTATATCCATCTTTACGGTTCATTTGTATTACTTTTCTTTTTATTTTTACATGCAAAGAAAAAAATATCTTCAAATATAAAAACAACTCTCGCTATTGCTTTACTACTTAGCATCTCTTATCCAAGTATCTCATACAGTGCTGATATAGAAAAATTGACAAATATAAAACTTGAAGCTGGTGTGGATAGATATCATAATGAAGACTGGACTAATTCTGCTAAATGTAAGTCTTGTCATACAGAGATTTTTAATCAATGGGCAGACTCCAACCATAGGCATCTAACAGGAACAAATCCTTACTATATGGTCATGGAAAACCTAGCTGCAGCAGATATGGGCGATGAATTTAGACAGTGGTGTATGGGCTGTCATAATCCTAGTGCTGTTACTACAAAGCAAAAAAGAACTACCCACAATATGGATATTAACAATATGCCAAGTTTTCTTTTTGAAAGTGGTGCAAAAGACTTAATAAGTGACTTAAAAACTCATGGCAACTCAAAGCTTGAACAAGGCGTATCTTGTGTAACTTGCCATAGAATTACAGAGACAAAATCCAAAGGAAACAGTTCTTACTCTCTTGACTTAACAAATAGAAAAAAATATGTTTTTGAAGATAGTAATTCTGATGTTGCTACTTTTTTAAGTGAAAAGTTTATAAACTCTAATCCTTTAGTTCACAAAGAGAGCTACTCAAAAGAGCTTTATAAAAAAAGTTCTTACTGCGCATCTTGCCATGATGAATTTCTTCCTGATGACTCAAAAAGACCGATAGTCTCTACCTTTAAAGAGTGGGAAAAATCACCCTTTAATAACCCTAAGGACCCTAAAAAACATAAAACTTGTGTAGATTGTCACATGACCTACTTAAAAGACGATAAGCACTCGCCATTGAAGGGAACTTCAACAACTGGTGGAAAAGTAAAAGATGACATAAAAGTTCATTACTTCGCAGGATCAAATCATTTCTTGTCTGGCTTAAAAAGTAAAGAACATGAAGATCAAACTTTGCAACTTCTTCGTACTTCTGCCAAAGTTGATGTAGAAATTCAAAAAGGCAAGGTAGTAGTTGGTGTTAAAAATGTTGGTGCTGGACATCATTTACCAACTGGTGTTTCAGACTTTAGAGAGCTTTGGCTTGATATTACCATCAAAGACAAAAACTCTAAGATTGTGTTTAGTAGCGGTAAACTAAAAAAAGATGGTAATTTAGATACAGATGCTAGACCTTTTATGAAGGTTTTTGGAGATGAAAACTATAAGCCTGTAGGACTGCTTTTTTGGAGATATAAAAAACTCATAAGCGATACAAGGATTCCTGCTGGTGAAAGACGAGTTGAATCTTTTGATATTTCAAATCATAAAAATTTAAAATATCCTTTAAGCGTAGAGGTAAGACTAAACTTTAGAATTTATCCTCAGTGGGTAACAGATATAGTTAAAAGAGCTTATCCACAATTGCCAAATCCACCTGTTATAACGCTACAAACTGTAAAAAAAGAGTTTGTAAAAGCTAAGTAGATGCGTATTATTATACTCTCCCTTTTACTCTTGTCATCAGTCTATGCCAATCATGTAAGTTGGTATGGAGATTTTGATAAAGCACATCAAGAAGCTTTAAAGCAGAACAAAAAGCTTATGGTATTGCTTATAAAAAAAGATTGTCCAAAATGTAAACAAACACTTAAAACAGCATTTTTAAATCAAACTTATATAGAAAATATTAACAAAAATTATATATCTGTCATAGTTACAAAAAATCAAAAAGCAAGTTATCCTATTGAGATGCTTTATACTTTTACATATCCATCGCTATTTTTTTTAGACAATAAGGAATTATTTATTTGTGAACCAATTAGAGGAGGGATAACTCCAGATAAACTAAATATCCATCTGAAGAGTTGTAAGTGAGTTAGTGAGAAGTTTTATTAAGTTCTTCTGCAATAGCATCTTGAAGGTCTGATGTATTTACATTTTCATCAAATGCTATCTCACCTCTAGAATATTTTATCGATGTTGAAACTGTTTTTTCATCTTCAGTTTTTTCAGCTAAAATTTCGTTATTTTTAAATTCAGTCATTCTCCAACCTGTTTTTTCCCCTGCTTTTATAATTGCATGTTCTATTTTTTTGCTATCATACTTTTTTACATCAAGTGTTCCGCCACAACCAACTGAGAACAAAAGAGTAAGAGCAGAGATTAAGGTTATAGATAAGATTTTTTTCATTTTACTTCCTTTTTTTATTTTCTTAATAAAATATAAATTTTACAAAGAAATTCAATAAATCAATGATATAATAAGAATTCTTAAATAGAATTGATGTAAATCAAGTAAAAATCTCCAAAATCAAAAAGGTTATTTACAATGCAAGACTTAGTTATAATACTTGTAATGACATTACCCATGTTACTCTTTAGTGTCTATCCTGGGCTTAAACTAGGCGATTATCTAGAAAAGAAGTATGCCATTGATGAAAGCACAAAAAGAAAAGTAATAATCAGCACAACCATTACTTTTACACTAACATTATCCTCTCTTTTATACTACCTATAAACTTTTCACTTGTTTCATAATGTTACATCAAATATAAAACTTTACTTAAATTTTAAATTAATCAAAAAAATTGATATAAGTCAACTTATTTTAATCCAAATAGGAATAAAATACTATTTGATTCTGAAGAACTATATACTATACGAAGGAGATATAAAATGATTGAAGAAGTTGTTATGAGACAAGATATTCCTTTAGACGATTTTCTACCTATCTTTGTATCTTCTGCGCTTGTTATGGTATTTGGAGGATTCTATGTTGGTATATATACCGCTGTAAAAGTTAATTTACTCAAAAAATGGGCTATGCCTATCGCATACATATTTTGGATGTTAACTGCCTATTGTTTATATTTAATGGGAAGTTTAATGATGGTAGGCGAATTTACAGCGAAAGCATTAGTAGTTGCGGGGATTGGATTGTTTCTTCTTCCTCACGCAGTTTACTATATGCAACATCAAGTTCACGAAGAGAATGAACATTGATTTATTGTCATATATGTCAACAACAATTTTTAGGAGGTTACAGTGGCTAAAGTATCTGTATGGAGTGACAACCGTTTCTGGCAGCGTTCAGCAGCATGGATCACAGGGTTTGCAGCAGTACTACTTATTTGGTTAACATTTGACACAGCGGGTCAAATAGCAATGGGTACTGATGAAGATTTAAAAAATGGCGTAACTAAAAGGGTTCCAGGACCTACGGTTATAAACTATAAAATTACTTACGAAATGAGTACATCGCGTGGGCACGAAGTGCCAATCATTGGTGGTAACGATGGTAAAGGGATGTCTTTATTTCAAGAAAAAGAAAAGTTTTTTGGAAGAGATGACTGGACTGAGGAAGAAGCAGGTGCTTTACTTCACTTAGGTAAACTAGGTTCTCAAACTAAAAACTGTATGAACTGTCATACGCTTCTTGGAAATGGTGCATACTATGCTCCAGACTTAACAAAAGCTTGGTTAGATCCAGCATGGGGACCAGAAGGTTCTATGCAGGCTATGACTGGTAAAGATACAAAAGAAGAAGCAATGGCGGAGTTTTTACAACATCCATCAACTTATCCTACTCATGCTCGTATGATGCCAAATCTTGGTATTACTGCTGCAGAGGCTAAAGGTTTAGTTGTTTTCTTGAAACATATGTCATCAATTGATACTAATGGTTTCCCAAGAAACTTCGGAAAAATCAAAGGAGCAGTTCATGGCAAGTAAATTTTTAACAGGTGTAGGAAGTGAGTCTAAGCAATTAGCAACATGGTACTTTACCTTTGCATTTATCCTTTTTGGAGCACAATTATTATTTGGTCTAGTTGCAGCGATTCAATATGTAATGCCAGGTTTCTTATTTGAGTTACTTGACTTTTCTGTTGCTAGAATGTTACACATTAATGCGCTAGTTGTTTGGATGGTTTTTGCAATGTTTGGTTCAGTTTATTGGTTATTACCTGATGAAACTGGAATCGAAACTGTTGGTATTAAAATTGGTAAACTATTATACTGGGTATTTGTAGCAGCTATCGTTGTTGTTATCTTAGTATATTTATTTATTCAAGTTGGACCTGCAGATGAAATGTCAATTTGGTTTATTCATGAGGGTCGTGAGTATATCGAGGCTCCAAGATGGGCTGACTTCGGTATCGTTGTAGTTGCTCTTGGATTTGTTGCTAATCTTTTCTTAACAGGAATGAAAGGTAACCGTTCAGGTATCGTTACAGTTCTTATGGCAGATATGATTGCTTTTGCTGGTCTTTACTTAGCAGGTATGTTCTTTACAGATAATATCTCTGTTGATCAGTACTGGTGGTGGTGGGTAATTCACTTATGGGTTGAGGCTACTTGGGAAGTTTTCGTTGGTGCGATTGCTGCTTATGGTCTTATCACTATGATTGGAGCATCTCGTAAAGTTGTTGAAATGTGGTTATGGATTGAAGTAGCAATGCTATTTGGTTCAGGGATACTTGGTATCGGACATCACTATTTCTGGATTGGTACACCTGAGTACTGGTGGGAAATCGGAGCATTATTTAGTGCGCTAGAACCTTTACCACTTGTTGCTATGTTTATTCATGTTATGTATGACTGGGGTAAACAACAAGGAAAACAAGCTGCTTCTGGAAGTGTTGAATCAGTTGTAAACAACCAACCTGCTTTTGTATGGTTTTGGATGAATGCATTTGGTAACTTCTTAGGTGCTGGTGTTTGGGGATTCTTCCACACATTACCACAAGTAAATCTTTATACACACGGTACACAGTTTACATCTGCTCACGGACACCTTGCGTTCTTTGGTGCTTATGCAACTATTCTTATCGGTATGATGTATCTTGCTATTCAAGGTACAAATGGTATTAAAATTATGAAAAATACAAAGTCTTCTATTATTGCACTTAGCTTAATAGTTGGTGGTGTTATGGGTATGACTGTTGCGCTTACTATTGCTGGTTATGTTCAAGTTCTTGTTTCTCGTGCTCAAATGGGTGCTACATGGGCAGGTTACTTTGACGGACAAAGTGGTATGTGGTTTGCACAAGCTATGGATTGGAGATTAGTTATGGGTCTTGTGACTTTTACAGGTTTCTTATTCCTAGCTAAAGATTTCTTAAGTACTGGCAAAAGCCAAGTACATATAAGATAAGGAGATAAAAAATGTTTGAACCTTTTACAGATGTAGTACCAAGTTTTTTTGGTATGTTAAATCAAGGTCCGTTAACTCTTACTATCTTTCTTCACACTGTTATCATACTTCCAATGATTTGGATTTATAAACAAGAGAAAGCTCGTTTAGAGAGTGAAAGTTAATATCGACTAGTCGGCGGGCCACTTTGTGGCCGCTGTATCTTAATTTAAAGGAAGAATAAAATGAGATTAAACAAATTAGTTATGTCAGTTGCTGCTTTAGCAGTAGTTAGTTCAGGTTTATTTGCTGGAACATCTAACATGGATGTTGAAAAAGTATTTGAGAAAGAGTGTCAAGGTTGTCACGGTCCAAATCACGAAGGTGGTGTTGGTTCTGATTTACGCCCTGGTGTAATCGCCAAGAAAAATGCTTATACACTATCAGAAACTATTCTTAATGGTGCTCCTGGTACAGCAATGCCAGAGTTTAAAGAAAAATTTTCTAAAGACGACGCTGATAAAATGGTTGATTATCTTCAACATTTTAAAGGTAAAAAAATGGGTGTTCTTACAATGGACGCTGTTAAAGCTGGGTGGAAGCCTTTAAATGACAGAATGGCATTTTTCAAAAAATATCCACATGCTGTAGATGTTAAGAAAAATACTGATATCTGTTTCGTAACAGAAAGAGATGCGGAAAGAGTTGCATTTGTTGATGGTACTTCAGGTAAGATTTTATCTAAGCACCCTGCTGGTTTTGCTGTACATGTTACAGTAACTAACAAGCGTCAACCTCGTTATGCTTACTCGATCTCTCGTTCAGGTTTAGTAACAATGTTCGACCTTAACACTCCAGGTCAACAAAAAATTGCTCAGATCCAAGTTGGTTCTGATTCTCGTGGTCTTGCAGTTTCTCCAGATGGTAAATACCTAATGGCAGGAAACTATGTTCCAGGTGGAGCAATTCTTATGGATGCTATGACTCTTGAGCCATTAAAAGTATATCCAACTTCAAGCGTTATTGATATTGATGGTAACATCGGTTCTTCTCGTGTAGCTGGTATTTTTGATACTCCATATGGTCCATATATTGCATTTGCACTTAAAGATGGTGGACATGTATATATCATAGATTATTCTAAACCAGGATTCCCAATCGTTGGTGATATTCCAAATATTGGTAAAATTCTTCATGATGGTTTCTTAAATGAAGGTAAAGAGATTGGTAGATATTTATTTATCGCTTCTCAAGGTTCTGATGTTATCGGTGTAGTTGATTTTAAAACTAAATCTTTAGTTACTAAAATCTATACAGGTCCTTCAGCTAAGCCACATCCAGGTCAAGGTTCTTCATGGTACAATGAGCATTTAGGTCAACAACTTGGTGCTACTGTTAACATGAATCTTGGTCAAGTTACTATTTGGGATGACAACTTTGATGTAATCCGTCAGATTCCTACAGGTGGTGGTGGATTATTCATCGGTACTTCTGAGCACACTCCATTCCTATGGGCTGATAATGTTCTTGGTGGATCTTCTAACTGGAACAAAGTTCACTTAATTAACAAGCAAACTTTAGAGTTAGATAGAATCATTACTGTTGGTACTACAAAAGGTACTGTTACAGATCCTGTAACTCACAAAGTTCTTTACAAGTGGAATGTTCCAACTGTAAAAAATGCTAAAGGTAAAGCTATTACTCCTAGAATCCTTCACGCTGAGCCAGCTAATCACGGTCACTGGACTATGATTTCTGAGTGGAATTGTGGAAGAATTGGTATCTATGAAGCTAAAACTGGTAAATTTGTTAAATATATCAAAGGTTTAACAACTCCTACTTTTACTTACTCTATCGAGCATAGACAAACTATTCCAGGTGCTTAATCGCGTCTAGATTATTTTCCCCTCTCGGGGAAAATCTTACAACTTTCAAACCTTCAAATTTTAAACTAATTTTAAATTTTATTTTTCTTGATTTATAACGCTTTATAAAAAGTTTTTTTTTGCTAAAATGATGCATTAAAAATAGAGGTCTAGATGAAAAAAATATACTTATTACTTTTAACACTCTGTTTCTCACTTCAAGCCAATGATTTAGATGGTAAAAAAGTCTTTGAAACTTACTGCTGGGGTTGTCATCATCAAACTGCTGTTGCCTTTGGTCCTCCTTTTACAGAGATTGCAAACAAACGTACAAAAGAAGAAATTCAAGCTTACATTATAGAACCAAAGGCAATGTATAAAGCTTTTGGCTACAAACGAACTGTTATGACAAAACTAAAATTAAACGATAAAGAGATAAATGCTATTAGTGATTATATTCTCTCTTACAAAGGTAAATAATGTTTAGACTATCAAATCTTATATCTTCAGTAGTTGAAGATAAAAAAGAGAGGGTTTTAGATGGTAGCATCGCTATTTGGAACTTTACAAACCGCTGTAATCTATCTTGTCTTCACTGTTACTCAAAATCAACTTTAGATGAAGTTGATACACTTACGACTGAGCAAATCAAAAAAACAATTTTACAAATGAAAGAAAATGGAGTGAAATTTATTATTTTTTCAGGGGGAGAACCCTTAACAAGAAAAGATTTATTTGAGATAGCTAACTTTTGTAAAGAAAATGGAATCATTACTTACCTTTCAAGTAATGGACTTTACTTTACAAAAGGCAATGTACAACGAATAGTAGATACTTTTAACTATGTCGGAGTGAGCATAGATGGCGACGAACCTACGCATGATTATTTTCGTGGCTTAAAAGGTGCATTTGTCGAAACACTAAAGGCTGTTCAGTTAGCAAATGCCACAGGAGCAAAAGTAGGTATTCGCTTTACTATGACAAAAGATACTATTAATTCTTTAGAATATATCTTTGACTTAGCAGAAAAAGAAAATATCCCGAAAATTTATATCTCTCATCTAGTCTATTCAGGACGAGGTTTAGATAACTTAGAAATGGATCTTTCTAAAGAACAAAGAAGAAAAGCAGTTGAGTTTATACTTAAAAAAGCGTTTGAATATTATGAAACAGGTCGAGATATTGAGATAGTAACTGGAAACATGGAGATGGACGCTGTTTTATTTTTAAATGAATTTGCATCTAGATATCCAGAGCTAAAAGAAACTATGAGAAAAAGACTTGTATCTTGGGGTGGTAATTCTGCTGGTAGAAAACTGCTAAATATAAATAGCGAAGGCGATGTAAGACCTGACCCATTTTTTCCACTTACTGTTGGAAATATAATAGAAGAAGATTTTGGCGATATTTGGCAAAAAGGCGAATTACTAGACAAGTTAAGAATTCACCCAAGAAAACATATAAGTGGCATCTGTACCTCTTGTGAACAACTTGATATTTGTAATGGTGGCTCAAGAGCAAGAGCTTATGCGATAACTGGTGATTTGTGGAGTGAAGACCCATCTTGTTATTTAAGTGAATCAGAAAGAAAGAGAGATTAATGATGATAAGAACTAAAGTTCAATACAGGGAGGCACTAAATGCCGAGTCTTAAAAAAATATTATTTAGTACAATAATTACAGCCTTAGCTTTTGTTAGCTTAGATGCAAAAGGTGTAAACCCAATAACTGCTATGCTTAACACAGATGAAAAAATATTTGTTGTTGAGAGAGAGAGTGAATCTTTAGCAATCATAGAAAAAGGTTTAACAAGAGGTCATTTAGTTGGAATGCACAACATGAATCATGGTGTTGTAAAGTTTGAAGGCAAAGATGGTTATGTTATAAGTAGAGATGGCTGGGTTGTAAAATTTGACCCAGAAAAAGAGGTTATTGTAAAAGAGTTAAAGACTAGTGACAGTGCTATTGGCTTTACTATAACTAAAAACTTTCTTGCTGTTGCAAACTACGCTAAAAAAAGTGTAGATATTTTAGATAGAGATTTAAATCCTTTACAATCATTCCAAACAGGCTCAAAAAATGTTGGTATTAAAACTTATAAAAACTACTTAATTTTTTCACAAATGGACAATGATAAAATCACAGTTTTAAGAGATATAAACTACGGCAAAGGACTTCCTAAATTTGTAATTCATAAAGAGTTTGAAGATGTTGGGGTTATGCCTTTTGATGCAATGATAAAAGACAATAACTTTATAACAGGATTTTTTCAAAGTCCTTTCTTTGGTGTCGTAAATTTAGACACAATGAAATACTCTAAAATTAAAATCCTTCTTGAAGATAGAAAACCTGTTTTAAAAGTACCTCATTTTGGTTTTTGGAGTATTGGTGCTGGATATGTATTTATCCCTGCAGTTGGGAATAATAAGGTTTTAGTTTATACACCTGACTTTAAATTTGTAAAAAATATAACAACTGAGGGATTACCAGTTTTTACAGCTCTTTCTCCAGATAAGAAATACCTAGCAGTCACTTTTAGTGGTAAAAAATTTCCTGTTATTCAAATCATAGATACAGCAACATTAAAAATCATAAAACGATTTGAATTTAATGGTAAAGTTTTACATGTTAGATGGTCAAATGTCAGACCAAATCTTTATGTATCAGTTAACGATGCTAATAAAGTTGCTGTTATAAATACAAATAGTTGGTACTTAAGCAGAGAGATGTTCAATATTAAAAAACCATCTGGTATATTTATATACGAAGGGAAAAAATAATGGGTAAGGTATATTTAACAGGAGCAGGTCCTGGCGATATCGAGCTACTAACTATTAAAGCACTTAGAGTAATTAAAGAAGCTGATGTTATTATTTACGATCGTTTAGCAAACCCTGACATTTTAGAAGAAGCAAAAAATGGCTGTGAGTTTGTCTATGTTGGCAAAGAAGATGGAAGGCATATTGTTCCACAAGACGATATAAATGAAGTCATCTATCAAAACGCTTTAAAATATAAAAATGTTGTCCGCTTAAAGGGTGGTGACCCTTTTGTATTTGGTCGTGGAGGAGAAGAAGCCCTTTATCTTTTACAAAGAAATGTAAAGTTTGAAATCATTCCAGGTATAACTTCTGCTATTTCTGCTCCTGCTTATGCTGGGATTCCTGTAACTCATAGAGGAATTGCAGTAAGTTTTAGAGTTGTTACGGGACATGAGTCACCAAACAAAAAAGTATCTCAGATTCCATGGGAAACTTTTAAAACAGATGACACTATTATCTTTTTGATGGGGCTTCATAATCTACCCAAAATAAGTAAAAAACTTATAGAAATTGGAAAGTCTAGTGACTTTCCTGTTGCCGTTATTTCTAAAGGAACTACAAAAGAGCAAATCGTTGTAGTTGGAACATTAGAAAATATTGTCCAAAAAGCTAAAGGTATTCCTACTCCAGCACTCATCGTTGTTGGTCGTGTAGTTGAACTTAGAGAACAACTAAAGTGGTTTGAGGATAATGCCTAAAGAAATAGCGAAAAACATCTACTGGGTTGGGATGCATCTTGAAAATGACCCTTTTCAGTGCCACCCATATTTCATTAAGAATGGAAATGAATCTATCTTAATCGATCCAGGCTCAATGCTAGAGTTTGATGAAACAGTACGAAAAATCAAAAGTATTACTAACATTAAATCTATCAAATATATTGTACTTCATCATCAAGACCCTGATTTAGCTGCTGCTGTTCCTGAAATAGAAAAACTCATAGATAGAGATGATTTACAAATCGTAACTCACTCAAGAATGTCTGTCCTTATAAAACATTATCTTGTAAGTTCTTCTTACTATGAGATAGATAAAAATGAAAACAAACTTGTAGCTTCAAATGGTTTTAGACTTGATTTTTTCACAACTCCCTACTGTCATTCTCCTGGAGCTTTTGTCAGTTATGAGCCAAATACTAAGACTCTTTTTTCTGGAGATATTTTTGGTGGTATCGAAGAAAGCTGGGAATTTTATGCAGATGAGAGCTACTTTGAAAAAGCTAAACAATTTCACGAAGAGTATATGCCAAGTAAAGATATTTTTAATTACGCACTTAAAAAAATAGAAAAACTAGATATACAGCTAATCGCTCCACAACATGGTTCCATAATAAAAAAACAATATATTTCTAAACTCATAGATGATATGAAAAATCTTGATTGTGGTTTATACATAGATAAAAAGTATAACCTAGAGCTATTAGACACAATAAACGAGCTAAAAATTAAAGAAAAAACTATACAAGAACAAGATATAAGACTCTTTGAACAAGCAAAAAGAGCTGAAATGGGGGAAATGATAGGAAACATAGCTCATCAATGGCGACAACCATTAGCAATTGTCAATACTATTTTAGCCATACTAAAAGAAAAAAACTCCGTAGATGCTCTTACTCAAGATGAGATTGCCGATAAAATACAGAAGATGGAAAAAAGAGTTATATATATGTCTGATACTATCGAAGATTTTATGAACTACTATAAACCAGATAAAGAAAAGTCGATTTTTAGCATTTTTGACGCACTTCAAAAAGCCTTAGAATTAACTAGTTATACAAAGAAAGATGAAGAAATAGTTATAAACATAACTGGGGATAAAACACTTAGCATCTATGGACTTATGAATGAATTTGTCCAAGTCATAATCTCAATACTAACAAATATTTATGATGTAAAAGAAGCTAGAGAGCTTACAGCGATACAAATAGATATATCAATGCTAAGTGATGATGAAGATGTTATTTTGTCCATAAGCGATAACGCTGGTGGCATACAAAAGGATATAATCTCAAAACTATTTAACCCATACTTTACAACAAAACATCAAGCAATGGGAACGGGATTGGGTCTTCATATTGCTAAGATGATAATCGAAGATAACATGAATGGCTCAATAGATGCAACAAATAATAAAAATGGCGCAACATTTACAATAAGGATAAAGTGTGAAAACTAAAGAAATAATTGATGATATTTCAATACTAATCGCTGAAGATGAATCAGAATTAAGAGAATATCTCAAAGAGTATTTAGAACTTTTTTTTAAAAATATTTTCGTAGCGAGATGTGGTAAAACAGCTTATGAAACATACCTTGACAAAAAGCCAGACATAATACTTAGCGATATAAATATGCCAAATATAGATGGACTAAGTATGGCTAAAAAAATCAGAGAATCAGACAGTGAAACAAATATCATTATTATGAGTGCTCATTCTGATAGAGAAAAACTTCTTAGAGCTGTAGAACTAGGGCTTATAACCTACCTTATAAAACCGATAAACTCACAAAAATTAAAAGAAATTTTGTTAGAACTCACGCAAAAACTAAGAGCTTCTAAGAAAAGAATTTATCTAAGTAGTGATATTTACTGGGATAAAATAAGTCAAACTTTATGGCAAAATAATCAACAAATATTTTTAAAAGAAAAAGAATTATTACTTTTTAAACTATTTTGTTCACAAACAAATAAAATCTTTACAGCAAAAGAGATTTTTGAGCATCTATATGAAAAGCAAAATGACAAAAAGTTTTCTGAGCATTCTATTACCTCTTTTATAAAACGCTTAAGAGTTAAGCTACCACAAAATTTAATCCAAAATGAATATGGAGCAGGTTATAAAATCTTGCCTTTTAATAGATAAACAAAGACTCTTCAACGCCTATATATTGCTTGGTTATGTCCTTTGTTGTTATTTGTAATTTTTTAGCAACTTTAGGATTTACTATATAACTTATCCACTTTGTTATTACTTCATCACCTTTTTGTAGTTTTGGTACTTTATAGTTTATGGTTTTTGAACTCATTGCTTTGAGGTTTCTATTTAACTTATAGGCTACGGCTTTATTTGGTAGAGACGGTTTACCTTTTATATCTTGAAGAACTATGATAAAAGTTGCTTGTTTATCTTCAAGTGGACTTTTTTTGAAGTTCCCCCAAATGATTTTAGAACCCCTTTTTATAACCGTTTTAGCAAATTTTAGTCGCATTGGGTGCGTAATGATAGAATGCCCCATTTTATTATTAATAATCAAGGTCAATACCTCATCTTCATAAGACAACTCTAATTTAAACCGCTTTTTTAACCATCTGCTGTGAGTGAATACCTAAAAACTTATGGGATACATAGTTTTCACGCATTCCCTTATCTTCTTTTTCTATCGTTCCTGTCGTTGATGGCATATGACAGCCAATACAGTCACTTGTTTTGTCGTGCTGATTTTTTGTGTTACATACTTCAAAGCCAAGTTTGTTTTGTTTATGTGAGTGACAACCCATACAAACTTGAGAATTTTTATATATCTCATTGCTTTTTGAATTGTGTTCATTACTTTCATAAGGTTTTTTAAGATTTCCAAAAACTGTTGGTTTTTTCTCACCCTTGTAGTTTGAGAAGTTAATTTTATGTGCTTTAGAATCATAAATTTTACTAATTTGATGACAGTAAAAACAAGAAACACCATCTGTTTGTCTATAACTCTGAGGATTTGGTTGTTCCTCTCCACTCATAACCGCTCGAAGATTTTTTGTAGCAGGCATATGACATATTGCACAAGAGTATTTATCTTTATTTACAGCATTTTTAACTTTTCTATGAACCTCATCTTTAAAGATAGAAGATTTATGATGCATAGATGAAATGTGTTCACGATATATGTTTTCATGACATTCATTGCATGATTTTGAAGATGGGTAGTTACTAGCATTTAAACTTAAAACAAGTAAAAATAAAAGAGAGGTAAGAAACTTCATAAAGAACTCCGATACAATATTTTAAAATATTGTATCGTAATTTACTTATAATTAATATTTATTTAGATTATATTTAAGCCATAATAACTCTGCATCTTTATTCCCCGAGTCTATTGCTTTTTTTGTCCATTTTTTTGCTTTTTTAAACTTATCTTGCTCACAATAAATTTCTGCTAAAAAATAATAAGCGTCAACATCTCCATTTTGAGCATTTTTTTCTAACCAAAGGGCAGCCTTGTCAAACTTCAAAAGTTGCATATAGATGCGACCAACATTTTTCTTTGCTTTTGCATTTCCACTAAGAGCAGATTTTTCTAAAAGCTGAGCAGATTTTGTAACATTTATATCTGTGGAATCTCCTCTATAATACATTAATGCTAAGTTAAACTGAGCATTTGCACTTCCCTTGTCTGATGCGCGTGTTAACCATTTTAGTGCTGAAGAAGAGTCTTGTTTTATATTTTGTCCTGTTAAGTACATCATTCCTAAGTCATACTGAGCAGTTACATTTTTATTATTAGCGGATTTTTTTAACCAAAGTAGTCCATCTTTTGCACTTTTCTTTACTCCAAAACCGTTAAAGTAAAGATAACTCAGTGCATTTTGAGCAGTTGTATCTCCTGCTTTTGCACTTATTTGGTAAAGTCTAAAAGCTAAATCATAATCTTGTTTTTTAAATGCATCTAGAGCTTCTTTTGTGTCAGCTAAAAGTATACTAGAGAGCATGAGTAATGATAATATAAGTTTAAACATTGATTTCCTTTTTAGTTGTAGGTTTATTTCGTTTTTGCATCTGGTCTATGATTTTAACTACGACCAAATCAGAGGTCACATTTAGAGAGGTTCTAGCCATATCTAAGATTCTATCAACCGCTACTATAAGAGCGATGTACTCAACAGGAAGTCCAATTTGATTTAAAATAACAACCATCATAACCAAAGATGCACTCGGGAGGGCAGCGACGCCAACACTAAGTGCAACAACTGTTATACCTAAGAGTATTTGATCCATAAAACTTAAATCAACTCCTGCTAAATGTGAAATATAAAGAACTGCAATAGTTAAGTATGCCGCTGTTCCATCCATAGAAACTGTTGCACCTAAAGGTAAAACAAAAGAAGCATTTTTCTCATCAACACCACCAACTTCTTCAACTATACGCATAGACACAGGAAGAGTTGCAGCACTTGACGCGGTTGAAAATGCCATAATTGGAGCTTCACGGATAGCATTTAAATATTTGTAAGGATTTGTGCGTCCAAAGAACGCTAAAATAAGAGGCAGCGTAAAAATTGCGTGAATAAGTAAAACACCAATCACCATTAACATATACTTCCAAAGTCCTAAAATAACTTCTATCCCTTGGTCCGCTATAACATAAGATATAAGACTAAACACACCAATAGGAGTAAGCTTTATAATCCATTCTGCCATTTTTAACATAGCATTTGTAACACCTGTAAAAAAGTCAAGCATTAAAACTTGTCTGTGTTCTTTTAGGTGCAAAGATGCTATGGCAAACAAAATACTAAAAATAATTATTTGCATCATTGAGCCATTTGCAAAAGAGTTAAAAACATTTACGGGAATAAAACTAAGTATCATACTTTTTAATGAAAATTCTGCTATTTGAGAAGCTTTTTCAAACTCTAAGCCTTCAACAGATACAGGTACACCAATAGGAAAAATATTCATAACAACAATAGCAAGTAAAACAGCTAAAGCAGTTGTTAAAATATAAAGAGAAATAGTCCTTAAACCAATAGTTTTAAGCTCATCTAAACTCCCCAAACCCATAATAGATACATAGATGCTAGAAAATACAAGAGGCACTACAAGCATCTTTAAAAAACTTATAAAAACTTGTCCTATAACTTGTTGTTGCAATGCTAGTTCTGGTAAAAAACTTCCAAATAAAACACCTAAGATTATGCCTAAAATAACTAAAGTATTTGTCGTTGAGTATTTTTTGATTTTTTGTATCATAGTTTACTTTTAACCCTTACATTTTTCATCATTTGTTTCCAATCAAGAGAAAAATTTTTAATTGCATAAGTCTTGTGGTGAGGTACTGTACAAGTTGAGCAATCTTGATGAATAACACCTTTGCCTTTAAACTTTTCGCCATTATTTATATCGCACTTACTAAGTATTTTAAACTCACTATAGGTATCTATGCCATCATCATTAAATCTAAAATTTGGACAAGCACACATATAACAGTTTAACTCGTCCATATCATGACACTTTTTATTCTCTTTGTAAAGTGGACAAAAATCAATTTCTTTTTTAACCATATTATCAAAATAAAAATATTCTACTATCTCATTAGCAGATAAGTTTGATTTTTGTAATTTTTCTACTATTTTTTTATGCTTTTGTGCGTGAGCATTAAACCATTTCTCGTAACTCATTTGGTATAATAACAAAATTATGAAAAATATACACTTTACTTACCTCCTTATCTTAGCAATGTTTTTTTGGGGTGGCGGCTGGAGTGCGTTAAAAATTATCACTAGCGACTTATCCATAGAAGTTATAGTTTTTTGGCGTTTTTTTATTATGAGCCTTGCCTTTATCCCTATACTTTTATTTTTAAAAAAACCTCTTATACTTAATGTATCTGGAGCTAAGTTTGTTGCATCTAGTTCTGTTTTAAACATTGCTTTTATGGTTTTTTCATTTTATGGCGTAAAATATGGACTAGCAGGAGCAGGAAGTGTTATCATTACAACCCTTGCTCCAGTTATGACTTTTATCTTAGTTGCACTTATTTTTAAAACAAAACTCTCTTCATATCAATACGGCGGACTTTTCCTTGGCTTAGTTGGTGGAGTAATAATGTTAGAGTTAAATGACCTAAGCCTCTTTTTAAATGGTTCTAACATCTACTTCTTACTCTGTGCTATCTCTTGGGCAGGAGTTACTATACTTGCTCAACATTCTCACAAACATGTTCACCCAATTCATTATAGTTTTTATATAGCTTTAGTTGCGACTACTGCTTCATTTATTTACGCAAAAGATGTAGATTTGATGATTGTATTTGAGCAAGGAAATAGGTTTTGGATCTCTTTAATTTACTTGGCTGTTCTTGGACAAAGCGTGGCAACCACTATATTTTTCATAGCATCTGGGAAACTTGGAAGCCAAAAAACAAGTTCATTTATGTTTTTAGTGCCTCTTTTCTCTCTTTTTAGTGCTTGGCTTATTTTAGATGAAGTTATTCAGATGCACATTATTATAGGTGGAACATTAAGTTTATTTGCTGTTTTTCTCATAAATAAAAAAAATTAATAGGCTTTTAACATCTATTAATGTAAAATATTTATTATATTTATAAGGTGTGATTATGAAAACTATTTTAATCATTGGTGGTGGTTTTGCTGGGCTTGAAGCTGCCATCTTTTTGAAAAAAGAGAACTATGATGTAACTTTAGTAAGTGATAGAGATTATTTTTATATCTACCCTACTTCTATTTGGGTTCCAACAAGAGAAAGTAAATTTACAGATGTTTGCGTTGATTTAAACGAACTAAAAGATGTTCATGGTTTCAAACTCATCATAGATAAACTCTCAAACATAAATGCTAAAGCAAACAGTTATACTTTTTCAAGTGGTGAAGAATTAAAAGGATTTGACTATGTTGTCCTTGCTATGGGTTCTTCAAAGCTTCATCATAAAGGCTTAGAGCATACTCTTTCTATCTGTGGTGCTCCAGAAACTTCTTTAGATATTAGAGCTAAAATAGATGAAATAATAACTAAAGGAAGTGGGGAAATTTGTTTTGGTTTTGGTGGAAATCCAAAGGATAGTTCTGCTGTTCGTGGTGGTCCCGCTTTTGAGTTACTGTTTAATGTTCATCATCTTTTAGAGAAAAAAGGTATTAGAGATAATTATGAACTAACCTTTTTTGCTCCTATGGCACAACCAGGGAAAAGAATGGGCGCTAAATCTTTAGAGATGCTAGAGAAATTTTTTACTAAACTAAAAATAAAACAACATTTTGGTAAAAAAATAAAATCATTTGAAAAAGATGGCATTATTTTTGAAGATGATTCAAAACTTAACTCTGATTTTACTATGTTTATTCCTGCTGGAAATGGGCATAAAGTTATTCAAAACTCTGACCTACCAACAAATGAAGCTGGATTTATAAGCATTGATGATTACTGCCAAGTTACTCATAGTGAAGCTAATAATATATATGCCGTAGGTGATATTACTGCTCTTGAGGGAGATGAGTGGAGAGCGAAACAAGGTCATATAGCAGAGGTAATGGCTAGAAATGTAGCTCATAACATCAAGCAAAGAGATAAAGGAATAAATAAGTTTAAAGGCTATCAAGAGCATCTAAACATTCTTTGCGTTATGGATAGTGGGGATGGGGCAGCTTTTGTATATAGAGATGCTAAAAAATCTTTTATGATTCCACTGCCTATCATTGGTCACTGGCTTAAAAAAGGCTGGGGGAGTTATTGTAGATATTCAAAACTAGGGAAAATCCCAAGAATACCTGGTATGTAGAGAAATATAGAAAAAGTGTGAGAAATTTCTTTTTCCTCACACTTTTTCTACACTATATGCCATTATAATACACACAAGAAAGAGAAATATAGGACTTAATGTCCAAATGAAGTATAAATTTCTTTCAGTCACAAACCCTTAAAATTCAAAGCAACCTCGTACTACTTACCCCCTTTCCTGGTACGAGAGTTACTTTTCTTTCGTTTTTCTCTTTGCTTTCATTTTCATTTTTGCAAGTTCACGCATATCAACAGTAGAATCACTTTCATCTACAATTTCAACACCTAAAATAGTTTCAACACAATCTTCTAGTGTTAAAATTCCTTCTGTTTGGTCATAATTATCAGTTATTAAAAACATGTGGTCTTTTTTATCGATGAACAAATCAAGCGCTTTTGAAACAGGTATATTTTCATTTATGGAAAATATATTTCTTTTTATACTTCCAAGTGTAACACTATTATCTTGCAAGGCTTGTTGAAAAATTCTTTTTGTCATAACAATTCCAACAACTTCTTCTATTGATTCACGATAAACTGGAATACGAGAAAATTTAAATATATCCTCTTTTGTTTCTATAATCTCTTTAATAGTTAGTGCCTCATCAAGAGCAAAAACAACACTTCTTGGTGTTAAAATTTCTCCAACTTTTATATTATCAAGATTTAAAATATTTTCTATTACATCTGATTCTTTTTCATCGATTACGCCTTCATCTTCGCTGATTAGCATACTTTCTAAAAGTTCTTCTTTTGTTAAAGAGTTAGCGTCATCGTTACCTTTAGAGATTTTGTTTGTAACAGCAAGGGTTGTTAAGATAATAGGGTATGTTATCCATATAAAAAACCTAATTACATATGCAGATGCAGGAGCTAACTGTTTCCAATATACAGCCCCAATGGTCTTTGGAATAATCTCCGATAAAAATAAAATAGCAAAAGTCATAATCATTGAAATAATCACAACCGCATCATTTCCAAATAAAGCAGCAGCTTGTGCACCAACAGAAGCAGCTCCTAAAGTATGGGCAATAGTATTCAAAATCAATATAGATGCAATAGACTTGCTAATCTCTGTCTTTTGAAGACGAAGAAGATTTCCGACTTTTGGTTTTTCTTTTTCTAGTACTGATATGTATGACATATTTACAGACAGAAGCACTGCCTCAAGTACTGAGCATATAAATGATATTCCAATTGCAAGAGTGAAATATAGTATTAATAAATCCAAGTTTTACAAATTCCTTATAGTAAAATATATGTAGCAAGTCCTAAAAAACTAAAGAATCCTACTACATCTGTTACGGTAGTTAAAATAACTGTACTACCTATGGCTGGGTCTATATCCATTTTTTTTAAAAACAGAGGGATAGTCGCACCGAAAAAACCTGCTACAAAAAGGTTTATGAGCATACTAAGAGCAATTACTACTCCAAGAAGAGGCATATCAAACCAAAGTGCAGATACAATAGCCATAATTATAGCGAAGATGAAACCATTTATAAGAGAGATAGAAACTTCTTTTTTTATAATTCTCTTTGCATCACCTTGAGAAATCTCACCTAAAGCTAATTGTCTTACAACAACAGTCAAACTTTGAGTTCCCGCATTTCCACCCATAGACGCAACTATTGGCATTAAAATCGCCAAAGCAACCATACTCTCTAAGGTATCTGAGAACATCGCTATGACCAAAGAAGCTGCAATAGCAGTTAAAAGGTTTAAAGACAACCAAGTAGCGCGTTTTCGTCCCGCTTTTAATATGCCATCATCTTCTTCTGCATCATCATCAACACCAGCAAGGTTGTACATCTGTTCAGTTGCTTCATCTTGAATGATGTCATAAATATCATCAGAAGTGATACGACCAAGTAAGACTCCATAAGTATTAACGATTGGTAAAACAGAGAGGTCATACTCTTCAAATTGCTGAACTATATCTTTTATATCGTCTGTATCTACTGCCAATTTTGGTTCAAAACTATCATCACTTAACTCAATGTTTTCGTTAATGGTTTTAGAAAAATCAAAAATAAGAAGGTCATCTAAACCAATCGTAAATCTTAATTTATTATCTTTATTTGTAATAAAAAGATTTTGAACATTTTCAATCTCATTTGCTTTTCTTAAAATTGCAAAGCGTCTTACAACATCTTGAACTTTTTCACTTTTGAGTGCTGTAAAAACCTCAAATTGCATATATGAACCAGCTTCATCTTCATTGTATGTTTTAAGCTTAGTTATCTCTTGCTTATCATCTTCATCTAGAGTCTCAAAAACTTGCGAAGCCTTGCTTTCATCTAGCTCTTCAAGTTCTTGCATAAAATCTGTTTGGTCATCAGACTCTAGTTCTGTTACTGCGTAAGAAAGTTCATCTACACTAAGGTTTTCAACTACATCATCAAAATATCTATCAGGAAGGGCAAGGGCTACATCCCCGATAAGGTCTTTTGGTACAAATTTTAAGGCATCAACAAACTCACTATCATCTAGCTGTTTTAAAATTTTAGCAATATCTGATGGGTGAATCTCACTTAAATCATGAGAATTTAAATATTCTTGTAGTTTGTTCATAGTGTGAAATTATACCCTACAATTTTCATATAGTTAAAATAAATTTGATTGTATCGATTTCTTAATTATCAATTAAGTTAAATTTTTATAAAATCAACTAATATAATAAATATTATGGAGAGAAAAATGAAAAAAATAATACTAAGTGTTGCTCTTATTCTATCACTAAGTTCAGTTAGTGGATTTGCAGATGCAATGGACGATATTATGCAAAGTAAAATTTCTAAGCAAAGTACTGATCAGAGTAAAGTTACTACAAGAGGTTCTTCTAAGAAAGAGAATGCAGCAGCCCAACAAGCTCGATTAGAACAATTTGCTTCAGTAAATAGCAATCAATTAGCAAAAGAGATTGCTATGGGACATGGTGAGTTAGTTGATACTTTAGCAACAATGCTAAAAGTAGATAACAAAAGTGTTTTTGTATCAAAACTACAATCTAATTATGGAAACATTTATACATCACAAGATATGCAAACAGCAGATATCTTAAAAAATATTTCTAAAATATAACTCATACTATCTAACTCTTATCCTTTATTGAAGGGTTGGAGTTATTTTTAGCATCTACTCAAGGTTATTCCTATCCTTAAAATACTCGTATTTTTAGTTATTTCGTTACCTATTTTCGCACAATCAAACTACTATATTAAATTAGCAAAAGAGAGAGAACTCTCAAAATCCTCATATTGGCACACCCTTCTGCACATGCCTAAAAATAAAAGTGAGCTTGCTAGCAAAGATTTTTTTCTAGCAGATAATGGAAAAACAGACGCTTTAGCAGAACTAGAAGCAACAATTTATTCTTTATATAACGAACAACACTTTGATGACAACTCAACTGCTTGCCTTTTTCCTGCAAGAAAACATTGGCTTGTAAAGGAACTAAAGATGAAAGGACTTCCTAAAGTGAATTGCGAAGAGTTTGATTATTTGATGGAACAGATGAGCCCTGATTCTGTTAGTTTGATTTTTCCATTTACTCAAGGAAGTTCTCCATCATCTATGTTTGGGCATACATTTCTACGAATTGATTCAAAAATTAAACCAAAGATGCTCTCTTATGCATTTAATTATGCATCAGAATCTAATGATGAAGATAATCACTTAGAGTACATGTATAAAGGTTTTTTTGGTGGTTACAAAGGTTTCTATTCTCTTATGCCATATTATGCAAAAATTAAAGAATATAGAGATTTAGAAGAACGAGATATTTGGGAGTATGATTTAAACTTCACAAAAGAAGAAACTCAACAAATGATAAGACATATTTGGGAGGTTGAGATTAATCACTCATGGTACTATTTTTTCACAAAAAATTGTTCCTATAAGATGTTATGGATAATGGAATCAGCAAGACCAGGTTTAAATTTACGAAAATATTTTAACTACCATGTAATTCCATTAGAAACAATAAGAGCAGTAATTGATGAAGGATTAGTAAATAAACATCATTATAGGCCAGCAAGAAACACTAAACTAATTGCATATGAAAGTCGATTAAATAGTGAAGATATAAAAAATGTTTTTAACCTAAGTGGAGATAATTTAGAACCAAAAGAGTATCTTAAAGATAGCGATTCTAATGTACAAACCAAGCGTTTTGTATTAGAGGCTTCTTCTGAATTTGTTGAGTATGATTATCTAAAAAAAGATATTAATGAGAGTCAATATAAAAGTAAAATATACAAAATTCTAAAAGCTAGAGCCTCTCTAGGAGAAGGAGAGCATATAGAGATTATTATTCCCATTGACCCAGTATTATCACATCGTTCATTTAGAGTAACGGCAGAGATAGGTACTAGAAATTCAAAAGCCATAAGTTTTATAGGAGTTCGACCTGCTAATCATGCTATAGAAGATTTTGATCTTGGTTATTCAACTGGAGCTCAAGTGGAATTTATGAACCTTCTCTTCTCTTATTCAAAAGATGATTTCAATATTGAAAAAGCAACCATAGTTTCTGTTGCGGCTCTATCGCCAAAGAGTGAATTTTTTAAGCCAAACTCCTATCGTTTTTCTTTTGGGCTTGATAGAAAATTCTTAAGTGAAGGAACAGAGATTACAGCCAATTACTCACTAGGTGCAACATGGGGAAATCATTATGGATATGTGTATCTTTTGGGAGATGTATTACTCTATACAGATGATTTTTTGACATTAGGCTTAGGAGGAATTGCTGGAGCTGTTTTATATCAAGGAAAGGATTTTAAAACAAATATTGAAGTAAATCAACGTCTTTATCATACAGGGGAGAATCAACTTCTATTTTCATTTTCACAACACTATAGATCTTCACAAAATACAGCCATATCTCTTTCGTATGAATATATTGAAAAATATAAAACTGACTGGAACACATTTAAACTATCTTTGAACTACTTTTTTTAGATTATCTAAGCTTAAAAATATACCCATTTGATACTTTACTCATTTTGTATCTATATCTTCCATCAAGTTCGATAACCGCTCTGTAATAACCCTCATGATTTCCAACTCTAACCTTACAAAAGATTCCTTTTTTGTTCTCTTTAGAGTAACTTTTTAAACTTGTATCTCTTTTAAAATCTATAACTATTCTGTGTGGCGCTGGGAGCAAAAAGTTTCTAATGATTTTATCTTTTGTTATTATTTTAAGAGTTTTTTTAGATGATAAGAAAGTTGCATATTTTATAGATGCTATTTTTTTATATTTAGTTTTTTTCTTTTGTTTAGATTTAATAGCTATATTTTTAGATTCTACGATTGGTGCTTCATAACTTTGTGATATAAATACAGGTAGATGCCAGTCAACACTATTGTTAAGGGTTATACTTCTTGTTTGTATTGATGCATCTAGGTTTTCATATTCAATAGTTACTTTTTTTATTATTCTCGCACTTGAGGGTAGAGTGATTGATGAACGCTTTAGTGGGGAGAGTGATTTTACAGTGTTTGAAGTGTAGGTCATATCCTTTTCTCCTTTGGGAGGGAAAAAAGGATTTTCTCTAGCTTCTAATGACAGAAGTAGCAAGGATGAAACAAATAAAACTTTAATCAAATCTACCCCTAAATTTATCTCTAAGCATTATATCAAGTTATTGTGCAGAAATTTCTTTGAGTTCGAAATACTCTCTTTGAAGTTCAGCATTTTCATCTTTAAGTCTATAAACTTCACTTTGAAGATAGTCTTCATAATCTTGAAGTTCAAAGAGAACTTCTAAAGAATTTGTTCCATAAAGTAATATCCCTATATAGATGCCAACCACTAAAACTATTAAAAATAAAAATAAAAACTTTGCTAAAGAGAGCCCCAAATATTTCTGTGTAATACTTTGGGAGTCGTCTATATCTTCATAAAGTTCTTCATTCTGCATAATTTTTACTTAGTTAAAGATTCTTGACCCTAAATACTCGCCATACATAACTTCATTTTCTATTTCTAAAATACGGTTGTATTTAGCAGTTCTCTCACCACGAGCGGTTGAACCTGTCTTAATTTGACCACAGTTTAATGCTACTGCAAAGTCAGCTATGAAAGCATCTTCACTCTCACCAGAACGATGACTCATAACACAAGTATACCCATTTCTTTGAGCTAAACGAACCGTCAACATAGTTTCACTTACTGAACCTATTTGATTTGGTTTTATAAGGATTGAGTTTGCTATCTCTTTGTTGATACCTTCATTTAAAATATTTACATTTGTAACAAAAAGGTCATCTCCAACTATTTGAATTTTATCGCCAAGCTTCTCAGTCATTAGCTTAAATCCATCCCAATCATCTTCACTTAAACCATCTTCGATAGAAACTATTGGATATTTAGCGCATAAATCAGCGTAATAATCAACTAACTCAGCAGAACTTACTGTACGATTTTCCGAGTCAAGTCTATATCCGCCATCTACAACAAGCTCAGATGCTGCTACATCTAAAGCGATTGCGATTTGTTCACCTGCTTTATATCCAGCTTTTTCAATCGCTTCTAAAATAACTTGTATTGGTTCTTCATTTGAAGATAAATCTGGAGCAAATCCACCTTCATCACCAAGAGCAGTATTGTGTTTGTTAGATTTTAGTATAGCTTTTAGGCTGTGGTAAACTTCAGCAGATGCGCGTAAACCTTCTGCAAAATCAGTAAAACCAACAGGAACAATCATATACTCTTGAAAGTCAACAGAGTTATCAGCATGTGAACCACCATTTATGATGTTTAACATTGGAGTAGGAATAGTCATAGCATTTGCACCACCAAGGTAACGATAAAGTGGCATACCTAAACTTTTAGCAGCCGCGCGAGCAACAGCCATAGAAACACCAAGAACAGAATTTGCTCCTAAATTTCCATAGTTCTCTGTGCCATCAACTTCTTTCATAATAGCATCTATCATCGCTTGGTTAAAAGGAGATTGTCCAATAAGAGCATCTGAGAGTTCATTGTTAACATGAGAAACAGCTTTTAAAACACCCTTCCCCTTATAGCGTTCATCTCCATCACGAAGTTCTAATGCTTCACGCTTACCTGTACTTGCTCCAGAAGGAACAATAGCACTCTCAATTGTTCCATCACTTAACTCTACTGTCGCTTTAACTGTAGGATTTCCACGAGAATCCATTACTTCAATTGCACTAACGCTATCAATAAACATCTATCTACCTTTATGCTTTTATATTCTTAGCATTTTATCTAAAATTTGTTAAGAGTAAGTTTATTTCAACCTAAGCATCTGAATCATCTATCTCACTTGTATCCATAACCATAACATTACTAATACCCATAGCTATTTTTATTTTTTCTTCTATCTCAGCTGCTAATTCTGGTTCATCTTTAAACTTAGCCTTAACATTTTCACGCCCCTGACCAAGTTTTGTTTCCTCGTAAGAAAACCAAGCTCCACTTTTATCAATTATGTCCAATTTAACACCATAATCAACTAGCTCACCCTCTTTTGAGATTCCTTCTCCAAACATTATGTCAAATTCTGCCTGACGAAATGGTGGTGCTACTTTATTTTTGATAACTTTTGCTTTAACACGATTACCTATTTGGCTTTCACCCTGTTTCAAAGAAGCGATTCTTCTTACATCTATACGAACAGAAGAATAAAATTTTAGAGCATTACCACCAGTTGTTGTTTCAGGAGAACCATACCCCATCATTCCAATCTTCATACGAAGCTGATTAATAAAAATAACTGTACAGTTCATTTTAGAAAGAACCCCAGTAAGTTTTCTAAGTGCTTTTGACATTAATCTAGCTTGAAGACCAACTTGCTGATCACTCATCTCACCCTCTAATTCTACTTTGGGAGTAAGTGCTGCAACAGAATCAATAACGATTAAATCAATTGCCCCACTTCTAGCAATTGTTTCAACAATATCAAGAGCTTGCTCACCATAATCAGGTTGAGAAACAAGTAGATTCTCAACATCAACACCAAGATTTTTAGCATATACAACATCAAGAGCATGTTCTGCATCTATAAATGCACATATTCCTCCTGCTTTTTGACACTCTGCTGTTATTTGAAGTGCTAAAGTAGTTTTACCAGAACTCTCAGGTCCATAAATTTCTACAACTCGACCCTGAGGAATTCCACCAATACCAAGTGCCAAATCAAGCCCTATAGAGCCTGTGCTAATAGATTGCATTGGCTGAATATCTTTATCACCAAGGCGCATTAAAGCACCCTTACCAAATGCTTTATCAATCTGCTTCATCGCTAAGTCTAATGCTTTTTGTTTATTTGCGTCCATTTGTGGCTCACTTATTTTAAATTTTGAGTAATTGTATATGAATTTACGAAACTTTTTAAAAAGTATTGCAATTTGTCATATTTTATATCTTATTTCTCTATAACTTTTTTCTATATTGGCAGGATTTTATCCTAATTTGGTTAAAATATAAGTTATGAAAACAACTTTAATAGCCCACTCTCCTGACGCCGATGATATATTTATGTACTATGCCATAAAATTTGGTTGGGTAGATATGGAAAATACTCTTTTTGATAATGTTGCAAAAGATATTCAAACTTTAAATGAAGACGCATTAAATGGTGTTTATGACATAGTTGCTATAAGTTTTGCACTTTATCCGCACATAAAAGATGATTATGCCCCACTAAGAACTGCTGTTAGTTTTGGTGAAGGTTATGGTCCTAAACTCATCAAGAAAAAAGGCGTTAAACTCAAAAGAAACTTCAAAGTAGCTCTTAGTGGAAAACACACTACAAATGCTATGCTTTTTCGTATAGCCTACCCAGATGCCAGAATAACATACATGAACTTCTTAGAAATAGAACAAGCAGTTTTAGATGGAGTTGTTCATGCAGGTGTTTTGATACATGAGAGCATCTTAACTTATGATGAAGCCTTAGAAGTTGAGAGAGAGATGTGGGATATTTGGCAAGAGTTAGCGGGAGATTATTTACCTCTTCCTCTTGGGGGCATGGCAATTCGCCGTTCACTTCCACTAAACAAAGCTATTGAATATGAAGCAACTTTAACAAAAGCTGTAAAAGTAGCACGAGAACATAAAGATAGACTCTCTAAAATGCTTATTGAAAGAGATTTAGTTCGCATTGATGCCCAAACCTTAGACAAATACCTAGAACTTTATGCAAATGATGACTCTATAACTCTTAGCGATATTCAATACAAAGCGATAAATAAACTTTTTGAGATAGGGTATAAACATGGCTTTTACGATGCACAAGTTAATGTGCAAGACTTTATGATTCCAACAGAATATAAAGAACTTAGGAACTCATAAATAATGGAAGCAAAACTAATCGCATTAGGAGTTGAAACTTTTAAAACAGCCCTTATTTTAGCTCTTCCTGGTTTACTAACAGGTATGTTTATAGGTTTGGCTGTAAGTATTTTTCAAGCAACTACGCAAATAAATGAAATGACTCTATCTTTTATTCCTAAGATTATTGGTGTTGTTGTTGTGATTATTTTAACAATGCCTTGGATGCTAAATGTAATGACAGACTTTGCAACAAATGTCTTTGGTATGATGACTGAATTTATAGAGTGATGAGTTCTAAAAAAATAAACTTCTCAACATTTTCTTCTATAAAAATAGGTCCAAGCCTTGATGTAAAACTTTTAGAAGAGGTAAATGATTTTACAAAAGAGTATTATCTCATAGGCTCTTGCAATAATATTTTACTTGGCAATAACCCTCCAAAACTAATGAAACTCTCTAAAATATATGATTATATAAAAATAGAAGATGCTATTTTAAAAATCGGCGCGGCAACACCATCTGGTAAGATAGCTTCTTTTTGTAAAAAAAACAATATTGCAAATTTTGAATTTGTATCTCATCTGCCAGGGACATTAGGTGGTTTGCTTTTTATGAATGCTGGCCTAAAAGAGTATGAAATCTTTAATCAACTCATATCTATAAAAACTTGTAATGGTAAAAAACTAAAAAAAGATATAGATTTTGGTTATAGATATACAGATATTAACTCTCCTATTTTACAAGCTACCTTTCATCTAAACTTTGGATTTAATGAAGATAAAATAGATATGTTTAAAAAGATGCGCTTAAATCAACCAAGTACACCATCGGCAGGTAGTTGTTTTAAAAACCCTAAAGGCGATTATGCAGGAAGACTTATAGAAGAAGTTGGACTAAAGGGCAAAAGAATTGGGGATATGGAGTTTAGTACAAAACATGCAAATTTTTTAGTAAATCATGGAAATGGAATATTTGAAGATGCTATCTCTCTCATACAAGAAGCTCAAAAAAAAGTTTATGAAAAATTTAATATTTGGCTAGAGTGTGAAGTAAAGATTTTGGATAAAGACTATATGAGTGACTCTTCGCCACTCATAAAAAAGAGTTAGAAACGAAGCATTAAACCTGCATAAACACCTGAAAAATCTAAATCCACATTAGCATCTCCTGCACTATCGTCTTCAAGTTTGATTTTTTGTATTCTATATCCTAATTCTATTGCTGGTTTTATAGGCGACTTTATATCAAAAGTATAGTCAATTTTAACACGAGCATCATATACGGTGTTGCCCCCATAAGAAATATACTTTAGATCACTCTCTAAGCCTATATTTGTTTTAGGAATCTCAACTCTTGCTCTTAAATATACAAGAGGGATAACTACTGTTTTTGAGTCGCTATAGTCTGTAGTTACTGCATCTACAACAACGGCATCTACCTCATACTTTATATCTGCCACTTTCAAGTCTAGTCCTAAGTCTAGTGTTATCCATAATGTATTATCAAGTATATTGTAGTAAGGAATAATATCAAACTCTGTTACACCTAAAGTTGTTTTTGAATTTGTTGGAGCAGTAAAGTTTTTAAATGAACCTGTTGCTAAACCATTGTTATTTAAGTTTGCATACTCTAGTCTTAAATTTGGTAAAATAGGTACTGGATGTTTTAGTAAAACCCACAAATAAGCTTGTGTTTGAGAATCCTCTTTTGATTTATCAGTAGCTGTAACATTACTAGCATCTGTATAGCTAAGCTCTCCACTTGAAGCCTGAGCCCAAGCACCAACACCTAATTCAACTTTTATAGCATTTGCACTTAAACTTGAGGCTAAAATAACTACACATGCTAATGTTGTCAATATTTTTTTCATTAAAATATCCTTTGATTGTTTATATCATTATATCAAAGAGTTTTAAAAGGAATCTTTAGAGCAAAAGCTCTAAAGTGGAAGAAAAAGCTACTCAGGGGGAAGAAAAGTAGCTTTTATGAAAATAATCTTTTAGTTATGTTGAGGGGTTATCTTATAAAGCTGCTTTTGCTGCTGCTAAAGCTTCTTCATAGTTAGGCTCAGTTGTAATTTCTGGAACAACTTGCTTATAAGTTACTTTTCCATCTTTACCGATTACAAAAATAACTCTTGCAGTGATACCAGCTAAAGGACCATCAGCTAAAAGAACACCATAGTTGTTAGCGAAATCTTTGTTTCTAAAGTCAGAACATACTTTTAAGTTACTGATTCCAGCTGCTCCACACCATCTTGCTGCTGCAAAAGGTAAGTCCATAGAAACTGTAATAACTTCAACGCCTTCTAAAGATGCTGCTTCAGTGTTAAATCTTCTTGTTTCAGCGTCACAAACACCTGTATCTAAAGATGGTACTGCTACTACTAGTTGAACTTTACCTTCTCCACCGATTTGCTCATCTTGAAGCATTGGATCACAGTTTACTACTGTTGTTACTGGTGCTACATCACCTACATTTATTTCTGTTCCTGCTAAATTACATACGATGTCATTTTTGAAAGTTACTGTTGCCATTTTGGCTCCTTGTGTTTTAGTTTAAATTTTATTTTTGCTTTTATTGCTTCATACTTAAATGAGCAAAAAGAGAATCACTTTTATAGATTATAAGTGATTTATTAATTGGACGGGGGAATTATATGTTAAATCGGATAAAAATTGTCTTGTTTAGATTTATGCTATTTTTTATTAAGTTTTGATTAAGATTATAAAGAGCTTCTTGGAGATATGGCTAACTTTTCTAAGTCACTAAACATCTCTTTTTCATACATCTCTACTGCTACTCTTCCAATCATTGCCGCGTTATCAGAACACCACTTTAGGTCACTTAAAAGTAATTTTGCCTTATGTGGTTTTAAAAGTTCTTCTATCTGAGAGCGTAAGTAAAGGTTCGCACTAGCCCCACCAACAATAGCGAAAGTTTTTGGAGCAGTAGTTTTAAAATATTTTTTTAATTTTTGTGTAAGATGAGCAGATGCTATATGCTCAAATGAAGCAGCAATATCTTTATAGTCTTCTTTTGGTGTTTTTTCAATCGCTAATCTAACTGCATTTTTAAGTCCAGAATATGAAAAAGCTATAAGAGGAGATTGTGAAAGAGGAATAGTAAAGTTAAACTTTTTTCTATCTCCATCTTTTGCCAATTTTTCTATAAGTGGACCACCGGGATAACCAAGCCCCATCATTTTAGCCACCTTGTCAAAACTCTCTCCAAAACTATCGTCCATACTTTTTGCAACGGTTTGTATATCTGTTAATGATTTTACTTGCATAACTTGAGTATGTCCACCAGAAACTAAAAGAACTGTTAACGGAAACAGTGTTGGTTTATCTATAAACAAAGAGTAAATATGACCAACTAAATGATTTACCCCAATAAGAGGTATATCAAGAGCAACTGCAATAGCCTTTGCCATCGTTACGCCCTCAACAAGAGTTACTGCTAATCCAGGAGTAGAAGTTACTGCTACTGCCTTTAAGTCTTTAAAATAAGGTTCACACTCTGCTAAAATATTTGGTAAAGCTTCAGCGTGAAGTCTGGCTGCGAGTTCAGGAACAACACCGCCATAAACACTATGCTCTAATTCTTGAGATATTTTTTTATGGAAAATGAGTTTTTTTGTTTTTATATCTGTAATGGCTATAGCACTATCATCACAGCTACTTTCTATACTAAGAATCATTTTCCTTGTTCCTCTCGAAATTTCTTATCCCAAATAGCTAGACCAATAGCAGCTACTACAAGTAGACCAAACATTATTCCCCATGTAAGCAGGTCGCCACCACTAGTAGCTTTATCTATTTGATCAGTCATCTATTCTATTCCTTTAATAAACTCTCTTACTTCTTTATCTAAAGCAAAAACATCATCAACACTATTAGGCATCTGCGAAAAATTCTCAAAAGCTTTTATGATTGTTTTACTAATATCCATAAAACCTATTTCTTTATTTATAAATCTTTCTATCGCAACTTCATTTGCAGCATTTACTACTAAGCCTCTTATCGGATTTTTTAGTAGTTCTTCTTTGATTTCCCAAATAGGATAACGATTTTTCTCTATTTTTCTAAATTCTAAGTTTCCGACTTCTAGCAAATCAACATGTTTTAAAATCTGCTCATCCATCCGTTCATCTAGAGCATACGCTATTGGGAGTTGCATACTTGCGTTTGCAAAGTGAGCCGTAGTTGAGCCATCTTTAAAGTCTATAAGTGCGTGAATAAGGGATTTTGTTTCGATGATAGCGTCGTATTGACCTTCCCCAAAAAGCCATCTTGCTTCAAGTAGTTCAAATATTTTGTTTACCATTGTTGCACTGTCTATGGTTATTTTTTGCCCCATCGACCAGTTTGGATGTTTTTGTGTATCTGCCAAAGTTGCATTTTGAAGTTTGTTAATATCCCAGTCACGAAAAGCTCCACCACTTGCCGTGATAATCATCTTTTGGACTGGTCTATCTTGCATCAAATACCAAAGCCCAAAATGTTCACTATCTATGGGTTGGATTTTACTTACATCTATAAATGCTCCACAAGCAACTAAACTTTCTTTATTTGCAAGTGCAACCTTTTTACCTGCATCTATGGCTGTAAGTGTAGGACGAAGACCTAAAAAACCGACAAGAGCATTAACGACTAACTCTGATTTAGCATCTTTTATAACTTCTAAAATAGCATCTTGACCTGAAAAAACATTTTTATGATTTACATTTTTTATATCTTTTGCATCTGCAACAACAACAACTTTTGGTTGATGCTCTAAAATCTGTTCATTTAGAAGTTTAATATTTTTTCCACAAACTAAGGCTTCAACTTTTATATTGAATTTTTTAGCAACTTTTAAAGTATTTACACCTATTGAACCTGTTGAGCCTAAAAGTATCACCTATACAAGCCCACGAAGTAAAACCAACATCACAATCGAACCAAAAAGATAACCATCTATTCTATCGAGTATGCCACCATGTCCGGGGAGAATGTCACCGCTATCTTTTACTCCAGCACTTCTTTTTAAACTACTCTCAAATAAATCACCAAAAATAGAACTTGTTGCAACCATAAATGAGATGATAAAAGATATACTTAAATCAACTATGCTCAAACCTACAAACATTCCACCAAGTGTTGCAACGACTATGCCACCAACAACACCCTCCATAGTTTTGTTTGGAGAAGTTTCACAAAATGGTGTTTTACCCATGCTTTTACCAACGGCGTAAGCACCAACATCAGTCAAAGCAACTACTGCTAGTAACCAAAGGAGTGAAATGACGCCATACTCTTGGTACATTGTAAAGATAAAAAGCATTCCAGCGGTTGGATATATAAAAGGAAAAAAGTTATTCCAAGTTAGTTCTTTGTTAAAAGCGATAGCACTTGCATAAGCAACTCCAGCTAAAACAAAAAGGTCATCACCATAAGGATAGATGCCAGCCATAAGCCAAACACCAAGAGCAATAACGAGAAGAGAATCATTTTTTACTTCAAAAAGTTTTTGAGCCTCTTTAAAAGCTAAAAGATAAACTACGCCAAGAAATGCCCACATCATAAAAAAGTTGTCTATAAAACCTATGAGTAAAACAAAACCAATAAGCGAAAAACCTGTGACAACTCTTTCTTTACTAACATTCATAGAGTTTAAAAAGTTCATGAAATTTCCTAAATATTATAATTTGTAATTTATGAATTATACCAAATCACACTTTAATATCTAGTTTATAAATGGGGAACTCGTTTTCTTTTTCATCTTCTTCATCTTCATCATGTTCTGCTCTTGCTGTTTCTTGGTCAGCTTCATTTTTTTCATGTTCTCTATCTGGATCAACTTCATGATTTTCTTCAGCAGGACGAACTTCTAAAACTTTTTCATCTTTTTCATTTACAGCAGCTTGAGCGACCATGTTTTGAAAATCAACACGATTATTATGAGCACTTTGTACAGAAGATACACTTGCTGTCATTTGATTTGTAAAGATTGCACTTCCTATCGCACCAACAGCCATAATGTTTCCTTTAATTTATTTCATAAATTCAAGGGACCTTTTACTCTAATAGTCCCATAAAGGAACTAGTCCCTTTATTCCGCTTGCGCCGCTGAGGCGACTAAAGTTATTTTAAATTTATGTTCTTGTATCTACCTCTATTGTTTTGTACTTATTGTACAACACATTTGCACCACTTTGTATAGTTACTTCTCTTCTAGGAGTATAATCGACCAAAAACTTATCTTTTTGAATTGTTGTAAAATCTACACACAACCTTCCAGCCGCATCTATAATCTTTAAAGGTAGATTTTGCTTATCAGTTGTGATGATAACATGAGCAGATGGACGCTCTTTCATGTGAACCCAAATATCTCTTGCTCTTGCATTTTTTAAAACTTCTATATTGCCTTTTTCATTTTTACCAAGTTGAACCTTGTAGCCTTCTATCCAAAATATTTCAACAGAATCATTTATTTTTATTTTCTTTGTTTGAATTTTAGGAGGAAAAAGAAGCTGAATCTTTGCCACATCTTTTGCCTCTTTAACCGTATGTATAAAAAGCTCAATATGTGCTATTTTAGAACTTAAAGACTCTTTTTCGATGTATAGATGCTTAACTTTTTGTTTCGCTTTTTTACTTCTTGAGAAAAGCGAAGATGCCATTAAAGCAGGGGTTGAAAGCTCTTTATGGAGTTCTATTACCAAAGGTGTTCCATCATAATCATTTAAATTTAAAGTTTTTTGATAAGATTTAATATTGTGAATATTTGCTAAAACTATATTCCCATGGTGCTGACACTTTTGCACTTCATTTTTTAGTTTTGTTTCATCATCAAGTAAATCATAAAGTTTTTGTAGTTTTTTAAGCTTTTTGTTTAAAAAAAGAATCTTTTGTTTTTTAAGCGAGTCTAATCTGTTTTTTACTTCCTTTTCATACTCATCATATAAAAATCTTTCTACATCTTCAAGTGGGTACTCTTTTGCCACAAAAGGAGCAGGTAAAACATTTAAAAGTTTTTGTCCAACTCTAATCTCACGAAATGAAGAAAACAAATCAACATGACGCAAGGCTTCAAGAACGACCTCATGTTCATCTAAAATAACTACATTTGTGTATTTGCCAGTAAATTCAAACTGTAAAAGTGTAGTTTCTTCTTTATATGCAGATGCTATGGAGGTAGTAAATCTTAAGATTTTATCATCATTTAAAAGCTCCACTCCTAAGATATTTGCTCTGTTAAAGCGTTTTGCCAAGATGACATCAAAAGGAGCATTATAAACTTTTGAACGAGCGTAAGAGGAGCATCTAAACATCTTAGAGTTTGAGCGTTGCATCTCAAAGTAAAGCTCATCATTTTTATCAAAAGCTATTTTTATAATGGTATCACTTACTCTATAAATGGCAGAAATTTTTTTAAATTTAAGTAGATAGTTTTTTATTTGTTTTAAATGCGATAGTTTCATAAAAGTATTTTATCAGATTTTTTGATATACTTGCAAAAAAATTCAAAAGAGATACAAAGATGAGCCCTAAAGGTTTTGGTAAAAATTACTTCTCCTTAGCAGCAATACAAGCCCATGTTTCACAACAAAAAATTGTGGCTATGTTCTCTTCAACTGCCACTCTTAGTGGAAAACCACTAACAATTAAAATAACCTCACCGCCTTCAACTTAATCTAGATTACTTCATCGTACCTCCTCGCAATGACTGTCATTACGAACAAAGTGAAGTAATCTATAAAATTTATACTATAAAATTTAAAAGATTAAGGACATTATAATAATGCAAAAAACAATCAAACTATCATTAGTTTTAGTCGCTTTTTTAAGCTCTCTTAACGCCCAAGACACAAAAACAATAGTTTTAAATCCACTAAGTATCACCTCAACTGCCATAAAAACAGATGAGTTAAGATCTACAGATGCCGTAGAAGTTTATACACAAAAAGATATCCAAAAAGCCAATGTAAGAAATGTATATGAGTTTTTAAACCAACAAACTTCTGTTACAGCAACACCTAGCTATGGAAATCCTTTTTCTCAAAAACTTGATATGCGTGGATATGGTGGAGATGGCTATCAAAATATCGTTATCATAGTTAATGGTAGAAAACTAAACAATGTAGATGGAGTGCCTCAACTACTATCATCTATCTCACCAACATCTATCAGTCGCATTGAAATTATAAAATCTAGTGGTATTGTAGTTGCGGGAGATGGCGCGAATGCTGGTGTTATCAACATTACTACAAAACAAAACAATGACAAAGAACTTTCATTTTATGGAGGAACTTATGGAACAGCATCTGGTTCATTTTATCTTGGTCACAAAGATGATAAACTAGCTATTTCTGCAAGTGGTGAAGCTCAAAAAAATAATGGTATTAGAGATATTGATACAAATGGAAATAAAGACAAAAACCAACTCTCAACAGCAACACTCAACATATCATATAGACCTATTGAGAGTTTAGAATTAAGAGCTGGAATCTCTAGTGCTAGAACAGATGTTATCTACGCTGGGAGTTTAACTCAAGCAGAGTATGATGAAGACCCAACTCAAATGAGTAATGCTTGGTCTGCTTTTACACAACAATCTTATGATACAGATGCACTAAGTGCTGGAGTGGGATATGACATAAACGATAAGCTTATTGTAAATATAGATGGTTCAAGAGAGAGAAAAAAATCTCAATACGGTTCAGGAGATCCAGCGCATTATCTGTATGACAGCGTTAAGATAAAAGTGGATTATGAAAGTGAGAGTTTCAATCTCTCAGTTGGATATGATGATTACAACTACAATAGAAAAAATCCAAAGAATGATTTAACAAAGAAAAATAATGCTGGATATATTATGAGTAGTTATGCCCTAAACAACTCTTCTATTAAAGCTGGTTATAGATATGAAAAAGTTTCATTTGAGAGTAAAACAGGAGATAATCAATATGATACGCTTCATGGCGCAGAACTTGGATATAACTACACTTTTGATAATGAAAAATCAATCTTTGTAAACTATGCACATACTTATCAATCAGCAGATTTAGACAGACTCTTTAAGTGGAATACAGGAGTATTTTTAGGTTATGTAAATCCATCTCAGGCAAATAACTTTAACCTTGGATTTAACTATATAACAAAATCGAATAAGTTTAAAATCACAGCTTATTATATTGATTTACAAGATGAAATCTACTATCAACCGCTTTTGTCTTCAGCAAATAAAAATACAAATATAGATAAGTCACACAAATATGGGCTTGATTTATATGATATGTGGCTTGTTTCAAAACAATGGAGTTTAGCATTAAATTATAACTATGTTCAAGCTATCATAGATGAAGAAAAAGAGGGAGGATTTGATTATGCTGGGAAGCATCTACCAGGTGTTTCAGACCATAATGTTAAAGTAACTCTTGGGTTTATGCCAGATGACTTTAGCACAATCGCCCTAACACAAGTTTATCGCTCTCAAGCTTACGCTGCAAATGATTTCAACAATAACTTCTCTCAAAAACAAGATGCTTATATGAGTACAGACCTCTCAGCAACTTATGCTAAAAAATCTTGGGAAGTTTTTGCTAAAATAAATAATCTGTTTAATCAAAAAAATGGTATTTGGATAAGAAACGACTCTATTTATCCTGTAAATTTTACAACAACTGCTCTCGTTGGTTTTAAATTAAAATACTAAAGGTAATATGAAAACACTAATTTTACTTCTATTATCGTTCTTTATACTAAGTGCTAATGAGAGAATCATCTCTCTTAGCCCCTCCATAACTGAGATAGTCTATGCACTTGAAAAAGGTGATTTTCTTGTTGGGACTTCTTCTTTTTCTCTTTACCCTAAACAAGCGCAAAAGCTTCCCATAGTAGGTGGTTATGAAAATCCAAATATTGAAAGAATTTTAGCACTTGAGCCTACTTTAGTAGTTGGACAAAGTTTTAATCAAAGTACTTTAGAAAAGTTAAAATATTTTGAAATTAAAACTTTGATGCTAAATCTGAAAAATATAGAAAATATTAAAAAATCAATAACAATACTTGCATCTGAAATAGCTTCAAAAAAGTATGAAAAACTTATAAAAAGTATAGATGCCCAGATAAAGAATGCTCCTATAAACATAGCTCCACATAGCGTTATGATAGTTTATGGCTTAAGAGAAGACTTACGCTCATCGACTTACATAGCAGGACATAACATATTTTTTGAAGATATCATAAAACTTAGTGGAAACAAAAATGCTTATAGCTCAAACTCCACTTCTCAACCAGTTCTAAATTATGAAAATATCATAGCTTTAAATCCCGACCAAATTATCATTTTACATTCACATGCAACAGAACCAAATGTAGATATTAAAAAAGCCCTTAAAGCTTGGTATCGCTTACCTACAAATGCTTCAAGAAATAAAAACATATCTATCGTTGATGAAGATTATTTACACATTCCATCACATCGTGTGGCATTAACGATTAAAAGACTTTTTCTTGAAATGAACAACAATTATAAAAAGGGAAACTAATTGCAAACACTAAATATTTTTACAAACAAAACTGATTCACTTCCAAAAGGAAAAGCTGACTTTTTACTAGGGGCATCTATCACAAGAACTTGTGAAATAGAGGGTATAACTCAAGCTGGCATCCCTGGGAAAATTCCACTAACCCCAACCTTAGATGCTGAATTTATAATAAATGAAAAAGTTTTCTCTATGCCTGATTTGGCTGAAACTCCAACAGGCGTTCCAACTCCAGCACTCATAACAAGAGCAGTTCATAATCTTGTACCATTTTCAAATATTGAAATTTTAAATCTTGGTCTAGATGCGATACCTCAAAATACACCTATTTTGAACTTTGGCATCTCCCCCTCAGAGTCAATAACAACGGGAGCAAAGATAGATGCTAAAGAGATGTTTAAAAAGGGAATGATTGCAGGGAAGAACTATGAGTTAAGAGGAAATTATCTCATACTAGGAGAAAGTACGCCTAGCGGGACAACAACAGCGGCAACTACTGCTTTAGCTTTGGGTTATGGCTTAAGAGATGATTTTTCATCAAGTTTTTTAAATGTACCAGATGATATAAAAAACCAAACTATCAACAAAGCAATGGCACTCTTGAATGATGAGATGAATAACTTTGAAAAACTCTCTCTTGTTAGTGATAATATGCTTATCTTTTGTGCAGGTTTCATCATAGAAGCTTCAAGAAGATTTCATATCGTTTTAGCTGGAGGCACACAGATGGCAGCTTGTCTTTTAGTAGCTGACAGACTAAAAGAAGATACTTTCATAAGAGTTAAAAGTGAAAATATAACTTTAGCCACTACTGCTTGGGTAGTTGATGATAAAAACTCTGATATTAAAAAGATACTCTCACAACTTAGCTACACTCCGCATGCTGTTTACACCTCATTTTCCTTTGAGCAAACAGAGATCCCGATTTTAAAAAAATATGATGAAGGTGAGGCAAAAGAAGGCGTAGGAGCGGGGGCATCTCTAGGATATGCAAAGGCTAATAATATAACAAATGAACAACTTTTAGAAGCCATAGAACTTCTAATATATGGAATGTAAAAAGATGAAAGCTCTTTTTATAGGTGGTATTAAAAGTGGTAAAAGTGTAAATGCTCAAAACTATATTTTAAAACTCTCAAGCTCTAAACCATGCTATCTAGCGACAACAGAGTTTATAGATGCGGGTATAAAAGAAAGGATAAAAGAGCATAAAAAAAACAGACACGATAAGTTTAACACCGTTGAAGAGAGTCTTAGCATATACAAAAGTATAAAAGCTAACAAAACTCCTGTGTTAGTTGAGTGTGTTAGTATGTGGATAAACAATATGTTTCATCATGGTTTTAATTTAGCGGATATGAAAAAAGAACTCAAAAAAATTCTAAAACTAGAACAAACAATAGTTTTTGTTTTGAATGATGTTGGTTCAGGTATCATTCCTCAAAATAAACTAGCCAGTGATTTCATAGATGCTAGTGGCATAATTTCTCAGCTAATATCCCAAAATTGCGATGAGGTTTACCATACTATCGCTGGAATTTCTACGAGAATAAAATGAAAAATATTCTAAAAGGTTTTGCCCTATCTCTTAGTATGCTAACAAGCCTACCTTTTTTTAAAGTTCACAATTTTTACAAAGGTATTAACGGTTATGCTGTTATGTTTTACCCACTTGTAGGTTTTTTACTTGGGGTTGCTCTATGGCTAACTCACTCTTTACTTTTTAACTATTTTCAAGCAGAGCATCTAGGCATAATCATTTTCACACTTTTAGTTATCTTAACAGGAGCCTTGCATCTAGATGGTTTAAGTGACACCATAGATGGACTTTTTGTACCCAAGCAAAAAGCGCTTGAAGTTATGAAAGACCCTCATACTGGTGGAATGGGCATGATATTTAGTATCGTTTTTTTAATTTTAAAAGCATCTACCTTTGTAGCCTTTGAAGCTTACTATCTTTTGCCAGTAGTTCTTATGTTCTCTCGTTTTAATGCTGTTTTGGCTATCTACTTATTTCCTTATATTTCTAAAAATGGCATGGGTACCTTAGCAAAAGAAGAGCTAAAAAGTTCTCATGTTCTCATAGCTTTTATCTATATCATGGTTTTAAGTCTATTTAGTTTTTGGCTTTTTATTTTAAGTATTTTAATTTTGTTTGTTATAAAAACATTTTTTGTAAAAAGATATGGTGGTTTTAGTGGAGATATTTATGGTTTTACTATTGAAGTTACAGAACTTATCTTACTAAATGCCATCTTACTTGGTGTTGGACTATGACTTTAACTCTTGTTCGCCACGCCCAAGTAGAAGAAAAATATCTAGGTTGTTATAACGGGCATCTAAACATTGGACTCTCAACTAAAGGTTACGCAGATGCCAAAGACTTAGGCAAACATTTTAAAGCCTCAAACTTTGATGACATCTACTGTTCTGACCTTCTTCGTGCAAAAGAAACACTAAAAGCATTTATAAGTACAGATGCCATAACCTACACAAAAGAGTTAAGAGAGAAATCATGGGGAAAACATGAAGGACTTAGTTTTGATGAGATTTGTACAAAAGACTCACTAAAATATGAAAATTTTATTCAATTTATAGATGCCTTAGATGGACAAAGCATAGAAGATTTTAAAGCAAGAGTAGAGAAGTTTTTTTTCACTACCCTAGCATCTACGCAAAGCAAAAATATTTTAGTTATGACTCACAGTGGTGTTATAAAAACATTTATCTCAATAGTAAAAAACATATCGTTAGAAGAAGCTTTTTCTTACTCTATTCCTTACTCTTCTTTTGTAGTGTATAATAGTGAAACTAATAAACTAACTATGAAGAAGAAATAAAATATGTTTGAACAAACTTTTAAAAATATAGACGATATTCTCCACAAAGATGCAGGGTGTGGAAGTGAGCTTGATTATGTAGAACAAACCTCTTGGGTCTTATTTTTAAAGTACCTTGATGATTTAGAAAAAGATAAACTAACAGCTTGTGAACTTATGGGAACAACTTACACAAATATTATAAAATCTGAGTTTCAATGGAAAACTTGGGCTGCTCCAAAACTATCAAATGGAAAAATCGACCATGATGCTTTAACTGGTGATGATTTATCTGACTTTATAAACAATGAGCTGTTTCCTTACTTTAAAAAGTTTAAAGCAAATGCTGCAAGTGCCAACACTATTGAGTACAAAATCGGTGAAATATTTAGTGAGTTAAAAAACAGAATCCAAAGTGGTTATAATTTGCGTGAAGTAGTAAACCACATTGACGAACTTCGTTTTCAAACACATATACAAAAGCATGAGATGAGCCATCTTTATGAAGGTAAAATCAAAAACATGGGAAATGCAGGGCGAAATGGAGGAGAATATTACACTCCACGACCTCTCATAAAAACCATCATAAAAGTTGTACATCCTAAGATAGGAAATACTATCTATGACGGAGCGGTAGGTTCAGCAGGTTTTTTGGTTGAGGCTTTTGCATACCTAAGTGAAAGTAAAAAACTATCTACTTCAGACATTACAACTTTACAAAAAAACACTTTTTATGGAAAAGAAAAAAAGTCACTAGCTTATATTATCGGCATTATGAATATGATACTCCATGGTGTTGAAGCTCCAAACATCATACATACAAATACTTTAGCCGAAAATTTATCAGACATACAAGAAAAAGACCGTTATGATGTTGTTTTAGCAAATCCACCTTTTGGCGGAAAAGAAAGAGCAGAAGTTCAGCAAAACTTTCCCATAAAAACGGGAGAAACTGCATCTCTATTTTTACAGCATTTCATCAAAATACTTCGAGCGGGAGGCAAGGCAGGTGTAGTTATAAAAAATACTTTTTTAAGTAACACAGACAATGCATCTATAGCCTTAAGAAAAGAGCTTTTAACATCTTGTAATTTGCATACAGTTTTAGACTTACCCGCAGGTACTTTTACAGGTGCAGGTGTTAAAACGGTCGTTCTCTTTTTTGATAAAGGTCTTAGCACAAAAAAAGTTTGGTTTTACTCTCTTAACCTTGATAGAAACCTAGGAAAAACAAACCCTCTAAATGCAAAAGATTTAGCAGAGTTTGTAGAGTTACAAAAAACGAAAGCTGATAGTGAAAACTCTTGGACTTTAAAACTAAAAGATATAGATAAAACTACTTATGATTTGAGTGCTAAAAATCCAAATACTCCAGAAGAAGCACCTCTAAGAAAACCAAAAGAGATTTTAAAAGCTATGGCGGAGTTAGATAAAGAGAGTGAAAATATTCTTAAAACTATTAAAGGCTTAGTGTGAAAAATAAAGTCCAAATATTTGAAACAAAAAATGTTAGGAGCCATTGGGATGAGAGTCAAGAAAAATGGTTTTTTTTCTCTTATTGATATAGTAGCTATTTTAACTGAACAAGAAAATCATTTAACGGCAAGAAAGTATTGGAATAAGCTAAAAGAGCGTTTAAAAAATGAAGGAAATGAAACGGTGACAAATTGTCACCAGTTGAAAATGTTAGCTAAAGATGGAAAGATGCGTCTTACTGATGTCGCAAATACAGAAGAACTTTTAAGAATCATTCAATCTATTCCATCAAAAAAAGCTGAACCATTTAAGATGTGGTTAGCCAAAGTTGGAAGCGAAAGAATAGATGAGATAGAAGACCCTGAGTTAGCTTTTGATAGAGCGATGAAAAGCTACTTAGATAAAGGCTACTCAAAAGAGTGGGTAAACCAAAGACTAAAGAGTATAGAAGTTAGAAAAGAGCTAACTGATGAGTGGGAACAAAGAGGGGTAAAAGAGGGTTTAGAGTTTGGCATACTAACAAATGAGCTTACTCGTGCTTGGACTGGAAAAAGCGTTAAAGAATACAAGGCTTTTAAAGGTTTAAAAAAAGAGAACCTAAGAGATAACATGTCTAACTTAGAGTTAGTTTTAAATATGTTAGCAGAAGCTTCAACAACAGAGATTTCAAAGGTACAAAAACCACAAGGCTTAGAACAAAACAAAAAAGTAGCAAAAAAAGGTGGCAATGCTGCCAAATCAGCAAGACTAGAGATAGAAAAAGAAACAGGCGAGGCTATTGTAAATGCTAGTAATTCTAAAAAACTTTTAAGTAAAAAAGAAACTAAGAATGATAAATAAGGGTAGTGCTTTGAGAGAGGGGTGGGAAATTCGGAGGCTTGGCGATGTATATGATGTAAGAGATGGAACGCACGATTCTCCTAGATACATAGAAGAAGGTTATCCTTTAATTACATCAAAAAATCTAAAACAGGACACTTTAAATTATAATAAAGTTAAATATATTTCACATATTGATTATGTAAATATCAACAAAAGAAGTAAAGTTGATGTAGGTGATATTTTATTTGCTATGATTGGGACAATTGGTAATCCTATTGTCATTAAAAATGAACCTGATTTTGCCATAAAAAATGTAGCTCTCTTTAAAGTTTCCGATAATCAAAATAGTCATTTTTTAAAATATTTTTTAGACTCTGAGCAAGTAATAAAGAAAATGCTTAGAGATGCGAAAGGAACAACCCAAAAATTTGTGGGACTAGGATATCTAAGAAATTTTGAGATTGTACTCCCTCCTCTCCAAGAACAAGAAAAAATAGTAGCTATTTTAGATGAGGCTTTTTTGGCGATAGCTAAGGCAAAAGAAAATGCAGAGTTAAACTTACAAAACGCAAAAGAGCTTTTTGAATCTTATTTGCAAGGTGTTTTTGAGAATAAAGGTGAGGGGTGGGAAGAGAAAACTTTAGGTGAATTAGCTAATGTAAAAAGTGGAGGAACTCCATCTCGTTCAAAAAAAGAATATTGGGAAGGAAATATAGCCTGGTATTCATCTGGCGAATTAAATGAACTATTTACAGTAAAACCTAAAAGATATATAAATAATTTAGCTATTAAAAATTCAACTGCTAAACTATTTCCACAAGGCTCATTACTGATAGGAATGTATGATACAGCTGCATTAAAAATGTCAATAATTGATAGAGATGCAACATTTAATCAAGCAATTGCAGGAGTACACCCAAATAAAGATATAGACTTAATATTTATTTTAAATTCTATTAACTCTATTAAACCAGAAATTTTAAGTCTTAGAAGAGGTGTTCGTCAAAAAAACCTAAATTTAACAAAAATAAAAAATATTCCAATTTTCCTACCAATAATCAAAACCCAACAAAAAATAGTAAAAAAACTAAACACCCTCCAAGAACAAACAAAAAAACTAGAATCCATCTACACCAAAAAACTACAAGACCTAGAAGAATTAAAAAAATCCATCTTGCAAAAAGCCTTTAATGGAGAACTAACATGAATAAAAACGACAAATTAGTAATATTTCAAAGTAAAGAGATTAGAAGAATTTGGGAAGATGATGAGTGGTTTTACTCTGTAGTTGATATCATTGAAGTTCTTACAGATAGCCCTACTCCTAGGCAATACTGGGGGAAAGTTAAAGATAGAGAATTTACTAAACTTCAGTTGTCCCCAATTTGGGTACAACTGAAACTTCTAGCAAAAGATGGCAAAAACTATAAAACAGATTGTGCCAACACAAAAGGCATCCTTAGAGTTATCCAGTCCCTACCATCAAAAAAAGCTGAACCTTTTAAGCAGTGGTTAGCACAAGTTGGACATGAACGCATCCAAGAGATAGAAAACCCTGAACTAGCACAAGAGCGTATGAAAATTCTTTATGAGCAAAAAGGTTATCCAAAAGACTGGATAGACAAACGACTTCGTGGAATTGCTATTCGTCAAAATCTTACAGATGAGTGGAAAGAGAGAGGTATAAAAGAGCATAAAGATTTTGCGATTTTAACAGCTGAAATCTCAAAAGCCACTTTTGGCATGACTCCAAGCGAATACAAAACTCATAAAAACTTACCTGAAAAATCAAATGCAAATCTTCGTGATCACATGGATGATTTAGAACTTATATTTTCTATGTTAGGCGAAAGAGTAACTACTGAAATTTCTAAAGAGGAAAAACCAGATACTTTAGAAAAAAGTAAAAAAGTAGCCTCTCGTGGTGGAGCAGTCGCTGGAAATGCAAGAGCTGAAACTGAAAAAGAGTTAGGCAGAAAAGTAAGTACAAAAAAGAACTATCTACCAAAAACAAATCTTTTTAAAATAGGTAATGATGATGAATGAAGCCCAAACAAGAGCTGAACTTATAGACCCTAAACTTAAAGCGTGTGGTTGGGGAGTTGTAGAAGATTCTAAGATTCTTCGTGAAGAGAATGTTTGTCGCATTACTGATGGTCGCATCCAAGTGGGTGGAGGTAGAACTAAGGCACTTATCGCTGATTATATTTTAGTTTACAAGGGTGTTAAACTTGCTGTTGTTGAAGCAAAAAGAAGTGAGTTAGAAGTTGGCGAGGGTGTTGCACAAGCAAAACTTTACGCACAAAAACTTTCACTTGAAACTACTTACTCCACTAATGGTAAAGAGATTTATAGCATCTGCATGAAAACAGGTAAAGAGAGTTTAGTTTCAAGTTACTTAACACCTGATGAACTTTGGGAGAAGACTTACTCAGACCAAAACCTTTGGCGAGAGAAATTCGCATCTATCCCTTTTGAAAACAAAAGTGGAACATGGCAACCTAGATACTACCAAGAAATAGCAGTTAAAAATGCTCTTGAAGCAATCGCGCAAAACAAAAACCGCATACTTTTAACACTTGCAACAGGGACAGGTAAAACAGCCATAGCCTTTCAAATAGCATGGAAACTTTTTCACACAAGGTGGAACCTAAAAAGAGATGCAAAGAGAAGACCTCGCATACTTTTTTTAGCAGATAGAAATATATTAGCAGACCAAGCCTTTAACTCTTTTTCAGCATTTAGTGAAGATGCGATGGTTCGTATAAAACCTAAAGAGATAAAAAAGAGTGGTAAAATCCCAACAAATGGAAGTATCTTTTTTACTATCTTTCAGTCGTTTATGAGTGGTGAAAAAGATGAGCCTTATTTTGGGCAATATCCAAAAGACTATTTTGATTTTATTATCATCGATGAGTGTCACAGAGGTGGAGCAAATGATGAAGGAAATTGGCGTAGCATCTTAGAGTATTTTGCACCTGCTGTTCAACTAGGGCTTACAGCAACTCCAAAACGCAAAGATAATGTAGATACTTATGATTACTTTGGTAAACCTGTATATATCTACTCTTTAAAAGATGGCATAAATGATGGTTTTTTAACGCCCTTTAAAGTAAAACGAATCAAAACAACTCTTGATGATTACTTATATACCAATGATGACAATATTATAGAAGGTGAAATAGAAGAAGGGAAACTTTACAAAGAGGAAGATTTCAACAAGATTATAGAGATAAAACAAAGAGAAGAAAAAAGAGTTAAAATCTTTATGGACGCGGCAAATGAAAATGACAAAACTATCATCTTTTGTGCCACTCAAGAACACGCAGCCGCTGTCCGTGACTTAGTAAACCAATATAAAAAAACAAGTAAAGACCCTCAGTATTGTGTTAGAGTTACTGCCAATGATGGCGAAATAGGCGAACAATTTTTACGAGAGTTTCAAGATAATGAAAAACTAATTCCTACCATATTAACAACATCTCAAAAACTATCAACAGGTGTAGATGCTAGAAACATTCGTAATATTGTTCTTATGCGTCCAGTAAAACAAATCATAGAGTTTAAACAGATAATTGGTCGTGGAACTAGGCTGTTTGATGGCAAAGAGTTTTTTACGATTTATGATTTTGTAGATGCGTATCAAAGGTTCTCAGACCCAGAGTGGGATGGAGAACCTTTAGAGCCAGAGCCAATCACTTCGCCAAATGAGCCAAAAACTCCAAGTGAGCCAAAAGAGCCAAATCCAAAACCTAAAAAAATCAAAGTAAAACTAAGCGATGGAAAAGAGAGAGAGATACAGCATATGCTCTCTACCTCTTTTTGGGGTGCTGATGGAAAGCCAATCTCTAGTGAAGAATTTTTACAAAATCTTTTTGGAGAGTTACCAAAGTTTTTTAAAAATGAAGAAGAACTAAGAACTATTTGGAGTAAGCCATTAACTAGAAAAGTGCTTTTAGAAAAACTAAATGAAGCAGGTTTCGGAGCAGATGAGTTAAACACTCTTAAAAAGCTTATAGATGCCCATAACAGTGATATTTTTGATGTCTTAAAGTATGTGTTTGATAGTGATATAAAACCGATTTCAAGACAAGATAGAGTAAACAAAGCTAAAAAAAGTATATTTGCTCTTCTTAATAAAGAACAAGCTGAATTTATAGAATTTGTTTTATCAAAGTATATCCAAAGTGGTGTAGAAGAACTTTCACAAGATAAACTTCCCATTTTACTAGAAAGTAAATACCAATCACTAGAAGATGCAAAAGCTATTTTAGGAGATGTTGCAAATATAAGCTCATTATTTATAGAATTTCAACAGCATCTATATAAACAAAGAATAGCGTAAAATATGATATAATAACCGTACATCAACCGTAAAGGATAGATTATGCAAACAGCACAAGTAGATATTGGATTTAGCAAAGATTCTCGTTTTGACACTAAAATAAACTCTGGGTTAAAAGAGATGCTAAAGATAGCTTCAACGCTAGAAGGAATGGACTTATCAGCTTTTATCATCTCAGCTGCTACTCAAAAAGCAAGAGAAGTTATACAACAATCTGAATCACTATCGTTAAACAATAATGGGTATAAAAAATTTATGAACATAATTAATCATCCTCCAAAAGCTACTAAAGAGTTGAATAACTTAATGAAGCTAGATGATTTAAATGAGCGATAATGTAATAATCGAAAGATTTGATTTTGCTAAAACCTACAATGGGTTAAGACAATTTGATTGTAACCACGATCTCATAAATAGATTTGTAAAAAAATCTATGAAAAAACAAGTTGAAAATGACTATTCAGCTGCTTATATTTTACTTGATTTAAATAACCAAGAAAGATTTATCGGTTTTTATACAATAACAACTTTTAGCATTCAAAAATCTACTTTTGAGATACCTCTAAAATCTTCACCAAGTTCGGTACCTGTTTTTAGGATAATAATGCTTGGAGTAGATAAAAAATATGCGAACAGAGGTTATGGTTCTAAACTCTTAAAGCATTGTTTTAAGCTCGTTTTAAGAGCTTCTGAGGAAGTCGGAGCTAAAGGACTTTACTTAGATGCTGAAGATAAAAAACATGAATGGTATAAAAAACTTGGCTTTGAAGCTATAAACTCACCTGATAAAGATACAAATATAATGCCTATGTTTATATCCACTGATACCATCAGAGATGCTTTATGTTAATGATTAAAAATAAATTCAATCTAAAAAAGAGAATAAAAGATGATTTGTATAAAAAAGAAAAAAATAATATTGTAAAAAATATTTATGATTTATATACCATGGGTATTAAGATATTCGTCCCTTTCTTAATCGTTTTTTTTGGCTTATTAGACTATTGGACTTTTACAAAGATTTTTAACTTTAACCACACTGCATTTTTAGATGTATATATATTTTCAATCAGCTTATCAAACGCAAGTTTAATTATTGTAATTTTATTACTTCCTGTAATAATTCTTCTTTTAATATATGTTATAGCTATCATTGGTGCTTCTCCTGTATTTTTTATAACAAAAGTAAAAGATAAACAGCTTAATGAACCATTTCTTTTTTTTATATTTATGAGTATTCTATTATTATCAAGTCTTGGAATATTACATATAGAACTATTAAAATCTAATATATTGTTTTATTGTATGTCAGCAGTAGCTCCAATCTTTATAGCCTACCTTTTTGTTACTCTTTATGATCTATATTTTAATAACAGTAATAAAATTTTTATTATTCTTTCTCTTTCTCTTCTTTGTGGTTTTGGGGGTTTAATGCTATATTATGGACACTCAAATATTCAAGAGTATATTTTATATTTATTACTTATCATAATGATACCAACTATACACAGCTATATATTTGCTGAATTCTTTTTAATCAAAAGTTTAAAAAAAGTTTCAATAAAAGACACTAGACCAATTGTTTTTTTCATTGCAGTATTTTTCTTTATTAGTGTACTTTCATTCACTTTACTACATAACTCAAATACTGATATATGGAATAATTCAATAAATGATCAAAATTCAACTACAAATTTATTCTTAAATAAGAAATTTTTATCAAAGATTAGTCCTTATGATGATATTTTACTTTCTAAAACTAAAGAAATTAATGAAATTAAAATAACTAAAGAAACAAAATACTTACCGATATCAAGCAATATGAAGCTTTATTTTGTTTTTCAAAAAGACAAAAATAATACCAAAGTATTTGCTATAGAAAAAAAATATTATAAAGATAAATATATATTTAATATATTAGATTCTGGTTGTATTAACTGCCCTAAAAATATATCAAAACCAAACAAGAATACAAATTGATTAGTCTCGACTCTCTAAGTGTCAAATATGACAATAAAACTATACTTACAAATATATCTTTAAATATTGAGAGTCATCTAAGTATTCTTGGGGCAAATGGTTCTGGAAAAAGTACCTTGGCTAAAGCACTTTGTAATCTCATAAAGTATGAGGGTAGTGTGAGTATAGATGCCAAAAATATCAAGGAGTATTCTTTAAAAGAGAGAGCAAAACTTATCTCATATATTCCAGCAAAACTTGAAGTTTATGATGCTTATATTAGTGTTGAAGAGTTTGTACTCCTTAGTCGTTTTGCACATAAAGAAAACTTTTTTGACTACTCAGATAAAGATAAAACAATCACAAAAGAAACTTTAAAATTTTTAAATATTTCACATCTTAAAAACCACACTATAAACTCTCTTAGCTCAGGAGAATCACAACTTGTTTTAATCGCTTGTGCCTTAACTCAACAAAGTAAGATTATCATCTTTGATGAACCAACTGCAAATTTAGACCCTAAAAACTCTAAGATTATCGCTCAACATATCAAAGGTTTAAAAGATTATCATCAAGTTATTCTTATCACGCATGATTTGCATCTAGCCTCATTTATAGACTCAGATACTTTATTTATCAAAGATTCAAAAGCCATGTACTATAAAAAAGATTTTTTCAATCAAGAAAATTTAAAAGAACTTTATGAGGTTGACTTTAATGACTTGGCGGTTAGTTATGAGTAGATATCTTCTTTGGTTTTTTCTTTTGCTTATTCTTATAATATCTCCTTTTTTAGGTGCATTTAATTTAAAGGTTAGTGAAGTTTTTATAAATGGTACCTTAGATAATTCCATATTTTTCGATCTTAGAATTCCTAGAGTTTTATTTGCTTTTTTTGCAGGAGTCATCTTAGCTTTAAGTGGTTTGCTATTTCAAACACTTTTTAGAAATGCTCTTATGACTCCTTATACTTTAGGCATCTCGAGTGGTGCTGTTTTGGGTGCTGGAATCGCTATAAAACTAGGTCTTGGAAGTTTAGCTTTTGGCATCGCCGCTATTAGCATCTTTGGTTTTTTAGGTGCCATGTTTACTATACTTTTACTTATCACTCTTGCAAAGTATTTGCAAAACTCTCACTATGAATCACTCTTACTTTTAGGCATCGCTCTTTCACTTTTTTACACTTCTGCTTTGATGATTTTGTTTTACCTTGGAAACACTATGCAAAACGATATGTTACTTCGTTTTACTATGGGCTCACTTAGTGTTATTGGTTGGACATACCCTATCACCATTGGTATTATTTCACTTATACTTTTTTTCGTTATTTATCTTTTTCGTTATGAGCTTCAACTTCTTAGCATCTCTGATGAAAGTGCAAAACTCCGTGGAGTAAATACAAAAAAAATCACATTTATTTTACTTATCATCTCTTCTTTTGCCATCGGAACACTTGTAAGCATTAGTGGACCTATCGGTTTTGTAGGCTTAATTATCCCTCATATTGTCACAAAACTATACCCTGTACCTGTAAACAAACGCATAGTTAAAACAGCTTTATTTGGTGGCTTTTTTCTTGTTTTTTGTGACACAATTACACGAGCCTTACAAACTCAAAGTGAACTTCCTATTGGCATCGTGACAGCTCTTATTGGCGGTCCGTTTTTCATATATCTTATTATAAACAAAAGTAAGAGCATCTAGCGTATGGGTGTAAAGAGTAAAATCAGCCTAGATGCCATAAACAAACTTTTTGAATCTTATGGCTTTGTTAAACTTACTCCAACAAGTTCAGGCATCATCGACACTACTTACATACTTCATACCAAAAATGACTCCTATATTTTAAAAAAGTACGAAAGAGATATCTTACAAAAAATAACTCTAGATGCTAAACTACTAAAAACTTTAAAAGCATCTGGATTAAATGTTCCGCTAATGCTTGATAAAAAAGATGCGTGGTATCTATATGAAATGTTAAAAGGAGATGAACCAAAAAATATAAAAGCCTATCATCTTCAAGAACTTGCAAGATTTTTAGCCAAGACGCATCTAGTGAGTTGGAAAAATAGTTGTGAAGTAGAAGATACTTTTAAAAATGAAATAAAAGAAGCTTTAAACTATGCAAAAAATAACTATTTCTTTTACTATAAAAAGTTTGAGTTTTTAAAAGATTTTACTCCTAAAAATGATGGCATAATTCATGGAGATATTTTTAAAGACAATACTGTTTTTGATGGGGGGAAAATCGGAGTTTTTGATTTTATAGATTCTTCGTGTGGCTCTTTTGTATTTGACACGGCAGTTGGGCTTGTCGGTTTTGGGATAAAACAAGATAATAACTACGCTATAAATATATTTTTAAAAACATATAATCAACGAGCAATTAAAAAAATAGATAGAAATATACTCATAAAAAATATGAAAAATGCCTCTCATTTTTTCGCTCTAAAGAGAGTTTATGAATACAAAAACACTAACAAAGCAAAAGAGTTGTTATGATGAAACATGGTGCTAACATATATAAATATGCTAATAAACTAAAGTGTAAAGCAGATGAGATAATAGACTTTTCTTCAAACATAAATCTTTATACTAAAAAAATAAACCTAACACTAACTGATAACATGGTAGTTAAATATGCTAACACCTCTTACCCACATCTAAGAAGTACAATCACTCAAAAATACAAAATAAAAAAGAATCAAATCGCTCTTTATAATGGTGCTACAACTGCTATACATTCTCTTTTTCAATCCCTAGATGCAAAGAGAATTTACCTCTATGCTCCGCTATATGGTGAGTATGAAAAAGCACTTAGTAAAAGGGCAAAAGTTATAAAAATAAACCGCTCTAAAAACCTCTATAAAAAACCAAAAAAAGGCTCTGTTGTAGTGTTTGTAAATCCATCAACTCCAGATGCGATTTACTATGATTTGAGTAAGCTTTTTGCCCTTTGGAAGAGGCAAAAATGTACTATTATTTTAGATGAATCATTTTTAGAGTTCCAAAACCTTCATTCTTTGAGAAATCAAATAGATAATTACAAAAAACTATATATAATCCAATCATTTTCTAAGTTTTATGCTTGTGCTGGAGTAAGAATAGGTGCTATTTTTTCACAAAAACGAAATATTGAACAACTAAAAATTCCTATTTGGAATATTTCATCTTTTGACTCTGAGTTTTTGACTTTAAGGCTTATGGATAAGAAGTTTGGGCGTAAATCTAAAAAGCTTCATAAAAAGCAAAAAAAAGAACTTTTTGACATTTTAAAAAACTCAAAACTTTTTGATAAAATCTACAAAAGTGATACAAATTTTATACTGGTAAAATCAAAAAAATCAAAAGAGATATTTAAGCATCTACTCCGTCATAAAATACTTATACGACCTTGTGAAAGTTTTGATTTTTTAACAAGTGAGCATCTACGCTTCGCAGTTAAAACCACTAACGCTCACAACAAACTAACAGAGGCTTTTAAGAGTTTTTAGGTTTTGTTATTTATCTCCATAGTTTAAATCCGAACGCCATTTTGGATGATGGAAGTGCAGTCTTTGGTCACACGATGCAGATACTACTGATTTGTATAGTGTTATAGTTCCTATCTTTTGCCACGCTTTGTTAGTACCTGTCATTTTGTTTGCTACAAAAATATTGAAAACTAATTTTTCATTTTTTTGGATTTTCAACTCATCGCGGAAATCTTTAGCATCTACTCTTTTATCATCCGCTGCTTCTAACTTCATCCATTTTGGAGTAACGATATTTTTACTCCATTTCTCTCCGAGTTGAGATATTTCATATAGTTGTCTGATGCCAGGATTAGTATCTGCTTCTTTAAAAGCTTGAGATACTTTCACAGCATAAAGCAAATTTTTGACTATACTAAAGTTTATGCTTATGTCAGGTTCATTACTCATAACTACATCTTTATAATGTTTAGCATCTGTACCTCCTAAATCATCTATAAGAAAAAAGTTTGCACTGTTCTCACTATTTACCTCATTTGCATCTATCGAAGCAAATAGTTTTCCAGCAAATCCAAACGCTCTATTGCTCCCTCTGAGAGTATCTGAGGTTGCAGTAGATGCTCTTGCAATAATGAGAGCCTTACTGCTCTTTTTAAAATAACCGCTGTATATGTTTTCTTCCTCTATTTCCCAGATGCCTCTAAAGCAGATGCCATTTGGATGAGCCAGTTTTTCAAAAGCGGGTAAAATATCTGCATGCTCATTCAGCGTTCTATGTGCATCTTGAAGGATCATGTCTTCTTTAAATGTAAAGAGTTTAAAATATGAAACACTTCTCTGAGGCAGTTTTGCTAAAGGGTCAGACTCCACTTGTTTCCAAACCTCTGAAAAACTACTCCTATTATCCGACTTTTCTTTATTTACTTTTATTTTAGTTGTACATGCTGAGAGTGTAAATAGCAAGGCTATGAGAAGTAGCAGTTTCATTTTTGACTCCTTTTTATTATTATAGACTAATGAGATGAATATTACTGCAATTATCGGAAAGAGGACTCTAACGCTCATAACAAATAAAATAATACACGGTAAAGAATGTTTTTACTTTTCATGGCATTTTGTAATATATCTTCAAGTTTACTCAAAAAAAGATATAATTTAACAAAATAGTCACTGTTCTTAAAGGAATAAATTGAAAGAATTAAATGAAATAAAAAATGATATTGAAGAATTATATGATATAGACACGCTAATACTAGATGCAACATTTATAAGTAATAACAACAATATGCAATCCAAACTAATCAACAATGCAGATGAAACTTTTACATATAAACTGAAAAATAAAAAGTATGATTTTCATTTAAAAGAGCCTATTTTTATTGAGAAGATTTGTTTAAAGTCTTCAGATAATAACTTGAAAAATATAGTTTTAGAAATAACAGACTACTTTACAGGGGAAAAGATTAAAAAACCTATAGAAAACTATAAACAATATAAACATATTGCAGTTAATATCAATAGAGTCATCTCTTCTTTTACTATTAAACCTCCTTTCAGGATCTTAAGAATAAACTTACAATCTATCACTATACATGGATACAATTTTACAGAACTATCATCAATTTCCACACTGTTTAAAGAAAGTAAAGAAGTAAAAAAAGAACTTGAAGAATTTTACAAAAGTAAAATAAATTTTATTGAAACTGAAAATCTTAACTTAGATGCTAAAAAAGAAAAAACAGAACAAAATTTAGAAGTTATTGGAAATGACATCACTGAAAAAAAATCTATCATCTCTGACTTAACCAGTCAATTAATTGAACTTAAATCTTCAATAAAATCAGATACAGAGTCTTCAGAATCTTTAAAAATAATTGTAAAGGAGCTAAAAACTCAAGAAAGCAGTATAAATAAAAATTTAACAGATATAAAAAATAGTATAGAACAAAGGGAAGAAGAATCTTCTTCTTTAAATAAAAAAATATCTAATGAAAAGGATATATTAAAAGAGAACCAAAATAACAACAATCTATTTGCTTATGAGCTTAGTGAATTTTTAAAAGAAGGTAGCAACAATATTAAATTATATACTATTATTTCGATGATACCAATGCTTCTAATAGTATTTTTAACATACATATTATTAAAAGGTACTGTTGATTTAACTACTATTTATACAATAAAAAAAGATATGGATATAGCAACTGTATTTTGGAGTAGATTACCATTTGTGCTAGTTATTACATCTATTATATTCGTATGTTATGAAATAACAAAAATATTTTTTATAAAAATAATGGAAATACATCATCAAAAGTTAAACTTTTCTAAAATAGGTATTATCGCTAAAGATATTTCAAGTACTTCTTTTGATGGTTTAAATTTAGATGATAATGAAAAATCTGAATTACATACGAAACTAAAGATGCAACTGCTAAGAGAATATTTGTCGAGCGAGTTTCACATTGAGCACGATTACAATATCAACAAATCATTATGGACTCGATTTATTGACTGGAGAAAACAAAAAGATGAAAAAAAAATTGATGATGAGCAAGTAGAAATAAATAATCAAGAAATTATACAAAACTAACCCAAGATATTTTAAAACAGTTTGAACTAATAAGACAAGGGAAGTGAAGAATGACCAACTCAAACATACTAATATACCAAAGTGAAGATGGACAGACAAAGATTCAAACTCGTTTAGAGGATGAAACTGTTTGGCTTACTCAATCTCAACTTTGTGAACTATTTCAAAAGTCAAAGTCTACTGTTAGTGAACATATAAAAAAAATATTTGAAGATGAAGAACTCCTAGAAAATCAAGTTGTTCGGAATCTCCGAACAACTGCATCTGATGGTAAAAATTACAATACAAATTTTTATAATCTAGACTTGATAATTTCAGTTGGATATAGAGTTCGTTCTCCACAAGGTACTAAGTTTCGTCAGTGGGCTACCACTAGACTAAAAGAGTACATAGTAAAAGGTTTTACTATGAATGATGAACTTCTAAAAGAGGCAGGTGGTGGGACTTACTTTGAAGAACTACTCTCTCGCATTAGAGATATACGAAGTAGTGAGAAGATATTTTGGAGAAAAGTTCTTGATATCTACTCAACAAGCATAGACTATGATGCAAAAGATGAAGCATCTATACTATTTTTTCAAACTATTCAAAATAAAATGCACTGGGCTGCACATGGCAATACAGCTGCTGAGATACTTTACCAAAGAGCAGACAGCTCAAAAGAAAATATGGGTCTTTTATCTTTTAAAGGTGATAAACCTCTAAAAAAAGAAATAGAGACAGCAAAAAATTATTTAAATGAAAATGAGTTAAACATACTTAACCGCATGGTTACAGCTTACTTAGAGGTTGCAGAGATACAAGCAATGAACCAAATACCAATGTATATGAAAGATTGGTTGGAGAGAATTGATGACTTTTTGAAAATGACTGGAAAAGATATACTAACTCACGCAGGAACTATCAGCCATAACCAAGCTATGAAAAAAGCAACTATAGAATATGAAAAGTATAAAGAACAAACTAAGAATTCCCTTTCAAATATAGAAAAAGACTTCATTAAAACTATTGACACAACTTCTAAAAAGTTAAAATAAATGAACTCTCTAAGTATATTCGGCACAAGTAGTGATGCTGGGAAATCAACTCTTAGCTTTGCTATAACATATCTTTTTCACAACAGAGGAGTTAGTGTCGCTCCCTTTAAGGCTCAAAATGTTTCTAACAACTCACAAGTTTGTGATAGCGGGGGAGAGATAGCAATCCCTCAGTATTTTGCAGCCGAATCCATAGGACTTAAAACCTCAACTGATATGAATCCAGTTCTTTTAAAGTCAGGTGGAAAATCAAAAGCTCATATAATTGTAAATGGGAAAAGTGTTGGCAATAAAGATGTTTGGTCTTACTACCGAGATATAAAAACTCTACAACCTCATGTCAAAAAAGCTTTTAAAAATTTACAAAAAAAGTATGAGTGCATAGTTGCTGAAGGAGCTGGTAGTCCAGTTGAATTAAACCTCATGGATAAAGACCTCTCAAATATTTATATAGCTGAAGAATTTAAAACAAAAATTATCTTAGTTGCAGATATTCAAAGAGGTGGAGTTTTTGCATCTATATATGGAGTTTATAATCTTTTGCCAAAAAAACTTAGAAAAAATGTCATCGGCGTAATTGTAAACAAGTTTCAAGGCGACATGAGCCTTTTTGATGAAGGTGTAAAAATCATAGAAAAAAGATTTAAAATTCCTGTTTTTGGAGTTGTGCCATTTAAACCTTTTAACCTTGGTTTTGAAGATAGCGAGTCAATCATGAACTATGTTCAAGACACAAAAAAATCCATCATAAAAGTTGGTGTTATAAGACTTCCTCATATTAGTAATTTTACAGATTTTGAGCCTTTAGTTTTAGACGAAGAGATAGAACTCTCTTTTATCTCATCTGTTAGTGAGGTTTCATCTTGTGACATGCTTGTTTTACCAGGAAGTAAGAGAGTTGTTGATGATTTACTTTGGCTTATCAACAATGGTTTTGAAAAGATTTTAAAAAACAAAAAACAAAAAGTAGTAGCTATCTGTGGCGGTTATGAAATGATGTTTAAAAAGATTTTAGACCCCAATCAAATAGAATCATCTGAAAAAAAGGTTGATGGGCTTGGTCGTTTAAAAGGTAGAGTAACTTTTAAAAAGAAAAAAATTGTAAAAAAAGGAAGCTATCAGTTATTTGATTGCAAGGTTGATGGATATGAGATTCACAATGGGGTTACAAAAAAACTTTTTAAAAGTAAAAAAAATCTTTATGCTACTTTTGTTCATGGACTTTTTGACTCTGATGAAATACGAGCTAAATTTTTTAAAGAGATAAACCAAAACTATAAAGGTTATAATTTTAAAAAACAAAAACAAAAAGCCATAAAAGAGTTTGCATCTCATATAAATAAATATGTAGATATAGATGCTATTTTAAATAAGTTATATGATTAATATTTTTATAGCTTTTCTTGCTTACCTAATTGATAAACGCTTTGGAGAATTTCGTTTTATAAAACATCCCGTCATAATTATTGGCTCTATTATTAGTTTTTTTGAACATAAATTTTACAAAGACAGCATACTTAGAGGTTTATTACTTGTTTTATTTGTTATTTGTTGCGTTAGTTTTGTATCCATAAGTATTAGCACATTTTTAAATAACTTGAACATAGTTCTAAATATTGGATTTACATCTATTTTAGCATCTATGTTTATAGCACATAAAATGTTACATGATTCAGTCCTAGAAATCTTAGTTAGTACAAACAAAAAGAAAAGCATTTCTATGTTAGTTAGTAGAGATACACAAAATATGAGCGAAAGTGATATATATAAAGCATCTATTGAAACTTACGCTGAAAATTTAAGTGATGGAGTTATAGCACCTCTTTTTTATCTACTTCTTTTTGGTTTAGATGGGATTGTCATTTATAAAGCAATAAATACCATGGACTCCATGGTTGGGTATAGAAATGAAAAATATGAAAAGTATGGGAAAGTAGCAGCACTTTTAGATGATATTGCCAACTATATTCCTTCAAGACTTACTGCTATTTTAATTATGATAGTGGCTAAAAAGAAAAATATTTTTGCCTTTTATGAAGATGGAAAAAAACATGACTCACCAAATGCTGGTCACCCTATAACGGCTATGGCTCTTATGCTTGGAGTAAAACTAGGCGGAGATACTTACTACTTTTCTAAGTTAAAGAAAAAAGCATATTTTGGTGAAGGAAGAAAAAATATAACAAAAAGTGATGTTAAAAGAGCATTGTCCTTGCTTTATGCTGATTAAAATTTTATATCAAGGTGCTATAATTAGTGAAGATAGTGCAAACTCTTCAAAAATTTGCTTCTTACCCGAGTTTTTCTAAAATGCAAGCACCTTACAAAGAAGTACATAACAAGATTAAAAGAGCTGTTGCATGTGTTAAAAATGGAACATGCGCACAACAGTCTCAAAATATTATGACCTTTTTTAACACTGCTGAGAAAGCCTCTTCTGAAGTTATTTCAACATTAAGTAAATTAATTCGAGAAGAAAAAGATATTCGTCATAAAAATTAGGTTTGTGTCATATTTGTGATATAATTTTAAATTAAATTATTAATAGGAATTTTAAATGTTTACGACAGTAAAGACTAAAGTAATTGCATCGGTTGTATCATTAAGCATAGTGGGTCTGGTTAGCATTACCTACTATCTCTCAACTACTCTACAACAACTTTCAGAAGAAACAACTCAAAAATCACTTAAAATGCTTAGTGAATCAATCTTTCAAACTATGACAGGTAGTATGATGATGGGTGATACTGCTATTGTTGAAGATGCTTTTAAAGCGGCTAGAAAAATAGAAGGTATTGAGAGTTTAAATATTGCAAAATCTAAAGCCATTATAGAAGTTTACTCTCCAAATGAGTCTTTTACAACAGATGCTTTAATCATAGAAGCTATAAACTCAAAAAAATCCAAGATTATAGAAACAAACAAAAATGGCATTCATACTATCAGAATGATTCGTCCAATGTTAGCAGAAGCTAAATGTTTATCTTGTCACTACAATGTAAAAGAGGGTTATGTTTTAGGTGCGATGGACTTAGTAATATCTCTAAATCAAAATGATGAAGAGATAGAATCTACGCAAATGACACTTCTTATAGCCCTTATAATAGGTGCATTTTTCTTTGCTATGGGTGCGAGTATATTTTTTACAAAAGAAATTTTCACTCCTCTTTTAAACCTTAAAAATCGTATTTCCGAGCTTGTTGGTGGCGATAAAGATTTAACGAAAAGATTAACATACCATAATGGAAATGAGTTTGGAGATGCAGCCAAAGAAGTAAACAACTTTATTGAGATGATTCAAGGAACTATAAATGAAGTAAAATCTTTGGGTGAACAAAACTCATCTATCGCATCTGAGATTGAACAATCAAGCCATGTTATACGAGAAAGCACTGCTCAAGAAAGAGAGATAGTTGCAAGAACAAATGATAGAAGTTTAGTTATCCAAACTCTTTTAGAAGATAATATGGAAGATTCAAGAGAAACTCAAAAAAATATTCAAAATGCAAATGATGAGTTAGGTAATGCAAGAAATTCTCTTAATCAACTAAGTACGGAAGTAAACTCTTTTGTAGAAATAGAAAATGAGCTAACAAGTGAACTTCTTAGTTTGAAAAATGACGCCGATAGTGTTAAAGATGTTTTAACTGTTATAAAAGATATAGCAGAACAAACTAACCTTCTTGCATTAAATGCTGCCATAGAAGCTGCCCGTGCAGGTGAGCATGGACGAGGTTTTGCTGTTGTTGCTGATGAAGTTAGAAAACTAGCTGAAAGAACACAAAAAAGTCTAACAGAAATAGATACAAGTGTTAGTATTATTGTTCAGTCTATAAATGATGTAAGTGACAAAATGCATGAAAATGCGAAGAATATCGAGAGTCTTATAAATATATCAAATGAAGTAGATCATAAAATCACTGTTACTTCAGATGCTATCCTCAGCTCAACAACAGTTGCTAACAAATCTGCAAAAGATACCATTGAAATATCTTCAAATATTAAAACTATAATCGAAGATATTGGTAAAATAGATATTATTTCTACTGCGAATAACACAAGCATCGTAAGTATTGAGAGTGACTTAGTAAGACTTGTTGGTATTGCTAACTCATTACAATCAACTATCGATGAGTTTAAAAGCTAAGACCTTCTTGGTTTTTTAAAAGTCTTACGGGTATAGTTTTTCTTAAAGCATGACTGACAAATAGAGTATTTTGAATTTGTTGGCAATGCCTTTTGACACAATCTACATCTTTGCACAAAATGACTTTGTTGCAGAGAATTTTCTATGTAAGAGTTTAAAACATATCTTGCTTTTCGTGCTTTTTGCTCATCTAAAAAATAATCATCAAACCGATAACTAAGCCAAAGATAAAGAGAAATCTCTTTTACCATATCTTCTGCTCGTAAAAGTTCATCAGTTGTTGTAGCAAACTCTCCACTCAAAGATGGCATAACATAAACAACAGGTAATTTTTTCTCTAATGCTAAAATATACCTTTCAAAAGATGCCACGATATATGGAGATTTTAAAGTTAGTGGCGCACACGAAAGATGATATTTAGTTGCAATATCCAAATCAAAACTATCAACTATTTTAGCCACTTCAAGCATATCATCTAAGTTTGAAGCGTGAAAAGGACCATTAAACTCCATATTTTCAACGAAAAATTTTAAAATTTCATAGAGAGAATTCTCTTCTAAAATACTACAAACAAGTTGTATATGCCCCAAGTTCGCCATAACTTTAAAAGGTATAGAAATCTCTTTTGCTTCTTTAAAAAAGTTTTTCTTAACTACACGCAGAGCATCTGTGTTTAATGCCCCTACAAAACCCTCTTCATTTAAACCATAACGACCAGCACGACCAGAGATTTGTAAGACCTCACTCACTAAAAGGTTTCTTTGACTTACTCCATCAAACTTCTCAGCTTTTGAAAAAAGAATAGTTTTTATAGGTAGATTCATTCCCATTGCTATGGCATCTGTGGCTATTAAAATCTGAGTTTCTTTTTCCCTAAAGCGTCTAGCTTCTTCTCGTCTAACTTCAGGGGAAAGATTGCCATAAACAACACTAACACTAAAATCTTTTGAGAACTCTTGTTTTAATCTTAAAACATCTTTTCTACTAAAAGCAATTATTGCTGTTGCTTCTTCTACATCTCTGTGATTTGTAGCAATGTCTAAAAGAGTTAAAGGATTTTTTCTATCAAACTCTACTATCTTTAACTCTTCTCCAAGGTACTCAGCTAAAGCGATAATAGCTTCTTTAACATTAGCAGAACCTGTCATTATTAGCTCTTTTGCAGGTGCACCTATGATAGCGTTTGCCCATGCCCAACCTCTATCGCGGTCATCAATCATCTGAACTTCATCTATAACACAAACATCAACATCAACATCAAAGTTTAGCATCTCGATGGTTGAGCTTATATGAGTTGCGTCCTCATTTAAAAGCTGTTCTTCTCCTGTAATTAGTGAGGCTTCTATATTGTCTGCCTTTAAGCCTTCGTAACCTTCAAGTGCTAAAAGTCTTAGGGGTGCTAAATAGTATCCTGTATCTGCATCTTTTAATTTTTTCATAGCCTCATAAGTTTTACCACTATTTGTAGGTCCGATATGAAGAGTGAGCTTTCTTCTCATCTCTCTTGCGATGGGAAACAAGTTTTTAAAATCACGAATTGTTCTAGCTAAAAGTGCTTGAGTCTGTTTTTTAATGATTTCATCATGCGTACTTCTTATAAAAGCTCTTGTAGTTTTTTTTATGATTTTAGGAGTTAGGTTTAAAGTTTCTCCCAATCTCTCAAGTAAAAAAGGATAGATTTTTTGGTGCAGTTGTTCTGTATTTAGGTGCAAGAGTGTTGCGTAGTTTTCACACTCTTGGAGCATCTGCGATAAAGCAAATAAAAAATCTTTTTCTTGGTGCTTACTAGCTTCTTCAACAACACAAGTAAAATCAAGTTTATTTTCTTGCCATATATCTTTTAATATAGAGTCTAACTCGATGTGAACTTCTAAAATATAATTATGTTTTTTATTAGAAAATGGAAGCGAATAGCAATGTTGTATGCTTATTAAAACTTCTTCATCATGCAACTCTAACTGAAGTATATCTAAGTGAGTTCCTATAATAGAATCCAAGATAGACTCTTTTAAAAATGCAAATTTTGTTTTTGTTTTTGGTGGTGAAGAGCGAAGAGAAGACACTATCTCTTTTTGTGTTAAGTATAGATGCTTAGAAGGTAGATTTTTTATAAAAGTGTTTATGCTTTGTTGTTTTGTATTTAAAACTTTTTGTTTATCTTGCTCAATCTTAGCGATGATAATTTCATCATCTGTTTCTTGAATATATTGGTCATCATAAGGTTTTGTACTAAGAGTGAGAATCTTATGAAAACTTTGCTCATAAACAACGAAATGAAGAGATGCATTAAACTCAAATCTATCATCTATGTTAAAAAATCCATCAAGAACCTTTTGAAGTCCTAAGCGTTTTTGCTCAAACCTTATGTGATTAAGTTTTGCCTCCATTTTAACAATGGTTATTTTTTTACTTCTCATCTCACTAAAAGCATCTCTTAAAAGAACTGCTTCATCGGTATTAGCATCTAGATCTTGTAAAAAAAGTTCTATTTTATCAGTTCTCTCAAGGTTTACAAGCTTTGGTTTATCTGATTTGTAAAACTGTCCATCATTTGCAAAAAAGTTTAAAATCTCCGCTCGAAAACTGTTATCAGCTTCGCTCCACAACATTCTTGCAGTTTTAAGCATTACTTCATTGTTATGTTCAATATCATAGATACCAAGAGCTGAGAACAGTTCACTTAGCGTTTGAGAACTAACACGCGTAATCCCAACATCAAAAGGATCATCATCAAAATACTGTCTTATCTTTTGATTTATTTTAGAACTTTTTTTATTTTTTTTAGCCATATGAAATTGTACCTAAAATATAAATAAGTTTTTTTTAATATACAATTCATTATAATAATTGATGTTTAATTTTAATGACTATACAATAAAAGAAAAACTTATAATTGTTTTTATTGTTTTTAAAGTACTTCCTCTTACTATACTCTCTGCCCTGGGCATTTATAGCTTTATGGAAATAGACAAACTTCTTAAAAAAAGCTCCATTAAAATAGTCAAACAAAGTAAAAATTCTATTAAAAATACTACAAATATTGTCATCTCCGATAGTATGATTGCTCTTAATAAAAAATCTCAATCAAACCTAGAAGAAAAAACAAAAAATATTGCCGCAAATGTGGCAAGTTTTTTATATCAAAGAGATGCTGATATTTTACTTTTATCAAGTTTAACTATAAATCAAAGAAATTTACAAAATTTTTACAATCAAAAAAAAGCAAGCGTTTATATAGCGAGTGACTATATTTATGATGAAATAAATCATAAATGGATTTCATCTAAAAATATCTCATTAAAAACTACAAAAATTTATACTAACAAAAAATTTAAAAATTTTAATACTATAAAAAAACAAAAAGTAAAAACGAAACTCATACCTTTATATAAAGAAATTTCTTTTTATAAAGCAAATGGAAAAGAAATATATAAAATCTCAACACTAAGTAAAGAACTTAAAAACATAAGTAAAAAGAACAATACTTATCTACATGCAGAAGATTATTTTAAAAAAGCAAAAAAGCTTAAAAAAGGTGAAATATATATTTCAAAAGTTATAGGGGAGTATATTGCTTCTCCAGTTATAGGGAATTTTACAAGAGAAAAAGCAAAAAAAGCTGGTATAAAATTTGAGCCTACAAAATACGGTTACGCGGGGAAAGAAAATCCACTTGGTAAAAAATTTAATGGAATCATTCGATTTGTTACTCCTGTTTATAAAAACTCGAACTTACAAGGTTACTTAACTTTAGCCATTGACCATCATCATATTATGAACTTTACTGATTTTGTAGATCCATTATCTTCTAACTCTTTAGATATTTCAGATGCTAGTAGTGGAAACTATGCCTATATGTGGGACAATGACTTTTTATCTATCTCTCACCCAAGGGATTACTTCATCATGGGCTATAATGCTAAAACTGGTGAAGTAGTTCCTCCATGGATAGATGAAAATTTAGCAAAAAAATTTAAACAAAACAAAGAAAAAGATTTAAATAAATTTTTAAAAACTCAACCCATCTTTTTTGAGCAATCTTTAGATAAAAAACCAAATAAAGAGCAGATAAGAATAGGACAAATTGGTATTGATTGTAAATATATAAACTTTGCTCCCATCTGTAAAGGTTGGAAGGAAGTAACAAAAGATGGAGCACATGGATCTTTTTTAAACTACTGGAGTAATATATGGAAACTTTCAGCAGTAGCTCCAATACCATACTACACGGGACGATTTAAAAATTCAAAAAAAGGTTTTGGTCTTATAACTATGGGAGCAAATACTAATGAGTTTCATAAGGCTGCAATAAAAACGAAAGAACACCTTGCCTCAGTTTTAGAAAAAGAATATGCAAACATACAAGAGAGTATAGAATCTACTTCAGATAAAATATATAAATCAATAACAAATCAAATAAGACTTATGTCTTTCATCACTGTTATCTTAATCTTTGTCGTCATCTATGTAGCAATTCTTATCTCAAATAACATCTCAAGAAGAGTAAATAAAATCATCATTGGTACGCAAAGACTTAAAAATAAAAACTTTGATTATCAAATCAAATGTGGCTCAAATGATGAGTTAGGCGAACTATGTAACTCTTTTAATAGCATGGCATCTTTTATAAAAAAACTAAATCAAGGTTTAGAAGAAAAGCTTTTTAAAGATGACCTTACAGGTTTATCAAGTAGGTTATCTCTATATAAAGATATAAAAGAGAATGAAGTTAACTCGTTACTCTTGTTTGACATAAATTCATTTAAAAATATTAATGATTACTACGGGACACAAGCAGGAAACTTTATCTTAAAAAGATTTGCAAAGGTACTTAAAGAGTTTGCATCTCTACATGATATGTCGCCATACAGAATCGGCTCTGATGAGTTTATACTTTTAAGTAATGCCAAGCTGTCAGATAAGCAAATCGACAGTATTGTTGTAAACCTAAGTCATCTTATAGCATCTACAGAATTTAAAAGTGATAAGCATAGTTTAAATACTACGATATCTTTTACTTGTGGGGCTTCTGATGATGAAAAAAATCTTATAGAGTATGCTGATTTGGCTCTAAATGAAGCCAAAAACAAAAAATACCTCTATATGATTTATAATGAAAAAAATCCAAATATGAATAAACATACTGAGTATATCTTATGGAAACAAAAAATAATTTATGCGGTTGAAAATGACAATATAGTTCCATATTTTCAACCAATCATAGATGTAAAAAATCCACAAAACAAAAAATACGAATGTCTAATCAGAATGATTGATAACGGCAATGTTATCTCTCCCTATATGTTTTTAAATATAGCAAAAGAGAGCAGACTATACTCAAAACTAACAGAGATTATGATTAAAAAAACATTTGAAATTTTTCACCACTCAGATGCGGTTTTTTCTGTAAACATTTCTATTGACGATATTCAAAATAACCAAACAGTTGAGTTTATACAAGAGCAACTAGAACGGTATGATGTTGGAGATAGACTGATATTTGAGATTTTAGAATCAGAAGAAATAAGTAACTTTGATCTTGTACTTCCTTTTATTAAAAAAATGAAAGCAAAAGGTGTTCGTTTTGCTATAGATGATTTTGGTTCAGGTTACTCAAACTTTTCGTATATGTTACAAATGAAACCAGATTTACTTAAAATTGATGGCTCTTTGATTAAAAATATTACCGAAAATTCAGATGAATACTATGTGGTAGATGCCATAGTTAAATTTGCTAAATCTTTAGATATAAAACTTGTAGCAGAGTTTGTTTCAACAAAAGAGATTTTAGATACTTTAGATGATTTTGACATTGACTATATGCAAGGTTACTATTTTAGTGAACCAAGAGAGAGTATTGACTAAGCATCTAGATGATTTTTTGTTGTGTCTTGAAGAAGGGCGATACTATGACGCTCATGAAGCACTAGAAATCATTTGGTTTCCTAGACGCTTTGAAGATGACAATGAGATGAGGCTTTTAAAAGGTTTCATAAACGCATCTGTTTCTTTAGAATTAAAAAAAAGAGGCAAAAAAGAGGCAAGTCAAAAAGTATGGAAAACTTACTTAAAATATAAACCTTTGATTTATAAAATCGACTCCCCTCATCTAAAAAAATACTACAAAATCACTCAATATCTCGATAAATTTTGCTATAATTCCATTTATTAAATATTAGGAAAAAACATGGAAATATCAAAATACACAGATATGATTATCATATATGTTAGTCAATATGGACTCAAAATAATTGCTGCTATATTAATTTTTCTTATAGGAAGATGGGCTGTTAAAAAGCTAACATCTTTGAGTAAAAAGTTAATGCAAAAAGCTCAAATTGATCAAACACTCATAGAGTTTAGCGAGAGTTTAATCTACTTTGTCCTGTTACTTGTTGTTGTTCTAGCATCTCTAAATACGCTAGGCGTAAATACTACATCATTTATCGCTGTTTTTGGTGCAGCTGGTTTAGCTATTGGTTTAGCACTTCAAGGCTCTTTAGCCAATATTGGAGCTGCTGTTCTTATCATCATCTTTCGTCCTTTTAAGGTTGGTGATTATGTTGAAGCAGGAGGGGCTACTGGTGTAGTTGAAGATGTAAATCTATTTTCAACTATAATCGCACCACTGGATAATCGTACTATTATAGTTCCAAACTCGTCTATAATTGCTGGCAATATTATCAACTACTCTAACAAAAAACAAAGAAGAGTTGACCATGTATTTGGCATCGGATATGATGATGACTTAAAACTTGCAAAAGACACCTTGATGCAAGTTATGATTGATGATACAAGAGTTTTAAGCGAACCAGCTCCTTTTGTAGCTGTTAGTGAACTTGGCGATAGTAGCGTAAACTTTGTATTTCGTGCATGGGTTAATACAGAAGATTATTGGGATGTATATTTTGAAATGCTTGAAAAAGTTAAGCTTACTTTTGATGAAAAAGGAATCTCAATTCCCTATCCTCAGATGGATGTTCACACAAATAAAATAGAAGGTTAAATTTGAAAAAGATAGTTTTAAGTCTGTTAATTATTAATTCGTTAATAATGGCAAATCAACTACAAGATGATATAAGTGCTGCAAAAGCCGAGGCTAAAGAAGCAAACGATAAAGTAAAAGAACTTGAGGCAAAACTTCCACCAAATGAAAAACTTATAACTCGTACTGAGTTAGGTTTTATAAAAACAGATGGAAATACAAAAACAAAAACTTTTGCTCTTGAAGTTAAAGCTAAAAAAGGTTGGGATAAGCATCTCCTTAGCATTTTATTTGATGGTCAATATGCAGAAGATAATAATATAGAAAGCAAAAATAAGTTCTTTGCTGAATTAGAGTATGGCTACTCTTTTACAGATAGACTATCTGTCACTTATCTTATTGGTTATAAACAAGATAAATTTTCTGGTTTTGATTATCAAGCCTATACAGGACCTGGTATAAAATATCTCGCTATCAAAACAGATGCTCATAACCTTAACTTAGAGGGAAGTATCCTTTACTCTGAAGATGATGTAGAAGATACAAACTATGACGCAAGTGGAAATGTCCTATCTTATCCAAATGCAAGTGCTACTCCTACGGCTAGCACAAAAGCTGGCATGATAAATAGGTATGGCGCGTATAGAGCAAAAGGTGTTTATACTTGGCAAATACTAACTAACCTAAAGTTTGAGCAAGAATTAACTTACAGAGCAGAGTTTAAAGACTCTAGTGTTTACTTCGCTTACTCAAAAACAGCATTTTCTAGTAAAATCTCAGATATGTTTTCTGCTGGTATAAGCTATAAAGCTGACTATGTAAACTCTCCACCAACAGGAAAGAAAAATACTGACACAACCTTTACGGCTAACTTGATTATAGATTATTAATAAATAATTTTATTTTTCCTAGAAAAAAGGTAAAGAAACATAGATGCCAAAAGTGCGATGAAACTTGCACTTAAAAAAAGATATGTTGGGTATAGTTCGTAAATATACCCAGCATATAATGCTCCTACAAAACCACCCAGACCATAAGTTATTCCTGAAAAAAACTGTTGTGCTAAGGATTTATGTTTGTACAAATGATACAAATAGCTAATAGCAGCGGAATGAAAAAGTGCAAAACTAAGAGCGTGCAAAGTTTGAGATAAAAATAAGATGGTTAGATTTTGCGGAAATAAAAAAAGTAAGAACCATCTTATAGAAGTTACAAAAGTTGTGATTTGTAAAATCAAAAGTAGATTTCCTCGTAAAAATCTAGCTTGAGAAAAAAGCATTATTATCTCAGCTCCAACTCCAAAGCTCCAAAGATAGATAGTCATATCTAAACTAACTCCATAGTCAGTTTCATAAATCGTAAAAAAGTTATAAAATGCACCAAAACTCACTTGCATAAGAGTAAGTCCTATCCATAATTTATAATCTTTTATTAAGTTTATATCGTTTTTTATTTCTTTCTTTTTTTGCTTCGTAGCAACTGTATTTTTACCAATTACAAAAGCAACAGTAGCAGTTAAAAAAGTTAAAATTAAAAGATAGTTTAAAGCCACCGCAGCACTACTTAAAAACTTAACTAAAACAAGGGCAACAAGCACAAAACCAACTGAACCAAAAAGACGAATCTTTCCATATCTCTCTTTGCCAATAGTACTCAAAGAGATAACTTCTATAAAGGGAAGAACTATACTCAAACCGATACCAAGCCCAATATTTGAAAAAAGAATTTTATAAAAATTATCAAGAGAAAAATAAAAAGAGATGCTACTAAAAAACATAAAGCCAAGAGCGATTTTAAAGGTTCTAAAATCAAGCTTCAAGCCTCTTGTAAAAAAGAAAGGAAGTACAAATCTAACAAGAGGTCCAGCCGCAAAAATGATGCCTATCTCACTAGCAGAGTAGCCACTAAGGGATAATATTTTTGGTAAAAATATAATATACACACCAATAATTGCAAAATAAAAAAAATAAAATATAGATAAAAGTATAGACATGTCGCATTATACCAATTTATGAGATAAACTTATCAATTTTATATGCTATACTTATCATTATAGAATTTTAGGGAGACATTCATGTTAAAAGAAATGCGAGAAATAATTTTAGGGAGACATTCATGTTAAAAGAAATGCGAGAAAATGATTTTATCGTTTCTAAAACTGACCTCAAGGGTCATATAACTTATACAAATCAAATCTTTATGGAAATGGCAGAATATACAGAGGTTGAACTTTTAGGGAAACCTCATAATATTATCCGCCACCCCGATATGCCAAAGGCTGTTTTTAAGTACTTATGGGACACAATAGTAACAAAACAAGAAGTCTTTGCTTTCGTAATAAACCAAACTAAAAATGGTAATGGCTATTGGGTTTATGCAAATATTACCCCATCTCTAGATGCTAATGGAAAACTTATTGGTTACTACTCTGTTAGAAGAAAACCTAATCCTAAAGCTCTTGAGATTATCATCCCACTATATAAAACAATGCTTGAGGTTGAAAAAAGTAATGGCGTAAATGCCTCATTTAAAGTTTTAACAGATATATTGGCAGAAAAAGGAGTTGATTATGATGAACTTATCCTATCTATTCAGGAATAACGGAACTATTTTACTATTTATTGCACTTATTGGTATTGCTATTTATAGTCTTGTTGGTGGAGATTTTACCTTAGCTGGAATTATTTTTGCCGTTTTAGTTGCTTCTATTTTAGTTCCTGTAAAAAAAGCAAGTTCTGCTGATGAAACTCTTCTAGATGCTATGCGTAGAGTTCTTCAAAATATGGGAGAGGGTAATCTTGAAGACCGCATCACAAACATTCCAAATAACAACTCCTCTCTTTCTGCTCGTGCTTGGGCTATTAACAATACACTAGACCAACTAGAAGCATTTATGCGAGATACTGTGGCTACCATAAATGCTTCTTCAGTTGGAAAAACTTATAGACGAACTCACGCAAGTGGCTTGCATGGAACTTTTCATACAACCGCTACAAACTTAAATGGAACTATATCTTCTATTGCATCTAGTTATGAAACAAGAATCAGAGGAGAATTAGGCAGCAAGCTTGCAAAGTTAGGTGGCGGGATAGGTGCTGGTTTACAAATTATACAAAAAGATATAATTGGTTCACAAGAAGAGTCTGTAGAGATAGCAAAAATTTCACAGCAAACAGCTCAAAAATCTGAAAATAGTTTAAATAGCGTTGTAACACTTGGCAAAAAACTAAATATTTTAGTTGATTCCATAGCATCTTCACATGAAGGTATCATCTCTCTTGAACAAAGATCAAGTGAAATCTCTGATGTCGTAAATCTTATCAAAGATATAGCAGACCAAACAAATCTCTTGGCACTAAATGCTGCCATAGAAGCAGCTCGTGCGGGTGAGCATGGTAGAGGTTTTGCAGTTGTTGCAGATGAAGTTAGAAAATTAGCAGAACGCACACAAAAAGCAACAAATGAGATAGAAATAAATATCTCAACTCTTCAGCAAGAAACAAACGATATGCGAGTAAATTCTGATAATATTTCTGAGATTGCTCAAAATTCTAGTGAGGTTATTGTTAAATTTGAAGAAACATTTAAAGAGTTAAACTCTCTTGCTACAAAGGCATCTGGTGCGGCTATTCATATACAAAATAGAATGTTTGCAACTCTAGTTAAAGTTGACCATATTCTATTTAAATCAGATGCTTACTCCTCTGTTTTAAACTCTGAAACTGATAAAGTTTTTATTGATCACAAATCATGTCGTATGGGTAAATGGTACTTAGGTATTGGTCAAGAGCATTTTGGACATACTAAAGCCTTTAGAGATATGGATATTCCGCATGCAAAAGTTCATGATTCTATTCTTAAAGTTCTACCTTTTGTGAAAGAAAAAACAACTTTAAAATATGATAATCCAAAGAAAATTCATGATACTTTCTCTGTGATGGAAGAAGCATCTGGAGAGTTATTTATTAAACTAGATGAGATGTTAAAAGAGTATAACAGAAGCAGCAAATAATATTTACTTAGTATTTACTTAAACTGCATATACTTTTACATCTCAATTGTGTTTTTCCCTTTCACGAGAGAGAATAAAAACTCCTATAAATTTTAAATAGACTAAGTCACTTCCCTTTTACTTAGTCTATTATGTTAAACTCCATTTATGAAAATCATTTTAAGCACTTTAAATTCAAGATTTACACATACTTCCATCGCTCTTAGATACTTATACGCAAATTTAGAAGAACTACAAGGGGATGCTAAAATATTAGAGTTTAGTATCAACGATGCCCTTCAATCAATAGCCGAAAAACTTCTTTTTAATTCTCCCGATATTATTGGCATCGGTGTTTATATTTGGAATGCTAAAGAGATTTTTGAACTCATACATATTTTAAAAAAAATCTCTCCAAAAACTACCATTATTTTAGGTGGTCCTGAGGTTACTCATGAGCCATTTCGAGTAAATTTTGATATGGCAGACTATATCATTCAAGGTGAAGGCGATATAGCCTTTTATGAGTTGTGTAAAAATATACAAAACAATACTCTCCCTACAAACAAAATCATAAAAATAAATCTGCCTTCATTAAAAAATATCAATTTACCCTACAAATACTATACAGATTCAGATATAAAAAACCGTTATGTCTATGTTGAAGTTTCCAGAGGTTGTCCTTTTTCTTGTGAGTTTTGCCTCTCTTCAATGGACGAGAGAGTTCGAGCCTTTGACTTAGATGAAGTTTTAAATGAGTTTGAAATACTTTGGAGCAGAGGTGCTAGAAACTTCAAGTTTATAGATAGAACATTTAATCTAAACATAAAAACAGCTAACAAGATTTTAGACTTCTTTTTAGCTAAAGAGCCACCATATTTTGCTCACTTTGAAGTTATACCTGACCATTTTCCATCATCTATAAAAGATAAAATAAAACGATTCGAAGATGGAGCCTTGCAGCTTGAGATTGGCATCCAAACGCTAAACCCACAAATCGCAAACAATATTTCAAGAGAATTAAAACTCGATAAAATCAAAGAAAATATAAGTTTTTTAGAGACTGAAACAAACGCTCACATGCATCTAGACTTAATAGTTGGTCTTCCAGATGAGAGTTTAGAGAGTTTTGGAGCGAATCTTGATGAGTTGGTAAGGCTTAGTAGTTGTGAGATTCAAATCGGCATCTTAAAAAAACTCTCAGGTACAGAAATAAATCGCCATGACATAGAGTTTGAGATGGTTTATAGCGATATACCTCCTTATGATATTTTAAAAAATTCAAGACTTAGTTTTAATGACATTCAAATTATGAAAAGATTTTCAAGGTTTTGGGATTTAACTTATAATAGTGGTAATTTTAAAAAAAGTGTAAAACTACTTTGGCAAGAGCAAAGCGTGTATGAAAACTTTTATGATTTTTGTATATGGATGTATATACAAACTGATTCGACTTACAAAATCTCACTTCAAAGATTGGGTGAACTTTTGTTTAAATATTTAGTAGATGCTAAAGGCTTAAACCAAGAGAATGTGGCACAAGAGATGCTCGAAGATATGATGAAGCTAAAAGGAAGAGCAATCCCAAGCTACTTAAAGCCTTTTTCGCAAGAGTTTAATGTAAAAGCAAAAATGGGAAGTGCTGGTTTTAACAAGAGACAACTTTAGATATAATTGTCTTATGAGTATCTTAAAAGTTTTTATATTTTTATCACTAATGTTTGTATCTGTATCATTTGCAGACAAGCCCTATGTAGAGAAATCTCTCTTAAATAAAATAGGTAAAAAATATAAGGTATTTGCTAAAAAAAGGTTCTTTTATCTTCAAAAAACTCTGGATTCTGTTAAAGGTAAAAGTGAACTTGCCAAGCTAAATGCTGTAAATAAATTTTACAATGAAGTTAGATATGCATCTGATATAAAAGTTTATAGAAAAAAAGATTATTGGGCTACTCCTTGGGAGTTTTTGGGTAAGGATATGGGTGACTGTGAAGATTATGTCATTAGTAAATATTTTGCACTTAGATATTTAGGCGTAGACTCTAAAAAGCTTTTTTTTACTTATGTTCGTTCTAGTAAGTTTAAACAGGCTCACATGGTTTTAACATACTTTAAAACCCCAAGAAGTGAGCCTCTTATTTTAGACAACAACAACCAAAAGATTTTCCCTGCTTCTAAGAGAAAAGATTTAACTCCTATTTATAACTTCAATGGAGAGAGTCTTTACAAAGCTAGTAAAACGGGAAAAGGTAAAAAAGTAAAAAGTAAAAAAGCCCATAAAAAATGGGATCAACTAAAACTCAACATGAAAAGGAAAAAAATCTAATTTAAAATGTATAAGTTATAGATGCTTTATAATAATCATAATCTTGATTCTTACTTTTATCTGTATTAGCTCTAATAGCTTCATATAACAAACTTACACTTAAATTATTAATATACTTTATATCATGACCATAGATAACATATAGTACATCTTCACTATTTTCTAAAGCTTCATTACGAGAATTAAATATCACATAATGAACACTAAACTTTCCATAACTAGAGTCATGAGATAGTCCTGTTTTTATTGCTTGCACACCTGAAACATTATAAGTTGTAACAATAGCCTCTTGTGAGAAAACATACTCAGGATATCCACCCCATTTACCATGTATAGTAGGAAGACTATCTTTCAAATCAGTACTATGATATGCTAGTATTAATTTTGTATCGTATATATCTATCGCTGACATAAAACCATACACACTATAATCAACTTTTTCTTCTTTTATTCCACTAGCCCATTGGTTATACTTAGATGCAGAATGTACTTGCCAATATTGTACACCTAATGTCAAACCAAATTTACCAATTTTAGTATCGTACATTCCTTCTAGGTAATATATATCCACCAAATCATGTGCTTTGTAATACCATGCTTCTAAAACTGTATCAGTGATGCCGTAGTAAATAACAGAAGCTAAACTCACTCCTTTATTATATTGCTCAACACCGTTTTTTGAAGATGTGATACCTGCTGCTTGAGTCATGGATACAAATGTTGTAATATCTCCATAAGAATCCCAACCAGACATTTTTGATACATGACCAATAGTTATCTTAGTATCACTAATATCACTATTGGTAAACATATAAGCTTCATAAAGATTTGGGATGATACTGCCATCATCCCCATCTATAAAAGGTGTAGCTAAATATTGACGACCTACTTTAAGAGTAGAATTTTTATTTTTATACTCTAAATATGCTTGACCAAGTATTGTATAACTACTATCCCCATACAATAAGCTCGTATTTGTAAGTTTTTTGGGTTCTGTACTAAAAGGCTCATCACTTCCTGTAGCTTTATTTGTTGTATAAGCCATGGCTCCAAGACTAAATCCATAAAGAGGTGCTGTCTTTAAACCAAAACTTCCACCAATAGCTGAACCTTCAGCATCTTCACCCTCTTCATTAGAGTTTTTTACAACATACTTATAGCGAATTTCCCCCTCAACTTTAGCATTTTTAAAAGCACTTTGTAAACTATCTTCTGCCATAGAAGCTGTAAAAGTACAAGACACTATTATCAGCATTGCAAAAAATAATTTAATAAATTTCATTTATTGTTTCTTTTAAACTCTTTAAGAACATAATTATCTATAGCCCCGCTATGTATGAATACAACTGACTCTTTTTGAATCACTTTATACTCTTTTGAAAAATAACTTTAGTACTGTATGGTTTCCATGAATCAAGTGGACGGAATCTATGGATAGTACCTTTTATCTTTGAAGAATTTACATCCACTTTTAAATAGTTGTACTCTTCAAACCTGTCTTTTGTACCCCAGTAAAGTTCTTTTTCTTTTGATGGATTTTTAGCAAGTTCCATTTTTTGTGGTGCACCACTTCCACCAATAACCTGATAGTTGATTCCATCTACAACATAATGCTCAGTGGTATGAACATGGCTACTAAAAACAAATATACTTAAGTCCTTAGAATATTGTTTTAAAATTTTATGTGGACTTTGCTCTTTTGGTAATGGATTATGACCAATCTTATTAAAAGATGGCTTATGGTATGTGACAAAAACATGCTCTATATTATCTCTTTTTGCCTCTTCTAATTTATCTTTTAAATATTTCATTTGTGTACTGAAATCTGGATGTTTACTTCCCCATCTTTCCTTACCATTTACATAACCACCGCTATCTAAAAATATAAAACTGTTATTATCATAAATAAAACTATAGATACGGTTCTCAACACTAAAACCAAACTCTTCTAACCACGGGAATGTTGACCTAAATCCAGTAATTTTCTCTTCACTGCCCCAAACTTCATGGTTACCTATAACAGGAAATAACTTCGACTCATCAGGTAGTCTCATTAAAAGTTCATCATTGAAAAGTTGATAGTATGGATTGGAATTTAAATGTTCACCTTGAAAAGAAAAAAGTTGAATATCACCACCATGGATAATAAAAGAAGATTTTTCTCTTCTCATAGTAGAAATAATCTGATTATTAACCCATTTTCTACCTGAATCACGCATCATTATCTGACTTTTTTTACTTTTCTTATCTACAAATATAAGTGCTTTTACCCAACCACTTTCATATTTCATGAGAATACTATATGTTTGCATGTCTATCTTTACCTGAATAAGCTCCAAGCCTAAATCATCAAAATTTAATTCAATATCTTTCTTATCACAGTTATATCGTTTTTGAATTATCTCTATAATTTGTGGTGTTTGCTCCTTCCCACCCGTTAAGTATGGTTCAGTTCTCGTATCTCCCATGACTATAAATGAAAACTCTTTAGCTTCAAGAGAGAGAACTAGATGACCAGCTAACATAAAAACCATAATATAATTAATCAAGACATTCATAATGCCCCCAATAAAAGTGGAATTGTAAGAATGCTAAATATAGTAGTAATAAATACAAGTTTAGAAGCCAATTCAGCGTCACATCCATATCTTTTTGCTAAAACTACACTTAACATCGCTGATGGCATAGCAGATTCTATCATTACTACTTCTAGTTGTGAACTACTTAAGTCTAAACTAAAAGAGGCTATCCAGACTAAAAGTGGGCTAACTAATAATTTTAGTAAAACCACTACAATAGCCAAGGATATAATAGAACGAAGACTATTAAACTGAAGTATCACACCAACCGTTAAGGCTACAAAAAAGGTATTTGCTTTACTTATTAGAGATATAGCATCAAAAATCTCTTTAATAATTGGGATTTGAGTTGGTAAATTTAATAATGAGTATGCTAATCCTGCGATAATAGATAAAAATATTGGTGATATTAAAAATATGCTTATAATTTGCAATGGTGTCTGCTTTTGGGATGTGTTTGTTCCAAAATATACAGCTACCATTGTACCTATAGTAAAAAACCCTATTCCGACACCAAGTTCCGAAATCAATACCGCTTCGGAAAGAGCTTTTACATTTGATGGAAAAACTTCTCCAATAACGGCATAACCAAGTAAAGCGGAACTTCCAAAAGCTGATACAATCATCAGAGTTCCTAATTTCTCATTGCTTATATTTAGTCTTATTCCAATAAACCAAGCCATCAGCAAAACCAATATCTCACTCAACAACACAAAGAGTATAGCTAGTGCATATTCCCATTCTAGTGCCTTAGAGTGGGACATTACAGAAAATATGACCGCTGGAAGTGTTATATGTGTAACAATTTTAGAAAAAAGCATGCCATCTTCTTTTTTCAATACACCGCTAAAACGAAACAATACAACAATACAGATAAGCATAACCAATACGGAAATTGATGAAAAAGTTTCTAAGTATTTATCCATGATTTGTATTCCTTAAATTGGTTTTTGTGAAACTAATAATATAATCTTTAAAATAAAAAAAATCGCCTATCTCGTTTGTGACAGTTTTTGGATTAATGTAAAGTCCATCTCCCATAGCTTTAAGTAAAGACTCTTTAGATGTCCACATTTTGTAAAAGTAATTATCTCTATCTTTTTTTGTCAAAGTATTAAACTTCGAGAGTTGTATTGTATTCATAAACTCCGCGGCTATACTCTTAGATACTATAGATGGTTCCATAAACTCTATATCTACTCCTACTGTAGCATTTGTAGATAATGCGACAGCTATTAAATTTTTAGAATAAGAGATACTAAAATCAACTTTCGAATGTTTAAACTTTGGTCTTTTCTTATTAGTGTAAATAAAAGAAAAATCTTTTAAACCATATTTCTTTGCGCAATGCTCAAAAAGAAAAGTTCTTGCTAAGTATCTCTTAATCTTGTCTATGTCTTGTTTATACTTTTGTATCTTGTCTAGCTGTTCGTTAGGAATTATAGAAGTGTCAACCATAGAACTATTTTGCTCTATGGCAAAGACAAATATTTCATAATTTTCATCACTATAAACTTTTTCTAAAGCATTCATAGCTATTAAATATTTAGTGCTTTGTTGAAAGTTTTATCAAAAGCATTACCCAGTAACTCTTCATAATTATCATCAAAGTGTACATCATACTTTTTAAGTTCACTCTGTGCTAATGAAGTATCAAAGTGCATAAGTTCTTCACTTGCATCATCTTGAAAATATAGTCTTAATGGAAAGAGTGGACTTGTCTCTTTTAGAGGAACTATAACCCTCGTTTTCCATTCATCAAAAGGAATAATTTCTATTTTTTTATTTGTAATTGAGCCAAGTAAACTGACATACTCTTTAAGTGAAATCTCATTTTGATTTGAAAGATTTAACATCATTTTATTAGATTCGCCTAAACTCACACTAACTATTGCCTTTGCTAGTTGATTTACAGGAACCGCTTCAAATACAAAACCTAAATCAGGGGCTAAACCTGTATCTACATAAGCTCTCATCATCAAAAGTGCAAAGTTACTATTTAGTGGGCTTGAAACACCTGTTTTTGTATTTAAAAAGATATTACCAGGTCTTAAAATTAGTCCACTCATTCCTCTATCAAAAGCTTGTTTTAATAAGCGTTCAGAAACCCACTTAGTTAGAGCATATCCACCAAAAAAATCTGCTGGGGTTTCACTCACTTTTGTCTCATATCCAACTCCATCAGCATTACTTTGACTTATTGCACTCTCTGTTGAAATATAAGAAATTTTCTTTTCTTTGCCATTCATAGCAATCTTTATAAACTCGATAGTACTTAGACTATTAGAAGTTTTTAATTTAGAGTATCCATACATGTGGTTTACAGCCGCTGCGCAGTGAATAATATGTGTAGCATTATTTACTATAAATGCATAATCATCTTCATTAATTCCTAGTTTTTCTTTAGAAATATCACCAGATATTGTATGAATTCTATCACTAAATTTTAAGGCGTCTTCTAGTTTTAATTTTTCTAATGCATGTAATTGTTGCTTATGTAGAGAAATATTTTCATGACTTCTTAGTAAACAATATATGTCAGCAGAAGTTTTTTCTAACAATTCCAAGAGCACATGCGCACCTAAGTAACCCATAGAACCGGTAAGTAATATCACATCTTTAGACGCCTTGGAAGTATCACTCCAATTTGGAAATATACTCTTATCAAGTATGGAATCTCTCTTTGCGTTTACAAACTCATCATTGTGGTCAAACTGACCACCATGCTCATCGATAGATGTTGCTAAACCTTCAATTGTTGGCATCTCAAAAAAGGTATTAAGGGAAAATGGTTTGTTTATCTTACTTCTAATTCCAGCATAAACAGTTGCTAGTAAAATAGATGAACCACCAAGTTCAAAAAAGTTATCCTTTATTCCAAATTCTGTTCGTCCTAAACACTCTGACCATACGCCATAGATAATTTTTTGTGTTTGAGTTTGAGGTTGGACTATATTATCACAAGCTATTTCTTTAAAAACTGGGTCTGGAAGATTTTTTCTATCAATTTTACCGCGTTGTGTAACTGGTAATTTATCTAAAAGCACTATCTCTGTTGGAACTGAATACGCTGGCATCTTAGATTTAAGATAAAGCATATACTCAGATAAAAAGAAGTTGTCTTTTTGATTTTTTTCTAGCTGTATATAAGCAACAAGTATTTTTTCACTCTTATATTTAACCATCTTAATAGCGGCATTAGCAACACTTTCATGAGAAACTAGTACATTTTCTATACCGTCAAGTTCTAAACGAAATCCACGAAATTTAATCTGTCTATCTGCACGACCTGAAAACTTCAAACTACCATCATCATCAAAATGAACTAAGTCACCTGTACGATAAAGCATATCTGTAGGATTACTAGTAAATGGATTAACTATAAAATGCTCTGCTGTTTTTTCTGGCAAATTCAAATAACCTCTAGCTAACCTATGTCCACCTATATATAGTTCACCTGTTTCTTTTGGAGCAACTGGTTTTTGCTCATTATCTAGCACATATAAAACAGTATCTGCAAGAGCCTTTCCTACAGGTAGAGGGGAATGCTCATCTTCAAGCTCTCTTACAATATGAAAAGTTGCAAGTATCCCAGCCTCTGTTGGTCCATAACCATTGATAAATGCATCTGGACGACCATCATCATTATTTAAAACTTTATATACAGTTTTTGGATTTACAACATCTCCGCCAGAAAGTAGATATTTTACTTTTTTAAACATTCCAGCTCTAAAAGCTACAAGTTGATCAAAAAGAGCAGATGTAACCCACATAACAGTAATATCATGATGATCTAAAAAGTTAGCATACTCTTCAGGATTTATAATTACTTCATAGTCTATACAAACAAGTGTTGCTGAGTTAAGCAGTGCTGTCCATATCTCAAAAGAAGCCGCATCAAAAGCGATACTACTAGATGATAAAACATTATCACTAGACTCCATAGTAAGATAATGAGGACTTCTAATCAGCCCTGTTATGCCCATATGAGGCATTAACACACCTTTTGGTTTACCAGTTGAACCTGATGTAAAAAATACACACGCTATATTATGTCCACCAATATGAAGATGTTTTCTCTCATCCGAATAACTATCAATATTTTCAACTTCTCTAATACTAATAGAGTTAGGAAAATCAAAATTTTTACTATATTTATCATCTATAATCATTAGTTTTGGATTTACATCTTCAATAATCATCTTATGTCTAGTTGATGGTTCTTTTGTATCTATAGGAACATAAGTACCACCACACTTTAAGATGGCTAAAATAGAGATAATAAAGTCAATTCCTCTATCATAAACCACACAAACCATATCTCCACTCTCTATATTGTGAACTTGATTCAAATATTTTGCATAACGGTTTGAAAGTAGGTCTAATTCTCTATATGTAATTGAGTTTTCATTGTGAACTACAGCAAGATTATCTGGTGCTAAATGTGCAGCTTTTGCAAATAGCCATGAAAGTTCTTGAGGATCATTAAGTGTAAGGTCAGCGTGTTTTATATCTAACATTATTTTCTCCAATTTTAAATTATTTTTAGTATCTATATCTTAAGTAACAATTATACTATTATCCTCCAAATGGATTAAGGTGTAACATTCCAAATGTTTGCAGTAGTGTAATTAAAAAAGTAATGCTAAATGCTATTAAAAATATAGATGCTATTAATATAGCAAATTTTGATCTAATCTTTCTAAAATAAATAACTGTTGGTAGTATCCCAAAAAGAAGCACAATACCAATACCTCCAACAATACTTAAAGCCTTTAAAAAGATATCTGCAAAGAAATATGCAACTATTAAAGGAGGTATAAAAGCTACTACAAAGACAAGCCATTTATTATAAATATTTAAACTATTTTCAAGTATATCTTTAGAAAAATCTTTTAAACTCATGCCTATAGATACATAAGAAGTTGCTACAGCAATTATTGCAAATAGTGTCCCCATAATTAAAAAAAGGTCTGATTTTAAAATTTTAGACATTTCAAGGGTAATAGGCATACCTGTTAATCTAGCTTCATTTAGACTTATATGCCCAAATTCAGGAACAACCCCTACTGCTACTACTAACCATATTGTATTCATAACAAAACCAATCAGAAGTCCTATGGCTATAGGTTTGTATATATCACCACTCCATTTAGCATCTCTACATATAGTTGGGATAATAGGATGAAAAACAAATGCTGCAATTATCATAGGTACAGCTCTTGGTAAATACTCCCAATTTACATGAGAAAATCTATTGGCATCTATTCCTGAACTTCCTATATAAATCAATACCAAAAAAGCCATCCACAATAAAAGCATAAGAATGGTATTGTATTTTTTTATAATAGACATACTTGACATTGCTATATAAGTAAAAACTGCGAAAATAACCAAAAGTACCAAAGGTTCAAAAACTGCATCTATCTTAAAAACCATAAGAACAATTTTTGAAGAACCAACTAAATAACTTATGAGTAATCCATAAAAAATGATAAGATTTGCTATAGAAGCTATCCATTTTCCAGCTACTCCAAAATGTTCCTGATAGAGACTTGGAAAATTAAAAGTATCATCTTTCTTTTTATTTACCTCTTTTGCTAAAACAATACCTGAAAAAAACATACTTATAGAAAAAAATGCCATCATTAGCATAGATGGCCAAAAGCCAGAGATACCTGCATTAATTGGCATTGCTAATATACCAGCACCTATCATGTTACCAGCTACTAAAAAAGATAACATAAAAGTATGTTTAATGGTCATTTAGTTGTTTTCTTTCGTGGTTTTTCATATCCAGTAGGACCATTTTTCCACTCTGATTTTTTATACCACTCTTTAGGATAACCAACTTCTTGAGCCATTTTGTTAGATTCATTCACATATCCATCACTATATTTTGCAACTAAATACCAAGCTAAACTCCACCACTCATCTACAACTTTATTTGCTTGAGTATTAGAGTACTCACTAAGTAGTTTTTTAGTCTTTTGTGGATTTTGTTTATATAGTGCTAAAGCTTTTTTATCCATAATTTTTATGCTTTGTAGCTGTGTATATTCTAACTCATTTTGTTTTTGTTTTATATCTTCTATGATATAGCTATATTTAAGTCCTGCCCAATTAGCTACAAAATTAAATGCCCACCATGCACTTTTTTGATCAAACTTATTACTAAGACCAGTATAGTAACTTTTTGGAATTGAATCTATTCCTACATAAAATGGCGTAATTACTGTACTCATTGGTTGATCTGGTCCAAACCATACAATACCACCGATAGGGTCTGGTAACCAACTTCTAGCTTGAAGTACAAAACTATAACCGCTTCTGTATATTGAAAGTGGTCTCTCCCAAGCACCTTTGAGTTTGGCACTTGGATTCCCAGTATCATTTCCAGCATCCATCGAACCTGGATATCTATAAGGATTACCAAAAGGTCCCGCGGTTATGCCTTTTGATTGGTCAAACTCAGTTCCCTGATAATAATCACGATACAAATTTATTACATCTCTAACATCTAGTTTTTTATCTGGCTTAATTGAAAATGGATACTGAGAAGTAAAACCATCTTTTGCCCAAGGACTTAGCTTCATAGATGGAGCCAACTTATCTTGAACTCTCCAAACTCTTCTAAGTGAATAGTAAGGATGACTATATTCTCCCTCACTAACTGTTCTCAACCAATCAAGTTTCCCATCTTTAGGGTTCCACCAACCATACTTTTTTGCTATTTTATGAAGGTTTTTTGAGTACAACATATCTGGAGAGTTTGTATCTATTTCTCTAATTCTAAACTCATTTGCAGCTACAAAGATTTCTCCATCTGGAACTCTTTTAGCTACCCAAAGACCACCTTTGCCCTCTGGACTTGGTGCCATTTCTATGACCCAACCTTCATTTTTATCAGCTACGGGGAGAGTCTCTCCTGTTCCATAATAACCATAAGTCTCTATCAATTCACCTATGAGAGCGATGGCATCTCTAGCTGTTTTTGTTCTCTCAAGTGCCACACGACTAAGTTCAGAACTGTAAAAAAGAAGTTTACCTGGCTTTGGTTCAGCTGTAATTTTTGCACCATTTGTAGCCTCTCCAAACATCAGTTGATGTTCGTTCATAATTCCATAGTTACCTTCAAAGTAAGCATAAGTATGCTTAACTTGTGGAATAAATCCTAAAGGAATACTTTGAGGTTTAGTTTTATCTTTATATACCTCTCCTCTATCTTCACCAACATATCGCTGAAGTACATTAGCATTAAACTCCGCTCTATTTCCTAAAGAAGAAGCATCGTAATAAACTGCTCTGAGTGAACCAGCTTTATGATCTTTTGCAGGTACTAAGACAAGCCTATTATCAAACATCTCACTGTCATCTGAATGAGCTACAAATACTGAACCATCTTTAGAAGCACCTTTTGTGATAATCATCGTAGTACATGCAAGTGACGATGACATAACAACGAAACTTACAATAACTAATGCTTTAAATATACTTTTCATATTGACTCCTTCGTATTTTTTATTACTTGTTTTTACTTATATAATCTATTATAACAAAATAGCGTTTGATTTGTGTTTGATGAAACTTAAACGGAGGTATCTACTTAAAACTCAAATTTAAAGTATCAAATATATAAAGAAAGGTACTAAATCGATGAAAAGGTTTATATTTTTTTTAAGAAACGCTATAATGGTAATATAATCTATACTAACATGATTTCTAGATGAAGGGGAGTGAATGCTCAAACAATTTTTTAAAAAAATTAACTTTAAAATTCGAGCCTGCATAGTTTGCAACTCCAATAAGACATAAAATATGACCCTCTTTAAACAAATAGCTATACTGCTTTCTATATTTTTACTCATAGTTTTAACAACTGTTTTAACACTAAACTTTCAAAGTGCTAATGAATCTGCACAAGATAGACTATATGAAGATGCTAAAAACACAGCAACCTCTCTAAGCCTTTCTCTTGGTAGTGCAAATGGAGATATTTCCATGATGTCAACTATGATAAATGCGAACTTTGACAGCGGTAACTATCGTTACATTTCTCTTGTTGATGTTGATAATACCTTAATTTATGATAGAAGTATTGAGAGTGATTTATCTAATATTCCAAATTGGTTTTTAAATATTGTAAACATAGATGCACCAGTTGCATCTGCCAATGTTTCTGCTGGGTGGAGTCAAGTTGGAATGTTAAATGTACAAAGTGATGAAACTTATGCGTACAAACAACTATATACTATTTTAAAAAGTCTTATCATCTCTTTTAGTATTATTGCTTTTGTTGGATTAGTGATACTAAACTTACTTTTAGCTGCTATCTTAAAACCTTTATCAGAGGTTCAAAAACAAGCAGAAGCAGTTATACGAAATGAGTTTATTATACAAACCACTATTCCTTACACAAAAGAGTTTAAAGATGTTGTTCTAGGAATGAATAACATGGTATCAAAAGTAAAAGCTATGTTTGACAAAGGAAACGAAGAGTTAAAACGCCAAAAAGAACTTGAATATATAGACAAAACAACAAAACTTAGAAATCGTAAATACTTTATAGATAAACTTCCAGAATACCTTAAAATAGATGCCTCTTCTCGTGGTGGTATAAATATTATGATAGCATTTAATGGGGTCATTCAAGCAAATGAGCAGATAGGTCATAGAGATGTTGATAAACTTTTTATTGATATATCAGATATATTTAGCGCTCATGCAGACAACTACAAAAACTCCATAGTTGCGAGAATGAATGGTACGGAGTTTTCTATCTTACTTCCAGATTGTGCATCTATTGATGCGATAGATATAGCAGAAAATATATCAGGAGTAACAAAAGAACTTGTTAAGTCTTTAGAGTTGAATAAAGATGATGTCTATCTTGCCTTGGGTCTTTATGAGTATAACTATAAGGAAAACATAGGACAACTTCTTTCTCACTCTGACAATGCACTAGCACAAGCGAAGTTTAAAGATTCCAAAATCCATCTACAAAAAGCTGAAGATGCGGTAGAAGTTATGGGTAAAGAAGCTTGGAGAAAAATCATAAACGAAGCCATACAAAACAATTGTTTCAACTTTGTATCTTGGAAGGCAGTAAACGCTAAGACTAAACAAACAGACCATAATGCTCTAAGTTTAATCCTTAACATAGATAAAGATACTACTTATTATTATGGGCAGTTTATGGCGCCAGCAAATCAAGCAGGATTAGGTAATAAAATCTATAAAAACATCTTAAACAAGATGTTTAAAACTCCAGATGCAAGGTTAAGAGGGACAACTTGCTCTCTTAGGCTTCCGTTTGATTATTTAGAGTTAAATGATACTTATGAAGATATGAGTAGACTTTTTGAAATATTTGCTAAAACTCTTGGATTTAAACTTATCATTGAAATGCCAGATAAACTAGTTAGACGAAATAATAAAGAGATTAAACGCTACAAAGCTCTTTTTGAAAAATATGATATAGAAATGGGAATTTTTGAGTTCATTGGCGAGAGTGTTGATTATCAATATCTTCAAGATTTAAGACCAGTTTATATAAAAGGTGAACCAGGTTATTTTTTAAGTCAAAGTGACCAATCTTTATCTGCTTTTAGACTTATTACCGATACTGTTGGAATCTCTTTGATTGCAACAGGAGTCATGGATATGGATACTTTAAAACGACTTCAAGAAAAAGATATTCACATCATTCAAGGTAAAGCTACCGAGATGATAGATATGAAAAAGGTTTAAACTCTTCGTGAGTTTAAACCTTTTGTCATAGCTTCATTTATCTCTTTTTTATACGCAGGGTTTAATCTTGCTAGAGAGCGGTCAAAGTTAAGATGACATCTTTATTGGTGTTTGGATGCCTACATATTGTAAACAAAATATCCATATAAATATCAAAATCTGGATGCGCTCTTTCTCCAATTTTTTCATGAACTATGCCATGATGTTTTATGACTAACTCAAGAGCATTTTTAAGTTCACTTGTTGTCGATTTTTTATTTTTAATGACACTTCTTAAATACTCTAAGCTTGTGTTTTGAGTTTCATTTGACACTATTGGAGAATCGGGGGAAGAGTCATTTTTTTGTTGAGATACTTGTTTCTTTTTTTTAGTTGATGGCAAAAATAGTAAAAATATCAAAACAGCCAAGATTACTATCAAACCCATAACTGATTTTATAAGTAATGTTATTTCCACAACTTTTACCTTTTGCTATATAATTTCTTAGTATTATATCGGTAAAAACTAGGTTTGTCTTTAAAATAAAAAAGTTTAGTTACTTCTTTTTTGTTCTTGAGCTTTTTTATCATCTTCGTAACTACCTGTGCTAAAAACATACTCACTACTTTTTAAAGTACAACCTTTCATTCCAGGGACACAAGGTTTTTTAACTAGTTTACATTCACCTTTATAATCATGCTGACAAGTCCAACCCATTAAAAAATTCCTTAAGCTACAAAATCTACATAACTTATTGTATCATTTTTGGCTACAATTGCATTAATGAAAAAAATAAAGCTTATAAATATTTTGCTATTGTTAATACTATGCTTTTCAATCTCTCATGGTTTTATCATAAAAAACGAGCAACACTCTGACGCTTTAGAGTATGTTAGTGAGTTTTCTCATGATGTACATGATGAGCTAAATAAGAGTTGTGACTTTCACTGTGAGTTTCATACTTCCTACATCTTAACAGATATATTTTTTCTAAAAACTAACCATACTCCTACTCTAAAAGTGTCATCTATCACTAAACTTTACTTCTATCATCCAAGTGAGAGCTTTCTAAAACCTCCTATTTGCTAACCTAAATTTTAACAATCAAATAAAATAATTTAGGATAACAATGATAAAGATATTATCAACCATTATTCTTTTAAACCTATCACTATTTGGACAAAATTTTGATGCGTTCTTAAAAGAGGCTATAAAAAATTCTACTTACTTAAAATCTTCGGATTTAAGTATTTCTCAGGCGAAACAACAAGGCGATATTTTAACAAGATATGAAAACCCATCTCTTGAGTTAGAGTATTCAAACTTTTCACCACAAGGTGGAGATGCAGATAGCGGTTATAGACTTAGTTATACACAGCCCTTAAGACTTTGGGGTGTTGGCAATGATAAAATAAAACTCTCAGATGCCATAATCAAAAGTGCAAACATGCAAAAAACTCTCAATTTAGCAGAGTTTACTCGCACAACTTCTTTACTTTATAGCATCTATGCACACGATAAAAAGTATCTTTTACTTTCAAATGAACAACTCAACATTGCTAAACGCATCTATGAAATTTCAAAAGAGCGCTACAAAGCAGGAACGATTTCTAGAGGAGAGCTCCTTCAATCAAGTATAGACTATAAGATGATAGAGATAAAAATTCAAGAAGCTAAATTAAAAGCAAATGAAAGCTATTTTTCTTTACTAGAATATACAAAAAGTACAAAAGAGGTTGAGATAGATTTTACTCATAGTTTTTCAAAAATACAAATGAAAAATATCAACAATCCTGAGTTACTCTATCTCAAAAAACAAAAAAACAAATCTCTTGCAAACGCAAAAGTAAACTCTAACAAATTAGAGTTTATAAATATTGTTGGCGAGTATGAAAAAGAACCAGAGCAAAATATATTTAGACTAGGAGCATCTATACCTCTTGTTATTTTTAATACAAAATCTCAAGAAAAACGCATAGCAAAACTGCAGTCTGACAAGTTTGACCTTCAAGCACAAAACAAAAGTCAAAGACTAAAAATAGAGCTAAGTAAACTCACAAAAAAAGAGAACTTACTTCTTTTGTTAAAGACACAAAATCAAAACACTTTAAAGCTTCAACTTGAAGTCTTAAAAATGTTTGAACAGGGATATAAAATAGCAAATGTAAATTTATTAGAACTTCAATATATACAAAATAAGCTTATCAAAACGAAAGAAAATCTTATTAATATTGAGAGTTCTTTAAACGAAAATGCCATTTGGCATAACTATATCACAGGGGTATATAATGACTAAAATATTTTTACTTACGGCACTTCTTTACTTCAACTTATTTTCTAGTGAAATACCACTTGAACATGTAGAATTAAGAGCGTTTTCAAAATCTGTTGAACTTAATGGACAAATCATTCAGCTTTCAAATGCTTCTCAAGCTGTAATGAGTCAAGTTGGCGGTCATTTGGAACGCTACTTTGTAAAAGCTGGACAAAGTGTAAAAAAAGGACAAAAAATAGTTCTTATAGAGTCGATTTTGATATCAAAAATGACAGCAGAGTTTATATCTTTAAAAAAGCAACTAGATTCTCAAGAAAAAAACTACAATGCAACAAAAAGTTTATATGAAAAAGGTATGACTTCTTTAGTAAAGATGAATGCCCAAAGTATAAAAAAAGATGAGCTTTTAGCAAAACTTACAGCACTAAAATCTCAGCTTCAAACATTGGACATAAACATAAATAAGATAGATAAAGCAAGCCCAAACTTTATCCTTTATGCACATAGCGATGGTGTTGTGGCATCTATCCTTCAACCGCTTCACTCAAGTGTAAAAGAAGATACTCCTATAATCTCTTTAGTAAAACAAAGAGCGTTTTATTTTAAATCTTACCTACCTCTAAAGTACGCTAGTAAAGTAAAAATTTCTCAAAAGGTAGTTATTCATAATAATGATAAAAAAAATCATCTCTCATATAACACAAATACTACCAAAAGTAGATGAAAAAACTCAACGCATTGTTCTTTTGTCAAGCATAGATGCTACCAATGAAAAACTATATATAAATGCTTACGCAGATGCTACTGTGTACTTTAGTAATACAAAAAAACATACGGCTGTTAAAACATCTGCTTTATCTTTTTACAATAACGAGTGGGTTGTTTTTACTCCTAAAAAGAATGATGAGCACAATAAGCATGAAGAGAAAAAAGAACATGATGAGCATGGCGAACATGAAGAACATGGAGATGAAGAAGAAAAAGAACACAAAGAAGCTGAACATGATGAGCATGAAGATGAAGAACTAGAGTATGAAGTCAGAGTTGTAAAAATAATAACTCAAGACGAAAAATATACAGCTATTGAAGGTTTAAAAGCAGATGAAGAATATGTAAGTGCTAAAAGCTACTTCGTAAAATCTTTACTACTAAAATCTTCTCTTGGCGGACATGGGCATTAGGGAGATAGTATGTTAAATAAACTCATAGATACCTCTTTAAAGTACAGGTTTTTAGTGCTTACTTTTTTCTTAGCTATTAGTGCTTTTGGTTACAAAGCTTATGTTGAAATACCCATAGATGCTTTTCCAGATATCACACCAAAACAGGTTGTTATCTACACAGAAAGTCCTGGGAATTCAGCCCAAGACATAGAAAAACTCATAACCTATCCCATAGAATCAGCCCTCTCTGGTATGGCTGGTGTAAAGATGATAATGTCAAACTCATTTTTTGGACTATCTTATGTATCTGTATTTTTTCAAGATGATATGGACATATATTTTTTAAGACAACTTGTAAATGAACGACTAGGAAGTGTAGATATTCCTGCTGGGTGGGGTTCACCTCAACTTGGACCAAACACGACGGGATTAGGTCAGGTTTTTTGGTATCGTTTAAATGATGAAACAAAAGAATATACTCTAAGCCAACTGCGTGAGATGCAAGACTATGTAGTTACTCCTCTTTTAAAAAGTGTAACTGGCGTTGAAGAAGTTATAGGCTGGGGCGGAGATGAAAAACAATACAATGTTCTTGTAGATACTAAAAAACTTCAAAACATTGGCGTGACTTATGCAGACATCATAGATGCCTTGCGTAGTGCAAATCAGGCAGCAGGTGGTCAATACTTAGAATTTAATTCTGAACAGTATCTTATTCGTGGCACTGGACTTTATAAAACACTAGATGATATTAGAAATACCGTTATAAAATCAAGTAATGGTCACGCAGTTACAATCAGCGATATTGCAGATGTACAAACAGGTTCTGCTCCTCGTTTTGGTGCTATTAGCATCGATGGTAAAGAAGCAGTTATCGGTATGGTTCTTCAAAGAACGGCTACAAACGCTGCTAAAGTTGTTGAGCAAATAAAGAAAAAACTTTCAACCATAAACTCAACACTCCCAGAGGGAGTAAGTATTCAGAGTGTTTATGATAGAACTGAGATAACACGAAAAGCTGTTGATACAATGACATCTGCTCTTTTAACTGGTGTTGTTTTAGTAGCGTTTGTTTTGTTTGTGTTTTTGTTTGAGCTTCGTTCGGCTTTTATCGTTATAGTATCTTTACCTATATCTTTGCTTATTGCCTTTTTGCTTATGGATTATTATAGTCTATCTGCTAATTTAATGAGTCTTAGTGGTTTAGCTATCGCGGTGGGAATGATAGTCGATGGCACAATAGTTATAGTAGAAAATACTTTTAGAAAGCTCCACGATATGCCAGATGCTAATAAAATGGAAGTTATAGCAACATCGGCAAAAGAGGTAGCAACTCCTGTTACTTTCGCTGTTTTAATCATCATAGCTGTTTTCATTCCTCTACTTTCACTAGATGGACTTGCTGGAAAACTTTACTCTCCAATGGCACTTAACATTGTTTTTGTAATGCTTGGTTCACTTTTAGTAGCACTTGTTTTAGTTCCTGTTTTAGCATTTATGTTACTTCGTCCTAGTAAATCTAACTCTACTGTTTTAATGCAAATAATCAAAAAAGCATATACACCTCTTTTAGTTTACTCTATCGCTCACGCAAAGATGCTTCTAACAAGTGTTAGTATCGTGTTTGTTAGTTTGGCAATTGTACTCTCTTTTGTAGGTCGTGAATTTATGCCAGAGTTAAATGAAGAGTCAATCATGTATAGAGTTATAGCAATTCCTGGAACTGCTCTTTCTCAATCTGTTCAAAATGCATCTGAGATTGAAAAACATATACTCTCAAACTATCCAAATGAAGTAAGTTCTGTTTTATCTATGATTGGAAGAAGCGAAAAAGGTGAAACTGCTCAGGCTAACTATATGGAAGTCTTACTTACACTCAAAGATGATATAGAAGATTTACCTGCTTTAACAGATAGGATGAATGAAGATTTAGAACATACATTTGAGCATATCGTCTTTGTTCCAACTCAACCAATCGCTATGAGAATAGAAGAACTTTTGGAGGGTGTAAAAGCAGAACTTGCCATAAAAATATATGGAGATAATCAAAAAACTCTAGATGCTATATCAAAATCAATCATCAACACCATCGCTGAGGTTGAAGGACTACAACGCGCAGAAGTTGAAACTCAACTAGGACAAGCACAAATCAAAATAGAGCCTAATTATTTGGCACTTGCTCGTTATGGCATAAAAGTTGATGAAGTTATGCAAGTTATTAACAATGGCATCGGAGAGGAACAAGTTACTCAAAAGATAGAAGGTATCAGAAGATTTCCAATAGTTGCGAAAATCAAAGATGCAAAAAAAGATATAGCTTCTCTTAAAAACTTAAATATTCGCTCAAGTAATGGAAATTTAGTTTCACTTGATCAAATCTGTACAATAACAATCGAACATGGTGCTTCGTTCATAAAGCGTGAAAATTTAAGTCGTTATATGGTTTTGTCTATGGAAGTTGAAGGTCGTGATATTGCTTCATTTGTAGAAGAGGCAAACAAACTTATAGAAAAAAATGTAAACATTCCATCTGGTTATTACATAGGTTGGGCAGGTGATTTTAAAAATATGCAAGAAGCAACACAAAAGCTTAAAATCATCATACCAATAACTATATTTTTGGTTATTTTACTTTTATTTACCGCATTTAACTCCATCTCAAAAGCTTTGCTTATTCTTATAAATGTACCGTTTGGTTTTATAGGGGGGATTATCGCTTTAGTTGCAAGTGGCATCTACTTGTCAGTATCTGCAATCATAGGCTTTTTAGCCATCTTTGCCATAGCTATTTTAAACGGTATAGTCTTAGTCAGCTTTATTGATGAACTACGGCTTAAGTTTCCAAATGTAGATCTAAAAATTTTACTAAAAGATGCTGCTTTACTTAGACTTAGACCAGTACTTATGACGGCATTTACAACTTTGTTTGGAATTCTTCCACTTCTTTATGCCAGCGGTGTAGGAAGTGAAATACAATACCCTTTATCCATTGTTATAACAGGTGGGATTATAAGTTCAACAATTTTAACATTACTTATATTACCTTCAACATATCTGCTTTTTTACAAAAAAGAGCATACAACTAACACTACTAATCAAAAGGATTAATCATGAAATATTTACCATTACTACTAGCTCCAATCTTTGCGTTTGCTTCTCAAGCTATGACACCAATGGAGCATAGCTCTGTTCACGGATATAACAAGAACCCGAGTCTTAAAATTAAAACTGAGCAAAAAAAGAAAAAACTTAGTAATATCAAAGACAAAGAAGCTCGTAAAATAGTTAAAGAAGAAACTACGCAAGAGGTAGAGAAGATTAAACTCACACATTCAGGTGATTTTCTTATTTATAAGGCTACAACTAAAGATTACAGAGTTCAAGTAAATGCCTTAGACGGTACTGTAATGAAAAAAGAGTCCAAACAATAGCACCAAATACATGCCCATACTTTTGTATGGGCATCAATCCTCGTAACCACCAAATCTACTTCGTTATATTTCGCATCATATGCTTTTTAGTCCGACTTGTAGCAACAGCTTCAAAAGGATTCTCTGGCCAGTAGTGTCTTTTGTACTTACCTCTTACTTCTTTTCTAACCTCAGCGTACGAGTTCTTCCAAAAGCTTTTTAAATCGTAAGTTATCTGCATAGGAGTCATTGCTGGGGTTAGTAGATGCACTTGTAAAGGTAGAGTGTTAGCCAGCACTTTTGGTGTTTCGTGAAGCCCAAAAACTTCTTGTATTTTTACTCTCATAGATGGTTTTTCATAGTCTGCATAATCTATGTGTATATTTGAGCCACTTGGTACTTTAACACTTAGTGGTGCCATAGTGTCTAAAAACTGTTGCTTGTCCCATGCTAGAAGAGATAAGAGCATATTATAAACATCTAAAGCTTCTAGTGCTTTTATGCTTGTAACCCCTGATAAATAAGGTTCTAACCAAGCATCTAGTGTATTAAGTAGAGTCTTGTCACTAAAGTCTATAAAGTCCTGATGATGATTTAAAAAGTTTACTCTATCTTTTAACCTTGTAGCTTTTTTACTCCAAGTCAAAATCCCTAAGCCCTCTTTTTTAACAAGCGCTAAAAGTAGTTTTTTAAAGTTTAAATTTTTAGTAGATTGAACTGGTTTTGAGCTAAGTTGCAGTTTTAAAAAGTAAGTATTTTCTCTGATGTCAAACTTCTTAAGCTCTTTGTTGTAGGTTATAGAATCTTTGTTTACAATGAATAAAGAAAAATACTCTTGAATCTCCGCCATTGTAATACTAAGAGCTAGGTTTATAACAGAGTCTTTATCATGTGCATGAAGATTTGCTACCACTAAAAACTCTTGGTTAAACAAAGAATCTTCTTCGTGAAGTATCGCACCTTTTGCATTACTCATAATATATTTCTTGTCGTTTTTTCCTCTTTGTCGAGCGAGTCTATCGGGGTAAGCAAAAAGAAGTAGTACACTAAGCATCTCTACATTAAATGAACTATTTTTCTTTGGCACTTTTTTTATACTTTTTAATTTTTTATAAAAGAAATCAGCTGAAGTCATTACCTCTTTAACTCTAAACCTATTTATATAGATGCTATCAAAATCTTTTTGGATTAGATGCATAAACCTTGAAGCTATATCGCTATCTTTGCTTGAATTTTTAAATATATCTTTTTCACCTAAAAGAGATGCTAAGAGGCAGGCTTCATAGGCAAAACCTAGGCTAGTGGCTTTTAAAATCATATAAGCAAATCTTGGATGCAGACCTAAACTAAGCGCATCTTTTCCAAAGGATGTGATTTTAAATGAGTTATCAAGCATGGCAAGTTCTTGTAAAACTTCTTTAGATTTTTTTATGATATTTAGGCTTGGAATATCTAAAAATTTTAACTCATCAAAATCCTCGATACCCCACAGAGCCAAATCTAAAATAAGTGAAGATAAATCTGCTCGTAGTATTTCAGGTTTTGTTGATTGTTGTAGTATTTTTGACTCATGCCAAAGCCTGTAACATACCCCACTAGAGAGTCTGCCAGCTCGACCAGCTCTTTGAATGGATGAATCTTTAGAGATAAAGGTTAAATCTAAATGATTCATGGCATTTGAATAGTTGTATCGTGACTGCTTTTCTAAACCAGAATCTATGACTACTTTTACACCTTCAATGGTTAGCGATGTTTGAGCGATATTTGTACTTAAGATGATTTTTCTCTTTGTTGATTTACTTATTGCTGTGTCTTGTTCTTTTTTTGGTAGTGAAGAGTAGAGCGGTAATACTAAAATATCTTTAGATGCTGAGGAGTTTAAAAGAGAATTTTGTAAGTTTTTTATCTCTTTAACCCCTGCTAAAAAGACTAAAATATCTCCATCATTCTCTTTTATGGCTTTTAGCGTAGTGTTTAAAAGTAAAGAGTTCAAAGACCTTGCATCTGGTTGTTTTGTCTTGATGTCTAAGTATATATTTTGAACTTCATACATTTTTCCTTTTGAAGTGATTACTGGAACTTTGCCTAGTAAAGATGAGATTTCATTTGAGTTAAGCGTGGCAGACATTATGAGTATTTTTAAATCATCACGCAGAAGTTCTTGAACTTGCAAAGATAGTGCTAGTGATAAGTCGGTATGAATACTTCGCTCATGAAACTCATCAAAGATAATCATAGCAACATTATCTAGAGTTTGATTACTTTGGAGTTTACGAACCAAAATAGCTTCTGTAACAACTAAAATTTTTGTTTGTTTGGTATAGCAACTATCCATTTTAACCTGATAACCAACACACTGTCCCAGTTTTTCTCCAAGAAGTTTTGCCATTTGAGTAGCAACCATACGAGCAGCAACACGACGAGGTTCTAGCATGATTATTATTTTATCTCCAAGCCAAGTCTCATCAAGTAAGGAGATAGGCACAACTGTACTTTTCCCTGCCCCAGGAGGAGCTTGTAAAACAAGAGTAGAGTTAGCCTTTAGTGAGTTTTTTATATCATGCAAAACTTCATATATTGGTAGATTATTCATATAAGGTATTATACTTTATATATAATACAATTCACTTCATTAGAGACTAATATGAAAGAGATACACAAACCGAAACTTATGAAGATGGTGAAACATTTGTAACAAAACATTATTGCAATGCTAAAGATGCTTATGTTAAAGCTAGATCATTTTGTAGGAGACAACTAAAAACAAAGTACGATACTCCAAAGATAAAATCTCATTTTTAGATATAATAATTTAAGTATTTAAAAAAGGTAAGTACAATGATAATAGATTTGCATAAAGATGAAATAAAAACTTTATTAAATAAATTACCTGGTATGTTGTATCGATGTAAGTATAATAATGATTGGACTATGGAGTTTATTAGTGATGGATGTAAAGAGCTTACAGGATATGAAAATAAAGAATTATTATTTAGTAAAGATATAACTTATGCGTCTATAATACATGAAGATGACGCTACTGTTCTTTATGATATTGTTACTCAGGCACTTAATGATAAAAAAGCTTTTAACTACGAGTATAGAATCAACACAAAAAATGGTGAGTTTAAATGGGTATGGGAGCAAGGTCTTGGCATCTATGATGAAGAAGGCAATGTTTTACACATAGAAGGGTTTATAACTGATATAACATCACAAAAAATACAAAAATATAAACTAAAGAAAGAATTATATAAAAAAAATAAAGAGCTTTTAATTAACTTATCTCTTTTAAATGAATATAAAAAAGCAGTTGACGAAAGTGCTATTGTTACTAAAACAAATGTAGAAGGGTTTATAACATATGTAAATGATGAGTTTTGTCGTATTTCAGGATATTCAAGAAAAGAAGTTTTAGGTAGATCTCATAATATAATAAGACATCCACAAAATCCAAATAAATTATTTAAAAATTTATGGAAAACAATCTTAGATAAACGAATTTGGAAAGGTGTAATTAAAAATAGATCGAAAACAAATAAAACATATTATGTTAAATCAATTATTATACCTATCTTAGATTATGATGGTGAGATAAAAGAATTTATGGCAATAAGACATGATGTTACTGACTTGATACTACAAGAGAAAAAAATAAAATTTCAAACTACTGATCAAATGACACATCTTCCAAATAGACAAAAATTAATGGAAGATTTGATGCAAGATAAAAAATTTAAACTTGCTATTATAAATATAGAAAAATTTAAAGAGATTAATGAGTACTATGGTTTTGATATAGGAGATAGACTTTTAATAGAACTTTCTAGCCTTTTATCTAAGCATCTAAAACCATACAAAACAAAGCTCTATAAGCTTCCTAGTGATGAGTTTGCTATATTAGTTGACGAGAAAACAAATAAAGATGATTTAAAAAAACTTATCTTAGTTATCTTAAAGTTAATTCTAAAGTTTAACTTTAAAATAGATGGAAATAAGTTTAATATTAGAGCTATCTCTGGTGTGTCAATGCAAAGAGATTATTTGATAAATGCAGAAATGGCGACAAACCATGCAAAAATAAGTAATAAAAAATTGGTATTTTTTGATGAAAATTTAGATATTAAAGATCAGTTAGTAAATAATGTCAAATGGACAAATAAAATAAAACAAGCTATAAAGAAAGATAGAATAGTTGTATTTACTCAAGCAATTGTATGTAATACTACTCATAAAATAAACAAGTATGAATGTTTAGTAAGAATGATAGATACTGATGGAACGATTATATCTCCAATGAAGTTCTTAACCATTGCTAAAAGATCAAGACTATATTCATCTATTACAAAAATAGTAATCAAAAAAGCTATTGAATATTTTAAAGATAAAGATGACCACTTTTCTATAAATTTTACATTAGAAGATATTCTCAACCCTGATACAGTAAATTATTTAGTAAAAAAAATAAACAAACATGATGGATTAGGTCATAGACTGATTATTGAAATAGTTGAAGATGAAGGTATTGAAAACTATGAAGAAGTAAATGAATTTATAAAAAATATGAGGTTTTTAGGATGTAAAATTGCTATTGATGATTTTGGTACTGGATATTCAAATTTTTATTATTTGATGAGATTAAATGTTGATTTTATTAAAATAGACGGTTCTATTATTAAAAATATTGCCCATGATAAAAATGCTAAAGTTGTTGCAGAATTGATTGTAGGTTTTGCTAAACGCCTTAATATCGCAACAATAGGAGAATTTGTTTACAATGAAGAAATTTTAAATATTGTAAAGAAAATGGGTTTAGATTATTCTCAAGGTTTTTTCTTAGGAAAGCCAAAACAGATAGAGCTTTAGCTCGTAACAGATTATTTTAAAACATAACAGGAGTTTATCTATGAAATACTTACTTTTACTTTTTGCTTTATCGGCTATGATTTTTGCTGATGATACTATTGTTAATGACACAAATGAACCTATGCTTTGTAGAGTATCCTATCCAGCTGTATTTGAACAGGAAGTTATTCATGGGATTCAACAAAGAATACAAGTAGAAAAACAAGAATCATTTATGAAAATTCTTAAGCCAGGTAAAACTTTAGTAAAAAAAAGAGATGGTAATATTGTTTGCTACAATAAACTTCAAAAAATCTCTATTTACAATAAAGGTAATGTACAAAAACTAGAAGGAAAGCGACTTGAGTCATTTATAAAAAATCATGAACTCTTTGATATCGCTTCATATATAAATGAAAATAAACAGTTTATAGATGCTAAATATGGAGTATCTAATCAATGTCAGCCTTATAAAGGTGGAAAGTATTGTAAAAGAATAAATGGTCTGGATATTTTTTATAACAAAGAAGGTAGAGTAAAAAAACTTTTTATATATGATAGAGCATTAGTTAGTTCAAAGGGTAAGCCATCACCATTTGAAGTAAACTCTTTTTATAAGATTAAAATAGGTTCAGAGCCTTTAGGTCTATGGGTAAGTGACAAAAATAAAAAACTAATAAAATCTAAGCCAAGTTTTGAATCTGACAATGTTATTATCTGGGAAAAGCCAATCAAGGGAATAAAACAGATTGTTTTGACAGCAAAAAATGGGCATATCAATATTTATGGTAATAGGTATAATAGAAGAAATAAAAATAAAAAAGTGGTGCTTCAAGACTATCTTCAAGCCATAGAAGTTGAGTACGCATTGGATGATAAAGCTTATGCATTACATCAAAAATCTAGACCTATGCCTGAAGTAAAATTTCAATCTATGAAAAACAATTATCAGAAACAAAACCTTCCTATAAAAGCAAAAATAACTTGGGGAAAATACCTAAATCCAAAAAATAAGATTCCGACAAATAAATTTAAAGCTTTTTACATAAATACAAATAAGCCTAGAAAAGTTATAGCAAGTGAAATAGTACCAAAGGTTAGTGTGAACTATCCATATAGTGAGTTCCACGATATTAAATCTGAAGATTTTGGTGGCTACTGGGTTGGAAACTTTACTTATGACAAAACACAAAAAATGCATCTTAGTACTTCGCAAAGTTGGGCAAAAACACGAATAATAATTGATGGAATGGTTATATATGAAGGTTCAAATAACTCGCAGATACCATTTACTTTTACTAAAGGAAAGCATAAAATAGAAGTAGAGTATGTAAATAACTGGCATACTACTAACTTTAAGCTAGTTATCAAAGAAAAAGAAAAAAAATATTCTAGTCGTGAATTGAAAAAAGAATTAAAAAAATATAATTTAAAAGACAGCCAAGTTTTATTCGTTGGAGCATATAAAAGTGATACTAAAAGTCAATCTACAATCTTAAAAATTGCAAAATCATCTAAGCCTATCATTCTTGTTCTAAACTCATACCACAGCATAGAGTGGATTATAAAAAACCCATACAAAGTTAAAATAAAAGCTGTAGTTTACTCTTCTCGTCATTCTGGAGTAGTTATTAAAGGTGATATATCAAAATCAATACCAATACTTCAGTATCAAAATACTTTAGGCTCATACAGTATGGAGAAAAAATGTATATGTGTCAATGGTGGAGCAAGTTTTCATTGTGAAGGAAGAAATGCTTTAAATGTACTAAAGGACATAAAAAAAGTTATAGGAAAAAAGGTATTTGGTTATAGTACTAAGCATAGAGCAGATACTCTTATGGTACCAAATACTATATTTGATACGAAAAAGAAAAAAGAACTAGAAAAAGAGATAGTGAAGAATGAGAAACTAAGAAAAGATTGTCAAAAAAAATCAAATCCTGAATTTGAAAATATTTTTAAATAATATCTTTGATTGACTTTCAAATAAATCCTAATATATTCTTTTTACAGAGCTAATCCACGGCTCATATCTACTTCCATATTTTACTTCTACTTTGTAGCTTGGATGGGTGTTTTGTTTTGCATTATATTTGTCTATTGGTTTGACATCTTTTAAAAGATGTTTAAACTCATAAGGCAGGTTGATTTTTTGTATGTGAAGTTGTTGAATATAGCCATATATTATTTTCTCTTTATAGCTGTTAGATATTTTCACAAGTCCTTTAACTATAATAAAATTGGCTTTGTTAGTGTACTTTTGTCTTAACGCGTCATAATCTAACCCTGCATCTATAGCAAAAAGTCTAGATGCTGATGTTTGTTCACGAGTAAGATTTCTTTTGGCATTTTTATAAGCCCTTTGTTTGCTCTTCTCAGCACTATACAAAGCCTCTTGTTCTGCAAATACTTCTTCTGCTAATTTCAAAGATTTTTTATATGATTCACAATTATATTCGAGAACGATAAAGACTTCTTTACTTGGTCTTTTTATATTTTTTTTGTAGATTAAATATTTATCTGTATCAAAACCCAATTCTTTTAGTTTAGTAACATTTAGCCAATTACCAAGATGTGAAAATTTTGATTTATTTATGTTTCTATATACAAGCTTAAGAAATATACTATTGTTTTCTTTTTTCATTGAGTATGGTATTTCAAGTTCTCTTTGCGTTAGTATCGCCTCAGATGTTGTTTCTCCAGACCTGTTAAAATAGATGCCAAGAAGTACAACAATGTTAGTTAAAATCAATAATGCAAAAGCTGCTGCAAAAAGCTTAGAAGAAGGGTTTAATATTTTCATGATATTTTCTCCTGTGTATTTTTTAACAACTCATTTCTAAATTTTTTAAGTATCATAAGTATGAAAATAGCACTTATACCTATAATTAAAAAGAAGACATATTTTGGCATCCAAGCCCACCACCAGTTGTAAAATTTTGTATAAAGAAAAATGACAAAAAAGATATTTCCCATATTTGTAACTTCTGATAAACCTTTTTTTATACCAATATAGATGGCAAAAGCACTAAAGCCAAATCCCACAACTTGGTAAAATCCTTCTATAAAATTTTCATTCATGTTTATATAACTTATGGAACCGTAATTTGATAAGATTAAAACAGGCAGAAAAAATAAAAACATGGAAAAGTATCTGTAAACAACATCAAAGTTTGTATGTTTTGAATGGTTTATAAAAGAGAGTAAAAATAGAACTAAAGCAACTGGGAAAAAGTTTTCAGGATAATCTGAGAAATTAATCCAATAAGCTCCGCCCCAAACTCCAACTTTTACTGATAAGAAAAATGAAATAAATATGATTCCCACTCCTAAAAGTAGTCTAGCCTTTAAAGCATAAGCTAGTAAAAATGCAAATAGTGCCCATACAAAAAAAGCATTTGGTGATGGTGTGATGTTAAATATCTGACCAAGCATAGCTAGGTTTAGAGCAAATGTAGTAAAAGTAAGTAGAGCTGATATCTTTGTATAGTAGTCTTTGTTGTGTTGTTTTGATAAGTAATATGTAGTAAAAAGTAAAATAGTTGGAGTAAAAATAAGGATGAAAACTTGTGTACTTTCTCTAAAACTACCCCAGAACTGTAAAAATAGAAAAAATATACTAAAAGCAAGTCCAAGAGCCGCTAAAAATGAAACTATTTTCATACCAAGACTAAGCTGTTTTTCATTTTTAGTTGTATCTATGTCAAACTCTAAAGAGTAGTTAGATAAAAGGTTTTGGTGGTATTTATCTAGCTTGTCGTTTTGCTCATTAGTAAGTTCAATTACATCTGTATCTTGTAATATTACTAATTCAGCTTGAAATGCCTTTACTTGATCTGTTCTTTGTTGGGCTGTTAAAATTGACTTTGTTTTCATATGTAAATAAATCCTATCTAACGAAACTAATTAGTATATGATAGCAAATATTTACTGAACTTTAAATAGTAAAATATTATAGTAAAATAAATCATGAAAAAAAATAAATCGCAAATCTATTTATTTACAGACGGAAGTGTTAATCCTCAAAGCGCAATAGGCTGTGGAGCATATTTACTTTTAGATAAATTAGAGTTCTCTTTTGCCCAACTAGAAAAAGAAATTAAAATTAAAAAGTTTGACAATACATCCTCCACAAAATTAGAACTAGAGACACTTTTATGGGCTTTAAATGATGTGAGTTTAAAAAAATTTAAAATAGTGATTTATACCGATTGTCAAAATATTATAGGACTCAAAGATAGAAGAGAGCGATTTGAGAGAAATAACTATATGACCAGCAAGGGTGTACTTATAAAAAATCATAAACTATATAAAGATTTTTTTAAGAACTTAGATATTTTAGATTGTGAGTTTATCAAGGTAAAAGGTCATAAAAAGGCATCTGCAAAAAATGAGATAGATGAAATTTTTACTCTTGTGGATAGAGCCACAAGAAAGGCTCTTAGGAAAACTATTTTATAGTTATATGCTCTCTTTAACCAATTTTTCTATTTTATATATATGTTGCACTTGCTATTTGAATTAGCGACTTAGCGTTGTGGAATTTATCTTACAGCTGTAGTTTAGATTTAATTATATGATACAATTTCATCAATAAGGATTAGCATGAAAGAAAATCAAAAAATAATCAAATATCAAAGTGGAAATATAGAAATGGAAACCTATCAAGATGGTGAAACATTTGTAAAGAAGCATTACTATAATGCTAAAGATGCTTATGTTAAAGAGCTAAGTTATTTAAAAGATGGGATTAAAAAAGTTAAATATTTTACTGAAAAAGGTGTTTTGTCAAAGCTAAACTATTTTGTAGATGATAAACGACATGGATTAGAAACAAAATACTTTATCTCTAAAGCTGATGGCAGCATCAAAAGTACTAAATCTTATGAAAATGGGAAGTTACACGGCGAAAATATAATTTATAATGAAAAGGGTGAAATAATTAAACGAGAAATTTTTGCTCTTGAAAACTACAAAAGGTTATCGATGGACAAAACTTCTAGCCATATTAGAAACATACTGCATGGTTTTTTCCTAACAATCGGAACTACAATCGCAGAACCCTCTACAATCTTACCCCTAATAGTAAACTATTTTGGTGGCAGTTCTATTCTTGTTGGTTTTTTTGCAGCTCTTCTTCGTGGAGGAGCTATTATCGTTCAGCTTTTTGCAGCATTTAAAGCACAAAGTTATACCCTCATGATGCCTTATCTTCATCGTGTTTTTATGGTTAGATTTTTAGCATGGTTTTTCATAGGTGTGTCTATCCTTTTATTTGGGGAAGATTCACCAACCTTGACTCTTTTTTGCATCGGTTTTGGACTTTTTCTTTTCTCTTTTAGTGCAGGGTTTGGGGCTATTTACTTTAAAGATATTATAGGTAAGATTTTTTCTCATAAATTTCGTGGCAAAACCATGGCTTATAGACAATTTTTTAGCGGTGCAGGTGGGCTAATTAGCGGTGCTTTAGCTGGTTGGATTATTGCTTCGTTTGATGCACCTATGAGTTATGGTTATCTTTTTATTATTAGTTCTTTTATCATGGGACTTGGATATCTTTCTTTTGGAACTATTGATGAGCCTGTAAAAGAAAAAGTAAGTAAAAGAGAAAAACTCATTTAAGCAGTTTTTGCACAACTCATGGACGCTTCTAAAGGGTGATAAAGATTTACAAATCCAACTAAAAACTTTTCTTTTTGCTTATGGTTATTTAATAGCTCTACCTTTTATAATCCTAGACGCTCAAACAAAAATCGACCTAGATGGTCTAGCTATCGGGAGTCTGATAACAACTCAAATGGTAGGAGCGATGCTAAGTAACTTTTTATGGGGAAAACTTAGCTCAAATGGCTTAAATAAATTAACAGCAAACATATCTATAAGTTTACAAATCATTGCAATATTTATAGCTTTTAACGCATCTACTCTTTATGAGTATATGTTTGTCTTTTTTCTAGTTGGTGCTGCACTAGATGGAAATCGCATAGCATCTGGAAACCTTATTTTAGCCCTTGCACCTGCTGATAAAAGACCTGTATATGTTGCCTTGCAAATAAATATCATCTCATTTGGATTGTTTTTTTCACTTGTTGGGGGAGTTATTTTACACTTTTTTAACTACACTATTCTTTATAGCACAGCAAGTGCTATGCTATTTTCATCACTATATTTTTCTTTTAAACTAAAGGATTAGTAAAAGCTTTAGATGCCAAAAAAGCTTTTGATGAAGGCTCTTTCTTTTGGTGTTTCTATAAGAATTTTGACCTCTGTGTCATCATCTCTTGTGATAATAACATCGTTTCCTTCAACTCTCATATACTCTTTTGCCCACTCTTTATCAAGCTCATCTAAACGATGAAGTATCTCAGCATTACTTGGTTTTTCTTTTTCATCAGTTAGCTTATTTAAAATAGCTAAACCACCCATTCTTTTTTCTAGTTCGTAAGGACTATAAACCTTTATGGCTTTATAAATTCTCTCTTCTTTTGCCTCTGGCATCGCTCTTTTCATAGACAAAACACCCATAATTAAAAAACCAGCCAATAAAGCAAAAACAAAAATCTTTTTTACTAAACTCATTTCACTTTTTTCTTCACTCATTTACTACTCCAATTTTGTATATAATTTTTTGCTTTTTCATCTAACATTTTCATTCTATCTTTACCTTTTGGCAATGTTTTTCTTAGATTTTTCATCTCTTTTAAAAAATCACCTATGCTATCTGGAATAAGATTTTGCAAATAAATACGAAGATGTTTTGCCATCGCAGGTGACGCTCCTGAGGTAGATACGGCAATAGTTAAATCATCTTTTTTTATATAAGATGGGAAAATAAAATCACAATAATCAACAGAATCAACAGAATTACAAAGACAATTATACTTTTTTGATTCGCTAAAGATTTCTGCTTGAAGTGGTATATCATCAACAGCAACAATAACTATACCAAATTCTGAGATATCCCCTTCTTTATAAGCTCTTTTTTCATAATGAAGCTTATTTTTTTTAATAGCACTAGACATATCATCTGATAAGTCTAGTGCTATTATAGAGATATCTTGTGTGAAATCTAAGAGATGATCTAACTTTTCATAAGCTATATAGCCACCACCAACGATAAGTATTTGTTGATTGTCAAGTTTGATAAAAGCAGGAAAATAAGCCATAATTCTCTTTTAAATTTTTAACGACATAATAGCATAATTTAAAAAATTCTAAACTTGACAAACATCAACTCAGATTAATAAAAATTAGCTAAAATCCTCTTAACTAAATTTAAAAATAAAGATAATAAATATGAAAGATGAAATACTATCGAGAATACAAAAAAAGTTTCCACTTGTCCCAAAACCTTTTGAGACTATTGCAAATGAACTTGAAATGAGTGAAGCTGAAGTTTTAGCAATCTTGCAAGAAGAAAAGCATAAAGGTATAATCCGCCAAACTTCTGCTATATTTGACACAAAAAGATTAGGCTATAAATCATCTCTTGTAGCATTTAAAATCGCAGAAGATAAAATAGATAGTGCAGTAAAAATCATAAATTCACACCCAGGAATCTCTCACAATTACGAGAGAAACCATGAGTTCAATATTTGGTTTACTCTTGGTATCGCTCCTGATTCTACACTAGGACTTGATAAAACTGTTGAGATACTTGCAAAACTAACAGAGGCAGATGACTTCATTATGCTTCCAACTCTAAAACTTTTTAAAATTAATGTTAAATTAAACACAACTGGCAAAGATGAGAAAAAAGAAAAAGTTAAAAAAGTTATTCATACTGAGATAGAGATGACACCCCTACATAACGCAATAGTAAGAACGGCACAGTATGATATAGAGATGATAAGTGAGCCATTTAAAAAGATTATTGATGATTTAAATATTGACTATGATAAGTTTTTCTCTATTTTAAGAGAACTTCAAGATGCTGGAATAATGAGAAGATTTGCATCTATACTTAATCATAGGAAAGCTGGTTTTAATGCAAACGCGATGGTTGTTTGGGATGTTGATGAAGGAGAAAAAGGCAAAGCTATCGGAGAAATAGCGGCAGCTTTTAGCGCTGTTAGTCACTGTTACCTTCGCCCAAAATATCCAAACTGGCAATTTAACCTTTTTACTATGGTTCATGGTAAAACAAAAAAAGAAACTAATGGTATAATTGCTGAAATGGCACAGGAAATAGACTCAAAAACTCATATGCCTCTTTATAGCTCAAGAGAGTTTAAAAAGATACGCATAGAATACTTCACCCCAGCAATTGAAGCTTGGGAAGAACAATATAGTAAATAGGAAAAATAAATGGAACTTTTTTTTGAATTAGAGATAGTATATCTTATCATTGGTGCTTTTATATTAACAATAACAGCTATTGTAACTACTAGAGATTTTATGCCAAAGGTTGCTTTTAAAAGAGGCATGTTAGGTGTTGGAGGATTTTTAACTTTGATGATTTCTTTTCACTTCTATATGACAACCACAAGAATGGAAGGCGTAAAAGAGATTTTTAACAACAATGAAACTATCATTTGTGAAAACAAAATGCGTAGAACTATTTCAAGATCAGTTTTACTTTCTAAAGAATTAGGATGGAGGCTTGAAGGCGATAAGTTTAAAAATGATGGTTATGAGCGTGATTTTCATACCTCAAGATGTATAGAATTTGATGGAATAGTACCTAAGTAGATGCTAGCAATTTTAAAACGATACTCAATGGCACTTATTTTTCTTTTCGTTGTTGTTGTTCTTATGTTAGCTGGAACTTTTGGTGTTATGAGTTTTGCCAACGGCATGGTTAAAGAGATGGGAATAGAGATGAAACCAAGAGGGGAGGATATGACTAAATGAGTTTAAATATTATACTTGTTATTGGTGTTATTTTAAGTATTGGTTTTCACTTTATTGGTGTTTATGCAAATGCAAAAAAAACAATATGGTTGATGCTTGTCATTATGTGGGCAGGTTCTTTTAGCATAGCAATGAATGAAGTTAAACCAAGTGCTTATGATGAAGTTAAAAAAATAAAAGGTCAATTTGAAGACACAGATAAACTCATCCAAGATGCTGGAACTGAGATGTCTTTATATGATTTTTTACTAATTAAAAAAAGTTACATTAAAAATAATCCTAAAAAATGATACAGCTTAAAAGCATCTCTATCATTGGTTGCGGTTGGTTGGGTAAACCGTTAGCTAAGACTCTTGAAAAAGAGTCTAGAGTCCAGTGTTTTGATAGAGAAAAAACTTCAGACAACTCCTCTTTTTGGCAAAACGACACAATAATAATTGCAATAAATACAAAAGATAACTATCTAAAAACTCTACAGAAAATCGCAAAACTCAGCTCTACTTCTTCAAATATCATCTTGTTAAGTTCTATCTCTGTATATAGAGAATTTAACTCTATCTTAGATGAAAATGTAGATATAACACAAAAAAATCTTCAAAAAGAAGCAGAAGAGTTAATGCAAAATTTAAGAAAAAATCTTCTTATTTTACGACTTGGCGGTTTGATGGGCGAAGATAGGATCTCTGGAAAATGGAAAAAAGTATCTTCGTTTAAAGATGGACCTGTAAATTATATACATCGTGAAGATGTTATAAACATAATAAAAAAGTTGCTTAAAAGTGATGTGAAAAATGGGATTTTTAACCTTGTCGCACCACAACATCCCCTTCGTTCACTTGTACATGAACAAAATGCAAAAAACTTTGGTTTCATGCTAGGGAGTTTTAAAGAAAAAACTTCTAAAATAATCAACTCTGATGCTATCATCAAAAAACTAAACTATACTTTTTTATATCCAAATCCATTAAAGTTTTGGAACTAATCATAAAACTTGAGCAAACTCAGCATAATTATAATAAAATTATATTATAATTATAAATATTGATTATCTAAAGGAAAGATTTTATGAAATTTTTTTTTATACTACTTATGACACTAAGCTCCATTTTATTAGCTTCAGATACTACGCAAGAAACAAAAATGGATAAAGAAATTCAAAAACAGATAGAAAAAGAAAAGAGGTATGCAAAAGAGCAAACTTTTTATAAAGGCAAGGATTATAATCTAAAAAGTTTTGAAGTAAATCCTGATGCCATAAAATCTATCCCAAAATCAAATATTGACTACTCTGACGGTGATAATGTTTTAGAGATGGACTAAAAGAAATATTTTAAAAAAGGTGATACTATATATATTATTACATAATACTTTTATATCTCATCACGAATAATCTCTTTTAGTTTATGAGTCAAAATTGTATCTCTATCACTCTTTGCATACATTGTAACAAGATATAAATTATCTCCATTGACATAGTATGTCACAACTCTAAAACCTGCTCTTTTACCCGTTGGTATAGATGAGTTTTGAAGTCTTACTTTATATAGTCCACTTTCAAGAGCTATCCCTAATTCTGGATTCTTACTAAGTTCTTCGATTAGAAGAGATAAATCTTCTTTTATTTTTGGAAATCGTTTCTTTAATTTTTTAACATCTTTATCAAACCGAGGAATGGTTTCAATGCTATAATTCATCAAGTAGTTCTTTTACAGGTCTTGAATGTAAATCGCCATTATTAACAGCTTTAATTTCTTCTAATCCTTCTCTAAAATTACTTATTACTTCTTTTTCATTTTGAGAATTTAATTTTAAAACTTCTACGCCATCGCTTTTAAAATGTTCTAACATCCACAGAACTTTATCTGCGATAGATTCATTTTTAATATCTATTGCTAATTGCATGAGGTCTCCTTTTTGAATATTTTTATAATTTAGATTATAGCATGTTAGTCATTTCACTACAACAAAATACACATTACCCGTTCCACTATCCACGATATTGCTTTCCCGTATCGGGTGGAGTCATTGGAGCGGTTAATTGGTATGTGAGTATCATCTGTCTCATGAGTGGAGTTAATAATTAAGATAGTGATTTTAAAGAGTTTAAGAGGTACAGAAAGTCAACACAGTTCTATTATTTGTTAAATAGTATATAATGTTGATTATGATTAGCATGAAGGCTTATAATTTAAAAAGTTTTGAAGTAAATCCTGATGCCATAAAATCTATCCCAAAATCAAATATTGACTACTCTGACGGTGATAATGTTTTAGAGATGGACTAGAAACTAATAAGTATTTATCTATGGTGGTCGAGGTGAGATTCGAACTCACGGTGGATTTGCACCCACACAACCTTTCCAAGGTTGCACCATCGGCCACTCGGACACTCGACCATATATTAAAAAGAAACCGCATCTTACCTTTATCATTCTTAAAAATCAAATTTTTATCTTATTTTAGATAAAATCACATATTATTTCACAAAGGATAGGAATGCTAAGCATTGCTTCATTTTTAAAACTCTTAAAAGAATCATTTAGAGATTTATTGCCTATCATTCTTGTTATTATGTTTTTTCAACTTGCCATCATTCAAAGTGTACCTGAAAACTGGTTAAGCACTTCTATTGGACTTGCTATTGTTGGTGTTGGACTTGCTGTTTTTCTTTTAGGGCTTGAAGTTGGTATCTTTCCTGTTGGGGAAGGTCTTGCTAGTGAGTTTGCAAGAAAAGGCTCCACAAAATGGATAATAATATTTGCTTTTATGATTGGTTTTGGTACTACTATCGCCGAGCCTGCCCTTATTGTCATCGCACAAAAAGCTGCTAGTATTAGTGCGGGGCGAATAGATGCTACATTTTTAAGACTCGTTGTTGCTTTTTCTGTTGGCTTTGCCATTGTTGTTGGTGTTTGGCGGATTATAAAAGGTCATCCTATCCACTACTATATCATCTCTGGATACATCATGGTTGTAGCTGCAACAGCCTTTGCACCAAAAGAGATAGTTGGTCTTGCTTATGATTTAGGTGGAGTTACTACTTCAACCGTAACCGTTCCCCTTGTAGCAGCTCTTGGGATCGGTCTAGCATCTACCATAAAAGGTCGAAATCCTGTTTTAGATGGTTTTGGACTTATTGCATTTGCTTCTTTAACTCCTATGATATTTGTACAGTTTTATGGAATTTTCGTATATGAGTTTGTAGATGCAACTACAGCTATAACCACTCAAATAACAGAAATTCCAAAAACACCCTTAGCATTTGACTTTAAAATTCTTAGTATTTTGCAAGGTCTTATAGATGTTATCATTGATGTTCTGCCCATCTTGGGAATTATAATCTTTTTTCAATATGTAATCCTTAAACAAAAAATCGACAATCTAAAAGAAGTTATTATAGGTTTTGGTTTAGTTATTCTCGGTCTAGATGCTTTTGTAGTTGGCTTAGAAATGGGTTTATTTTCTGTTGGTGAAACGATGGCGTTTGAGCTAACTCAATATGACAACAACTTTATCATATACTCTTTTGGTTTTCTTATTGGTTTTTCTACAACTATGGCGGAACCTTCCCTAACTGCTATTGCAAAAAAAGCAAAAGAAATTAGTGATGGCAAGATAAATGACTTTGTTCTTCGTCTTTTTGTTGCGCTTGGTGTTGCTATTGGTATTTCCCTTGGAGCATACAGAATTGTTGTTGGTGGAGAAATTGTTTACTATATCATGGCAGGTTATCTTTTTGTAATAGCTCTTACTTTTATTGCACCAAAATATATCATCCCCATAGCTTATGATAGTGGTGGTGTTACAACATCAACTATCACTGTTCCTCTTGTTGCAGCTCTTGGTCTTGGACTAGCTACAAACATAGATGGAAGGGACCCACTTATTGATGGATTTGGTTTGATTGCTTTTGCTTCACTCTTTCCTATGCTTACCGTTATGCTCTATGGTATCATCACCGACAGGATGGGAATAAAAGGTGTTCAAGAGATAGAGGAAATGCATAAACATGAGCTCCAAGATGCCATCGAACATGCTTATGATATGGGGCTCTCAACTATCAACATAGAAGGAACGGGAGAACGGCACTCCTATAAAATGCCTTTTTCAGCAGTTCATGTCATAGTACCTAAAAAAAATCAAGATAAAGCTCTTATGGCCGCTCGTGATGCAGGTGCTGGAGGAGTGACTATTATGGATGCTCACGGTATGGGACTTCTTGAAATGGACAACTTTTACAAACGACTTTATAGTGAGCCAACAGATGTAAATCTAATGTTTGTCGTTCCTAGCAAAAAAGTTGATGCTATTATACTTGCTGTGATGAGAAAACTAGATATTGTAGGAAAAGGAGATGGTGTATCTTACTCTTACCCAGTATCGCATCTTAAAGGCTTAACTCTAAAAAGTAGTGATTTATAAGTTTTATTTTAAAAGGTCCTTGTAATCATATTTAGTTAAATTGATATAGTATTTTTTCCCTATTCTTATGATTCTACTATCAGATTTAGCTACCTTTTTAAATCTCTCTTTTATCTTTAAACTCTTCTTTTTTGAAATATTATTATTTTTTAGATAACTTTTTAGAGAAATCGGTGTACCTTCTTTTTCAGCTTGTGCTTCTATTTCTACTTCTACTAACTCTTCTTCATCTGGAGCATTAAGTAAAAACTTTGATGAGATAGTATTTAGTATATTCTTTAACTGCTCATCTTTATCTTTATAAATTTGTTCTATTTTCTCTCGCTCAGATATTAGCATCTGCTCTTTTTGATCTCTTAGCGTTTTTGTTTCACCTTCGAGTTTTTCAACTTTTGTTTGTAACTTTTGGTTTTGTTCTTCTAAAAACTTATAATACTTAGCATCTGTATGAACAACAGATACTCTTCTTGTACTTGTTTTGTTAGTTGTTTGAGAACTTTTTGTTATAAGGACATACTTTATGCCATCTTCAACAACACTCTGTAAAGAGCCTCTTCTTATGCGGTTATGAATTGCCTCTTTTGATACACCAAGTTTTGTAGCAGCATCTGCTATACTCATTTTACTCATATCTATTACCTCATATTTTCAAAAACAAGTGGTGCTTCCCACTCACCTGAACGAATCTCTGCCATTACTTTTTGCAAGTCATCAAGATTCTTGCCCTTAACTCTTATAGCATCTCCTTCTATTTGAGCGTTCACCTTTAACTTCATCTTCTTTATCTCTGCTGTTATTTTTTTAGCTTCTTTAGACTCTATATAATCAACAACCTTAAAGGTCATTTTTCTATTGTTTCCAGAAGAATCTTCAACTTTCAACTCTTCTAAAACTTTTGAAGAGAGTCCTTGTTTTAAAAATTTTGCTACAACTATATCTTTTAAAGCATCAAGTTTATTATCACTAGATGCTATTAGAATAAGCGTTTTAGCTTTTTCGTTATATGTAACTTCATATGTAGTTCCCTTAAAATCGTAGCGATTAGCAACTTCTCTATCTACCATATTTATAGCATTTTTAAAATTTTGCATATCTATTTTTGCACTAATATCAAATGAGTGTTCTTTTGCCACAGTAATTCCTTAATTTTATTTCATAACAGTTTTTATTATTATAACATATTACTAAGTTTGTTAGTCGTTTTAAAAACTAGGACTTCCATCAAAAGAGCCAAAACTACCAAAAGAAGCAAAACTTGGGTCAGTGTATCCTAACATCATAGACTTTGAACGAAGTTTTTCTATATCTGCTTTACTTGAAATATCTTGTGGACAAACAAGCGTACATTCATTACAAAGCGTACAATCCCAGATACCATTTTTCTGCAAGGCATCTATCTTAGAAACCTCATCATTATCTCTAACATCACTCACATATCTCCAAACTTTTGTTAGTGAGAATGGTCCTAAAAACTCTGGATTTACTTCATACACGGGACAAGCACTATAACAAGAACCACATAAAATACAGTCACTTTGAATCTCATTTATTTTTTCATTTTCTTGAGTTGGTTTTACATCTGAAAGAAATGGATTTTGCCAAGCTTTTGCTTTTTTGTTAAACTCGTACGCCTTGTCCATATTCACAACTAAGTCACGAATTACTAAAGAGTTTTTAAGTGGTTCTATAAAATCATCTTCTTGTATTTTATATGAACAAGCTAAAACTTCTCTACCATTGACACGCATGGCGCAACTTCCACAAACACTACTTCTACATCCACTAGCAAAACTTAAACTTGCGTCTTGAGTCGTTTTTATCTTTTGTAAAACTTCTAAAAGAGTGGCATTTTGCATCTGTACTTCGTACTCTACTTTAGTTTGTCTTTGTATAAAAATCTTCATTTTAGCCCTCCATCTTCATATGGAAAATCTACTCTAAAATGAGCACCTCTACTCTCTTTTCTACTCATGGCACCAACTAAAATTAACTTAGCTATCTCTAACATATTTTTAAATTCTAAAAATTCTATAAGATTTGTATTATAAGTTTGTGAGTCATCTTCTACTCCCATTTTTGGAAGTTGCGATATGTACTCCTCAACTTCACTTAAAACCTCTTGGAGTCCTTTTTTATCTCTTGAAATACCAACATTTTTATAAAAAGAATTTCCTAGTTTTTCCTTTATCTCATAAAAATTTATCTCTATTTTTTTATGAAAACTTTCAAGTTTTATCTCTTTTTTATACTCTTGTGAAAGAGCAACATCTCTGTCATATTTAGCAGCATTTTCTCCCGCTTGTTTTCCAAAAACAATTAACTCCAAAAGAGAGTTTCCTCCAAGTCGATTTGCTCCATGGACTCTATGATTAGCACACTCTCCAACTGCAAATAAACCTTTTATGTTAGTCATAGAGTTTTTATCTACCACTATGCCTCCCATGGTATAGTGAGCTACTGGTTTTATAGGGATTAAATCATATACTGGGTCAATATTTTCATAAAATTTTGCTAACTTTCTCTCTTGTGGCAACTCTTCATCTATAAATTCTTCTCCCAAATGACGAATATCTAAAAAAATATCTTCACCTTTAGAAATCTCATCATTGATAGCTCTAGCTACCTCATCGCGAGGTAAAAGTTCATCTACAAACCTTTCATTTTTTGAATTTAGTAGATGCCCACCAGCACCTCTAGCACTCTCAGAAATCAAAATAGCTGTGTTTTTCAAAGCTGTTGGATGAAACTGCACAAATTCCATATCACTGACTTTAGCTCCTGCTCTTATTGCACTTGCTATTCCATCACCTGTCGTAGAAGTTGAGTTTGTAGAGAACTTGTCATAGATGCGACTATATCCACCTGTTGCTATTATGACTGATTTACTTTGGTATTGTTCTTGGATGCCGCTGCGTATATTTAAAATATTTGCTCCACTCACACCATTGGCATCTACACAAACATCAAGCAAATATCTCTCATTTAAAATCTCTATATCCAAACCAAGACAAACATCATAAAGTGTATGAAGAATTTTTAGTCCCGTATAGTCTTGGGCGTAACAAGCACGAGGGGCAGATGCGCCGCCTAGTGTTCTTTGTGCTATTTTTGCATCTTTAGTTCGTGAAAAACATACACCAAGTTTGTCTAACCATTCAACTGCTTCTTTTGCATTTTCACATAAAAATCTTACTGCTTCTTCGTTTGCCAAACCATGAGCAGATTTTAAAGTATTTTGTACATGTGCCTCAACACTATCATCTCCAGCATTACCAAAAGCCGCATTTATGCCACCCTGAGCCATACAAGTTTGACTTCTTGTTGCATACTCTTTTGTGACAATCACAACCTTAGCACCTTTTTTGTGAGCGTTTATTGCACTTACCAAACCTGCGCCTCCTGCGCCTATAATTAAAACATCACACTGTATCAATATTTTCTTTTTCCTCTATTTTAATTTTTATAGTAAAAACCGCTCCATTTTCACTATTTTTTACATCAATACTTCCATCTAGATGCTCTTGAATAATTTTTTTAGACATATAAAGTCCTAAGCCTGTTCCATTTTTTTCCATTTTTGTCGAAAAATACGGATCAAACACTTTGGATATTATTGATTCATCTATTCCACCTGCATTATCACTTATCTCTAAAGTGAAAAAATCATTTTCTTCATAGCTTTTAACTTTGATTTTTTTATCTTGTATATTATTTTGTTCCAGCTGTTCTCTTGCGTTGTTTAAAATATTTAACACCACTTGCATAAATTCATTTTCATAAAGTTTTACAAAACTTTTTGCATCTAGACTTAAAGTCACATCTATTGCACAATTTACCAAATTATCCTCTATCAAACGACATGCTTTTACAATAGCTGCATCAACATTTAAAATTTTTGATTTTTTATCTGATTTATAATAGTCTGAAAAATCTGAAATAATCTGGCTTAAATTTTGAGTATATGCGCCTATCTTATCAAGTTTTTTATCTAAAAATTTTATAAATTCTTCTCTTTGTATCTTATCATCTAAATCATACTTTTCTAACTCTAATGTCATCTTTAATGCTATTTGAGTGCTTGAAATTGCTCCTAAAGGTTGTTTCCACTGATGTGCTATCATACTTAACATCTCTCCCATTTGGGCAAGTCTTGACTGGTGTAGCATATAAGCATCTTTTTTTACTATCTCTTGGACTGTATTTTCAACCTTTGTTTCTAAGGATGCATTTAATTCGCTAAGCTTATTTTGCAATTCTTCAAGTTCAAAATTTTTCTTCTTTAAAAGATATTGTCTATATAAAAATATAGCACCAGCGATAAATATAAATATAAGAAGTTTTTTTACACCTTCGTACTCTTTTTGTGTTGTATAATTTATAGAAACCCACTCTTTTAAAATCTTTTGAATATCTCTTGCTTCAAGGCTCAGCGCTACTTTTTCAAATATTGAAAAAAGTATCTTATCTTCTTTTATAACACCAAAACTGCTTGTCACACTATCATCAAATCGCCCAGAAATCTTTAAATCAAGCTTTGAATATTCTTGCATATAGTAAGCAGCAACCATCATAACATCTATAAAACCATAGTATTCTCCACTTTCTACTCCTTTATACGCTTCAGCTCTTGAAGAAACTAAATTTAATTTAATTTTTGGATATTTTAAAAGTAAATTTTCTACATACGAATTTCCCTCTACTACTACAAATTCTTTGTCTAAAACTGTCTGTATGTCTAATATATAATTTTGCGAATTGTTTGTCACAACAACAAGTGGATCATGGTGATACGAGGTTGTAAAATTAAGATATTTTCTTCTTGATGGAGTTGGTTCTACAATAGGAAGTAAATCGCACTCGCCTTTTTTTGATTTTTCTAAAGACTGTTGCCAAGTACCTGTTTTAACAAGTTTAAATGATACTCCTAAGCTTTTCTTTGCAATATTTAAAATGCCTGAGCCAATGCCAATAAACTTACCATCAACAACTCCGCTGTATGGTAAATAATCTGGCGGGACACAAACTCTTATCTCTTTTTTATTTTTAAGATACTCTTTTTCTTTGGCAGTTAAAAAAATCGAATGATTATCAAAAATAAAAGTAGATACATCTAGCTCATATTTTGTTAATCCCATTATTTTATAAACATCAAAAATTCTTATGATTTTTTTCTGCGTGATTGTTCCTAACTCTTGCTCATTTGCGTATGCTAGTTTTTTTAACTCTTTTGCCTCAAATTTTAGCGCATCTAAGGTTTTATTCTGAGTATTGTATTTTTCATATATGATTTTTACGGCTTCATCGATATGCTCAAAAGCGTATCTCCACCCCTTTAGTGAAGCCTCTTTAAAAGCATCTACTCTTAAGGGATTTCTTTGTGCCTCTTTCTCAGATGTAAATAAAATATCGCTATAAAAATCAAAACCAACTTTTTTTGGAGAAAATATTTTATACGCTATGCCTCTTTTTTCTAAAATATATGGTTCATTTGAGATATAACCTGCATATAAATCAATCTTTCCATCTATAAACTCTTCAAGATCAAAATTATGCTCTTTAAAAGTCATATCACTTTCACTAACTCCATTTGAAAGAATCATGGCATGTATAGATGCCGTTTCAACAACATTTTTTATAAGCATGAGTTTTTTACCTACAAAATCTTTAATACCTTTTATATTTGATGACTCTAGAGCTAAAAGGGTAAAGGGTGAAGACTGAAAGATAGCAGATAACAAAACTATCTCTTTACCTCTTGAGCGTTCTCGTATAAGACTTGAACGACCTACTCCATAAGTAGCGCGAGAACTTAAAACTTCTTCAATTGTATTCATTGAATACTTAAATCTTTTAATCTCTACATCAAGTCCCACATCTTTATAATAACCTTTTTCTTTTGCCATATAATAACCAGCAAATTGAAACTGGTCTAACCAAACAAGTTGCAGTGATACTTTGTCTAAAGGCTTTTGTGCAGCAGATAAAGACAAAAAAACTATTAATAACAGGGTAAAATATTTCATGGTAGATTATACCACAAGTGTTAAAAAGTAGTACCTTAGCACTCTAAGTGTTCCTGCAATTATAACAAACCAAACAAACTTCAAACGCACAAGACCACTAACAAAAGTTAAAGGATCACCAATGATTGGAAGCCAAGAGAGTAAAAGTGCGAAGTACCCATACTTATGTCCATACTCTAAACTTTTTGTTCCGATTTTAGATGTTAGTAGTTTGTTTTTTGTTTTATCATAAAGTAAATATCCAAGCCAGTAGTTCAAACATATGGCTAAAACATTTCCAATAGATGCAACTATTACTGCTCTGCTTGGAGGCATATCAGATGCCAAAGCACTCACAAAAGCTAGTTCTGAAGAAAAAGGGAGAATCGTTGCCGCTAAAAAAGCAGCTAAAAAAAGAGCTACTTCAACCATAATGACTAAAGATTTTCTTCTTCTATATTTTGAACTATTGATGCAATAAGGGTAGCCCTGGCCTCTATAGATGCCCAAGCGATATGAGGAGTGATATATAGATTTTCTTTATTTTTAACACTTAAAAGTTTATGATTTTTACTCATAGGCTCTTTACTTAAAACATCTAAAGCAAAAGAGATGTTTCTTTCATCAATGATTTTAACAATAGCGTCTTCATTCACGATACCCCCACGCCCAAGGTTTAAAACAACTGCTCCATCTTTACATATTAACAACTGTTCATAGTCTAAAAGATTGTTTGTCTGCTCGTTTAAAGGTGCGTGAATAGAGATTATGTCACAAGTTTTCAAAAGTGCATCTAGCTCAACTCTTTTGTATGGCTGTGAATTGTTTTTTCCACTTGTTGAGTAGTAAAGAACTTCAGCTCCAAAAGCAGATGCTATACTTGCAACACCTTGACCAATATTTCCAAGTCCAATAATTCCCCATTTTTTATTTTTAATCTCAAAAAATGACTTTGATACATTTGTAAAAATAGGACTTTTTGAATAGTCTTCATTTTTTACATATTCATCATAATATCTTGAACTTCCAAGTAGATAAAAAAGCATAGAAAAGGTATGTTGTATAACTGAAGCGGTTGAGTAGCCTGCTACATTTTTTACTTTTATATTTCTATTTTTTGCACTCGCTAAGTCTATATTATTCATGCCAGTAGCTGCTACACAGATAAGCTTTAAACTTAGTGCATCTTTCATGTGAGCATCTGTTATAACAACTTTGTTTGTTACTATAACATCTGCATCTGTTATACGCTCTTGCACTTGCTGGGGAGATGTTGTTTTATAAACTTTTACATCGCCAAGATTATCAAAAGCATTTAAATTTGTTTCGCCAAAAGTTAAGGCATCTAAAAGGACTATATTCATTTTTTCTCCTAAGCGTCAGTTATTTTTTCTATAAGCTCACGAGATTGTTTCAACGCACTTTGTGCTTCACCAAAGACAAGAGCAACAGCCAAGCGTCTGCCCTCATGTGCTTCAGGTTTTGAGAAAACTCGTACAAAGGAGTTCTCACTAAAAAGACTATCATCTACATCCACAACAGGAGCATAGTTATGCTTTGTTGTTTTAAAAGCGGCAGATGCCCCATCTCCATAAAATGTAAAACCTAAAGGAAGTCCTAAAACTGCTCTCATATGAAGAGCAAATTCACTTTGAGATTGAGTTATTAGAGTTACCATTCCTGTATCATGAGGACGAGGACTTACTTCACTAAAATATACTTCATCACCTTTGATAAATAGCTCAACGCCAAAAAGACCACGACCACCAAGCCCGTCTGTGATAGTTTTTGCCATCTCCTCTGCGCGTTGTTTTGCAATTTCACTCATTTGCATCGGTTGCCATGAAAAAACATAATCTCCATCTTTTTGCTCATGCCCTATTGGCTCACAAAAAACTGTTTCTTCTCCATTTCTAACAGTTAGCAAAGTTATTTCATAATCAAAATCAACAAAAGCTTCAACTATTAACTCACTAGCATCCCCTCTTGCTTCTTTTGCTATCTCCCAAGATTTACCTACATCTTCTTCACATTTAAGAACACTTTGTCCATGTCCAGAAGAACTCATAATTGGCTTAATTACGCAAGGGTAACCCATACGCTTAGATGCTTCTCTAAGTCCTTCCTCGGTTGAAACAAACTCGTAAGGACCTGTTTGAAGACCTAAAACTTCAGCAGCAAAAGTACGAATATTTTTTCTATTCATAGTTTTACTAACTGCAGATGCATTTGGTATAACATTGTAACCTTTATCTTCGGCAGCAAACAAAGCATCTATACTAAGAGCTTCTATTTCTGGTAAAATATAATCAGGTTTTTCACGATATATGATTTCTAAAAGAGCATCTTTATCTTGCATATTTACAACATAAGAGCGATGTGCTACATGGTGTGCGGGAGCATTTTGATATCTATCAACTGCTATAACTTCAAGACCTAGCCTTTGAGCTTCAATAGCGACTTCTTTTCCAAGTTCACCAGAACCTAGTAACATTACTTTTTTTGAGTTTGATTTAAGGGGAGCGGAGAATTGCATATAACTTCCTAATGTAAAATATTAGAAGAATTATATCGTAAAATTTGTTTGCAAGAGAGTTCCACCTCTCTCGAGGTGTAACTAGTCTTTTACTTAGTTTTTCAACCCAATTAAGGTCTGAAGAAGTTGATCAGAAGTGGTAATTGTTTTACCATTTGCTTGGAAACCTCTTTGAATGATGATTAACTGAGTCAACGCTCGTGAAAGATCAACATTTGAAGCTTCAAGAGCAGCAGCTTGAATAAAACCACGACCTGCCGTTGCAGCTGTTCCAATAATAGGATCACCTGAATTGGCTGTTTGAATAAAGATATTTCCACCTTCTACTGATAAACCTTCATTGTTTGTAAACTTTGCCATACCAATTTGAGCTAGACCAAACGAACGACCATTTGAAAATGAACCAACTAAAGTACCACTTTGATCAATACGAATACCAATTAAATCTCCACCAGTAAAACCATCTTGAGAGATTCCAGAGGTTGCTGACTTAGAGTCAAAACTTGTCATTCCATCAAAAGAATTTGCAGTACCAAAGCTTAAATTTACTTGTTGGTCTGGCGCAGAACCATTATTTCCTGAAAAAGAAATATTTGGAGGGTTATAAGTTGCTAGAGAACCGTCATTGTTAAAACGAATAGAACCTATTTTTTCATTAAATGGTGCGATTGTGTCAATTGTCGCTGGGACAGGAACACTTACTCGCATATCCCATGTACTACCAGTTGAAATATCAAGTTGAGTTTTTCTAAATTCCATTCTAAGAGTATGCTTTGAACCCAACGAATCAAAAAGATCTATTGAACTAGAATGTGTAGCTGCATTAAAACTTTGAGAAAAAGCTTGTCCTCCACTAGCTTTAGTAAGAGTAGAATTTAAAGCTTCCATATTTCTCGTAAATCTAGTATTTGCAATTATAACTGCACCTGATGTTTTATTTCTATATGCTGTAATTTTAAGATTTATATCAAAATCATCAACACCATTATTTGGGTTTTTAACAACAAATTTTCCAGCGTCATTAACTTCAACCGTAATACCATTGGTTAAGGTACCACCACTAATAAAACCTTGATTCCTAGCTTCATCTTCCATCCATTTTCTCAAATCTGCCATGGATGTAAAAGTTTTATCTCCGCCGGCAATATTAGTAGCCGAAGATTTATTATACTGATATCTATGCGCAGTAACATTGGTGCCTGACGCCAACCCTGAACCAGTAGCAACAACAAAATCTATATTATGAGAAGCTGTACCTGAACCATTTAAATTAACAAATGTTATTTCATTAGCAGCATTTACTGAAGCTTTAACGCCCGTTATTGCAATTTTTGCATTAATTGCATTTACATAATTATTTGCTGTCTCTGCTACCGTTGCTCCTGCAGCTGCTGTAATTTGCACAGCATTACCAGGGATCCCCAGTTCTGGGTCTACATTAAAAGTTACATCTAATGCTGTATTAGCTACAACTGTTCCTGCTGTTAATTTTGAGCTTAAGAATGAAACCCAAACTCCCTGATCTTCTTGAATAGAAAAAGCTTTTCCTACTCCATTAAACATTACACCTATATTTCCTGCAGAAATTGCATTTCCATTTGCGTCAACAGCCGCTGGTTGAACATTTGTGCTTCCTGAACTTATTTGATAAGCTGGAGAAAAACTCTGAACGAGTGGACCAGAGTTTAAATTTGCTTTTAAAACGACCTCTTGTGTTGCGCTTGCTGGGGTTGTTAATCCTGGAGGAATATTAATATTTGTAATTGGTGCCGTTGCGTTAACTTTACCAGTTGATGAATCACGCAACCAACCTTGAACGATAAATCCATTATTATCCACAAAGTTTCCCCTTGCATCAAATTTGAAGTCACCTGCACGAGTATATTTATATGTGTTTCCTCCATCTGGAGAAACTATATAAAAACCATCTCCTTGAATTGCAACATCTGTGTTTTTATCGGAATTTTGAACTGAACCTTGTGAAAAAATACGAGTCATTGAAGAAACAGTAGAGCCAAGTCCAACTTGAACAGGATTTTTACCACCTAACGCTCCCTGAGGAGCCGTTGAAATAGCCCTTGTTTGAGCAAGGAGATCTGAAAAATTTGCACGAGAGTATTTAAAACCTACTGTATTTACATTAGCAATATTATTTGCTTCTACATCCATTGCCACTTGATGCGATTGTAGTCCGGATACACCGGAGAATAATGATTTAAGCATCTTCTATCCTTTATTTAACTATCTAAAAAAGATAGTATTAGTAAAGAATATATAGCATTTAGTGTGCCAACTTTAAACTGCTTATTAAGCGTCCATTTGCAATGCTTTTTGCATCATTTGATCAGCTGTTGTTATTGATTTTGAATTTGCATCATAAGAGCGTTGAAGGATTATAAGCTCGGTTAAAGCATTCGTCATAGTCACATTTGAGCCTTCAAGGTTGAAGTTTACTATATCTGTTCCTATAATATTTTTACCATTTGCATCTTTATAAAATATTGGTGCGCCACTGTTACTTCCTTCAAAAAATCTTACTCCACTTGCGCGTTCAAGTCCTTGCTCATTTCTAAAATGATAAACAGCAATTCGACCAACACTACTTTGTAAGCCATTTGTAAAAGTTGCAATAACTTCTCCATTTTTATTTACACTATAACCTCTTAAATCACCGCCTTGTGTTCCATCTGATACAGAAGAGGCACTAATTGGTAAGCTTGTTATAGCTGTTACACCATCAAATCCACTTCCTAAATCAATAGCAACACTCGCACCATTGTTATCAATATTTGTTAAGGTAGTGTTTATCAAAGCACCGCTTGAATCAAAGTTTGCAACACCAAGCTTGGTGTCATAGATAGTAGTTCCATCTAAAGTTTGAGTTGTAGCTTTTACATCCCATTGGCTTCCCGGTGGTGTTTGTACAGCCTTTTTTGTAAACTCTAACCTCAAATGATTCTTATTGTTTTGTGGGTCAACTACACCGGCACCAATCGTTCTTACTTTTGAATCAAAACCTATATTTCCAATAAATTTTGCCTTAGTAGATGCTTCTGCTGGATAAGTTAAACTCTTTGGAAAACGAAGTTTTTGCTGAGAAGCAACTTCTCCAAGAGGAACTTCTGCTAAAATTTTTGTAAGTACATTATCTTTACTAATATTTCCACCCATCGTTCCAAGAACATAATATCCATCTGGTGTCACCAAGTCACTTTCTCTATCAAAAGTAAAGTTACCTGCACGAGTATACTGTACATCTGCTTCACCTTGAACACCAAACCAACCATTACCAATAATCGCTAAGTCTGTACTTCTTTCTGATAAAATAATCACACCCTTATCTCTATTCATTGTAGATGTAGCTACTTTAACACCAGAACCTATAGAAGAAGTCACTACTGAAGTGGCTGCTGTATTCATAGACTCTTCAAACATAGAAGAAAACTCTACATTATATCCACGAAAACCAACAGTTGAAATATTTGCTATATTATTTGAAAGGATATCTATTCCTGTCTGATTAGATTGTAAACCAGATATTCCTGTATAAAAAGCTTGAGTCATCATAACGAACTCCTTTATATTTAATAAATTTCTTTTATCTTATTTAATGGGACATAGTTTGAACCGAGTTTAACTTGTACATCACCATTTTCAAACCTTACAGCTGTTATCGGATAAGTTCCAAGTCTTGTAGTTTGAGCTTCTCCCTTTGGATTCTTATAACTAACAGTCACATAATATATTCCACTTTCAGCAGCAGCTCCACTTTTAAGTTTACCATCCCAATCAAACTTATACACACCAGAAGCCTTTTTATCTAAGACTTTACCATCTTTATCCTTCATGTCAATAGGCATAGTAGCAATTATTTTACCTTTACTATCTAGAATTTCTACAGTACCAACTTTTATCTCTTGTGGAAAATAAACTTCAAATGTACTTGTAGAACTTTTTTTATGTCCAATAGCATTGCTCCCTAAATCTGCTGTTTTACCAATCGCTGCAACTGATGAAAAGTTTTGTGAGGACTTTAAAGAAGCTGCTAAACTTGCTAAAGCTTTATTGGTATTTGCTGATGCTTCTAAGGTTGCTAGCTGAGAAGTCTGCGTTAAAATAGTTTGACTATCCATAGGCTCTGTCGGGTCCTGATGCTGGAGCTGGACTAAGAGAAGTTTCATAAAATCATCTTTACCTAAAATACCTTTATTTTCAACTTTTTTATTAGCATTCACTTCACCATTTGTTGCTAGGTTTTGACCTACTGAATTAATAGCCATTTCATATCCTTTATACGTAGTTAGGAACTACAATTTCTAAAGAGCTTAAAACCTCTTCATTTGTTTCTTCATTATCATAATAGTTATATTCTTCATCAGCTTTTCGCTCATTTTGGCGGCTTTGCTGTTGTTGTGAAGCTTGTTGTTCTCCATTTTGTGAAGAGTTATTAAAGTTTAATGTAGCATTATTTATTCCATTATTAGCAAGCTGAACTTTTAAATCATTTACATTCATCGAGAGAGTATTTATCGCTGCATTGTTTGAGCTAATATTTACATGCAAATTTTTACCTCTTTGCACTATTGTTAAATCAACCTCTCCAAGTTTTTGTGGGTTTAGTTGAATCTTGATTCTAGTAAATGGAGATTTATAATCTTCTATCGCCGTTTTTACATCAGCAGAAATATACTTAATCATTTGCTTTGCTTCATTTAACTTTACTTCAAAACTATCTGATTTATGAGTTGTAAGAGCATCTGTTTTTGTAGTAGTTGAGGATGCCTCATGTTTTTCACCATGAAGTAATGCTTCTAATGACCTTGTTGTTTCACTTGGAGCAATTACTCTAGCAGTTGCCACAGAAAAATCAGCAGTCATTGAACTATGAAATGGTTTTTCGCCACGAAGAAGTAGCTTTAAAGTATCATCTGCTTTTTCTTTTGGTGTTTTTACTTCCATCTTAAACTGCTTTACTTGAACTATTTGCTCTGTTGTATGCTCTTTTGTATCTTGTGCTTTAAAAAGTAAAGTTGGTTTTACTTCTTGGGTACTTTTACTTACTACTTGTTTTTTATCTTCTACAACATTATCTTGTTGAGTATTTGTTTGAGCCTTTATTGCTTTTGAACTCTGAATTTCAAATTTAGCACTTGGTACAATCTCTGTTTTTTGCACCTTTGTAGTTTTATCATCTACAACGTGTTGCTCTTTAGTGTCTGTAATTTTTACTTCTTTAGCATCTATCTCTCTAACTTTCATATCACTTTTTAAGTTGATATTTTTTATTACTCTTATTTCTTCCATACTAATTTTAGAAATATCAATCCCAATTTTTTGAGCTAAAGTTGCTAAACCTTTAAGAGTTCTCGGAAGGTTTTGTAAATCTAATTTTTTATAACCCTCACTATTAATGATTTTAGATTTTAAGTACTCTTTAGCATCTGCAATTAAAATTTTCAACTCTTTTGAGCTTAAATTATGCATCAATTTTGGATTTAATTCTACAATCTCTTTAGTTTGTGTTTTGGACAAGTCATCATTTTTTAACAAAGAAAGAAGGGTATCTTCTTGTTTAGTTGATTTTAAAGTGACTTTTATTTCTTTTTCTTCTTTTGCTAAAGATAAAACCAAAGCTCCATTTTGAATTACTTTGTCATCTTTCTTACCAGCTCCTCTAAGTAGCTCTGAAAAAGATAGTGTCGGCTCTTCATCTGGAGTAGCTAAACTTAAAGGGGAAGATGGAGTTACATCAGTTTTTGTTTCTAATGAAATCATCTTTTGCTCCTTGTTTCCCCTGTAAATAGGGATTTTCATATATTAAAGCATAAATTATTCCATTATTTAGATTTTAAAAAACTTGATCTTTGTCGATACTATGCTCATGATTAAACTGTTTTATATTTTTGTACCTTTTTTACTCTTTGCCTCAAGCCCCTTTGATACACAAGAGCCAAAAAAATTTGACCTTTATGTTTTTGAGAAAAAAAAGAGTATTGAAAATAAAGAGGCTATTGAAAATAAAAAAATAAAATGTAGGTTAGTGTGCGATAAAAAGGTTTATAAAGAACAGAAAATATCTGAGGCTATAGAGTTTTATAAAAACTCTAAGGACTACTTTAAAGAATCTAAGTAATCTAAATCTTTTTTACAAAAATGTTTTACACTAGTTTGTAATACTCCTATAAGCTCATCTGCGTTTTCCCCATCTGAGGGGTAGCTAATAAGAAAAGAGTTTATAAAATTACCAAAAAAATCATCAAATAATTTTTTTACAATTTCTGCTCCATACTTGTCGGTATAAGGAAGAACGAAAAAATAATCTGCGGAGTTGTTGGCTATGGTGTCAGAGGTTCTTAGTATTTTTTCTAATGCTTTTGCGACTCTATCATCTTTTTGAGAAGAAAAATCACAATATAAAATTGTAAAACTTTCTGCTCTGTTTTCATCTAGTCTATCAGCAATACCTATATTTAAACGAAGAAGTTGTTTAAAATCTTCAAATTCAAAGTGAATACCAGCCATCTGTTCTTCCTTAATTTTATTTTATTGTATCAGTATATCTAAAATTTGTAAAATATTAAGCTTCAAAAGGGACTAATTCCCCCTGCTTTAGCTTCATTATTTTGCCACGAAACTTACGAATATAAAATGCTTTTTGCTCAAAAGAAATAGAGTTTTGAAGGTTTACTCTTTTTAACTCTCTTTCATAGTATCTTGTTAAAAAAGTAATGAGCTCTGCTTTTAAAGCTTTTTCATCTTTTAGTGCTTTTATCTGCTCATCAACCATAATCGCCATTATTTGCGGTTCATCTGTTTTTCCTAAAAGAGCAAGTGAAAACTCTTGTGAATGAAACTGCAACAAAGATGCGTCTATAGCATCTAAGATTTGATTTACTAATTCTGGCTGTTCTATAACTGTTTTTATAAGACTTAATTCCCACATATCTTTATGAGTATTCTTTTGAAGAAGAGGAGCATTTTGATTAGTTTGTGTGATTTTTACTAAAGATGGGCTAACACCTAAACCACCAAGCCTAGATGCTAAAAAAGTTTTATACTCTTCTTGTAAAAGAGGGGAGAGAGTTTTAAGGTAAGACACTCCATCTTGCATACAGTCTTCTTTTGCCTTTGGATCACGAAGATTATATAAAGATAAAATCTCTTCTAAAACAAATTCTATAAAAGGTTTAGCTTCTCTAAACATTATAGATAGTTCTTCTATCGCACCATTATTTACCATATCTGCGGGGTCAAGTCCATCTGAAAAAATTACTACACCACCTCTAAAGCCACCAGCACTCAAAAGTCTGGATGCCTTAAGAGCAGCAGTTCGACCTGCTTTATCCCCATCATAAGCCATAACAATTCTTGGCTCACCCTTTCGTAAAAGGGGTAGATGCTCTTGTGTTAGTGCTGTTCCTAAAGTTGCAACCGCGTTGCTAAAACCTGCTTGATGAAGCATAATAACATCAAGATAACCCTCTGTAACGATTATCTCTTTTGTTTTATAAAGTGTTTGTTTAGCATGATGATAAGCATACAAAAGACGCGATTTATTAAAAAATGCTGTTTGCGGAGAGTTTACATACTTTGCTTGATGTCCGGTTATAGTTCTTCCACCAAAACCAACAATTGAACCATTGGCAGAATGAATTGGAAAAGTAACTCGTTCGATAAACCTAGCGTAAGAACTTCTATTGTCTTCATTGTAACCAACAACTCCCATCTCAACTGCTTCATTCATACTAAATTGCTCAGATGTTATATAGTTGATTGTTGAAGAAGTATCTGGAGCATAACCGATTCCAAACTTCTCTACACTACTCTCATAGATGCCACGCTCTTTTATATATGTTAGTGCTGTTTGTTTTGATGTTAGTAGGTTTTGATACCATTCATTGAGTTTATCCATTAATTGAGAACGAGGTTTATTATGTTTGTTATCTGTATATGAAAGTGTAAAGTTATAAGTATCTGCTAACTTTTCTAAGGCTTCTGGATAGTTTAATTTCTCATACTCCATAACAAACTTAATACTATCTCCACCAGCTCCACAGCCAAAACAATGATATATCTGTTTTTGAGGACTTACTACAAAAGAAGGGGATTTTTCATCGTGAAAAGGGCAAGGTGCTTTGTAGTTTGCACCTGCCTTTTTTAACTCCACATAAGAACCAACAACATCAACTATATCAAGTCTTGCTTTTAAGGCTTCTATGGAATCTTGCGCTATCATTCTTATATTATACTAAAAAAACATTAAAGGAGTAAAGATATTATTTTTTTATATATAAACTTGATGTTGGGTGATTTGGTTTAGTGATTTGAGGTTTTTTTGTGTCTCTTGTATCATATTTTACTACATCTTGAGCCTGAAGAGCACCTAAAGTTAAAGCTATTGCTATAATTATTTTTGTCATTTTTTTATCCTTGGTAAGAGCGTATTAGACTCTAAATTTTTAAATCAGACAAATTCTATCCGATTTAAAAAACTCACGCATTGACATAAATCAATAAAGGACAAATTTTGTCTGATTTAAAAAAATTTGCATTTTTGAAAAATTTAGCTATAATTCCACTCTAAATGTCTTCGGGCATTATATTTTAAAGAAAGTGGGTGATGTGATATGCCAGGAATAGTACTTCGTTCAGATGATAATTTTGATGCATCTTACCGCCGTTTCAAGAAGCAGACTGACCGTAACTTAATCGTTACAGAAGCTCGTGCTCGCCGTTTCCACGAAACTGAAACTGAAAAGCGTAAGAAATTCAAAATAGCTTCTCGTAAGAAAATGCTTAAGCGTCTTTATATGATGAGACGCTACGAATCACGCCTATAAGATTAAGCCTTCGGGCTTAACTTACTTCTCTTAAAACTCAACTCCCAAACCTACTAAAAATTGAAAATCACTCTTTGCAGGAATAATTCCAGCTTCTGTTTTTTCAGGACGCAATAAATAATCCCATATAAGACTAAAATCTAAGTCTAGCCAACTTGTAAGTTCATTTTCAAGCGTAGAAATCATGTGATGCTTATATGTTCCAGACTTTTCATCTGAATATGTCAGCTTATAATTAAACTTAAAATCTACTTTTGTATTTAGCTCAATATTTGCCTTTGTGCTTATTTCTAGCGCAGGAGAAGTAGTTATTTTTTCACCCTTTTGAACTGATATATACTCTATGCGTGTATATGCTGGACCACCTGACACATCCCACTCTGCTCTATCATTATTTACAAGAGTATAGCCTATACCAGCCCCCGCAGTAAATTGATTTTTTATATTTTGAAACTCATCTCTATAAAACTCTGAAAAAAGAGGTGTCCAAAAAAAGTTTCGTGTTATATACCTATCATATTTTTGATTGATACGATGGTCATTTGCTGTTGTTTCATTATCTTTAGAAGATATACGACCTAGATAATCAAAATAAAGATTACTACTGCTCGTTCGTCTTTTTAAATTGATACTTGCTATATAATCATACTGTTCTTTATTTCCTGTGCGTATATCCAAATTAAATGATATTTTTCCTGACCAATAATTAAACTCTTTACTACCTTCTGGGGCAAAAGCTATTATCTCTGTTCTTGTAAATGTAAATTTTTTATCGCCTTGAATTATTGTGATTTCATCGTTTTTAAAGCGTATGATTCCTGAAAATTCTGCAACATCTTCAATATTCACACCTATTACATAAAAACTTTTTATTTGAGAAATATCTTTAAAGTCAAAAGTATAAAGTCCCATCTCCTTACTGTCAAATTCTAACTTATTGTTATACATGGCTTTTATTTCACCCTTAAACCACTCTCCTTTTTTTGTTTGAATCCAATCATATGCTTTTGCTTGAGGGGAGAGATCTTCCCATGGAGCTTGAAAGATAGAAACATTTTTTTGTTCCTCTTTTTTAACTGCCTCGCGAACTTCTTCTTGGGATAAACCTGAAGTATCTTTTATCTCTATTAGTGTTGAATCATCTTTTCTTTCAAGTTCTATTGGCTTCTCTTGCTCTACTTTCTCCGTATTTTGAAGTTCCTGCGCAAAGAGAGGAAAAAGAAGTATAAGAAGTATAAATATTATATTTTTCATATCAATTCAACCATTATATATTTTATTATATACAAAACTATATAGTTATAGCTTCCCGTACATTTCATTGTAAAAACTAAGTGCATATCTGTCACTCATAGATGCTATGTAATCCGCCACTACACGGTGTTTATGTCTTTTTTTTAACTGCTCAAAATAAAACTTTGGTAACATCTTTTGCTCTTGCATTAAAGCACTATAAAGACCTTTTATAGCCTGTTTTCCTGCAAACATGCGTATAACTATCTCTTTATGTTGATATAATTTGTTTAAAAGTAGCTTTTTAAGCTTTTTAATTTTTGTTTCTAATACGGCATCAAAACCTATGGGAATCTCATCTTTAACATCTACCTTTTCTCTTGAATAATCTAAAAGAGAATAAACCAAATGATTTATAAAGTGGGAGCTAAATCTATAACGAAACATCTCATCTTCTTCTAAAGATATATCTTCATCATAAACTTTTTGAAGTATCTCTTGGATTAGTTCACTTTCTTTTAAGTCTTCAAAGCTAATAAGTCCCGAGTTGATACCATCATCTATATCATGACTCATATAAGCAATCTCATCAGCCCTATCAACTATCATAGCTTCTACCGATGGATGCGTATCAAGATTAAACGCTCCATCAATCCAAGAAGGTAAAAAACTTTTTTTATACGGATAAGAGTGTTTTAAAATTCCTTCTAATGTAGCAAAAGTTAGGTTTAATCCATCAAAATTTTTATATCTTTTTTCTAAAGATGAAACAACTCTAAAGCTTTGAAAATTATGCTCAAAACCATTTTTAAACCCATCTTCTTTCAAACACTCATTTAAAGTATCTCCACCAATATGTCCAAAAGGAGTATGCCCTAAATCATGTGCTAAAGCTATCGCTTCAGCCAAAGATTCTCTTAGTCCAAGGTGTGAAGTAATAGAACGCGCGATTTGTGAAACTTCTAAAGAATGCGTTAAACGAGTTCTAAAAAAATCACCCTCTTGATTTAAAAAAACTTGCGTTTTATACTCTAATTTTCTAAATGAACCTGAATGAATTATTCTATCTCTATCCCTCGCAAAAGGGTTTCTAAAATCTTTGTCTATTTTGTGAAATCGCTCATTTGCTAACATCTATATTAAGACTTTTTAAGAAATTTTGTAAGTATGTGAATTTTAACGCCATTTACACGACCTTCAATATGCTCAACATCATTTAAAACAAGGGTGATATTTCTAACTGCTGTGCCTCGTTTTGCTGTAAAACCTGTTCCTTTTACATCTAAATCTTTTGTGATTACAACAGTATCGCCCGCTTTAAGTGTTACTCCATTAGCATCTTTATACACAAGAGCATCTGCATCTACTCCGATGCTTTGTGCATCTGCGTATGTTTTAACATCTTCTTCCATATACATCATATCAACTAAATCTTGGCGTCCAAGAGCATTTAAAAGACGATAAGACATAACTACAACCGCGGGAACTTCACTCCACATACTATCGTTTAAACAGTTAAAATGATTTTCATCAAAGTCTGTTTCTTTCGCTAGCTCACTAGAACATTTTTCACAAATATAGATGGCTTTATCCGCACTTCCATCAGATGGAGCAACCTCAAAAACATTTAAACCTTCACTACTTGAACAAAGTTCACACTTATTAGAACTTCTTGATATTAACTCTTTTTCTATACTCATAGATGCTACCTTGATAATTATTAACCAAATTATACCTTCTTGATTTGTATTAATAACTTAGATTTTGACTTATGCTAAAATCCACATATGAAAAAAGTAATATACATAACCCTACTCCTTCTAATATCTTCATTTTCTTATGCAAATGAAAGTAAAGTTTGTCAAAAATGTCACCCTATCATTTATGATGAATACTATAAGTCTTCTCACCGTAAAGCTTCAACTGTGAATAACCCTATCCACAAAGCTCTTTGGGACAAACATCCAAAAGATGCCGATGGATACAGTTGTGCTAAGTGTCACTCTCCTAGTGATAAAGAGTTAATGGCAACTGGTATCTTAAAAGAAAACAAAATTCAAAAAGAAGAACCTATCTCTTGTGTTTATTGTCATACGATAACAGATGTAAAAGAAGGAACTAACTCAAACACTAACCTAATAACAAACAAAAAAAGAGAGTTCTATACAGCACAAGCTGATAAAAAGGGTTCTAAAAAAGCTGAGTATCAAACAAAAAGCTCATTCTTTGGTTTGGTTAAAGTATCGCAAAATTCCCCTTTTCATAAGATAGACTATAACAACGAAAATTATTACAACGGTAATGTTTGTATGGGATGCCACTCTCATGTAAATAATGAGCATAGTTTTGATATAACAATGCTAGATGCCATGATTGATAAAAAAGATAAAAACAACTGTGTAACTTGTCATATGCCTCAAGTTAGTGGAACAAAAGTTACTCTAAATGAGAGTAAAACTCATGCTTTTCACGGGATTGCTGGCATCTATCATATGAATAAAGAGATGGGCAAATATATTGATTTTAGCATAGATAAAAAAGACAATAATTTTATCGTTAAGATCATAAATAAGTCAAACCATGCTCTTTTTGGTCAAGCTTTTAGAGAAGGTGTTTTACAAGTGACTATCTTAAGAAATGGTAAAACTATTAGTTTAAAACCTTTTATATTTACAAGAATTTTAGCAAAAGATGGCAAAGAAGTTATGCCTTGGTTAGCAAATGAAACATTAAAAGATACTCTAATCTATGCAAAAAAAGATGTGATTTTTGAGAGTAAAATTTTAGACGGGGATAAAATAACACTAACACTAGGAGTTAGAAGAATCTCTAAAGAAGCATCTAAAAAACTAAACCTTCAAAACAACAAAGAAGTAACAAAATTAAAAATTCTAAAAAACCAATCTTTTAATTTTTAGTCTTGTTAAACTTTAGGGCTTCGTCTTTGCTCTCTTGTTTATGTTTAGTCTGATTAAAAGCTTTGTCCGCTTCTTTTTCATTGTAGTTTCTGCATTCCTCTGGCACCACAGTATTTGGTTCAGAAGCTATTTTGTCACACATAGATGCATTGATGGTGAAATGAGAACAACCGCTAAATAAAAATACTAAAATTAAACTATATTTATACATAATATTTTATTTCTTTTTTACAATCAAGTCTAAATATTTAGTTGGGGTAACTCTCATCATCTCTTGAGCTAACCAACGAATCTGAAAATATGCAGCACCACTATCTCTAAGTGTAAAATAATTCTTTAGACTTCTAAGATTAAAAGTAACAACCATATCTACTTTTACATTATCAGTGATAATATGCTTAAAAGCATCTCCAACATTTCTTTTTTTCTTTCCACTTTGAAGTGCCACAAAAAGTCCCTCTGAGTCATTGTTAAAATCCGACAAAAAGCCAAGTGAACTTTTAGCAATAGCGATGGAGTTAAAATTTTCTACCTTTGTTTGCTGATACACTAGTTTATCAAACATAGAAGCTATCTCAACTCTGTTATAACCTTCATCACAAGTAACAAACATATCAAAACTCAAAATCTTACTTATAAAAAATTCTTTATCACCCTGTGCTGCAACAAAAGCATTTATAATAGAACTCATTGTATAACGGGTACTTCGTACACTTATAGCTTGGATGCGATGACGAGCATGTTCTTGAAGTACTCCTCTTGAAGTTCCTCTTATTAAAAAAGACAAATTAGCATGTTCTAAAATAGAGTGATGAAAATATGTCCAAGATAAATCTCCTAAAAGACTTGATTCTTCAATAGCGTTTATATCAGTACACATCTTTGAATCTGGGAGATTATTTTCTATATAATTTATAACTTCATTTTCGCTGTTTGAAAAAGAGTCATAACAAGTTCTAGCTGCTGTTTCTGCAACACCTATACCTGTATCTTGAAGTAAAATCACCTCTGGTTTAGAATACTCGATGCCATACATTTGTTCCATACATCTTCCCTAAATTTAATTATCGATATTTTACTATAATTTGTCTTTACTCTTATCTTGATATACTAAAACCAATTCCGATTTTATCTACTTTGTTGTCATAATCTATCAAACTCTCGCCATAACCACTAAAGCCTTTTACATATAAAAACAAATCTTTTCTACCAAGAACAGGATAACTATAATTTAATTCTATCGCGCCATGATTAGAAAAATTATGCCTAAGTTTTACCTCTGCTAAATGCTTTTTATATGGAAACATAAACTTTAGATGCCCATGTCCAAGATAATCCAAAAGTTCTGGATTATAGTCAAAATTATCAGAAAGTCTATACCATAGCTTTAACTCTGTAAACATATATTTATATTGAAAATATAAACTACTGCTTAAAGAATTCCATGACCGCTCTTCCTCACCACCTCTGCCATTTGACTCATGTTCAAATGAAAATTTCACAGCTTTTAAAAATTTACCATCATTAAATTCGGAGGTAGGAATCATAATGTAAAGCTCTGGATTATAGTTGGTTTCTCTAAAATATGCCGAGTCTGTGTAGAGTTGCCAAAAAGCAAGTTGAGTATATGCAACAGAGTATATCTCTCCAAATCCCAATAAATCTGAAGCAAAATCAAACTTTATACTGACTTGAAACTCTGTTTCCATATCTTTTGCTTCATGGTTATTCGTATCAGCATATACTCCATTAGCCAAATAACTAATCGGTAAAAAATAGTTTGCTTTATAGGCTTTTATATTATAAAGAGATTGTGTATATTGTCTTATTGTATCTTGAGTTTGAGAGTCATTAGATTTTTCTATGCTTTTATATAGTTCGCGTTGTTCTTTGTCTATATCTCTTCTTGAATCATATTTTATTTGCTCATAGTAACTTTTTGAAGAAATTTTATACCATTTAGCAGAAAGTTCTTTGTCTTTGTCGCAACCCTCTCCATTTTCATACATTTTACCTAGAAAATAAGCAGCATCTGAATCTCCTTTATTTGCTAAAGTATCAAACATAACAAAGGACTTCTCGAAGTCACCATTTTTATATAGCGTATAAGCATCTTCAAACTTCACAGAAGAAGAAAAAAGAAGGGTTATTAAAAGAGTTAGTGTTACTAATATTTTCATGTTAAGCCCTACTTTTGGATTCCATCTAAGATAGGAACAAACAAACACGATTCAAGTTCACTAACTTGGATTGAGCTTCCGATTTTTTTAAAACTGGTTATGACTTGTTTGTTTGCCTGTTGGATAGGAGCAATTAAAATTCCACCATCCGATAGCTGTTCAAACAACTTTTGTGGGATTTCTTTGGTAGAAGCAGAAAGAAGAATCCTATCATAAGGAGCGTACTGAATCCATCCATTTTGTCCATCATCTGTTCTTGTGTGAATATTGTTAATATTTAAATCTCTAAATCTTTTTTTTGCTTCTAACATCAAGGATTCTATCCTCTCTATACTAAAAACTCCACGAAAAAGATGTGAGAGAACTGCCGCTTGGTAACCACTTCCACAACCAATTTCTAAGACTCTATCTGCCCCTTTTGGCTCTAAATATTGAGTCATTTTGGCAACTGTTAATGGAGAACTTATATATTGGGCAGCACCTATTGGCAAAGCATCTAATTTATAAGCATTATGCTTAAATCCAGCTGGAACAAACTCTTCTCTATTTGTTTTAGCGATGGCATTTTTTACCTCATTACTTAAAGAAAAATTTTGATGACACTCATCTGCCAATCTTTGTGTTTTACTCGCGGTTATTCTATCCAATACTAACATCCATATTTTAAAATCTATTAGATGCAATTATATCTTAAAACTCATATTTGCACTATGCTTTGACTTTCTTGGATTTGCATTTTTAATACATATTAAATAAAGTAGTTGATTATTCAAAATTAAGGATATTTATAATGCCCCTAAAAATCAAGACAACATTTCTAAAGATTTAATTTCATAAGCAACTGCTACTTTATCCTACACTTTTTAAATAATCAAGATAGACATTCATAGGTTTTCTATAATCTAAACTTGAATGAAATCTCTTAAAATTGTATTTGTAAATATATGATTTTACTCCTTCTTTTAAATCTCGAATTGTCTCATAATCGTTGATGTAAATATTGCCATGCTTGAGAGTTCTAAAAAATCTTTCAATTACAATATTATCTATACTTCTGCCTTTGCCATTCATAGATATTTTTATGTCATGATTCTTAAGTACCTGAGTATGCTCATAACTTGTATATTGACTCCCTTGATCGGTGTTAAATATTTTTGGTTTAGGATATTTAGCAAGTGCATCTTCAAGAACATCAGTTGCTAATGTCGTATCCATAGAGTTTGAAATTTTATAGGACAAGATAGCTTTAGAGTGCCAGTCTATAACAGCAGCTAAGTACATGAAGCCACCATTGATACGAATATAAGTAATATCGCCACTCCACACTTCGTTTGGAGTTGGTACATATACAGTTTTTCGTCTTCCAATTTTAGTCCAATATTGTTTGAGTAGATATGCATAAATTGGATGTGCTTGATTTTTGAGGCTAGTGAGTTTCCTCTTCATTGGATATATCGCCTGTATGCCAAGGATACCCATATATTTTAACACTCTATTTCTACCGATGGCATAGCCATCTTCTTTCAGTTATTCATAAATAAATCTATAACCATACTCAGAATTCTCAGTAGCTACTTCATCAATCCTATGAAGTAACTTTATCTTCTCTTGACTCATTGGCACTGGTTGATAGTAGTAACTACTTCTACTGATACCAAGACTTTCACACTGCTCTAACACAGATATTTTATTATGCTTAGACTCTATTAGAGACTTTTTATTATCAAAGTCCAAGCTCTTTAACTTTCCCGTTGCCCACTCCGCTTTGATAGTTGCTTTTCCAAGTGCTTTAGCTAGTCCATCATTTTCAGTTTTCAGTTCTTCTATCTCATCTCTATATGCTTTAGTTGCTCCAGCTACATCAAATGCTAAAGATGCATTTTCTAAAAATTGAGTTTTCCATTTCCCCAAAGACTGAGAAGTGATTTTATACTTAGTTGCAATCTGACTTGTTGTCATCTCTTCTTTTAACATTTCTAAGACTATTTTTGTTTTTTGTTCGGCAGTATAAGTTTGCCCTTTTTTTCTACTCATAATTTATCTCCATATTTCTTACTTATTTTAGCTTTTTTGAAAATAAATCTTACTGAATTTGTGTCTTAGATTTTAGGGGCATTATAAGAAACTTACATAAAGTATATTAGAGATAACAAAGATGACATACTGTTTGAATATTTCAAACTTAATTATTGTAATTACACAGAAAAATACTTTGATGTTGTATATGAGACAATGAAACTTGATAGAAGTTTGATAATTGAAAATTTTGAGACTATTGGTAAGAGTATTTTGGTACTTGATTGGTGGGATATCAATGAACTATTAGAAGAAAATAATCTTAATGAAAATAAAAAAGACTACTATAAAACTTTATATTATATGCAAAAACTAAAACTTGATAATAATCAAATAAATGAACTTATAGATAAACAGAATTCTGTGATTAATATTGTAGAAAATAAAAAATGTACATTATGGTAATTATGTAAATTTATTGACTCAAGTCAACCACTATCTCTAATCTAATAAAACTTGACTAAGCGTACTATATTTGGTACTATTATAAAAAGGATTGATTATGACAAAGGTAATGACAGTGAGTCAAGCTAGAATAAACATTTATAAAATAATGGATGAAACGGCCCAAACACATCAACCTATTATGATTACTGGAAAAAGAAATAATGTTGTAATGCTTTGTGAAGAAGACTGGAATGCAATTGAAGAGACCTTATTCTTAAACGCTATACCAGGTATGGCAACTTCTATAAAAGAAGCTATGGATGCTCCTAATAGCGAATTTAGTGAAGATATTGAATGGTAGCCTACAAAGTTACTTATTCAAAACAAGCTTTAAAAGATGCAAAAAAACTCTCATCTGTTTCTTTAGATAAAAAAGCCAAAGAATTAATTGAACTTATTAAAAACAATCCATTTCAAAAAGCACCTCCATATGAAAAACTAGTTGGAAACTTAAGCGGTTCATACTCACGCAGAGTAAATATTAAACATCGAATAGTTTATGAAATTATTGAAGATGAAAAACTTGTAAGAATATCAAGAATGTGGACTCATTACGGAGAATAACAAAACTTTAGAGTTATCTTACGCTATCCCAACATCCATATATTTTCTCATTACTTTTATCTCTTTGGGGCTATATTCAAGGCTTAAGCAAGGGTTATCTATGTTTCTTTGTACCATTCCATGAGGGCTTATAATTCCGCTCATTTTTGTACAATCTTCATTTAAAGAATCACTTGCAACTACATAACATTGGTTCATAATAGCTAAGGCTTGAGTTAGATTGGCAAAATGCTCCGTTCTTAAAACTCCCCACCAAGATGGGACTGCTATAACATCTGCCCCTTGTGACTTTTGCCATAACTCTTTAAAACGAAGTTCAAAACATATAAAAATGGCTATTTTAATTCCATCAACCTCTACTATTTTGATGTTCTCATCACTTCCTTCACTCATATACTTATGCTCATCACCAAAACGAAAAAGTCTTGCTTTTGCTCTTTCATAAACTATTTTACCGTTATGAAAGATTTTTGCAAAATTAAAAACTTCTGTACCTCTTCGCTCTAAGATTGTAAGTATAATTATTTTAGAAAAAGAAGCTTTTTTAATCTCCCTTATTGCTTCATCAGCAAAATCTAAAACCTTTTCAAAGTTTTCATAATCATAACTTGTTAGACAAACTTCTGGAGCAACTATCAGCGAGTTTTTATCACACGCATCTATGAGTTTTAAAAGTGTTTGTAAGTTAGTGTTATAGTCATCTGTTGTTGTGTCAAAGAGCAAAGAGTTTAGCGTGTACAACTATTCCCCTAAAGCAAAAACATTTGAAAGAGTATTTATATAATTAAAATAACCTGTTATTGCAACAGCTTCTATAACTTGGACATCACTATAACCCATCTCTTTAAGAGCGGTTATTTCTTCTTTTAAGATTTTATAATTATCTTTTTTAGAAGCTTTTATACAAAAGTTTAAAAGTGCTTTTTCTTCTTTTGTAGTGCTTATAGCATCTACACCTTTTAAAACTTCTTCTATTCTTTGCTCTGTTAGTCCAAGCATTTTTGCGATGCTTTTATGTACATCTACGCACATCTTACAACCATTTTCTACTGAAATAAGAAGTGCTATAGATTCTTTGATGTCATAAGATAGTGAAGTCTCATCAAGAAGATACTTTTGAATCATTACATCAGTTGCAAAATATACTTTCTCATCAATTGCTAAGAGTTTAAATATCTCTCCTAGCTTTCCTGTTTTTTCTAAAATTGGTCTAGCTTTACCTTGAATTGCTGGACTCATTTGCTCAAACTCTGGTAAATCTATATGTGCCATCTTTGCTCCTTTAATTTTATTTCTTAAAAATCATCATCAAAAGTTAAAGAACCTTTTGAGTAGTTAGTTACAGTGCCTTCAAAAAAATTAGTTTTTTGATCGTTAAATTTTGCAAAATCATCAACCCACTTAATAGGGTTATCTACATTATAAAGTTTCTCAAATCCGACTGCGTTTAATCTTTCATCTGCTAAGAACTGTATATATTGTTCAACTATTTCATCTGTTAAACCTAAGATTTGACCTTGAGTTATATATTTACCCCAGTCACTTTCAAGTTTTACGGCCTCTTTAAACATCGCTATCACTTCTTCTTTAAGCTTTGAGGTAAAAAGGTCTGGTCTTTCTTTACGAAGAGTGTTTATGAGGTTTTGAAAAAGTACAAGGTGTGTTACTTCATCTCTTTGTATAAAACGAATCATCTGCGCACTTCCTAGCATCTTTCCTGAACGAGCAAGAGTATAGATATAAGCAAAACCACTATAAAAATAGATGCCTTCTAAAATTTGATTTGCAAAACATGCTTTTACAAAGTTGTGTTCAGTTGGGTTTGCTGCTAACTCTTGATATATAGCGGCAATTGCATCATTTTTACTCTTTAACATCATATCTGTACGCCAAAGTTCATAAATCTCTTCAGAGTTTGTGGAGATGCTATCAACCATTACTGCGTAAGATTGTGAGTGAAGCGCTTCTTCAAATGATTGACGAACTAAAATAAGATTTATTTCTGGAGAAGTCACATAAGGGTTTACATTGTCAATAAGATTATTTGTTTGCAATGAGTCCATGAAAATTAACTGCGAAAGAGCCTTATCATAAGCTGCTTTTTCAGCCTCAGTAAGGTTTTTATAATCATTTATATCACGAGTCATATCTACTTCTTTTGGAAACCAAGTGTTGTTTAGCATCACTTCCCAAAGATTATATGCCCATTGATATTTGATATTATTTAACTCAAATATACCAGTTGGATCTCCACCAAATATTTTTCTATCGTTTACATCTTCTGTTGATTCTGGATTATATATCTTTTTTCTGTTCATATTAAAGCCTATTTTTATAAGTTATTGATTATATCTAAAACTTCGCTAAACTTCTATTATGATTAATCAATTTAAACCTTCTTTTTTACTAAAAAACGAGCATGTTCAAACGCTCTATTCATCTATGTTTACTAGGTGCCCTTGGGGTAGAAAAATCAAATCACATAAGTTTGAGATAGAGCGATTTGAGTTAAGTGATGGAGATTTTATAGATTGTTACTGGTATAACTTCCAAGAAATAGAATCCAAAAAACCTATTGTTATGCTTTTTCATGGTCTTGCTGGTTCCTATAAATCTCCCTATATCCAAGGAACAATGCAAGAACTAGATAAAAATGGTTTCAATAGCGTTGTTGTACACTTTAGAAGCTGTTCTGGAGTTATGAATAAAAGTCCTAACTCTTATCATAGCGGTAAAACAGATGATGCTTTAGAATTTATAGATAGCTTGAAAAACAGGTATAAAAATAACAAACTTTTTTGTACAGGCTACTCACTTGGTGGAAATATGCTTTTAAAACTTTTAGGTGAGTTAGCTGAGCAGTCCCCTATTACAGCAGCCATTTCAGTATCTGCTCCAATGCAGTTAGATATTTGTGCAGATTACATAGATAATGGTTTTTCAAAATTTTACCAATACATCCTTGTAAAAAATCTAAATGATTCTTTAAGAGAAAAGTTTAAAACACATGATTTTAAAACTCTCATAAATTTAGAAGAAAAAGATATAAAAAACTTAAAAACTTTTTGGGATTTTGATGATGCTTATACTGCTCCTATTCATGGTTTTGCATCTGCACAGGACTACTACACAAAATCAAGTTCAAAACAGTTTTTAAAACATATACAAACTAACACTCTTATTATTCACTCTTTAGACGACCCTTTTATGACACCAAAAATTCTTCCAAATAAAGATGAAATATCTCCATGTGTAAAACTAGAAGTACATCAAAATGGCGGTCATGTTGGTTTTATACAAGGCTCCTTTTTTAAACCTAAATACTATCTTGAAAAAAGAGTAGTAGAATTTTTTAAGCACTTTATTTAAAACTTCTCTCATATAATAAGTAAAATTATAAATTAAGGAGCGTGGTATGAAATTCTTTATTTCTTTTATACTACTACTAACTATGATGAATGCAATGGATTTGAAGCCTTGGAAGGGCAAAATAGATACACTCAGTGATGAAGAAAAATATGTACTTATAAGCAAAGGTACAGAGTCTCCATACTCTGGTAAATACACAAATGAAAAGTCAAATGGCGTTTATACTTGTAAAATATGCGAAACTCCTCTTTACAAATCTAGTGCTAAATTTGATTCAAATTGTGGTTGGCCAAGTTTTGATGACGCGATAGAGGGAGCAGTTAAAAGAGTTCCAGATGCAGATGGAAGACGCGTAGAAATTGTTTGTGCTAAATGTGGTGGACATCTTGGTCATGTTTTTGAGGGCGAAGGTTTTACAGATAAAAACACTAGACACTGTGTAAATTCTATCTCTTTAAATCTAGATGCTAAAAAAGAGAAAAAAGATTCTGCTCTGTCTTACGCTTACTTTGCTGGTGGATGTTTTTGGGGAGTTGAGTATTACTTAGAAAAACTAGATGGAGTTAAAGAAGTTCGCTCTGGTTTTATGGGTGGTCATGTTAAAAATCCAGGATACTATGAAGTTGTTGCTGGAAAAACTGGGCATCTAGAGGCTGTTGAAGTTGTTTATGACAAAAGTCAAATCTCTTTTGAAAAAATTGCAAGAACATTTTTTGAGATTCACGACCCAACTCAAACAAATGGTCAAGGTCCTGATATTGGTGAACAATATTTAAGTGCGGTTTTCATAAACAATGAAGATGAAAAAAACACTATTAAAAAACTCATAGCTCTTTTAGATGAAAATGGATTTGACATTGCAACTAATATTCTTCCATCTGTAGAGTTTTATAAAGCAGATGAAGGTCATCAAAACTACTATAACAAAAAAGGCTCACAACCATACTGCCATGGTTATAAGAAAAGGTTTTAAAGGCTAAAACTAGCCTTTAATCCCATCTGCTCTTTCATTTACCAAGAATTTAGAAAACTGTACCATATAGATAACAAAAGGTAAGCTCCATATTAGCGAAGAGTATAGATATAATTCGCTTGTGTACTCATCAAAAAATGGAATCAAACCTCTCATAAATGTTGCTAAAATAATTAAAAAGACCATTAGATGCGTATATATATTTGATGTTAGCTTTCGTCCTGTGTGTACCCAAGAGATTATTAACATAACTACTATATAGGAAAGTCCGATTCCTCCACTTGTTATAAAGTGTCTAAAGTGATTAATACCATTGATATCAGGGTTCAATAAATCCCAAGCCATAAGTACATAACCAATACTAAACAAAACATATATAGATGCTAGATATATAACATAGGGCTGATTAAGTATAAATTCATCTTTAAGTTTATACTCACTTGTTATGCCTAATATCGCGGTTCCCGCTCCAAAACCAAGCCAAGCTAAAGCTGAGTTTTGAGGGTACAAAAATTCAACAGTTGTAAAAATAATAACCATAAAAATAGCTAAATTTGTTTTTGGAGGACGAGATATAAAAACATCATCAATGCCTTTGTCTTCCATAAGTTCATTGATAGCTTCCATATTTACTCGTCTCAGAGCTAACAAAACTATAACTACAATTGCCCCAAGTGCTACTTTTAAGATATCCAGTCCTGTCGTTTGCACAAAACCAGCCTGAGATGCAAAAAACCATACTTCTATAATAAACAAAGCAACTGCCGTATAACCGATAGATGCATGTCTTTGAAGTTTATCTAGAACTGCATCTTTAGCAAACCAAATAATCCAACCAAGCATCGCAAGGTTTAAAAATGCTGTTAGATAGATGCCCGTAATATCTATAAGCCAAAAACTAACGCGTCCTGCTAACCAAAGCATAACAACATACTTTAGTCGTTTTCCAACTAATGGAACAAGTCCAGGGAAAAGTTCAGGAAGTCCTGTTGCAAGAAATGCCAAAACACCTGCTGTTATAAGTCCATATAACATCTCATAAACATGCCAAGTTAAAACATCTTGCATAAAAGGAATACTTAAAGTTCCACTCCAAACAAGCCCCCAAAGAACCATACTAATAACTATGTATGGAGCTAAAAGTAAAAATATTGGTCTAAATCCATACGCTAAATATGGGGGAACATTTTTTTCATCAGGATAGTAAAGATAATGGTTTGTAGCTCGTAATTTTTCTTCTTGTTGTTTTTCACTCATTACTTTAACTCCAATTCAAATGTATCTATGATCTCTTCATCTTGCAATATTTTAGCACTCTCATTATAAACATATTTATCATCTCTTTTCTTTTGAGCAAGTGCATATGAAAACTTTTTAACAATATGTCCTGGGTCGGCTTTTAAAAGGAGTATTTCATCGCTAAGTCTAATCGCTTCCATCAAATCGTGTGTTATAAAAAGTATGCTTATCTCTTTTTTTTCAATCATTTCTATAAGTATGGCTTGAAGTTCTTTTTTTAGCCCTATATCTAAAGCAGAAAAAGGTTCATCAAGAAAAAGAAGAGATGGCTTTAGAACTAAGGCTCTTGCAAAACTAACGCGTTGACGCATTCCTCCACTTAAGTCTTTTGGAAATTTTTCAAAGTCACTCTCTTCAAGACCAAACTTTATAGCAATCTCTCTTGAGCTAGCTATTGCCTCTTTTTTATTTACACCTGCACCTAACAAACCTAAAGAGATGTTATCTATAACATTTTTCCAAGGGAGAAGTCTTGCATCTTGAAAAGCAAAAGCACTACTTTTAAATGTGTTAATCACACTTCCTTCTTCTACATCTAACAAGTTTGCACAAAGATGCAAAAGTGTAGTTTTTCCACCGCCACTAGGTCCAACGATAGATAAGACTTCACCTTTATGTAGAGTAAAATTAATATCTCTTAATATCTCTGTAAAACCAAAATGATGATTTAACTTTTTTACCTCTAACTTCTCCATAGTTCAACCTCTCTTTTGATTGGCTCTAGCACTATGTACTCTATAAACATAAGTGAACCTATCATAATGACAACAAGAGCAAGCGCGGTTGGAGTGTCTAACTGACTTCTTGCAACTGCAAGTGTTGCGCCGATGCCATCACTTGTAGCTAAAAGTTCAGCCATTACAACTATCTTCCAAGCCATACCTAGCGCACTTACCCAAGCAGGAAAAACATAAGAAAATATATGAGGAAAATAAACATCTAAAAACTTCATGTGCCAAGGTAGCTTAAAACTATCAGCCATCTCCTTTAAGTCGCCATCAAGTGTTCGTGTCCCCTGAAGTGCACCAACAAAGATTATGGGAAAAGAGGCAACGATAACAGTAAAGATAACAGTCTCATCTCCCATACCAAACCAAATCATCGCTAAAACTATCCATGCGATAGGAGGCATTCCAACCAAAATAGTAACAATAGGACGACTCATCATAGATGCTGTTACAAAGAAACCTGCAATAAGTCCAAGAGTAGAACCAAGAAGTAAAGAGATACCAAAACCAACAGAAGCACGATACAAGGTTATATTTATCTGCTCTAAGATTTCTTTATCGCCAAGCATTATATAAAGTGTTCTAAAGGTTTCTTCTGGAGATGGAAGAACCAAATCTCCATAAATTTGATTTCCCATATCCCAAACAGCTATGAAAAGAAAGATAGATGCTATTGACCCCCAACCACTCCACAAGTAAGCTGGAAAATCTTTAAGTATTTTTAGAGCAAATTTCATCTAAGGAGCTTTGTAATAAAAACTATCTTGAGGAAGTTTGCCACCAATACTCTTCGGGTCCTCTTCTTTTAAAATATTGAAAAAGAATTCCATTTTTTCTTTAGAATCTCGAGCTGATATACTTTTCATATTTAAATGTGAAATAGAATCAGCTACACCATCTTCGCTTAGCATTTTTATCTCTTTTGCTACTAAAACACCTGCTTGCTTAGGGTTAGACATATACCACTCAAGTGATTTATCATACTCTTGCATAAATCTAGAAATAACATGAGCATCTTTCATTCTACCAAGTACAGCCATTCCAGCCTGAGGAACATTGTTGTCTGTATTAAAGACTTTTGCCCACTCATCTTGCAAGTTTACACTTCTATATAAATCAGGAGCGACTATACTAATAGGGAATGATTTTGTTTTACGAAGAGCCACTGAAATCGCAGGTTCAGCGAGAAGAGAGTGGTCTATTCTTCTCATTATTAACATCTGCATAGCATCTATAGGACTAGCTACATAGACTAACTCAAAATCTTTTTTAGGGTCTAGACCTTGTTTTTTTAGAAGTTGTTTAAAGACGATGTCTGGCATATCTGCACGAAAAGGAATCGCAATCTTTTTACCTTTAAAATCTTTTAAAGTTTTCAGATTTTTATCTCGACTTATCATGCCAAGAATTCCCCAGACAGAAACATTTAAAAGTTTTACATCTACACCCTTATTGTTTAAAATCGCTGCTGTATTTGTAGGAATTGCTACAAAATCAACATCCCCTTTTATAACGATTGCTCTAAGTTCATCAGGGTTTTTCCATAATCGAAACTCAACTTTTTTTGCAACATCTTTTAATGCACCTCTCTCAATCATATGTAAGATAGGATGAGATACAGATGCAAAAGGTCCTGCAATAACAATCTTTTCTAATTTCTCATTAGCTTGAAGCAAACTAATTGTTAGCGTTAGTAGTAAAAAAACATTTATAAAGTTTTTCATTTTATTTCCTCAAATATTAATTATTGCATCATATCAGTAATGATATTAATTATCATTGACTTTAATCAACATTTGAGTTTTTTTCTCTAAAATGAGTAGTTTAATCTAGCATATACATATCGTCCTCTAATATAATACTTATTTTGTCCCTCACCAATATGTTTTACATCACTTAAGTTTTCAGCTCCTGCTCTAAGTGTTAAATCTTCTAGAAACTCTTTAGAAAATTGCAAACCTAAAGTAGCATAGTCATCTATAGTTGCACCATCAGATGCTTTTTGACTTCCTACATAGTTAACTCTAAAATCACTACCAATCTCCCATGGAAGGTCAATTGAAAGCTTTAAGTTAGCTGTGTGTGCAGGTCGATTATGCAATTCCTTTTTTGTATCTTTATTTTCAGTGTCAAGGAATGTATAGTTTAAATTAAAATCAAGTGTATCAAAGATTTTATTTTGAGTAAATTCCAATTCAACACCATCTATTCTAGCTTTACCTACATTTGAGTAAAGATACTCTCTGTAAGTCATTGGTCCAACTATTGTATCTCCTGTATGAAGATTATCTATGAGATCTGTTAGTTCAGTATGAAAATAAGTTGCTACAAATGTTATCTGATCTTTTTCATAATCATATCCTATCTCAAATGTATCAGATTTTTCAGGTTTTAGATTGTCATTACCATGAAACCTATGAAAAGTTTTAGGCATTCCATTAAATGGAGGTCCTGCTGGATAAAATTCTACAGGAATTGCAACACCGTACTCACTTGAGTTCTGCGTAACCGTTGGGGCACTAAAACCATGACCATATCCAGCCTTAAGTCTGCTATTATCACTCAACTTATATACAAGGTTTGCCTTAGGGGAAAACTCTCCACCAAACCTCTCATGCTTGTCATATCTAGCACCTATGGTAAGGATTGTACTACTTCCTATTTCAATTTCATCTTGCAAATATACAGAAGCATAGTTTATTGAATCTTCAAACCCTTTACTTGTGTCATCTGCCGCATCATCATATTTTTTTCTATACTTTTCTTTTCTATACTCCCCGCCAAATACTATGAAATTATTATCAAACGAAGCAATTTTTAATTCTGCATTAAGTGTATCATCACCCATTTTATGAGTATATTCAAACTGATCGGTATGAGAATCTGAAGTATTTTTGTAATATTTTACATTTAAACTAATATCGCTAAAGTCTTTTTGATAACCTATCGAATAGTGAGTTTTATCAATGTTATATAACTCTTTATACTCATTAGTCTCTCTTATTTCATTTCCTAAAATTGCAAATGCTGTTATTTGCTGAGTAGCATCTATATCAAACCAAGCTTTTAACATCAAGTTTTTAATCTTTTTACCCTCTACTTCTGTAGTTTTATCTACATCTTCAGGTTTTGTGGTTTTAGAATTTGCATACCCAATTATTGAAAAGCTGTCTGTTATTTTACCGCCTCCTGAAACTGAAAAATCTATATTTTCCCCTCCATCTCTTGAGCTATCTCCTCCTTCTAAGGTTATATCTCCCTGAATTTTTTCTACTGGTTTTTTAGTTATTATGTTAATAACTCCACCAATTGCACTTGAACCATAAAGTGCACTCATTGGTCCACGAATCACTTCTATCTTTGAAATAGCATTAATAGGTATCCAGTTGTACTGAAAATCACTATGACCAATCTGTGCGTCACTTCCAGAAATTCTCTCTCCATCCACCAAAATAAGTGTATCTTTAGAGTCGGTACCACGAATACTGATATTTTGTCTACCGTTAATAGAGGAGTCATTCATTCCCATATTTAAACCAACAACACCTTCTAAAATTTCTTGTATTGATGACGCCCCTGTTTTTTTTATGTCTTCTGCTGTAATAACAGAAAAACTCCCTGCTGTATCTAGTGCTGTTCTTTGTGTTTTTGCTGTTACAATAACATCTCTTAAATCATCAGCTGCATTTATAGAATTTATTAATATACTACTTACTAACAAACTTAAATATATTTTATTTTTCATTACTTTCCTTTACATATGATAATAATAAGCATTATCATTAAACAAATATAAAAAAGTTATCTTACTTTTTTATAAAACTACTTACCCCTTATTTCCCTCTCCTTATAAATTAAATTTTACTACTCCTCTTGTTTTGTTATCAATGCCAATTTATTTAAAGAGTGTGTTTTTAACAAGTCTAAAATTCGTACTACTCGAGAATATGGAACATCTTTATCAATGTAAAACATTATCATCTTTCCATCTTTTGCTAAAGGCAGTACCTTGAACATTATCTCTTCATAACTTACTTTATCTCCATTAACTGCAAGTGAGTCTTTTGATAATTCAATACTAAGAGTTTTTTTCTCTTGTACTTCTTTACTTGCTCCCGCGTTAGGAAGTTCAAGCATAAGAGCGAGTTCCTCTTTTTTAAAAACAGAACTCACTAAGAAAAAAATCAATAAAATAAATATAATATCAACCATAGGAGTCATATCTAACCCTAAGGGCTCACGACGCTTCATAAATTCCTGCTATTTTTTGTATTAATATCTGCTCTGTTTTATCTAATTCACCGATAAAATAATTGTAAAATATATAAGCTGGAATCGCTACAACTAATCCACCAACCGTTGTGATTAGTGCAGTTGAAATACCTTTTGCAAACTGTGTTGGGTCGCCAAGTCCATGAATCATAATCCCTTCAAATGCCATAAATATCCCAAGAACCGTGCCAAGAAGCCCTAAAAGTGGTGATATCGTTGATACAATCTTAAGAGTTGTAAGCCCCATCTCAAGTGGTGCAATTAAAGCGGCTGCTCTTAATTCTGCTCTATCTGATGGTAAATCAATATTTCTTGTACGAAATTTAAAAAGCGTAATAGAAGCTATTTTCCATATTATTATTATCGTTCCTACTATTGCCATAGCGAATAATATATACATAATTACTCCACCTTTATCTAAATAGTATTGCATTTTTTAATCCTTTAGTGCATATATTATTGGCACATTTAATTCCCATTTATCTAAATTTTGGGGTAGTGGCTTAAAACGATTCAGTTCTACTAAAAGCATTTTTGCCGCCTTATTTAATCTATTATATGGGCATGGGGAGTCTATCTTTACTGACTTAATATGTCCATATTTTGTAATAATAAAGGAAATTTTAACAACTCCTTGTTGATTCATTCTTCTTGCATGTCGTGGATATTTTAAGTGTTGTTTTATCCATGCTGCTAACTCTGAGAGATAAATATCTTTTTGTTCTTCAAGAAGATTTTTTCTAGCTTGTTGAGTTTTTCTAAACTCTTCTTCTCTTGCAAGTTTTTCTTTTTGAAGTTGCTCTAATATCTCTTGTTCTAACTTTTCTTTTTGTGCTAGTTTTTCTTTTATTTGAGCATCCTCATCTACAATCTGAGGTTTTTTTACAATTTTTTTTTCTACCTTCTTTACTACTCTTTTTCTAGGTTTCTTTATTGGTTTTTTAGGTAGCTTTTTTTCTGTCTTTATTCTTGTATTAACTATAGTCACATAATGTATGGACTCTGTTTTTGAAGCACTTAATTTTAAAGTATCAGTCTTTTTAATATTTTGAGCCAATAAAATTGATGCCATTAAAAGCGTACTAACAATGGCACCAATTAAAAAACTAAAATCTTCACTTCTTTTTATCATAACTTTTACTTTAAACTTTGCTTCTTGTTGCTTCGCATCTCTAAAAGAACACCAAGCAAGACTAAAAATAAAATAAACATCCACATTGCAACAGAATCATAGTTAACCTTTTCTTTTATATCTTTTTTTACTTCTTCAAGTTTTTGACCTTTAACTTTAGCTTTTACTTTTACTACTGGCTTGCTTTGTGCTTTTAGGGCATTTGCAACAGGAGTGGCAATAGGTATGCTTAAACCATAACCAGCCGCTTTTTGGGCCTTGATAAAGTCTTTTAGTTTATTATTTAGAGTTTTATGATTGTGTTTCTTAGATATCTCTTCTAAAGTTTCCACAAGCTTTTTAATTGTTTTAGCATCTGTTTGAAAGTACCCCTTTCTAACAGCTTCTAGCATCACCTCCGCCATTTGTGCACGAGCAGTAGGATTTGTTTTTTCAAACCACTCATCCATATTCATATCATACTTATCATCATAGTAAATCTCTACAAATTCTTGCCATTGGTCTGAACGAACACCATCGGGATAAACCACCTGCCATCCCCAAAAATTATTTACTACATCTAAAACACGAGTAGCACCACTATAACCGCTATCTTGCATCTCTTTTATCCACTTAGGATTATAGTACCTTGAACGCAACTCATTAGAAATAAATTCACTAACATCTTGCATCTTTGCATTATTTGGATCTCTTAGATTCGAGATTAGCATCTGTGGACTTTTACCATCTAAATGACGAATAGCAAGTGCGATTGAGCCAAAATATCCATAAGGGTCATCAGATGTCATCATCCCATACAGGTTTGATGTACGGCTAAACATTACAGCATCTGTGCCTTTTAAGTTTTGTGCAAACATATCTATATCTTTTACTCTTGTTCCCCATCTAGATTCATCAGAACCATAAATATAACCTGAAGTTCGAATAAAATTCTCAGCAATCCTCGTCTCTTTATCCCATGTCTCTGAAACGGACACAGTGCCTGAAACACCATTCCCATATTTACCTTGTGCTGCAGAGAACATACGAATGGTAGATAGATACTGAGCTTCTTTTTTATCATATCCCTTATCTAAGAGCATTTTTTTCAAAGATAGAGCATGTAGGCGAACATAATTATGCTCTTCTTTGAGAGCTGCAATCTTCTCAACTCCTTCATTGATTACTCTCATAACATTAGGAAAAGTATCACGATAAAGACCTGTTGCTTGTATAACCACATCTATGCGAGGTCTTTTTAACTCACTATAAGAGATAACTTCAACACCACTTATTTTCCCACGACCCATTTTCATCCCAGCATAAAACATCTCTTTCATCTTAGTAGGCATTAAAAAATCAAACATTTTAATTCTCTGGACTGTAACAAATGAAGCAATCCATTTGGCAAAATCTTCGCCAAACATCCCTGCTAACATTCCTTTTGCCATACTTTGAACCATCTCATCACTTATGCCACCTTCACTCCAAAGAGGTCTAATACCCATTGCATAAAGTATTTGGGATTCTAGTACACCAAAATGGCGCATAGTTTCTAGTGACCATAAATTAAAAGTTATCTTTTGAGGGTATTTCCCATGTTTTGCATAGTAGTTTTCAATATAATCTTTCATAATTTTAGAGCCTGTCTCATAGGCGGCCTCTGTTGGGATACGCTGGGGGTCAAAGCTATACATATTCATACCAGTAGGGATAGATTCAGGGCTTCTTACAGGATCACCACCTACGCTAGTTTCTATATATCCAGCATCTAAACCTTTTAATAAATTTTGCATCTCTTTATTGTTTACAAAATTATCTCTATAAATTCTTGCCGTTTGTATAAATGGTCTTAATCCACCATCGAGCGAATCCAGACTTTTGTTTTGTATAACATGCTTTTGTAGCATCTTATAAACTTTTGTTTTATTTAAATCTTTGTAGTTTATACCTGCTAGTCCATTTTCACCCTCAACAGTTTTTATAAAAGTATCTCCTAGCATTGACATGAGCGTTTGTACCATATGGTCATCTTTTGGATATGAACCATATTTATGCATACCAAGAGGAGTTAAGGTTGAACTTAAACCATTTAGATAATCATACAAATCTGACACAAAAACATCTGTCTCATTTTCCATCATCTCTTTAGTATATTTCATATCTTTATGTAAGCTCATCTTTATAGTTAAAGCTATAAGTTGCTTTTTATTGTTTTGTTTTACAGCATCACTACTCTGCTTATACTGGTTTATCAAATCCATAATATCACTTAACTCTTTGTAAGTTCCACTAACACCAAATGGCGGTGTTTGATGAGAAATCAATGTTGCTCTACCGCGTCTTTTTGCTTGGATGCCCTCTGCAAGATTATTTGTAATATATGGATATATATTTGGTAGTTCTCCAACACTAAGAAGAGGTGAATCGTAGATGCTAAGACCTCTCTCTTTTCCGTAAGTCCACTCATAAGTTCCGTGTGTACCTAGATGCACAATCGCATCATTTTGCTGTCTTACATATAGATATACTGCAAGGTAATGATGGGGTACTGGCGAGGCAGTATCATGATAGATTCTTCCCTCATAAATTTTTCTTCCCATTCTGTCTTGCCCAATATTGGAGCGACTAGGTTGTGGGAGTAAAGTAACCTTTCCTTTTTTCAGTCTTGGGATTATGAAGTATTTTTTTCCATCTTTGGTATGAAGAAATTTACTTTTTCTTGGATGTCCCCATTTTTTATTTATCTGATTTCGAGTCTCTTGTGGAAGTGTTAAATACCACTCATAATAGGTATCATAAGATAATAAATCAGCATATTTTTCATTATAAACACTATCTTTATAATAATATGCCATAGACTTAGGAAGCGTCTTGATAAAGTAATCACTACTCTCACTCTGAGTCTGATACCCTGCTTCTTTCATACTAGATAAAATACTAGACAAAGATTCTGGAAACTGCATATATGAAGCCCCAAAGTTATTTACACCTGGAGGATAGTTATAATAAAATATAGCTATATTTTTCTCTTTGTTTTGCTTTTGTTTTAGCTTAGAGTTATTTATAGCTATTTTCATAAACATATCTAACTGATAAGATATCGGTATTGTTTTTTTCGTAATTGGGTCTAAGGCACCCACTATTAACTGATCAGTATAACCGATATGTTCGGGAATAGTATAAGTCATCGGTATCCAGCTCATAGATATACCCTGCTTATCTTTTTCCCAAACTTCTTGTGAACCCTGACGATAAATAACACCATGCATAACTTTAAGACCTATTCTTGCATAGTCTTTTCTAAGTTGTTCTTGATCCATTATCATAACCTGAAAAGAGATTATCAAATCTATAAGTTGTTTTCCATCTTTTGTAAAAAAACGCTCTCCTGCAAAATCTTCTTCACCTACTTTTGTGTAAAAAACGATAGGAGTTATACCAGCACTTGTGAGTTGTTTAATTGCTGTATCTACAATTACAGTATCGTCAGAAGATATATTTTCTTTATGTATAACAATCCCAACCATTGGACTATTTTTTTCATCATCACTTAAAGTTTTCCAGTATTCATCTAAATTTTCAAAAGTACCCTTTCCTTTATTTGGATGATATATTCCCGTATTACTCATTTTGTGAACAGGTTGAGGATTCGTTTGTGTGGAAAAATATGCTCTTGCTAAAAAAGCAGCTCCTTGAGCATAGTTATATTTACCAGCTTGAGAGAAATAATCTAATATAGTAGAAGCAAACTCTTCATCCATATTTCCAAACTTTTTATACTCTAACTTTAAAGCGATATATGGTGTTTTAGTATCTTCTAAAATATCCTCATACCTGCGTAAAAGTGAGGCAACACCGTGTTTACCATCTAGTGCATCTATGATTACTAATCTTCTGTCTTTAAAAGTTTCTCTCGCTTTATCTTCATCTAGATTAAATATAATCTCTGAAGATATACTATATGGAGCAAGTTGCTCTTTTAAAAGTTCCGCTTTTCTCTCTTGGCGATTTTTACCCATATTTGTTGATAAGATAAGAATATCACTTTTGATATTCACCCCTTCATCCGCTTGAACAAATGGCATAAATAACAAAAGTGCCAATAATAAACAGCGTATCATATTTTCATATCCTTCTCTGGAACATATACAAATGAGCCATCTTCCATCTTGTATGAAATACCAGCTTTCTTTCCATTTCCTTCACCAATATTTCCTGTTGACTTAAAAGTTTTTATCTCTTTGCCTTTTTTAACCATTATTTCCATATTTTTCTTTCCAGCATTTTTTATAACCGTCACATCCTCGCTACTAAAAGGATTCAGTGGATTTTGAGATATGATAATCAACAAAGCAGCAATCACAACTAAAAATATATCTATCAAGTTTATGACAGAATTCATCGGATTGTTATCGTCATCATCATCATTTAGTAATCTAACAGCCATTAAGTTGCCTTTGCAACTTCGATGATATGTAATTCATCTGCGTACCATCTCTTTTTAATATTACCTATCCAGTAAGTAAGTGAAGCAGCAATAAGCCCTAGCGTTACTCCAGAAAAAGCTAAAATCAAACCATCACTCATACCTTGAATATTTCCATCTGTTAAAGCTTTAAGTGCAGGTCCAAGAGGGATAAGAGTTGCGATAAGACCCATCATTGGAGCAATTCTTGAAACATTACGAACATTCTCTAGTTTTTTAAATGCAAAAAGTTCTAACTTCTCCATACTTATCTGCTTGTCAGCGTTATAGTGTCGTAAAATAGGATATGCCCCATTTGTATTTAACTGCATAATATTCTTTCTACGAGATATACCCTCATAGATAAATGAGCCTAAAGCTATAAACGAATAAACAAACATTAGTAGTATTAAAACTAGTGTTGGAGTTAAGAAGAGTTGTGAAACTGTGTACATGGTAGTATCAATCATTTGAATCCCTTTTATTAAAGCTATATTAATAATAACTATTATTATCGATATAATAGCTATTAATTAATTAATTCAGTATTAAATTGATAACGATTATCGATTGTTATATTTATTTTTGAAACTATATAGAATAGGTAAGTAATATAGATTAATTATAGTTGCGTAGATAAGTCCAAACCCAATACTAACTGCTAAAGGTTGCATTAAAAGAGATTCTCCAGATGCAAAAAATATTAATGTACTTAAACCAACTATAGTAGTAATAGAAGTAAGAAGTATGGGTCTTACTCGCAAAGAAGCATTTTGAAGTAATTCACCTATATTTTCTGATTTTTTGATCATGCTCAGCATTATAAGTGTGTCGTTAATTACAATACCTATAAGTCCAACAAATCCAAGTAAAGATGAAAAAGAGATATCCATACCCATAACTTTATGACCTATAAGCACTCCTAAAAGAGAGAGCGGAATAACACTCAGGGCGAAGAAAGAGAGTCCAAGTGAAGAGAATAACCATGTTAAAATAATTAAAATTCCAAATAAAGCGAATAATAAAGATACAAAAATATCTTTTTTTATTTGATTATTAGTTTTTTGCTCTCCTTTTATAAAAACTTCTACTCCACTGTTTTTAATCATTTTAATTGTTGGTTTGAGCTTCTTATAAAAGACTCTAGAAGAAATTTTGTCTTTATCAAAACTGGCACTAAGTGTAAATATCTTTTGTAAATCATCTTTTTTTATTGTAGTAATATCTTTAGAAAAACTTACAATAGCTATATCTTTTAAACATACATTGTAGCTTTGATTTGGTACTTCTAAAGATAAGTTATAAAGTGAGTATAAATTATCATGGTTTGAGAAATCTATTCTAAGCTCTATAAGTTCAGCATTTGTATCTACAATTTTTGAAAGTTTTTGCATCGAAATAAAATTTCTCACTTTTGAAATAATTATTTTTTGGGTAAATCCAAGACTATTTCCAAATGTATTTAATGTAATTTCTACTTTTGACTCATCATATTTCATATCATCTTTAATACTATGAACACCCTTTATCTTTTTTATAGCTTCTTGCAGACTCTCCAAGGAGTTTTTAATCATCTTATTATCTTTGTGTGAAAGAGATATCTCCACATCATTTTTTACAACACCTGTTTGAGGTATATTTATACTAAATTCTAAAAAATTCTCTTTCAGATTATGTTTTTGTATTAAAGATTCTATCTTGTGTTGAATCTCTTTTGCATATAGAGTTCTTGTTCTATTTGAGTTTTCTGGCTCTTTATATGGTGCAAATATTGGGTTTATAACTCTGTTAAAAAAATCTTCATGTTTTTTTTGTTTTAGATTGATTGTTAATGTAAAAAGATTATCACCTTTTTCATGCATGGAACGACCATCACTATTCATGCCTATTATCATAGAAATTGAAGCTACATTTTCTGAGTCCAACTCTTTGATTAAAATATTTTCCAATTCTTTTATTTCTTGAAGTGTATAGCTGATAGCACCATTTTTAACTTTGCCAATTAGATTTATAGTCATAGCATCAAACTCTGGGAATAGCTGAAACACACTTGACTTTGCCAAATTATATGTTGTAAAAAGAGTAAAAAATATAATCACAAAACCCCATATATATCGTCTTTTTATGAAAAAAGATAGTGAGCTCACATAGAGTCCACTTAGCTTATTCCACATTCTATCCCTGATTCCATTTTTTTTGTCATTTAAGAACTTAAATGACAACTCCTTATAATGAAGCGGTAAAAATATAAAACTTTCAACAAATGAGCTAATCACCAAAATAATTACAATTAGAGGGATTATTTTAATAAAAACACCTAGTCCACCAGAGAGCATCGTTAAAGGTAGAAAAGCTATGATGGTTGTAAGCATAGATGCGAAGAGAATTGGCATCATCTCATTGGTTCCGTCTATACAGGCTTGTTTAATATTTTTACCCATGTTCGAATGACGATGAATATTTTCACTCACAACAATTGCCTCATCAACCAGTATCCCCAGACTTAGTAAAACTCCTATCATAGATAAAGTATTTAAAGATCCTTCAAAAAAATCCAAACCTATCAACCCAAAAGCAAAACTAACAGGAATTCCTAGGATAACAACAATAGCAATCTTTAAAGAGATAAAAAACCAAATGGAAAAAAATAGTAAGGTCAAGCCGATTATAATATTTGAGCCAATAGTATTAAGTCTTGTTTTTATCCAAAAAGAGCTGTCACTTAGAATTTTAAAATCAATATCTTGATAGTTGTTTTGATATGTTGAGATGATTTTTGTGATTTTTTTAGAGAGTTCTATACTATCCCCAAGTTTTGCTTTTTTTATGTTAATTATTACACTCTCTTTAGCATTTGTACGAGTAATAACATCTCTATCTTCATAATCATACTTTATATCTGCAATATTTTTAACATATATCAGTTTATCATCTATTTTTATCTCAGACTCAAGAAGCGTATTTATATCTATATTATCATTTTTACTTTCAACATAATATTTCTGTTTTTTAGAACTAATAGAACCTATGGGATACAGGGAGTATAAACCCATAAGTGCGTCATAGGCTTTCTCGTTTGATATACCATAAGCTATGAGTTTTTGCGGATTTAATGAAATGACAAGTAAAGAGTTATAATCTCCATCAAGAGTCACGCTATAGAGGTTTTTTAATTTTTTAATATCCTCGCTCAAATCTTTTGCAACTTCAATATACTCCATATTTATATTAGAAGATATAGATATATTGATAAGAGGAAAATAACTTTCCAAGATATCAACAGTTGGAATATCCATATCTTTTGGCAAATCTTGTTTTAAATTTTCAATTGAATTTTTTATATTATTAACTATTTGTTGTTTTGAAGTTTTATTTTTTATCTCGGCATTTATATGAAAAGTACCATTTGTAATAATCGTTTGTATATCAGTTAAGTTTTGATTATTTTGTAGAATACTCTCGATATCTTGAACAATTAGTTTATCTAGTATTGTGCTATTTGCGCCGTTATAGTGACCTTTTACACTTATCATATCCTGTGCACTAGGAGGAAACATCTCCTTAGGAATCTTGCTATAAGAAATAAAAGCAAGCAGAAGTAAAAATATAAAAAGTATATGGTTTAGCGATCTGTTTTCAAGACTCATGCTTATAAATTTTTTTATCATTTTGAAATAGTATAAAAATATAGCTTTTATTAATATTAATAATTAATATCATTTTAACCATCGATTAAGTTAAAATAACCTACAATTTTAATTATTATCAATTTTGATTATCAATTTTAATATTAATTTATAAAGGGAAAGAATGAAGAAAATAACAATTAGCGCATCATTAGCATTGTTAATGAGCTATTCTGCTAGTGCAACGGATAATATGAATGCTATCGAAGTCATAAGCATTGCAACTAAAACTCAAAAGAGTATAGACGGGGTTGCAGCCACTGTTGAAGTTATCACACACAAAGAGATAGAAAAGATGGGAGCGGCAAGTCTCAAAGATATTTTAGAGATGACTCCTGGGTTAACTATGCAATATGGAACATTTCCAAGTTCAAGCTCAAAAAGTAAGTCTTCTATCTCTATTCGTGGTATGGGTGCAAATGGAACACTATTTTTACTTGATGGCAGAAGACTCTCGGGAGAAGTTAAAAATCCTTATGATTTAGAGCGTATTCCAGCATCTATTATTCAAAGAATTGAAATTGTAAAAGGACCTATGAGTTCACTTTACGGTGCAGATGCGGTTGGTGGTGTTATCAATATCATTACAAAAAGACCAACTGATAAAATGAAAATTGATGTAGGGGCTAGATATGGTGCGAACAAAGATGGTGATGCACAAAATATCAACCTATCTTTCAGTATTCAAGGTAAAACTGGTGGTTTTGGTTATAGTGTATATGCAGGTTTAACAAAAACCGACCCTTACACTCAAACAGAAGTAGCAGACACTTGGGTCCCCATGGGAAGAAAACCATCTCAAACACCTTTTGCTGTTCTACCAGATATGACAAGTATTAAAGACAACTATGGTGTTGATACAACCTATAGAGAAGAGAGTACTATCTATACTTTAGGCACAAGCCTTTCCTATGATTTTACTTCTACTTTTACAGCAAGAATGGATGTAAACTACTTTAAAGAAGAAAGAGATGGAGTTTATATAGGCTATGCTCATCCATCAAACTTTAAATTTGTTGCAGGACCGAATGCAGGTAAAGATATTCCAACTTGGAATGCTCCGGTTAACTCACATGATGAAAACAACCGTCTTGATTTAAGTGTTGATATTGATTACTCTCCAGTTGAAGACTTAAATATAAAAGCTCGTATTTATAATTCTAGTTATAAAAAAAGAAATACAACAACCCTTAAATATTGGGCTGATTATAACTATGCTAACGAAGATGCTTCTACAAATGCAGCAATGAATGCTGATGTTGATGTTACTGTTTATGAAGCTTCTGCTACATATTTAGCAAGTGAATCGCATCTTCTAATAGGTGGTGCAGAATATCGAAATGAAAAAAGAAAATCTTCTGTATTTAATAATAATATCAGTGTTACAGAGAAAAAAGTTAATTACACATCAGTTTATTTTCAAGATGAGTGGGAAATTACTCAAGAATTTAATACAATTTTTGGTGCTAGGTATGAAGCCATAAGTAATGCTGAGAATAGACCAACATTTCGTGCAGGCGGTATCTATGCCTTTGATAAGTTAGCTAAACTTCGTGTAAATTTCGCACAAGGTTTTCGTACACCAGATATTCGTGAAATGTATATTAATATGAATACACCAAATGGTCCTCAAAAAGGTGCTGATGTAATGGGCTATGATTTAAAACCAGAATCTACTAATGCTTTTGAAGTGGGATTAGGTGGTCGTAATTCTAAGCTTAAATACGATCTTGTAGTTTTTTATAATCAAATAAAAAATAAAATTGAGCAAGTTCAAAGCGGAGCAATCACTACATTTGAAAATGTTTCAGATGCAAACACAAAAGGTATGGAACTATCATTTAATTACCAACTTCTAGAAAACTTAGATAGTAAATTCTTTTGGACTGAACTAAAAACTGAAAATGAAGATACAAAAAAAGATTTAGAATTTAATCCAGAAAGAACTTTTTTACTTGGTTTTGATTATCAAGCTACAAAAACACTCAACTTCGGAGTAACTGGAAAATATATAGGACAACAACACTATACGCAAATCATGAATAGAGGGGCTCCTACCCAAACTTCAGATTCAGATGCTAAAACAGATGCCTTTACAGTTGTGGATATTACTGCTAATTACACCATAAATAAAATGTTTGAGGTTTATGGCGGAGTAAACAATGTAAATGACGCAAAAATTGATGATGTCTTAGGTTCTAATGTTGGTAGATACTACTTTGCTGGTATCAGAGGTCATTTTTAATATTTAGCATGTGTAAGCATGTTAAATATATAAATAATTGAATGAGATGAAATGGGCATAAACAAACTAAATGATTGTATAACGAGAAACAGAGCAAACAGATCAAGAGTTAGAGAAGCAATTTATACTCTATTAATGAATAGTCATGAATGCTTAAATGTATCTCAAATCATTAAAGAACTTTCTATTTCATATCCTAAAAAACTTTCTCAAAATACTATATATAGACATCTAAATTTTTTTATAGAATGTAAATTAGTTATTGTCATACAAGATGATTTTAAAAGAGCATACTACTATCTCAAAGAAGATGCTCTTATGTTTTTTTGTGTTTGTACAGTTTGCACTCGTGTTACCAAGATAAATATGGATAATTCTATAGAGTTAGACGACTTTAAAGACACAGAATTTATTACAATACATAAAATATGTAATGAATGTAGTTCAAAACCATAAATGATAATGATTACCATTTTAAATAAATAATAAGTTTTCCTTTGTACAATTATGATATTAATTTTCAAAATTATAATCATAAAGGGAAAAAATGAATAAATTCATTAGATTAAGTTTAGTAGCGGCACTAGCAATTAGCACATCAGTATTTGCAGATGAGTCAAAAGAAGCAAATAGCATTCAAGAAATGTTTAGCAAGGGTACTGTAAGTGGGCAAATACGCTTAGGTTATGCTGCAAATAAGACGGAAACTGCTGGTGCAAAGGACACATCAGCAACTGCGATTGGTGGTCAACTAAAGTTTGAGACTGCAGCCATTAAAGGCTTTAGCCTAGGTGTTGCAATGTATACTTCTCACGCTATATCTGGACTAAGTGGCGATGCTAAGGATGGTGAATTCAATGGTGAACTAACTTCAGATAATGGTCAATATACAGAAGTAGCAGAGTCTTATATTAATTTTGATTACGAAGGTTTTAACTTTCGTGGTGGTCGTCAACTTATAGATACCCCACTAGCAGATAGTGATGATATTAGAATGACTCCACACACTTTTGAGGCATATATTGCTTCTTATACGCTAAAAGATTTAGGTTTGTCTTTTATTGCAGGAAGTGTACTAAATTGGCAAGGTGTTGATTCAGACTACGCTAATGTAACAAATGGTGTTTGGGCAAAAACTGGCGAAGATGGCACTTATGTCGGTGCGGTAACATATTCAAATGATATTATTGAAGCTAGCGCTTGGTACTATGATGTAACAAAGGCTGCTTCAGCAATATATACAGATGTAACTGGAACTATTGCAATTAATGATGATATTGAAATTGTTGTTGCTGCTCAATATCTTGGTGAAAGTGAAAAGGATAATGCGGCCGGTGCACCTAGTACAATTGAAGGAAGTATTATAGGGGCTATGGTTGAAGCTGGAATTTATGGCGCAACTTTATCAGTAGCTTACGATAGCGTAAGTGTAAAAGATGGAAACCAAATTTTTGAAGGATTTGGTGGTGGTTCTTCATATACCAACATCGATACTATGACAGCGGGTACTCTTCATGATGGTACTGTTGGTGATGGTAGTTCTTATACTATTGGTGCTGCTTATGAGATTGCTGGGGTAAACATATTTGGTGTTTATGGAGATTATCAAGCCGATGCTGTTACTGGAGGGGTAAAAGCCCATGTAACTGAAATAAATGTAGGTTTAGAATATGAGTACAATGAAGGTGAAGCTGATGTAGCATTTATTTATGTTATAGGAGAGGATAAAGAATCTTCTGCTAAAACAGACTTTGATAATGATCGTATTCAACTAGTAATGAACTACAACTTCTAAAACCATGCCCTTCGGGGCATATATTCTTCTTTTACACATTTACTTAGTCAAAAATCTTGACACTTTTGATTAAGTTTATGTATTAAATAAATTTATAAAATAAAGGTATTAAAATGATAAAACAAAAAAAATTAACATTATCTATCGTAGCTTCTTTAGCAGTAGTTTCTTTAGCAATGGCCGCGCCATATGCAAATACTAAAACTACTGTTTTAGATAAAACATTCAAAACAGCAGGAGCAATGTTTGCTTATACTGAATTTGAACTCTCTGGTGAACCATTAGCTGAGGCATTAGGACTTGATCTTGATACATTAGATCCAAATGCAATAAATGAACCTACTGAATTTGACTACACAACAGGTATTGAAAGTTATGAGTATAGCGAAGAAGCTATGTATGCTCTAAACTACCAATCAAAAATGGGACCTCACTTAGTAAATGGACTACTAAACAAACAAAGGGGTGGGAATATGCAATCTCTTGCAAAAAGATTTATTCATTTTGCCAAAGTTACAGGGAATGACCCTGAAATAATTCCTCTAAATATGCACCCTACTGCCCTTCCATATATCTCTGGTCTTCCAGAATTTGCCTCAAAAGTTGATACTACTACTGTAAATAGTGATGAAGTTATAGTATTTAGACATGGTAAAGAAAAAAAAATCAGAACTTCTGTTCCTGCTTATTTAAGAGATTATAAAACTCTGTCTTGGAAAGAAAGTGGTATGGATAAAACTTTTAATCCTGCAGCCTTTGGTGGTGCTTTACTTAAAGATATTATGTGGGCTCAAGATTTCTTAGGTGGCATGCATGTAACTCTAACAGATGAAGAAGTAGAAGCTTCAAGTTCTACTATGGACCATGATGGGAAACATACACTAGGTGTATCTTCAGCAGATGGAGTAAACGGTGCTATATTAACTGAACTTTCGCATGAAAGAATTCTTTATATGCAAGAAAAACTTGGATTTAATGGTCAAAAACTAGGTGTAACTATAACTCCTAAATATAATGCTAAGAAAAATCCAATTTGGTTTGCTAACAAAGTAGCAGTTACTGAAGGTAAACGAAATGGCACGAAATCAGTTAAAACTTTAAAAGTTATTGAGTCTCACTCAAGTTTAAGAGATACTTGGGGTGTACTATGGCCAATGAGTGAATTTTATGCATTTAGTGACCAAAGAAAGAACAATAAAAATCAAAACCCAGCATTTTCAAGCGTGTTTGATGGTGATCCATTCAAAAAAGCACCATCTAAGAATACAGATGCTAACACAAAAAATAATATTAAGAGTGATGATGCTTTCTCAGTAGCAAGCAACTTATCTAATATGCTATTTCAAAATATGACAACTTTGCACTTTAACAAAAAAGCTGGAACACTTGTAGATAGATATGATGGAAAACAAGGAGCAAGAGTTACAACTTTTGATGCAGCTTATTCTATGGAAGCTTTAAGAATTTTTCAAAGAGTTACAGATGCACTTCCAGTTGGATATGGCTCAGGAGAAGGTGCAGCATCTCTTGAAACAGCACAAGGTAAAAAAGCAATTAAGCTTATTAAAACACAAGCAAACTTCTTAATCAGTAACCTTAAATGCAAAGATGGTCTCTACTTTGATGGTTATATTTTAAATAAAGGTGTTGTAAAAACTAAATCAATTGGCACACAGTTTGCAGTAGTAAGAGGTCTTACATCAGCATACTTAGCAACTCATAACAAAAAGTACAGAAAAGAAGCAAGAGCTCTTATGGTAGCAATTGAGAAAAATATGTATGATAAAGATATTGGTACTTATGTAGATGCTTCTAAAGAATATACACCTTATTCTATTGGTGCGACGAGTGGTGGACTAAGAGATGCAATGCAACATCTTAAAAATACTGGTAACGAGAGTGAACCATCACTAGAACTTAAAAACCTTACAGATAGATTTACAAGATGGTTCCAATTGGTTATAAATGGAAACTCTACAACACAAGGTGCTCAACTTTCAGAATGGTTACTTGATACTGGTGAGTTTGTAGATGCAGCAAACAAAAGCGACAACAATAGTGATAAAGATAATGTTACCTCAATCACAGGAAACAATACAGCTATGACTATGGCAGCAAAAGTTAAACTGTCAAAATAAATATACTACTTAATATTGATATTTATTTTCAATATTAAGTAGTCTTTTACTATTATTTCTATATAATTGATACTGATTATTAATATAATGGAGTTTCTATTGAATAGACATAATACAAAAATCTACACGAATAAAAAAACTACAATATGAAAAGTATTTACATAGAGATATCAGTTATTCTCATGTTTTTGACAGGCATACTGCAATGGGATATTTTAAATATAGAATGGGAATATTTTACAACGCTACAAGCTATACATATTATAAGTTCTGTTTTCGTATCTGTTATTCTTATTATTCCATTTGTAAATATGCATCTATACAAGTATAGAAACAATATCCTAGCAAATAGAAGAAATTCTACAAATGGTATGATACTTGGTCTAACACTTTTTCTCATAATCTTAAGTGGTGGATATCTGTTTTTTATTGGAAATCGTGGTGGTGATACTATTGGTAATTACGCATTTTTAGTCCATCTCTACGGTTCTTTCGTTTTAGTATTTTTTCTTTGGTATCACACTGCTTTTTCAAAAGCAAATAAACGAAGAAAAAAGAAATCTGCTCAAAACAGAGCTAGGCTACAATCTATTGCTGTTAGTCTATTTATTTTAGGGCTACTTTTCCCAGCTTACCTATACTCATCTGTCAGTAGTTCAGCTATGTACTTGACAAATGACAATAAGTTTATTTATAGTGCAAACGGGGATGGAGGTAGTGTTACTAAGATAGATGCTCTATCAGGAAAAGTAATCTTCGAAATAACTCTTGGAGAAGATATAAGAACTATTGCTTTTAATGATGACGAATCTATATACGGCATTACAAATTACAAACAAAATAAAATTACATTTTTAAACAAAAAAAATAAAATTATTAAAACTATTAAAACAAAAAATAGACCTTACGCCATAATTTATGATAAAAAAAATAGATACTTTTTTGTAACTATTTTTGAAGATAATGAGCTTTTAATTATAGATGATAAAAATTTTAAGATTATTAAAACATTAAAAACTGCAAAAACACCAAGAGGTATGGCTCTGACTGATGATGGTAGGCTTTTGGTAACTCATGCGATGATAGGTGAAGTGAGTATTTATGATAGTAGAACATTTATAAAACTAAAAAGTATTTCCTTACAATCCACAAAAAATGATGATGAGTTTATACCACAGGGACTACCAAAATACTTAGATAACATAAAAATAAAACCAGATGGGAGCGAAGCTTGGATTCCACATATTTTATGGAACTTTGACCATCCATTTCAATTTCAATCAACAATTTTTCCTACAATTTCTATTATCTCATTAAAAAAAGGCGATGAAAAAGAGTTAGATAAAAAACGAAAAAATCTCTTTAAAGAGATAAATATACTTACTAATGATAATAAAACAATGATTGTGTCAAACCCTTTTGATATAGCTTTTAATAAAGATGGAAGTAAAGCTTTTGTTACACTAAGTGGTAGTGAAGATGTTATGGTTTTTAATATAGGAAGAAGTAGCGGTAGAAAAAATAAAAAACTTCATAGAAAAAGAGGTAAAAGAAAAGGCAATGGGGCAAAAGTTACCCAAATATTTAGAGCATACCCTAACAATACAAATCCAAAATATATACTAGCCAACCCAACAAATGATAATCTTTATGTTCAAAATGCTTCAAGACTTGACATGACACTATTAGATAGTGGTGGCGCGCATCCTTTTGCAAGAGTAACTTTGAAAAAAGACAAATTTGCACAACTTGTTAAGAATGATCCATTGGAAAAAGATTTACGACAAGGAAAGATGCTATTTAATAATGCAAACACAAATACTCATAAATCTACTCCTATGACTGGAGATTTTTGGATGAGTTGTAACTCTTGTCATTTTGAAGGATTTAATTTTACAAATGGTTTTCTTTTTGAAGCTACAAAACTAAAAGACAAAAGTAAAAAAGCAAATGTTGGACATGACAGACTAGATGGTTTTGTATCAAAGGCTCCGTTAGCTGATTATATAAGGTTTGCCACAGATGCACAAGGTGGAATGGGGTTTGACAAAAAAGCGAAACTACCTTTAGTTGATCCTAAAAATATGGGTAAAGAACTAGAAAAAAAGATGGAAAACTTACATAAATATGTAACAAGTAAAGAAAATCTACGATACTTATCTTCTTGGATAAAACTTGAAGATGATGTAGAAAAATACCATGTAGAGGATTGGACAAATTCTGCAAAATGTAAGTCTTGTCATAATGAAATCTTTAATCAATGGGCAGATTCAAATCATAAAAATTTAGTAGGAACAAATCCCTACTATATGGTACTTGAGAATGTAGCAGCACAGGTTGAAGGCGAAGGCTTTAGAAAATGGTGCATGAGTTGCCATAACCCATCTGGTGTAACCACAGGACTCTCTCATACTACCGACACGATGGAAAATCTTTTCCAAAGTGGCGCAACTACATTAATAGATGAACTAGAAAAATATGGAAATACAAAACTTGAAGAGGGTGTTAGTTGCGTAGCTTGTCACAGAATTACAAAAATTGAAGATGCTGGAGGGAATGCTGCATATACGCTAAATCTAACCGAGCGACGAAAATACGCTTTAGAAGATAGTAATTCAGATGTAGGACAGTGGCTAAGTGAGAAATTTATAAATTCTAAACCAAAAGAGCATTTAGAGAGTTATATGAAACCGATATATAAAGATCCTGTTTATTGTGCTAGTTGTCATGATGAATTTTCTCCTGGTAAAGGAAGTAAGATAGTATCAACCTACAAAGAGTGGCAAAACTCACCATTTAACAATCCAGATGATCCAACTAAGCATAAAACTTGTATTGATTGTCATATGACAAATATGAGTGATGGTAAATATTCACCTTTGGTTGGTCGTTCAACTGATGGCGGAAAAATAAAAAAAGATGTAAAAGTACATTATTTTAGTGGTTCAAATCATTTCTTATCAGGACTCAAAAACAAAGTACATGAAGACCAAACAATACAACTACTAAGAACTTCAGCAAAACTTGGAGTTGACATAAAAGACAACCAAGTAAAAGTATTTGTTACAAATGTTGGCGCTGGTCATCATCTTCCTACTGGTGTTGCAGATTTTAGGGAGCTATGGCTTGATATAACACTTAAAGATAGAAACTCAAATATTATTTTTGAAAGTGGAAAATTAAAAGAAGATGGAAACCTAGGTACAGATGCAAGACCTTTCATGAAGGTTTTTGGAGATGAAGATGGCAAACCTGTTGGACTTTTATTTTGGAAATATAAAAAACTTTTAAGTGATAGCAGAATTCCCGCTGGCCAAACAAGAGTTGAGAGTTATGATATACCAAATATCAAATCACTAAAGTATCCATTAACTGTAGAAGTCAAGTTAAATTTTAGAGTATATCCGCAATGGGTAACAGATGCTGTACGAAAAGCATATCCAAAATTACCAAATCCACCAGTTATTGAACTAGAAAAAATAATAAAGGAATTTAATTAATGTTAGCAAGTTTTTTAATTACATTTAGAGAAGGGCTTGAAGCTTTTTTAATAGTAGGAATCATCATTTCTTATTTAGGAAAACTACAAGCTACAAAATATAATAAATATATTTATCTTGGAGTAACACTAGGAGTAATAGTATCTCTTATTATCGCTTATATTTTTCAAGTAGTATTACTTGGGATTGATGATGCAAATTTAAAACACTATTTAATGATAGGTATTTTACTTTTTGCAACAATTGTTTTATCATACATGGTTGTTTGGATGGCGAATCAATCAAAAAATATTAAAGGTGAAATTGAAGAAAATTTAAATAATCTTGTAACTACTGGAAATATCTTAGGAATGGTTTTTTTAGCATTTCTTGCCGTATTACGAGAAGGCTTTGAAACTGTATTATTTTTCTCAAGTTTAAGTTTAAGTCAAAATATCACGATGCAAGATGGTGCTATAGGTGGTGGTTTAGGACTTGTTTTATCTGTTATATTAGTCTATTTAATTATGAAAGGTGCAAAAAACATACCTCTTAGAGAATTTTTTAAATGGACTGGACTACTTATCCTTATCATAGCAGGTGGACTTTTTGGTAGTGCAGTTTCTATGATGCAAGCGAGTGAACTGCTCCCTACCTTTGTACCTGTGGTGTATGATATCTCAGGCATACTTGATGACAGAGGTTTATTTGGAACATTTTTAAGAGCTTTGTTTGGCTACAACTCATCACCTACCCTACTTCACTTACTTTCATGGAGTTCTTACATGATAGGTGCTATTTATTTATGGAGAAAAACTTATAGTGCAAAATAATGATATAGTTATAATTGGTGGCGGTGTCGCAGGATTAATTGCTGGTATTGAGCTAATTAAAAGTGGCAAATCTGTTACAATTTTAGAAAAAGAGTCAACTGTTGGTGGACAATGTAAAACAGAAGTATTAAAAGTAGGTGATAAAGAGTTTAGATTTGATTATGGTGGTCATAGATTTATAACAAACAATCAAAAACTTTTAAATTTCGTTGAGGAGATACTTGATGATGACTTACTAACATCACAAAGAAGTTCAGTTATACTGCATCAAAATAAAGTTTACGAATATCCCTTAAATCTTAAAAACCTTTTGAGAGTAGCACCTTTAAAACTTTTAATCGGTGCTTCTTTTGATACTATAAAAATAATACTTAAAATCACTCCAAGAGATGATACAAACTTTAAAACTTGGATAAGTTCAAGGTTTGGTAAATCTTTATATGAACATTTTTTTGGTCCATATACTCAAAAACTTTGGGGAATCAAACCAGAGCTTTTAAGTGCTGACTGGGCAGGACAGAGAATATCATTAATAGATTTAAAAGATGTAGTTAAAAAACTATTTGCAAAAAGTAAAAAAACTGCTAGAACTTATGCAAGAAGTTATAGATATCCAAAGTATGGCTTTGGTCAACTACCACTTAAAATGGCAGAACAATTTAAAAAACTAGGTGGTAAAATATTTGTTGATGAGGAAGTTTTAAGTTTTGTAGTTGTGGATAATAATATAGATACTATCCGAACAACTAATCATACTTTCAAAGCAAACAAAGTCATCTCAACAATGCCACTAAATGAAATATCAACTAAGCTTGGCTTTGATTCAGGTTTAGGATTTAGAAGTTTAAGATTTTTATGCTTAGGACTTAGTGTTAAAGATTTTTCACCACATACTTGGCAATATGTAAGTGATTACAACTTACTCCCTACAAGAATACAAGAACCAAAGAGAAGATCGCCTTTTATGGCTCCATCTGGTGAGAGTTCTATAATGTTAGAAATTCCATGTAATAAAGATGATGAAATCTGGAAGATGAATGATGAAAAACTTTTGGAGATAGTAAAAAAAGATTTAAAAAAACTAAACTTTGATATTGAAGATAAGATAATTGATTATTTTTCTTTTACAACACAACATGCTTATACTATGATGGATATCAATTATAATCAAAAAAGAGATGAAACCATAAAGTATTTAAATAAATTCCAAAACCTCATAATGGCAGGAAGACAAGGTACTTTTAGATATATTTTTCTTGATACTGCTATGGAAACTGGATTAATGGCAGCTGATTTAGTCTTAGGTAAAGGTATAACAAAAGAACAAATATACAATCACAGAAATGAAAAAACTGTGATTGAAACTAAAAATATAGGAGAGTGAAATGAAAAAAATAATAATGATATTGGTTATGGTTTTAACTATAACCAATTTACAAGCCTACTCTTATGCAGCAGCAGGAAAAGAGCCAACCATAGATGCAAAAGAGCAAATAACAAAAGCAATGAATGAAGATAATTTCAAAGAAGCATTGAAAATATTTAAAGAAAATGAAAAAAACTATAAATATCTTACAAAAGAATTTATTCCATCATTATATGCTGGTTTAGAGATATCGATACAAAATAAAGATAAAAAACAGACGATAAAGAATCTTGAACTATCCTTAGCCGCTGAAATACAAAGAAGAATAGACGGTGGTTTACAAAACATTAAAACTTACAATGTCGCAAAAGTGATGGTACTAAAAGCTAAAAAGTTTTATAATCTCTTAGCAGTAAGCTTAGATAAGAAAAATAACAAAAAACTAGAGTCTGCTATAAATAATTGTATTAGAGCCATAGGAAATCCTGGACTTTTTGGTGTTGGAAGTAAACCTGCAAACAAAAATGACTATATCAAAAATCAAAAAATCATAATTGAAGTCATTCAGTCTTTATAGTATCTCAATAGCCATAGCTACTCTTGCCTATGGTCTATTTATATTCTCATATCCTCCGTCGTACTTTAATGATGACTCTCTATTTTTAGCAAATGGAATTTTAAACTTTTCTATCATAGATTTTTCTCCGCAATTTCCTGGATATCCAAGCGTTATTATTTTAGGAAAAACTTTAAACTACTTTATAGACAATCATAAATATTCATTATTTATCTTAAGTGCTGGAGCTGGTATTTTACTGCCTTTGATGTTATTCTTATATGTTAAAGCTATTAAAAATGAGAAAGTTGCTTTTTTCACTTTTCTACTTAGCATCAGTTCAGTGTATTTGTTAAACATATCTTTGAGTATGCTAAGTGAGAGTGTAGGATTATTCTTTTTCTTTTTATCCTTATACCTTTTGGAAATAAAAAAACATAACCTATCAGGAGTTTTTTTAGCAATAGCTTTTTTTGCCCGTCCATCTTATTTTGTCTTGTATTTAGCTGGTTTAGTATATTTATATTTTTATAAAAAAGATTCCATAAAAGATGTTCTCATACCTTTTATCTTCACAACTATTTTATTTCTAATTTTTATTTATCTATCAAATGGGATGCTATATTTTTACGAAGCAAAAAGATTTATTATAGGACATTTTAGTATTTGGGGGACAGGACAACATAGTGAAATTTCATGGTTAAGTAGAATTTTTATAATAGAAAATTTACCTTTTATCTTTTTAATCTTTTTCTTTAAAACTTTTTTTCTAAAACACAAAGAAGAATATTTACTTTTATACATTCTTTTTTTATCATATTTATTATGGATTTTATTAGCACAAAATCCAGACAATATAAGACACTTAGTTCCTCTAATTTTTATAGCAACTATATTTTTAGCTACACTTCTAAAAAACCAAAAAATCCTACTCTCTTTGCTAATATGCTTCAATTTAGCCTATACTCTATCATCCAAAGCCAAGCTATCACCAATAGAACAAATCATATCAAAGATAAAAACTACTGACAGAATAATATTTAGCAATAGATCTATAAATATTTTAAAAAACAACTTGAATACAACAGTCTTTGACAACTATTATGTAGATAGTTCAACCTACTATAAAGAACATAGTAAATATTATGAGATAACCTCTAAAAAACCTACCAAAGTAATGTACAAAACATTTAAAGGTAGGTTTCTAGGAGAAGATAATTATTATTTAATTCTTCCATACAGTAATAAATTCTTGTTTAAATAAATAACCCTGAACAAAATCAACACCTATTTCTTTTGCCAATTCTAAATCTGACTTAGTTTCAACCCCTTCTAAAACTGTATGTTTTTTTACTAATTTAGCATACTTAACTACACCTTTGGCAACTTCTATGTAAGCATTATTTTCCTTAATAGTTTTTAGAAAATCTATATCTAATTTTATAGTATCGGCTCTGTGTAAGAGAGAAGTAAAAAACATACTATTTGGTTTTGCATAGTCATCATAAGCATAAGGAATATTATACTCATCTAGCCAATCCATAAAGTATTCAATATCTTCTGCACTTTCTTCATCAGAATTTTCTATGATTTCTATAATAATTTTTTCACTTGCATTAAACAGTTTAACCCAAAAAGCTATATGATTAGAATCAATTGCTACATCTGGATCTAAATTTAAAAAAAGCTTTTTATCGCAGGGCCTACTGTCTAACTGAAATTTTTTTAAAATTGTTTCCACATAAAAGAAAAGTTCTTTATCACTATGAATACTTTTGAAAAAGTCACTAGGAGATACTAACCTTTCAAAAAATTTAAATCTACTTAATGCTTCATACCCAATTATTTGCATATCTTCAACGCAGATAATTGGCTCATAACAAACACCATAATCTCCATTTGCCATAATTGTTGTAATAATGTTACTGTTTAGATGCACTTTTCACCCTTTTTTAAACTAATAATATAAAAAAGAAGCTTAATTCTTTATGATAATGATTATTAATACAATATTAAGAGTTCTTAGATTATAATTATGATATTAATTATCAACTAAAGGATATAGATGAGAAAAGTAGGCTTTATGCAATATAAAGATCATACCAAAGAGATTTTACCAAAAACATATAAAGTAAATGAAAAAAAGTCTCAGCGCAAAATGTTTTGTATTATGATAAATCAATTTCTTTGCGATGAGGCAAAATTTTCACTAAAGAACACAGATCTTTTTAAAAATAACCTTCTTAATATTTTTGAAAATAAAATCGAATCATTTTTTCAAATTTACAAACTTAGACCTGAAAAAAGTCAAAAAATAGTTCATATATATCATCATGATTCTATACTATTCAATCAATATTTCAAGCATAGTAAAAATCCGAAAATGAGATATTTAGCAAAAGATATGGACTATAAGTCAAACTTTAATATCTTACTCGGTTATTCTCATCCAGCTTCAGATTTAATCCAACTAATTTTTAATGGAAAAGAAATTGAGATGATGCTTGATTTAAATAAAATCTTTACTCAAACAATATATCGTCGTATTAAACAAGAGATAAATAAAACTGTTACACTCGATACTCCATATATTCATATTGACCAACATGGAATACGAACAAGACTATATCCTAGATGGAAGCATGTAGACCCTAAAAATCTACACAAAAGGAATAAAGATATAAGTGAAGGTTTTACACAATTAAACAATGAGGAGATTGATCAATGCTATTTAGTTTATCCAAAAACAGAAAATTTTAAGCGCCATATACTGGTTAAAGGAGAATCATCAAATCAAATAAAGATGATTCCATATTCATTTACATTTTGTAACAAGGAGAAAAAACAATGTCAAAAATAGGACTATTTTACGCCAGTTCAACTGGAAACACAGAAGATATAGCTTCTTTAATTAAAAATAAAATATCTGCAACTGAGGTAGAGCTTCATAATGTAGCTGAGTGTACTGATGATGCTATGGAGCAATATGATTTTATAATTATAGGAGCTTCTACATGGGGAGAAGGAGATCTTCAAGATGATTGGGAAGATTTTCTTCCAAATATTTCTAAAACTAATTTTTCTTCAAAAACAGTAGCACTGTTTGGTCTTGGAGATCAAGAAGAATATTGTGATAACTACCTAGATGCTATGGGAACTTTATATGATGAAGTCATTAAACAAGGTGCAACTGTTGTAGGTTCATGGTCAACAGATGGTTATGAACATGATGAATCAAATGCTATTAGAGATGGCGAATTTGTAGGTTTAGCACTTGATGAGGACAATCAAGGCGAATTAAGTAATGAACGAGTTAGTGCTTGGATAGAACAGATTACACCTTATTTTTAAAATAGGGTGTAATCTGATATTGATAACAACTCTCAATATATTTTAAGTTTAATAAGTGTATAATTCTCTTATTATATTTTGATAAAGGTAATCATTATGAGTTCCAATCCTCTTGATTTAGATTCTGTTTCTAAACTTTCTAACACATATAATGCAAATCAGACTGCTGTTGCTGTACAACAACATCAAAACAAATCTTGGTACAGTGACTTTAAACTACTTTTTTCAATGATGACTGATAGTAGCTTTAAGCTTCAATCTACAACTATGCTTAGTGTTGGTGGAGCTTTGGCTTATGTTGTACTTCCTACCGATGTTGTACCTGATTTTATACCCTTAATGGGCTGGGTTGATGACGCCTTAGTTTTAAAAATAGTTATGGATTCAGCTAAGGGAGAAATCAATCGTTTTCGTCACTTTAAGACACAAGTAGCATAGATGCCTCTTCAAAGCACTGAACGATACATTGATCTTTTTTGTTCAATGTTAAAAAGTGACAAACTAAAATGTACACCTATTCGACAAGATATTTTAAGAGTTTTTTTTACAAGTGGACATATTAATGTAAAAGAAATTTTAAAACAAGTACAAACTTCTAAACAGTCAGTCTATTCAACTCTTAAACTTCTTTTATCATATAACATCATTACGAAACAAACACATAATAACAACTCTTTTTATGAGCTTACTAGAGGAAATGACCATTATCATCTGATTTGTTCAAGATGTTGTGAACATGTAGAATTTTCTGACTCTGAATTAATTGAGCTTATTGATAAGATGGCAATTAAAAATAATTTTAAAACTAATAAACTAGATATTGCACTTTATGGATTATGTGAGAAATGCAATATTGATAATTAGTAAAAATTATAAAATACAGCTAACAAATACACTACTATTATAAAGAAATAAAGGACAGTAGATGATTAAAACTGAAGATATATTGAAAATATCCTCATATTTTTCTAAAATCCATCATACACCTGGTAGATTAAGAGTTAAAATCGATAAGGCAATTTTAGATGAAGTTAAAAATATATCACTTGATGATATTCACTCTTTACCTAAACATATTGATGGACTAAAGAATGTGAAAGTGAATAAAATAATGGCAACAGCTACTATACTTTATGATGCCTCAATTTTTTCACCAACTATTTGGAATGACCTCATAGACGGTGTAAACATAGAAGAGAACACTGAGTTAATCAATAAACTACAATCTCAAATTAAGGAGGATTAATGAATCCAGATGAAGAACAACTACTATCTCAACAAGTAGATACAAGTGCTGATGTTGTACAACAGCTACTACGAATTGCTTGTTATGATGAGTATAAAGCAAATGCTTATTACCAAAAAGTCATAGATACTTATGGCTCAGTTACACCTTTTTCAAACATTGTTCAAGCAGAGGTAAGACACTACACTGCAATAGAGCAACTATGTAAAAAGTATGGTGTTACGCCACCCATAAATGATTGGTATGACAAAATTCAAATAGGCTCCAGCTTAACTGAATGTTGTCAAGATGGAGTAGATGCAGAAATAGCAAATATAGAGATGTATGACAAGCTTTTACCTTTTGTTATGCAAGATGATATAAGAGATGTCTTTTATAAAGAACAAGCAGCCTCTTACAATCAACACCTACCAGCTTTTGAGAGATGTGCTCAAAATAATCAGGCTAACGATAATCAACAACACCATGATATATATAATATGGTTCAAGGTTTAATGAAGGGTGAAATGGACAGTACAAAAATCACACAAGCACTTACATCTATTGGAAGTAGAGATATGATGCTAGGTATGGCGGCAGGTGCTGCATTAGCGATGGCACTTAGTTCAGATGCATCAAAAGATGTATTTGATAAAATTTTTAATGATAAGGATAAATCATGATACCATATTTAATAGGCGCAGCAATAGGCGCAGGCGTAACACTTTATATAAAAAGAAAAAATAAAGAAAAAACTTTAGTTAGTGTTGTAGCTCAGAGTGTACAAAGTGGTGCAGAAGCTGTTAATGAAGTGGCAATTACAACTGTTGATACTGTAAAATCTACAGTAGAAACTATAAAAGAAAAAAATAAAGAAAAAAGAGATGCAAGAAAAACAGCTACTGCTAAAGTAAGCAAGACTACAACTAAAAAAGAAGCGGCTAATGATAAGTAACTTTACTGTACAAACAGGTACTCCAAGACATATAGTTGGTCATGGAGTAAGCGGTGCCGTTGCTGTTGGAGTTATCTCTGGGATAGGTAATGCAAAAAAAGTTAAAGAGAATAAAAAAGATAAAACCGAGGCCATAAGAGATACACTAAAAGACTCTCTTATTGGTGGGATTGCAACTGCTACAGCAATTTCTGTTGCAAATAATCTAGGTGATCCTAGAAAATCGCTTTTTCAGACTCTTGGTTCTTTAGTTTTAGGTGCAGGGGCTATATACACAATAGAAAAAAGTGCAATATATCAAAAAAATAAACTTATTACTGATGGAGAAAAATCATGAAAGAATACCAAACAAACAATAAAAATCCTTATATGAATAATAACAATGCACAAGGTAATATGAGAAACAGAGGTAATAGAGAAAACAAACAGATGCAAAAATCAAATAATATGAGTATGAATAATCAAAACCCATATTTAAATAAGAATAGTATGGGATTTAGCACTTCAGAAGTATTAGCAGGTCTCTTAATTGGTGCAGCAGCTACATATATACTAACAAATGAGAATGTTCAAAAAACAATCTTTAAAGGTATGGTATCTATGGGTGATGTTATCACTGGTGGAATGGATGAAATGAAAGAGCGTTTCGAAGATGCCAAAGCAGAACATGAAGCAGCAAAAGAAGCTTAATGAATAAATTTAATTTAGTTCATAAACTCCCAAACCGCTTAAGATACAAAATATTTGATATATCATCTAAAAATGATGAAAAACCATTAATAGAAAGTATCCAAAAGTGTGAAGGTGTTAAAAATGCTAGAGTAAATATTAGAGCAAAAAGTTTAATAATAGAAATAAATAACTCTCACATTCAAGAAAAAATTGAAAAAATTATAACTGAGTTTAAAGTAACTCAGTGTGATTCAAGTTGTAGAGTTGAGAGAGGTGAAGTTCTTCTTTCAAAACAAGGGCTTATAACTATGGCCGGTGTTACTGGTGCTGGTTTTATTTTACCAAAGATTATTAATGCACCGCTAAGCATAGCGACGAACACACCAATGATGATATCCGGGTTAAAAGATTTATACAAAAATGGAATTACTTCTCATGTTTTAGAATCTTTAGCTGTTGGAGTATCTCTTTGGAGAAAAGATTATACTGCGGCTAACTTTACAAGTCTTTTACTTGAAGCAGGTGAATACATAGAAGAAAGTACTTCTGATCGCTCAGACAACTTACTTCGTGAACTTATTCGTCCAAATGTAGAAGAAGTATGGATAGAGAAAAATGGAATTGAAGAAAAAATAAACTATAGCCTTGTAAAAATAGGTGACATTATTATTGTAGCTGTTGGAGATATGATAAGTATTGATGGACACATCATACAAGGTGAAGCTTTAATAAATCAATCTAGCATGACAGGAGAAAGTGTATCTGTCACTAAAGCCTACGGGGACAGAGTAATGGCTGGAACAGTAGTTGAAGAGGGACGAATAAAGATTTGGGCTGAACATGTTGGAGATGATACCTCGGCTGCTCAAGTTACAAAATATATACAAGAGTCACTCTCATCTAAATCTTCTTCTGCACTAAAAGCACTAAAACTAGCAGATAAGTTAGTTCCTCTAACGCTTGGATTAAGTGCTTTTGCATATATTACTACAAAAGACTGGGAGAGAGTTGCTGCGGTATTACAAGCTGATTATTCTTGTGCTTTAAAACTTGCTACCCCTGTTGCATTTAAAAGTTCTCTGCATAAAGCTGGGAAAAATGGCATTATGATTAAAAATGCTCAAGCACTGGAAAATTTAAGTGAAGCAGATACCGTTATATTTGACAAGACAGGAACACTTACTACAGGTGAGTTATATGTTTGTGATGTAATATCTTTTAATGATAAATGGAATGAAAAGAAAATTTTATCACTTGCAGCTTCAACAGAGGAACATTATTTTCATCCAGTTGCAGAAGCCGTAGTAAGAGCCGCAAATGAACAATCTTTTGAACATGTTCACCATGAAGAAGTAGAATTTATCGTTGCACATGGGGTAACAACTGAAGTGAATGGGAAAAAAGTTCATATAGGTTCTCAACACTTTTTAGAAGATGATGAAGGGATAGACTTTAATGGTCATATCCCTACTATACAAAAGCATGAAAATGAAGGTAAAACAATCCTTTGTATCGGATATGACTATAAACTTCTTGGCATGATTACAATGATAGACACAGTTCGTCATAATACTAAAAAAACTATTGATAAGCTTCATGAGTTAGGTATCAAAGAAGTTATTATGCTAACTGGGGACAAGCAACAAAAAGCAGATGAAGTAGCTAAAGAAATAGGGATTGATACAGTTTTAGCAGAGCTTCTTCCTACTCAAAAAGCAGACATTGTTAAAGAGCTTGTTGCTAATGGAAGAAAAGTTGTATTTGTTGGTGATGGCATAAATGACGCACCTGCTTTAGTAGAAGCAAATGTTGGAATTAGTATGAGTAAAGGTGCTCAAATTGCAAAAGCATCTGCTGATATTTCTTTACTTAAAGATGATATTTCTTGTATTTGGGAAGCTATAGAATTAGCACAAGATACTATGAAACTTATAAAATCAAATTTTAATATTACAGTAGCTGCGAACACTGCTATTCTAGCTTCAGCAACAATGGGATACATTAACCCAATTAAAACTGCTATCTTACATAATGGTACAACAGTTGGGATTCTTCTTAATGCGATAAAAGGGGTAAAGACTGAAAAACAGGAGTTTGTTTAAACTCTTTGCTAATTTCTAGCAAAGAGTTTAACTGAAAATTCATCTTAAGTTTATTATGTTTTTATATATCAGTATGTCATAGGAGGTGCCATACCCTTCATAAATATATAAAATAAATATAACACTCTAACGAGTGCCTTCATATATATTTGTGTTGTTGTTTGTGAAAATCTATATTATTTTATCTCATCTAACTCCTTAAATCATTTATTTGAAGCCACTAACAAGGCTTACCTGTAAATCTTTTTATTTTTGCTTTATTGCTTAACTCAAACATTTCGTGTCTCCAAAAATTTGCTAAACTCTGCTTCAACACTAGCTGTACCTCTGCGTGTACATATCAAAGGTATATCTTGTTTTTTAGCAGATTTTTTAAAATGACTCATAGAATTATGCTTTAAAAAATCTATCAACATAATTATTGCATCTGTATTAGCAGGAATCTTTTTATGAGAAGTTGAATTCTTTCTTGAATCCCAGTGTGTTGTTTTTGTAGCGCCAAGAGATTTTAGTAATTCTGTTATTTTAGAAACCTTATCTCCACCTATCAGTAAAATAGACATTTAAAAACTCCTTTTTGATAATTGTTATTAAAATAATACACAACAAAAGCTTAAGGCAATATTATATTGATAATTATTATCATAAATAACTGCTTTAGTAAATAATTTTAATGAGATGGGGAGAGGAGGTGAAGAAGTATTTGAAATTTTATATCAAATGGTTAAAAAGTCACAAAAAGAGATTAATCTCTTTTTGTTCCTCTAGAATTTCTTTTTCTTTCATTTTCTGTTAAAAGTTTTTTACGAATTCTAATAGACTTTGGCGTAACTTCAAGTAGCTCATCTTCTTCTATCCACTCTAAAGCGCGTTCTAGTGACATATCTCTAAATGGCACAAGTTTAATAGCTTCATCAGCACCAGAAGAACGAACATTTGATTGTGCTTTACCTTTAATCGGGTTAACAACTAAATCGTTAGAACGAGAATGCTCACCAATAATCATACCTTCATAAACCTCAGTTTGAACTCCGATGAAAAGAACACCACGGTCTTGAATAGAAAATAGTGAAAAAGCAAGAGTTGAACCTGGAGTCATTGAAACTAAAGCTCCATAAGAGCGAGATTCAACAGAACCGCTAAATGGACGGAACTCTAAGAAAGAGTGGTTCATAACACCCTCTCCTTTTGTATCTGTTAAAAACTGACCTCTAAAACCGATAAGTGCACGAGCAGGAATCTCAAACTCAATTCTTTGGAAGCCTGAACCCATTGGAAGCATTGATTTCATCTCAGCCTTTCTTTTACCAAGACGCTCTATAACAGTACCAGACAACTCTTCAGGAACATCAATAACTAGATGCTCAAATGGTTCACATTTAACACCCTCTATCGTTTTAACGATAACTTCTGGACGAGAGATAGAAAACTCAAAATTTTCACGACGCATATTTTCAGCTAATATAGTAATTTGAAGTTCACCACGACCTGAAACTTTAAATTTACCCTCGCCAACAGTTTCAAGCTTCATAGCAACATTTGTTACCATTTCAGACTCCAAACGCTCACGAAGTTTGTTTGAAGTAACATGCTTACCTTCTTTTCCAGCTAAAGGAGAATCGTTTACAGCAAATACAACTGTAAGAGTAGGCTCTTCAATATGCATAGGGTCAAGTGCAACTGGATGAACAGGATCAGCAACGGTGTCACCAACATCAACCGTTTCCATACCAGCAAATGCAACGATATCTCCAGCTTCAGCTTGTTCTATTTCCATTCTGTTTAAACCATGAAAACCAATAAGTTTAGAAATCTTACCCTTAACCATTTCACCATCAGCTTTTGCAAGCATAATATTATCGCCCTTATTTACTGTGCCATTAAAGATACGGCTAATTCCGATTTTTCCAACATAGTTATCATAATCAAGTGTAAATACCTGAGCTTGAAGAGGATTTGCTGCATCTCCATCTGGCTCTGGAACATCATTTATAATAGCATCAAAAATACAAGTAAAATCTCCATCAGGATCAGCCATATCCATTTTAGCCATACCATCACGAGCAGCTGCATATATAATAGGAAAATCTTGTTGGTCATCAGTAGCACCCATATCTGCAAAAAGGTCAAACATCTCATCAACAACTCTATCTGGGTCAGCAGAATCTTTATCGATTTTGTTAATTACAACGATTGGTTTTTTACCAAGTGCGAGCATCTTCTTAACAACAAACTTAGTTTGAGGCATAACACCTTCATAAGCATCTACAAGGACTAAAACACCATCAACCATCTTAAGTACGCGTTCAACTTCTCCACCAAAGTCAGCATGACCGGGAGTATCAATAATATTAATTTTATGACCTTTATAACGAATAGCTGTATTTTTAGAAAGAATCGTAATTCCTCTTTCGCGCTCTAAATCGTTTGAGTCCATCGCTCTTTCATCATGTTGTTCATGATCGCCAAATGTACCAGATTGCTCTAGTAGTCCATCAACCAATGTTGTTTTACCGTGGTCAACATGTGCAATAACTGCAATATTTCTTATTTTTTGCATAAGGGTTTCCTTTAAGTTATGGGAAATTTTCGCGATTATAGCCAAATATATCTCAATATATGATAAAAATGATAATATACATATTATAATATACTAATAAGATGATAAAATACACATAAGTAATGGAGCATAAAGATGATTGATTATCCAAACTATTTAAATAAAATCTTTTATAAACTGCTTCAAAATAATGCTCATATTATTATCGTAGGGGGTTATGTTCGTGATTTTTTACTTCATAACAATGCTCAAGCATCTAAAGATATAGATATCGAGATTTATAATATCTCTTCGTATGAAAAACTAGACACTCTACTAAAAGAGTTTGGCAAAGTTAATAGCGTTGGAAAAAGTTTTGGAGTTTGTAAACTTTCTTTAGCAAATATAGACTTAGATTTTACTCTACCGAGAATTGATTCAAAAGTAGCATCTGGACATAAAGGCTTTGAGGTTGAAGTTAAAAAAGATTTAGACTTTAGTGAGGCTTCAAGACGAAGAGATTTTACTATGAATGCCATAGGTTTTGATGTTTTTAAAAAAGAGATTTTAGACCCACACAATGGCGTAAAAGACTTAGAGAAAAAAATCCTAAAAATGGTAGATGCAAAAACTTTTGTTGATGACCCTCTTAGAGTTTTAAGGGCGGTGCAGTTTTGTGCTAGATTTGAGTTAAAAATGGATGCTAACTTATTTAACCTATGTTCACAGATGATAAAAAAAGATATGCTTTTAGAACTACCAAAAGAGAGGGTATATGGAGAAATTAAAAAACTTTTACTTAAATCTAAAAGACCTTCTATTGGGTTTAAACTTTTAAATAAACTAAAAGCCACGATTAAAATCGAGGCAAATTTATTCGAGGTTTTAGACGCTTTAGCAAATGAAAACATTACTAATATTAAAACAAAAGAAGTTTTAATGTTAGTCCTACTTTCTTACAAACAAGACCTAGAACAAACAAAAAAATTTATATCTAAACTTAGCAACGAAATAAAGTTAGCATCTAGAGTGTCTGCTCTTGTTGTAAACTTACCATTAGCACTTGATTTAACTAAAAAAGAATTTAGTGATTATGAAGTGTTTAAACTTGCAACTTTAGTCAATATTGAGGAAATTTTCACTCTTTTAAAAGTAATTTATGGGGTTGATAATAAACTTTATCTAAGAGCAAAAGAGTTAGGTATTTTAAACACTAAACTCCCTGCTATCATAAAAGGAAGGGACTTAATATCTTTAGGACTTAATCCATCTAGGAAGTTTAAAACTATACTAGATGCTAGCTATGACGCACAGATGCAAGGTGTCTTTCAAACTTCAAGTGAAGCAAAAGAATGGCTACTGGCCAATCACCTTAGACTTTCTGTTTAGTTCGGCTCTTAGACTTATAAGATCTACCGCTTTTCCTAGTGCATCTTTAAATCTTGAACCATAAATTTGTTTATGTTTTTTATCATAACTATCAATAATTTCTTTGTATGTTTTGATAAACTCATCTACTTGTTCTATGGCTAATACAGTAAGTTTTTTGTTCGTTAAAAGAGTTAAAACTAGGTCAAAACCTTTTTTGATTTTACTATCCATATCATCAGCATTTATATATCTTTTTGAAGTTTTTTCATCTTCTTTTAAAAGCCTAGTCATGATTTCGCTTATGCCGTCTTCATCTACGCTCATATCAGGCATTCTATCACTTATATAAGCCTTCATATCTGTTAGGTTCATCTTAGCTATCTTTTGGACTAACTCTTTATGCACCTTATCTTCGCCACTTACGCCTTTTATCTTACCTAGTATACTTCCAAACATTTTAGCCTTCCTTATATTTTAGAGCTATCTATTTCTATAACAGTATGAACATTGCCTCTTGGGTTATAATCAGCAATAATTTTCATATATTTTGGTTTTAGTTTTTTATCTAGAACTTCATATATTTCATTTGCAGAGTTTTCATGACTTACATGTTTATCTCTAAAAGAATTTATATACAACTTCATCGCTTTAAGTTCTACAACCCATTTATCTGGTGTGTATTCTAAGTAAATTGTAGCATAATCTGGATATCCACTTCTTGGGCACAAGCACGAAAACTCTGGCAAAGTCATCTTTATAAGATAATTTCTTTCATGCTCATTTGGCCATATTTCTAAATCTTTGTCTATATTAAACTCGTTAACAATTTTTTCGCCATATTTCATATCATTTCCCACTTTCATATTTTTTTATCATTGGTGCTAGGTAGATTCCTTGAGTATAGTCGATTTTTAACTCTTTAACTATCTCATTTACCTCTTGTGTTTCTATCATTTTAACCCAAGTTTTGATGCCTCTTTCTCTTGCCATAAGACTAAAACCATCTATGGTACTTCTATATTTTTCATCTTTTATCTCTTTGGTATAAAATGAATCAAATCTCACTATATCTATATCTAAATCTCTTAAGTATAAAAAGCTAGTATGAATAGCTCCTAGCCTATCAACAGCTATCTTAACACCCAAATCTCTAAAAGACTTTAAAGTTGTGTTATACCTAGTGGTTTGTGAGTAATAGTGTGATTCATTTAGTAAAAATATTATTTTATTTTTTATTTTTTTATTTAAACTTATTAGCTCTCTTGCTTTATATATAAACTTTGGATTTCTTAAAGATGTTGGAGAGATATTTAGGGCAAAAATATCATCACTACTTTCCTCGCATCTAGAGATATTTTCTTCTAAAATCATCAAGTCAAACGAGGCCATTAAACCTAGTTTGTCAAGTATCTTCATATATGTTTTTTGGTGTATTATTTTCTTATCTGGAGTTTTTAACTTTACAAAACACTCTTTAATATTGCTTTTTTCATTTTCATAAATATCTTGAGTCATCATAACAAAATGGCGATTTTTAAGAGCATTTACAACAAAAGATTCTACTTTATTTGGGTCTATTTCTTGAGTATTTTCTTTAAGAAGTTTTTGTTCTTTGTTAGCTAGTTGTTGTTCAAAAAGATTTTCTATCAAAAAATCTAATCGTCTTGAATAAAGTGTATCTGTTATAGATGCACTTATTTTTACCTCAATATCATCAACTTTAAAATCATCACTTTTAAGACAAAACAGCTCTAGCATTGTAAAATGCTTTATACTTTTACCTCTTAAGCCAATAACAAAATCCCCACCTTTTATATGTCCCATAGGGAAATTTTCTAACTCTTTAGCTTGAAGATATTTTCCTATCCACCTAGCAATATCTTTTAAAACTCTATCTCCATTTTTTATACCGTATCTATCATTTATATCATGAAGATTGTCTATACTTATGAGTAAAAGAGTGTAATCATCATTTTTTTTAATCTCTCTTCTTAGATACCCAAAGAGATACTCTCTTGTAAATGTTTTTGTAACTGATTCGGTAATTCTTATATCAAAACTATTATAAATAATATAAAAAATAAAATAGATGCTAAAGGCGATAAGTAAAATAGATTCTATATAAAATGCAGTATTTAGACTCTCATCATTTGTTAAAAAAGTAGTTGTAAAAAGAAGTATGACCATGGCAAAAATGGGAAGACCCATTCTTAGCGCTAGTCTAAAGCGGTACTCTCTCTCTTTTGTTTGAGGAAGTAGCATCTACACATCTAGATGCTTAACATCTTTAGCATGTGTTTCTATATAGTTACGGCGAGGCTCAACCTCATCGCCCATAAACAGAGTAAATGCGTCAGATGCAACTTCTCCATCTTCAATAGTTACTTGAAGTAAAACACGATTTTCTGGTGTCATAGTAGTTTCCCAAAGTTGATCTGGATTCATCTCACCTAGACCTTTGTAGCGCTGAATATATGCACCTTTTTTAGCATAGTCATTTATATTTTCTAATACTTGAAGGATATCTTCATCAAAAGTTAAATCCCACTCTTGAATTTTTTTATAAACAAAAGAAGCCTCATTAAAATGTGGAGCAGAAAAAAGGTCATCGTTTATAAGTAACTCTTCCATTCCATCTTTTGTTTGAACAAAAATGTGAATAGAATCTTCAGTTATACTTTTTGTTAAAATATTGTTTTCATTTGCTACTAAAAATTTCTCAACTTCTTTATACATAGCATCTATACCAAGACCTATGAGGTCTGGATTTTCTATGAAGTGTCTTATGAGGTCAACAAGAGCATATCTACGCTCTAAGGCAACTAAAGAACCTCTATAATGATCAACCATTCTAAAGTATGAAACTAGGTCGTTATGTCCTACTCCATCAACATTTAAAGACTCTATACCATTGCTAATAAGATAATCATTCATCTCTCTATCATCTTTAAAGTAAATCTCTTTTTTACCTTTTTTATAACGATAAAGAGGTGGTTGAGCAAGATACAAGTAACCTTTTTCTACGATATCTCTAAAATGACGAAAGAAAAATGTTAAAAGCAGAGTTTGGATATGACTACCATCAACATCAGCATCTGTCATGATGATAATTTTATGATAACGAATCTTTTCTTCTTTATATTCTTCACCAATTCCACAACCCATTGCTGTTATCATGTTTGTAATTTCATCAGATTTTAGAATTTTTTCTAATCTTGCTTTTTCAACATTTAAAATCTTACCTTTAAGTGGTAAAATTGCTTGAAAAACTCTATCTCTACCCATCTTAGCAGAACCACCAGCAGAATCCCCTTCCACTAAGTAAAGTTCACAAATACTAGCATCTTTACTTTGGCAATCAGCAAGTTTTCCAGGAAGAGTTCCAACACTCATAACATCTTTCCTACGAGTTAATTCTCTTGCTTTTTTAGCAGCTTCTCTACCTCTTGCAGCAGCAAGTGCTTTAGAAACTATAGCTTTTGCTTCGATTGGATTTTCTTCAAAATACTTACTTAGTAGCTCATAAGTCTGTCTTTGTACTAAAGGTCTTACATAAGTGTTTCCTAGTTTACCTTTAGTTTGTCCTTCAAACTGAGGTTCAGGAACACGACAAGAAACGATGGCTATAAGACCTTCTCTTACATCATCACCAGATATTTTTACATCTTTTTCTTTTGCTGCTCCATTTTTAGAGTTATAGTTAGAGATAACACGAGTTAAACCAGCTCTAAAACCAGCCTCATGTGTTCCACCATTTGGAGTTCTAATGTTGTTTACAAAAGAAGCAAGTTTTTCCTCATAACCATCGTTATATAAAAGAGCTATATCAAACTCAATATCTTCTATTTTTGCAGAAAAAGAATAAGTTGAAGCAACTTGAGTCTTTTTATTCATATCTACAACATACTGAGCAATACCACCTTCAAAATGATAAGTTTCAGTAGTATCTGTTCTCTCATCTGTAAAAACAATAGTTATAAATGGATTTAAGTACGCTAACTCTTTAAATCTTTTTGAAAGAAATTCATACTCAAAAGTTATGGTTTCAGTAAAGATACTAGGGTCTGGTGCAAACTCAATAGTTGTACCTGTTTTACGGGTTTTTCCTACAACTGCTAAAACTTCTTGAGGAATACCAGCCTTAAAATTTTGCTCAAATACCTCTTTTTCTCTGTAAATAGTCATCTTTAAATCGCCAGAGAGTGCATTTACAACAGAAACACCAACTCCATGGAGGCCACCAGATACTTTATATGTGTCTTTATCAAACTTTCCACCAGCATGTAAAACTGTTAAAACAACAGTAGCAGCGCTTATTCCTTCTGTTGGATGCAAATCAGTGGGAATACCCCGTCCATTATCACTTACTCTACAAGTTCCCTCTTTTGTAAGTTCAATGGTGATAGTATCACAATGACCTGCCATAGCTTCATCTATCGAGTTATCAACAACTTCATAAACAAGATGATGAAGACCACGATGTCCAGTATCACCAATATACATACCTGGTCGTTTTCTAACAGCTTCTAATCCCTTAAGGACTTTAATATTACTAGCACCGTAATTTTCCATCAATATTTTCCTACTATTTAATTATAATTAAAGCTATTTTATCTAAGTTTTGCTAAAAAGAATATTTATGTGGATTTCAACCTCACCACATCTCTCATAAAGTGTGGCGTATATTGTTATTTGTAGGCATTCCATCTTCGAAAAGATGGAATAAGAAAACTCAAAATCTAAGTTCCCTAGGGGAGAAAAACCACACGAAACCCAAAAGTATAGTACGAGTAGTCTGGGACGTTCCAGTTACGGTAAGCCGAGCGAAGATAGACAGCATTATAGTACCAAGAACCACCACGAAGGACTCTTGTGTTTTGAGAACCACTATTATTATCACTTCCATCTCTTGGTGTGTTTGAATATGAGTTTGTGTACCAGTCTTCACACCATTCCCAAACATTACCATGCATATCATATACTCCCCATGGGTTTGCTTGTTTTTGTCCTACTATATGAGTTTTATTGTTTGAGTTATTATCGTACCAAGCGTAAGAGCCTAAGTTACTTTTTGAATTTCCAAAGCTGTATTTGGTAGTTGTTCCTGCTCTTGCTACGAACTCCCACTCTGCTTCTGTTGGTAGTCTATAAATTTTTCCTGTTTTTTGACTTAGCCATGAAGTGTATGCTTTTGCATCATGCCAAGAAACATTTGTAACTGGTCTGTTTCCTCTTCCCCAACCTTCATCTTTTGGTTTAGTTCTACCTGTACTTTCACAAAATTTATCATATTCGTTAAATGTTACCTCATACTTACCTATATAAAAATCATAATTTATGTTTACTCTATGGATTGGTTTTTCATTTTTAAGACCACTGTTTAAGCCCATCTGAAAGCTTCCTGCTTTTATGTGGACGAAATGTTCTAGAATATTTATGTTATTTTTATACTTTTTAGCTTTTAGTCTTGCTAGTCTTGCGTGTAAACCATTTGGGTAAGAGTTTAAAAACTTTTTAAAGTCTGAACCGTAGTTAGAGTCTTTTACATTATACCAAGCGTTTAGTTCTTCTTGTTTTTTTGCTTGTCTTGCTTTTGTTTTTTCATTTGCTAAAAAAGATTTAGAATCTATGGTGTAGTGACCGTTTGGGTATTCTGCTAAGTACATTTCGTAGTATTCTTTTGAGTTTTCTATTTTTACTTCTTGGAAGAACTCTTTTTCACCTGATTTAAGTGCTGGGCGTTTAAGTGAAGCTGAAGCCACATTTCCGAGAACTACTTTTATGTTTAGTGCTTGGTTGTTTATGTTTGCTGTTAGGTATTTAGTTTTATAATCTTTTTTGCTAACTTTTATGTTGTACTTTGCAGATGCTAGTTTTATACCATCTTTGTATCTTGGTTTTATGTTTGTTATACTTACTTTTGCATCTGAGGGTTGTGTTGTTATGGTTAGTGGATATTTCGGAGGTGTGGCTTTAGCCTCACTTTTAGTTTTAGTGGAGCTTATAAGTACGACTGAAGTCGTACTTCCGCTTGGAAGTTTAAAGTAAAAATCTCCTGTTATATCATTACTTACCCAAGGTCTTTGGTTTTGGTTAGTGGAGTTTATGACTCCTATCTTTACTCTTTTAAAGACTCTTTCTAGTGTTAAACCTTTAGCATCTATATGTTTTAGTATTTGTTGAGTAAAAGCTCCATGTTTACCATTTCCATCACTTGCTACATCACCTGGGCTTGTTGCATATACTATAAAAGTTCCTTTAGCTGTACTCTTAGCTAATCCACCTCCACCACTTCTACTAAAGGGGTCATTTCTACAAGCATCTAGTAGGACTATGTTTAGTCTGTTTCCTGAGTTTTTCATTTTATCTAGGACTTTATTTAGTTCTAATGACTCATAATTTATTTCATCTTTATGGTCTAGGTTAGAGTCTTTACCTATAAGGTAGTTTCTTCCTCTTGACTCTACTCCATGACCTGCAAAGAAAAAGAGTCCTACTCCACCATTACTTAGTTTAGAAGAAAACTTTCTTAGTTTTTTATCCATCTGTCTTACTGTAAGGTTTTCTCCATAGTAAACTTTAAAACCTAAGTTTTTTAGTTTACTTCTCATTGCTCTTGCATCATTTATTGGGTTTTGTAGGTTAGAGAGTTTTTTACTATCGTATTTGTTATTTCCTATAACTAAAGCTACTCTTTGTTCTATCTTCATTCTTTGTAAAGCACGGTCTGTATTTGCTAGGAGTAGTAAGGGAATGATTGATAGTAGGAGTAAACGGATAAGCATATTTTATAACCTTAGTTTATTTTTGTTAAAGATTATAGCGTGTTTTTGCTTTGCTAGATGTTCCATATCTGAAGAGACTGTGAAATAACAACAGTTTATTTTACGGTCTCCAATGGGATGATTTTTTATCTTAAAATTATAGCTTTTCTACTTTTAAATTTAAGCATAAAGTAAATTCTAAAAAAACAAACTACATATAATAAAGAGTTAGCTATATATTGAGCTATTTCTTCTTTTATGGAACTTATATCTCTATCTTTTAAAGCTATCATCAGTTTTTGAAATAGATTTATACCTATCAAATTTAAAAGTCTTTTAAAGTTATAGCTAAACATGATAAGTGCATTTTCACCTGATACTTTTTCTTTGCCACGAACAAGATAATGATCCCAACCTAAAGTTCTTTTAATTGTTCCAAATGGATGTTCAACTATTGAACCTCTTTTTTTGACTATTACTTTAGATTCTTCAGTTTGCATCTTTTTATTATGTGCTTCTGTTATATACTCATGTTCCCATCTATATATTTGTTTATATGGTGCTTTTGTAGGTATACATTTATCTTTGAGAGGACAAGCTTTACATATTGCACTTGTACCTGTATAAATGAAATTAACTTTATCATTCTTTATTTGTGGTGCAATTCTTTTTTTTAGTTGATAATTATTAGGACATATATAGCAATCATTGTTATCATTGTAAATAAATTCATCTCTTGTAAATTTACCTTTGTCTTTTTGAACTTGTCTCATATTTGCTAAAGGAACAATAGCATTAATATTATCTTCACTACATTTTTTAAATTCTTTAGCACTATAATATCCTGTATCAGCTACTATCTTTAGTTTATCTACTCCTAAATTTTCTTTAGTCTCTTTTGCCATCTTATGCAGTTGTGCTCTATCGCTACCTACTGTTGAAATATCAGTAGCTACTATGAATTTAAATGAATCATCTACAACTATCTGTGAATTATATGCCATAAGGTTATGTGCAGGTTTTTTCATAAGAGAAGCATCTGAATCTGTTTTATTATATTGAGTTTTACCCATCTCTTCTAAAAGTTTTAAGTTTTTAGATAACTCTTCTTGTTGATATTTTAGTTTTCTTAAATCTTTTGGTAGTTTATTAATGATACTTGATGGTTGTTTCTCTTTATCTGCATACTCTAGTGATTTGAGATACTCTTCTATTTCAGTTTCAATTTTAGTTAAATCTTTATCCAGTGTCTTTTTCAATATTAGTTGATTTTTAGAGGCATTCGCTCTTAAAAATGCTCCATCAACAGCTTTTAATCCATCCCCTATTAAATCTATATTTTTACATAAAACTACAAACTCTTTAAATACTTGTTTTAGTGCTTTTGGATTCCTTGCTCTAAACTCTGATATAGTCCTATATGTTGGTTTTAAGTCTTGTGCTAGCCATATTAGTTCTAGGTTTCTTTTACACTCTTTTTCTAATGCTCTTGAACTTCTTATCTTATTGAGGTAGCCATAGATATATATTTTTAGAAGCATTTTAGGACTATATGCTTTCTGTCCATCTGCTCTATCACTTTTTCTTGTATTTGAAAACTGCAGTTTAGTTAAGTCTAATAATTCTACATAAGAATCTATTGCTCTTACATTGTTATCTTCATCTACATAATCATCAATACTTGGTGGAAATAATAATTGCTGATTTCTATTTAAACCTTGTTTATATAGTTCACTCATTAGTTGCCTTAAAAGCCTAAATACAGGGCTTTGTTTGGTGTTATTATACTGAAAAATTGATTTTAAATTGCTTGATTGGATGTGTTTATATGAATGAGACTGGAAATAGTAGTTATTTCACAGTCTCTGAAGATATGGAACTAGAGGAATTGAGAATTTTTAAATATAATTATTTAAATTACTATCGGCATAACAACCGTTTTAAAAGTACCATCTGTTAGTATGAAAGGTAAATTTCCTTCATTTAATCCTATACTAAATTCTGAAGAGTTTATAGAATTTAAAAAGTCTAATAGATATTTTGAGTTTATAGCTATAACAAAAGGTTCTTTAAACCCTGTGTTGTAATTGATTTCAGTTTTTGCTTCTATGTTGTCATCACTTAAAGATTCAAATTTAATAGAGTTTTGGAAAAAAGTAATTTTAACATCTGAAGAAATTGTAGTTATTTGTTTTATAGAGTCAATCATAATAGCTTTTGGTAAAACTAAAGTGTTTGCTATTTCTTTAGGGATAATTCTTGAATATTCAGGAAATTTTCCATTAATTAATTTTGTAAAAAAAGTATATTGTTTAGAATGAATTATAAGATTTGTATCATCATAAAAAAGTTCTATATCATCAAAGAAAAGTTTTTGAATTTCAACTATCGCTTTTTTAGGAATGATAATAGAGAGTTCTTTTTCACTATGGTTTGAAATATTTACAATAGCTAATCTTCTTGTATCTGTAGATGCAAAGTTAATACTGTCTTGTTTTATGTCTATTAAAGCGCCATTTAACTCAAACTTAGGGTTGTTTGTGTCTATGGCAGGAGTTATCTTTTTAAGTGACTCTATAAGTGAGTGAGAGTCTATAGTTATGCGTCCTTTGTCATTAGCAGTTGGAAAATCAGGAAAATCATTAAATGAGAAAGTTGGTAGTTTAAAATTTGAGTGAGCTTGAGATATAAAAAGTGTTTCATTTTTTACTTCTAAGTTTATTTCTCCATCTTTTAAAATTCTTATGATATCTAAAAGTTTTTTACCATTAGCAGTTATGCTACCGTTTGAGATTATATTTATTTTATCTGTTTTTACTTCAAAACCGATTTCATGATCAGTTGCTTTTATGGTTAAATTAGAGTTATTAACATCTATAAAAACATGAGAAGTTATTTGAGAAGTATCTTTTTTTTCTAAAAATGGCTGAGCATAAATAAGTATGTTTTCAATTATTGATTTTGAAACAGTTATCTTCATATTAATCCCTATATAATATATATAATTTTAGTAGGTAGTAGTAGGTCTATGTGATTATGTGAAATAGAGCTTTAGATGCCTACTACAAAAGCATTTCTGATGTGATGAAGTGTTTTGTTTTCATTCACATCTATTCACTTATAAGATTATATCTTTTTTTTTACACATTTGTTACTTTATTAGTTAATTCATCTATTTTAACTTTAAAATCTTCATCATCTTTCATGAGTTGGTTTATTTTTCTAAGTGTGTGACTTATGGCTGTATGGTCTTTCATACCAAAGTAAAGTGCAAGTTGAGGCATAGTGCTTTGAGTTAAATCACGACAAAGATAGATGGCAATTCTTCTAGCATAAACAAGATTTTTACTTCTACCTTTTGAACGAATTTCTGTTGGTTTTATATTTAAATCTTTTGACACAATTTTTGTAATAGTATCTAGAGTTAAGTCTTTTTGTTTTTCTAAAAGTTGGTCTTTTAGTATGTTTTTTGTAAACTCTAAATCAATATCTATATGCATTAGTTGTGAATAAGCATGAAGTTTAGAGAGTATGCCTTCAATCTCACGAACATTACTCTCTATAACAGTTGCTATATAGTTTATGATGTCATCAGTTAAAACTATTTTGTTGATTTCACATTTTTTCTTTATAATAAGTATCTTTGTTTCTAGTTCTGGTGATTGAATGTCTGCTACTAAACCCCACTCGAATCTACTTTGAAGTCTTTTCTCCAAGCCACCTATTTTTTTAGGATGTTTATCTGCTGTTAGTATGATTTGTTTATTCTCATTTTTAAGAGCTTCAAATGTGTGAAAAAATTCTTCTTGTATGGTGTCTTTGTTACTTAAAAATTGAATATCATCTATAAGAAGTACATCACACTTACGATATTTATCTTTAAAATTTTCCATTGTTTGGTTTCTAATATGTCGTAAAAAATCATTTAAAAATTGCTCACATGTAGTATAGATGACATTTTTACCTTGATTTTGTAAAACATTACCTGCTGCTTGCATAAGATGTGTTTTACCAAGCCCAACACCACCATATATAAAAAGAGGATTGTAATTTTTACCTGCTTTTTCACTTACACTTTTAACTGCTGTATAAGCAAACTGGTTTGAGCCACCAACCATAAAGTTATCAAAAATATGAGAAGGGTTAAGTAAAGAATGTTGAACTTTTACTTCTGTTGCTTTTTTTATATTTTTCTCAGTTGAGTTTTTTAAAGTGATTTTTACATTTACTTTAGAACCAATTTTTACTTCAAAAAGATGCTCTATTTTTTCTTTATATTTACTTTTTATCCAGTTAGATATAAGTGCATTTGGTGCATAAAAAATTGCTAAAGAATTAGATGATTTTTTAGTATCGTATGTTAGTTGTTTTATATATCTGTTATATGATTGTTCTGTTATCTCTTCTTTTAAGAGTTCTAAAACTTCTTGACCTATATTCACATATTGCCTTTATTTATTTTGTTATATGTGAATAGTAACACTTTTTTGCCTAAAATAGGTTTAAAAATGAATAATTAATGTGAATAACTCTAGTGTGAATAACTTTTATATTTTTTGTATATAATATAAAAAGAAAAAGATAGGATTAAATATATATGACAATACTTGGAATTGACCCAGGAACTAGAAATATGGGTTACGCACTTATATCTTTAGAAAAAAATAAAATTTCTCTTATAGAAGCTGGTCTTATAAAGATGAAAGCTGAAAATTTACAATTTCAAATCCCTCAAATGGCAGAAGGTCTAGATATGGTTTTTTCTAAACATAAAATAGATGAAGTTGCTATGGAAGATATATTTTATGCACATAATCCTGCTACAACTATAAAACTGGCTCAATTTCGTGGGGCAATAATGTTAAAACTTTTAGAAGTTCACGGAGAGTTTTATGAATATACAGCTTTACAAGTTAAAAAAGCACTTACAGGAAAAGCAAAAGCAGCAAAAGAACAAGTTGCTTTTATGGTAAAAAGACTTTTAAACATTAAAAAAGAGATAAAACCACTTGATATATCAGATGCCATGGCAGTAGCTATAACACACTCACAAAGAGTTAGTATAAGAAAAACAAAACGGGATAAATGATGAGATATTTTATATTTATAAGTTTGTTATTTTTGCATTTAAATGCAGATGTAACTATACAAGAAGCTTGGCAGAGAGTACAAAAGTTAAATGATGGACTTGCAGCATCTAGCGGTGATGTAAAAAGAGCAAAGTTAAAACAAGACTCAGCATCTTCGATGTACTTACCATCTGTGAGTTTACAAGCTAGCTATATGCATCTTGATAAACCAATAGGTTTACAATTTGATGGGGCATTGACGGGCAATCATTATGAAATAGACTTTTCAGAGCAAGATATACTCATAGCAGATTTAAGAATTCTTTATCCACTTTATACAGGTGGAAAGATAGATGCTGCTCAAAATGTTTACTCAGCAAAGGTAAGTGAATCAAAATCAAAATATAAGATGGAACAAGACAAGGCTTTTTTAAATCTTGTTAAAGTCTACTATGGAGTAGTTATATCTAAATCACTTTATAAAACAAGATTAGAATCGCAGATATCATTACAACTTCATTTTGAACATGCAAAAAAATTAAAAGCACAAGGTCAAATAGCGAGAATAGAGCTTTTAAATGCACAAGTAAAACTTGATGCGGCAAAAATAAAAACAACCAAAGCAAAACATAAAGTAGAAATATCCATATCAGCTCTTCATAAAATTATAAAACAAAGCAGCTTACCATCTTCTTCTCTTTTTATAAGTAACGATTTAAATTCACAAAGTCATTATTCAGATGAAAGTGTTGAAAATTTTGCTGTTCTTGGAGTCTTAGATGCTAAAAGTAAGCAAGCTTTAGCTTTAGTTGATATAAAAAAAGCAGCTTTATATCCACAAGTTGGAGCTTTTGCAAATGTAAATCTATATAGAGATGATAGTGTTTTAATGCAGACTATGCCAAACTGGATGGCTGGGGTTGCTTTAAAGCTTGAACTATTTAGTAGAAGTGACAGAAGTAGTGATATTCAAGCAGCTCAGCTCTTACATTCCAAAGTAGTGCATCTAAAAGCTCAAGCACAAGAAGATTTACGCTTAGCCGTTGAAAAAACTTATAACGAAATGCTTTTGTATAAAGATGAGTATGAATCACTCTCTTCATCTTTAGATTTAGCAAATGAAAACTATAGACTTAGAGAAATAGCATTTAGTGAAGGTTTAGCGACTTCAGTAGAGGTTGTAGATGCACAGATATTTCTTTTTGGTGCAAAAACACAAAGACTAAATGCTGCTTATAATTATGTGAAAAAGATATCTCAACTTTGTGTTTTAAGTGGAGATAATGAATTGTTTTTTGAGATAGTTAATAACTCACAGGAGATAAAATGAATAGTAAAAATGTTTTAGTTATTGTTGTAATAATTATTGTTAGTTGGGTTGGTTTTACTTTTTACAAAGCTTATCAGCCAAAACAGATTACTCTTCAAGGAGAGATAGATGCGCAAAGCTATAACATCTCTTCAAAACTCCCAGGTAGAGTTAGTGAGATTTTTGTAAAAAAAGGAGATATGGTTGAAGTTGGTGATATCGTCTTTAGTATCTCTTCTCCTGAAATTGAGGCAAAACTAAAACAAGCCGAGGCAGCTAAAGATGCCGCTGGTGCTCAAAAAGATCAGGTTAATAATGGTGCAAGAAAACAAGAGATTCAAGCGGCATATGATCAATGGCAAAAAGCAAAAGCAGCCGAGGAGTTGATGAAGACAACTTATAAACGCATACAAAGACTTTATAAAGAAGGTGTAGTATCACAACAAAGAAGAGATGAAATTTTTACACAATATAAAGCTTCAAGATATACTTCAAATGCTGCAAAACAGATGGCTATGATGGCAAAAGAGGGAGCAAGAGTTGAAATAAGAAAAGCGGCATCTGCACAAGAGAGAGTCTATGCGGCAAAAGTTGATGAAGTAAATGCATATATAAAAGAAACTTCACAATACTCTTTTCATAGTGGCGAAGTAAGTCAGATACTTATTCACTCTGGAGAACTTTCGCCAACCGGTTTTCCAATAGTTTCAATCATAGATATAAAAGATGCATGGGCAAAATTTGCAGTTCGTGAAGACTATTTGAGAGAGTTTAAAAAAGATAAAGTTTTTAAAGTAAGAATCCCAGCTCTGGGGAGTGAAAGTTATGAATTTAAAGTAACTAACATAGCAGTTATGGGTGATTATGCAACTTGGAAGGCGACAGAGAGTGGAAAAGGTTTTGATATGAAAAGCTTTGAGGTTGAGCTTCACCCTCTTAAACCAATCGAAGATTTAAGAGTTGGAATGAGTGTTCTTTTAGCCCTCTAACTCTTTTTGTAATGTTTATATTAATACTTATTTATAGATAACTTAGCCACCAATCTTTTCGTCTTTTTTTAAGTGAAGCGAACCATTTGCTAGGGTAGTAGAGTAAAACAGTAACCAAAATCCAAGCGGTATAAGTTGGTAAAAGTTCAGACCCATAACTATATCCATCAGGACTATTTCCAATAGGAGCACCATAAAGCCAATTAGCGTCATTAAATACGAATAAAGCTAACGCTATTCCTCCAAGGTGCAGTAGTGGTAAATGAATTACATAGAAGAAAAAAGGAACCTGTCCAAAATCTCTTAATGGGTTTGACCACTTACCTAAATCTCTATCAAAGATTGACATTAAAATCATTGCTATACCTATAAAAACACTTAAGTATATAAGAGATGGCGGGTATTTTGTGAAGTTTAAAAAGCTCATTAGAGTAGCATCAAGCGTTTCATACTCTTTCCATGGTAGTAAATCACCATATAGATTTGTGTAACGAAGAACAAGCCCAAATATCAATAGACCTAAGCCAGTGAAGAGAAAAATCTTCTTACGCTCAATTCTTGGTAGTTTTGTTACCGGTCCAAAAAGATATCCAGATGCCATGACACCAATCCACGGTATAAAAGGATATACAACTCTTATCTCAATATCTCCCACGAAAAGAGAGCTAGGTACATGAAGAAGATGCCAAATCCAAGAGAGTGAACCAAACGAAGAAGCTAGGACACCATCTAGAGCATTATGTCCAAGCAACATAGCTAATGCGATAGTAGCGATTAAAATTTTTGGAAGATATATTAAAAGTCCCATAAAAATCATACAAACACCAATGACAAAAAGAACAGCTATTTTGGGAGAGTAGATAAACTCAGGAGTAAAAGCCCAAAAAAAGCCAACTAAGGTTAGTTCTAGAAAAATTAACCAAACCCCACGGCTTATGGCTAAGTATGCTAATTCGCCTTTAGTCCTTCTCCCAGATGCGAAGAACAATCCGATTCCGGCTAAAAATATAAAAACAGGAGCAGCAAAGTGAGTTATCCATCTTGTAAAAAAGACTTCTAAGTTTGTTATATCAATATTTGTAGGATCAAAATATACATAGCCTAAGGCAAAAAAATCACGAGAATGATCAAGCGCCATTATAACCATGGTTAGACCTCGTAAAACATCTAATGCTACAAACCTTTCACTTTTTGTCTGCATAACACTCACTTTATTATTAAAATTTTAATATGATACAATATATTTATTGAACTTACTGGGAAATGGGGATAATGTATAAAGTATTAATAGCATCTTTTTTATATGAAATTAGAAGTATTAAAAATTCTTGGTACAAATTTTCACTTATAACTTTTCTGCCTCTTGTTAGTTTTGTTTTAATCATTTCTATCTTTTATCAGGGTGTTGTTAGAGATATGCCGATTACTGTTGTAGATAATGATAAAAGTAGCATATCCGCTAAACTAATATCAAATATACAAAGTTCTTCAACCATAGATATAAAAAAGATGAGTTTATCTTTAAGAGATGCGATGGCTCTTGTGAAACGGGGTGAAGTTTATGGTGTTGTTGTAATTCCACAACATTTTTATAAAGACATGCTTTTACAAAAACAGCCTAAAGTAACTGTGATGTTAAATACGCAGTATATTCTTATTGGAAAGATTCTATCAGCAGCTTTAACCTCTACTGTTATGCAAAGTTCCCCAGAGATAGAGTATGTTAAAGGTGGAGATTTTATTTCTCCCATACAGATGCAAATCACGCCATTTTTTAACACTTATCAAAACTATTTTTTATTTCTTGTTTCAGCTTTGCTACCTGCTATTTGGCAAATTTTTATAGTTGTTGCAACTTTGGTGTCTTTTGGTTCAATGTTTAAAGCAAATGAGGAAAAAGAGTTTTTTAAAGATGGATTTATTGAAGTGAGTATTATTGGTAAACTTTTGCCATATACTCTTTCTTACCTTTTTCTTGGAATCGGGTATCTGTTATATATGTATCAATTTTTATCTTGGGAGCTTCAAGGCTCATTTATCATAACTATTTTTGGGATGTTTTTAACAGTTGTAGCGTATCAAGGTATAGCACTTTTGTTTTTTGTAACTGGTTTTGATTATGCTAGAAGTTTAAGTCTTGGAGCAGTTTATACTGCTCCAGCATTTGCTTTTTTAGGTGTAACTTTTCCTATTTTCAACATGAATAGTTTTGCCCTGTTTTGGCGAGATATGCTTCCTATTTCTCATTTCGTAGAGCTTCAAATATCTCAAGCAAATTACGGTTTAGGTTTTACCTTAGAACTACAAAAGCTTCTCATACTCTTTAGTTTTTGGATAATTTTTGTTCCTGTGTTTTATATGTTTAAAAGAAGGCTTCAAAGATGAACTTTAAAGATGTTTTTTTTAATGAGGCAAAACTTATATTTTCAGATATTGCGATAGTTTTAACTATTATCGGTGGAGTTATATTATATTCTTTTTTATATCCTCAACCATACACCTCACAAAGTGTTAGCGGTTTGCCTCTTAGTGTTGTTGATTTAGATAAAAGTGATGTTTCTAGAGATATTATATTTAAGTTAGATGCAACTCCTCAAATAAGTGTAAAGAGAGTTGATTTAAGTGAGAGGGATGCCAAAGATGCTCTTTTAAGAGCAGATGTAAAAGCGATAGTTATTATTCCAAATAATTTTAAAAAAGATTTAGCATTAAATAAAAGTCCAATAATCGCAGTTGGTGCAGATGCTAGTTATTTTTTAATTTATGGCGGTATTTTAGAGGGTGCAATGAAGTCAGTTCTAACACAAAGCGCCACCATAAAAATAGCAAATCTTTTAAAAAAACAGGTACCTCTTAGTAAAGCAAAAGAAGCTTACGCACCCTATTCTTTAAACATTATAAATCTTTTTAATCCTCAAAACTCTTATACTCAGTATGTTATACCTGCAGTTTTTGTTCTTATACTTCAACAGACTTTGCTTATAGGTTTAGGGATACTTGGTGGAGGGATAAACGAAAAGATTAGCAGAGGCGAGAGTGGTTACTTTAAAATTGCTCCAACATGGATGATGATGTTATCTAGAGTTATGATTTTTGGTTTTATATTTTTTATTCATATGCTTTTTTATTTTGGATTTAGTTTTGAGATGTTTGATATTACTCATTTAGCATCTATGATTGATTTGCTAACATTTGGTTTTGTGTTTTTGTTAGCGGTTATCTTTTTTGGTATCTTTATTGGTGCTTTATTTTCAAGTAGAGAGATAGCGACTCCCGCTATATTATTTAGTTCTTTGCCTCTTGTGTTTACAGCAGGTTTTGTGTGGCCAGTAGAAGCGCTTCCACAAGCTTTAGTATATCTTTCGATGCTCTTTCCTTCAACCGTAGCCATCGAAGGTTTTTTAAAACTAAACCAGATGGGTGCGAGTTTTGATATGGTTATAGAGTTGTATGCCATTCTTTGGCTTCAAGTAATCATCTATGGGACTTTAGCTTATCTTGTTATAAATCAAAAAAGAGATAATATAAAAAGTGTATAATTTCGTATTATAATAATAGGAAATTAAACTATGAATCACTTTGCAAATTTAGCAGACGGGCATCCGTGCCGTGTATATTTGGAAGAAAATCAACTTATTAGAGGCTTGATAGCAAGTATTAATTCTATCGATATACAAAATGACAACGAAGAATTTAAAGAAAAATTTGCTCGACTTTGTAGGGTTGAAAAAACACTTTGCAAGAAAAGAAAATCAACTTTTCCCTTATTTAGAGCAGTATGGTTGGACATCGCCTTCACAAAATATGTGGGCATTCCATGACGATATTCGTGCTATCATAAAACAAGCTAGAACTTTAGTAGATACAGATGATGTACAAGCTCTTAGTTTGGTTTTACAAAACCTTTTTTCAAACTTAGAGCATATTATGCAAGTTGAAGAACAAAGACTTTTACCAAACGCTATGCAACTTATGCAAGAAGATGACTGGAAAGAGATGCGAGATGGAGATGAAGAGATTGGTTGGATGTTTGATGAGCATCCAGCTCTTTATCCAGTACATGAAGAAGGGGAATATATCCACCCATCGTTAGATACAAAAAAAAGAAAACTTCCTTTTTCACTAGAGGGACGCTTAGATTTAGAACAAGGTCATATGCTTCCAGAACAAATTAACTGGCTTTTAAAGTTTATGCCTGTTGATATTACTTATGTTGATGAAAATGATATCGTTATCTTTTATAATCGTGGAGAAGATAGAGTTTTTCCAAGAAGTGCAGGGATTATTGGTCGTGAAGTTAAATTTTGTCATCCTCCAAAATCAGTTGACCAAGTGTTAATGATTTTACGAGAGTTTAAAGCTGGAAACCGAGATGAAGCAGAGTTTTGGATTACCTTTAAAGGTAAGTTTATTCACATTCGTTACTTTGCTATTCGTAATGATGAAGGTGAGTATAAAGGTGTTATAGAAGTGAGTCAAGATGTTACACATATACGAAGTCTTGAAGGGCAACAAAGACTACTAGACTGGGAGTAATGAACCCAGAGTTTTAATACTCTGGAGTTCTCTCTGTTGGTCCTGTATATAATTGACGAGGACGAGCAATTTTAACAGTTTTTTGTTTACTTAGTTCACTCCACTGAGCAATCCAACCAGGAGTTCTACCGATTACAAAAATAACCGCAAACATCTCTTTTGGAATTTTAAGTGCTTGAAGGATTAGACCTGAGTAGAAGTCAATATTTGGATAAAGACCGCGTTTAATAAAATACTCATCACTTAAAGCGATTTTTTCTATTTTTTCTGCCACCGCAACAAGCTCACTACTAATTCCAAGTTCAGTCATAAGTTCATTTCTAATCTCTTTAAGAACTGTTGCACGAGGATCAAAGTTTTTATATACTCTATGACCAAAGCCCATAAGTCTAAATGAATCATTTTTATCTTTTGCTTTTGCAATAAACTCATCGACTCTATCAACTGTACCAATCATCTCTAGTTGACGAATAACGCTTTCATTTGCTCCACCATGACTTCTTCCCCATAATGCACCAATACCAGCAGCAATTGCAGCATAAGGATGCGCCATAGTAGATGCTAGGTTTCTTACAGCAGTTGTAGATGCATTTTGCTCATGGTCGGCATGTAGAGTAAAGATAGTATCTAGTGCTTTGATTTCGATAGGCTTTAAGTCAACATAACTATGTGGATAAGCTCTTAGCATGTTTAAGAAATTTTCAGTAAAACCTTTGTTCATGTCTGGATAGATAATTGGTAAGCCGTTTGAGTATCTGTATGAAAAAGCAGCAAGAGTAGGAATCTTAGCAACGATTCTGTTTGACATCTCTTGGTATTCATCTTTATCATCTATCTCTAAGTGGTCAAAATAAAATGTAGAAAGAGCAGAAACACCAGCAGATAAAATAGCCATTGGATGTGCTTGATCAGGGAAAGAATCAAATAATTTTTTAATTCCTTCATTTACAAAAGAACGCTTTGTAATTTCTCCCTCATAAGCTTTTAACTGCTCAGCAGATGGTAAATCATCATGTAAAAGAAGATAAGCAGTATCTAAAAAAGTCTTTTCTTTTGCAAGGTATGCAATATCATAACCACGATACATAAGCTTACCAGCTCCGCCATCAATATATGTTATTTTTGATTGACAAGATGCTGTAGATGTATAGCCTTCATCATAAGTAAACATGCCTGTTTCTTTATAAAATGTAGATATATCAACTACTGACGGTCCTACACTAGCATCTAATATCGGAAATTCATAACTTTTATTATCTCTATTGTTTGTTATGGTAATTATGTCTTTACTCATCATTGTCCTTTTTAGTTTAAAAATTTGATATATTATAACCAAAAATTATATGATATTGGTTTTGTTACAAAGGTATTTATATATATTTCTTCTAAGGTGTGGTATTATTACAACACTATTGCAAAAATACTTCCTCTTCTAAAAATGTAAATTCTTTTTCTTTCATTGCTAGAAGTAGCAGATTTAAAATCATCAATAGTTTTTATCTCATTGTTTTCTATTTGAACTATAATATCATCTCTCATTAGACCTATTTTTTGAGCTTGGCTCCCTTCTTTCACCTCTTTTATTAAAACTCCTCCATCTATGTTAGCATTTATTTTTAGAAGTTTTTGAAGTTGAGAACTCATAGATATGACAGTTACTCCTTTATAGGTTAATCCGCCACTAGAAGCTTGTTTTTCAAGAGAGCCTAGTTTTACATTTACAATATCTATCTCTTTGTTTCGTAAAAATTTTATATTTACAACCTGAGAAGGTGGGTAAGAGCCTATGATATTTTTAAGTTCACTCCCACTTTGTATATCTTTGCCGTTTACTGAGATAATCAAATCACCTCTCTTTAAACCAGCTTTTGCAGCAGGAGTATTGTCTTCTATGCTAATAACAAGTGCTCCAAGTTTGTTGTTATAAAAACTTTTCATATCTTCACTTACATCAGAGATGCCAACTCCCAAGTAAGCACGAGTGTATTTTCCTTTATTGATTAACTGAGTGGCTATTGAAGTTACCATGTTTGAGCTTATCGCTAAACCTATGCCTACATTGTTTCCTGTTTTAGAAATGATTGCTGAATTTATTCCTATGAGATGTCCTGCTGAGTTTATGAGAGCACCACCAGAATTTCCAGGGTTTATAGATGCATCTGTTTGTATAAAATCTTCATACTCAACTATACCAACACTACTTCTGCCTGTTGCTGAAACGATGCCTTGAGTTATAGTTTCACCAACACCAAAAGGGTTTCCAAGAGCAAAAACAATATCTCCAATCCTTACCTTGTCCGAGTTATAAAAAGTAACAGCATTTAGCTCTTTTGCATCTATCTTTATGATGGCTATATCGCTTTTCGCATCTGTACCTATAAGTTTTGCGGTGTATTCTTTTTTATCTTTTGAGATGATAACTTTAATTACATCTGCTCCAGCTACAACATGATTATTGGTAACGATGTAACCGTCTTTCGTGATTATAACACCACTTCCCATAGCAGCTTGTGGCATCATGTTTTGTCTTCTTAAAAAAGGATTGCCATACGCACCCCCACTTTTTATGGTTCTTTGAGTTGAGATACTAACAACACTTGATCTAACATCTTTTAAAATGTTGTTATATGAAAGTATATAATTTTGGCTTGTTGGATTTTTTCTTTTAAAATCTTGCTCGGCAAATTTAAACTCTACGCTATCTTTTGCTTGAAGTAGGCTAATAGTAACTAAACAGATTAATAATAACTTTTTCATCTTGTATCCTTAAGAAGGTTTATGATAGTTTATAATTTAATTGTTTACAAATTACTAATGTACGCCTAATGAATAGTTAATGGTAACTAGATTGAAGCAGTTGTTATTATTCTTTCCTAAATGATTTGATACTTTCACTCATACCAAAATCAGGATGGTTTTTAGCATTTAAAATTGTTTGAGCAATTTTGTTGTTGTCATTGTTAACAATAATAGGAGCTATGAAATTTACAGTAGAATTTTCTAGTGGGTTTTGTATAACAACAATGTTATAAACACTAACATTTGATTTTTCATTAATGTCTAAAAGAACTTTTATATCTGATGGCAAATCAAAAGAGTATTCTCTAAGAACATAAGGGTTAGCTATTGTAAAAGATATCTCTTTATTGTCACAGTCTTGCATCGTTGCAAACAGTTCATCTACTTTGTGTATTTCAAGATTTAGAGTATTGTCAAATCCATAAATATTTCCTTTAACTTCATACTTTTGCATTTTTTTTCCTTGCGTTAGTTTGTTAGAATAAACCTTCTTCATATTTTATACTAGAAGAGATTATATAAAAAAGAGCATCTTTTACACTGCTTAAGTTATTATAATTATTTATACTTAAAACAAAATAATTATCTTGAAAAAAGAGTGTTAAACCTTCACTCATATCAACAAGTGAGAGTTTTGAGTTGTTAATGAGTTTGGCATCTGTAATATTAGAAAACTCTAAACTTATGCTTAACCAGTCAAAGCCTCTAGCGCTATCTTGAGCAGCTATAACAACTTGTATAACTGTTGGGGAGATAGCCTCCATAGAACGAATCTCAGCATCTACAAAATCACCAAATCTTTTTAAGAAATTTGGTAATTCTGTTGAGAGTAAAGGCTTCATGCTATTGACAACCTACACATTCCATACTTCTGTCTTCAACATCATTTGCAATTTCTGGCGATTGTGAACGAAGATAGTAAGTTGATTTAAGACCTAGCTTCCAAGCTAACATATAAATCTCATTTAGGTATTTTCCACTAGCTTTATCAAGAGTTATAAAGATGTTTAAGCTTTGACCTTGGTCTATCCATTTTTGTCTAATTGCTGCTGCTTTTATAAGTAGAGTTTGGTTTAAATCGTAAGCAGGAGTATAATATGCCCAAGTCTCAGGAGAAAGCCTAGGAGCAACAACAGGAATAAGACCACTTAAATTTTCTTCAAACCATTTTCTTTTAAATACAGGCTCAATCGCTTGAGTAGTTCCCGTTAAAATAGAGATAGAACTCGTAGGTGCGATAGCCATAAGATAACCATTTCTCATACCTTGTCGTTTAACCTTTGCGCGTAATTCATCCCACTCATAGCTAGATGCAAAAAGTCCACCTCTATCAACAAGGTTAATAACCTCGGCATTTGCATGATCCATAGGCATAATACCTTTGCTCCAGTGTGAATCTTCAAACTCAGGATAGCTACCTTTTTCTTTTGCTAAATCACATGAAGCGGAAATAGCGTTAAAACTAACAGCTTCCATAACTTCATCTACCTTATCGAAATGTTCTTGACTTCCCCAAGTGATACCTTGTTCTGCTAGCATCTGAGCTTCACCCATAACACCAAGACCGATAGAACGACTTTTCATGTTAGTTCTTTTTACTTTTTCAACTGGGTAAAAGTTTAAATCTATAACATTATCTAAACATCTAATTGCTATTGGAACTATTCTGTTGATATCTTCTTTTGTATTTATACGAGAAAGGTTTACAGAGGCTAAGTTACACACAGCAGTATCGCCGTTGATTTTTTCTTTTTCTACTACATAGATAGCTTGACCACCAAGTGAGTCAAGAGCAGTTACTTTTTTCGCAGGTTTTTCCATTCCACTATCTACTTTTACTATTTCATCTTCTTCATAAGAGATACTGTTTCCATCTTCAAAAATGAACTTTATTTTATAATGATTTGGTTTTGTATTTTGAAAAATCTCAGTACAAAGGTTTGAACTTCTTATAACACCAGTATGTCCATTTGGATTTGCTCTGTTAGCGTTATCTTTAAAACAAAGGAAAGGTGAACCTGTTTCAAAGTAAGATGTTAGTATCTTTTTCCATAAGTTTTTAGCTTTGATTTTTTCTTTTATAATGCTTTCATCTTCTTCTAACTCTATATAACGCTTGTTAAATTCATCTCCGTAAAGTGTTGCAAGTTCTCTAACATCATAAGGGTCAAAAAGAGTCCAGATAGCATCTTCTTGGACTCTTTGCATAAACAAGTCATTTAACCACATTGCAGGAAATAGGTCATGCGCACGACGACGCTCTTCTCCAGAGTTTTTCTTCAAGTCTAAAAAGTCATTTATATCTATGTGCCAAGGTTCCATATAAACAGCGATAGCACCTTTTCTAGTCCCTAGTTGGTCAACTGCTATGGCAATATCATTTGTAATCTTTAAAAAAGGAACAGTTCCGCCAGCAGCATTTTTGTGCCATCAATAAATGAACCCATAGAACGGATGCCAGTCCAGTCCCAACCGATGCCTCCACCAAACTTAGAAAGCATCGCCATCTCTTGGTAAGAATCAAAGATTCCCTCTATGTTATCGGGAGTTGAACCTATGTAACAAGATGAAAGTTGATGTCTAGTTGTTCTTGCATTTGAGAGTGTTGGAGTTGCAAGCATCACCTCAAACTGAGATATCATGTTATAAAACTTTATAGCCCATTCGTGCTTATCGTCTTCTCTTTGTGCTAAGAACATAGAGATAGCCATAAACATATGCTGAGGAAGCTCTATGGGATTAGAATCTTTGTCTTTGATAATATATCTATCGTAAAGAGTTTTAACGCCAAGGTAGTTAAAAAGCATATCTCTATCAGGTTTTATATGTTTGTCTAATTTCTCAAGGTCATACGAATCACCAAGACCTTGAAGAAGTCTTCCCTCTTTTTCCCCTCTTTTAAAATACTTTTCTAATGAAGAATAACCAGAATGGCCATTTACTTGATGGTACAAGTTAAACATAAAGAGTCTAGATGCTACAAAAGTCCAGTTTGGAGAGTCTATGTCTATCTTATCAACCGCAGTTTTGATAAGAGTTTCTTGAATCTCTTTAGATGTTATTCCATCACGAAACAATATCTGCGCATCAACTTCAAGCTCACTTTGACTAACATTTGTTAGTCCTTTGATAGCAGCAGAAGTGTATTTTTGAATTTTACTAATATCAAGCGGTTCTGTTCGTCCGTTTCTTTTTATAATTGTTATCATTTATCCCCCTATTACTTAAATACTCTGTTAAAAATTGCATCTACATTTTTTGTGTAATAATCAAAGTTAAAACATTCTCTGATTTGTTTTTCACTAAGTGACTCTCTTAGTTCATCATCTTCTAATAGATGGTTTAAGTATAAACTCTCACCATTTTCATCAGTAGATGCTTTGCCTTTTTGAATTTCTTCCCATACTTTCATAGCATTTCTTTGAACGATGCGATAAGCATCTTCACGAGAAACGCCTTGAAGTGGAAGTTCTAAAAGTACACGCTGAGAAAATACAAGCCCACCAGTAAGGTTTAAGTTTTTCATCATGTTTTCTGGGAACACTGTAAGGTTAGCAATAACGCTATTCATGCGGTGAAGCATAAAGTCCATAGTGATAAAAGCATCTGGTAACCAGAATCGCTCAGTAGAAGAGTGAGAGATATCTCGTTCATGCCATAGTGCCACATTTTCCATTGCTGGTGCTGCGTAAGCTCTAATCATTCTTGCAAGACCTGTGATATTTTCAGTAAGGATAGGGTTACGCTTATGTGGCATCGCAGAAGAACCTTTTTGACCTTTTGCAAAAAACTCTTCAGCTTCATACACTTCGGTTCTTTGTAGGTGTCTTACTTGAACGGCAAACTTTTCAACTGAAGAAGCTAATAGTGCTAAAGTTGTTGCAAGTCTAGCGTATCTGTCGCGGTGAATAACTTGATTTGAGCAAGGCTCAGGTTTTAGACCAAGTTCAGCCATTGCTAACTCTTCAAGTTCAAGTGGTGCGTGAGCAAAGTTACCCATAGCTCCTGATATTTGACCTACTGCTATAACATCCATAGTTTGGTCTAAGTTCACTAAGTGACGAGCCATCTCATCATACCAAACCGCTAAAGTTAGACCAAATGTAATTGGCTCACCATGTATGCCATGAGAACGACCAACCATTAAAGTCATCTTATGCTCTTGTGCGCGTTTTTTGATAGACTCCATCAATATTTTTACATCGTCTATCACTATTGTTAAAGAATCTCTCATTTGTAGTGCTACACCAGTATCAACTGCATCTGAAGATGTCATGCCATAATGAAACCATCTTGATTCATCACCAAGTGATTCTGAAACACTTGTATTAAATGCAATAAGGTCATGTTTGGTAATTGCCTCAATCTCTTCGATACGCTCTACTGAGAATGTTGCATTTTTTACGATTTTATCTGCATCATCTTGAGGAATTTTTCCAAGTTTAGCCCAAGCTTTAACAGCTGCTTTTTCAACTTTTAGCCATGCAGCATATCTTGCATGTTGTGTCCAATTTTTACGCATTTCTTCTCTAGAATATCTATCTATCATATTATTGAAACCTTATAATTAATGTTATATATTATGCTATTATTCTACATAATTTTTAGTAAATATTTGATTAAAGAGGATTTAAATTTTGCCATTTGTTCGTAAAAAAATGTTTGCTAAAGAAAAAAAGAAAGCATTTCTGTATTTGATAAAAGAATTGAACTATACACAAAAAGAAGCTCAGCGATTAATCGCCAAAGGTCGCCTATTTGTCAACGATATACCAATGACCAGAACAGCGGGGGAAATCGAAGGTGAGTTTGAATTTATATACTTTGAGCCAATTACAAAAGGTTTAAAACCAACAAGAGTTGAAGAAGAATTTGTAGTTTTTGATAAGCCTAGTGGAGTTCTTATTCACCCACAAAATAGAAAAACCCCCTACTCTCTTATAGATGAATTAAAATATCAGTTTGGCAGAGATGCTAATATTGCTCATCGTATAGATCAAGAAACAAGCGGACTCGTTTTATGTGCTAGAAACAAACAAAGCGAAAGAGATATTAAGATGATGTTTGAAGAGCGAAATATGAAGAAAAGATATTTAGCACTTGTTCATGGAGAAGTAAAAGAAAATTTATCAATCCAAGAACCATTATTAAGAAGAGAAGATGAAAGTGCAATAGTTAGAATGGTAGTAAAAGTTCACAAAGAAGGAAAAGCATCTAAGACAGATATTTATCCTTTAAAGTATTTCCAAGACAAAAATATGACTTTAGTAGAGTGTGTTCCATATACAGGAAGGCAACACCAAATAAGAGTACATTTGTTTCATGTGAAACATTCAATAGTTGGTGACCCGATTTATGGTCAAAGTGAAAAAAATATAATCAGATTTTTAGATAAAGAGCTAGATGCTAAAAAAAGAATTGAACTAAGCGGAGCATCAAGATTGCTTCTTCATGCGAATGAATTGGAGTTTGAACTCTATGGTAATGAGTACCATGTTCAAAGCAAGGTTAATTTTGAGGATATCTGCCTTAAAAGTTTAAGTGAATGTGAATAACATTTATGGATTATTAAAAGACATTCGTTCAGTAAAGGGTACAATTTAAGGAATAAGTACAAAAGCCCGTATTTATGGGCTTTAAGCAAGGTGTAAGATTTGATATTTCAGCATAGATTTATATAAAATAATTCTTAAAAAGTCAAAGAAAATTCAAATTTAGCTTACTTGAAGAGTAGAGATATTCACAACTTAGAACAATGTGTGAATAATACACATTAAGAATAAATTTACAAACATTTTTTTGATTTATAATTTTTTTAAGAGAAGTTTTTAAAATTTGTAGTGAATAATTTGGGTTTATGAGAAAAGTAGGGTATTATTACGCTGATAAACGACCTCCCTGGTGTGTTGGTCGTTTACTCTTTTTTGTTTTATACTGCGTTATATCTTTTTATGATTTTCTTAACACGATTTTTAAGATTACGAAGTGCTTCAACACTTGATTCTCCATCTGCCGTTAAATTTTCAAAACCATCATCAAACTGTGCTTTTGCAATCCAACCAATTTTTTTGTGATACTTAATACCAACAAAACGAACATCCCCAAAATGAAGTTGACAAAGATCGTATATTCTTTTAATTCTATCTGTGTTTGTTTTTTTCTTTTCTGGCATTTTAAATTCCTTTTTTTTATTTACGGTTACATTAAACCTATTTTATCATAAGAAGGTTACAGTAAGTTTATTAATTTTTGTTTTAAAGGGGTACTTAGTCATTGTTTGTAGCTGCTTTAATAAAACTAACCACACCAACGCCAAATACTATAACTAAAAAAACAACTTGAAATATGTCTAAATAACTCATAATATATCCTTCTGAATTTTTTCTTTTAACTGACCACAAGCAGCACTGATGTCAATACCCTTAGAATCTCTTATGGTACATAAAAGCCCATGCTTGATTAAGTAGTCCGCAAAAGCCACCATATCTTCCTTCTGTGGTCTGTCATAAGTAGTCCCTGGGTAAGGATTGAAGTAGATAAGGTTTACTTTGGCCTTTATACCACTTAAAAGCTTTATGAGCTTCTTAGCAGAGCCTATGTCGTCGTTCTTGCCTTTAATAACTAGGTATTCAAACATTACCCGTTTTCTTGTGTCTATTGGAAAGCGTTTAACTGCTTGTATGATAGAACTTATGTTATGTGCTTTATTCATAGGAATTAGTTCGCTTCTAAGCTTATCATCAACAGCATGAAGAGATATGGCTATGTGAACACCTAAATCCATCTTCCCAAGTTGGTCTATCTTATTGCTAAGTCCACTTGTTGAAACAGTTTGTCTTTTGCCACCAATACATAGACCATCATCTTCTTTAAAAATTTCTATCGCTTTTGCTAGGTTGTCTAAGTTGTCTAGTGGCTCACCCATTCCCATATACACTATATTTATTTTTCTATTATGCTTATGGTCGTTATCCCGTTTTAAAGTTACAACTTGAGCTACAATCTCTCCAGCGGTTAAATCTCTAGTAAAACCACCTTTTGCAGTTAAACAAAACGAACAGCCAACTTTACAACCAACTTGTGTTGAAACACAGATAGTATATCTAGCTTCTGCTATGACTTCACCTTTTTCATCAAGTTGAGTATCTTTCATCTTAAGCCAAACAGCTTCCATGGTTTTTCCATCTTGCATCTGTAAAAGGTACTTTATAGTTCCATCACTAGACTCTTCTTTATTTATAATTGTGAGAGGATTTACAATATACTTTTTTGCTAACTCTTCTTTTAAAGCTTTTGGTATGTTTTTCATATCATCAAAATCTTGAGCATACTGATGATATAACCAACCAAAGATTTGAGTTACTCTAAAACTAGGTTTGATTAAAGTTAGTAGCTCTTTTTTTGTAAAATCAAGAAGAGAAGGTTTTGTGTTAGTTACTAAGATGTTAGTTCCTTTATTCTTTTTTTTACATGTGTACTTAAAAGTTCTTTTGCATTTTCATGATTTTCTAAAAAATCTTTATGAGCATTTTCATCGGTATTGTTAGTAATACAAAAAACTCCACCAGCAGGAATATCAAACTCTTCAGCAACTTTCAAAACACTGAAAAATTCCATATTTTCTATTTCTATCCCAAAGTTTAAAAACTTTTTTGTTAGTTCTTTGTTTGTTGAAATATAATTAGATGAGTTGACAATAACATCTTTTTTTTCTTCTATGTTAGTTGATACAACATTATCAAGAGGAGTATAAGCATCTGCACTCAAAAAGGCTAGTTCAATATTTGAAGCAGTTTTTGATTCGATTATGTCAAAGATTTTATGATTACCATAACTACCAGCTGAACCAACAAAAAGTAAAAACTCTGGTTTATCAAACAAACAAAGTCTTGTTAAATTCATAGCGGTTTCTACTAAACCAACTCCCATTGGAGTAGCAAAATCAAAGGTTTCGTTATTTCCAGCGCAAATAATCATAATCTTACCGCTATACCGTTGTCATGTAAATAATGTTTTAAATCCATAATATCTATCTCTTTATAGTGAAAGATACTAGCGGCTAAAGCTGCATCTGCACCTATATCAAAAGCATCTTTTATATGCTCCATTGTCCCTGCCCCACCACTAGCAATTACAGGAACATTTACAGCTTTTGAGATTTGCTCTGTGATGTTTAACTCAAAACCTGCTTTTGTTCCATCGGCATCCATAGAGGTTAAAAGTATTTCTCCGCTTCCTCTACTTACTACTTCTTTAGCCCACTCTACAGCATCTAGACCTGTATCTACTCTACCACCATTTAAAAAAACATGGTACCTATCTCCTGTTCTTTTTACATCGATGGCAGTAACGATGCACTGTGAACCAAAGCGTTTTGCACTCTCGTTTATAAGCTCAGGGCGTTTGATAGCGGCAGAATTAACGCTTACTTTGTCACAACCAACATTTAAAAGCTTGTAAATGTCATCAAGTTTTCTGATTCCTCCACCAACAGTTAGTGGTATAAAAACTTCTTTTGCTACCTCGGCAACTATATCTACTATGGTGTCTTTATTATCACTAGAAGCCATGATATCTAAAAATGTAATCTCATCAGCGCCTTCTTGGTTATATCTTCTAGCAACTTCAACTGGGTCACCAGCATCTTTTAAACCAACGAAGTTAACGCCTTTAACAACTCGCCCATTTTTTACATCTAGACAAGGAATAATTCTTTTAGCGAAATAGTTCATATGAAAGCATACCTTATATAATATGTTGGAATTATACTCTTTGCTTCTTATAAAGAGTATAAACCTTTTATGTTTCACATGAAACATTTATATTGATACAAATATAATCTCTCATATTAACTAACTATAAGCAAAATTAGTATAGAATCATGTTTATGAATAAAAATAGCGTTGTAGCTAAAAAGAAATTTGGACAAAATTTCTTAAAAGATGAAATAGTTTTAAGAAAAATCGTCGAAGCGATGCCCAAAAACGATAATAAAATCGTAGAAATTGGACCTGGCTTAGGTGATTTAACTAAATATTTAGTAGATGTCAAAAGTGTAGAAGCTTTTGAGGTCGATACCGATTTGTGTAAACTATTGCAAAGTACATTTAAAAAAGAGATTGATACCAAGCGACTTCACATAAACTGTGGAGATGTATTGAACGCTTGGCAGAGTAGCTTGATTGATGAGCCGTATGATTTGGTGGCAAACTTGCCCTATTATATAGCGACAAACATCATATTAAAAGCACTCGCAGATCCAATGTGTAAAAACATACTTGTAATGGTACAACTTGAAGTAGCAGAGAAATTTTGCGCGCAAGAGGGACAGAAGGTATTTGGGTCTTTGAGTGTTATAACTCAAAGTGTGGCAGAAGCACATATAGTTGTGCAAGTGCCTCCAACTGCATTTGAACCTCCGCCAAAAATAAACTCTGCTGTTTTTCTTATACAAAAGACTAAAGATAGAAGTAATGAGGATTTTGAGGGCATGCTTAGAGTTGCATTTAAGCAGCCTCGCAAAACTCTTATGAAAAATCTATCTGTTGTTTATGAAAAAGAAAAGATTCAAGAAGCTTTAAATGAGCTTGAATATACACTAACGATTCGTCCTCATCAAATTTCTACACATGACTATCACCAACTCTATAAAAAAATAAAATAACAAAAAGGAGTTTGGATGGCTGAAGAAAAACAAGAGGCACAAGAAACTAAACCTCAATCGGACCGTAAACCAAATACAAATAACAACAACAATAGAAGACCAAGTAACAATAGTAGCCGTAAGCCAAATGGCAATGGGAATAATCAAAATAGAAACAAGAATAAAAACCGTCACCGCAGACAACCTGCACCAACTGATGAAAACATAAAAGCATTTGTGGTTAAAAATCAAGAAGCACATAAGCAAAGATTAAATCCTCACTATAAATTAGATTTAAATTCTAAAGCAAAAATTCGCGTAACTCCGCTTGGTGGACTTGGTGAAATTGGTGGAAATATAACAGTTCTTGAGACAGAAAACGAAGCGATTTTAATTGATATTGGGATGAGTTTCCCAGATGAAGATATGCATGGTGTTGATATATTAGTACCAGATTTTACTTACCTTCGTCAAATCAAAGATAAAATCAAAGCGGTAATTATTACTCACGCTCACGAAGATCATATCGGTGCAATGCCGTATCTTTATAAAGAGATGCAGTTTCCTATATACGCAACTCCACTTCCTTTAGCAATGATTGGAAATAAGTTTGATGAACATCATATAAAAGAGTGTAGAAAATATTTTAATCCTGTTGTAAAAAGAGAGATTTATGAGATAGGTGAAGATTTTAAAGTTGAGTGGATGCACATGACACACTCTATCTTAGATTCATCTTCTTTGGCAATTACTACTGAAGCTGGAACAATCATCCATACGGGTGATTTTAAAATAGACCATACTCCAGTAGATGGCTATACAGCTGATTTACATAGACTTGCTCACTATGGAGAAAAAGGTGTTTTATGTTTGTTGAGTGATTCAACAAACTCTTATAATCCTTTACCAACTCCATCAGAGTTAAGTGTTGCCCCTGCATTGGATAGAGTTTTTGCTAAAGCCCAAGGTCGTGTTTTACTTTCAACTTTTAGCTCAAACATTCATCGTGTTTTTCAAGCGATACAATATGGTATAAAATATGGTCGTAAAATCTGTGTGATAGGGCGTTCAATGGAGCGTAATATTGAGATAGCGATGCAGTATGATTATGTAAAACTTCCTAAAAGTGCCTTTGTAGATGCTGATCAAGTAGCACACTTAAATGATAAAGAAGTTCTTATAGTTACAACTGGTTCTCAAGGTGAGCCAAGTTCTGCATTATTTAGAATGTCAATCGGAGAGCATAGACATATAAAAATAAAACCAACAGACTTGATTGTTCTTTCTTCTCGTGCAATTCCTGGAAATGAAGGCTCAATCTCTGGTATGTTAAATCATCTTCAACGCGCAGGTGCAACAATATCTAGAGAAAAAGATATACATGTTTCAGGTCACGCATCTATACCTGAGCAAAAACTTATGCTCCGTTTAGTAAATCCTAAGTTCTTCTTACCTGTTCATGGTGAGTATAACCATGTAATGGCGCATAAAGAAACAGGAATGATGTGTGGTGTTCCTGAGAGAAACATCATGATTATGACAGATGGTGATCAGATAGAAATATCTTCAAAATATATGAGAAAAGTTAAAACTGTTAAAACAGGTAAAACTTATATTGATAATCAAAACAATCATCAAATAGAAGATGATATAGTTCTTGACCGTCAAAAACTAGCATCTGATGGAATTGTAATGCTTGTTGCTCAAGTAGATGCAAGACATGGTAAAATGCAAGCAAAACCAAAAGTTACAACATTTGGTATAGTCGCAGATAAGCATGATAAAGCATTTGCAAAAGAAATGGAAGATATACTAGAAAACTTTTTACTTCATGTAAAAGATGGACAGATAGAAAATTCTAGAGCATTAGAAAATGACCTTAGACAAATCGTAAGAAAACATATCTTTAGAAAAATGAAAAAGTACCCACTAATCGTTCCTCATGTTTTAGTGTCATAGGTATTTGAAGGAATAAGCTTGTTTGATTCTGATGATACAAAGTTTGAAAACGCTGTAAAAATAATGATGACTCATGTTGGTGAAGACCCAACTCGCGAGGGCTTAGAGAAAACTCCTCAGCGGGTTAGAAAAGCATATGAGTTTATCTATGGCGGATATAAAGAAAATCCAAAAGAGATACTAGAAAAAGCACTTTTTACAAGTTCTAACGATGAGATGGTTTTGATAAAAGATATAGAGTTTTATTCAACTTGTGAACATCATCTTTTGCCTATTATCGGGCGAGTTCATGTTGCTTACATACCTGATGGTAAAGTTGTTGGACTCTCAAAAATACCGCGAGTTGTAAATGTTTTTGCTCGTCGTATGCAAATTCAAGAACAACTTACTGAGCAAATCGCAGATGCTATTATGGATGCTATTGCTCCAAAAGGTGTAGCTGTCGTGGTTGCCGCGAGACATATGTGCATGGAGATGCGTGGGGTTGAGAAGATAAACTCAACCACAACTTCCTCAGCGCTTAGAGGTTTATTTAAAAAAGACCAAAAAACAAGAAGTGAATTTTTTCTCTCTCATTAACTCCCCAACAGGCACAAGATATTAATGCCTTTTAAATCACTAAAAGATAAAATTTCTTCAAAAAATTATTCAGTATCTTTTGGTGAGGTTGTCAAAATAAATGCTACAATCATTACTGCAACGGGATTAAAAGTCAGTATTAGTGATTTAGTTAAAATTATTTCTAATACTTCATCTCAAGAAACAATAGGTATGGTAACCGAGATAGATGGTTCCACTTTTTTTATAACACCATTTAGTTTTGTAGAAGGATTTTGTTCTGGAGATAGAGTATTTTTAGACCAAACAGGTATGAATATTCCAGTTGGAGAAGCCTTACTCGGAAGAGTAGTTGACCCATTTATGCGACCAATAGATGGAAAAGGCAATATAAATTCATCTAGTCTATCCCCAATCATAAAATCACCTATCGCTGCAATGAAAAGAGGTATGATAGATGAAGTTTTTAGTGTTGGAGTTAAGAGTATAGATGGACTTCTAACTTGTGGTAAAGGGCAAAAACTTGGCATCTTCGCTGGAAGTGGTGTTGGAAAATCAACTCTAATGGGAATGATTGTAAGGGGTGCTCAAACTCCCATAAAAGTTGTTGCACTTATAGGAGAGAGAGGTAGGGAAGTTCCTGAGTTTATAGAAAAAAACTTAGGAGGTAACTTAGAAAATACTGTAATTATTGTCGCAACTTCAGATGATTCTCCATTGATGAGAAAGTACGGAGCTTTTGCTGCTATGAGCGTTGCTGAATTTTTTAAAGATAAAGGACTAGATGTTCTTTTCATTATGGATTCTGTTACAAGATTTGCTATGGCTCAAAGAGAAATTGGTCTAGCTCTTGGAGAACCTCCAACTTCAAAAGGTTATCCCCCTTCATCTTTAACTCTTTTGCCTCAACTTATGGAAAGAGCTGGAAAAGAAGAAGGAAAAGGTTCTATAACTGCCTTTTTTACAGTTTTGATAGAGGGAGATGATATGAGTGACCCTATTGCAGACCAATCTCGTTCTATTTTAGATGGACACATAGTGCTTTCTCGTGAGCTTACAGATTTTGGAATTTATCCACCTATTCACATTTTAAACTCTGCATCTAGAGTAATGAATGATATTATAAGTAAAGAGCATCTAGAATCCGTTATGAAATACAGAAGATTATACACACTATTAAAAGAAAATGAGATGCTTATTCGCATTGGTGCTTATGTAAAAGGAACAGACTCAGAACTTGATGAAGCGATGAACAAAAAAGAGGATATGGAGAAGTTTATGTCACAATTCTCAGATGTTCAAGTTCCATTTGAAGATACAAAAGAGAACCTTATATCTCTTATGTCCGCGAATCAAATATAATAGAAGAGTTTACCCAAGCGTCTCTTGAAGGTACCTCTTCGCTTGGGAGCGTAATGGCTAGTTTTTTGTTTGTTTGTGCTTCATACTCTTTCATTAAGTTTATTATTTCAACATCTTTTGTAAAAATATCTATATAGTTATAGATAACGCTTTTAGCAGCCTTAGTTTTAGTGTTGGATAAAAAGAATTTAATCTGTGTTTGAAAACTTACTCTAAGTAAATCACCAACTTTCTCTTTTCTGGCATCTAGAGTTATCAACTCTCCAAGAACAGCTTTGATGCTTTGTATATTTCCCTTAAGAGCATATTCTTCACACTCATCGATTAGCTTAGAGTAGTGTTTTTGTAGAAGTTCTCCAAGGTCGCTAAAGCGTAGATGCCCATAGAGGTCTATGAGTTCATAACAAGAGTAAAAATCACTTTTTGCATAAGCTTCTGAAGTTGAATCATATCATCACACATAGAATAAAGTTGATCTACTTTTTCATCAAATCCGGGAGTCATTTCTATTTTTGATAAGCTAGTTTTTGCTAAAGAAATATTGTTCTTTTTTATATAGGCTTCGATTCTTTTTATTGATTTCTCTATATCGTTTGATAATGTTTTATAGATTGGCATCTGTGTAAAAAGAGAATTTTTTATACAAATCTCATGTACTTTTTTAAAGTCTTGACTCTCAAGAGCCTTTAAAAACTCTATAAAAAGAGAATTATGTCTTAAAATAAGTTCGATTATTGGACGCTTTGAAGCAACAGTTATATAATCTTGAAATAATGCTTTTGCATATTCAGGCTTGCCTAAAAGTATGTGCCTTTGTGCATTTGTAAATGTTTCTTTCCATCTTTTTTCCATACTTGCATACTGTTTTGTTAGTTTTAAAGCTGGATATTTAGTACTCATCGCAAAGCCAAGAGCATGTTTTTTTTCTGCATATAAAGTTTTAAATCTATTGTAATGCTCAAAGGACTTAAACAAAAGAATTATAGATTCTTTTTTTGAGGGAACTTCGTTGTAGATTTCCATGAACTCTTTTGCGATAGTTAATTGTTGATTTATTAGTGCCTCAGCCGCATTTTTATAAGCAGTATTGTAGATTTTTTCTAAGGCTCTATGCTCTTTTGTATTAACTAACATGGGCTCCCTATCAACAAGACCATGTGCTTGGGGCAGGGCACTTTGAAGGATTAAAGAGTTTAGTCTTTTTACACTTGGAAGTTGAACATGAACTATGTTTTTATCTTTTAAACAGACCACCAATTCACTTGCATCTAGGGCAAAAACCTTATAGATATTTTCTTTAAATGTTATATATTTGTTGTGAATAATTTTATGCTCTTTATAATCAATAATTATCATAAAGTTAGTGTTTGCATTCACAATTAAGTATTTTGTTTTAGGAATGAGAGTAATTTGAGATATTTTTTTTACTGCTAAGTTTAAGCTTTTTATCATCGTGTTATCTCTTATGGAGATGAACTGTAAGTTTCCATCATTATCAGCACTTACAATGGTGTTTTCATTTAAAAAGCATAAGGCTCTTTTGGCCGCTGTTGAATGAAGCAGTACAGTCCTGTTCGCAAAAGAAGAAATATCTATAATAAAAATCGCTCCCCCATAGCCACTAACAGCTAGTAAGTTTTTGTAAAAGCTAAAAGCACTAACAAAATTTTTTTGATTCTTGTTTTTGGTCTTTGATGAGGAAAAGAACATAATCTTGAGAGTTGAGTTGAAGAACTATGTTTAAAAAGAAGAACTCTACCATCTGTATTTCCTGCAATTATGTATTGCGAAGTTGGGTCAAAGGTTAAGATATTTATGGTATTTTTATCTAATTCAATAGTTTGTAGTATTTTCTTATCATACATATTTGCAATGTATAGATGCCTTGAGCTTGTAAAAGCTATAAGTTTGGTGTTTGGTGAAATGCATACTGCAGTAGTATTAAAATTTAGATTTGCATTTTTAAAACTTAGCTGAATATCACAACTTTGAGAATCAACGATTTTTGCTCCATGATATTTAGTGCTAATAGCAAAAGAGTTATTGTTTAGTTTTAAAAAAGATGTTATCTCTGAACGAGCTTGTAAGCAGTCACTAATTATTGGCATATAAAATTATATGTAAAAAAGGTAGTTTTGAGGCTTAAATGGAAGAAGAAATTGAGCCACAAAGTGGCTCAAAGAGTTAGATTAGCAAGATGGAACATTTCCACTGTCATTAGCATACTCAAAAAAGAAGTCATAATAATGAGGAAGATATTTACCCTTTAAAGCTTTATCTTTTACGCTTGGACATATTTTTTTAAGTTCAGTTGCAAGACCAGCACCATTACCAATAACTTTCCATTCACCCTGAGAGTGTTGAGTCGCCATTTTGGCACCATTCATATTACAAGCACCTTTTAATTTTTTAAGGTAAAGTTTTTGTCCTTTAGCAACATCAGCACTTAATGTAACTGAACTCATGCTAAGCATTACAACAGCAGCAAGTATAATTTTAACGATTTTATTCATTTTTAAATCTCCTTTTAATGATTTAAGTTTATCTTATATATGATAAAAGTTATATATATTATCAAACTAATTTATTATATTAATGAAAATGTAACAAAAAAGTAATAACTTTTTTATTTATTAAATCTTTCATACATATACTTAGCCATATCTTTGGCAGAATATTGCATTCCAGCATCTACAATTTTTTCTCTATTGTGCTCCATAACTATGTGACCTTTATCGTCTTCTATGTCTGTTAAAGAATCTCTAATCTCTTCTTCACTTTGACCTATCATAGTTGGAGTTAATTTTTCAGTATTTCCTGAGCCATTAGATGCGTGACACTCTATACATTTAGTATTATAAATTTCTTCTATGGTGTACTCTTTTTTTATTGCATTCTCTTTTATTTTTTTTACTTCAATAACCTTTATTTTTTGGACTTTTGGAGTAGGTTTGGTTAGAGTTTGTTCTTTTTTTTCTTCACTACACCCGCCAAAGATAAATAAAGATAAAATTAAAACTACTGTTTTATAGTTTTTCATTAGTGAACCTCCTCATCAAGATTAAATAATTTTGTACCAAAATAATACATTGCAATACAAAGTCCAAGCCCACCAGCAGAGATTAGCATCTCAGATGCTGAAGGAAAATACTCTATCCAAGTAGGTGCGAGTTGATACTCTGTTTTTTTAAGCATCATTAGTGGTTTTAGTTGAGTATCGTGAACAAGGTTGTATCTCATAAAAAATATACCAACCATACCTATCATTGAAGCCCAAAACATAAGAACAGGACTCTTACCAAAGTCTTTTAAAAAAACTAGTAAAGGGATAACCATAGCAAGAAGTACTTCAAGGTGAAAAGTTGTGCTTCCTAGTATATGAATCGCCACTTCACTTCTTGTTGGCATCCCACCATAAATGTCTGTTAGCATTTTCCAAATCACTAAAAAGATTAGTATTGAGATAAGTAAACCCTGTATCTTTGCTAAACCTTCTAAAAGTTTTTTTGCTTTTTTGGAAAAATTTAGTTTGTATTTAAAACCATACATGATAAAAGCTAAAAATATACCCGTTATAAATGCTGTTAAGATAAAGTATATAGGATAAAAAACACCATTTGAAATAGCTCTAGCATTTAAAAAACCAAATACTCCACCTAAGTTAGAGTGAGCTGCTAAACCAACCATTAGACCAATTAGTCCAAATATCTTGGCATTTTTCATGTCGTTTTTTAGTAAAAAGTAAAACTCAACAATCATAAAAGTAAGGTAAGTTCCATAAAGTGTTCCCATCCACCAAATAGCAGAAGTTAAACCTGGACTTATAACATTGTATATAGCCATCGTTATAGGGTGACCAATCTCAAAAATGATAACAGCAAAACCTGCAAGTATCGTGACAATAGAGCCAAAAATAGCTCTTTTTGAAATCATCTTATAATCTTCAAAGCCAAAAACATCACCAAGAGAACCAACTATACAAAGACCAGTTGAACTAACAACAAAAAATACATAAACAGCTAGTAAAAGTCCCCATGGATGTTCTCTTGTTACATTATATGAGTGATGACCCTCTGTTAAAAATATTGTTGCACCAGTTGCAAAGGCAGCAAGTAAAGCCATCGTAAAAACAGCTAAAAATATATTTGTTGGAGTTTTTTCAAAACTAAAGAGTGACCGAAAAGAAAAATCTTCTCGTATTGGAATAATATTGCTTATTTTCATCATATCCTCCTTATGTTAGATAAAACAGTTTTGGATTTGTACCAAGATGTGGCTTGAGAGTATAATGCTCTCTAGTTCTGAGTACTTCACTTATCTCACTATCTGGATCATCTAAATCACCAAACACTCTTACTTTTGTTGGACAGGTGTTTTGACAAGCAGTAGTAGTCTCACCTCTTGCTAACCTAGTTTCAGTACAAAAGTTACATTTATCAACTGTCATGCTTCTGTCTTCTACATATCTCGCATCATAAGGACAAGCGTTCATACAGTATGAACATAAAATACATTTCTGGGCATCTACTCTAACTACACCATTCTCGTCAGTATATGTCGCTTGTGTTGGGCATACATCTTGACAAGGGGCATCCTCACAGTGCTGACATTGACTTGGGTGAAAAGAATTTGAAGTAATATCTAGTAAAGGATACTCTCCTTTAATCTCTGCTACACCAACCCAAATTCTGTGTTTATCCGCACCCATTAAGATGCCATTTTCTTCTTTACATGCCACTTCGCATGCTTTGCAGTTGATACAGTTTTTGTAATCAAGTGCCATTCCATATCTAGCCATAAGTTACACCTTTCTTATTTCAACATTAGTTTCATGCATTGCCGCAGCACCATAAACAGGTTCGATAATATCTTCGATAACCATGTTATCATTACCACCATTTTTATATGCCCAAGTTAAAGCTTCACTTTCATGACCAAAGCCATGAACAAAAAAGACTTGATTTGGAGCAATTTTTTCAGTTGGGTATGCTTTGAGATGAGTTTTTCCAACTTTTGAACTAACTTCAATCATGTCTGCAAAGTTTATGCCTCTCTCTTTTGCAATGCGTTTGTTTATCCAAATAAAGTTTTCAGGCATTAAATCTCTTAGCATTGAGTTATTTCCTGTTCCGCTTTGAGTAAACTGTGCATGACGACCTGTTAGAAGTTTAAACTTTCCATCAGGAACTTTAAACTCATACTCATCTCTCCAAATTGGCATAGCATCTATACCTTTGGCTGTAAAAGAAGCTATAACGCACTCAACTTTTCCAGATGGAGTTTTTGGCTTTCCACCATTTGTTTGGTAGTATTTTTTTGCTTCAGGATAGTATTGAAACTTATTTGCTGAGAGTTGTTTATAATATCTATCTTGCTTAGGATAAAAAACACCATCTTTATGAAGTTTCTCTGCTGCTCCAATATACATTGCCAAAGTATGATGATTTAACTCTTCTTGTGTATGTTTAAATGGTAAAGTTAAATCAAACTCAGCATAAGTATCTTCTTCGCCCTCATCTTCTATTGCTTCTTGAATCTCTTCATCATATTTTTTACTGATTTCAAAAAGAGGTTTAGATATTTTAGTTGTTAAACCACGCATGATATCGATAACGGGTTTTGTTTCAAACATAGGGTCTATTACTTTGTTTCTTTGAGCAAAAGATGGCTCAATTCCGCCAAATGTTTTAATAGGGTCAGTTCTCTCCAAATAAGTACATTCAGGGAGTACAACATCGGCGTACATTACAGTATCACTCGGCATAGTATCTATGGTAACAACAAGCTCCATTCTCTTTAGCATCGCGGCTGTTTTTGCGGTATTTGGCATATTCATCATAGGATTATGTTTATAGCAAAACATACCCCTAACTTTATAAGGCATAACATTCTCTAAGTATCTGTTTCTCCAACCAATCCAAGAACCACCACCAGAAACAACGGCACAGTCACTGTATCCAACATGTCCTTCTTTATCTGTAATTTTTACAATTGCTCTTGCCTTTGCTTTTTCATAAAGAGGTTGTAAGCCTTCGTGTGGTTTTAGTGGTAAGCCAGTTCCAAAAACAAGACCACCTTTTGTGTCTATCCCTGCATGCATTGATTGAAAAATTGCCATTGCACGGCGAAGTTGAAAGTCATTTTTAGCAAAGGTACTTCTTCTTCCTGGGTAGTAGATAGCTTGAGGAGCTGCTGCTGCAAACTCTCTAGCGATGGTGTAAATATCTTTAGCTTTTATGCCCGTTAGAGGCTCGGCCCACTCAGGAGTATATTTGTTTGAAAGAACACTGTCTTTGTATTCGTCCCAACCTTTAAAATTATCTTTTACATATTGTTTGTTAAATAGTTTTTCAGTAATAGTTACATAAGTTAAAGCTAAAACAAAAGCTAAATCAGTTCCAGGTTTTATAGCTAACCACTTGTCTGCTTTTGCTGCAGTATTTGTAAATCTAGGGTCGATGCAAATAAGCTTTGCTCCACGACCTTTAGTTCTTTTAAAAGCATCCATAGTGTCTGGAGTAATGATAGCTTCTGCTCTATTTGCTCCAGCCATAATAATATATTTTGCATTCTCTAAGTCAGCTTGTGGATAAGCCCCAATAGTTACACCATAACCAGATGCAACGGTTTGTAAACATATAGAAGCATGATTTAGCCAGTTAGCAGAACCAAAGGCTTGATAAAATTGTTTAAAAGTGTGTTCTGCCATTCCTTCACCTGCACAAAAAAGTAAAGATGAACGGTTGTCTTCTTCCTCTTCTAGTATTTGCGAAAGACCTGTGAATTTATCTGTTCCATTTAGGATAGCTTCGTAAGCCTCATCCCATGTAACTCGTTTAAATTTTCCTTCACCTTTTTCTCCGATGCGTATCATTGGAGATTTCAGTCTGTCAGGGTCATAAAGTGCTTGGATGCCAGCATTTCCTCTAGCGCATAACATATTTTTAGATTTTGGAAACATTGGATTGGGATTTAGTTTTGTAACGATGCCATTTTCAACTCTTGCTAATGCAGCACATTTGTTTACACACATTTCACAAAGAGTAGCTACATCATAACTTTCTCCTGTTCCTGTCTTAGTATTTTGAAATGAAACTGCTCCTGATGCTACGCTTGGTGCATGATTGCTTGATAATAGATTTGTACTTAAGGCAGATGCACCTAGGATACTCATACTAACAGTGCCTTGAAGAAATTTTCTTCTTGAGACTTCTACTTTCATAAGTGATACCTCCTATTCATATTTTAAAAATAATTCTTAGTGAATAAAGCTTTATCTTGTAACTTTATCACAAAAAAATCACATATACAAAAGTATAATAAAACTTATCTTACAAATAACTTTAACTAATAGATAATTGTCTATTAGTTAAAGGTTTTTTACTTTTTGATATCTATGTCTTCAACCATCCCTTTTTCAAACTCTTTATGACAGGCAAAACAGTTTGACTTACTCTTGATTTTATCAGATTTAAAGACACTTCGTTTTATATTTTTATGAGTTTCTCTCCAATATCTTGTTTTTGAAAAAGCTATTCGTCCACTTCCAGCACCTTGTGAGTTTATAACTTTTACAGAAATTTCTCTTGTACTGTTATTGGCACTATTATTTTTTAGGTATTCAAATATAAGTTTTTGATTTTGCAAAGAGATTTTGTGATCTTCTTTTTTTTCATTTTCTGTAATTTTTCTACCAAAATGATTTTTAAGTCCATTTTGTATTTTTTGCCATGATGAAGTTGGTAACATAAAAGGAGGGAAAGGTTTATGGCAAGCTCCACACTCTTTAAAGTAGATAGGGTTATCTTTTTCATAAAGCAAAGGTTCATGTTTATGTGCAACAAAGATATTATTTCTATCATATATAGATACAAAAAACACCATAAAACATATAAAAAGAAAAACATAGGTAAGACCTTTTTTTATAGTTGCTGTTTGAGAATCTTCTCCTTTTGCCTTTTTATATCCCGTAATCATTGTAAAAACCATATTTGTTCTGTGATAAAACTGCTCCGTTAAAACACCTAAAATATGAATAATTGCCCAAGTAAGTAAAATATATGAAGAGTAGATATGAATATCTAAAAGTATAAACATATACTCATAATAATGATTGTTTAAAAAACCAAGAACACCATTACCTTCTTGGATACCAAAAAGCAAAAGACCAGTAATGGAGATAAGAGTGCCAAGGGATACTACTATGATGGTAAACCAACTAGAGGCGGGGTTATGTCCTGGGGGAATCTCCCTAAAGCGATTTTGTATTTTTTGAATAAAGTAAGATTTTAACTCAACTAAAGAGAGTTTGAAAGTAGAAAATTTTGCATATCTAGGACCAATAAAGCCCCATAAAATTCTATACAAAAGCATGAGCCCAAAAATAATTCCCATGGCTACATGAAGATTTAAGAGATTTTCTTCAAGCGAAAAGATAAAAGAAAAAGAAAAAGAAAGTGCTATAAGCCAGTGAATTATTCTGCTATATATGGGCCAAACATAAACATGATTTTTTCTTTTGTTCATAAGATTAGTAAATCTTATTTACTAAAAGTTGAACAGAAACCCTGTTGTTAAATTCATTTTTTGTAACTGAGTATTTGCATGTTATTTTTCTGTTTTGTGGCATCTCATAAACTTTACGAAAAGCGATGAGTTCAAGAGTTTTTCTTTGATGTGGGTATTGTCTTACTTCAATTCTTGAGTGTGACTTATCACTTCCCATAAGTTTTATACTAACAACCTCAGCATCTTGTAGTAAAATGAAGGACGAGGATTTGCTTCGCCATAAGGCTCAAACTCTTGTAGTAAATCTAAAAGTTCTAAATCTATCTCATCAGTAGATAAAATACCAAGAGCATCTTCTTTTGGTAAAAAATCATTCGGGTTTAGTTTAGATGCACTTTGATTTATAGCATCTCTAAAAGCACTTATATCTTTTTCATTAAGTCCTAATCCTGCAGCCATTTTATGACCGCCAAACTTACTTAACAAGTGTTCACTTTCTTTTATTAGTTCATAGATGCTAACATCGCCAATACTCCTAGCACTTCCTTTTGCTACGCCATCTTTTATACTCAATACTATGGCAGGTTTTCCAAATCTATCAACAAGTCTTGCCGCAACGATGCCCACAACTCCTTCATGCCAACCTTCATTTGCCACGACTATGATGTTAGCAGTAGCATCTACGCTCAACATTGCTTCTTTTGTCGTCTGAGCCTCTGTTTCTTTTCTTAGGTCGTTTAACTTGCCTAAGAGTTCAAACTGCTTGTAGGCCTTATTTGTGTCTATCGCTGTGAAAAACTCTAAGGCAATAGATGCATCTTCTAGTCTTCCTGCCGAGTTTATACGAGGAGCAATCATAAAGGCGATATCTTCACTAGAAATCCAAGACTTATTTAAAAAATCTCTTATTATTATAGAAGAAGGACGGGAAGAATTCATAAGAACTTTTAAACCCTCTTTTACAAGAGTTCGATTTATATCTACAAGAGGCATAATATCTGCAATAATTGCAATGGCTAAAATGTCTAAAAATTGTTTCATATCAATGTCTAGATGCAACTCTTTTTTAACAAGTGCTAAAAGCAACCACGCAACCTGTGCTCCACAAATCTCTTTAAAAGGATACTTACAAGTTTGTAGTTTCGGATCAACAATAGCATAAGCATCTGGTAAAAATTTAGAAGGAGTATGATGGTCTGTTATGATGAGGTCAATACCTTTTTCTTTACAAATTTTTGCAGCCTCAATAGCGGAGATGCCATTATCAACCGTTATAACTAACTCAGCATCTACTCTTTGCAAAACGCTAGGAGATACACCGTATCCATCTTTAAATCGATTTGGTATGATAACTTCAAGAGGATATGGAATCTGTCGAAAAAAGTCCACCATTATTGCACTTGAACTTACTCCATCAACATCATAATCTCCAACCAAAGTGATTTTTTCTTTGTTGGTAATAGCATTGGAAATCCTCGTAGCTGATTTACTCGCATCTTGAAGTAGAGCAGGGTTTGGAATTTGTGAGAGTTTTTTTTCTTCATCTTTAAAACGAGAGGAGAGAGTGTTATAAAGTTCTTGTTTATTTAGTGTTTTCAAGTTTTGTTAACCTCGAATAAATTCGAGGTTCCTTAGTTACTGTGCGTTTAAACTAGCTTTTACAAAAGCCAATATCACAGGGTTTGGAGTTTGAAGTCTCGAGGTAAATTCTGGATGGAACTGAACACCTAAAAACCATGGATGATCTTTAATCTCAACAGTCTCTATAAGTCCGCTAGCTTCCCCTGTTACCATCATTCCAGCTTTTTCTAATTCTTTACGGTAAGATGGATTCGCTTCATATCTATGACGATGTCTTTCTAAGATAGTTTTTTCTCCGTTGTAGGCATTTCTTAAGATTGAGCCAGCTTTTGTGTCACAAGGATACTCTCCTAAACGAAGAGTTCCTCCCATTGGAGATTTATGAGTACGAAGTTGAGTGCCTCCACTTTGATCTAAAAAGTTATCTATAAGATAAATCATTGGGTGAGGTGTATCTTTGTCAAACTCAATAGAATTAGCACCTTCAAGACCTAAAACATTTCTAGCATACTCAACAAGTGTTAGTTGCATTCCAAGGCAGATGCCAAGATAAGGAACTTTGTTCTCTCTTGCGTATTGTATCGCTTTGATTTTACCTTCAATACCGCGATTTCCAAAACCACCAGCAACTAAAACAGAATCACAATCGCCTAAAAGCTCTTGGGCCCCTCTCTCTTCTATCTCTTCGCTATCAACCCAATTAATCTCAACTCTAGTATCTAGGTGAGCACCGGCGTGGATTAAAGATTCTGTTAAAGATTTATATGCTTCTTTGAGTTCAAGATATTTCCCAACAAAACCCACAACAGTTTTGTTTTGTGGTTGAACTATTTTTTTAACTAAAGTATCCCATTCTCCCATATCTGGATTAAGGTCGCCAAGGGAGAGTTCTTTTGCAATAGGCTTTAAGATATGTTGTCTTAAAAAAGTAACAGGAATATCATAAATTGTAGCAGCATCTAGAGCTTCGATAACGCTATCTTGTGGAACATCACAACTCATTGAAAGTTTCTTTTTAAAAGTTTTTGGAAGAGGTCGTTCACTTCTTGCGATAATCATTTGAGGAGTAATTCCGATACGGCGAAGTTCTTGAACAGAGTGTTGAGTTGGTTTAGACTTCATTTCTCCAGCAGCTTTTATGTAAGGGATAAGAGTTACATGAATGAAAAAAGTTCCAGCGACTTCATCATCATGTTTCATTTGACGAATAGCTTCCATAAAAGGTAAACCTTCTATATCTCCAACTGTTCCACCAAGTTCTACAATAAGAATTTCGTGACCTTTTCCCGCTTTTTTTATGCGATTTACAATCTCGCCAACAATATGAGGAACAACTTGAATAGTTTGACCAAGATAGCCACCCGCGCGCTCACGCTCGATTACGCTAGAATATACTTGCCCCGTTGTAAAGTTAGATGATTTTAGATAAGAACTATCAAGAAATCGTTCATAGTTTCCGATGTCAAGGTCAGTTTCTGCTCCATCTTTTGTAACAAAAACCTCACCATGTTCTAGTGGGCTCATAGTTCCAGGGTCAACATTTATATAGGGGTCTATTTTTAACATACCTATTTCTTTACCTGAGTGTTTAAGTAAAGTACCAACACTAGCAGCAGTAATTCCCTTACCAAGAGAACTTAGTACACCACCAGTTACAAAAATATATTTAGTCATAATTCACACTCCAAAAAGATTTTAATAATCGCGAATTATAGTATAGAATCTCTTAAAATATGTATAGTTACAATTAATTATTATATAATGCTTTTAAAAAATATAAGGTTTTTGATGGACTCGACTCTTCTTTATATCGTGATGGCACTGGGTGTTTCAACTGTTTTAAATCTGTTCTTAAGACGACTTGGTGTTTCATCAATTATTGGCTACATTATAACTGGTACTATTTTGGTTTATGCTTTTGATTTGAGGTATTTAAATGATTCTCATACCTTAGAGTATATTGGTGAATTTGGTATTGTCTTTTTAATGTTTACTATTGGTCTTGAAATCTCTCTAGCGAAGATGGGGAGTATGAAAAAAGAGATATTTTTAAATGGTTTTATGCAAGTAGGTTTTACTGCTCTTGTTATTTACGCTATTAGTCATTATATTTTTGGGATGCAAGAAAGTTCTGCTTTGATTCTTTCTCTCGCATTTGCTTTATCTTCAACCGCAGTGGTCTTGAGTTATTTGAAAAGTTCAAAAGAGATATATTCTCCTTATGGACAACGAGCAACAGGGATACTTATTTTTCAAGATATAGCAGTTATCCCTATTTTGATTTTGCTTGGATTTTTAACAACAGAGGGAGATCAGTCCATTGTGATAATCTTACGAGATACCGCAATAAGTGCTGTGGTGGTAATTGGTCTTCTTTTTGTTGTAGGTAAAAGGGTTATGACTTGGCTTTTAAAGTTTTCTGCATCTAGTGAAGTTGATGAGTTGTTTATGGGTTCGGTTTTGTTCATAGTTGTGAGTGCATCTCTTTTAGCATCGTTTATGGGGTTTACTCATTCTCTAGGTGCTTTTGTAGCTGGAATGATAATCGCTGAAACAAAATATCATCATAAAGTAGAGGTTGATATAGCGCCTTTTAAAGATATACTTTTAGGAACTTTTTTCATCATTGTTGGTATGAAAATTGATGTAGTCTTTTTTATGAACAATATCGCTTTAGTTGTAGGTATTTTTGCTTTAGTTTTAGTTTTAAAAACTATTATCATTTATGTTTTACTTCGTATAACTTCTCAACACTCAACTTCTTTAAAAACAGCATTGGCATTATCTCAAGTTGGAGAGTTTTCTTTTGTTATATTTGCTGTTGCTTTTTCTGCTAATCTTTTAGAACCTGAACTGGGAGCACTTTTTATACTTGTAGTTATTTTTTCTATGATGGTGACACCATTCTTTATAACTCGCATAAATGCCATAGTTGATTATTTTACGCATGAAGAGTATATGTCCTTAGATGTCACAGAGTTTGCCACGCGAGAAAATCATGTAATAGTTTGTGGATATAGTGTTGTTGGTAAGTTTGTTGCCGAGCATCTAGAGATGATGGATGCTCCATATATTGTTATAGACAACTCTCCAAAGCATGTTCAAGAAGCTATAGATAAAGGGCTAGAAGCTTATCTTGGAGATATGTCAAAACTCTCAATGCTTGAAGCCTTGCATACTGAAAGTTCATCTGCTGTGATAGTTACACTTGATAATATAGATAAAAAAAGAGCAGTTTGTGAAGCTGTTTTAAAACACACAAAAAACATAAACCTTATCGCAAAAGTTACTTCACTAGAACATAAAAATACTTTAAAAGATTTAGGCGTTGATGTTATAGTCGATGGTAAAATAGAAGTAGCACGAGTTTTAGTTGAGAGAATGCTTACTTGTCAGTTAAAATATAATACGAAGTAAGAAGAAAAAGGGACTTGTTCCTTTTTCGGACTATTAGTTAATTGCCTCTAGAACCTGGTTTTATAGCTTTACTTCCATCTTTGCACAATGGACAAGCATCTGGAGAGTACATTTCAAATGTGAAATCTGCAAGAGCAAAAAATGGTATATCTTGAGGAAGTTTACAGTTAGGTTTTGTTTGAATATCACTATGCTCTCGTTTACAAAAACCACGGTTTGCAAGTGCTGCAACACCAACTATCTCACCACCAAGTTCTTTTACAACTTTAGCCGCTTCCATAGCAGAACCACCTGTTGTAATGATGTCCTCACACATTAAAACTTTTTCACCATTACTTACTTCAAAGCCACGACGAATATTCATAACGCCATCAACTCTCTCAGCAAATATAAAACGAACCCCAAGAGCCTGAGCTAGGGCAAAACCTGCGATGAGTCCACCAAGTGCTGGAGCACAAACGGTGTCTATTTTAAGCCCGCTTTCTTTGATTTGTTTAGCAAGTGCATCTGCTAAAGTTTTTGCAGTTTTTGGGTCTTCTAACACTTTTGCAGATTGTAGATAAAACTGTGAGTGATTTCCACTGCTAAGTTTAAAATGACCTTCTAAAAGAGCATCTGCATCCATATATATATTTTTAACATCCATCTTGCTTACCTTTAACTGAATTAAACTTTTAGTATTTCTGTTTCTTTGTTTTTTAAAATAGTTTCTATTTTTGTAGTAAATTTATCAGTTGTTTTTTGTATAGAATCTTGAGCAGATTTTGATTCATCTTGAGTAACTTCTTTATCTTTTTCAAGTTTTTTTATTTGGTCATTAGCATTTTTTCTATCATTTCTTATAGAAACTTTTGCATTTTCACCCATTCCCTTCATTTGTTTAACAGATTCTTTTCTTTGTTCTACTGTCATCGCTGGAAAATATAGTTTTATTAGGTCACCATCATTGTTTGGACTTGCTCCAACATTTCCTGCAGAGATAGCTGACTCTATAATTGATAGTAGATTTTTCTCCCACGGGTTGATTACAATAGTTGTAGCATCTACAGCGATTACCGAGCCAACTTGATCAAGAGAAGTAGGAGTTCCATAATAATCGATTTTCACATTGTCTAAAACAGAAGTTGTTACCTTTCCCGTTCTAAGTGTTTTAAAATCTCTTTGCATATGTTCTATGCTTGATGCCATTTTAGTTTCACATGCGTCATATATTTCATTTAGCATTTATCTTCCTTAAAAAAATATTTTAATATTGTAGCGAGAATAGTTTAAAAGATGGAAATAGTTGCAAAAATGCAACTATTTTGTTGTGTTGGTTGTTTGAGTTGCCTCTTTTGCAACGGGAATAGCAACTGGTGCTGCGACAGGAGTAGTAGCAACGGGAGCAACAACTTTTGTTGTTTCAACGATGCCATCTACTACAGATGCTTGAGCACCACTTGAGTAAAGGTAACCAAGAGCAATAGTATTTGAAACAAATAAAAACCCTATAAGAAATGTAGCCTTAGCTAAAAAAGCAGTTGGTCCTTTAGCACCAAAAACAGACTCGTTTGAGCCACTATATGCGCCAAGACCTATGCTTGAGCTTTTTTGTAAAAGTACAGCTATTACTAGTATTACGACTAAAATTATCTGAACAATAAGTAAAAAACTAGTTGTCATTTATATATCCTAAGTTTAAAAAGTGGCGAATTATACCCAAATAATCTAATTATTACAAAATTGGATATAATTTCATAAAAATATTGGACAATTATGAAAGACTTTAGAAATGTTATTTTTATTTTAGTTATCGCTACTTTTCTCTTACAGATGTATGTTTCAAAAAAAGATAAAGAACTCCAACAGCAAAATGAAAAACAAAGCGTTGCTATTTCTACTTTTAGCATCTATGATATTGCCAAACATATTTCACAAGATACTTTTGAAATAACAATGATTCTACCTTTTGGCGTAGATGCTCATAGTTTTGAACCAACGCCAAAGTTAATGGCTAAAATTTTACAAAGCGATTTAGTTATTTACAGTGGAGCGGGACTTGAACCTTGGACACACTCTTTTGAGTTTAAGTCGAGAGTTGTTGATATGAGTAAATATGTGAAGCTTAATAGTCTAGATGCTGATGAACACTCTCATCATGCTCATCATGCTCACCATGAAGATGAAGCATCTGACCCACATTATTGGTTGGATATACAAAATATGATAATAGCTACAAAACTTGTTTGTACAGAGTTTATAAAATTATCTCCAAAAGATAAAGAGCTGTTTGAGACAAATCGAGATAATTATATAAAAATGTTAGAAAGTCTAGATGCTAAGTATAAAACAACACTTGAAAATTGTAAAAAAGACACAATCATAGTAAATCATAATGCATTTTCATATTTAAGTAAAAACTATGGTTTTGGTATTGAAGCACTAAGTGGTCTTTCTCCAGATGCTCAGCCAAGTGCTAAGAGTATGGTTAGACTTATCCAGCACATAAAAGAGCATAACATTTCAACTGTATTTTTTGAGAGTTTTGTAAGTGATAAGGCTATAAAAAGCATAGCGAACGAGGCAAAAGTTAGCGTTGATGTTCTTCAACCTTTAGGAAATATCACGCGTGATGAAGCTGATAAAAAACTCTCTTATAAAACCATAATGCTAGAAAATTTAGAAAAAATCTCAAAAGCTTTGGAATGTGAATGAAGTTTTCACTTCCTATCTTTGATGTAAAAAATCTTACTTTTAAAATAAAAGGTCAAGAGATACTTTCAAATATTTCTTTTGAGATTTATAGCGCAGAGTATATTGCAATCATTGGACCAAATGGTGGCGGAAAAACAACACTAATTAGAATTCTTTTAGGCTTAGATGCTCCCACTAGTGGCGAGGTTAGAATCTTTGGAAAAAAAATCAAAAAGTTTAAAGAGTGGGGGAAGATAGGTTATGTTCCTCAAAGAGCGACTCATGTAGACGCCTCTTTTCCTGCTACTGTGCAAGATGTTGTTAAGATGGGAAGAATCTCGCAAAAAGGTTTTTTTAAAAGTTTTAATAAAGAAGATGAATTAATCGTCCTAGATGCAATGCAAAAAATGGATGTTAGCGAGTTAAAAGATAAGATGATTGGAACACTCTCTGGCGGGCAAAGACAAAGAGTTATGATAGCTAGAGCATTAGCATCCAGACCAGAAATTTTGATTTTAGATGAGCCAAATACAGGGGTGGATGTTCCTTCACAAAAAAGGTTTTATGCCCTTTTACAAGAATTAAATACAAATGAAAAAATAACAATAGTATTTATTACCCACGATATAGGCGTGATAGCAGATGATATAGCTAGGCTCTTTACGATTAATCAAAAAGCAACAATCTGCAATAACCCAAAAGAAGCTTTGAGTTGTGAAGAGATGAGTGAGCTTTACGGTATAGATGCTCATCTACTTCACAACCATAAGCATGGGCATTAAGATGAGTGAAATGCTTTCCTACGATTTTATGCAAAGAGCTTTTTTGGCAGGTATGATTATTGCCGTTCTTGCTTCTGTTAGTGGAACTTTTATTGTACTTAGACGCTACTCGATGATAAGTGAAACTCTTGCTCACGCAGCTCTTGTTGGTGTTGCTGTTGGCTTGGTTGCAGGCTTGAACCCTATTTGGATGGCTGTGATTGTATCTATTTTATCGGCATGGCTTATCGAGTATTTAAGAGGTCAGTTTTCTTTGTACTCAGATGCTGTTCTAGCCATACTACTCTCTGGTTCTTTGGCAATAGCAGTAATCATAGTTTCTTTAGGAGGTGCTTTTAACAACTCTTTATTCTCTTATCTTTTTGGCTCCATTTTATCTGTAAGTACACAAGATGTTTGGACAATAGCAATATTTGGAGTACTGTGTTTAGGAGTTCTACTTGCCTTTTCAAAAGAGTTTTATTTTATTGCTTATGATGAAGAAGTAGCGCAAACAAGCGGAATAAAAGTCAAATTATTAAACTTTTTACTTGTGAGTATTGTTGCTGTTATTATTGCTCTTTCTATTAGGGTTGTTGGGAGTTTACTTATTGGGGCATTGATGGTTATACCTACTGTTTCAGCGCTTCAGTTTAGACAGGGTTTTGTAAAGACAATTCTTATCTCTTTAGTTTTTGCTCTACTTAGTGTTATCTCTGGCATGACCCTTTCTTTTTACTTCTCACTTCCTTCTGGGGCTACTATCGTATTGTCTATTTTAGTTATTTTCATAGTTTCTTTAGTTAGTAACAAAAGATGAAGGTAAGCTCAGAATTTTCAAAACATGCTACGGAGTACGGTAGCTATAATATAATCCAAAAAAAAGTCATAAAAAAACTACTCAAAAATGTTAAAGGAAAACCTAGAAATATTTTAGATTTAGGTTGTGGTAGTGGTAGTTTACATGACAGCCTTACATGGAAGTATAAACATTTTACAGGTGTAGATTTCGCGGCTGGCATGCTTGAACTACATCCAAAAGCAAAAAATTGTGAATGCATCTATGGTGACTTTAACGATAAAACACTTTTTGAAAACTTATCAACATATAGTTATGATTATATTTTTTCAGCATCTGCTTTGCAGTGGGCAGATGACCTTGAGATGGTGTTTAAAAATATAAAAGAGTTGAATGCACCAGTAGCTTTAGCTATTTTTACGCAAAATACTTTTAAAACTTTAAGTGAAACAGCATCTATAAAACCACTTTTAAGAAGTGTAGATGCAATAAATAAACTTCAAGAAAAATATTTTGACGCAAGTTTTGAAGTTGTAGAGTATAAATTAGAGTTTCACTCAACAAGAGAGATGTTTAAGTATATAAAAAACAGTGGAGTAAGTGGTGCTAGAAAAGTGCTAGATTATAAACAAACGAAAAAACTACTAAATGAGTATCCGTTAAATTATTTAGAATTTGAGGTTGTTTTTATTCACTCTCTTTAAGAACTATTTCTTTTTCAAGATTATAAAGTTCATATCTGATATATTTAAAATTCTCACTATATGTTATATTGCTAAGTTTAAAAATTTCTTCTAAAACTCGTGAAGACTCTTGTGCCCTTTTAAAGTTTGCAAGAATTATACTTTTTATATCTATTCTAGTTAGTTCACTTTTTGTAGAAGGACGAAGAACATCGTTTATGCTATCTCTGTATGTCAAGAGTTCTGTAGTTTCTTGAATGATTGCTTTATGTCTAAGTTCTTTGAGTTGTTTTGAGAGAGTTTTGTTGTTGTCACGATAACGCATAATATCTTCTACTACGCGAATACCTTCTTTTAGTCTATTTATGTTTGCATCACACACCCGAAAAAGTTCGGGTGATAGTTGATTTTTAGTCATCGCCACCAAATATTCCAAATAGATGTAATAAAGCAGTGAAGATATTTAAAAAGTCTAAGTAAAGTGCAATTGCTCCGTCTATTGGAGTTTCATAAGCACCCCTCATAATGTTTTGAGTATCATAGATAACTAGTACGCTAAATAGTAGTACAACAGCTCCAGAGATAATAACGCTGAACATTGGATTGCCCAAGAACATATTAAGTACTGAAAAACCAATGATAACAAAAAGAGCAATCATTAAAGGTTTACCATAAGATGTAAAATCTTTAGTTGTTTTAATAGCGTAAAAACTCATAGCACCAAAAACTACTGATGTCATTGCAAAAGCATTACCTATAATAGCACCGCCTCCAGCCATGCCAAGTGTTCGTGCAAGCAAAGGAGCTAGCATTAAACCTGTCATAAATACAAAAGCAAACATAACCATAAGGTTAATCCCGGGCTTATGTTTTACAAAGTGAAGACCAATTAATAGTCCGATTTCCAATAAGAACAGTGGTAAAAACCACGCGGCAATAGCTTCTGCTAGAGGAACACCAACATAAGCGCCAACTGCGCCAGCCATCATAGATGCAGCGAAGAGTTTATATGTTTCTTTTACAAAAGAGATAATTTGTGTGTCGCTTTTTGCGGCATTTTCATAAGTAAATGAATCGCTTCTAGCGTAATCACGGTCATATAGTCCCATATTTTCCTCCTTAAGGAATAGTTTTGTTGAGAGGATTTTATATTTAAAGAGTTAATGCATAGCAACAAAGAAATTTATTCTATACTATATAAGTGTAATTTTACAATTTTTGTTATTAAGATAGTAAAAATAAACACTTTAGTTTAAATTTATATATTTCTTTCAAATACTATTGACATTAAAGGTTGCTTTGTCTATAATTCCCATCCACAAACACAGACACCTAAAGTTTAGGAGTCAAGAGCCATAAGAGGTTCAGAGATGTTTGAGATCATTGAAAACTAAGCAAGTAATAGACTTAATAATAACTATTAAGTTGGAAATGTTACTTAGAAATAACTAATATAACAACAACCGTCTATTCTATTAGTTACCAGATATAACTTAGGTTATGTATGGTTCCCAAATAGTAATAGATACTATACAAAAAGTCGTAACTAATACTTTAAGCAGTAGTTAGTTTAGACTATAAAACAATCAAAGCCAATGAATTTTAATTCTTGGGCAAAAGATCAGTAATACTTAGCAATAAGTACTTTACATGATAAAAGTTTCTAAACTCCAAACATCAATTCTCAAACTACTTGTTAGTTTGTAGCTTTAGTGCAAGGAATTGAAACGGGACTTGTTCCGTTTCAAGGAAACAGATAATTATGGAGAGTTTGATCCTGGCTCAGAGTGAACGCTGGCGGCGTGCTTAACACATGCAAGTCGAACGGTAACAGAACTAGCTTGCTAGTTGCTGACGAGTGGCGCACGGGTGAGTAATATATAGTTAATCTGCCTCGAAGATTGGGATAGCCATTGGAAACGATGATTAATACCAAATAGTCCTTCTCTACATAAGTAGAGTTGGTAAACGTTTTTTCGCTTCGAGATGAGACTATATCCCATCAGTTAGTTGGTAGTGTAAGAGACTACCAAGGCAATGACGGGTAGCGGGTTTGAGAGGATGATCCGCCACACTGGTACTGAGACACGGACCAGACTCCTACGGGAGGCAGCAGTGAGGAATATTGCACAATGGGGGAAACCCTGATGCAGCAACGCCGCGTGGAGGATGACGCATTTCGGTGTGTAAACTCCTTTTATATGTCAAGAAAATGACGGTAGCATATGAATAAGCACCGGCTAACTCCGTGCCAGCAGCCGCGGTAATACGGAGGGTGCAAGCGTTACTCGGAATCACTGGGCGTAAAGGACGCGTAGGCGGGTTGGTAAGTCAGATGTGAAATCCTACAGCTTAACTGTAGAACTGCATTTGAAACTACTAACCTAGAGTATGGGAGGGGGAGATGGAATTAGTGGTGTAGGGGTAAAATCCGTAGATATCACTAGGAATACCGAAAGCGAAGGCGATCTCCTGGAACATTACTGACGCTAAGGCGTGAAAGCGTGGGGAGCAAACGGGATTAGATACCCCGGTAGTCCACGCCCTAAACGATGAACACTAGTCGTCGGGATGCTTGTCATCTCGGTGATGCACTTAACAGATTAAGTGTTCCGCCTGGGGAGTACGGTCGCAAGATTAAAACTCAAAGGAATAGACGGGGACCCGCACAAGTGGTGGAGCATGTGGTTTAATTCGAAGATACGCGAAGAACCTTACCTAGCCTTGACATTGATTGAACTCAGTAGAGATACAGAGGTGCCCTTCGGGGAGCATGAAAACAGGTGCTGCACGGCTGTCGTCAGCTCGTGTCGTGAGATGTTGGGTTAAGTCCCGCAACGAGCGCAACCCTCGTCTTTAGTTGCCAGCAGGTTAAGCTGGGCACTCTAAAGAGACTGCCTTCGCAAGGAGGAGGAAGGTGAGGACGACGTCAAGTCATCATGGCCCTTACGGCTAGGGCTACACACGTGCTACAATGGGGCGTACAGAGAGTTGCGATACCGCGAGGTGGAGCTAATCTCTTAAAGCGTCTCTCAGTTCGGATTGGAGTCTGCAACTCGACTCCATGAAGCTGGAATCACTAGTAATCGTAGATCAGCAATGCTACGGTGAATACGTTCCCGGGTCTTGTACTCACCGCCCGTCACACCATGGGAGTTGATTTCACCCGAAATTGGGAAGCTAACCTTCGGGAGGCTACCACTTACGGTGGAATTAGCGACTGGGGTGAAGTCGTAACAAGGTAACCGTAGGAGAACCTGCGGTTGGATCACCTCCTTTCTAGAGTAAAGAGTAAACATTCATTTGTTTATCTTACAAAGAAAATCTCATAAGGCGTAAAAGCCAATGCAGAAAAGAACTAAATTCTTTTCTGTCGAAGATATTAGTTATTATTAGTCTTTACTTGCTTAGTTTTCAGTGATTTATGGAATTTACTATTATTACATAAAAGTGGGGGATTAGCTCAGCTGGGAGAGCGTCTGCCTTGCACGTAGAAGGTCAACAGTTCGATCCTGTTATTCTCCACCATTTTTGGAAATTCATACTACAAGAAGCTTAATAAAAGAACTAAAGAAATTTAGCTTTTTTATTAGACTTCTATTTATATTAGTCTTGTTCATTAAATTATAATTGTTAAAGTCAACATATAATAATAAGAAACGAATCGTATATTAAATTATAAGATAAGTCAATTATTAATTATAAACTAAATAACTACAATAAACAAATTACTAACTTGATTATTTGTTGAATATATATTTAGCTTTAGTGACCACAGCGGTCCAAGCGGAATTAAGGAACTTGTACCACAAGGGCATAAGCATTTCTTAATGGGAATATAAATGATACATTAACCAAGGTAGTGAACGCAAATTAGAATAACAAAGAGTAAGAGTTAAATCTTATTCAAACATTTTAATATTAATTAAAAAAGATATTAAGGGCCATAGGTGGATGCCTTGGCTAGTAGAGGCGATGAAAGACGTATTAGGCTGCGAAAAGCCTCGGGGAGCTGCCAAAGAGCTTTGATCCGGGGATTTCTGAATGGGGCGACCCAGCATGGAGCGATTCATGTTATCTATATTTATATAGAGGCGAACTCAGGGAAGTGAAACATCTCAGTACCTGAAGGAAAAGAAATCAAACGAGATTCCGAGAGTAGCGGCGAGCGAAATTGGATTAGGGCACTTAGTGATAATATAGATGTTAGCAGAACACTTTGGAAAGAGTGAGCATAGAGGGTGATACTCCCGTAAGCGAAAGCATTTATATGATACTAGACTAAGGAACGAGTAGGTCGGGACACGTGTTATCTTGACTGAATATGGGGGGACCACCCTCCAACCCTAAATACTACTACTAGACCGATAGCGAACAAGTACCGTGAGGGAAAGGTGAAAAGGACCGCGGTGAGCGGAGTGAAATAGAACCTGAAACCTATGGCTTACAATCATTCGGAGCACTATTGTATTACTTCGGTAATACAAGTGTGACGGACTGCCTTTTGCATAATGAGCCTGCGAGTTGTGGTATCTAGCAAGGTTAACCTAACGGGGAGCCGTAGCGAAAGCGAGTCTTAATAGGGCGACATAGTTAGATGCTGCAGACCCGAAACTAAGTGATCTATCCATGAGCAGGTTGAAGCTGGTGTAAGAGCCAGTGGAGGACCGAACCCGTACAGGTTGAAAACTGTTGGGATGACTTGTGGATAGGGGTGAAAGGCCAATCAAACTTAGTGATAGCTGGTTCTCTCCGAAATATATTTAGGTATAGCCTCGAGCATTAGCATACAGGGGTAGAGCACTGACAGGGCTAGGGCTGCTTACCGCGGTACCAAACCCTATCAAACTCCGAATACTGTATGTGTAACCTCGGGAGTCAGGCGTAGGGTGATAAAATCCTATGTCGAGAGGGGAACAACCCAGACTAACAGCTAAGGTCCCAAAGTTTTATCTAAGTGGAAAAGGATGTGGAGTTGCTGTGACAACCAGGAGGTTGGCTTAGAAGCAGCCATCCTTTAAAGAAAGCGTAACAGCTCACTGGTCTAGCGATTCTGCGCCGAAAATATAACGGGGCTAAGATAAACACCGAAGCTTTAGATTTGGTATAACTACCAAGTGGTAGGAGAGCGTTCCATTCAGCGCTGAAGGTATACCGGTAAGGAGTACTGGAGCGGATGGAAGTGAGCATGCAGGCATGAGTAGCGAGAAAAGGAATGAGAATTTCCTTCGCCGTAAACCCAAGGTTTCCTACGCGATGCTCGTCATCGTAGGGTTAGTCGGGACCTAAGTCGAGTCCGAAAGGGGTAGACGATGGCAAATAGGTTAATATTCCTATACCGACATTACATCATTTGAGTGATGGGGGGACGCATAGAGTTAAACGAGGTCACTGATGGAATAGTGGCTCGAAGGAAGTAGGTTGAGAAGTAGGAAAATCCGCTTCTCATGCAACCGAGATCTTACAGGCAGTTCAATCTCTTCGGAGAGCGAACTGAATCGTTGATACTGTCGTGCCGAGAAAAGCCTCTAAACGAGATGTAATGTTGCCCGTACCGTAAACCAACACAGGTGGGTGAGATGAGTATTCTAAGGCGCGTGGAAGAACCATTGTTAAGGAACTCTGCAAACTAGCACCGTATCTTCGGTATAAGGTGTGCCTTAAGTGTTAGGGAATTTACTTCCCAAAGCATTACAAGGTCGCAGCAAAGTGTCCCTCCCGACTGTTTAC